>NZ_CP080025.1:2167500-3367500 GCF_020463795.1 Echinicola marina | reverse complement strand
CATTCTCATCCACTACCTTCCCTTTAATTTCTATCAAATCAAGCTTGGCAGGACTATTATTTTGCCTTACAGCCCCTTTATCTTTCACAATATGGATGGTGCTGTTGATCTGCTTAAAAGTCAACTGCGTTTTGAGGGAAATTTCCTCCAATACAGATAGCAATGATTGCTGTTTTGCTTTTAGACTGATCATCGGCGTATTCCTGACCTGGTCTAAATCGTATGCAAATTTGAAATCTGTCTGTTGTTGAAGATTCCTTAGGACTTTTTGGACTGGAGCGTCCTCCACGCTTATGGAAACGATGACACTCTCCAGGTCTTTTTGCTGATTGGCGAAAGCTTCCTGCGCACCTGCTCCTCCCCCGGCAAAATATGCCAGACAAAGAAAACAGCGTAACAGCAACTTCCTCTTGAATACGAGTAGTTTTTCTTTCATTATTTTGGGATTATTTAAATTGAATTATTTGGCATCAAAGCCGTTTTATTTTTGATTGATTTTTACTTTTCCATCCTTGATCACATAGTCAAAACCCAAAGAATACTGCATACCTTTCAGCACATTCTCAAGGCTTTCATTTTTAAATTCACCACTGTATTTTCCAGGGAAAACAGTTCCATTATTAAAGTCAAAACTTATATTATACCACCTGGATAAACGCTCGAAAACACGCGCATAAGGTTCTTCCTGAAACTTCAGCACCCTTTCTTTCCAGCCGATCAAATGGTTATAATCATAGGTCCCTTTAGTAAGGGATCGCTTTTCGGTATCATAAAAAGTAGCCTCATCAGGAGTAATCATGGCAGTTACTCCATTTTCTGTGTCCACCTTAACTTTCCCTGTTACTACTGCCACATGAAACTCCTGATCTTGGGGATAGGCACTGATATCAAATGAAGTCCCTAACACAGTGGTCTTTAGCTCACCACTTCGTACCATAAAAGGCAGTTCGGGATTCTTGACCACATCAAAAAATGCCTGACCATTCAATTCAACCGTACGCTCCGTCTCGAAACTGGAAGGATATCGGATTTCACTGTCCGAATTGAGGGTTACTTCAGAACCATCTGGCAAATGAACTATTTTCTTCACACCTTTTGCCGCCGCTTTCGTAATCCATATGATCTCTGGTTCATCGTCATTTGAATCTCCTACAGGCTCAAAATAGCGCAATGACAAAAAGCCCAAAAGCAGCAATGATGCCGCAGCAGCCCACCACCATTTAAGCCTACCAGCTTCTCCCGTGCCATGTATATTCTTTATTTTATGTTGATGCTCATATTTGGCATTGAACAGGATCAGGTTGTCCAACATCTTATCATAATCCTGCTCATCCATGGAATATTTGTTTTTCCATCTCAAGGATTTGGAAAGTTCCTTGGCCCTTAACATCATTGGAGCCTTTTCCGGATGCTTCTTGCCCCAAGCTTGCCAAAACCTATCCAATTCTGCATTGGGGGTCTTTATCCACTTCAGAAAAAGAGGATTTTTCAAAAAATCGGATTCAGTATTTGGGTCAAATTTCATTGACTAATTTAGGTTACTTTCTGGTCTATTTTTCACTTGCAACCTATAAGAGACCTGGCCAATAAAAGTGACCCCAATCAATGCTATTTTTTTTATTTTTTTCAGCTTTATAAAGCGCCCCTTCTATCATGATATTTTAAAAAACTCCTAGGGGCATTGATAAGCTGAACTGAGCACAGACCAATTAAATGGTCGATTAATTTCGTTCTGGTATCCTGATGTATTCAAAAAACATAAGGTGTTTATGCTTTTTATCAAGCAACAAATGCATCCATAGCTATTTTAGACAAGTTATATCTCTACTAAAAATCAAGCTACAAAAACAAACAATATCCTTAAAATGTCCTTATGTTTATGCAGTCTCGTGTTAAGGCTATCCAGGGCCCTGTACAACAACTTTCTAGCGGATTTCACTTGGGAAAAATCCATCACGCTCGCAATCTCCTTATAGGATAATCCTTCAAAAAAATACAAGCTTAGGATTTCCCTTTGTCGAACAGGAAGTTGGTTGCAGGCCTCCTCGAGCACCTTTTTCTGATCCAAGGTAAACATGGTTTGAATCGAATGATAGTCTGGATCTATACTCATCAAAAACTGCCCTTCCTTTTCAATGTTTTCCTCACAAATCATTTTTCTCTTCTGCTTGAGAAGTCTCATCAGTCTCCTTCTAAAGCTACTGAACAAATAATATTTGATTGAATTTGCTGTTGAAATCTTGTGCTTACTTTTGATCAACTGATAAAACACATCTTGGATGGCATCATTTACCAGGTCCTCATGAGCCGTTATTTGTCGTCCATAGTTAAATAAATTATGGGCGTATAATTTAAAAATTTTGGCCAGAGCCAACTCGCTTCCTTGCTGAAACTCCCTCCAAATACCTGATTCTTGCTCTGCATGTGCAGCAGCATCCATCTCTTTTGCATATTTGCTATCAGAAATTGAAAAGGTTTCTATTTCTTTAGAAGGTATCATTTCGGTCTAGGGTTATTGTCAAAAAACCTTATAATTCAAGCTTACGAGGCTTCTAATCCAACTGTTTATTCTTCAAACTTAGTTCCTTGTAGGAATAAACCGTGTTAAACTTACAAATTCCATTCACAAATAGCAATAGCTAAACCATTTTAGTGATCGAATGAAACGCCTTTTTTGCACTAAAAAGTCTTTTTAACAAAAAAAATGAAATACTATCTAATCCCTGTCCTAAGGATAATTAACTATTTTTTAATCTTCACTCAGCTTGAATTATTTTTAAAGCAAACCTGTCTTTTTACTCCTTTTAAAGACCTATTTATCAATTAGATGAACAAAAATTAAAAACCCATTAAGCTGTACCAAGTGTTATCAATCGTCTGATGAAAACAAAGGTAAAACCGACTAGTAGGATATTCAGCCTAGAGAATAAACAGAAAAAATCTATCTTTACCCAATTCCTAAAAGTGATCTTCTGATGAGCCCAAACTTGGGGCTTAAGCCAGGTTGTTCAACATCCTAAGAATTATAATAACCACAGATTTAGGAATTTTAGCCTTATGGTAAACAAAGCATAGTTTCCCTAATGGTATTTTATTCAAAAAATATATTATCCTAATTAAAAACCCATTAAGCTGAAAAATTAAAATGAAAGCATTACAAACCAAGCTATTCCTGGTGATTTTTTCCCTAGGAATGTTTTCAACTGCCTTTTCTGCCATTGCTCAAAGTGAAAACCTGACCATTGCCACCTTTAACATCCGCTATGATAATCCTAAAGATGCCCCGAATAACTGGGACAACCGAAAAGAAATAGTGGTGGACCTGATCCAATTTCATGGATTTGATGTATTTGGAGTTCAAGAAAGCTTAAAGCATCAATTACAATACTTGGATGAACAATTGGAGGATTTTGACTATGTGGGTGTAGGTAGAGAAGACGGAAAAGAAAAAGGTGAATATTCTCCTTTGTTTTATAACAAGAAAAAATTCAAAGTACTGGAAAGCAATACCTTTTGGTTATCCACCGATACTACCCAGCCAAATATAGGATGGGATGCTGCCCTATCGAGAATTTGTACATGGGCAAAACTAAAAGACAAAAAATCCGGCAAACAATTTTATGTCTTCAACACTCATTTTGACCATGTTGGTGTAGAAGCCCGGCAGGAAAGTGCCAAATTGATTTTAAGTAAAATAAAAGAGGCGGATAAAGCAGGCATCCCAGTAATGCTGACAGGTGATTTCAATGTGGATCAAGAAAATCCTGCTTATAGCTTACTTAAAGATTCAAAAGAGCTGAAAGATTGCTATGAAGCCGCAGCTATTCGCTATGCCAACAATGGTACCTTTAATAGCTTTGATAGCAGCAAAAGCTCTGACAGAAGAATCGATCACATTTTTGTCAGTGAAAATCTGAATGTAAAAAAATATGGTATCCTAACAGACACCTATCATAACCGCTACCCTTCTGACCATTTCCCTGTAATGTCAGTTATTGAATGGAAGAAGTAATAATAGTATTGAGTAGCTAGTATTGAGTAGCTAGACATTCTAACCCGCGCTTGCAGCGCGGGTTTTTAGTTTATAGCCCTTCAAACGCGACAAAGTCTCTCAATACTTTATACTTAGTACTTAATACTTGCTACTTCAACATCAGCCCCATTTCACCGAAGTCATCGTCAGAGATCCTCCCACGGCCTTATCATTAAAGAAATTGATTTCTTCTTGAGGACTGCTCAATCCCATAGTATACAAAAGGGGAATATAATGGTCTGGTGAAGGTATGGCCAATTGAGCTGCTTTGCCCAATTTTTGATAATCCAATAATGCTTTATGGTCACCATCCTGAATTAAATTTTTAAAATTTTCATTCATTTCTATCGCCCAGTCATAACCATATTCTGGTTCATTCAGCTTATCCCAAGCGACCATCCTCAAATTATGCACCATATTACCACTACCAATAATCAGGACACCCTTTTTCCTCAACTGATAAAGCTCCTTTGCCAATTCATAATGATATCGTGGACTTTGATAGTAATCTATACTAAGCTGCAAAACAGGAATTTTAGCCTCAGGGTACATATGCCTCACCACCGTCCAAGTTCCATGATCCAAGCCCCATTCATGATCCAAGTCTACCTTGGCTGACTGAATACTTTTAGCCGTATAAGCAGCCAACCCAGGATCTCCTGGTGCTGGATATTGCACCTCAAACAGTGCTTGAGGGAATCCTCCAAAATCATGAATGGTTTTGGGGAAATCCATGGCCGTAATCCTTGTCCCTCTACTTAGCCAATGGGCAGAAACCACTAATACTGCCTTAGGAGTAGGAATTTCCTTTCCCAGCTTCTTCCAGTAATCACTGAATTCATTATTCTCTATCCCGTTCATGGGTGATCCATGACCGATAAACAATACCGGCATGATTTTTCCGTTTTCCTCCAAATCATCTGTAAATCGATTAAAATCAGCTATATTTTTCATTTTCTTCTATGGTTTCTTATGCTTCACATCCACAAGCCTAGCAACTTTCTCTATCTTAACTAAAATCAGCGCAATTTAATTCATGTATATACATCAAATATAAGGCTTAGGTAATATTTCAACTTATTTTTTTACTATACTTTGCAAAACTGCTGTCATAAAGCTATCATCGTTTTATGAATCTAGATCTCCACTATTCCAAATTGGCGCAATCCTCACAGGAAGGCATCCATAACGACCAATATGATATAGACACCTTAATTGAAGCTCCCAATGATTCCAGACGTGGATTGACGGTTCTTACCCGTCCCGATGAATCGGTAACATCAAAGATCCAAGTTTTTTTGGCTGAGCTTAGGGCTATTGAACCCCATCAGTATTATTACCCCAGCTCTGATATCCACATCACTATACTATCTATTATTTCCTGCTTTCCCGGATTTTCACTTGATAGTATTTCATCCACTGATTATATTGAAATTGTCCGTCAAAGCATTCATGGAATCCCTCCCATTTCCATTCAATACAAAGGAATCATGCTAAGTCCTGCCGGAGTACTAATAAAGGGCTATCCACAAAACACCGCTTTGCATGAACTAAGAACACGACTTAGGAAAAACTTCAAAAACAGTCATTTACAGCAAAGTTTGGATAAAAGATATACCCTTCAAACAGCCCATTCTACCATTATGAGGTTTACTAAGCCCTTACAGCAAAAAGATCAATTGTTTGAATTGGTCAACAAGTATGATATGCATGATTTTGGCCATTTCAAAGCAAAAAATATTGAATTGGTTTATAATGACTGGTATCAAAGAAGAGAAAACACCCGGAAATTATCTGATTTTTCATTACAAACTACTGTATAAGTCTATCCAATATACTTTTTGAAGCCTCACCGAAGATCAAACTAAAGCACTAAATTCTTTAGATTGCAGCAGGCCCTAATTAACATTTATTGGCCATTCATTCATGATTACACGACATAAATACTCATTTATGAGTATATTTTTTTATTTTACAATGCCCTATTTTTATCTCCACATAATATTTAGATTCTATTTTGAAAAGTAATACTCATTTATGACATTCTTATGAACAAACTTTTACCCCTTATTTTCCTGATTATTTGCTGTTTTGGCTGTAGTAAGGACGAAGACATCAAACCTGACCCAAAAAACATCACCGTAGAGGAAGGTCAGGAAAAATATACCGGTTCGGTAGAACTTCCATCTTCCATCGATCCACAAACACTCTCTGTCACCTCCACATCAGGAAGCTATGAACTCTACGGTGAAAATGAATTCACCATTGCAAAAAACAAGATTGACAAACAGTTTCTCTTTGTGGAGGATCAAAATGGAGAAGTGATGTTGGCCAAATATTATGGTGATGACGGCGAACTTATTAATGCACGGACCACTGCAAGGGCCATTATTGCACTTGCTCCTTGGACAGCTTATGTTGAAGAGGGTAAACTTAAAGAAATCCTGGATGAAATCAGTCAAATGGAAGAATTTAACAAGCTGCATGAAGCTGTTCAGCTTGCTTTGGAAAATGGCATTTCACCATTAAACAATGAAGGAGTCCAGAGTGCTTTCCAAGTTCTCAACAAGGCCATTATCTCATCAGAAACAAGCTCTCCTAATGACCGGACCACCATCATTCCGGAAGTTGATTATTTAGTCGAGCCTTCCTTGAGCTTTTCCAATAAGACCCTGACGATTCGTAATGATGGGACTACCACAGCTGCTTGGGGCGTGGAAGTATTCCATGAAGGAACTTCCATTACTGACAACCTCATCTTGCCTGGAAATTCAGTATCATTCCCCTCTCTCTCCAGCATTTGGGCTGCAATAACAGGTAATACCTCAGATGCAGTTTTTAAATCAGGTCCCAACTTGGAAATCCCATTACCATTGGAGAGCAAATATCCCATTAAATTCGGTAGTCCTACCAGTTCCAATTTAATGAACTCAAGTCTCTCCATGGAAGCGGCCTATTATAATATCGCCGTTTCTCATGCAATAATCCTTAAAAGCTTCGGCATCGAAATCCCTACTTTGGAAATTTCCAATATTTTTGATCAAGGATGTTTAAACGAAGTTTTTGATGCCACCTCCAATGTTATTGTCGACGCCATAAATGCCGATAAATTAACTACCGAGTTCTATCTTGATCATTTGACAAGCCTATTTAAATCTTCCTCAAAATCCATGGCGGCTTGTACAGATATGTTTAGCAACTTTCCAGGAAGCAGTACCACTGCTAAGGAAGTATATCTCAAAAAACTGGTTTCATTTTTAAATTTATATGCCAAATCCGAGGCCGTCTTTATCACAAGTAAGTTATTTGGGGATATGTTTGTTCTAAACGATATCAGCATTTGTAGACAGGTAATCAATGGCAAAATATACCCTTGTTTTAGTCTTATAAAAAATGAAGAGATAGAAACAGAAACCATATACCAAGATGATGAAATAAATTTGGATGTAAAAGGACAATTGGATTTCCCTTCTGCTGACAATACAACTTTTCCAAATGGAATGGAAGTCCATTGGGAAGTAACAGAAGGTGACGGCAAATTATCTTCAGACAAATCAAACATTAACACTACAGGCTTGGCCAAAATAAGGTTCACTGCTGGGAAAGAGGCTAGACAAACCATTAAATCCTCTATCAAAAACAGTAAGGGAGAAGATATAGATTTCATCAACTATACACTATATGTCCGAGAAATTGATTCCACAGCCATCTATGAAAAAGCAGTCGTAGGGAACTGGTCCGTTTATGGAATCAATGAAGGAATAACGGATCCCAATCCAGGAAACCTAGAATTGTATGAGGGTGGAATAGGACGCTATATCGTCGAAGGTCCTAATTCCCCTAATAGAGATGGAACAGATGAAAATGGAAACTCTTTTTATAATGTTTCTTGGGAAATATATAAGCGGGATGGAAGATACTTTCTTTCCGAAAGTGGTTTCTGGCATTATGGCTTTGAGAGCTATCGAACATACGATGTGAACCTTAAAAATAATGCACTGACCTATCCGCTCAACTTCCATATCACTTATAATGAATTTGATGACGGCCCATACCCCTCTCGAAAATATGTGAAAAATTAAAAACGAAAAAGCCCTTTCAGTAACAAGACTGAAAGGGCTTTTTCAAAATCAGTTAATCCTTAATCTTCATTAGAAGGCTTGCCAATAGTAGCCAAAATTCCTCCATCTACATAAACAATCTGTCCATTGACAAAGTTACTGGCTTTACTGGCCAAAAAGATGGTAGTTCCCTGCAAATCCTCAGGATCTCCCCATCTGCCTGCAGGCGTTCTATTCACAATAAAATCATTAAAAGGATGGCCATCCACACGGATTGGTGCAGTTTGCTCAGTAGCAAAATAGCCTGGACCAATCCCATTTACCTGAATATTATACTTGGCCCATTCCGTGGCCAGGTTTCTGGTCAACATCTTCAAGCCTCCTTTAGCAGCAGCATAGGCAGAAACAGTATTTCTCCCCAATTCACTCATCATGGAGCAAATATTGATGATTTTGCCGCCTCCTTTTTCCTTCATGCCTTTAGATACCCTTTTGGCCATGATAAAAGGAGAAACCAGGTCCATATTCACCACCTTGGCAAAATCAGCCACTTCCATTTCCATGGCTGGCGTCCTTTGGATCATCCCTGCATTATTCACTAAAATATCGACTGTCCCGAATTTAGCTTCTATATCAGTAATGTTTTTATCTACTTCTTCCTCACTGGTTACATCAAAGAGATAACCATGAGCTTCTATCCCATCCTCCTTATATGCCTTGATAGCCGCCTCCATTTTGGCTGGTGTATGTCCATTCACGATCAGGGTAGCGCCACTTTTACCCAATGCCTTGGCCATCGCCATACCAAGACCATGCGTAGCACCGGTTACTAAGGCTACTTTCCCTGTCAGGTCAAATAATTCTTTCATTGATTGGTTATTAGTTATTTGGTTATGCTTTTTTGAAATACTGTAGGCCTAATTGACACTTGATTTTCAACCGTCACAAGATCCTTATCTCATGTCTACAGGTGCCACTTTGTCCATATCTCCATAATCCAGGTTTTCACCGGCCATCCCCCAAATAAAGGTATAATTAGAAGTTCCTGAACCTGCGTGGATAGACCAAGCTGGGGAAATCACCGCTTGGTGATTGGTCATCCAGATATGTCTGGTTTCATGGGGCTGTCCCATATAGTGACATACAGTAGCATCCTCTGCTAAATCAAAATAGAAATAAGCTTCCATCCTTCTGTCATGAGTATGCGCAGGCATGGTATTCCATACACTTCCAGGTTTCAATTCTGTCATTCCCATCTGAAGTTGGCAAGATTCTACCACACTATTGACGATCAATTTATTGATAACTCGGTGATTGGAGTTTTCCAATGAACCCAATTCCACTTTTTCAGCGTCTTCCAAGCCCACTTTTTTGGTTGGATAAGCTTTATGTGCTGGTGCAGAATTAAAATAAAGCAAGGTTTTCCCTTCTGCTGAAGGATTGAATATCACTTCTTTTACTCCTCTACCTATGTACAATGCCTCTTTGGTATTCAATTTATGGTCTGTACCATCAACAGTAATCAAAGTCGGAGCACCTACATTAATGATCCCCAATTCCCTTCTTTCCAAAAAGTATTCTGCCTTCAACTGATCAACGGTTTCAAGCTCCAATGCCTTATTAACTGGAGCGATACCTCCTACAATCAGTCTATCAAAAGTTGTGTAAACACCCGTAATCTGATCTTCCTGAAATATATTCTCTAAAAGAAAGTGGTCTCTTAGCTTCTGGGTATCATACCCTTTGACATCATCAGGGTGCGAAGCATGTCTCGTTACGATGTTTGTATGCATATTTTCTATTGTTTGTTTATATAATTTATTTCAAGGTCCTACAACTGTGCAATCGATTACCCAGTCTTCTAAAATAAAACTGAAAACACCATATTGAATTCAGTTTCTATTGCTATCAGATGAAATGGAAGTACTGGCCAAAGATTTATGATCCGTTTACCAGCTACATTCTTTCGTAATCTTAGATAACAAAGCTAACAATAATCAGGAGAAAACGTAAATTCAAAGCGAGCTCATTTTCTCTTGATCGTTGCTATAATTCCAAATTTTCATTATCCATTCGAGGACAATTTCTATCAACTAATAATTATTGCACCATCACCTTTAAAGGAGATTTTAACGCCTTGGCAAACTGCTGTAAATAATGATCCCAATCAGCAGAATTATCAAATTGCCCACTTTTGTCCCATCCAAAACCAGCAAAATAAGAAACAGACTGATCCTTAGGTTTAGCCACCATCAATAACTGACTTCCATCCTTATATTCCACCCTGTGGTCCAAAATCTCATTCACATTTTTGGGATCCATGATCACCCCAAGTCCGAGCATACTCCCATCGATAGGCTCATAATAACGCATAATCCCATCTTCTTCCATGATCAATACTTCCCCCTTCTTGTCATGTAAAGTGATCCCAACAGTTATATTTTCCAATTCCCCCTCACTAATAAAAGATGACTCAAATCGGCACAAATTGCTTCCAAGGTCCAAGCTAACCCGCTTAGTTTCTGAGACCATTTGTCCGTTGGCCTCCCAAGGAGCATATTTCAATTCAAACATGGTCCTGATCGGGCCTACTGCAATCCTTTTATAACTAATGAAATTTCTTGAGGTGTACAGGGAATCTTCCGCCCAAATACCTACTCCACCAATTCCTCTTGAAGAGCCCACATGATAGGGATCATAGCCTTCTCCGGTATCTTGGTGATAGGCGCCTTTTTTTTCATCATTTTCCTTATACCACTTATCAATAATCGGATAGTTCACCCTTTTTAACCAAGCATCTATTCCGCTGGACAAGGTTCCGTCAGGTAATTTTTGCTCTATTCTTCGCTGAGCATCTGGCCCATAAGTTCGAAAAGCCACCTTATCATTTTCCCAGGTATAATCATCAGTACGCTCTGGAACGAATCTTGAAAATGTCTTTATTTCAGTTTCTGGCTGCTGCTCACCTTCTGCTAAAGGCCTAAGCATGAAACTCTTGGTTTCAGCTGCTTCCAAATCTGTTTGAAACAGGTACTGATCCATCTTTTTGTCTCCATCGAGATCTATCCATTGGCTGACCAAACTGCTGCCCGTTTCAAGGTCTTCAACAACCAATTGGTCTGTTCCATATTGCTTGATCAAGGCTTCAAACTGCCCTGCCTCCAGTTCAATGGTTGCAGACTTCCTGGCCAAATCACTTGGATTGGACACCTCTATTTTCGGAAAATCACCCGAACCAGAATTACAACTGGACAAACACAAAAGGGAAACTACCCCAGAAAAAACCATCCATCCTTTTTTGGATTTAGAGGTCTTAGACAAAAAAGGTAAACTGATATTATCAATCATAAAATTGGCTTATTTAATGCTTCGTTTAAAATCAACCGCTAATAAAGGATTCCTCCATTGAAAGTGCAAGCTTGTCGGATAGATTAAAGCAAAAATTCACCATAGCCCCCCAATATTGATCTATTGGACCACCCAAGCAAGTCAAAAGCCAAACATAATAACCCATTTTTATTTTTGTACCAAACCATTTATCTTCAGAAGCAGTAAACTAAATACTGATAAAAATCAGAATTTTTATTTTCACAATAACCCAAGAAATAAAATGCCCCTAGAAAACCTTAACCGCCGTCACTTTATTAAAGGAAGTACCGCAGCATTAGCCCTCACCTCACTTGGCGTCATGGGAATGAGCATTCCCAATATCCGTAAAAACTACCGGGTTGGACTCATTGGATGTGGTTGGTACGGCACTAGTGACCTTTTTAAATTGATACAAGTCACCCCACTGGAAGTAATAGCACTCTGTGATGTAGACGACAAGCATTTGGAAAATGCCCAAAAGTTGGTCAGTGAAAGACAAAATTCTGGCAAAATCCCAAAAGCATATCAAGATTACCGAAAAATGCTTAAAGAAAACCAATTGGACATTGTTCTCATTGGCTCCCCGGATCACTGGCATGCCCTTCAGGCCATAGAAGCTATCAAATCAGGCGCCAATGTTTACCTACAAAAACCCATCAGCGTAGATGTACTGGAGGGAGAAGCCATATTAGCAACTGCAAGAAAACACCATAAAGTAGTACAAGTGGGTACTCAAAGGAAAAGTACTCCGCACCTCATTGAGGCTAAAAAACAAATAGTAGACAAAGGCCTTCTGGGGAAAATCTCCCATGTAGAAATGTGCTGTTATTACCATATGAGGGCAAATGGCAACCCTGAGGTGAAACCTGTACCTGAATTTTTGGACTATGATAGCTGGACAGGCCCTGCCCCGTTTAGACCTTATGATGATATCCCACACAGAAGATGGTGGCGCACCTTCATGGAATATGGCAATGGCATTATGGGTGATATGTGCGTGCATATGTTAGACACGGTTCGCTGGATGCTGGACTTGGGATGGCCTAGCAAAATCAGCTCTACAGGAGGAATCTATGTCCAGAAAGATGGAAAATCAAATATTGCAGATACACAATCAGCGGTCTTTGAGTACGATGATTTAAACTGTGTATGGCAGCATCGTTCTTGGGGAACCCCTGCTGACCCTGACTACCCTTGGTCTTTCAAGCTTTATGGGGAAAAAGGCACCCTTTCCGCCAGTGTTACCAGGTATGATTTTGTACCCCAAGGAAAAGGAGAAGCCATTCATGGAGATGTGGTCTATGAAAAAGAAAAATATCCTGAAGACCTGAAGGAAAAAGACATTGAGCTACATGCTGCACCTGCCACCCGTAATCATATGAGGGACTTCCTAAGTGCCATAGAAAACAATCATCTTCCCATAGCGGATATTGAGCAGGGACATATATCTTCTGCCTCCTGTATTCTTGCCAATCTATCCATGGAACTGGGCAGACCTCTGAGCTATGACCCCGTCAAAAAAATGATCCCCAATGACCCCGAAGCAAGTAAACTATTGAAAAGAGCCTATAGAGAAGGATATCAGCACCCATATTCTTAAAACCTGAAATATCAATATCGTTAGTTATCAAATTTATGGAGATGGTAGATCCCCCGCCTAACTGATAGTTAGGCGGGGCTGTTCGATTGTACTAAAACTCTCGTCTATTTCCAATTGGATAAATCCAGCCCTCATCCCATAGCTTTTTATAAATAATTTGCTTCTTCTTTATATCCTCTCCCAACAATCCTACCAACAAATCATGATAATGCTTGCTGTTTTGAAAAGCTGGAAGTCGGTGTCCATCATTAATCAGAAAGAATGAGCCATCTCCATAATAGGATATTAAAACTTGATCCACACGATGATCTACCAGTTTATCCTTCTCGCCAGATAATACCAGCGCCTTACCTTTAAAATCTCCTAAATGATCATAGTGAATACCCTCCACTGAAAAGGGGGCTTCCTGATAGAATTTCACCAATGAGGCTCCTTTTTCACCCAACCAAATTAGGGGCGAAGGCAGTTTAGCCTCAGTATCCAAAAAGGAATAAAGATGCTCAAAAATCCTAACCTGTAAAGCAATATCATTTGATTCCTCATTTATTGCATCTTCATTTGAGAAAGGCTTCCCCTTTTGATAGCACTCCCAAAAAACATCTTCGAAACTTTTTGAACCATTGGGCAAAATATTATAAATCATAAGTCCCATCGCCTGCTGAAGGTCCAATAACATAGGATCAATCAATAAGATTTTCTTCACCTTTTCTGGATATCTAGAAACATAATGCTGGGCTAGGGCAGCTCCAGAGGATTCTCCCAATAAGCTTATGGATCGGTTATTTAAAACCAATTTCCTGACTGCTTCCAAGTCCTGTATTTGCTGCCTACTATTAAATATCTTATAAGCCATTTCCCAGTCAACCTCTTCATCTTCCAGCCAAAAACGAGCTCCAAAATTAGGCTGGGCATATCTTCCTTTAATGAGCAATACATTAAACTGTTCTATAGCCTCCCCCGCAAGGCCTTGATCATCCAAAAACTGCGTCAACGCATCTTCGACGATCATCAAGATAGGCTTATCAGGATCATAGGGTTGTTGAAATCGATAATTTATTTTTCCCCACCCCATCTCGGGGGCTCCGTAAACCAAAGGAACGTCCAATGTCTTCCAAGCTTCCTGAGCGTTGGCAGTAGTGTTCCAAAGCAAAAAAATCATTAAAAACATCATACTCCAAAAAAAACATATCGAGATTAAAAACACATTTTTATTGTCTTAAGAATAGTTAAATCTATCTATATAAATCACAGGGGCTTTTCTTCACTATAACTGGGATTTACATGAAGATTAACTAATTTTGATTTTAACCAAAAATATGCGCAATCGTGACCTTATCAGACTTCAAAAAAAGCTTAGCAAACAACCAGCCCCCAACTGGCCTGAGCATTCAGTTACAATCATTATGGTTTGACGGTAAAGGTGATTGGGAGCAGGCCCATGATTTGGTCAATGACCTGATGGATGAAGATGCTGCTTATGTCCATGCTTACCTCCATCGCAAGGAAGGAGATCAATGGAATGCCTCCTATTGGTACAGAAATGCAGGCAAAGCCAAGCCTTCTGTTAGTCTGGAAGAAGAATGGGAACAACTGGTAAAACACTTTTTATAGACGCATAGACAAGAAGAAAAATCACCTTCAAAAACCTGACTTTTATCAGTTTTTGAATTGAGGGATATCAAACTTTATACAGGCCGTTCTAAATAATTTTGGCTTAAATAAAGATTGATTCCATGAATGATTCCAATAATCTTCTCCGCAAGTACAATATAGCCGTACCAAGATACACCAGTTACCCCACTGTTCCGCTTTGGGAAAACAATATCGATGAACTACAATGGAAAAAAACTGTACAAAAAGCATTTCAAGATTTTGGAAAAGATGAAGGGATCAGCCTATACATCCATCTTCCATACTGTGAAAGCCTCTGTACCTACTGTGGCTGCAACAAAAGGATCACCAAAAACCACGATATTGAAGCACCTTATATCAGGGCGATCATGCAGGAATGGGACGAATACTTGAAGATCTTGCCCAATAAACCCAAACTGGCAGGAATACATCTTGGAGGTGGCACTCCTACCTTCTTTTCTCCTAAGCATTTATATGAGATGCTTAACTATATCATACAAAGTTCGGACCTTATGCCGGATGCTGATATGAGTTTTGAAGGGCACCCCAATAACACTAGCTTTGAACATTTGGCCAGCCTTAAGCTGCTCGGCTTTAACCGCGTCAGCTATGGCATACAGGATTTTGATGAAAAAGTGCAAAAAACCATTCATAGAATCCAGCCATTTGAAAAAGTAAAAAATGCAGTAGAAAATGCAAGATTGGTAGGCTTTGAAGCCATCAACTTTGATCTGATCTATGGCCTGCCTCATCAATCCAAAAAAACCATCAAAGATACCTTTGAACAAGTGGCAAGGCTTAAACCTGATAGAATAGCTTTTTATAGTTATGCCCATGTACCATCAGTATTCCCTGCCCAAAAGAGTTTTGAGGAATACCTCCCCATGTATGAGGAGAAAAGAGAATTATATGAAACAGGTCACCAGCTTTTACTTGATATGGGTTATTATGAAGTAGGCATGGACCATTTTGCCCTAAAGAATGATCCGCTCTTCTTGGCCAAAAACGAGGGAATCCTTCATCGAAACTTCATGGGCTACACCACTGAACCCTCAAGGATGCTTCTAGGATTAGGGAATAGTGCGATCAGTGATGTCCACTATGCCTATGCCCAAAACACCAAGGACATTGAGCTGTACAAAGAGCAAGTAGGGCTCGCACATTTCCCTTTGACCAAAGGCCACCTGATGACCAAGGAGGACATACAAACAAGACATACCATTATGAACTTGATCTGCCAGGGAAAAACAAAAATGACCGATACCTATTGGGACATGGACACCATCAATGAATTAATGGAATTCCAGAAAGATGAATTAGTGGAAGTTCGAAAAGGATCTGTATCTGTACTGGAAAAAGGCATCCCCTTTATCAGGAATATCTGTGCAGCCTTTGACCACAGAATGAAAAGCCAAAAATCTAAAAAGTTTGTTTTCAGCAAAGCCATTTAAGTTCGCTATGGAATTATTACACTTGATAATTTGAATCTCCAACGTTGGGGCCTGAATCATTGAATTGATTTTGGCCCTTTTTGTCATCATATTTCTGAGTAAACCAGAAAAATACAAGCAAGAATAAAGCTTGGTCATTATATTTGCACCCAAATGGTAAACACCTTGTTCCACATATGGCTTTCGATAGTCATCGTGCTCAACAGCATGATCTTTTCGGTGATCCAAATGGATTATGCCATCAACAAGGAATACATCGCAGAAAACTTCTGTATCAATAAGGACAAACCTGAGATGCACTGTGATGGAAAATGCTTTTTGGCCGAAAAACTCAAATCCGCTCAGAATCAACAAGAACAACAACCAGGAGCGATAGATTTTAGCCGTGATTTTGGTATTTATATCATTCATGAAAATGGTATCGCATTCAACAAATCACAATCGATTTGTTTTAAAGCAACCGCATTTTATTCCGAAAACAAAATAGTTTTCAAAGCAGAAGGTATTTTTCATCCCCCAAAGGATATTGCCTGATCTTTCTTCCGTGATCATTTAAGCAAATAGGACCGATAAAACTTACCCATAACCGGAGAGGATTTATCCCTATTTCCTATGCACTAAAATATCAGATCACTTATTCATCTCCTCGTGTAATGCTGACCGCAAGATGGGCTATACTTTCTGCCATTCATCTAAATTGGTCTTATAGCTTATTTACCTTGATATAGTTTAACCCGGATTTTGCATTAGCAATCGTAGTGAGGGCTGAAAAAGCAAGAAAATCAGGTTGTTTGGAGACTGAGGCATAGCACCGCTATGATGAACCTGTCTTCCGCCAAGTAGAGTCGAAAACAGCAGCAAAGCGTCTGATTTTAAAGCATTTTCAGTCCGTAATACTTGTGCGCCGCGGCGTAGATAAGCTAATGCATATTTCGGGTTTAAGCTAGCCAGGGTCAGCCGTCTTAGCATAGGAGTAAAAGCAATATATTAACCGACAAGGGTCTTGTGCCTTTGTCATAAGTATCTCTATGACCATGCAATACGCTATCCTTAACTACCTGGGATGCTTGTCTGTGTGTGCAATGTCATGGGCATGTAGTACTGGTGAAGGGGAAAAGCCTGCACCAAACAACCTTGTCCTGACCTTACAGCACCCAGATTACTTCCCTAATGATATCCCTATGCCTGCTGACAATCCTTTGACCGAAAAGGGTGTTGAGTTGGGAAGAATGCTCTTTTATGAAAAACAGCTGTCCGCAGATGGTTCTATATCCTGCGCCTCATGCCATCAGCAGTCCAAAGCCTTTACCGATGGCTTGCAGTTTAGCAAAGGGGTCAATGGAGCCTCCGGAGATAAAAACGCCATGTCACTGGCCAACCTCCACTGGACCTCTCGCTTCTTTTGGGATGGCAGGGCCAAGACGCTAGAAGAACAAGCCTTGGAACCCATCTCAGACATTCGTGAAATGAACTTGGAAATTGGTGAAGCCGTCGATAGGCTTCAGGCTGACAAAGACTATCCAGAGCAGTTTGAGCTGGCCTTTGAAACTGATCAAATCAGTCCTGAATTAATCGGTAAAGCGATCGCTCAATTTATGAGAACACTAATTTCAGGCGATTCCAAATTTGATCAGTGGATCAAAGGAGAAATAGAACTTAGTTCCACAGAACAAGCGGGAATGGAACTCTTCTTTACCCATCCTGATCCTTCCCTTCAGATTAGGGGAGGTAACTGTGGCGACTGTCATCTGGGATTCCTGACCTCTGGTGATCGAAATGGCCTACTTGGCTTCCATAATAATGGACTGGACAATGATGATAATCTGAATCAAGGCTTAGCATCAGTCACCGGTAAAAACAGTGATCGGGGAAAGTTCAAAGCCCCTACCCTAAGGAATATAGCCCTAACCGCTCCTTATATGCACGATGGGCGCTTTGAAACATTGGAAGAGGTGCTGGACCATTATAATGAACATATCCAGATAAACAGCAACTTGGATATCCTTATCCTTGAGGCCAGCAATGAACCAATAAAGCCTAGAGAAGATATAAAGCTCCATCTTTCTCCCAGTGAAAAAGAGGCCATCATTGCCTTTTTGCATACCCTTACAGACGAAAAATTTATTACCAACCCGAAATTTTCGGACCCATTTAAATAAGACATTAAAATGAAAAAATTAGCCATACTAATATTGTCCATCATCGGATTTACAGCTTGTCAAAACGATGACAAAGACCAAATTCCAGCTGAAACAGAAGTAAATTTTTCATTTACTCATCTCTTTAATGGGGAGGAGATTGACTTGGAAAATCAAACCTACACGCTTCCAGCCGGAGAAAGCTTTACGCCAAGAAAGTTCAAATACTATATCTCCAATATCACATTTGAAAACAGTAATAGCGGGGCTTCTTATAAAATTGAAGATGGCTATTTCCTGATAGACCAAGCGGGCAAAAAAGAATTCAGTGTAAGCCTCCCCACTGCAGAATATGATCAATTGACTTTCTATGTGGGCATAGACAAAGCCAGGAATCTCTCCACTGATCAAGTAGGTGATTTGGACCCAAACAATGATATGGTCTGGAACTGGAATACAGGCTATAAATTTTTGGTCCTGGAAGGAGAATGGAATTATCAAGGTAGTGAACGCGCAGGCTTGATTGTTCATATTGGTAATAACAACCCAGAAAATGAGCAAAACTTCAAGGCTATCAGCATCGATCTTAATGCCAAAGGAAAAAGCCTGGGCAACAAGGCCAGCATAAACCTGGATTTGGAAGCCGAATTAAGCGAATTGTTTATCCACCCAAATTCCATCAAAATTCATGAACTGGAAAACACCAGCATTATGGGGGGAGATGTGGCCATTCAGGTTGCCAATAACTATCAAGAAGGGCTATTCAGTTTAAAATAATTCCATTTCAGCCAGAAAGTGAATATCATAAAAAACATAAAACACTTATTGTTCATTGCATTGGTACCATTAAGTGCCTGCTTGGACAATCCATCCCCAAATGAGCTAAAAGGACCTGAGCTTTTCACTCCTGTACTTTCCCCTTCATTGCAACAGGAAAACTTCCCACAATTGGCAAGGAATCCAATGAGCAAAGAAGGAGTACTTTTGGGGAAAACGCTTTTTTATGATCCGGCACTTTCCCAAAATGGGAAAGTATCCTGTGCGAGTTGTCATGAGCCTAAGCAGGCATTTTCTGATGGCTTGCCCCTTTCTGATCAGGGCGTTTCAGGGAAACCGCTTCACAGACACTCACCAGTGCTTTTCAATATGGCCTGGCATCCTGGACTGTTTTGGGATGGGGGAGCTACCAACTTGGAATCCATGGTTTTTGGTCCCCTCACCCATCCTGATGAGATGG
This sequence comes from Echinicola marina, assembly GCF_020463795.1. Taxonomy (NCBI): domain Bacteria; kingdom Pseudomonadati; phylum Bacteroidota; class Cytophagia; order Cytophagales; family Cyclobacteriaceae; genus Echinicola; species Echinicola marina. The sequence goes on along the minus strand of NZ_CP080025.1, from coordinate 3,347,979 downwards.
GCGCAGATCTAAAGGAAGTCATTCACTACCTCAATGGCAGTGCCCAGTATCCGGAAATGTTCAAAGCTGCTTTTGAAACAGACAGCATCACCAGTTCTCTGATCGGCAGGTCTCTAGCGCAGTTTGTGCGTACATTGATTTCTCAAGACAGCAAATATGATCAATGGAAACGGGAAGAAACTGAGCTAGATAATGTTGAAGTCCGAGGTTATCAGCTCTACCATAAACATTGTAGCACTTGTCATACAGAAGGGCTTTTTACCGACTTGGAATACCATAATAATGGCCTTGACATGAACTATCCTGATCCTGCTGAGCTGGAAGGAATTTACCTTGGTCGATATAGGATTTCCTTTGATAAAAAAGACAAAGGTGCCTTTAAAACACCAAGTTTAAGGAATATTGCACTGACTGCTCCTTATATGCATGATGGGAGGTTTTCCAGCTTGGAAGAAGTACTGGACCATTATGAGCATGGCATAAAAGTAAATGAAAGTCTTGCTCCTGAGCTGAAGACAGGTATCCGACTGAGTGCTAATGAGAGGGCTGAACTGCTTGCCTTTTTGGAGACCCTAACTGATTACAAATTTATAAATAATAAAGCTTACCAAAAGTAAGCACCAAAACATGAAAAAACACGCGCTTATAATAATGCTTTTACTAGCCTTGCCCTTTTTCAATAAAGAAGCCAAAGCTTGTGACAGTTGTAATTTCTTTGAATATAGCTTATTGGAAAACAGAAGTTATATTGGCCTATTTTACCGTCACAGGGCTTTTGGAGGATATGACCAGTATGGTTATGCCTCACCGCCTCCCGTTACCAACAGCTACCTGGCCAATGCTTTTCAAAACGGGGCTACTGCTAAATATAGTCCAAACGCTAGGGTCCAGGGAGTTGACCAAGTCAATCAGGATATGATCGTCATGCATGAACCAGAAGGTACTGGCCTTTATGTCAATAAGACTGATCAAGACTGGGAGACTTATCAAACTGTGGAATTAAGAGGAAATTTTATGTTCAAAAACAAATGGAATTTCACCTTCTTATTGCCTTATGAATCCAACAAGGTACACTATGAGAAAATGTTGGAGCTTCCCAATCCTGTTCAGGACACCACCATTTCAGTCCATGGCTGGGGAGACCTTACATTGGCAGCTGACCGCATCTTCTATGTCTATCATAAAAAATCCCGACACACTTTCAGACCCGGTTTAGCCATTGTAGCCCCTACTGGGCAATCAAGAAAAGTAGCCAATAATGGCAGCTTGATTGATCCCATCATCCAGCCAGGTACTGGATCTTGGAGCTATGTCGCTAGGTTCAATTACCAACTATTTTATACCAAAACAGGGTTGAATGCTGGATTTAGCTTTAAGGAATCCTCTGAGGGAGCCCAAAATTATCAATTTGGCAATAGCCTCAATGCCTCTCTAACTGGTTTCTACCAGATTATCGTGAACAAAGATTGGTTGTTGGTTCCAAATATTGGTGCTTATTTTGAGCAGGCCCAAAAGGACACCTGGGAAGGCGAAAAGCAGACACTTACGGGAGGAAAGGTGCTTTTTGCCCAAGGAGGCCTGGACATCAACCGAAAAGACTTTACCTTCAGTTTCCTTTGGCAAAACCCTCTCCATCAAAATTTAAATGGCAACCAAATACATCATGGCAATAGACTGAGCATTGGCTTTATTAAAGCTTTTAAACTCTAAAATCGAAAAAGTCCTGAAGGTCTTCATAGCATCTTCAGGACTTTTTTAAACCCGGATTATGCATTAGCAATCGTAGTGAGGGCTGAAAATGCAAGAAAATCAGGCTGTTTGGAGACTGAGGCATAGCACCGCTATGGTGAAGTCGAAAACAGCAGCAAAGCGACTGATTTTAAAGCATTTTCAGTCCGTAATAGATAAGCTAATGCATATTTCGGGTTAAATAATGGGTGAACAACAATTATAATGCTACCTGAAACTGCATCACCATCATGCCTTTTCTATCACTGCTTATATAGTTACCATCAGTATCCATTGTAAAAATAGGACGGCTTTGATAATTCAAGGAAAGCTTGGCCCTATTTCCATCTATCAGCCAGTTCAGACCTGCATCATACATGACCATTGGGTCAGAAAATAAGTCAAAATCAGCATACTGACTGGAAATATAAGGCTGCAAAGTCCCAGCATTTCCCAGCAGCTCCCGTTGAAACAAATAGGCCAACTGTCCATAAAAGGTATTTCCTGTCCCGATCGTAGGAAAAGCATTGCCAGCACCGTTGAAGGTTCCCCGGGCATTGGTGCTCGTAGCAGGGTTCATCGGCCCAATATTCCTGACATAATTCTTCCCGTAATCATTAGAGCTAAAAGAAGCATAGGCTGATACCGCATTGCCTTTGATGGTATTGATGGGCTTGTCATAGAACAGGTCCACTGCCAGCAAACTTAAATTACTTTTTACGGTATCCATTCCATTTTCAGCTTCATGCCACATCGCATCCTTCTGGCTCATAAAACCCGCCCCAATATTGAATACCCTTTTACTTCCCAAATAGGAACCTGCTTGGTAGGGTGTGGTATTGGATTCTTTGTCCCAAAACATATATTTGAAGTATCCATGGACCTGTGCGTAAGTTGGCTCAGCAGAAAAGGTGGCATTTTCTCCTAATCCTGTTCCCTGCACACTGGAGTTTTGGATGGCCATGGGTTTGGAAACCGCCAAGCGGTAATCCAATTTCCCTAATTGTCCTTTGGCATAAACACTGAACTTCCTGACAAACTGGTCATTGACATCATTGGTAGCCTGCTGATATAAGGGGGCATCCAAAGTAAGTAAGGAACCAATAGAAGGTGAAGAAAACCTGGAAACTCCATTCCATCCTGTCAATCCACTTCCTATGGAAAGCTTTTCATTGACGACTTTGAACTCGCCCAATGCATCATGAAAAAACAAGCCCTGTTTCCTTGACGACTTGTAGGACAGATTATTTTGTCCAAACTGTGTATAAAAAAACACCCTGTCGGTCAACTGCCCAAAAAGCTGTAATCTGGTTCTCCTAAGCCCAATATCCAGGATATGCGCATCGGCTGTACCAAAGACCTCCGATCCTGGATTGGCCTGGGTATACCTCAACCAAGTTTGTACCAAGAAGGTCCCTTTTACATAATGGCTGCCATCTTGGTTCAATTTAAAACGCAACTCCTTTTTATCTTTTATTGCACTTTCTTGATGGTCACTTTGGGCATTTGCTGCAAACAGGTTCAAAAACAGGATTCCCAGCAAAAGATTAACATATTTCATTCTAAAATTCATAAAATTACGAAATAGACCATTTTTTGGCCTATCAAATGCCAAAACTACTCCTTACTCTTCGACCTACCAAAAAAAATAATTTAATCCCCCTTATTCCTCAATGAATGGTATTTCTACCCTTTGTATTATAAAAAGGGAATGATAAGCAGGATACCAAAATATCTTTCTAATCTAGAGACAAGATCTTTTTAGCCCTAATTATGCGTTTTCAGTCCGTAATAGATGAGCTAATACATATTTCGGATTTAGTACAAAGCCACCATCAGCTTTAGATAAAAACTTACTTTTTCATGATAATAAAGCTATTAACTGTATTCGGAAACAAATCATAACTTATTTTTAGATTAGACTAATATTTTTTTTCTACTTATTTAATTTTTAATTTCGCTTATCATAATAAATAATTTAGTAAAACTAAAACAGAATGAAACTGATCTCAGCTACCTATAGCATGATTATGCTACTCATTGCTTTACCAGTTGTGGCACAAGAAAGCGGTTCTCTCTCCGGTCATATCAGTACTGAAACTGATGGACCTGTTTATGCCACCGTGCAGGTTTTGGGAACTAATTTGGGAGCTATGACTGATGCAAATGGAGAATTTACCATCCACAAAGTCCCTGTGGGAGAAGCTGAGATCGAAGTAAAACAGATGGGCTATCAGACTGTTCAACAAAAAACCATCATAGAAGCAGGAAAAAACACCCAGATAAATATTCAATTAAAAGAAGACAAGCTTAAGCTAAACGAGGTAGTAATCAGTGCCACCCGATATGAACTGGACAGAAAGGAAGCCCCCGTGGTGGTCAATGTTTTGGATAACAAAATCTTCAATGCCACCCAGTCCCTGGCCCTTTCTGATGGACTTAATTACCAACCAGGAGTAAGAGTAGAAACCAATTGTCAAAACTGTGGATTTACCCAAGTCCGCCTAAACGGCCTCCAAGGAGCTTATTCCCAAATCCTAATCAATAGCCGCCCTGTTTTCAGTGCCTTGAATAGTGTATATGGTCTGGATCAAATACCTACCAATATCATTGAGCGTGTGGAAGTAGTTCGCGGCGGCGGTTCCGCGCTCTATGGCTCCAATGCTATCGCAGGAACGATCAATATCATCACCAAAGAACCCATAGAAGACACTTGGCAGATCAGCACCAACAGTGCCTGGGTGGGCGGAAAAAGCCCTGACAACATGCTGAATTTTAATGGTTCATTGACCAGTGAAGACCTCAAAACAGGAGTTACTTTTTATGGAATGTTCAGAAACAGGGACAGCTTCGATGCCAATGGAGATGGTTTCACTGAAATCACCTATTTAGCGAACAACACCTTTGGTTTGAAATCATTTATCAAACCTACCGAACTCAGCAAAATCACCCTGGACTTTAGTGCCATCAAAGAGTATCGAAGAGGTGGTAACGCTTTGGATTTGGCATCCCACTTCACGGATATTACAGAACAACTGGACCATAATACTGTTATCGGGGGGCTAACCTATGAATTGTTTAGCCGGGACAGGAAGAACAAATTCTCCACCTATATTTCAGGTCAAACCACCCATAGAGACAGCTATTATGGCGGCCTTGGAGGAGGAAGAACAGCAGCAGACAGTGTATTGGCTGCCAATGCTTATGGTAAAACAAAAGACCTGTCTTTGGTTTCAGGCTTGCAGTTTTCAAGAAGTTTCAGCAGCAATGATGCCTTGATACTGGGCACGGAATACCAACTCAGCACGGTAGAAGATGTCATTGCGGGTTACCAAAGACTGGTGGACCAAAGTGTCCAATCGCTTGGATTTTATGGCCAATATGAATGGCGCCCCAGCAACCGACTGACTGTACTCGGAGGAGGCAGGTTTGACCATACTATGGTGGACGGACTATACGGAATTGGTGATATCAACAGAAGTGCTAACATCAACACGAGCGTATTCAGCCCACGATTCAATATCCTTTACGATATCCATGAGAACCTTCAGTTTAGAACAGGTTATGCCCGAGGCTTCCGCGCTCCACAAGCTTTCAATGAAGACCTCCATATCTCATTAGTGGGTGGAGAACCAAGTTTTGTGATTTTGTCAGATGATCTAAAAACAGAGCTTTCTGATGCCTATACCCTATCCTTTAACTATACCAATAACCTGGGAGAAACCCAACTCAGTTTCTTGGCAGAAGGCTTCCATACCACCTTAAAAAGGCCTTTTACCACGGTGAGTACCGGCTCCAGCCTTCCCAATGGTTCTATCCTCCATGAAGTAAGAAACGGCACTGGAGCTTATGTTCAGGGAAGTAATTTAGAATTAAGCATTTCTCCATCAGCTGACCTGCTTTTCCAAGCTGGAGGCACCTTCCAACATTCCATCTATAAAGATGGGCAAGTCCTGTTTGAACCTGAGGAAGGCAATGAAAATGAACCAGCCGTGGTCATCAAAAACTTTGTTCGCTCCCCGAATATCTATGGCTACCTTGCCTCCAACTGGTCCATTACGGAGCACTTGGCCTTTGACCTGACAGGAACTTATACTGGTTCCATGATTGTCCCTCATGTCATCAGTGATTCAGGGTACATGGACTTGGTGGATAGCACCCCCTTTATGGATACCAATATAAAATTTGCATACCACTTTGACCTGATGAAGGATTTCCACCTTGAACTGAGCACAGGAGTACAAAACCTCTTCAACAGTTACCAAAAGGATTTTGACAGTGGGGCATTGAGGGATTCCAATTTTATCTATGGACCAGGAAGACCAAGAACCTATTTCTTTTCAGTCAAAATCGGGAATTTCCATTGAGCAATGCAGCACATCAAAGTCCTCATATTGGCCTTCATATTCACTTTCCAGTGCTCATACAGCCATGCCCAAGAAGCATCCATTCATTGGATCAGTTTTGAGCAGCTGGAGGACGCTTTGGAGCTAAAACCCAAAAAAGTATTTATTGACTTTTATACGGACTGGTGCTCCTATTGCAAAAAAATGGACAAAAAGGTTTTCACAAAAGCTGAAGTCATTGAAAAGATAAACAAGGAATATTATGCTGTAAAAATGGATGCAGAAACCCAAGACAGCATCCGCTTTGATGGACAGGTATTCATTAACCGTCAAAGCTCCACGAGAAGACCGGGAATCCATGACCTCGCCCTTTTACTGGCCAATAGGAATGGACAATTTGCTCCACCAAGCATGTTGATCATGAGTCCTGAATTCAAAATACTAGACAGGCGGTTTGAATACCTTTACAGTGAACAACTATTGGAGTGGCTGAATAGATTTTGACAACTATCCTAAAAATAGCCCATGAATCTCCGCTCCTAGCTACAAAATTCAGACCTAGAAAAAAGCCCTCCGATTTCGCGGAGGGCTTCTTAATCAGAATATAATACTCAATGAATATTAGTCTCTTATCTGGCCATCACCAAATACATAGTATTTGTTGGTCACCAATTGTTCCAGCCCTAATGGACCTCTATGGTGCAGCTTATCTGTACTGATAGCCAACTCAGCGCCTACGCCCATTTGACCACCATCTGTAAACCTGGTGGATGCGTTATGATAAACAGCCGCACTATCCACTTGCTCCATAAACTTGGCTGCTTTAGCCTTGTCAGTGGTAAGGATAGTAGCCGAGTGTCCTCCACTATACTTGTTGATTTTTTCTATCACCCCATCCAAACCATTGGCTTTTCCCAACAAGGCTTTCAAAGCCAAAAATTCCTCATACCAAGCATCCTCGGAAGGGATTTCTTTAGCCCCTTCTATATTAGCTAGTAAAGCCTCTTCAGCGAGAAGTTCCACTTTGTGCTCAGCCAAGGATTTACCGAGGTCTTTTAGCTTTGCTTCAAAATCCGGCAGTTTTTCATCCACCAATATCTTATCCAAAGCATTACAGCCCGAAATTTTATTGGTCTTGGCATTAATGATCACCTTCTTGGCCTGCTCCCAGTCTGCATCTTCGGCGACATAGGCAAAGTTATTTCCCCTACCACTCACCAATACCGCGCACTGCGCATGCTCTTTTACAAAGGCGATCAATCGCTCTCCGCCTCTAGGAACAATCAGATCTAGCTTTTCAGATGGATTTCTCAGGAACTCCTGCGTTTGCTCCCTGTTCAAGGTAAACAGTTCAATCCAGTTTTTATCCAGCCCATTTTCTTCAAGTGCTTCATGCCAGCATTCCACCAGTGCCTTATTGGAGTGGACAGCTTCTTTTCCGCCTTTGAGCAAAATTTTACTGTTGGCCTTAAAAGCCAGCACAGCAGCCTCAATGGTGACATCCGGACGGGATTCATAAATGATCATAATGGTCCCGAATGGAGCGGTTTGATTGACTATTTCCAAGCCATTCTCCAATTTCCTTTTGGAAATTACTTTTCCTACAGGATCTTCTTGCTCCATCACTTCTTTGACCGCCTGAATCATACCATCTACTTTGGCATCATTCACTACAAGCCGATCAAAAAGCGCCTGATCATCTCTTTGAAAAGCATCCAGATCTGCCTTGTTTGCAGCGATTATTTTTTCGCGGTTTTTGTCAATGATCTTAATCATGGACGCCAACACACTATTCTTTTTCTCTGTGCTTAGTATTTTCATTTTTCTTGTTTTTCTTAATTCAAGGATTTCATTTTACAATTTTAACTCCAAGAACCATAGTTCTTGGCCCCCATTGAATGGATTAATCATCTGAAACCTTGGTTCCCACTTCCTTGCCATCGACAATATCTATAATCATATTATCTTTATTACCGTTGGCGATATAAGTTGGTATATTTTTGCGGGCAGCCTCTTTCGCCACATTGAGCTTGGACTTCATTCCCCCTCTTCCTTCGGCTTCTCCTTTGGTGGACTCCTGAATAAAGTGTTCTACTTTTTCGTCAGTACCAACATGGGCAATTCTGTGCGTATTGTCATCATCTGGATGACCATTGTACAACCCATCAGTGTCTGTCAGCAAGATCAACATATCCGCTCCGATAAGTTCTGCCACCAGACTGGCCAATTCGTCATTGTCCGTAAAGGTGGACATGGACAAGGACACTGCATCATCCTCATTGGCAATAGGTATGATCCCTTCAGAGAGTAAGCCTTCGTAGCAGTTGATCATATTTTCTCTATGCTTACCTGGATCAAAGTCCCTCTTCGTAGCCAAAACTTGGGCACATCTCATGCCATAGTCTTGGAAAATATTATAATAATGGCGCATCATCCTGGGCTGACCCACGGCTGAAAACACCTGTCTTCGGATGATTTTATCGGTGATGTCCACCCTGTTTCCCAAGACTTCCTTTCCTGCGATCACAGAACCTGAAGAAACGAGCACGGACATGATTCCTCTCTCATACAAAGTAGCAATTTGATCCACCAATTTCTTCAATACCGTATTCACAATACGGTTGTCCTTATTGGTCATCACATTGGTACCTACTTTAATTACTATTCTTTTTGGTTCTTCCATCTTAGGCATTTTTATATTCCTTGCCCAACTCTACCGCACGGTTAAATGCAGCATAGGCAGCTTCTTTGATTAATTCTTTAACATTATTATCTTCCATAGAATCCAATGCAGCACGCGTAGTACCTCCTTTGGAAGCTACTCTGTCCATCCATGATTCTGGATCCATGTCGGATGAACTAAACAACTCAACAGCACCGGCAAATGTTTGCTCTACCAATACCCTTGAATCATGCTTGGAGAAGCCCATCTTCCATGCTGCTTCCAACATCGACTGCATAAAATAGAAAATATATGCAGGACCACTACCCGAAATACCTGTAGAAGCATCTATATCTGCCTCTGTATCCAAATGAACAGATCTACCTGTTGTATCCAAAAGGTTTTCTATGGTGGACAGTTCCAAACGGGAAACTTCATCTGAAGCAGTAAAGGAGGTCAAGCCCTTCCCTACCTGCGCGGGTAAGTTAGGCATGGCACGCACCACTTTTCTGCGCCCCAGTCCTTCCTGTATAGCTTCTATCGACACACCGGCCATCAGGGAAATGAAAATCTGACCTTCTGCGGTCAAAGGTTTCATGTCCTGCATCAATGCGCCGGCATGATAAGGTTTTACAGCAATAAAAATCACATCCGCCAGAGGAACGCAATCTTCAAGCTTTTCAAAAACCGCAAAGTGGCTGCGCTTTCTGAGCTCTTCCGTTTTTTCTTTGGCACTGTCAAGGATCATCAGATCCTTATCTTTTAAAAATTTTGATTTGGCAATAGCCTCGGCGTAAGTCAATCCCATATTGCCTCCACCGATTACAAGAACTTTCATAATTTTATTAGAAAGGTTATTTAAATTTTGTACAGGGACTATCCCTGTCAATCTTTACAAGCACCTATGCCACAATCATCGTGCGGGGATGCTAATATTCACAAAAACTTTGTTTTATCATTATTTTTCTTCCGAAAATAAGCTGTTTGGCACAGTTATTATCACCAATATAGACTATTTTAACAGTTTATTATCCGTATAAACACTAAAACGGTGTTTTTTACCTGTAAAAAAATTTACTGAAAATTAGTCAGTATTTATTTTTGCATAAAAAAAAGACACGTCAGTAACAGGACATTTTGTCATAACCGGCAATACACTGGAAAATTTTACAAAACTTGTCCATCCTTATATTTTATGAAATTATATTTTGTTTTTTCAACAACATATCAGTTACCACTTAAATCTAAATAAGATAAAATTGTATTAAATCTGTAATTCGGCCTAAGTTTTATATATTCATAAGCCAAAGTTTATCATTGAGTATTTGCCATCAATATTGGCCTATGGATCAAATAAGAAAAGGGTATTTCATTATTTGTTTTTTATCTGTCCTTATGATAGGAAATTTGGTTTTTGCCCAAAACAAATCCCAAAAAGCTAATCCTAAAATTGGATTGGTCCTTAGTGGTGGCGGAGCCAAAGGAATAGCGCATATAGGCGTGCTAAAAGCCATGGAAAAAGCGGGCATTAGACCTGACTATATTGTAGGCACCAGCATGGGCGCAGTAATTGGCGGACTTTATGCCATTGGCTACAATGCCGAAGAGCTTGAAACCATCATCAATACTGTCGATTGGGATTTAATCATCTCCAACAGGATCAATTTTAACCATATTGCCTTTGAGGAGAAGGAATATTATAACCGGTATTTATTGGAACTCCCCATAGTCGACAGGAAAATCACGGTTCCCTCTGGCCTGATTGAAGGTCAAAAACTATCAGAAACCCTTCATTATTATACCTGGCCAGCCAATCAGTTCAAAAATTTCGATGAATTCCCTATTCCCTTTCGATGCATCGCTACTGACTTAAGAAACGGAAAAGACATGGTCTTCAGATCAGGCTACCTCGCAGACGCCATCCGCGGGAGCCTGGCCATTCCAACGGCCTTCACCCCTTTTGACCTGGACAGCACCATAGTGGTTGATGGCGGTGTTGTAAACAATTTCCCTGTTGATGAGGTCAAAAAAATGGGCGCAGATATCATCATAGGGATCAATGTAGGTGATGAAGATTTTCTTTCTCCAGAAAAACTGGGTTCCTTCTCCAGCATACTCATGCAAATCGCCATGTCCACCTCCAACAGCAAACTACAACAAAACATCAATGATTGCGACATTTATATCAAACCAGATCTAAAAGACAATAACACCAGCAGCTTTTCAAACTATCATGAAATAATGCAGATGGGCAAATCGGCAGGTGAGGCATACCTCGAAAAATTCATAAAGTTGGCAGATAACTTAAATATCAAAAAGACCAATCCTGGAATTGGCCTTAAAGTTAATCCAATTATCATCACTGCTATCGAGATAGAGGGAAACAGACTTTTTTCCGACCCATTGGTGCTTTCCAAACTCGATATTGCTCCTTCAGACACGATTACCAGAACACAGCTTAGAGAGGGGATCCAGCGGATCTTTGGCATGAATGGCTTCAAAAAAGTAGACTACAGCTTAGTCCCCGTCAATGGAGACCAATTTAAACTTCTTATCAAAATAAAGGAAAAAACAGATGCTGTGATCTCCAGCTCCTTCCATTATGACAACCTCTTGTCGGCTGGTATTCTGCTCAACCTTACTGTAAGGGATTTATGGGGCAAGCAAACAAGAACCATTGGTATCGCAGATATATCAGAAAACCCAAAATTCCGCCTTGACCATTATAAATACCTGGGCCATCACAAGAGGTATGCCCTCAACCTCCGTTATAATTACTTGCTTCAACAAATTCCAGAATATGAAGATGGAAAAATCACGGATATAAACATCAGCAGAGACACCCATATCTACGCCAATATACTTTCCACCCATTCACTGAAGAACAGTATTGCCTTTGGAATGTTTTATGAAAAGACCCGTTCAAGATCCAAGTTTGACATTTCCATCCCTTCTGAAGTAAAATCGGGAAATTATGCCTATTACGGTATTCGGTTCCTCTTTAACAAAAACTCACTCAATGACAGAAACTTTCCTACCAAGGGGCTGGAAACTGTTTTAGAAACCAAATTCAACCTTTTCAACCACTATAAAATCAACCTGGAAGATGGTGTGGATACCTTGACCCTCCAGTCCAATGGGGAAACCCTTAAAATCCCTAGAGCATTGCTGGGACAAGCCATGGATGCCATCACCCCATCCAGTCACTTGAGTGTATATTATCGTCATAACAGGTACTCTTCCTTACATCCAAAATTCCAGCTTATCAGTAATTTTACTGCAGGAATCACCCTTTCCAATGAATCTCAACAAAAATCTTTCAGCGAATTCAAGCTGGGTGGTTATCAAAAAGTAGAATTCAATGACAGTCCCGCATGGGGATTCAACTACGCAGAGCTAGACAGTCCGAACTTCTTTATCATAGGTTTATCCCCTCAGTACACCCCTATAAAAAATTTATACATTAGAACTGGAGTATCTCTTATCGGAATGCATGAACATATCCCAATCAATGAGGTCAATATCAACAATGTCTTCCACGAAAATCTCCTTTTAGGCTATGGTATAGATGCCTCACTAGATTCATTTTTGGGTCCGATCACCGTTGGCATCAGTAGCAATGCCAAAGACAACAAACTAAGGGCTTATTTTTCTCTGGGTTATTCATTTAATCATGCTGACCGATAGATACATCCCACATCAGCCTATTGATCATATATAATTTGTCATTAACAAACCTTTACTTATATTTACCCCCTATAAGCTCCCATCATCCGGTTTTTATGATGGGAAGACAAATTTCAGAAAAGTAACAGGACCATTCCACTCCCATGTCTAGCGCTTTCCAGCATACCCAAAAGCCCCCTAGTACAGGATAGTAGTCCTAACTATAAACAATATTTTCATGGTAGAATTAAAAAAACCTTACGGTAACACATGGAATATTCCGTGACACCTATAGAGGTACTTTGTTTTTAATCCGTTTTATGCATTAGGAATCGTTATAGCCCGTCCCGTCCACTGTCGGGAAGAACTGAAACTACAAGAAAATCAGGCTGTTTGGAGATTGAATCGAAAACAGCAGCGAAGCGACTGATTTTAACCCGGATTATGCATTAGCAATCGTAGTGAGGGCTGAAAATGCAAGAAAATCAGGCTGTTTGGAGACTGAGGCATAGCACAGCTATGGTGAACCTGTCTACCGCCAGGTAGAGTCGAAAACAGCAGCAAAGCGACTGATTTTAAAGCATTTTCAGTCCGTAATAGATAAGCTAATGCATATTTCGGGTTTAAAGTAGTTTCAGGTCGCAATACTTGTGCGCCGCGGCGTAGATAGGCTAATGCATAATGCGGGTTTAATACCTAACCTAAATAACCAAAACTATATGAACACCGCTTTTTTCAGACTCCTCTTTTGCAGTCTTTTCTTCGCCTTTTCAATTTCTTTACAGGGCTTTTCCCAAAAGATAAAAATCGAAAAACTTCTTATTGAAAACAGGGAGCAGCCTATAGGAATAGACAATGCCCAACCCCTATTTACCTGGATAATTTCCAGTGAAAACAGGGACCTACGCCAGACCAGTTATGAACTGCAAGTCAGCAGCTCAGAAAAGCACTTCAGCTCCAATATCATCTGGGAAAGTGGAAAAGTCAATACCGACCAATCCATAAAAGTCCCATATCAGGGGCCTGAGCTCTCTTCTAACCAAAGCTATTATTATCGGGTAAAAGTGGGTACTAACAAGGGCAATTCGCCCTGGTCCGGGATAGCCGCTTGGCAAATGGGCCTATTAAAAGAATCCGACTGGAAAGCAGAATGGATCATTCCCGGCTATGAGGAGCCTGATGGCTTAAAACCAAGCCCCATCTTCAGAAAGGAAATCCAGATTGAAAAACAAGTAACTTCTGCCACCGCCTTTATTACCGCACATGGTTTGTACGAAGCCCAGCTCAATGGCCAAAGAATCGGGGATGCCTACTTTACCCCAGGCTGGACCAGCTATAATAAACGCTTACAGTACCAGGCCTATGATATCACAGATCAACTTAAAACGGGTAAAAACACCATCGGCGCCATATTAGGTTCAGGCTGGTACAGGGGCGAGATAGGCTGGGGTGTCAACAAGTATGGAAATGGCATTGCCCTTTTGATGCAAATTGAGGTAAAATATAGCGATGGCAGCAGCCAAACTTTCGGTACGGACAGCAGCTGGAAATCCGGCACTGGGGCCATCCAAAGCAGCAGTATTTATGATGGTGAAACCATTGACGCAAGGAAAGCACAAAAAGGCTGGTCCACCGCGGATTTTGATGACCAAAGCTGGCCCAATGCAAAAACGGCGGACTTTGGCTACACCAACCTCATCGCCACCTATAACGAGCCTATCAGAAAACAGGAAACCCTTCCAGCTGTAAAGCTCATTACCACTCCAAAAGGGGAAAAAGTATTGGATTTTGGGCAAAACCTCGTAGGCTTCGTAGCTCTTGACATTACTGGAGAAAAAGGCAGCAAAATCACCTTGCAACATGCAGAAGTGCTGGACAAGGAAGGTAATTTTTATACCACCAACCTCCGGGCAGCCGATCAGGAAAACACCTATATCCTAAGTGGGGAAGGCCAAGAGCATTTTGAACCCCACTTTACTTGGCAGGGATTCCGCTTTGTAAAAATCATCGGTATGGAAGGAGAAATCCACCCAGAAAACTTCACAGCGGTAGTCCTTAATTCTGACATGGCCAAGACAGGAACCTTCACCACCTCCAATGATAACCTCAATAAATTACAGCACAATATCCAGTGGGGCCAAAAAGGCAACTTTCTGGATGTGCCTACCGACTGCCCACAGCGGGATGAAAGGCTGGGCTGGACAGGTGATGCCCAGGTTTTCTTCAGAACAGCCGCCTATAATATGCGGGTGGACAATTTCTTCAGCAAATGGATGCAAGACCTGGCAGCCGACCAGCGCGCAGACGGGGCCGTTCCCCATGTCATCCCCAATGTATTGGGTGAACATGATGCTGGCTCTGCCGGTTGGGCAGATGTCTCGACCATTATCCCATGGCAAATGTACCTGCTCTATGGCAACCAGTCTATTTTGGAAAAACAGTACCCTAGCATGAAGGCCTGGGTGGATTATATTCAAAACAATAGCCATCATCAACTTTGGAATACTGGCGCTCATTTTGGTGACTGGCTTTTTTATAGACCAGATGATGACAATGATGGCAGGTCGGCATTAACCGACAAACACCTGATTGCCCAATGCTTCTTTGCCCATTCCACCCAATTGCTGATCAATACCGCTAAGGTCTTGGGCAAGCAAGAAGACGTACAAAACTATACCCAGCTATTGGAGCAAATCAAAGCGGCCTTCCTCCAGGAATTTGTCACGCCCAATGGCCGGATGGTCTCCAGTTCCCAAACCGCCTATGTGCTGGCCCTTCAATTTGACATGCTCCCTGAAGACCTGAGGACACAGGCAGCACAAAGATTGGCCAATAATATCAAAAGTTATGATTACCACCTGACCACTGGATTTTTAGGTACGCCCTACCTCTGCCATGTCCTAAGCAGGTTTGGCCAGCAGGACCTGGCTTTTACCCTTTTGATGCAGCCAACTTATCCTTCTTGGCTATATCCTATTTCCCAAGGTGCCACCACCATTTGGGAACGATGGGATGGACAGAAACCTGATGGCAGCTTCCAGACTCCTGGCATGAATTCCTTCAACCATTATGCCTACGGTGCCATTGGGGATTGGATGTACCGTAACCTGGCAGGTATCAACAGTAGTGAAACTCCGGGAGAAACGGGCTATAAATCCATCATCATCAGGCCCCACTGGAACAATCAGCTCCTTTCTGATAAGGTAAAGGAAAAAGTTCAGCAAGACCTGGATGAGGTAAACGCCCAGCTTCAGACCTATTATGGAACTGTCGCTAGCCACTGGAAAAAAGAGAACCATCAAGTCACACTGAACTTGACTATTCCTGCCAATACCACGGCCATGGTCTATCTCCCTACCGATAGCCTGGAGACTATCACAGAAGGAGGAGCCGCCCTTGAAAAGGTAAAATCCATCCATACCATCACCCAAGAAAATGGGCAAGTAAAACTGGAGATCGGTTCAGGGAACTATACATTTATCATCGCCGAAAAACAAAATTAAACCCGCTTTATGCATTAGGAATCGTTATGAGAACTGAAACTACAAGAAAATCAGGCTGTTTGGAGATTGAATCATAGCATCGCTATGGTGAACCTGTCTACCGCCAGGTAGAATCGAAAACAGCAGCGAAGCGACTGATTTTAAAGTAGTTTCAGGTCGTAATAGATAGGCTAATGCATAATGCGGGTTAAAGGCGTCAAGGTCAAAGCTTTGGCAAGCTCACTTTCTTGAACTATATTCGCGCGCTGGATAAGGCTGTCTGAGAATTCTCAGACAGCCTTATCTTATTTATTAAGCCGTGACAAAACGTATATTTCAAGCAATGAGGATTTCACTATTGATCAAAAAGCATATCGGTACAAGCACATTTGCCTTGACCTGCATCCTTTTTTTGGCTTTACAGCTAAATGCCTTGGCACAAAAAGCTGACAGCACCCAACAACTTGAAGACCCACTCTTTAAACCATTTATAGAACGCTATATCCTGGATGAGCTCAAAACATTGAGGGAAAGCCAGGCGGAGCTAAAAAAGGAAACGGTAGAAAAAATCACCGCCGCAGAACTGAACAGTGCTGACCGGGCCATGAGATATACCACGGACACCACCAATAATATTTTCTATATCATCACCATTGCAGCCTCTATCCTGGTAGTCATCGGTTGGCGCTCCCTGAGCGATATCAAAAGAAGGGTGGAACAAATTACCGAGGACAAGATCAATAAAGCTACCACTGATTATGAAAAACGCCTTACGGAACTGGAAATCGATCTGAAAAAGCGGACCAATGAACTGATGAAAACCCAGGAAAAACTGGCCGTCACCAACCAAATTCAAAGCATCTGGAGAAGGGTCTCCATTGAAGACAAAATAGAGGAAAAAATACACCTTTATGATCAAATATTGGAACTGGTGCCCAATAATGTGGAAGCCCTGACCTATAAGGCTGATGGACTCCTGGACATTGGAGAAATCAGGTGGGCCAATTCCCTTTCCAATCAGGCCATTGAAATCGATCCTGAATATTACCTGGCCTACTGGCAGCGGGCCTGCTCCAATGCCAAACTGGGCAATAAGAGTGAGGCGCTGAAGGACCTGGAAATGTCCGTGGAACTTTCTGACCTCACCAAATCAGAATTGATCAACGAACCCATGTTTGATGAGATCAAAGAAAGCAGCAAGTTCAATAAGATTTTGAGCAGGTTAAAGTAATCCCCTGCTCTCCATATACAAAAATTCACCTTAACCACCGATAGACATTTTAGATACAGCCTTATAAATTAAAAAATCTGTCTTTCTGAGCGAAGCGAACTTGTCTGCCGAAAGCAGAGAATCTCTCATGAAAGAATCTCTTTCTACATCATTACTGGAAGAGATGCTTCCTTACGTCAGCATGACAATTGTGAGACAGCTCCATCCTCAGTGCCCTCTGTGGTTAAAAAACAAAATGTTTCCGCCTATCCCCCAGGCCGCTGCTTTTTGATAAACTGGCTCGCTACATTCAACGCCCGCATGGCATTCTTTTTCTTATGGCTATGGTCTTCCATCCTGAACAGGATATCTTTTAATACCCGGATGGCATGGAGAATATTGGGTCCCTTGTTCAGCATGACACATTCCGCCTGCACGGACAGGGTCACATCGCTGATCTCTGCCCGGGTGGGAATACCGGTCTTGGCCAGGTTTTCCAGTACCTGGGTGGCCCAGATCACCGGGATATGCGCCGCCTCACATAGCCACAGTATTTCATTTTGCACCTCGGAAATCCTTTCAAAGCCTATCTCTACCGCCAAATCCCCACGGGCGATCATCACCCCGATTTTATCCCGCTCCATGCCCTTGATCAAAATTTCCGGCAGATGTTCGAAAGCCTCCTGGTTTTCTATTTTAAAGACTATGCCCAAATGCTCCGCCTGCTGCTCTTCCAACGCCTGATACAGTACCTGAACATCCGCTGCCGTCCGCACAAAGGAATACCCCAGTATGTCTGCATATTGGCAAACAAAAGAAAGGTCAGCTTGGTCCTTTTTGGTCAGGGCAGGAAGGTTCAGCTGGGTTTGGGGCAGGTTGATTCCTTTGTGGGAGCCTATTTTGGATTGATGACATTCGGTCAATTCCAGCTTAAGTTGATCTTCCTTTTTATCAATGACGATTCCCTTGACCATCCCATCGTCAAATAAAATGGTGTCCCCTATTTTGGCATCATCCACCACCTGATGGAGTTGGACGCGGATCACCTTTCCTTCCTTGTCCTGCTTTTTATGAGAAGCTTCTTTTTTGGCCAGTATAATTTGCTCTCCCAGCTCTACAGGCATACTCTTTTTGACTTTACCCTTCTTGGAAACATATTCAATTTTAGCCGTGCGAAGCTTAGGACCAGACAGGTCCATATAGATATTGATTTTGCGAGCGGTTTCCTTTTCTGCTGCCCGGATATTGGCGATCATCTTCTTCCAGATTCCCCTATCTCCATGGCTCAGGTTGATCCTGGCGATCTCCATACCGCTCAATATCATGTCCTTGATCAAGCCTTTATCCTCGGCGGCTTCATCAGGCAGGGTGACCATGATTTTAGTGAAATGCTCCTTCTTGGCTTCGTGGAATAGGCTGTTGGCATGCAGGCGGATAAGCTCAAAACTCTTGGTATAACCGATGCTTTCCAAATCATATTTTAAGGAGAATGGGGTATTTAGGATCAGGTGCAGGTTCCTGACCACATTGAAGAGGTTACTGTACACATAACCTTCCCCAGATCTCAGGGAAGAAACCCCAAGGTCAGACAAGGGACCATGGTATTTCCTCAGATCCTTATTGCGCAGGACCAGGTAACGCATGAGGTTTTTGGCACTGAGCTGATAATAGGGATGGACATTTTTGATATAATCATTGATAAAAGTTTCGCTGTCAATGATCTCAGCAAGAATTTCCGAAAGTTCTTTTACTAATTTCCTAGTGTCCATTTTCAACTTAAGTTTAGCTTATATTGCCCTCTTGGTCTAATTTAAGGAGATTTATGGGGATAAAGGTGGATTAAGGGGAATATAAAATAGGGCCGGTCATTAGCCCTACATATACGTATAAGAAGCCCTATACCCATCTGCACCTTCCTGTAAGGGTTATGGGTGCCCCGATCAAACAGGAAGGCCTCCCAAAGCTACAGGAAGCTCCTTAAAGGAAACAGGAATGGTAGTTCTATATACAGGAGAACCTAAAATATTGACCGGAGGAATAATTTTTGCGATGTTAACAAATGCCAGTCTAAAGAATTACTAGTTGACTAACGGTATATTGACCTAAAATCGATTTGCCACTTACCCCAAAGGGGTAAAACATACGTAAACGTCATATTACAAAAAATCCCCACGACCCCAAAGGGGTCGAACAATGTCCCAAAACAAAGCCATCCTATTGGTTGATAGATCAAAATTGGGAGTCAGGAGACTCCCAGTATTAATCGTTCCAAGTCACCGCTACGCTAAAGACTTGGAACAGCGGGAACTTGATCGATCCCGTCCGACTAAAATATCAAATCACCCATTACCAAATCCCAAGTCATCCCTGACTGCTCATCAAAAGAAAAACATTATTTGACTGAATTTGGCAGAATTATATTATCAAACAGCCCACATAGCTCTCTAGCCTTTTCCTAGTAGATACCTTGGGTATTCCTTGGGGATACGTTACCTACAGGTAAATTATTTCTTGGAAATATGCAAATTTAAAGGATTCAGTAACAACCAAATAAAATTTGGACGTTCCCTAGACGTTCCCTAGACGTTCCCACGATGTCTCCTCTATATGCCCACTATACCTCCTCTATGGCCTATACTTGAATAGTATTTTTAAGGGATGTTTTTAGGTATTAAATTGAGGTATTGAACAAGCCCAACAGCAAACGTGACCTATAAGCCTAAATGGACCAGCCCAATAACCGGGAGAAATATGGCTTGATTGTTGAATTTTCAGAAAATTCTCTTAAGTGATGGTGCTATATCTATTACCTTGCCATCAATAGTATACCTTACTCCTTTGTATCCATCTCCATTAGGAGTGACAAGCTTATAAAGTTCTCCCGTTCTGTAATAGACTCTCAGGGTATCAATCAATATTCCGTTTTGGAAAGTCCCTTCTTCTCTAAGCTTCCCATTACGATAGTAATCCATTACTTTTCCATTGGCAAGGTTGTCGGGACTACAAACAAAATACTTAGGTGGTATATTGGGGGTATTTCCAATCGATTTACTGGGCTTTATCCAAACTATACTTTGCAGTTGAGACAGGTTGAAGGTATCTCGAACTGTTTCTTGTGTACTGATAGATATATTAATTGGTGCTTCTGAAACAGCTCGGCAGTCTAGAATATAATTGCCTGTTTTGGGAAGTGTAATAGTAGGCCCAGGCCTTCCTACATAATTTCCCCCATTATATTTAGTAGCATCTACTATCATCCAAAACACCCTGCTTTTCGCAGGTTCTTCCGTACATGGATCAATAAATACAGGACTATAAACAATTTGTCCAAATGCAACTTGGGACCATATTAGTCCTAAGATTAAGAATAACGTTTCCATTTTTTTTGTCATTAATATTAAAAGTAAACTATATGGATAACTGTGGACAACATGGCCTTATTTTACCCATATCTAAAAAGGGTTCACGGCCACTGGAATTACAAATTCCAAAGATAGCCAGGAGTTATCACAGGCTACACCTATTCGGGCATCATATTATATTTCTAGCAAGTCAGACATCCATCATTGGGAAACTGCAAATTCGCTTTTCAAAAATATTGCTTGTATGTATCTGTAATCTTAACCGCTCATTTCTTCGTTTATATTAATCCACGCCAACAATCCTATAAGAATCGTAGCTTTGCTTCGAGCACTGCCCATTGTTGATTTCATACATATTGTTATACAGCTTTTAATTTAGTTCTTTGCTAAGATGTTCCTCAATTACAGTATGTATTTTAGTATTTCCACCCTCTTTATAGAATGAAACTAATCCATCTGGATTAACAATTATGTGCTTAGGAAATGATTCACCTAAAATTGTCGCTACTTCAGTTGCTCCAATTGATTGATAATAGTTGAACGCTCTCCTTGTCAAGAATTTATTTACCTTATCAACTGAATCCCATGCGATTGCTAGAAATTCTATTCGGTCATCTGACTGATACTTTTCAAAAAGTTCATTTAACCCAGGCATTTCACCAATGCAGGGTCCACAACTCGTTACCCACCAATTGATAACTAAATACTTTCCCTTAAAATCATCAATACTAATCGTATTCCCATTGAGTGACGTGACTTGGAAGTTGGGCATTTTTTCTCCTAACTCAACTGCTTTTTCATTCTTTCTGACGATCATCACCTTCGATGATATATTACCATCTAGCCATCTGTAACGCACTTTATCAGAGCCTTTTTCGTATTTAATGAATACCGAAATCTTCTTTGAGGAATTATCATATTCTAGCGTGAGCGTATCAATCAAGTTCCTTGTCTGAATATCTGAAGGAGAAAGTGTACTAAATTTTAATAGTTTTTCGTTATTCAACAATGCAATCCAATACCCATCATTCACGCCTTGTGTAAATCCGCCAAATTTAACCTGTAGCGAATCAATTTGAGTGTCTAATATAGATTGAGTAACATTTTTTAGATTAATTTGATCCTTGATAAAATCAATTTCCACCGGAAACCCCTGATTCAATTGTGCTTCATCTAAATCACTTTTTTGTTGGGAAAAAGATGTGACTGAAATCAATAATAGTAAAGCACTTGGTATTAGTATTTTCTTCATGAGTATCTTATACTGTATCACGAGCTTATTTAGGCAATTTGCTTATATCGCCTAAGTTTAAATTTTCAAAAAAGCCTTCCAATTTATTTAATATCTATATCCGCAATTGCACCAGTAAATATTAAAAGGGAATCGAAACAATCCTTTTGATGAAAGTAGCAATTACTTCAGTCTTCTGTCTTCCATCTTCCGTCTTCCGACCACTTCATCAATGGATTTATGGTTACTGGCATCACAGCGGATAATCAGATTATTTAAAAACACATTATCAATTTACAAACACTTAATTAACATCTGTAAATGGACATATTTCTTAAATCTAAGAAAAACTATGCTTATAAAAAAAAACACCACATGCAGGGTATCATTGACTTATTCTCAAATAAATTTTACTAGCTACCTAATCATTATTCCATTCTATATCCCCCAATAGCTTTATCAAAGGGTATGGGCCAGGACATTTTTAAATTTTTCATTTAAGTTGCTGATATAGACTTTCCTTTTTACCAGCTCATGAAGACTCGCCTCAAAGGTTCGGGTATCCCTCAATTTGGGAAGGGTGAATCTCCCCTTCGCAATGGAAGCACTTATCAGGACATTGAAGAAATTATAAAGTAAAATCAGCTTTTGTAAAAAATCAGTTTTCACAGTCTTAAAGCCCATCTTCCGGGCCGTTCTTTCATTAATGATATAGCTTGTCCCACGGATAATCATATCATCCGATTGCTGGCTTTCTATTTCTTCTATCAAGTGCAATAGCCCCTCCAGATATTGCTGGATAATCAATCGCTGCCGCTCTTTGCCATGCAGCTTCCCATCGATCACAAACACATAATCGAATAAAGTTCCCCCATGAATTTGAACGATTCCATTTTTTGGCTTTTCCGATAAAAACAGCAGGGAATGGTACCTCAGTTTTCCGCTTTCCCTTAAGGAAGGCACATCAAAAAAGGGAGCAATGATGGACAAGACGATCGTAAAGACCAAAACCCCAATAAGGTAAATCCCCGTAGACCATGAAACCCAAAAGACCAGCAGCACCAGCAGCAAGGCCGCAAAACCAATCAAAAACTGAATTTGAATTTGTTGCCCCCGAGACTTGATATAATACCTATGTTCCAAATTTCCGCCCTATTTTATATTTCGCTTTAAATACAACCTCTCTTGTTCATGGGCAATACTTGATCCCATATTTAGATTCATAGCCTAGGTGTAGATGGCATCTACACCTTAATATCTTCTTTATCCCTATCTAGCATCTTCACCTAAGCTGGCCATTTGCAATGGCCTATATCCATGACTAGCAGTTTATCACAAGCTGTATTACCCCAATAATCCACTTTGATAAGGCCTTTTATTCCCTCATAATTACTTGCACTTGAATTATCTTTTTCAACCCATCCTACTACTTGGAATCCAGCAAACAAGGTATATCTTGTTTGCTATAGTATTTTTGAAAATAGCTCAGGCCTACTGGAATTACAAATTTCAAGGATAGGAAGGTGTAGTCACAGACTACACCTAGTCGGGGTTGCATTAGTGCTTTTTAGTCAACAAAGGTTTCTTTCATTACCTCTTTGCATTTTCCAATTTCCGTTTCGGTTAGGTTTTCAAAAACTCGGATTATTCTGGTTTTGTCAACTGTCCAAATTTGGTCAATTGCAACCATTCCTTTTTTTCCTTTGTGTTTGACCGAAACTCGAGTTGGGTATTTTTTTAAATTGGTAGTCATTGGAGCAAGAACTATTGTGTTCAGGTACTTATTCATTTCATTTGGCGAAATGATTACACAAGGTCTTGTTTTTTTTATTTCGCTTCCAATGGTCGGGTCAAGGTTGACAAGAACGATTGAGTATTGTTTTAAATCCATTCCTCAAGATTTTCGTCTTCGAACATATCGTTCATCAGCAACTTATCGTCTCCGTTTTCACTCATTTTTTTAAATTCCTTTTCCCAATTTTCCCTAGGTAAGGCAATTGGTTTGAGAATGATTTGTCCTTTTTCAAGAATAAGTTCCACTTTGTCCTTGATGTTATATTTTTCCAAAATGGTCTTACTTAAACGAAGTCCTTTTGAATTTCCGATTTTGATTATTGATGCTTCCATAAGCCCTTAAATGTTATTACAAAGTAACTACATTTTATTAAAGTATCAAAATTCGTTCCGTATTAATGCCAACGGTTGGACTATGAGCAGTTGGGGATTTTACCCCACTAAACTGTCTGATAGCACTGACCTTTGATTTAAAGAGTTAAGTTTCAAAACAGCACTAAAACCGCTATTGCTTATACACAATGTGTGCAGTTTTATTTATTCATTTGCTCTGAACTTGGAATGTTCACAATTCCACAGCCTTCAACTAACCATTGATTATCTACTTTCTTTACTTTTACAGTAACTTTATACTCTTCCCAGTCAATTCCGCTAAAAATTAAAAAATTAGAATTTGGTTTAATCTTATCAAGTTGAAAACCCTTGTCAGGAAAATCATTTCCATCTAAAATTGGGTCGAAGCCTAAACCATAATCCGGTTCCTTTTCATATGCTTGGTTGATTATTTGAGTTAAGTTTGATTTAAAACTATTTGTCGAAAGCTTGTTAGAGTTTACCCATTCTATAATCCCTAGCGCCTCATTCATTTTCATTATGTTTTTTACATAGCCGTTAATAAACTCATCTGCCAATTTAGATTTTGGATTGTCTATTTGGTCTTCATATTCAATTATTGCCCATTCTCTTTTGGTCATAGCATTGATTAAAGTAGAATCATTTGATGCTGAAATCAAGAAACCATTCTCTACTTTGAATTTAGAGTGGGGTTCTTTATTATATAATGCTGTAATATTTTCCGTAATTAAATCACATCTCGGACAGCCAGTAATTGTTCCGTCATTAAAATAGCCAATTAATCCACCATTTGCATAAAACAGAAATCGTAAATTTCTTTCTTGAGTTTCTTTATTGGCTATTGCCTTTGTTGGATGGATACTATCATTCAAAATAGTATCTTCTTTTAGACTTGCACCCTCATTGTTAGATTTATTCTTTTGAGCACAACTAGCCCAAAAAAGAGCAATACTTAAAAATAATATTCTGAAAGTGTTCATTTTTTGTTCTAATTGCACACGACGGTCTCGTGTATGAGCAGTAGCGGATTTCAAGCCACTAAACTGTCAGATAGCACCGACCTTTGATTAATAGTATTATGTTTCAAAATATCACTAAACCCGCTATTGCTTATACACAATGTTGGGCAATCGTGCTTTTTCTTTTCTGTCTGTGCGTTGGCTCAAACACACTCTTTGACAAGCTTTGGCTGGTGCGTTGGCTTTGAGCGGCTTGGCAATGTGTGTGGCTGTTGAGCGTTGGAGTCATTGGTTATCTTATTTCAATTATTTCAACTTCACTGTTTGTGTCGCCTATTGTTACCCTGTCTCCAATTGTTCTACCTTTTATTGAAGCAGCTAAAGGCTTCATAATATTTACAATTTGCACTCCATCAATAATTTCAGCACCATTAGTAGGATAGTCAACCAATTTCACTTTCAATTCCTTTTCATTACTAAGGAATTTGATTTTAACTGTGCTATTAAGTTCGACTCTATTGTCAAAGAGAGAGTTTGGAATGAATTCTACTCGTTCTACTACTGGTTCTTGGTCTTTTTTCGAATGCCGTTTAATTATAGACCATTCAGATTCGTAATAATTATTATCAACTGGTTTTCCATTGGCAGTAAAACTTTGGAATACTAATCGACTAATGTCATTGTAGATATCTAAAGGCAAGACATTGTATTCTATACGGTCAAAATCATTGTAAATTACTTTGTAGCCTTGCAAGTGAAGTTGCTCCCGTGTCGAAATGTTTTCGGTCAAATGGGCTTTGAATTTTCTACGACCATTCTCATTGAAGTAAATGCCAATGATTTTTTCATTTTCAACAGCTTCGATATGCACCAACTCGCCATCTTTATTCAATCCATTCATATACTCTTTCCCAATTCTCCTTGAAAGAAGTATTGGAATATGGACTTTATTGACATGACCTGATTTATAGCATTGTAGAAGAAAACCTGTCTGGTAAATTTCTTGTATTGGAATTACATAATCAGCTTCCAATGGCTCTTTATCTGTAAGAATATATATCCCTGATTTAAATAGGTTGAAGTATCGAAGTATTTTATCTGTTCTTGGTCGTGAATCAATCGGTTCAAATTGTTCTTCGGAAGTTTCTTCATCATATGCGTCAATGACTAAATCTGAACTTTGCACATCTAATGAATCATCCGCTCTTAATTCTTTTTCCTGTTGAATATTAGATTCCTGGTAGCCATAATCTGAAAGGGGTTCTATCTCTTTCTCTTCAAATATAGGAATCATATTCCAAAGGGGATCTAATGCTTTCTCTCTGTTGGTGTAATACTCATAGCCACGAACTCTAAAGAACTGCCAACCGCATCTTTCAAGTACTTTTTGGCGCATTATGTCTTTTTGATGCTGTTCGGGGCCATGCCATTTATCACCATCACATTCTATGGCTATTTTAGTTCCATCAGGTAATAGAGCAACCATATCAATCTTGTATCGACCTTTCGCCACTTCGTATTGAGGAATTATGCTAAGTTGCTTCCTTACAATATCGTTGTAAACGTCAACTTCAAACCAACTGTCGAAAGGCTCAGGTTGTGTACCCATTCGCCTTTCTATTGGCGTGTTGAAAATCGGTTGATAGGAGTTGTAATTTTTGAAATGGTCTAATAGCTTGTAACGTAAATCATTTGTATTACTCAAATCGTCCAACTGAACCGAATGGAATAAATAAATCTGCTCTTTGGCTCGACTTACTGCAACATTGAACCGTCTTTCGTCTTCTGGTTTCACAAGTGCTGACCTATTGTGATTGTGAGCAGTAACCAAGCTTAAAAAGATAATATCCCTTTCATCACCCTGAAAGGATGAAGAGTTTCCGCAAACAATTTTACGCTTATGAAATTCCTTTTCTCCAATTCTTTTCAGGAGTAGGTTTTCAATCACACTTGCTTGCTGATTTCCCTGAAGGGTTATCACTCCGATTGTCTTCCCATTATAGTTTTCGTCTTCGACTAACTTCCCAATTGTTTCAGCAATGTGATTTGCCTCTGGCTCATTTATAATTCTTGCTCCTCTGCCTTCTGTGTAGCCATTGGGACAAAACTCTGCCATCAATGGTTCAAGACGATTTTCTGAATATTGTTTAAGTGGATAAAGCCCTTTTCCATCAGGTGCATAAAAATGACGATTTGAAAATTCAATTATTTCAGGCATGCATCTGAAATGTTCTCTAAGAACGGTAACTCCATCACAGAAAAATTTAGCATGGTCGAAAAAGCTGAACTCTGTACCGTAATAATCAGAAAACGGGATTCCATTTAGATGTCGCTTTATGTGAGGTGTCATAGTGTTTGCATCCACACCAACATATTCAGGTGAAGTCTGCTTGTCATCTCCAACGATTATAATATTCTTTGTAATGTAGAGTAGGAATATCGCATCAGGCCCAAGTTGACTGGCCTCATCAATAATTACATAGTCGTACATTTCTTGTTCAGGCTGTATCGTTTCGGCAACCTTGTATAAAGGCATAATCCAACAAGGAACAGAATCTTTGCAATGTTCCATTTCTTGTTGAGCAATTTTCCGAAACTTCATTGCTCTTTTTCCTTTTCCTGACTTACCAATTTTCTTTACTGCCATTACCCACGCATCTAAATGCTGTCTTAAAGAGCGGTTTTGTTGTAAACCTTCAACAACTTTATACCATGCTTTCTTTGAAGCGAGTTTTGCAGTCAGCTTTCTTTCCTTTAGTTCTAATTCATTTAGTTTCTGAATGAGTCGGTTTTCATAATTCACATCCATCAGTTTTTCAAGCTGGTGTTGTGCATTTCTGAAGTAAATCGCTTTTTGTAGTTTTTTAAGATCAGGCACTTCAAAAGCAGCTTCTTTTATAGATTCAAAAAGTTCAGGAAAATTTACCTTTACTTTATTTTCTATCGCTTTGAAGACCTTAAAATTATTGTAATCAATTCTAATTTCCTTAATTTCAAATAAAGTCTCTTTGAACAGATTTGGATCTATCTTTTCAAACGAGTCAAGAATCTTATGTTTTATTGGGTGAACATTTATGCCATTAAGAATTACTTTTGATTTTTCAATTTCTTCTTTTAATCCCTCTAAATCCCAAAGCAATTGATTGTATTCTACTTCGTAAAGTAATGCTTCAATCTCCTTTAAACTAATTCTATCCTTTTTGTTATTTAGAGCAGGTATTTCAGTTATCTCGGACTTAAGATTTGAGGCTACTTGTATCGCATTTAATACCTTAGTTACATTTTCACGAATTTGGGAATAAAAATTCCTTTGGATTGCATATTTTGAGCTTCCAGAATTTTCGCCCCAAATTTCTGCAAGCTCTTCAAAATCTTGACTTAGTTCTAAATTTTTGATTACCAATTCAAACTCTTGAATTGTGTCACATGGACTACCATTAACTAAGACATTTTCTACGAAATATAATCTTTCCTTAATCTCATTAGGTAAAAGTGGTTTCTTAAGTTTGAATATGAACCCAGACAAAGTATTGCCTTCTTTGAGATAATTTAGTAAAATCTGCGCATCATACTTTAATTGCTTTATGCTCCTCTTTTGCAAAAATTCAATTTCTATATCACGGTCTATTTTTTCAAAATCAAACTCCCGAATTTTCTTTAGAATTCTATCAGTACTCTGGATTTTATAAGTCCATTTTCCTTGTTGGTTATTTAAGTAGCTTTCAACAATATCTTCTTTAAAGGAAAGATTTATCGATTCAATTTTACTGAAAGTTTCTAATAGCTCAGAAAGTTTGCTTTTTAATTTTTCGTAGTCTTGACTAAATATTGACCTGTGATCATTCTTTGTTGGATAGGTTCTTGAAAATTTATCGAATTTATCCCTATAAATCATCAAATTTTCCAGAGAAATCAATCTTTCAGTTTCCGGAATTTCATAATTATACTCAATGGTATCAACGTTTTGATAGTAATTTTTCTTTTGTATATAGTTCCCAAAATCCTCTATTGCTTCAAAATCTTGGATATCCTGAAAAGAATCTTTATACCAGGCAAAATTTTCCACATCCTGCTCTAATTGCTCAGCAATTTCAGTTAAAGAACCTTTGTATTTCTCGTTAATCTCCTGTTTTCTAATGGCTTTCTCTTTTATTTTAACAAGAACGGTAGATGTTTCAGCGATTAACTCCCTTGTTTTCTTTAACTCATTTTCAAACTCATTAATTTCTGTTTGATACTGGGACAAATTAGCTCTTGACAATTCATCATTTATAGCATTGACACTTGATTGTAAGTCTTGGATGGAAGATGAATCCCCACTCAAAAGGTTTACTGCCAAATCCTGAAATTCAGGTGGAAGCTTATCTTTTAGAACTTCCAATGCTCTTTTTGTATAGGCGGTAATTAGAACTTTTTTACCGTTTGCGAGCAAGTGACAAATTAAATTGGCAATAGTGTGTGACTTTCCTGTACCTGGAGGGCCCTGAACGAGAACCTTATTGCTTCTTTTGGCTTTTTCAACTATCTCTAATTGTTCATCATTGTATTCCTTAGGGAAAAATATTGGCTCAATCTGTGAACCATTTGATGAGTTATCAGGTGAATAATTATCATCTTCAATATTTGGGTGGATGCCTATAAGGTCATTTATTGTCGGAATTTCAAGGCTATCCTCACCATTTTCAATATTCTCTAATATCTTCTCATATAGAGCGGTAAAGCTTCGAGTATTTCTTTTTCTAAGTAAGAGAGCTGGGGAAAAAGTGATATTTGGTTTTGAAGGTGTTCTATTTGGCTTTTCAATTAAATGGTTATAGCTACCATCAGGAGAAACCCTTTCTGCAAACATTTGTAGGGCATCTTCTGTGTTGCTAAAAATTGTTTCAATATTTTTCTCTTTAATGTAGTTTTCTACAGCCTTTTCGGCATCTATGATGTTTTGCGAATCAAACTGATCAAATAAGTCAAGGATGGAATCAGTTTCAATTTGGGGTGCAGATTCTAAGTTTGGTGAAACGAAAATTTGTGAGTCCTTTTGAGAGTACTCGAAGTTAATATCGACTCTTTGGGTTAAAATATGTCTGAAAATCTTCGGTCTTTCATCATTCTCCTTGAAGTTCAATAGTCCGACACCAACAACCAACTCGTACTCTTCTCCAAATTGCTGGGTTTTGTTGAATATTCGGAATAGTTGTTTGTAGACAGAGTTTAATTTTTCATACTTCTCATGTTCAATTCTGTATGCTTCAATTTTCTCGTTATATTCTATGAGGTCATCAATCCATTTTTTGTCAATGTATTGCTGTAATTCTTTTTCAAGGTCTGGGAAATCTTCAATTGAAAGAGTTTCTCCATTGATTTCAAGTGTTTCCTTTAACTTGGGTTCATCTTCTTCATTTAATAATGTTGGCCTGTCAATCCATTTTTCCAAGTTTTCTGTAAGCTTGGCAAATTCTGGTTTCGCTGGCTCTTTAGGCTTTCTTACTTTTAACCAATAGTCATTGTCTTCATTGAAGTCGGGTCTGATAACGTTTTCAAAAAGCTCATTATCGGGAATGTCGTTCAGCCAAAATTTCTCAGGATATTGTGTTTCTTGAGCGTCAATGTCGCGGACAGGGTTACTTCTAAGTTTCGAGAACTCTTTGAGGTAATTAAATATTTGTAAGTATTTATCCTTTTTCATTTCACTCAATTCTTCCTTTGCCATTTTATCAATTTCCTGTCGAGCGTTGGCAAAAATTCGGGCTCTTTTGGTTTTTTGCGTTTGGCATTGTGTGTCGGCAAAACCAAATGTGCCTGAATGTGCGGTCGGCTTTTTGCATGTTGCCCAACTTGTATATCTATAAACCAAAGGTTTAAAAAGCCCCTGCCAGTTGTTGGCTTGGTGTACCTTTGGTGAGTTTTATTTTAAAATATCCTTTGGACATATCCTCCAAAACTAAAAAATTCTTATTTATTAAAAAATACCCCATCTGGGGTATTTTTGACTTATTCCTAAATAAATCCCACTAGCAAACAATTACTTATTCCGCTTATTGACCACTTCTAAATATTCTTTCAGGTATCGCTGGTCATTTTCATCACTGTCCCCATAGCCATTTCTTAGCTCGGTCAGCTTCTTATGCATCATTTCCTGCACCTCTGCATAGGCGGGATCATTATAGATATTGTGCATCTCCTCGGGATCCTTTTCCAGATCATACATTTCCCATTCATCGATATCATAGTAGAAATGCATCAGCTTATACCTTTTGGTGGCCACCCCATAATGGCGCTTCACCATATGCACGGAAGGATATTCATAATAGGTATAGTAAATGGCATCCCGCCAGTCCTTGTCCTCCCCACTCACCAAATGCCTGAAGGACTCGCCCTGCATCTCGGCAGGAACCTCTACCCCTGCATAGTCTAGGAAGGTAGGTGCAAAATCCAGGTTCTGTACCAACTCATTGATCTGGGTACCGGCTTTGATTTCCTTGGGGTACTTCACCAATAGCGGGGTCCTAAAGGACTGCTCATACATAAAGCGCTTGTCAAACCAGCCATGCTCGCCTAGATAAAAACCTTGGTCGGAAGTATAGACCACAATGGTATTTTCTGCCAAGCCATTTTCCTCCAGGTAATCCAGCACCTCTCCCACACCATCATCCACGGACTGAATGGTCCTTAGGTAATCCTTGATATAGCGGTTAAACTTCCAGATGGCCACCTCATCTTCCTTGTCCTTCCCAAAATCAACTCCTTCACCCTTATTAAAGGCCTTTTTGAAGGCTTCGTTTTTGGGATCATAAGCGGCATTCCAAGCGGCCAATTGCTCGGGATTGAACCTGGCCAGCTCCCGATGGAAGCCCGTGCTATCACCATTGGGAGCTACCACCATCTTAAAATCATGGCCCCACCTCGCATGTCCATCCACTTCCATTTCCTGGGTCTTGGCCGCTGTGCCCCGACCATTATAGTTGGTTTTCTGGTCGAAATAGTTGGCCGGTGGATCAAAAGTCTTATCATCAAAAAGGGTCAGGTATTCGGGTGCCGGCTGCCAGTTTCTATGGGGAGCCTTTTGGTGGAACATCAGCATAAAGGGCTTCTCCTGGTCCCGGTCGTTTTTGAGCCAGTTCAGGGCGGCATCGGTGGTAATATCGGTCACATAGCCCTCAAACCTTTTTCGCTCCCCATCCACAATAAAGTCGGGATTATAATAATGTCCTTGCCCCGGCAATACCATGGAATAGTTAAATCCCTGTGGCAGGCCTGCCAGGTGGATCTTGCCGATCAGGGCGGTCTCATAGCCATTGGCCTGGAGCTGCTTGGCAAAATTGTCCTGCCCCCAGTCGAAGGGCTGCACATTATCCACCTTGCCATTGATAAAGCTGTGCTTCCCGGTAAGGATCACCGCACGGCTGGGCGCACAGATGGAATTGGTCACATAAGCCCTATTGAAGATGGCCCCTTCTTGGGCTATCCTATCGATATTGGGCGTTTCGTTCAGTCCATGTCCATAGGCACTGATGGCCTGGTAGGCATGGTCATCGGCCATGATAAAGATGATATTGGGCTGTTTGGCTTCGGTATCTTCCTTGGCCTGTTGGCAGGAAGCCAGGATGCTTAATAAAAGTAGGGAAAGGAGAAGATGTTTTTTTGGTTTCATAAAGGCCAGGGGTATTGTTAAAGTAATTTTTATCTGAATTATTGTGGCAACTAATTTAACAATTAAAGTTAATGTATATCCGCAATTGCACCAGTAAAGGTTAAAAGCGAATCGAAATGTTGGTTTTAGTTAAAATATCAACTGCTTCGGTCTTTAGTCTTCAAACTCCCGACCACTTAAGCAAAGGATTTAAGGTTGCTAGCATCATTGCGGATAATCAGATTAAAGTTAATGTCATTGATAAAAAGCAATTGATTTACCCTTTTACCCTTAAGCTGAGTGAAGAAGTACACAGTTTCTAATAATCTTTAGCATTGAACCTTTTTTTAATTTATTCGTCAAATCTACCTTGGTCGGTAGACAGGCTTGCCTGTGTCTTTCCCTACCCACTTCTTAAATTTCTTAACCTCCAAAATCTGCAAGACGGATCAAATTTCCTGTCAAATATGTAAGTAAAAAACAGTAATCAACTGTATTCTGCTAGCTTCCGCCATAACGGATCAGTCCGCCCGCTTTGGTATTTTTGAAAACAATGTTTTCGTATCACAGATCCCTTAAAGAGGCCCTGCCCTGAAGGGGCAGCATATTGACAACCCGGCCCTGCCTTATATAAAATCTATCACATTATGATCGCTATCATAGGCAGGGCCGGGAAAAAACTAATCCAAACTTCCAGCTTTAGCCGACTTATACAGAAAAGAGAAGCAAGACCTTACCGCTAAAGCCAAATTCCCTTTGCTATGCCCACCCTTTTAAAAACCAAAAAAGGCAGCTGATTCGTCAGCTGCCTTCCTTTTAATTCTTTAAACACCTCTACCAGAACATGGCATAAAGCATCACCAAAATCAAGATAATAGCAAAACTACAGATATTGAAGATGGGTTCGGTTTTGAACAGGTTCTTGCTGATGATAATCGCTTTGGGATGGTTCTTGCCATTGGTTTCCAAATGACTAAATACCACCATAAAGATCATGGTCAGGATCCAGGTATAGAACATCTGGTCCATAAATGGCAGATTTAGGAAGAAGGCACTTTCTGACCAACCATTAGGGGCCACCTTAAAGTAGAAGGCCAATGGAATGGAAATCAGCACACCCCAAATGGCGGCTTTGTTGGTGGTTTTCTTCCAGAACAAGCCCAGCATAAACACCGCCAAAATCCCTGGACTCACAATACCGGTATACTCCTGGATATATTGGAATACCTGTCCCAAGCTCTTCAACTGGGGCGCCAAAATCACGGCAATCACCAAGGCAATAGAGGCTGAAAGCCTACCTACATTTACCAGTTTTTGCTCGGAAGCTTTTTTACCGAAATAAGGCTTAAAGATATCCATGGTAAAGATGGTTGCGGTAGAGTTCAGCATAGAAGCCAAGGAGGAAACAATGGCTGCCGCCAGTGCCGCCAGTACCAAACCTTTCAAACCAGTAGGCACAAACTCCTTAATCAACCATGGCGCCGCATTATCATTGATAATAGCCCCTGTCTCACTGATAAAGGAACCATCCGTGTACATTGCTCCTACAGCTCCATCAGGGCTACTGTTCAAGACAAAGGCCACAATACCCGGAATAACGACGATCAAAGGAATCAATAGCTTCAAGAAAGCCGCCAAGACAATCCCTTTTTGGGATTCTTTAAGGCTTTTGGCTGCCAAAGTTCTCTGGATAATATATTGGTTGAAACCCCAGTAATAAAGGTTGGCAACCCAAAGCCCTCCTACCAATACAGCAAGCCCTGGCAGGTCCCACCAAGCATCTTTACCGTTCGGTGTGATGATCTCCCCTTTCTCTAGGATCATAGAAAACTTCTCAGGAACCTTCTCATAAATGGTCACCAGGCCATCAATGATCCCACCACCTTCAGTCACATGGGAAAGGGCGATGATGGTCGTGATAAAACCACCTGCGACAAGCAATACTACCTGCACCACATCTGTCCAGGCAACAGCTGAAAGCCCTCCATAGAGGGAGTAGGCAGCAGCAAATAGGGCCAAGCCAAAAATACAGTAGGTAAAAATAGAGCCGGAACCATCACCGATAATGGTGTCCAAGGCCGTAGCACCTAGGTATAGTACCGAAGTAAGGTTGACAAATACAAAAAGACAGATCCAGAAGACTGCCAAAATACTTTTTAAGGTAGTGCTATAGCGCACCTCCACAAACTCCGGAATGGTATAGAGTTTTTTCTCAATAAATACCGGCAGAAAATACTTTCCGACAATCAATAAGGTCAGCGCTGCCATCCACTCATAAGAGGCAATGGCCAGTCCTACGGCAAAGCCGGAACCGGACATCCCGATAAACTGTTCGGCCGAAATATTGGCTGCTATCAATGAGGCACCAATTGCCCACCAAGGCAGTGATTTACTGGCAAGAAAATAGTCCTCTGAAGTTCCTCCTTTTCCTCTGGAGACCCACAGACCAATACCGATAATGATCAGTCCATAAGTGATAAAGATTATTTTGTCCCAAATGGCAAATTCCATAAAATAGTTATTGTTGAATTGATGTTAGTTAAAATCAACTACAAAGAAGGGTATTAAAATTCGATTTTAATATTAAAAATCGGTTTTAAAATGCCACAATTCATTCAAAACACAACTTAATCCGCCTCTACTCAACATGCAATAGATCAACTTGAGCATAGGGTCCTTTAATCATTTGTTCTTTTAGTCATAGCAATCCAGCGCTATTTTGGACTAGAGATAAATATATACCGTCCTCTCAATACATTGATTATACACAAAAATCCAAGCGGATATTAACTTGAGAAATACCGACCAATAAATATAAGCAAGGCACAGCCCTGACAAAGCTAATCCAAGCGCAGCACCATACCTTCCTCTAGCAGCTTTTGTTCCAATCCTTGGTAATCTACTGCCTGCACGGAAGACTTTGCATCGATGGCCAATACTGCAGTAGCCGCAGCAGACTGGCCCAAAATCATAAAAACAGGCTCCATCCTCACCGAGCCAAAGGCCGAATGGCTAGCGGAAACACATACCGGAACCAATAAGTTTTTACATTCTTCCTCTTTAGGCAAAATAGATCCAAAAGAAATGGAATAGGGTTGCTTAGGGTGAACACCTATATCCCCCTCATTTTGCACATGGCCCTCTTCGGTAAGGTAGCGCTGTACATTATGGGAATCTATGCTATAAGACCCCATCCCAATGGACTCCTTGACTTCCTTTTTGCCCATCACCTCTAATTCTGTCATCACGTCCTGCCCCAGCATCCTTCTGGCCTCCCTGATATAAAGCTGATGTGGCCAATTCCCATTATCGGTAAATTCATCCTTGGCCAGTCCCCAATCCTGCATACGCTTTCTCACCTTTTCCGGCACCCGATCATCATTGGAAACAAAATAAAGCAGTCCCTTTTGGTAGCGTTCATGGGCTGCAATTATTTCCCTGCGCTCTTCATAGGAAGCCTCAGGATAGGCATAGTTTTGCCCGATAAAATCCGAACTGAATGGGCCGTGATTATTGGTATCTGTCTTTCTGTTCGGAATGGCATCAAACTTATTGAACCATTCATCCCAGCCTGTCTCAAAGACCCTGGCCAAAAGCTCGTAATGGGCCGGATCATAATCTTCCGGCTTTGGAAAAGGAACTCGGTTATCTGGATGATTGCTCATGCAAAGCCTGAAACAATAGGCCTGGATCTTATTATCTCCCTGACCATTTTCCCCATATTCAGTGGCTTGAATATAGGGCAAAAGACCAGAGCTGGGATCTCCCTTTACCAAATAGGGATCTACAGAACTTTTGAAATGGTGACCATGATGAAAGACTTCCTTTTGGATCCCGTTCCATGTTTCTCCATACTGCGCATTGGATTCCCGGCCAATATGATAGGAGACCTTTGATCCCGCCATCAAATCCCCCTCATATGTGGCGTCAATAAATACTTCTGCTTCAAAGCGCTTTCCAGAGAGCATACTGATTTTTTGGATTTTCCCTCCTTCCATTTGCACCCCATTTTCCCTGTCCAACCATTCATCCCGAAATACCTGAATATCGTTTTCAGCTATCAAATCCTCAAAAACCTGCTCAGCCACATGGGGTTCAAAAATCCACATGGTGCGGTTTTCCCCGTCAATGGCAGGTGTACCCTGTCCTTTATTCCCATATTCCTCAGGCTTCTGCCATTTCCAAGTCTCTTCTTCCTGATAATATTGGTAAATTCTATGGTAAAACTCCCTGGCCAGGCCACCAATGGTTTCCTTCTTTCCAGTATCCGTAAAACCTAGACCCGATGAGGATAATCCCCCCAAGTGTTTATCTGGGGACACTATAATTACTGATTTTCCTGATTTGGCTACTTCCACAGCAGCCATCACTGCAGCGGAAGTTCCTCCATAAATGACCACATCTGTCTTATATACTTCCTTTTGTATAAAGGGATATCCTGAGAAACTTATAAAAAAAGCAAATAATAAAAACAGGGAGGTTTTCATGGGTTATTATTAATTAATCGGAGATAAAAACTAGTTAATCAATCATTTAAGCATTGAAGATATCAAATGCGTTCAAAATTCAGTCAGCTATATCCAATTAATTAATAAAAGTCCTAAAAAAAGGTTTCATTCTTCTAATAGCCTTGGTATCCAGTCTTTGACTAATCTGTGGGATCAAAGACAGCTCCAAAGTATTAAAAGCTGGGGATTCTACTATTGACATTGAGGAGGAAAAAAATGCCAACTGTTCAGGGCTAGGTTCAGTTGAGGGCCTTGGCAAAATTTCCTTTGTCTGTTTGGATGGAGAACAAGCAGCCAGTAAAAGCAGCAATACGATTGAATAAATTCGATAAGGCATTATTTTCATTTCTCTTAATCAAGTTTCGACTATCGATTTACTGGAATGGTGACGATAAATGATTCATTTCCCTTTTTACAAGCCACCCCTATCATCACTACATCATCATCTTGAGTATAGACAAAAGGTCTTTCCATTCAGTCTGGTTTAATCAAACTTCCATCCTTCATCTTGATCACCTTTGGCATCAACTCAAATTCTTCCGCTTTTTCCCAATGGATCCCATCCGAAGAATTCACCAAGCCTATAAAGCCGTGGGCATGAAAGGTTCCAAAGTATTTGTCCCGCTTCTTATCATACCAAAGGGACATATCCTCTGTATCTAGATAATCTATAACTGGTTCAGATTGGATCTCAAAAGGCCCTATAGGGCTATCGCCAATGGCCATGGCCTGGTTTCGGATAAACCTGGTTTCATTGGGCTTGTCCCCTTTTATGATCAAATAATATTTACCGTCCTTTCCCTTATCAATGGCGGGGTTGACAGTCAATGTACTAATAGGCCCTGAAGGCGCTATTAAGGGCTTATCGAAGCGCTTCCACTCTCCATTAAGGGTTTCCGCCACTGCTACACCGGTTCTTTGGTTAGGCCTAAGGGTTTTCCAGTTGGGGTGTGAATATCCTGTTTGACTGGTTTCCATCAATTCCTCCTCTGTATAGTCCTGTCTTTCTCCCAAATTGGTAGAAATATAGTAGAGGTAATATTTGCCATCAAAATACTTGATCTTTGGATTGTGGGCAGTGATGGCATCCCAATACCCCTTTCCCCTTCCTTCCAGCACAGTCTCTTTATAAGACCAAGGGCCACTTGGATTGGGAGAAACAGCATGGGCAATTTCTGAATACAACAACCAACCTGTGAAATTGGTAGCCTTTGGCCATCTACTGTAAAATAGGTGGTAA
Source organism: Echinicola marina (assembly GCF_020463795.1). Lineage (NCBI taxonomy): Bacteria > Pseudomonadati > Bacteroidota > Cytophagia > Cytophagales > Cyclobacteriaceae > Echinicola > Echinicola marina. The sequence continues at coordinate 3,309,810 of NZ_CP080025.1, read as the reverse complement.
AGGCCATCCTCACCTTTTAGGATGGAACCTCCCCAATTGAAATAATCTTCGGTAAGAAAGATATTTTCTTCGCTTACTGACTGTAGGTGATCCTGAATATGTAGTTTTTCTTTAGAATCTTGGGCAGTCCCCTTTTGGAGCCCAATTAAGCCTATTAAAACTATAAGCAGGGCGGTTTTCTGAAAATGTGTCAAATCAATAATATTTACTAGAAGTTAAATGAAGGGATTCAGATCATTTCTGGTTTAATAAGAAATCACTCAACTTCCCAATTATCTGTTCTGAATGCTGAGGCTGGCAAGCCGTTTTTGCCGAACAAATTGGGCAAGGCTATATCGGAGAATGCAAAGCGAACCGCTACGGGTGCTTTCACTTCTTTTGAGGAAAGCTCCACCATATCCCCTTTTATCTTTGCCTTCGCTGGATAAAACTGGCGGTCTTCTCCTGCTATATAGAACTCCCTGATCTCCTTTCCTTCTGCCTGCAAGCCACCACTGGTATGCTCAAAAGTAACCAAGGCCTTGTTTTTCTTTATTTGCATGGACTTGAATAGAGGACCCGATGGATCCTCATCACTCAGCCCATAGGTCTTGGACAGGGCCCAAAGCGCTAGCCTTCTCCCTACCTCTTGTTTATTCCCAGGATGGATATTCTTTAAATTGCCAATATCATTGGTCACCACCATGCCTGTATGATCGAGCTCATCCATGGTCTTGAGCTGCGCATCCCTTACTATCGCTGCAGCAAGGTCCTCACTATTATTATTTTCATAATCAAAAGGAGCGATTTGAACATAGTAAAATGGCAAATCATCATTGCCCCATTGCTTCCTCCATGACGCAATGAGCATAGGAAAGGTTTTATAATAATAAGCTGCATTTTGGCGATTAGACTCCCCTTGGTACCATAAAAAACCCGCGATACTAAACGGAGCAATCGGATGGATCATGGCATTATAAGCAAAGCCTGGCCTTCTATCATACCAATTGTTTTCTCCTATCAACAAGGAAGCCTCCTTGAGTAGGCCGGGATCCTCCACTTCTTTTTCTGGAGTCCAGATTTCTACAGGAGTACCACCCCAGCTGCTGTTGATCAATCCCACAGGGATATCCATCTGCTCATTTAACTCCCTTCCAAAAAAATAGCCCACTGCACTAAATTCCCTCATGGTTTCCGGCGTACAGCTGTTCCACACTCCGGGAGTGTTTTCCTGGGGACTGCTTGTCCCATGGATTGGGATATTAAAAAAACGGATATTGGGATAATTGGCTGCTTTCACCTCTTCTTCGGCATTGTCAAAACCATTATTGGCACTCCACTGCATATTGGACTGCCCGGAGCATAACCACACTTCGCCTATCAAAATATTTTCCAAAACAATTTCCTTATGCCCCTTAATACTGATGGTAAATGGGCCACCATAAGATGGAGTAGGCAATTCCAAAGACCATTTCCCATGATGGGCAAAGGTCTCTACCGGCTGATTGTTCCAAGAACCTGTCACCACTATTTTTTCGGTAGTATGGCTGCTCCAGCCCCATATGACCGCTTTGGACTTCTGCTGCAAAACCATATTATCCGATATAATGGAAGGAAGCCAGATTTCACTTTTGGCAGAAAAGCCAATCAAAAAGAATAGTAAACAAAGAATATGTTTTTTCATGTTTTAAAGGTTTTTGGGTATGGGTATCATTATACTTTCTTTTCCAGAACGCTAAAATAAACCCATCAGAATTAAATTCTACAAAATCATCTCTTTAATCTACTATTTTTTAATAAACAGCAGTTAATTTAAAAGACTATGGAATGAGCAAAGAACTTTACAGTGAAAAAGATAGGATTGGCAAAACAACCTATCAAACATTAACCCAAGCTGCCTAGCAAACCAATACACACAAAATATCCACACAAACACTCAAAATAGGTCAATTATAACACCAGTTTCAAAACATTTCCACCAAAACAACCAGCAGCCAGTATGTTTTTTACCCTAAGCTTTTCAAATAAGCTATCTATTTAAAATTTATTAATTATCTTTAAGAGAGTTTTGTTAAATTTTAGCAAAACACATATTTAAAACACAACCTATTCAAGCCTATGAAATCTTATTTTCTCATCATTAAAATCTGGATTTTCAGCCTTTGCTTTATCCAGTTAGCCAGCGCACAGCATATTTATGAGCTGAACAGTGAATGGTACTGCAATCCCATCAGTGATACCAAAGCCAATGGAATCGAAATATCCAATACTTCCTATAAGTTAAAAAAATGGATGCCTGCCACTGTACCCGGAACGGTATTGACCACCTTATTAAACAATGGAAAAGTACCCGACCCTTTTTATGGGATGAACAATGAAAAGATAAAAGACATTTATGATACTGGTAGGGAATACTATACTTATTGGTTTGTAAAAGACTTTACAGAAACTGCCAAAGAAGGTGAGCAGATATGGTTGAACTTTAGAGGCATCAACTACAGTGCTGATGTTTACCTGAACGGCAAGAAGGTCAACAAAGAACCTTTCAAGGGCATGTACTTGCGTAAACAATTTAATATCACCGAACTATTGGCCAAAGATGGTCAAAACCGTTTGGCAGTGTTGGTCCATCCTGCTGATCATGTAGGCAATCCCAATGGCGGTCAAGGCGGTGATGGCACCATAGCAAAAGGAGTAGCCCTTCAGTATACTGCTGGATGGGACTGGATCCAGCCTGTTCGTGACCGTAACACAGGAATATGGGATAAGGTATTTATAGAGAAAACCCAAGCGGTCAACCTGAAAAACCCTCACATCGTCACATTGGTAGATGGGCAGCGTTTCCCAGGAGAGCCTCAAGCCCCCGCTACCATTAAGGTTTCTGCCGAATTGGAAAACACGCAAGATGGGCCTGTAAACGGAACCTTGCAATATATTTTGAATGGAAAGACGATTAGCCAATCAGTAAGTCTTGAAGCAAATGAAACCAAAGAAGTCGCCTTGCCGGACTTTAGCTTTGAAAACCCAAAATTGTGGTGGCCAAGTGGATATGGAGAGCAAAACCTTTATGATCTAGACCTTAATTTTACTATCAATGGAAATATTTCAGACAGTGAAAAAATCAATTTTGGTATAAGAGAGATACAAACTGAATGGAACAGCCACACCCGAAGTAAGCAAATTTCGGTAAATGGACAGAAAATATTCATTAAGGGTGGCAATTGGATCATCTCCGATGCCATGTTAAGGTTCTCCAAAGAACGCTATGATGCAGAAATCAGGTTCCATAGAGATATGAACCTTAACTTGATCCGTATTTGGGGCGGAGCATTACCAGAAAGACCTGAATTCTATGAAGCTTGTGACAAATACGGTTTATTGGTGATCCAGGATTTTTGGATTTCCGGTGACTGTAATGGCCGATGGTTGGACCCTAAGAAAAAGGATGACCAATGGACCAGAAGGCAATATCCAGATGATCACAACCTATTTATTGAATCCGCTGAGGATGTGGTAAAACTTTTGAGAAACCACGCATCTTTGGCCATGTGGTGCGGGGGTAATGAAATCACTCCCCCTGCAGATATTATGCATGCCATTAAGAATGAAATTTTACCGAAATATGATGGCACCCGTTGGTTCATAGACTACTCCAACTCCGATGAAATGTCCTATAATTTCAAAGGCGGAAATGGTGATGGGCCTTATGGTATTCAGGATATCTCCACCTTCTGGGCAGAACGCACCTGGCCATTCAATTCTGAAGTAGGTTCTGTTGGAACAGGAGATGCTGTATCCTTGAAAAGGTTCCTGCCAGAGGAAAACCATGTAGTTCCTGTAGAGATGGAAGGCACTGAAAAGATCAAAGACGAAGTTTGGACTTACCACAAATATATCGACTATAGCAACTCCCTAGAACCTTATGGCACTCCTAAGAACATGGAGGACTTTGCCGAGAAAGCGCAACTGGTCAACTACAACCAATACCGTGGATTGATGGAAGGCTTCTCTGCGCATATGTGGGACTGGTATACTGGGGTGATCATTTGGAAAACCCAAAATCCTTGGACGGCTTTAAGAGGGCAAATGTATGATTATTACCTTGATCCTAATGCCTGTCTTTATGGATTGCGCAGTGGAAGTGAAGCTGTACACGGCATGTATGACCCTGTTAAAGGCAATATCATGATCGCCAATAATAGCTTTGAGCAGCAACATGATATTATGCTACGGGTCACGGCCTATGATATGGAAGGAAACAGCAAGCAATTGACGCAAGTGTTTACTTATATCGAACCAAGCAGTATCCGATTAATCATGTCCCTAAAGAAAAGGATTGATGAAATGAGTGCGGAGGAGGGAATGTTCCTCTCCGTACAATTGCTGAATATAAACCAAGAATTAATCTCTGACAATTTCTACTGGTTGCCAGACGCAGAGGGCAATTATTCAGGTTTACAAAATTTAGAAGAGGCCAAGGTATCAGCTACAGCGAAGAAAATAACTGATTCGGAAATCAGCTTGACGCTTCACAACGATGCTGAAAATACAGTTTCCTTCTTTAATCGTATCTCTCTGATTGATGCTAAAACCAAAGAAAGACTGTTACCTACCTTCTTTAGCGATAATTATATATCTATCGTTCCGGGAGAAGAAAAAACCATCACCTTGGACTATGACCAACTGAAAAACACAGATGCACTGATTGAAATTGGTGGCTGGAATGGCCCTAAGCAAACCATCAAAATAGAATAGTTGCTTTCAATAAATAATCACCCAACAAAAAAAATCCCGTTCCTTAATTTGGTCCGGGATTTTTTTATAGTAAATCTAATTGAATCTTTTAATATCAATTCTACCAACAATAACAGCATGCATCAGGCAAGGATATTTTTATCATTTTTTGGCAGTTTATTAATCTTCGTTTTAAAAACATAGATCAGTGACTATATGAGTTTCTTATTGCCTATTTTTAAAGTACCTATAAATCACTATATATAATTTAATACCCGCATATAACAATCCCGCTATTAATAGAAAACCCAAAATTTGCCACACAAACAAACCTGAACCAGGTATCAACTTTTCCATACTTAGTTTAATTTAGTTTTTCAGAATATATCACTACTCAGCCTGCTCCCACACTTTCACATAATCAATAATCATTTCATACGGAAAATACTCCGTAGAATTGACGAGACCAGGCCAGAAATACTTACCTGACTGCCCTTTATCAGCACAAGCATGATTTAGGATAATATAAAAATCGGTTTCAAAAGGCCACATTCCAGCATTATCACCACCTTTTTTATGTGTCATGGTTTTCTTACCATTAACATAAAACTCGATCTTATCTGGTGATTTGATAATTCCATAGGTATTGTATTCATCCAAATCCACCTTTGTTGTCATAGATGGTGCTGGTTCCAGTTTTTCATCTTCCGAAACAGATTGGTGAATCACTTGATAAACCATATCATCAGTATTCAAATGTTCCATCACATCAATCTCCCCTCCACTGGGCCAACCTGAATATACTGGATTTTGGGGCATCAACCAAATTGCTGGCCAAGCCCCTTTTCCCATTCGGGAAAACTTGGCTTTCACTTCTAATTTACCATAGGTAAAGCTAAATTTATCTTTGGTTTGTATTGCCCCTGTTTCAGGCAAGTCAGTTTCCTCATTCCACCTAGCTCTTATATGTAGCTTACCATCCCTCACTTCCGCCAGTTCATCATCATTAGGGACCACATACATATTCCAAGGAGATGACCAAGGCTGTGTCTGATAACTTGCCCAATGATCGCCATTATAAGTATCTCCGTTGAATTCATCTTCAAAAATCAATTCCCATTTTGTTTCCTCTTTGACTGGGGCAGGGTCATTAGCACTATCACATGAGTAATAAAAAGCTTGTAATAGGATCAAAACAATTCCAGTCATTCTTAGACTATTGATTTTAGTTAGCATTTAGGATTTCTTTAATTTTTAAAAGTTTAGATCAAAAAGTCAAACACATATTAAAAAAGAGGTCACTAATAGGTCCATAAGCCCATCAGTGACCATCCCTTATAATCAATTATTCAGTTGCAGCAGAATTCGCCTGTAAAGGCCAACCTGGATTCTGATAAATCACTGAATTTTCAGGAGATCCAGAACCATCAGGCGTGGTAATAATGAAATGCTGAATAGCAATTGGCTCCAAATAATGTGCATAAGCCCATCTATAACCATCTTTCACTAGATTTGTAGCACCCAAAACAATACGGTAAGGCCTCAAATATTCACCTTCAGCTTCACTAGAAACATTGGGAGTACCTTCCTCATTTGGTTGGATCAATAAGGTTTTTCCTGTCTCTTCATCTTTATACCATTCCTTCATAGGTCCCCAAAGTTTAAATCCTTCTATAATATGCGGGTCTGTTTTCAGTTGATCTAATGCACGCCATCTTTTAAGATCAAACATCCGCATTCCTTCAGCCATCAGTTCTACTCTTCTTTCTCTTCGGATATTATAAAGGACTTTATCTGACAATAATACTCCAGCGGAATAGGCTGCAAAATCATTCTGCGCTTCTATATTCATATCTGTAGCAGCAACGGTGATCATAAAATCATTGTTTACACCAGCGCGATCCCGAATAGCCTTCCAATACGTTTCAGCTTTACCAGTTACCACCCCTTCTTTTAGATAGGATGCTTCCAAATAGTTCAGATAAGCCTCAGCGGCCCTGAAAACAATGGATCCTGTGCTGCCCCGATTTCCTTCACCTTGTTCAAAAGCATAGCTCATTCCCTTTTTCAGTGCATATCCGGTGACATATTTCGTTTCCAGAAGCCCGATAATATCCGGTGTCTCTTCAAGTATTGCTGAGCCGTCAGTATTAGTACGGTCATCTACCCTTAACTCACCTGGAGCTTTCATAAAGATCTGCAGACGGTTATCCCTGTCCTTTTTCACATCTGCAATAAAATCGTCCCCGGCGTAACCAGAAGCAGGGGCATAGATAGGCAGGCCATTTGCCATCAGCACATTGTCCACAAATTCTCTGGTGTACCCTGTATTGCCACCATTTCTGTTTATATAATGTCCTGTATTGTGGTTTATGTTCAGGCTCGGGTCATAATCCCTCCAAAGCAATACTTCCTGATAACCTGTCAAGTCTTCAGAGCCGAACATGGTAAAATAAGGGTTATCAGAAGAATCATACCCATTATCTTTGGTGTTGGTCTCCAAAGGTATTTGGTCCGCAACCTGCTCTGCTGCATCCATGGCCTCGGCCAGAAAGTATTCGATTTCACTGTCTATATTGATGGAAAAACCGTCCACTTTTCCTTCCCCTGGCCAACCCGGTCCGCCCGGTACATGGGCTGTTCCCTTGTGGTATTTTAACCAGGTGCCCTCATATAAAGCCACTCTTGATTTGAACAGCAAAGCGGCATTTTTTGTGATTCTTACTTTTCCTCCCAGAGGATTATCTCCCAGCAGCATTATGGCCGAATCCAAATCGGAAATTATAAACCGGGCCACTTCATTTCTGGGACGACGTTTGGAAGCTTCGGTCAGTTTATCCAGATCATCCGGAAGTGTACCCCGTATAATTGGGAAATCACCAAATGTCTGAAGCTTATTAAAGTACTCATAGGCCCGGAGGAAATACCCCTCCCCGATATAATGGTCTATATTAATGGAATTACCGGATATTTGACCGGCTTCCCAGGCAGGAACGGCATTTTGCAGGAAATAGTTAATGTTTCTTATTCCTCCAAAACTCCATCCTCCCCCCGATTGCGGCACGCGTCTTTCGCCGGGAATCCAAATATTGCTTGCGTTACTGGTGGCTTGGTTATCTGTACCGTTATCGATTCCAAACGTCCCTACGTTAAATCCTCCGTGCGTCGGGAATCCATAGGCATTGATAGTATATGCCGCCAAATCCGCTTCGGTTTTCAAGAAAACTTCTGGTGTAACCTCAGAAAGAGGGGCTCTGTCCAAGAAATCATTACAGGATGACAATCCTATGACCAGCGCAGCGGCTGCAAAACCGTGTTTGATTGCTTTTTTATATCTTATCATGATTTGCTTCAAATTAGAAATTGATATTTAGACCACAGGAATAAACGGTAGCAAAAGGATAGGTCTTTCCATCGTTCCAACCGCTAAGCCCAACCGTTTCCGGATCAAAAATTTTGGACATTTTAGTGAAAGTCAACAGGTTTTCTCCTGACACATAGAACCTGGTATTTGAAATCCCCAATCTCTCCAGAACTGAATTAGGCAATGAGTAGCCTAACTGTACATTCTTCAACCTTAAGTATGCCCCATTTTGAAGATACCTTGTTTGAGCCTGATTATTGCGTCCCTGGTCAAATGAAGGTCTTGGAAAGTAGGCGTCCAAATTAACTTCTGCGACTCCGGCTTGAACCATAGGGGAATTTTCGTTTCTAAAGAAATCCATATGCTCTTCAAAACCGGCTGCTTGCCATTGGTTCTGTCCTCCTGCTCCCCAGAAATAAGGACCGTTTGGCATCCAGTCCCGTTTACCTATCCCTTGCATAAAGATGCGGATATCAAAGTTCTTGTAATTGGCATTGATATCCAGTCCATAACGGAATCTTGGGGTCGTATTGCCAATTATTTTTCTGTCTCCCGGATCAGCCAAGGTATTGCTACCAGCATTCACGGTTCCGTCACCGTTGATATCAGCATACATGATATCACCTGCCTGCCAGTTGCTTCCCATTTGGTTTTGGCTTACATTCTCCAAATGCTGCTCCATTTCAGCATCGGTCTTGGCAATACCCAAGGTGGTATATCCCCATATTTCACCGTTTTTACGCCCATTATACCATTGCGAAAGGTTACCGGTATCATTCGGATATTTGGTTACCTTCATTTGGTCATCGGAAAGGACTCCCCTTACATGATAGAAGAAATCCCCGATCTCATCTTTCCAGTTTACCTCCAGTTCAAACCCATAGGACTTCAAGTCGGCGTTATTGATTCGAGGAACACCTGTCCCCAAAATCACCGGCAGCTCTTTCGCTGGGCCGACCATATCCAATGTATACCTGTTAAAGTAATCGAAGTTCAGTAATAACCTGTTTTCCAGTAAGCCTAAATCCACACCCAAATTATAGCTTTTTACTCTTTCCCAGGTCATGGAAGTACTGATAATACCCGGTGCAGAAGCAATATTTGGCCGTATTCCATTAACCAACCAGGAACCGGAATTTACAGAGAACGGCTGTGACAGGTAGAAAGGATACCAGCTACTGGTATTTTGGTTGCCCAATTCCCCATAGGATCCCCTGATTTTAAACATCGATATCCTGTCCAAGCTCCAGAAATTCTCACGGGCAATATTCCAGCCCGCTGAAAATGAATTGAACAGGTTCCATCTTTTATCACTAATGAATCTACTTGAACCGTCATAGCGTGCATTGAATTCGAAGAAATATTTTTCTTGATAATTATAGTTCAAGCGACTAAAAAAACCGGCTGTTGCCCAATGGTTGTAGACTCCGCCATTGGTAAAATTATCGGTGGCCGTATTGATTGAAATAACGTTGGGAGTAATAAGCCCGGTTCTTCCTGCGCTGATATTCCGATACTTATTCAATTCAGAATTAAAACCTGCCATCAATTTAAAATGGTGATTTTCAGCAATATCCAAACTGTAATCTGAATAAATATTTGATGTAAAGTAATTTTCCTTTTGGCTAAACTCACTTACGGCAGTATGTCCGGGTGCCGACCAGTAAACTGAAAGAGGAAACGGCTCTCCAGCAACATCATGCGCATAAGCCGGTAGGGTATTGGAAGCATTATTGATATTGATAACGCGGTAGTTACCACTGGCATGGATATTCCAGTTTTTGATTGGCGTATAGGTCAGTTTGCCCTGGATGTAATAAAAGTCCTTATAATTATTCACCCTGCCACCTTCACGCAACTGGTTGATTTCACTTGGATCGGAATAGTATCCGTTTGGATCCTTGACTGGGACGGTAGGCCATCTACGGGCCACATTGTGGTAGAACAAGTCATTCAAATGTGTTGCTTTGGTAAAATACTCCCTTACAAAACGGGTATTGTAATTAAAGCTTAATTTGTCATTGAGTTTTAAATCCACCTTACCGGCTAAGCCGTAACGGTTAAAGTTGTCCCCTCCATGTCTGGTCAAACCGCCTTGGTCCAGATAGTTTGCGGAGAGGTAATACCTGGCACCTTCATTTCCTCCGTTTACACTTAGATTATGTTCTTGGGAGAAGGACATGGATTTATACTGCTCTTTGAACCAATCTGTATCACCGTTGGAACCACCATAGTACTGCCATCTATCCCCGTTATTGTTTGGAATTGTGGAATTTTCAATTTCTCCCGCTTGGTACTGACGAATCCTTTCCAGCACATCATCCTGAAAAACGGGCCCTCTACCGGCATTTAGTGCTGCTTCGTTATAATACATGGCAAAAGTGTAAGAATCCATCATTGTAGGCAGTCCCATAGGTTTGGAGAACCTGAAATTATTATTGTAATTCACTTTTGCTTTGCCGGCTTTACCACTTTTGGTCGTGATAAGGATCACACCAAATGCCGCTCTTGACCCATATACCGATGCCGCCGCCGCATCTTTCAATACAGTAATGTTCTCAATGTCCTGCGGGTTAAGTGCATTCAGATCGCCATCCATACCATCAATCAAAACCAAAGGGGATGAGTTAGATCCTGCACCAATGGTTCCTGCTCCACGGATGTTAAAGCTTAGGTTCTGGTTTAATTCCCCCCCTAATCCTGAGGTTTGCAGATTTAAGCCAGGAATTACTCCTTGAAGCATTTGACCCACATTCTGTACAGGACGAGCTTCGAGCACTTTTGCATCCACCGTGGTTACCGCACCAGTAAGGTTTGCCTTCTTTTGCTCACCAAATCCAACAACCACTACCTCCTCCAAACTTTGCATGTCTTCCCGAAGAGTTACATCAATGTTCTCGTTGCCATTTATACTGATTTCTTTGGAAACATAACCAATAAATGAAAAAACAAGGACATCTGATTCTGAGACCACTAAATTGTAATTTCCATCCAAATCTGTCACAGTCCCTTTTCCGCTACTTTTGGCCAAAACAGTGGCACCAGGAATGGCAAGGTTGTTTTCATCGGTAACTTTTCCCTTTACCGTAATTTCCTTGACCACTGTCAGCTGGCTAAGAACATTGTCCCTTGCTACCACACTAATGTTTCCGTTCACCTGTTTGAAAGAAAGCTGATGGCTTTTAGAAAGGCTTAACAACACCTCTTCCAGGGACATATTCTGGACATTAATATTTACTGGCAAAGCATTCCTTACTAGCTTTTCCTTATAACTAAATTCAAAATCAGTTAAGCTACTGATCTCTTTGAAAGTCTCTTCTAGTGAAGTCTGATTTAAATTAAGACTTAGATGTACTTTGGTTAAATCCAATGATTCCTGAGCCTTGGAGGGTGCTGCGTGGATGAAATTCAGGAAAAATAATTGGACTACGAACCCGTACAGATAGAATTTTCCTATCATACGTAACGCATGTAATGTTTTTTTCATAAATTAGAATGTTTTTTGTAATTGGAATTGCATTAAACGCCAGCAAATAGTGTAGCCTGAGAAACTTTCTATTTGCCAACAAGGGCCAATGTTCATCATTGGCTTTTTTTGGTCATAGGCGATTGGTTTTTATTGAAATATTAAAGTGACATTTTTATTCTCGATTTTGTACCTCAATTGAAGAGAATGGGACATGCTCTCCAAAATATTTTCTAGCGTGGCCTTTCTATACTTGCCACTAAAGCTAAATTCCTTTTTAGGAGCATTTTGAACTGCAATTTTGACCCCATACCATCTTTCCAACAAGTCTACTGCTTCGGACAGTGAAGCCTTGTCAAAACTTAGTGTTCCCTTTACCCAAAACGGATAATACTCAAGGTCAAAACTGCCTTTCTTGGGTGATTCGTCCCCCTGATAAACCACTTGTTCTCCGGGCAACAGCAATAGCTCCTCTTCAGGACTATTAATTGGATAAACCTTCACTTTACCCTCAGTCAGCTGAACACCAATATCTTTCACATCAAAAGCTTTTACATTAAAAGCTGTCCCAACGGCCTCAGTAACCACCTTACCACTCTTGACTTTGAATGGAATTGCTTTATTTTTTGCCACCTCAAAGAACGCCTCTCCTCTCAATGAGAGCTCCCTGTGACTGATGGCGAAATGCTTATCATACTTAATTTGGCTGCCTGAGTTTAAGTAGGCAATTGTTCCATCAGGAAGAAACACCTTGCTCTTTTGGCCCAGCTTTGCATCTCGAACTGTCCACTGCTCAGCCACAACCTCCTCAATAGATGCTCCGAAATAATTTTCCAGCTCCGTATTCCACACCAACAAACCACTTAGCAATATCACCAACATGGCTACCAATAAGGTCGGTGTGCTGATCGCTTTTTTGTTGCCATAAAATCTCCGAACGGGTCTTATTTGAGATGATATGTTATTAAACAATTCATCTTCTTTAAGCCTTGACCAATCATTGGCAGGTGCTTCCAATTCCTCCAAAACCATTTTGGACTTATACAGCAAATCCAGTTTTTTAGGATAATTCTCTTTGAACCAGATAAAGAACTCATCATCTGTATCTGCTCCAGAGCGCACCCAGTCCTTAAAAAGGGGATAACCAAGAAAATCTTCTATGTTCTCAAAGGATTTCATTTCTTTTCGTCTTTCAATATTATAGAGTAATAAAAGTTGCTTAATCTCACCTAGACAGCAATAAAAAATTAATTTTTACAGTTTTTAAAAAACTTAAGGAGGTTTTTTAAAGTATTTAAATTAAAAAGTAGGTTTTAATGAAATATTGATAAAACCCAAAAAACAAGGATTTTAGCAAATCGTGAAATTTTGATATTTTCTTTCAGAGTTTTTAAACCCTTAAAAATTAAATTATAGATATATGGAATTTGAACACCCATAATATCTGAAATAGACTCATAAGACAATTCTTCTATATACCTGAGGTATATTGCTTCCTTTTGTCTACTAGGTAGTTTCTCCAAAGCGGAAATAGTTTTCCCCCCTTCAAAATCAGATATGTTGGTCTCTTCTAATACCCCTTGCATATAATGATGGAAATCCAACATATTATTGGGATCATCGATAGACTCACAAAATTGTTCCTCATTAATCTTTTTAATGATCAAACGTCTATAAGAACTAAAAATATAATGGCTCAAAGATCTAGAAATAACTATTCTATTCCTTGATGACCATATTGAAATAAACACTTCTTGAATAGCATCATCGATTATGGACGTGTCTTTAGTAAACCGATGTCCATATACATACAACTTTTTTGAATGAGCTCTGTAAATAAACTCAAAGGCCTTATTGTCTCCATCTACTACCTTGGCCCACAACTTTTGATCGCTTAAACTTCCATAATCCATATCAGTAGATTTTTAGCATATAGTCCTCTTTATTTTCCTAAAATATATCCGGTACAAATAGTTGTTTTACGCTTAAGGTATTGCCCTCACATTTCTATATCTCAAATGTTAATTATTTGGATTCCACACATCATTATTTCCTATCATGAAAATGAAATCTCCAACAAGCCCATCAACCCTAAAATAGTTGAGGAAAGAGCCTAGCTAAACCCGGCCTAAAAGATTTATTTTTGAAGAAATATTAAATAAATCATCTTTAAATAAAACAATTTATTCTGACATTAATAAATAATAAAATAAATAATTTACTCAAACTTATTCTTTCGCTTATTTTTTAACTAAACTATTCTTTCTTATACATTTTTTACTTAAAAGAAAATTATTCAAACTCCAGATGAGGCAAAACAGATTACATAAAACATACAAAGTCGATTTAGCATAATTTTATCATGATGATTTACCAAGATCATTTCGCTAAAATACAGTGAAGAAAAAAATTTCATTTCCTTATACATACAACCGACAACTCTTTCAATACCTACAGTAAATAAGAAATAAATTCTAAAGAAAAGTGTCAGTTACAAGACTATATTTCAACGTTTATTGGGATTCAAAGACATTAAGAAAAGGCGAAAATCAGAACTATATCTCTTATTAATTTGGCGACCAAGTAATTCTGAAAATAAGCACTGATCTTCCCTAACAATTCATATATCGAAACTATTCGAAATCAATTAATAATGGATTATTTCACTGCTATTATCAACTCAAAACTACCCCACCCTATTAGGCCAAATAAAAAATCATTGATTCAGTAAAAAAATAAGGCAATCAATCTACCTCATCCACCAGACAAAAGACCTTAACAATGGACTAAATCACGATATCATCCTCTCAGGCCTTACAGCCTTTTAATCTTAAATAAAACAATTTATTTTTGTTTCGACCATGTTTTACTGATTACAAATAATTATGCGGCTTCTTAAAAACCTTACAATATTACTGTGCATTTTAACAGTTTCCTTCTCAGCCTTGGCTCAAAATATTGATCTTTCGGGGCAATGGAATGTAAAACTTATAAAATCAAACAATTCCTCCGAATACTTTCGTATCGACTCGAAGGTCAAAGGTGAAATCCAACTTCCCGGATCACTAGCTGAAAATGGCTACGGTCTCAAAACAACCGGCTCTGACTTTGGAGTACTTACCCCTGAATTCAAATATATAGGGGAAGCCGAATACTCAAGAGAAATCCTAATTCCGAATTTTTGGAAAGACAAAGAGATAGAACTGTTATTGGAGAGGGTTTTATGGGAATCAAAAGTGTTTATCGATGGCATGGAGATGGGAACTGCCGATGCTTTGGGAACACCCCATTACCACGACTTGGGAGTACTTAGCCCAGGAAAACATACCTTAACCGTAAGGGTCAATAATGACATGATCCATAATATTGGGGACAAAGGCCACGCCTACGGAGAATATACCCAAAGTATTTGGAATGGTATCATTGGAAAAATAGAACTAAGAGCTCATGACCTTACCTCCATTAAGCAGTTAAGGACCTTCCCAAAAACTTCGGATGACCATTTGGACCTAAATATTAGTGTAGATGCTGAAAAGGCCGAGAAGGCTAAGTTTGAAATCAGCATTACTCAAATAGACCATAAAGAACCCGTTTTCCAGAGCACCTTCCGTCACAGACTTCAACCTGGCCACCAAGAGCTCAACATTCCTTTGAGCCTTAATGGGGCCTTAAAAAAATGGAATGAATTTGACCCTACTGTCTATACACTTAAAGTCAGGTTAAAAACCAGAAAATCCGAGGATTTAGCAGAAACAGAATTTGGATTTGTGAACTACAGTCATGACGGCACCCATGTTTTGGTCAACGGAGAACCAGTTTTCCTAAGAGGTAACCTCGACTGTGTACATTTCCCTCTTACCGGCTATAGTTCAGCCCAAATAGAAGACTGGGAAAGGATTTTTGAAATATACAAAGACCATGGACTCAACCATGTCCGCTTCCATTCCTGGTGCCCTCCTGAAGCAGCATTCAAAGCAGCCAACAGAATCGGTATTTATATACAAGCAGAAGCTTCCATTTGGATCGATTGGTGGATGAGCGTAGACAACACCCAACGTGGACGCCCTGAGATGAACACCAAGGGCTTCCCCCAAGGCTTGGGAAAAGATCCTGAAAGAGATCAATTTGTCATCAATGAGATGAACCGCGTAGTGGATGAATACGGCAACCATCCTTCATTTACCATGTTCTGCATCGGAAATGAACTGGGCAATTCTGACTTTGACATTATGAAAGAATGGGTTGCAGACCTCAAGGCCAAAGACCCCAGACACTTATATGCTGTTTCCACAGCCAGGACCATTACAGAGGTGGACCAATATAATGCTACCCATTATATCAAAGGCATCGGAAGAACACGGGGATTAAATGGCGCACATACAGATTGGGATTTTGAGGAGGTCTATAGCCAAATGGACATTCCGATCATTGCACATGAAATTGGTCAATGGCCCGTCTATCCTTCTTGGACAGAAATAGACAAATACACCGGTGTACTCAAAGCCAGAAACTTCATGGAATTTAAAGCGATGGCCGAAAAAAACGGCATTGCCCATCAAGCAGAAGAATTCAAAAAGGCTTCGGGAGCTCTGAACCAAATCATGTACAAGTATGAAACAGAATCTTTCTTGAGAACAAAAAGCTGTGCTGGAGTGCAACTCCTGAGCATGCAGGATTATCAAGGCCAAGGTGAGGCGCTGATCGGTTGGCTGGATGCCCACTGGGAAAGCAAGGGAATCACTACACCGGAAAAATTCAAAGAACATTTCAGTGAAACAGTCCCCTTACTAAGAATGAAAAAATTCGTTTGGGACAATGGTGAAGTTTTTGAAGCAAGCGCCCAGCTTTCTCATTTTGGTCCATCTGGAATCACTAATGGAGAAATCCTCGTCAATATCAGCGATGCATCCGGAAAATCGATCCATCAAGAAAACTGGATGATCAACAATATTAAAAGAGGCAGTCTCAATGACATCGGAAATATCACCTTTCCGCTTGGAAACATTCAAACTGCCCAAAAACTAAATATCGAGCTAAAACTAGCCGGAACAGCCTTTAAGAACTCTTGGGACATTTGGGTATATCCCACAAAGCTCCCTCCATATGAAGATGGAGACATCATCATTACCGACCAATTGGACAATACGGCCTTTGCTGCTTTGGAGGCCGGCAGGAAGGTGCTTTTATTGGCGGATCAACTGGGAACTGATAAAAACAGCATCGACTTGAGTTTTTATCCATTGTACTGGTCATTGACTTTCTTCCCTGGCCAAGGCAAAACCAATATAGGCATGTTGATCCAAGACCAGCACCCTGCCCTGAAAGATTTCCCGACCGACTACCATTCCAATTGGCAATGGGAAAGCATCAGCAAAGGAGCCAAAGGCTTTATCCTCAATGAAACACCAAAATCATTTCAACCACTCGTTCAAGTTGTGGATGATTTTCATAGGAATAATAAAGAAGGCGCTATCTTTGAGTTTTCGGTTGGAAAAGGAAAGCTTTTGGTCAGCGGATTTGATATTCGGAATGCAGAATTACCTGTAGCCAAACAATTGCGCTATAGTCTCATAGAATATATGAAAACATCGGATTTTGCTCCATCCACTGAAGTTGACAGGACTTTTTTGTCCAAGCTCTTCCCTAAAATTCCCCTAGCAAAAGATGAGCAGATAGATGGCCAATACAATAACGTGCTCTTACGGGTCAATGCTGGAGAAAAAGCAGAAAGTAAGCGTAGCTCCCTACCTTGGAACTCCAATAGCGATCAGGTCATCAAGATCGGGGAAAATATAGGCTATAAAGTCAAAGCGGATGGTGTATGGAAGGATGACAAAGGCAGCGCTTGGCACGGAAAGGAAATCATCTTGGAAATCACTGTTCCAGACGGAATCCTAGGCAGTTTCTATGTCTTATTTGATGATTGGAACAATCAAGGAAGAGAAGGATTATTGACCTTTGAAGGAAGGAAAGTGCGCTTGGGAAGACATCATGAAGATGGTGGAAAATGGATAAAATTCCATGTTATGCGCGAAGACAGCAATGATGGAAAAATAATTCTAAAAACCAATGTAAGCAATGGAGGTAATTTAATGATCCGTGAAATAGTATTAGACAAGGAATAGACTTAAACAATAACAATGAAAAAAAAGATATTAATAAAACCTATCCTCTCCCTTTTCTCCATAATTGGACTGGGGACATTATTAGGCTCATGCGGGCAAAAAGAAACAGCCATGGCTGTAGATAAAAAACAACCCAACATCATCCTCATCGTAACCGATGACCAAGGATATGCCGACCTCAGTGCTTATGATCACGTATCCAAATACTGCGAAACCCCCAATATGGACAGGATCGCTGACAATGGTGTGCTCTTCTACAATGCCTATGTAACTGCACCTGTATGCAGTCCGTCCAGGGCCGCAATCTACACCGGCCAATACCAGGAAAAATGGGATCCTAAGATGGCTTGGGCCTCTGGGCTTCCTCACAATGTAAATACCATTGCGGAAGTGCTCCAAAAAGCAGGATATACCACCGCTAAAATTGGCAAAAGTGATTTTGGCACCAATTACCACAATGCACAAGTAAGGGAATTTCCTCTGCAACATGGCTATCAGTCCTTTGTTGGATTCAGTGCCCACGCACATGACTATTTCCTATTGGACGAAAAAACAGAAATAAGCACCCCTGACCCTTATGGAACCAGTGAGTCATTGGGCAGACTCTTTGTGGATAGCACCAAAACCAGCTTTGAAGACACCTATAGCACCGAGCTTTTCACGGATAAGGCCATTGAATTTATCAATAAAAACAATGATGGACCATTTTTCTTGGACCTTTCCTATAATGCTGTTCACCACCTGATCCATGAAGTGCCAGACGAATACCTCAAAAAATGGAATGTAAAAAAAGTGGCCAACTATGACAGCAGTTATGGTAAATACAAAGAATACTACTGGGATTATACACAGGTAGGCAAAATCTCAGATGAAGAAATGAGAAAATACTTCCTGGCCAATTTGAACTGTTTGGATGATAATATTGGTCGTCTTTTGGATGCATTGGAAGCTGCTGGAAACATGGAAAACACCATGATTCTTTTGGTCTCTGACAATGGAGGTGAGCCTTTGGCCGGCGCCAACAACCTGCCTCTTTCGGGCAGCAAATATACCATGCATGAAGGCGGCATCCGCGTACCCATGATCCTTTCATGGCCAAATGGACTCCCCAAAGAAAAAGACTATAACCACCGGGTATCCACACTGGATATTTTCCCTACCTTTATGGAAGCTGCTGGCATTGACATTCCGAAAGATGCTGCACTTGATGGCAGTAGCTTGATTGCCCCTATTAAAGAGAACAAAGCATCAAAGTCCGCTAAAGACCCTTTATTCTTTCAATTCGGAAACCAATGGGCTGTCATTGACCAAAACTACAAACTGGTTTTTGCCAATGATTATAACCCTAAAAACAGGCCCATTACTAGCCAAATTATGCTAGGTGCCCATCCAGGTAAAGTGGCGCTTTACAATTTGGAAGCTGACCCGGGAGAAAGACAAAATCTTATCGAACAGGATAGTCTTAGGGCCCAAGAAATGCAATCCCTTCGAGAAAACTGGTTGCAGGGAATGAAAGGAAAATACGGAAACTACAAGAAGGATTAGGTACAGTATGGCCAAACCCCTAGAAATATGACCAAAAAAAGAGAAGGATTCAAGGGCCAAAGAGCCCTGGTGCTTCCCAATGACATTCGTAAGTTTTGCAAGGAAGACCCCATCTTGTCTTCCTTGTACCTTACGGATATTGGTTATTACCCCCGCGCGCAACACCACTTCAGAAAGCGACCAAAGGGAGCAAACGAAAATATATTGATCTATTGTATCGAAGGTAAAGGGACAGCCTCTATCAATAATGAGCACTTCCTGATCAATCCGCATGACTACCTGATCATTCCTGAAGGTATCCCAAACTCCTTTGCCGCTGATGAACACTTACCTTGGAGTATTTATTGGATTCATTATAAAGGGACACTTGCACCAGAATTCAATAATATGCTCATCCAAAAAAAGGATAGCTACGTCCAACACTCTCCTTATGTGGATGCCCGTGCAAAACTCTTTCATCAAATTATCAATCTATTGGAATCCGGATATGGAAAAGAAAATCTGATCAATGTACTTCCTCTTCTACAACAGATTTTTTTCTCTTTGGTTTACCCCAAAAAGCTCCTCTTGGAAGAAGCTTCTCCAAAAAAAGAAGAGATTGAAAAAGCCATTGAATACATGAAGGAAAATGTGGAAAACCTTCTGACCTTGGAGGAAATGGCCAAACAAGCACAATTGTCAATTTCTCATTTTTCTTACACATTCAAACAAAAGACTGGCTATACCCCCATCAATTATTTTAATCACCTCAAAATCCAAAAAGCCTGTCAATACCTGCAATTCACTGACTGGACACTCAAAAGGATCTCCTCACAATTAGGCTTTGAAGACGCTTATTATTTTTCTCGCTTGTTCAAAAAACACATGGGTTATGCCCCCAATTTCTACAGAAAAAGCCACCTTTGATAGGTGATATTAGCAAAACTGCGAAATCAAGGATTTGCTTCTTTATAAGTTTTGACCTTCCTTATATCCTGAAAATCACTTTCATTCACCCAACCGGCCTTTAATTTCTCCCCTTTCATATACCTTGAATAAAAGTCTGCCCCACTTTGATCCGCATATTGGTAATGATCAAAAACAGCTCCATTGCCAAACATTCTGGGATCTCCTTGGTCTTTTAACTTCTTGAACAGGCTCTTTTTCAGCTTTTCCTTTACTTTCTCAAATTGACCGCTAAACGCTAAATTATTCAGACAATCCGGATCTTCTTTGATATTATAGAGTTCTTCAGCCGGGCGTTTTCCAAACGACCATGCCCAATAATCAAATGTACTCTCTTTATAAATGGAATTGATACATACTGTTTTGGTAGGGCTACCGTCTGTATTCAAATATCCAGTTTCAGGATTCCCTGCCGGCCATCTAACTGGCTCAAAATTCTTCAGGTAAAGGAAATTTTCTTGGACAATCCCCCTAATGGGATAGCCCTGATCATCAGGCCTGCCTACATCATGCCTTTCCTTCCCTATTAAAACATGGTTTCTTTTTGAATCAACCATATTTGGCTCCTCAGAAGACAAAATATCCGTAAAACTACTTCCGGTAATAGGCTGCATGCCACTGTCCTTTTCCTTTATTCCTGCCAATTCCAAAAATGTAGGTGCAAAGTCAATAAAGCTGATAAAGTCGTCTATTTTTCGCCCTTTAGTTGAAATTCCATTTCCCCAGCAGATCGCCAAAGGAAGGTGATTGCTATACTCGTATTCCTGCCCTTTCACTCTTGGAAAAGGCATTCCATTATCTGCAGTCACTACTACGATGGTATTGTCGAGTTCACCTCTTGCTTCAAGCTCTGCTATCATCTTGCCCAACTGTTTATCGAAATATTCTATCTCAAAAGCATAATCCAGCAAATCTGTCTTCACTGAATCCTTAACGGGCCAAAAACCAAAGATCTCCTCATCCTTAAGCTCAACAAGCGATTTACCTCCCTTGGCAATTCCTGATCCATAGGCATAGCCTCTATGAGGTTCCAAACCACCATACCAAAAAAAGAATGGCTCCCCCTCACGATTATCATCTAAAAAGGCCTTAAAATTGGCTGCATAATCTACATTACTGATTTGAGGAGTCGGTGGGGTTGTCTTGATTTGGCTGTAATTGTTGACCAAAAGGTTCCTTGCACTCCCATCTTTGTTTTTTGCCTTGCCTGGTGCCCAGCCCTTTCCTGTATAGCCTACATGGTAATCATGTTCATCTAAGACTTCTGCAAAGGTTTTAAACTTAGTGGGAAAATACGACCAGTGGTTGGCAGCTTCTTCCAATTGCCAGGAATTCCTGCCCGTCAGGATATTGGACCGGGAAGGGGCACATTTTGCATTGGGAGTATAGGCATTATTGAAAAGTATTCCCTCTGCGGCTATCCGATCAAAATTGGGGGTATTCACCCAGTCACAGCCATATGCACCCATATGCTTATAAGTAACATCATCCATGATGGCAAATAATATATTGGGTTGGGTTACTGGCTTGCTCCGATCCTTTTGGACATAGCTCCAAAGACCAATAATAAACAGCAAGCCCAATGGAAGAAGCATTTTTTTCATAATTACCTTGGGTTTAGGGATCGTCACATCAAAACAATCAATATTCCAAGTTATCAATAAACCAGTAATTAACAATGAAATAGCCAGCTACACATCAAATGTAGCTGGCTATTGAATTACTTTATTTTGATTTTATGATTGTTTAGGGAAGTCTCTTTGCCTTTGGATATTTTTTCAGTTTCGCTACCAATTCCTCTACAATTTCAGGTTTGTCTTCAGCTATGTTTTTCTTTTCCCCTGGATCATTAAAATAATCATATAGCTCATAAACCACTTTTCCACTTCTCAGGTTCGTCCATCTCACCATCCTATATTGCTCGGTCCTGATAGCTTCCCCCATATTTCCTCCCATTTCAAAGGCATGATAAGCATGGTCCTTTATCATTTTAGATCCATCCAGTAAGCTTGGCTTCAAACTGATACCATCGATTGGCTGAGGTCCTTCTGGCCTCTCCAGTCCTGCCAAATCTGCCAATGTAGGAAAAATATCCACAGTCTCCGCCAACTGTTTGGTGGCGCTTCCTGCCTTGGTAACGCCTGGTGCCACAAAAACCAAAGGAATATGATTGGCTTGTTCATAATTGGTGTGTTTGGTCCAAATACCATGGTCACCCAAATGCCACCCATGGTCGCCCCAAAGTACAATAATGGTATTTTCATCCATATTCAAACGCTTCAATTCATCTACCACTTTTCCCAATTGGGCATCCATATAACTCAGACTGGCATAATAACCATGGATCAACTTGCGTTTTAGATCCTCTTCATAAATATCTTCTTTTGTTGGAATAGGGAAAAACTGTACGATTTCACCTTTTCGTTTTACTGCAAAACCTGGTGCTCCATCCGGTCCTTCTTCAAATTCCGGCATAGGAAGTTCATCTGGATTATACATATCCCAATATTTCTTCGGGGCACTAAAAGGCAAATGTGGTCTCGCAAAACCCACGGCCATAAAAAATGGCTGCTCAGGATTTTTGCTCAATTCCCTCAAACGATCAATGGCATGCCTCGCCACACGACCATCAGCATAGCCCTCATCTACCACATCAGGGCTTTCCCAAGCTGCTCCTCTTGGCAGTTCATGGTTCTTTGGCGTGTCTTCAATATACATTCTGGTATTTTCGAAGAAAGCCTCTTCACGGGTCAGCTTGCCATTGGTACTTGCTGGATCTAAGTATTCGATCACCTTTTCCTTCCAGTGAGGCACAGTCCAGGAGGCTTTGTCATTGGTATTGCCATGTCCAACATGATAAACCTTGCCCATGGATTCGGTGTGGTAACCGGCATTCATAAAATATTGTGGCATGGTGACCGCATCAGGGATCACATCCCTAAATTCCTTACCAAAATTGTACAGCCCAGTACTTGTGGACCTAGAGCCCAAAAGCAAATTGTACCGGGAAGAAACACATACTGCTTGGTTACAATAAGCCATATCAAATCGCATCCCGCTATTGGCCAATTTATCCACATTGGGACTGATCGCTACGGGATCTCCATAAACACCTAAATTAGGTTTAAGGTCATCCACCAAGAGCAGTAGAATATTGGGTTTGGATGATTTCTTTTGGGCCATGGTCGTCAGTGAAACCATGCTAGCTAAAATCAGAAATGCTCCCCTGATCATAGAAGAGAAGAACCTGCTTTTTAAATTCATAATCTATTATTTTGAGTTTACTGTTTCCTTTTTTCAATACCAAAAAACAAAAATATCCAAGCACAAGAAGTACGGTCTATCTCCGTCAAAACCATCAAAGTGAAACCCTAACGCTTCCTTCATATTACCTGGGTCAATCATTCACTGATACTTTCCAATATGATTTCGTTTCCAACACCAAACGCTTCATCCAATTGCACAGCCATAAAAGTCTTCCCTTCACCTGTCCTAGAATTAAATCCTAAGCTGCAAGTAGTATGGGAAACATTTTCCTTACCTTCTCTACTGGCATTTTTGTGAACAATCACATTCTTCAAAATTAAATTTACTTGTCCATTTCTAATATGAAAAATTCGTCAACGGTTAGCAATTATACTTCAAATAGCACCACAAGCCAAACAAACATCCATATCAAGCACTGAACATATGTGCTAATCCATCTTGAATTTGGCCATTACAGATCAATGTCCAAACAAAAAACAAGTCTCTTCATGCTTCATTTTTTTTGCATTTACACATTTGGGGACCGGGTAGGGAGAGATTTAAATATAGCCTATGCAACAGATGTTTCCAACTTTCCCTTGCCCTTCTCTGTTTCAAAAACCTGTATACTTAATAAATTATAAATAGAGATCACTTATCAGGAAGATCATCTATATTATAAGCGACTTTGTTCTTAAAGAAAAAGGAAATTTTAAACCAGAAAGTGAATTTTACGTTAGACCTTTAATAATAGGATCTATCGTAAAGTGAAATCAGCAAACAAACATACAGCAACTGCTAACAACAAAGCTAGGATAAAGCCTTTTGCATCTCCTGTCTGTTATCTGACTGATCCGGACATCGACCCCCAGTACCTTTTTGACCTTGTTCCTGATACCTCTAAAAATAGTAAGCAACAGGACAAGACAGCCAAACGTTAACGTAAGTTTACATTTTTACATCCCCCCACTAATTCATCAACATCTTGAAACCTACCAAGTATATAAAGTCATACGAAGTGCGTTCCTGCATTGCAGGCAAGGATGTTATTCTTTTGTTTTCATGTAACAAGGCCTTTATCACGCTGCTCTCCACGAGCTGTTAGTGGAGAGCTTTGCCTTTTATAGTAAAGGTTATACCTGGTACGCCAGGCTAATGGGACATGCTTTTAATATGTCCTAAACGCATATGTTCTACAAAATTTTCAACATCATGAAACCAATCATAAAAAAATCTGATTATCAAACCATTAAAAACATCATCATCTCTGGAAACACCAATGGATTTCACATTGACCTTCGGCAATTACAGGAAGAATTGGCCAATTGTAAAATTGTTGAGGACAACAAAGTCCCCAAAGACGTCGTGAAAATCGGCTCGGAGATAGAGGTGCAGGACATGGACAATGCTCATATTATAAAGGCCAAAATAGTACTTCCCAACCAGTCCAATCTCAAAGAAGGAAAAATATCACTTCTGGCTCCCTTGGCTGTTGCTTTGATAGGCGTAAAAAAAGGGAAGGAAGTTTCCTGGAATATGCCAGCCGGAATTCGCAGGTTGAAAGTGCTATCCGTCAAATAAATTACCATACAAAAAATAGACTGTCTCATCAGTAAGTCGATTTACGCCATGATGGGACAGCCTCTATTTTACAGAAACTATTTCCTTCATCTACCATACCTCCCTAATAATTAAAGACCAGTCATTCCCGGGAAAACCTTCTCTATTTCAGCCTGTTATCAATAACAATCCGCTACCGATCGAACGGACAAATTTGGATTGATTACCGTTGTCTTTTCTTCATTCAATAACCAACCAAGTATAAGAATTGGCTGGAATAGTAAGGTCTACCTCAATGGAATAGTCCCGGGCCAACTTATAGCTTTTAACGGTTCCCTCCTTTATGCGCACCTCAGCAGTATCTCTTAAGCCTGTATAATAAAGTGGGAGTTTGATTTTTCGCTTCATATCCTCTTCGGTAGGATTGAAAAACATGGCCAATCCCTTTTCTTTCAATTCAGGGTTGGCATGCATAAAACCATCCCAATCCTTTCCAGAAGGCCGGCGCAAATGGATCAAATCACTATTGAGTATTTCACGGTATTGTTTATACCAACCAATGACCTCTTTTACCAGGGCTTTGGTTTCAGGAGCATCGTATAGTCGCGGTCCTCGATAACAAGCCTGAACTCCCGAACCATAATTTTGCATCATATGATTTTCATAATCCTGCAAATGATCTTTCAAAGGTTCTAAGGTAGCTTCTGCTCCTCCACCATGATACTGAGTAAGGGGTACAAAAGTCCAACACATACTTGGTATACGGTCCCAGAGTCCATCATAAATATTCAGGCGACCATGCATCAGGTGTCTTTCCCTTGGAAGTGACCAATTGACCTCTCTGTAGCCAATTCCGGTTTTGTTGGTACCCGAATTGACATAAAAATCCGGCACATTCATATAAATTCCCTCTGCACGCATCCATTGGTACAGGCCTTGGATTTGGGCATACTGTTTCCATTGGGAATCACCTAGCCCGTTATGATAGGCATGGCTGGTAGATGCGCATACATTGCCTGGATAGGATCCATCATTCTCAAAAACCTGCATCCCTGTTTCATTAAAGAACCTTTTGATCTTGCGGAAATAATCATAGCCCCATTCGCTGCTCAGGCAAGGAGAAGAACCAAAAATCATCCCGCCACGCTTGCCTGTTTTTGGGTTGATTACATCCACTTCTTCACTTATCCAACGGCTGGAAAGCAGGGAATAGCCTCCAAGTTCGATTCCCTTGGAATTGGCATATTCTCTCAACGCCCTGAATTTAGCATAATTTTCAGGAGACTCATCCTCCATATTCATTCCGCTACCAAAACTCAGGATGATCATCTCATACCCTACCTCGGCACATTGGTCCACGGCAGTTTTCACCACTTCTGGGTCAGTAGATGTAAGATGGAGAAAGATCGGGTTTTCAGTGGTCCATGGAGAAATGCTTCGATACATCTTTCTTTTGAACAAGCCCTGTCTTTCCTGTTCACGGGTATCCATAGGCATTTCCCAAACCCTAAATGTGGTCAGTGAGCCACCCACCGGAATCCCCGTATCTGGTCCCAAGGGAGGTTTTACCTCCAATAGACAAGGTACACTCATGGGATAATTGGTCTGCGAGGTATATCTCGGGTCTTTCTCCCAATAAGTTGTTTGATCAGAAGTCTTCTGCTGCATGGCACCAAAGGCATAATCCGTTTCAATATGTATATTCGGCTTCACCCAATACGATGGAATATCCACCAAATTCTCTCCTTCCACCATGGCCAATTGCTCCAGTTTAAAACTGTTCAACTGTACCAAAAGCTCTCCCTCATTGATCATCTCTATCCATTTGGAAAGGGTAGGAATGCCATCATAAAGGGCATAATGCACCTTCACCACTATGGCATCTTTCACAAGGGTAAATACCAATTCCTTCCCACCTGGCATCTCTTTGTTCATGGCCCAGCGCACCTGTTTCCATTGAAGGCGGTCCGTAATTGCTTTCACTTCAAAATCCTGAATTTGGAATGAATTTTTGGTTGCGGACAGACTTTCCACCCATTTCATCAGGGTATACCCATATTCCCTTTGTTTGCTCAGGCCTCCTATCTCAATGGACTTACCATCTATGGTCAATACACCCTCATTTGACACGGCTCGTAACAGGCTCTCCCCTGTCATTTGGTTGATATAATCTACCGTCGCCAAGTTGGGGCTCAACGCAAAAACCCTAGCTATCAACCCATTGCTCAAAACAATACGGTTATCTTCATTTCGATAAACCGCTGCATTGGCCTTGGAATGATCCACTAACCAATCATATTCAGGCTGAGGCAATGGCATGGTAACCTCGGGAAGTTCTGCTAATTGCTTCATCAGATGCTCCCTCACTTCATTTGTCTGTTCTATCTTCTCAACAGCAAAGTCCACAGGAACAATGATGGGGGCTATTTCAAAATATTCAATGCTGGGATTGATCCAAACGGCATGATCACCACTTTCCCCATCCCCTGCATCTTCTACTACCATTTCAAGCAATCCTCCCTTTACATCCAAATCCACCTCTTTGGCAACATCTCCTCCCCTCACCAATCCACTGTTATAAATTTCTTTGCCATTGTGCATAAGCTTAAAGACCACCGTCCCCTGATCAACCTTCCCCGCTTCACCTTCCACACCCAAAAACTGTTTTTGGGTTTCGGTAACATCGTAAAATATTCGTTTTCCATCTGTCAATGGTATAGTTTTTACTGATTCAGCAGCATAATCTATATCCGAATCATTTATGCCTATTTTAGCAGAAAAGTGTCTAGCATTGTTCAATTTGATTTTGATCACTGAACGGGAATGCACCCCTATCCCCTTGGAAAATCTTTCACCCGCCACCGATAAAGCTTCCCCAGTAACGGATTGGTCTTTCACTGGTGCAGCATAAGTCTGCTGTCCGGAAGTAATATCCAATTCCTGCAATTCTGTAATGGTCTGCGCTCGGCTGCAAAATACAAGCAAAACGAATAATACTATGGATAATGATATTTTAAACTTCAGGTAGTGACTCATTTGATAAAATCGAATTAATTATTCAAATCTTCTACTTTTAAGAAATTATGACAGACTCTCTCCAAAAGACCTGATCAACTATAACCTCCTTAAAAATAATGAAATATAAATCAATATCTTTCCTTTATACCAAACCATATAATAAACGAACTAACATCATTCAAATACAAATAAAATATTTTCTTTTCCTTATTATATTTTACCTTATTTCCATTTCTAACCCGCTTTATGCATTAGGAATCGTTATAGCCTGTCCCGTCCACTGTCGGGAAGAACTGAATCTCCAAACAGCCTGATTTCAAAGTAGTTTCAGGTCGTAATACTTGTGCGCCGCGGCGTAGATAGGCTAATGCATAATGCGGGTTTAATGATAAGCCCTTATAAAAATACTGATCAGGTTTATAATTTGATCCCAGGAATCCATTGGATGACAACAATAAGCTAGCTGATTTTATAGCACAGGCGCTTAGAAGGATTGTTTGATAGAAGAAAACCTATTTATCTTCTAAGGAGAGGATATAAGCGACCATGGCCATGGCATCCTCCAATTCCAATTTGGGATGGGCGCGCATTACAGGATGTCCCCAAGTGCCACTCCCACCTGAGACCACCTTCCGACCCAATAGCTTAAAATAAACTTGATTATTAGGGTACCTTCTGGCTATATCAAAAAATGTAGGCCCCTTACCTGCACTTTCCTCTCTATGACATTCATAGCAGTCTGCATAGGAAATCAGCACTTTTCCCCTTTGCACCAAAACCGAATCAATGGGCTCATCTTCACCTGGCACCACAAAAAACTCCTTTTTCTCGATCTCGGCAACCTGCATTCCATTCTCCTTCTTTTCCGATTGACAAGAAAACAGTACAAGAGCCATGCTTAATAAACAAGTCACGAATTTAATAAAAGAGGTAAATAAGGACATGAAGAACTTTTACAGTAATCTTTGATTATTGGGTAAATATAATTCATATTGGCAAGTTTTCAGGTTCATGCGCATAGTAAAGCCTGATTTCTTTGCCTATAAAGTACCAAGGTTATAAAGATATTGATCCTTTAACATCATAAAGCTGCCTTCTCTTCAGTAAAAGACCGAGTCCTCTTCCATCCAAGCTATTTTTTGATCTCCATGGATAAAAGCTATGAAAAGCCCCTTTCATTCAACTTCCAAAACTGTTTCTGATAGTCTCTGGGAGGCATTTTTTTTATTTTCTTGAACTGCCTGTTAAAATTCGATAGATGATTGAAACCCGATTCATAACATATTTCGGAGATGTTTAAATCCGATTTCATCAACAGCTTACAAGCATGTCCAATACGCACTTCGTTCAAAAACTCAGAAAAATTCTTATTGGTCTTCACCTTAAAATACTTGCAAAAATATTCAGGACTCATATGGACCAGTGAAGACACACCGGCCAAGGTAATCTTTTCCTTAAAATGTTTCATGACATAATTAAACACCAAGTCCATCTTATCTGAGTCCTTTTCATGATGCATTTCTGGACTATAATCCGGAGAACTCAAATATATACGTTCTGCAGAAGCCATGGATTCCAATAACATCAACAAAGCGGTAACTCGTCCCATCCCTTCCATATCCACCAGTTCCAATATTCTCTCTTTAAGCACTTTTTGCCCTCCGCCAATGAACCTGATTCCTCTGTTTGCTTGCTGAAGCAGCTGTTGGATTTTAGCCATCTCAGGGATCACTAGAAAATCTGCACCTAAAAAATCCAGGTTAAATTGTATACAAATAGCCCGGGATCTAAGCTGAAGATCTCCATGGTAAAACTCCTGATCACATTGCCATAAATGAGGGATATTTGGTCCAAGCAGCACCAAATCCTCCGGACCAAAAGCCTCTATGCAGTCTCCTACATATCTACTTCCATAACCTTCCAAGATGAATAATATCTCAAATTCAGGATGAAAATGTAAGGGTGCAGTAAAATAAGGTTTATTGACTTCCTTGACAAAAAAGGATTGGTGAGCCAGGGTGTTTATCTTTTCAATCGAAATCTTCATAAGCTTAATATAATGCCAGTAATATGCATTATCGGCGTAGACATTTGGATATCCTTACAGTAATTTGGTTCATAGCATTTATTTACGTTAAATATTAATATATATGAAAAGAATAGAAAATACGAATTCAGGAAAGGAAAGAAGAAAGGGGAATCGCTACTTGATTACAGAAGAGGAAATCCAAAGCTATAAAGACCAAGGCTATCTGGTCTTGAACGATGTTTTGACGGAGGAAGAACTATGTTTTCTGGACCCATGGTTTGACCATTTTATGGATGGAAAAGAACAGGAACGCATGGGCAAGGATTTTTGTGATATGAGCCAGCCTTATGGCACAGCACTTGAAGATTTTCAGCTGGTCAATGCCATGCTTCCCAGTAAATATGCACCTGCGCTCAAAGACAACATTTTCTCCAAAGTGGCCCAAAGCATCGCCGATCAACTTTACACCGAAGGTATTGCCAAAATGGACTATGAGCAGTTTTTGGGTAAAAAACCATCCAAAAGCAAAGCTGAATTTGCCATGCATCAGGACCTTGGGTATTGGCCAAAAACCAAGAACACATGGACGGCCACCTTTTCATTGGCCCTGACAGATTCAGCATTGGAAAACGGCTGCCTGCAAGTGGTACCTGGCTCCAATAAAGAACCAGAACTAAGGCGGCATAAACCTATATCTTTTGATCTATCCAAAGAAAATGATAGCAGAGGTGATGCCCACACCTTGGTCATAGAAAGCAAGCCTAGTGACGAAATTGTTTATTTGCCCGTAAAGAGAGGAAGTATTACTATCCATGACGAACGGATCGTCCATGGTTCAGGAGGAAACCTGGCCAAAGGTTGGAGGAAGACCTATGTGATGGCTTTCAGGGATGCCCAAACAATCAAAGAAGAAAGAGCCATGGGCTTCACCCATTCCCATAATGACACTTTGGACTGGAAGGAAATTATTGGACAATAATTTTTCCATTTCGCTAATTTATGTGTATCCGTGTCTTTACCCATATCCTATGACCATCACAAATAAACACCACCAGAATAAAAAGTAGTAATACCTAAAAATAAGTTAAAACCTTGGTTTATTCGGTTACGGGCAACATTGCGTCTACACTTTTCTCTAAATTTAGTATTTCAGGCTTATAATCTTGATTCGAACAATTTTGTTACTTGTAATATAACAAAGTGACACTTTACCACATTCTAAGTACAGCTTAAGCCGCGAAAAAACCTTCCTCCTGTCGAAATAATAAAAATCAGCATCAAAAAAAGGTTCGACCAATTGGCCGAACCTTTTTATCTGAAATTTGCTCGTTAGTTTAATTATTTTTACTGATCAATTGATGTACCATGGATTCCCACTTTTTAACCAAAGACAATTCACCATTTAATTGGGATTTTTCTTCCCCATTAAAAAACTCCAATTGACTTTTAACACCATTTTTCAAGATAAATACAAGCTCCAGTTTATCTATAATAGACTCCTTCCCTTTCTTGGTATTCATGAAGCGATTGACCGTGTGCATCGTGCAGTTTTCCACTGTAGCAATAGGAATGCTCTCTTCTTGCACTTTTTCATTGGTTTTTTTATAGTAAAATAAATGGTCTTTATTAGGTGAAAGTCCAACTGCAAATTCAAATCCTAGGTCTTTTGCTCCTACCTCACTCCTGGCCTGAGTAGCTATAGCCTCCAGTCCCTCCTTTAGTTCGTTTTCCTTCTTTTTTCTACTTCTCTGTAAAAGTACAAACGGCAAAATGCACAGAACTAGTCCTACTAGTCCCATGACAGTTGATGATAAATCCATATAAATTGATATAATTTGATAAATAAACAGTTGTCCAACAAAAGCTTTTAAGCTATTGTGGTGTGACAGAAGGTTTTGTTCACCTCCTTTGATCATTTATATGAAAGTATTAGAAGAAAAAGTGGAAAGGATAAAGAAGTATTAGCTTTTTTTGCTCGGGCAGTATGCTGAGCAATTTTATCAACTGCCTTTGATAGCGGCATTCAAATTGAAAATTATGGATAATGGCAACGGCCCATGAACCAACCCCATCAGCATGACCAGGCTCATAAGCAGGAGGAACCTCAATACTGGAAAAATATTTGACGGGGCCAGCATGGTTAAAATTCACCATCAATGCATCAACCTGAGCACTGTTTTGACTACTTGGCTGATGAAAGTGAGTTTCCTGACTTTGAAGACAGCAAATCGCCGTCATGGCCACCATATAAATGGCCACTAGGGATGCTACAGTAAATATATTCCTGATTGTCTTCAAACCTGTCTATACTATCAACCTCCAAAACTAGTTTTTTACTTGATTAGTTTCAAGAAATCTATTTAAATACTTTGGAACCAGGTTTTTGTCAACATAATGACCGCACTGTCCAAAAATCAATTTATGAAAACGATGGTGTCTTGCCTTACTCAAACCGGCATGTACTTCTTTAGGTAGGCCAAACACATATAAAACACGCTGAACGAGCTAAATATCTATTGTTTAGTTTTACTTAATTGATCAAGAAACCCCTTAACAGGCTGTAAGATAAGTTCTGGCGAGTCCCTATATTCATAACCCACAATTTGATTTACATCTATTTTTTCCAGTTTCATGTACTCCCCAAAGGCCCTTTTGATCTTTTCCTGGGCTTCAATCATTGCTGGATAAACCTTTTCCATATGATACTGATATATTATATTTTGTTGGGCACTGTCCGTGGCCAAATCCAGAAAATATTGCCTGGCAAGAGCATCTTGAATATTACTGAGCACCTCATGTCTGAATGCAGGATCATCAGCTAATCGATCCAACATTTCTCTGGTGCGGGAAGGAGGAATTTGCTTTCGAACCTCCTCCATAAGAGGCGAACCAACATATACCAATGCTCCGAGTCCCTTTTCAGATCCCTGCATGCCGTTTTTGGAAACGATGGCCAAAGCCGGCACCTCGATACGCACGGAATCATCTGTATAATGCTCGGGACGATATACTCCCCTTACTTTACTAATCGCAACAATATCCGTCTTTGCTGTATTGGCCGTTGGACTTGCTCTCAAAAACATCTCATAGGCATGATGGGGATCATTCTGGTTTTCTTCCAGCCATGGCACTGCCAAACCAGTTAAATAGACTATACCTGCGAGTCTTTGGGGGTAATTTTCCGCCAAATACGTCAGCTCAGCGGTGACGGAAGCATTTCCGATAAACACCGCCCGATCAATATTCAGGGCATCAGCAAATGCGATCAAATAATCTCCTTGACTTTCTACATCATAATGCCCCATACCAGAATCACCATAGCCTGGTCTTGTAATGGCAAAGACCCTGTTGTTATCAGTCAGCAGCGGTCCAAAGTCTTGGAATGCATAAGCGCTCCATGCTTCTGAATGCACCAAAATCACCGCCAAACCTTCTCCTCCAAAATCTAAATAATGCGTCCTGATTTCACCAAGCTTGACGAATTTGCTTTCATAATTCAGTCCAAGCTGTTCCTGAGCATTGATCTTGCCCAAGGTCATGAAAATGAAAAACAATATTGATATTTTCCGTAACATTACATTCCTCAATCTACCATTTGATCAAATCGGTTTTCTCATTTAACTCCTCCCAAAAAAGTCTCTTTAGCAAATTAATCAATAATACTGACTTTTGCTTATGGATCTTTTGGGCAAGAAATACACTTCAAGAGCTAGTCAGATCAGCTTGGTCAAAATTTCACTTGTGCCTGAATGCGCATAAGACCACCTTTCTGGTGGTTAATTGGTTTTTCAAAATCCTCATACCTGCGATTGGAAAAGGCATACTCCACCAACAGTTCAAAATGCGGTAATGGATGCCATTCGACTCCTACTTCGGTATCTCTAACGGTATAACTCCTGGCATCTAACTCGTGCTTTTTGCCACCATCATAATATTGCAGACGAAGGAAAGGATAAAACTGCTGTTGCCATTTCTCCAAATAGTACGAAAAAGTAGCATATCCTCCTTCCAGTGGTTTGACCTGAATGGTATTGGAAGCCCTGTCATATTCCGGGCCTCTACCAATATTATATTCTGCTTGGATGCCAAAAGGCCTAGGGTAGAGCACAAAAGACATCGCCGCCCGTTGATCTGAATACCCCTCCGTTTTGACTTCAATATTGGGACTATGCTCTGTCACCACATACTTTCCAGAATAGGCCTGCAAGCCCGGCTCAATCACCTGATTTCCCAATGCTACCGGATAAGAAAAACGTGTCACTACATGAAATTCATCGTTCTTATCAGGATGATTGGCTGTTTGTCCATTATAGAAACCCAAAGCAAATAAGCCAAAGTCACCACCGCTTAAACCAGCCTTTCTTAAACTCTTTATCAACGCCCTTTTTTCCTCAGTCGCCCAATAAAAGAAAACCCCAAGATCTCGCTCATCTTTTACTGCACTATTCAGGGCATCATTCCTGTCCAATGGTAGTCGGTTACTGCTAGATTGCATATTTTCATAGCCAAAGGGCACTTTGCTCTGCCCAATCCGGATACGGAACTCATTCTTTCTGTCAAGTCCAACATCAATATAGGCATCTTTCAGACGGCCCACATGATGCGATCCCCCTACTGACTTGGCAAAGTCCGGCTGAAAATAAAAATAAACTCGGGGTGAAATTTGGCCTTTCACCTTAAAACGAACACGCCTCAAGGAAAGGCCTCCTCCATCTCTGCCCCAATTTTCATCACACTGTTCACAAGCTAAATTGGGATTGGTTTCAAACAGGCCATTGTAACGAACTTGTAGATATCCACCTATGTGAATTTCATCAAACCATTTTGCCGACTTGCCTACTTCTTGTGCCCGAAGTGAAATATTTAAACCAAGCATTAAGGCAATTAACAGGAATATCCGCATCAGTCAGCTATTTTATTCAATACCTCTCCTTTTTCATCAATAACAACTTCCCAATCCTGCTCCATAAGTGCCTGAAGTTCCACTTTATAAACCACATCACTCCGATCACATATTCGCACCAAATCATCCACTGAATAGCCTTTAAAATCTGTTTCAATTCGCTCTCTTACAGCTTCCGGCAAATCCCCAACAACCATATCTTCCTCGTGCCTGACTATTTCCCCCTCAGCATCAAACCAAACTTCATGGTCTATATCCCACCCCAGCTCAAAATCAACATTGTAAAAACTTCCGTCCTTTTCCCAATCCACATCTGTTGCTTTGCGAAATTGTTTATTGAATTCATTGACAATAACTGACGGCACTTGGCTTTGGGCCATATCTTGCGCATATAAGCTTGACATGGCAGTCATTGCTGCGAAGAAAAATAAAACATGCTTTTTCATCTTGTCTTTTTTTTAGTTTACAAGACAAAATAAAGCCCCGATTTGGGAAAGATTTGGGAATGGAACTTAAGCCCTGTAAAAGACTATTTGAAAGGCATGTAAGCCCTGGTCAAAAGAGTAGGAAACCTCGAAATCATACAAGTCTGCAATGGCTTTTACGATAGCCAAACCAAGACCAGTCCCCGCGGATGTGGCTTTAGGCTTATAAAAACGCGTAAAAATCAATTTTTCATCAAGCTCCTGATGATTACCAGTATTACTAATTTCAATTGAATTTGATGCAATCTCTACGAACACCTTTCCTTTTGGCTTATTATGGAAAATGGCATTTTTCAATAAATTCGAGATGATCACTTCAGCCAGAGAAACATCCATTACTATTGCTAATGAAGCACTATCATTCACCATAATTTCCACGCCTTTAAAAGCAGCCATATCCTCCAAATTATGAATGATTTTATGAACAAGGTCATTGAACGAAACGGTTTGGTTATCCAGAAACTGCTTGTTTTCAATTTTGCTTAACAGCAACAAAGATTTATTCAAACGCACCAATCGCTCAATGATGCCCATAACTTCTGCTATACTTTCAGCCTGTTCATTATTGAGTTTTCCGTTTTCGATGAGCAGCTCCAATTTGTTGGTAGCAATGGCCAAAGGTGTTTGTAACTCATGGGAAGCATTTCCTATAAATTGCTTTTGCTGTTCGTAGATTTCTGTGCTATGCTGTAGTAGCGCATTAACCGCAATCTGTAGATCGGTAAATTCTTTTGTTTTGGTCTTTGACTGGGGAAGAATGGCTGTTTTTCCCAAACGGTACTTTTTCAATTGATCCAAAAAATCATAAAAAGGCCTCCATAGTTTTTTTAACACAAAATTGTTGATCAGCACAATGCCTATGATCAAACTCAAGTATAACCAAAGAGCATCGTCAAGCAGTTCTTTGATCAAATCGTCCTCTTCGACCATGGAATTGGCTACTTTTAGCTCATAATACTCTCCCTTAAGTTCAAAAGCCGTGATAAGCATTCTCACCGGCTCTATTTCAGGAAGTTCATCATCAGCATCCTGCATATAAAGTTCCGTATCCAAATATTGGTCTTTTAGAGAAAGGGCTTCTTCTTTATCGATCTTACGAATGGCAAAAAAACTCTCATCAAAATAACTTTTGTTCAAAATTGTGGCATCTTGCGCAGCATTTTGAATAATAAGTCTTTTGTAGTTTTCAAGTCCCTCATCAATACTGCTCTTTATTTCATTGAGCATATTGAAATAAAAAATCACTGCCCAAACAGTCACAATCCCTAAAATGGAAATAGACACATATTTAATGGATTGGTTGAGTAATTTCATGTTTCAATTAATTTGTACCCAATGCCGTATATGGATTCAATTTCTATATTCGCCTCAGCCTGTTGTAGTTTTTTCCGCAGGTTTTTTATCTGATAATAAACAAAGTCAAAATTGTCTGCCTCATCCGAATGATCCCCCCAAACATGCTCTGCCAAGGCAGATTTGGTGACCAAGCGGTTTTTGTTGAGCAAAAAGTAATTGAGCATATCAAACTCTTTCCTGTTGAGAGCAATATTTTGCTGGTTGACCATAAATGTACGCTCATGGAGGTCCAAAACTATATTGGCCATTTCAAGCGTATTTTTGCCGTTCAGTTTTTGTCTTCTCAATACCGCTTTTACCCTTGCGGTAAGTTCTGCCAGATGAAAGGGCTTGGTAAGGTAATCATCTGCACCAAGTTCAAGCCCCTTGAGCTTATCATCCAAGGAATCTTTGGCTGAGATAATAATGACATTTTCACTTTTGCCTGCCTGCTTGAGAGCCGATAAGATGCTAAGGCCGTTGCCATTTGGAAGCATTATATCCAGCAAAATGCAGTCGTACTCATAAATAAAAATCTTATCAGTAGCACTCAAAAAATCTGAAGCTGTTTCCACCAGAAAATTCTCTTTTTCAAGGGATATTTTAATGTTACTAAGTAACTGAGCTTCGTCTTCGATTACTAATATTTTCACATCACAAATATACTTCAAGATCTTGGAAAGAATTGGGAATTTTAATTTCAAACCTTTAGGTAAGACCCTTTTCCCAACGGGGTTCCCCGATAAAGAGACAAGGACAAATCACTTCACTTACCCAATAGAGGACACTTATTCCGTCCCAAATACCTTTCCGTTTAGGGTATGGGTACAGCATTCACAAAAAGGACTCAAGTCCTTTGCTTTTAAATCAGGATTGACCAGTTGTAATTTACCCGAATCATCTACAAATAAGCCAGAAAAATAAGAAGATTCACCTGTTCGGACATAATCTTGTTTTTCACCATCATCCATTGCTACCAACAAGAAAATTGGGGCTGTCTGGTCCAGCCGTGAACTGGCTTCCTTAAATATCTCATCCCATTGCTCCCCTACATTGGACAACAAAAACCTGTACAAAGGTGTGTAATCAAGTCCTCGGTACTTTTTGCCATGCATCGCTCCCTTCACCTGTTCTATTGATGCTCGTTTTTTATGTCTGGAATGTTTAAAATCTCCGCCAAAATCATGTTGCACTCCCCTTGCACGGGTATTTACCTTTCTGTACAACGGTTTCTTATTGTTGTTCATTTCGCTTTTTTAAAAGTCAACGGATAGATTTCACAGATTACCCAGTATTATCTATTTACATCTGTCTGCCTGTAAGTCAATTTGCTTCCTTTAAATATACACTGGTAGATACATAAATTAAACTTTTTGATTATCCGTTTTCACATTAGTAGCCTTATTTTCCACTGGCAGCGTGTGGTGGAGACTGGCGTGGGGCAGGTGGGAAAAATATTTAATCACTATACGATCTTCCCCCTAGTTCCAGCGCCAGTTAAGCATGGCATTGAAATGGAGCATTTCTACCTTATTGAATATTTGCCCATCGGTCAGGCCCTCCTTCTTCATGGGCTCCTTATTGACCAGTATCAGGTGCACATCCAGGCCCTTGATATTTTTGGGCTGGTATTTCATTCCCAGGTTGAGCTGCCTATAGCTGGGCATATTGTATTTATTGGCCTCTGCATCTGCCATATCCGGCAACCAATGCAGTCCTCCCCAAGTATAAAAACTCAAAGGCAATTCGACCAGCTTATAACCTATATATGCGGTCAGCGCATCTAATTGGCTGTTTCCCTCATTTCTCTCCCGGGGAATAAAGGTGTACCAAGCATCCTTACCCCACTCTCGCGGACTGAGCCATCGACCTTTTCCATCCACATGGGTGTAATTCAGGTGCATGGTCCATTGACGGGGTTTCCAAAGTATCCGGGTAGAAAAGGAGTAATTCCTGTCATCTGGATTTTTGTACCGGAAATCAGGATGCTCATCCCCTCCATCTCCTATACCTGCCTGATAGCCCAATTGCAGACCATAACGCCAAGAACTGTTTTCCATCTTCCTTGTTTTTTCAATTTGTAGCATGGAAGTATTAAATAGGTTGGCGGCCAAGGTGTTGGAATAATGCAATGTCCAACCTTCCTGCCAGTCCCTGTCTATTTCCAAAATCCCCACCCAAGGACTTTGGGTTTTACCCGCATAGGCTGAAGCTGTTCCCGATTCAGAACGCCCAGAAGGAAAAAGCCCTATCGTCTCCCCGGGACTTAACCAACCTTTGCCCCCTCTGATGCTAAAGCGGTGAATGGCCCAGAGGGAAAATTTCCAGCTGTCCTCCGGCTGAAACCAAGTGTGCAGCCCTTCTATCATGGTAGGCCCCAGTCTCCCATCCTGAGCATTGACCCAATCTTGGTTGATGCCCATTCTACCTATTTTCACACCAAACTTGTTCTGCTCATAGCCCAAATAAAGACGCTCCAAGGTGCCAAAAATTCTGTCTTGGGGATTTTGAAGATCAAAAAGTCCAGGTTCATAGCGGCTCGCTTTACCGGAAACTGGATCCGGAGTCCAGAATTCGGTACTGACCACATTACCATACATACGGTAGCCTACTCCTAGTTCCCAGTTGTCCTGGTAATGAATCTTAGTCCCCAAATTTAAACTCATGCCCAAAGCATGATCCGAACGGTAATCCATGCGCGGATATGCCGTGTTCATCCAAAAAGAACGATAGTGGATATCCGGTGAAATTGCCCAGTTCTTTTCTTCTTGTCCCTGCCCCATGGCCAAAAGGGATATGCTCCAAATCCAAAAACTCAATAGGTATTTCACTTTCATGGTGCAGGGGATTTTTGGGCCAATTGAATAGGTTTAAAAGGTCCGAACTTATGTTGCTCTTCGGAAAACCCATCTGCATATGGACCAAAAGGATGGTCTATGGGTTTCTTGGTCTTGTCCGGCCAATCTCCAGATAAATCCTTCTCAGGACGCTCCAGACTATTCACATAAGCAGCCACATCCCAAGCCTCCTCATCGGTCAACAGTGGATTTTCAAAAGTTGCTCCCAAAGGCATATTGACCTTTACAAAGCCTGCAAAACGAGAAAGCCTATAGAGCCCTGCCCCTTTATTATAGCTGTGCGCTCCCCAAAGTGGCGGATAAATATATTCCCTCTCGGCCTGATCAAACATTCCCTGCCCATCTGCTTGGTGACAACTTTGACAATTTTGGGCATAGACAGCCTTGCCCTTGATAGGATCTGCTGCTCGGTCCATAAATTCCAGAGGATAGATCCCTGCACCTTGTGGCTTTTCACCTTTCGGCACTTCCTTTCCCAACCATTTCAAATAAGCTACCATTGCCTTCATCTCTTTGGATTCCTTATCCAAGGCCTGCCCATTCATGCTCCGCTCAAAACATCCATTGATACGATCTGCTATATCAGTAGATTTTCCAGAACGTGCCCTGACTTTGGGATAAGTGGATGCTACTGCCCCATAGTTATTGCCCAGAGGAACTGTCCCCCCCTGCAAGTGACAGTTTTGGCAATTTAACCCGTTGGAGATGGTCATAACCTTTCCCTTTGGCCCGAGATAATCCGCTGTATGTACGATCAACTCCTTGCCGTATTTGATATCCTCAGCATTTTCTTCCTCCTCAACGGTATGCCAGTCCGGGGCTTGCCACATTCCCTCAGCTTCAGCCAAAGGAAATATTTCCTGCGCACTTTCCACCGCCACCATTTCCTGTACTTCTTGCTCTAGCAACCTTGGCAATTCCACCCCCTGTCTGGAAAGAAAGAGTATCAGTCCCACGACCAGCACAAAGCCTATCAATACACCCAACAGTCCTACCAAAGCGGAGAACCATAATATGATTTTTTTCATTGGTTTGATTTTTCCTAGCTATTTAATTATCGGATAGCCAAAAATCACCAATTTTCTGTCCAATGGATGTGACAAGAATCACTTAAGGTACTTTGAAACTATGTTTGCTCCTTATTACTCTTCCTTCAAAAAACTACTGGATAAAACAATTCTTAATAATGGTCATCGATATCAGCCTATGAATACCAGCAATTATCCCTAAATAGACTTTAATCCTTTTTACTTCAAATCCACCCTTAGTATATCATGATGGGCGGTAAGATAGACTTGCTTTTCGTCAGTCGTAAAGGCACAATTGGCAGTAAGTCTGCCCGTATGAATCTTGGCCAAGGGTTTTCCTTCAGGGCTAAAAATCCACAATCCTCCTGGACCTGTGGCAAATAGATAACCCTGGCTATGGACTTCCATACCATCGGGTAAACCATCACTTTCACCAGCAGCCACGATTGCTGTAACATCATAAAAGACTTGCTTATTGCTTACCCGTCCAGCTCCGTCAATATCATATTGGTACCATACCGCATGATGCTCATCAGAAACGGCTACATACAGTTTATTTTCATCAGGAGAAAGTGCTATGCCATTAGGCCTGGACAGGCTGTCCAAAAGTAACAGCTGTCCTGAATTTCGCAGACAGTAAACACCCTGAAAATCCAGTTCCTTGCCTGCAAAATTTGGAGGAAGGCCATAAGGAGGGTCTGTGAAGTACAAATTGCCATTTTTGTCAAACGCCCCATCATTGGGGGAATTGAAACGCTGCCCTTGATATTGCCCTACCAAGCTTTCATATTCAGGTATCGGAGCGGCCAGTGTTCCCCTCATCCTGGCTATCTGTCTATCCCCATGCTGCATCAAGATCAAAGCACCTTTTTCATCCATGAGCAAGGCATTGGAGCCCGGCTCATTACTGTATTTTCCCTCTCCAGTATAGCCGGAAGGCTGTAAATAGGTACTGGTATCGCCAGCAGCCGTCATTTTATAGATTTT
Organism: Echinicola marina; assembly: GCF_020463795.1. Classification (NCBI taxonomy): domain Bacteria; kingdom Pseudomonadati; phylum Bacteroidota; class Cytophagia; order Cytophagales; family Cyclobacteriaceae; genus Echinicola; species Echinicola marina. The sequence goes on along the minus strand of NZ_CP080025.1, from coordinate 3,268,203 downwards.
ATTTCGCGGAATATCCGAAAACAGTAAATATTGGCCCTCCTTCACCCATAGAGGCCCTTCAGTCCAAGTAAAACCAGAGGCCATTACTTTGACAGTAGCATTTGGATCAATGATCTTCAAGGCTTCCTCGTCCATTATTTCTATGGAAAAGGGACTGGCATCTTGCTCTGTTTTTCCCAAGGGATTGGACACTTCACTTTCAGACTTTTTGGACTTTTGACAGGCGGTCAGCGCTAGCATTAAAGAGGCAAATAATAGGTGTTTTATGGTCATTTAGGCTAAGATTTGAGTGATGATAAAGATCAAAAACATGGCAGTAGTTCCAAAAATAAAGGTTCCAGCGGTTTGCACCTGATAACCTTGTTTGATATTCATTCCGGTAAGTTGGGTGAGCACCCAGAAGAAACTGTCATTTACATGGGAAGCCACAGAGGCCCCTGCTCCAATGGCCAACACAGTCATGGTCTGCATAAAAGGATCGTCCAAGCCCAGGGCAGGCATCAATGGGGCACAAATGGATGCGGTGGTCACCAAGGCTACAGTTGAAGAACCTTGAGTGGTTTTAAGGCTGGCTGCCAAAAGAAACGGGAAAAACAAGCCCCATTTCATTCCAGAAAAGCTTCCTGTGACCACTTCCGCAATACCTGAGTTTTGAAGCATTTTCCCAAATATTCCTCCAGCTCCCGTGATCAATATTATAGGAGCAGCCACCCTGAGGGACTCGCCTATCCAGCCCTTGGATGAAAAGACTTTTTCATCTAGTTTTTTGGGTAAGGTCAAAGCCAATAAAACTCCCACAAATAAGGCGATAACGGGTGTTCCCAAGAAGGTAAAAATATTCAACCATGGTGATGATCCTGCATTGATGCTGGGGTATTCCAAGACGGATTTGACCAATATCAATATAAGGGGAATCAGCACTGCCAAGATGGATTTCCAAAGCTTTGGTTCTTCACCGGTCTCAACCGTAATATTCACTTCCACGGGCAAATTGATTTTGGAGGTAATCCTAGTCGCATACCAATAGCAGGTAAACAGGGACAATCCGCTGACCAAAATTCCCCAAATGATCACATCTCCCAGATTGGCACCCAAAATCCCCGCCGCAGCAATGGGGCCTGGTGTGGGCGGGACCATCACATGGGAAGCGGTCAGCCCCATGGCAAGGGCAGCAGTGGTTCCAGCAAAGGAAACGCCGGCCTTGGAAGACAGCATTTTGTTCAAGGGATTCATCATCATCAAGGCACTGTCGGCAAACACGGGAATGGAAAGAAAATACCCCGTGAGCATCATGGCCAGGTGAATGGATTTTTTACCGATCATTTTCAAAATTCGATTGGCAATGGCCAAAGCACCGCCTGATTTCTCCAGAATGGTACCTATAGTGACCCCAAAAAGTATGATCAAACCAATTTTACCAAGAATATCCCCAAAACCATTATTAACAGCGTCAAGAATCTGTGCTGTGCTCATCCCTGCTATCAAGCCATAACTCAGGGCAGTAATCAGCAACATAAAAAATGGATGTACTTTAAACTTAACTATTCCAAGCACCAGAAGGGTCAGGGAAATCAAAAGTGCAATCAAATAGGTCATTGGATTAGGGTTTATTAAGTTATTTGTCTATGATATAGTCATTAAGTTAAGAATCGCGAATTATTTTCAGTTAATCAGACCTACAGGTCCGGAAGACAGATGCAGGGCTAAACAAGCTGAATTTTCTTGGCTCATTTCCAATTTGAGCCAGAGCCCCAATCTTAACAGGTACCAAGTTAGAGACTTGTTACAGCCTTTGGAATCACCGATCATCCCCACCTCCAACTTCCCACCTCGTACCTCTTTCTAAAGTCTAGTTGTCTCAAGTCTCACATCTTGCTACTTAGTACTCGCTACTCCAAATCACCATTCTGCAAAACTACCATCTTTATTCCGCCAAATGGGATTGGCCCAATCATGGCCTATTTTCTGTCCTTCCAACAGTTTTTCCTCATTCATTTCTATACCCAATCCGGGCTTATCGAAACATTTGATATAACCATCCTTCAATTCAAAGATCTCAGGATTCATCACATAATCTAAGAGGTCAAAGCCACGGTTATAATGAATACCCAAACTGCTTTCCTGTATGATGGCATTAGCAGACACCCAATCTACATGGAGGGCCGAAGCAAGTGAAACAGGTCCCAAAGGACAATGTGGCGCCAAACTAATATCATAAGCTTCTGCCATGGCGGCAATTCTCCTCACTTCCGATATACCGCCTGCGTGACTCAAGTCCGGCTGGATAATGTCCACCACTCCCTGATGCAATAGTTCCTTAAAATCCCATCTTGAAAACATCCTTTCCCCGGTGGCAATGGGAATGGAAGTATAGGAATAGATATGTTTTAAGGCTTCATTATTTTCTGACAACACAGGTTCCTCAATAAAAAGTGGTTCGTAATCAGCCAATTCATCTATCAATCGTTTCACCATAGGTTTGTGCACCCTTCCATGAAAATCCAAACCTATATCAAGATCATATCCGAAAGTTTCCCTTAACAGTTTGATATTGTCCACCACTTTTTTCACATCCTTCATAGAAGCCACCCAATCCATCTCTCCAGTAGCATTCATTTTCACAGCCTTGTAGCCGGCATCTACCTTTTCCTGAGCCTGCTCCAAAACTACCTCTGGATAATCACCGCCTATCCAGCAATACATTTTCATTTTTTTACGAACCGCTCCGCCCAAAAGCTCATATACGGGGATATTGAGGTATTTCCCCTTAATATCCCATAAGGCCTGATCTATCCCGGAAATGGCACTCATTAAAATGGGACCTCCTCGGTAAAACCCTCCACGATAGAGTACCTGCCAGATATCTTCGATTTCATTAGCATCCCTCCCGATCAGGTATTGCTCCATTTCCTTTACACAAGCTTCCACGGTAGCTGCCTTGCCCTCAATTACCGGTTCCCCCCAACCCACTATTCCCGATTTAGTGGTGATTTTTATAAATAGCCAGCGTGGTGGGACTTTAAATAATTCTATCCGCTCAATTTTAAGGTCTTGCATAGTAGGTGTTTATTTTTTTCACAAAGGTCCTCGCCCTGTTCTCTATATTTTCCTTATTGAATTTATCCTTTTCAAAATCTGTCAGTACAGCCCCCAAGCCAAGCCCTACAGCCCCTGCTTCTAGCCACTCCCACATATTATCCAAGTGTATACCGCCCACAGCAAAGAAACTCACCTGATCAAATGGTCCCTTAATTGCTTTTAAATAATTGCTGCCAAAATTCGCAGCAGGGAATAATTTGATGATATCTGCTCCTGCTTCCACCGCGTCACTTACCTCAGTGGGTGTCAATGCCCCCATAACAATAGGTACATGATGTTCATGAGCGACCTGTACCAATTCCGTTTGAGTATTTGGGGAAACAAGAAATTGGGCTCCTGCCTCTAGGGCCTTTTGCGCAATGCTTGTATTCCTTATTGTTCCTGCTCCAATCAGTGCTTCAGGGTGCCGCTTTCTACTCTCCCTGATCAAATCTTCAAATCCCGGGGTGTTGGAGGTGATTTCCAATACCTTAATCTCTCCTGACAGCAAACCTTCAAGGATCATAGAAACTTCGCCCGGTTCTTTTGTCCTGATGATGGCCATTAGTCTTTCCCTTAGAATAATATCTTTTATGGCTTCTCTGCTCATTTATTCAATTTCCTTTCTTGGTAAAGATGTCTTCAACGATCTATGATAATTGGTCCAAGTATCCTTCAAGTGATCCCTCATGGCCATTTCAGCTGCATCAGGATCCTGTTCTTTGATGGCTTTCAGTATATTTCCATGGTGCTGAAGCATATGGTTCTTTTCTGTTGCCAAATCTCCTTCTTCAGGCTTGGCAAAAACATTCACTTTGAATTTGGGCATCAGGCTAAACACTGGACTCAGTAGTAATTCAAGTACTTTATTTCCCGTGATATTCAGCAAAATCCTATGAAATTCATTGTCCAAATCTGCTTCCTTTTTTTTACTAGCCAGAGGGCATTGCTGCATAGACTGCATGTTTTTCTCCAACAAACGCACATGGCTTTCTTCTCTCTTTTCCGCTGCTTCCCGAGCTATCTGAGGTTCTAATAGCTGTCTGGTTTCAATGGTCTGTAGGATCAGGTCAGCATCTGAGGATAGCTCAAAAAACATATTCAAGATTTCTGCAGCATTTTGCACACTCACCTCTGTCACAAAAGCCCCACTGCCCTTTCTCACTTCTACCATACCTCGGGCAGTCAATACCTTGATGGCCTCCCTAATAGCTGTACGGCTCACATTGAAAATTTCACAAAGGGTATTTTCAGTCGGGATTTGCTGGCCGGGCATATACTCGCCATCCCGAATAGAACGGGTGATCTCATCTACCACTTGCTGACTCAAGGACTTCTTCTTCCCTATCTGCTGAAACATACGTATTTATATTTTCTCAAAAGATATAAATTTGTAATACATCATACAAATTAAAGCATAAAAACCATGGTCTAAACTCCCTATCCTCCGGAAGTCGGTAGTAAACCTGACATGGGTATAATCATTTATAAATTGGCAAAAAGGTTTATTTGCCCATACAAAAAACACCTAAGCCAGTATTTTATATCTCCAAAAAAGAAAGGAGACAATAATTTGTCCCCTTCTACTTTTACACAAAAATTAACTATAACCGTTTATTCAAACCTTTTGCAATTCTCCACTTTTATTCTTTCGTTTCTTATTTCTACCATAGTAATGAATTCTTAAAAAGGGTTGATTCGCGCTCACATACTTGGCCACCCGAAGTCTATAAAAATCATATGCAATAACAATAATCAAAAATAGACTAACAATGTAAAACACATTATAAGCGATATTCAAATAGATCAAACCGGCCGATACTCCTCCCAAAAGATAGGAAAACATAATGGCCAATTGCACTTTTGCCTTTGCCCTCAACTCTTTCTTTGCACGATATTCTTTTTTGGTAAACATAGAAAACAACATCCCTAGGTCAGTGGTCAGGCCTGTCAAATGGGTAGTTTTCACGGCTGAATTGGAAATACTCGCCGTCAGGCCGTTTTGTATTCCCATGGCAAAGAGCATCAAGCCAACCAATATTTCCGTCTCCACCAAGCTTTCCTTATAATAAAACTGTATATAACTCCCTACTATCAACAAACAAATAATTTCCAAAATAATAGGTATGGAATGGGCCAGATAAGTGTGTGTTTTATTAAAATTGATAATGATGATATTGGCTATAAACCCTCCAAAAAAGAACAGTAAAATCCATGAGGCCACCACACCGGCTTGATACCAGTTGCCTTTGGCGATCTCTTCTGCCAATACCGCATAATGTCCGGTTACATTGGAAGTAAATGCAAAAAAGATAATCACAGAAATCACATTCACCATCCCTGCCGAAAAGGCCATAGCCGTCAGGCTAAGGAATTAACCGCTTGATTTAAAGATAGTTTTCCTTTCTTTCTCTCCAGCAACAATATCTTTGGTGCTATTTCAGCCAGCTTTTCCATAAAATTAATGATTTTGCGGGGCACCTTTATAGCTTCCATCAATTGGTCTGATAGGTTTTTAATATGCTTAAAATATTTCCATACGCTACACAGGACTTTTTTGTGTTTATAGATCCTTTGCTGCAACCAATTGAATATATTCATATTAAGAATGATCCAGATGAGTTTTCCATATAGCTGGCACTCAAACCTTTCTATCTTACCTGTTGTGAACTCGTTGATTGTTGCCTGTGACTTCCATACTTTGAACAACAGCTCTATCTGCCATCTGAGGGAATATACCGTTCTTATATTTTCCGCACCCAGAAACCTCCGGGGCACATTGGTAACCATTATGTTTAGCTGTGCCCTTATTTTGAAAGCAGTTGAAACCCTGTTTCCGGTTGACCGGGCCTGTTTGGATGTTTTGCGAAGCCTTTTTTCATAAGTGGCAGTATCGGCCAAAGAGATTACTGCCCGGGCCGGTATTCTCTCCTTTTTGCCCAGGAAGACCTCTACTTCCATGTGGTGCAACTGGTGCTTCTTCAGTTTTTTCAGGTAGTCCTTGACATCAATAGGGTCTTTGGATGTTGTACAGGGGTAGATATTGGTTTTCGGGGCCAGTCTGCAGACAAAATAGGCCTTTGCTGAATTTACCATGGAAAGGAAGTTCAGTGTGCAATAGCCGAGGTCTCTCAGGAAAAGGTCTCTCTCCTGGATATCATGGGTGGATTCCCTGGAATCCGACTGGTCATTCCTGACCCCGTTTGTAAGCCTGAGGTCCATGCTCTGTCCGCTGAGAAAATCATATTCGTATTGGATGCTTATCATGGAGGAGGAGTTGTGGAGGGCCCCTCGATATCCTTTGTATTTTTCGGAAAACGAATCGGGAAGGGCAAATTTTGTGGAATCCTTTATCCTGATCCTGTTGAAATGGCTCTTAAGAATATTTATGTTTCCCGGATATTGGATTCTTTGGGACAAAAGATTATCCAGGCAGCTTTTCAGGAATCCCACCGCTTTGCTGCTGAAGCGGTCATGAAGTGACTGTTTAGTGATTTTAATCCCAAAATCCTTGAAAAGATAGGATACCATGTCCAAAAGACTGAAATGGTCGCCCCTATGATAAGCAAAGACCAAACTGAAAAGAAATTGAAAACCGTCAAGCTTGGATTTCCTTACCAGAAAGCCACTCTTTCTGGCCAGGGAATGAATGTTGCCGGGATCAAATACAAAATTGATTTTTTCCGCTAAAATTCTTTCTTTTTTCCGTAAATCTCTTCGGTAATTATCCCTTAATCATTAAAAAATTTAATATATTTAATAAAGAAAAAGGCGGTAAACCACCACGTTAAGCCGCCTTTTTCAAACAAACAGACAGACACAAATATGAACAAAAGGAAGAATGATCCCAAGGGGGATCTACGCCTTATTTGTAACGCGCTCACCAGTAACGTGTTACAGCCTTAAACTGACGGCTATGGCCGAAAAGGCAGTCAATGCCCCTAATTTCACATTATCTGCCAAGGTCCGGCTGTTACTGAATTTTCTAAGCATATTTATTGATTCCGTATTTTCTTAAAAGTCATCTTAATAATCCCCCGGGCTTGCAGGTCTGTATTAAAATGAATTTCCATGGTGTCATCGGTCAACTTTTGGATTTGGTAATGCTCAATACTATCCGCATGGCCAAATAATTTGAGCACATGTCCCCTGCCTTTCAACCTCCAAAAAAGAGAAGCGCGTTTACCATTACTTCCCTCCAAGCTGATTTTCCCATCCGGATAAAACTTCCAGACCTCCGCCTCATGAAAAGCCAATTCCCTGCTTATTTCTTTTTTAAGTTGATCCGTAATGCTTTTAGATATACCCCAAAACTCATGATCAACCGCTTCATCGAGTTTCTCAAATTCCCATGAAACCTCCTTCCATTCCCCCAGCAATTTATTATCAGGACTTATATCATAAGCCATCAAACTGACCACACCAGTCAACAGAAGAACCGTAATCCCAAGATATAATAGCCCCACCCTCATCATGATTACGTTTAAATGGACGATAATTGATTAAAGAAAATCCCAGAAAGCTCATCACGTTCCTGTTTGAAATTTTCACCTAGGCTCATCCATTTTACCTTGATCAAATGGGTGCTGGACTTATTGATAAAAGGCATCAGGTCAAAACTTCGCTTGTGCTTGGGTGAAAATTCATGGTCCGTCAATGCATATATTTCATCTACCTCATTGGCTTCAAGGTAGTTTTCAAAGGCCCTTCGGTTATATCCAGAAAAAATATCTACCGATAGTTCTATTAAATTCAAATCGTATTTGCTGATCAGCATCTGACAGCTTGCCCGGAACTCATCTGTTTCCAGTTCCTCCAATAATTTCTTCTTGGAAAAAAGGAGCAAGTCCGTCATAGAATCTGGCAATTCCAGACCATGTACCATTAGAATTCTCAACTCACAGTCACCGTTAATACTGAGTGCCGATTTTACAATATTCAAAGATTTTACAGAAAAATCAGTTGGAATAAGGATTGTTTTCTTCTTCATCTTACCATTTTCAATAGATCAAGGGTAAATTTACCCCCTAACCATTAAAAACAAATAAGGATGAGATTAAGATGAGATTAGAATTCACTTATTCTGGGGATTCTCAAAAACGGAGAGACTGATCTTCACCGTGGTTCCTTTATTTGCCACTGAAGACACCAATAGTTCCCCCTTATGGATCTTAATAATATTTCTGGCCAAGGGCAAACCTATCCCGTAGCCTTCATAATTTTTGGTATTGGAAGCCCGAAAATAGGGATCATAGATATATTTCAATTCTTCTTCCGGTATACCTATACCATCATCTTTGATGATAAGGATAATTTCCCTATCGGCCACCCCTAAGGCTACCTGCACAGGTTTGCCGTCTGAATATTTACAGCCATTTAGAATAATATTGGATATAGCCAGGTGTAAAAGAGCCTCATTGGCATTGATTTTAAGCAGTTCGGGATTTTCGGGCAGTAAGCTAAAGTCCAAACAGACCTTACTTCCCGGATTGATTTTCTCACAAGTGTCAATAACATCCAGTACCAGCTGGTCAATGCGTAATCTACTGAATTTCTGCCCCTTTCCATCAAATCCCGTCTGGGCCAAAAGCAACAGGGCTTTGGTCTTCTTATTGAGTTTTTCAGCTTCTTCCAGAATAGTCTGCAAGGAACTGATATAATCCTCCGGCTTCCTGATTTTGCTTAAAGTCACATCGGCCTCACCTATAATTGAAGTCAGCGGTGTATTAAGTTCGTGGGAAGCATTGCTGATAAAGTTTTTCTGGGTTTCAAAGGAGGTCTCCAAGCGATTGAGCATATCGTTAAATGTCTGGGCCAATTTACTGACAGTATCATCATTCTCCTTTGGTGTGGATAAGCGCAGGTGGAGGTTATCAGAACTGATCTCCTTGACTTTATCGATTATGTCATTGATAGGCTTGATGATTCTCCTAGAAAACATAATAGAAACCACCAAAATAATGATAAGGGCAATGGCCAGGGATGTAAATAACAAATTCCTCAAATAAAGGATGTGGTGGGTAATGAAGTAGTTTTCAGCAGATACGATGACAAGGTAATCCTGATTCGGGATAGAAGTATAGACAGTGCCATAATAATACGTTCTCTTATCGTTATAATTGGCCTTACCTTCCGCCAAAACCTTATCCAAAAAACTCACTTTATACTTGGAAAGCTCACTATCCAAAGGCAATTCTTGATTTCCTGTTAAAGGGAAAATCTTAATTTCTTCATCTTGGAGTTTTTCCAGGTACTCTTGTCTGAGTTCTTTGATAATATTGACTTCACTTTCCTTTTCTAACTGGGATTTGGCAGTAGTAATCGCCCTAATTTCCAAGCGTTTGTAAAAATCCGTAAAGGCGTAATTGGAGATGGAATAATAAATAAAACCACTGAAAAGCAATGTATAACTGACAAAGATGACAATGAGGATATATATAATTTTGTTCTGTACTTTCATTCACCTTCTTTTAATACATAGCCCATGCCTATAACCGTCTGGATCAATCGGCTGCCGCCGTGCTTCTCCATTTTCTTCCTTAGATAATTCATATACACATCGACCACATTGGTCCCCATATCAAAGCCTATCCCCCATACCTCTTCCAATATATCCATTCTGGAAAGCACCCTTCTCTGGTTTTTGACCAGCATCAGAAGCAATCGATATTCTGTAGAGGTCAAAGATATTTCCATTCCATCCCTGAATACTGTTTTGGATTCATCATCAATTTCCAAGTCTGCAAATCGATAAATGTGCTCAGCTGGCGCTTCCTCCTCAGCAGCGTTTTTAAACCTGGATCGACGCAAGAGGGTCCTCACCCTAGCCTGAAGTTCCATAAATTTAAATGGCTTAGCCAAATAGTCGTCCGCTCCAGAATCCAGACCAAGCACGACATTTTCTGTGCTCCCCAAAGCCGTCAAAAAAAGTATTGGGATGTCTACCACCTTTGTCCTGATTTCCTTGCACACCTCCAACCCATTGATGGATGGCAACATGATATCCAAAATAATCAGGTCAAAACCACCTGTCAAGGCCAAGTCCCTGCCTACTTTTCCATCCATTGCCAAAGTCACCTCATATCCAGACTCGGAAAGTCCCTTGTTTATAAAAGCACTCACATGGCTATCGTCTTCTACTAATAATATTTTCTTCAAAGCATTTTAATGTTAGGGTACTTACCTCTTTGATCTCAGCCGAATAATACTAATTCCACTCTCTTGGAACACAAAAAGTCCATTTACACATTCCAATTAAGCGCTACCAGAAGGTATAAACCAACTGCTTGGATTATTGTTAGGCAATATTACATAAAGATTATTAAATAAAATTAGACGGTAATGGTATGTCTAGGGTTATCTTTATTTATCAAATCCCTACATCCTATAAGCTTCAAAATGACAGAAAGGTTAAAAAAACAAAGGGTAGAGACATTTCACCTCTACCCTTTGTTGGGGATTCAAGTTCTACATTGATCAATACCCATCATTCTGTACCAACATTTCATTGGCATCTAATGCTGCTTGAGGAATAGGGAAAAGCACATGGGTAGGCTTCGCATTCGTAATGCCGCGGTCAATCGCAGAAGAAACAAATGTCCCCATCCTGATCTGGTCTTCCCGTCTTTTGCCTTCTGTATAAAACTCCCATGCCCGCTCATTGAGCAAATGTGTTCTTAATTCTTCAGTAGAAGTAAAATCACTGAGCGCCAAATCTTCCAAATCTGCCCGGCCCCTGACCATATTGATCAGATCAATGGATTCTTGGTTGGGGCCATTGAGCTCATTAAGGGCCTCAGCTCTACTCAGTAAAATATCCGAATAACGTACTCCAGGAACATCATTACCATGCTCATTTCCCAAACCATTGGGATCAGGCCAGTACTTGAAAGAACGGGTATTATTATTGTTCAATAAGGAAACCGTGTTGCCTTGTCCATTGACATAACTATCGATGATCAGGTCCATCCTCTTATCTCCTTCCTCAAATGAATTATAAAAGCTATCGTATAATCTGTACTGCGCAGCCCAATTCCTCCATGAGTTAATAAAGGTCAGGCCCGTTTTAGGATCACTGGCAAATCCACCTGGAAACGCTCCATTGATATAGTTATTTCCTGGGCCATTGGGAATTTGTGGATAAGTAAGAATAAATTCTTGATTTTGTTCATTTTGTACCCTGAAAAGCATCGCATAATCAGGATACAATCCATAATCGCCCATTTCCATTACATCTTCAGCCATATCAGCGGCCTTTTGCCATTGCTTAGTATTGAGGTAAAATTTGGTCAAAAGCGCCCTGGCACCTCCATTAGTTGCCCTTCCATAAGCTTGCTCTTCACCCGGAGCGGGCAAATCAGGAATTACTGCCAGTAATTCAGATTCGATAAACTGACGGATTTCCTCCTCAGAAGGTCTTGGAAGATATATTTCATCCTCAGAGCTTTGTCTAATGGGTACAGGGCCAAACCAAGAATGCAAATAGTAATAGCTCAAAGCCCTAATAAACCTGGCTTCTGCAGCATAGGTGCGCTTTAAATCATCACCAATTTCTGCTAGCTCAACATTTTCGAGGACAACATTTGCATTCCTGATAGCCCGATAAGGCTTCAGCCACATATCACCGTACATCCAGCCGACAGAAGCATCCCAGGTAAAATTAATCATTAGGACTGCTGTTCGGTTTTCACCACCTCCTGTTTCCCATTCGATGTCCGTGCACCACTCTTCTATATTACGCACACTATGGTGAGAATAGCCGTTAAGATAGCCTTCTGCGTAGGCGGCATCCAAGGTCGCCTTGATGCCTTCTTGTGTGGTCAAGAAGTTTCCTGGAGATAACTGTGAAAACACTTCCTCATCCAGGACATCAGAACATGCCGATGACAATATCAGCATGAGCAATAAAGCTTTATATTTTAATATTTTTAAAGTTTTCATATCTCCTCAAGTTTAAAATCCAAGTTTTACACCTAACAAAAACGAAGTTGCTGTAGGATAAGCATTATAATCAATCCTGATATTGGCATTGCCGTTTGGATTGACAGCAGGATCCACGCCATCATAATTAGTGATGGTCCATAGGTTCGTTCCCGTTACATACACCTGTGCAGAACGGAAGGTATTGCTCTGTTGCATAGGTATATTATAATTTAGGGTCACGGTGTTCAAGCGCAGGTATGAAGCATCTTGAATGGTATAAGAATTGACTTCTTTCTGCCCCTGACCAGTTGGATTAACAAAGGATGGATATACAGTGGAAGGATTTTCTGGTGTCCATCTGTTGAGATAAGGTTTCGCAAACTTGTTTCTTCTAAAGTTAATCGGGAAATAGGTATCCACCAGGTTATTGTTCAACATGCTTATACCATGTACCCCTTCAAAGAAAACGTATAAACTGAAACCTTTATATTCAAAAGTATTGGCAAAAGAATAGGTAAGATCCGGAAAGGAATTCCCTAAAACTTCCCTATCGTCCGCATTGACAGTTTGGTCTCCATTTACATCCCGGAACTTCAAATCTCCTGGAGCAACGTTATCAGTCGTTTGATCAAAGTCATCACCTTCTTGCCAAACACCATCAATTTGGTAACCATAGAACGAGTTCATTGGTAAACCTTCCTTGATAATCCAAATTTGGTTGGCAAAACCAGCACTTCCTCCAATGATCTGTCCTACCCCTCCAAGACTGGTCACCTCATTTTTCACAGTAGCCAGATTAAGTGTTGTGGTCCAAGAGAACTCCCCGTCAAAGTTGACAGAAGTAATCGCTGCTTCAATACCTGAATTTTTCACACTCCCTATATTGGTGATCCTCCTGGTATATCCTGTAGAAGTAGGAATTGGTAGATAAAGAAGCATATCAAAGGTGTTTTTCCTAAAATAATCCAGACTACCAAAAACCCTATCCCTAAACAGACCAAAATCCAATCCTATGTCCCACTGTTCGGTAGTTTCCCATTTCAAGTCTGGGTTAGGAATACGGGCAGGTTGGGTGGTAGATACTTTTTGGTCGTTAAAAACGGCATCAGGGCCAGGTATAAATGTACTGATCGAAAGGTAATTGCCAATTTCTTGGTTTCCTGTCTGTCCCCAGCTGGCCCTGAATTTCAAAGTGCTCAGGGTTTCCAAATCCTGCATAAATGGCTCCTCATTTACCTTCCAGGCAAAAGCACCTGATGGGAAATAACCAAATTTATTGTTTTCGCCAAATCTAGATGAACCATCTATCCGAAGGGTTCCTGTAAACAGGTACTTATCCATCAAAGTATAATTGACCCTTCCCAGATAGGAAAGCAATCGGTTATTTGCCCGGAAGCTATTGATATTGAACTGGGTAGGATCACCTAGACCTATATTATCAGTTCCTGTCGCATCAGAAGGAAAACTTTTACCATGACTGGTGGTATTGGCACTGGCAAATTTCTGCGTGGTCACTCCTGCCACTGCAGTAAAGTGGTGATCATCGAAAGTCTTGTCATAAGTAGTCGTTAACTCTATCAAATAGTTGGATTGACGTTCTTGCAAAATCGTTGCTATACCGCCATTGGCCAAACCGTCTTTTGTCGAACGGTCTATATAAACATCTCTTCGCTGATTGGTCACATCGGTACCCAAATTCAATTTAACAGACCACTCCGGAAGGATTTTATAGTCGGCATAAGCCACCGCCATATTTCTATAACGTTCGATCATGGCATTTTTCCCATAGGCTATGGCCAGAGGATTATCAATAGAGATAAAAGGAGAGATCCTGTAGCGCCCATCATCCCCGTATATACTTAATGTCGGATCAAAATTGTAAGCAGCATAAAGGGAACCATTATTTTCGTTCACCCCAAAAGACTGTGCCGGGACCTGATCATTTTCACTGAATGAGGCATTTAAATTCATCCCCAAGGTCAAGCGGTCTGAAAATTTGGTCTCCAAGTTCAAGCGCGCACTGTAGCGCTCAAAAGCAGAGCTTTTTACCACACCTTCCTGGTTGAAATAGTTCAATGCAGCAAAGTAATTCGTCTTTTCATTTCCTCCAGAAAAAGACAGGTTTTGATTGGTTACTGGAGCATTTGAGCGGAAAAGTTCATCTTGCCAGTCTGTTCCACCATCTTCTATCACATCGACCATCTGATCAGCTATTCCACCACCATCAGCGATAAGGTCATTCATGACCATTTGGTATTGTTCTGCGTTCAATACATCCAGCCTCCTCGCCACACTTTGCACCCCTACATAGCCATCGTAATTGATTCTCATTTGTCCTGACTTGCCCTTTTTGGTGGTCACCATGATCACCCCATTGGCACCGCGGGCACCATAGATGGCGGTAGCAGAAGCGTCCTTCAAGATTTCAATGGATTCAATATCGTTAGGATTGATTGCTGCCAAAGGATTGGTGGGTGTGCGAACATCTGGGTAATTACTGCCCCCACCGGTTGTCATAGCACTATTATCAATTGGCAAACCATCTATGACATAAAGCGGGCCTGTTCCAGCATTTACCGAGCTGGCACCACGTATACTGATGGAAATCCCACCACCAGGTTCGGAACTGTTTTGTACCACATTCACACCGGCAGCCTTTCCTTTTAATAATTGGTCCACCGAGGTATTGACACCTTGATTTTGTTCATCTGATCTCAGGGAAACTACTGATCCCGTCAAATCACTTTTCTTTACGGTACCATATCCTACTACCACGACTTCTTCCAAGGCTTGCGTATCCTCTTGCATTTCAACATCAATGATGGATTGATTACCTACTTCCCTTCTTTGGGTCACAAAACCAATGAATGAGAAAATCAGCACATCTCCCCCTTCTACTTCAATTTGGTATTTGCCATCCAAATCAGTTACAGTACCTTGCCCGGTGCTTTCCACTTTTACCGTGACTCCAGGCATAGCGGCTCCTGTATCATCCACTACCTTCCCCGAAACTTTGATTTCTTCTGCTTCGGCTATGGCTACTGCTGTATTTTGGGAATTGGCATTTACATGAATATTATCATTGATCTGGGTAAAGCTCAGGCCTGTCTGACGTGATAAGGTCACCAGCAAATCATAAACTGTACCTGAATGGGAAATAGCTCCCAACCGGGAAGAAGTGTCGATATGATTGGCATCGAAAGTAAATCTAAAATCTGTTTTTTGCTCTATATCGTTGAAAACCGCCCGGAGGCTCTTGTTTTGAACCTCCAATTCCACACGGACATCTTCAATGGTTTTCCGTTGTGCATTGCTGGTATTAGCCAACAAGACCGAACAGAATATCAGCTGTATAAGAAAGCCATACAAAACTCTCATGGACATCATTATTAGTTGTCTCAGTATTTTTTTTTCCATAGTTTTAAAGTGTTTAAGTAATAACTGCTTAAGCATCCTGTCTGAACCGACCAAAGCATAGGACAGGAAGAGTTACGACAGATGGAATTCTCCCCAGAATTCTATCTGTTTCTTTGTTAACTTGAGTTGTTTTTTATCATGGCTATAGGTTATTTAGGGTTAATTTTTAGTTAATTTCACTTTCTTTCCGCTGATATTATAGTTGATATTCAAAGTTCGTTTTATACCTTCCAAAACATTTTCCAGGGACTCATTATGGTATTCTCCCGAATAGGCCCAGTTGTCCTTAATTCCTTCATTGGCTTCGATCTCTACTCCGTACCAATTACTGATCCTTTGGATGACCTCCGTTTTATTGCTGTTTTTGAAAATCAGTATCTTATCCTTCCAAGCTGTGATTTCCCTCGCATCAAAACTGACAATGGAAAGCTTGCCTCTATTATTGATTTCCAACATTTCCGAAGGATGTAGAATAACCTGATTTCCTGACTGGTCCTTAACTTTTACCTTTCCACTGACCAGTGCTACGGATACATTACCTACCTTATTGTTTTTAACATTAAAAGTGGTGCCCATGACTTCTATTTGGCTTTCGCCCAAATCCACAATAAAGGGTCTAGCCTCTTTCTCTACATCAAAAAATGCCTCTCCTTCCAACTTCACCATCCTAAGGCTATCTGAAAATTTCTCCATGAAACTTAGCTTGCTGTTGGCATTGAGGTTAACGATAGAGCCATCTCCCATCTTAATGGTCGATTTTATCCCAGGAGGGTTTTCGCGTACTTCCCACTTTATAGGGACAGGCATCTTTTTATCTTCCACCAAATAAATATCGATGATCACCCACGCACAAAAAATCAGTAAAATAGCAGCAGCAACTTTTTGCAAACCAAAAAGAGTCTTCCAAATAGACCTATTGTTTTGCTCCTTGTTTTTGTCCTTTTGATCTAGCCTGGGTTCTGATTTCAACACATTCTCAAAAATCTCCAAATAAGCCTTATCAGACAAAGAAGGTTTATCCTCATAGCTCATGGAGCGAATAATGGAGGCGGCCTGCATCACCATATCACTTTTGTCTCCATTTTCTGCTATCCATTTATCCCAAAAATGATTGTTATTCCCTTTTGGGTTCTTCACCCAGAAAATGAAATATTCATCAGCCAGAAAGTCCTCCAGTTTATAATCTTTATATTTAAATATGTTATTTCCCTTATCCATGGTTGACATTAAAATGGATTAATGACTTCTTTTAAGCTTGCAAGTGCCCTATACACCAGCTTTCTTGCTGACTTCACCTCATTAAACCCCATTACTTCAGCTATTTCGCTATAGCTCATCTCTTCTTCATAAAGTAAAATAAGCGCCTGACGCTGTCTAAGGGTGAGCTTATCAAGGGCTAAATTGATCATCCGCTTTTTCTGCTCCTGAGATTCGGATTCGATCATAATCGTTTCGGGAGACAAGGTAATATTGAAAGCCTTTTTGTATTGAAGTTGGTCAGTATCTACCAGCATCCCCCGTTCTTTAAGTCTTTTGATGATTTCACATTGGATACATCTAAAAAGGTAGGACTTGATACTTTTGACTTCACCAAGCTTTTCTCTTTTCCTTCTTAGATAAATAAAAACGTTTTGTATACAATCTTCCACGAGGTGGGAATCTCCGCAGAACTGGTATCCAAAAGAAAAAATATCGGAAGCATAGTTTTTATAGATATAATTAAAAGCAAATTCATTGCCCTTACAAAAGGATTTCCAAACCAGCTCATCTGGCATCTCTTGGTACTCCTTTTCTGTATACTTCCTTTGGGTCGAATCGGTTATTTCGGGTGATTTGATGGGTTCCATATCAAATTTATTTTGGCAATACAGCCATCATATAGTATAAAGAGATAGAAATTAAGAAAAATAACCCCACGAAATCGAAAAAAAATCTATCCTCACCCAAACATTTACACATTTCAAATATTGCAAACGTTATCTTTAGCAATTAATCAATAAATCATTTGTAATTTCGACAAAACAACAACACTTTCTATTTCTTTTTTAAGACATAAGTTATAAAACAAGAAGGTTCCCAAGCAAAAACAACGAACAAAAAAAGGCCTTGACTATACGACAAGACCTTTCCCGATTCATCACCAATAATCTTGTCAGCCCATTTTTCTATACTTATAACCCATCATTTTATTTGCTTCCTTATCCCCAATAAACTTCTCTTTTACTGGATCCCAATCTAGGGACCTATTTAGACGATAAGCAATATTCGCAATATTCCCAATGCTGGCAGAACGGTGGCCCGTTTCCACGTCACAGTGTGGCTGGTTTCTGGATCGGATTGATTCCACAAAATTTTTGTAGTGGTCACCATCTGGATTACCCAAACGAACATCACCTGCTTTCAGTTCTATATCCTTAAGGGCAGCATTTGATGGTT
This sequence comes from Echinicola marina, assembly GCF_020463795.1. Taxonomy (NCBI): domain Bacteria; kingdom Pseudomonadati; phylum Bacteroidota; class Cytophagia; order Cytophagales; family Cyclobacteriaceae; genus Echinicola; species Echinicola marina. The sequence continues at coordinate 3,250,350 of NZ_CP080025.1, read as the reverse complement.
CAAAATAGCTTCTACTGATATCCATATTGCCTTCCGTACCTATAAATCGAACTCCAAACCCACGTCCAAAATCTTGGTGGACCATTTCTATACCATTTTCATAGTACATTTTGAGTCCTGTCTGCGGATTGCTTACTCCATCAGGAGTGATAAACTTCACCGGCCCTGAACGGTCCATACCTAAACCCCACTGCGCAATATCAAACATATGTGCCCCCCAATCTGTTAATATCCCCCCGCCAGTCTCATCAAAAAGCCTCCAATCAGGATAGGTTTCATTTACCGCGGGAGCGATAGAATGGTGATAGTCCAAAATCGGCGCTGGACCACACCACTGATCCCAATCCACTTCAGCAGGCAATGGCTCTTTTTGCAAATCATATGGACGGGAGGGGGCTCCTACTTGTACCAATACCTGCTTGATCTCTCCCAAATATCCGTTTCTTACCAATTCACAGGCTTTGGTAAAATTTTCCCATGAACGCTGCATACTTCCTGTCTGTACCACCCGCTTCGTCCTCTTGGCAGTTTTCACCATCTTAATTCCCTCTTCTATTTTTAAGGTAAGAGGCTTCTCACAATAAACATCCTTCCCCGCCTTCATAGAATCAATAGCATTTAATGCATGCCAATGATCTGGGCTAGCTATAATCACACCGTCTATGTTTTTATCTTCAAGCAATTCCTTATAATTGCTATAAGTAATTACATCCTGAGATTTCACTTTTACATCATGCTTGGCATAAGCTTCAGCAACAAAGCCTTTGAACCATTCTCTCTTGGTACTCCATACATCAGCACCAGCTATAATTCTGGCGCCTTTCTGACCTGAAAATACATTGCTAAGAATCCCCCCTTGCTTGCCAAGGCCTATTACGCCAAGGTTGATCATATCACTAGGGGCTGTATATCCCGCTCCAAGTACATGGCGTGGCACTATGGCTATTCCTCCCAATGCCAGTAAGGAAGATTTCAAAAAATCTCTTCTGTCGGACTTTTTTAGTCCCTTGGATGATTTATTATCATTCATTTCAATAGGGTTATTGTTAATTACTCTACACTTTTTATCAAATTGAAAAATAATATAAGGCTAAAATTAAAATTTCAAGTACAAACCTACATAAAAGGCGAAATTTCTTGATAGAAAGGACTATATTATCAGGAAACACACCCTGCCTATCTCTCTTGCTATTTCTACACGCTAAAAGCAGCAAAATGCTTGCTGAACAATAATGATAGCATCTAGCTAATCTTTACAATGTCCACCTCAATAGATTTGCTTATAGGAGTCTGGCTTTTAGCGGCATAGTGATTATTTGGAACCAAAACATTGGTTTCTGGAAAATAAGCAGCCAAATTACCCTGGGGAATATTATAGGGAACTATCAAAAAGTTTTTGGCAATTCTTTCAACACCATCATAGTTGCTCACCAAATTGACTACATCCTTCTTTTTCAAGCCTAATTCCTTTGCATCCATAGGATTAATAAACAAGACCCTCCTTTCATTGAAAACACCTCTGTAGCGATCATCCAATCCATAAATGGTCGTATTAAATTGGTCATGAGAGCGGATGGTCATCATCAAAAATCGAGCTGAGGTCAACTGATGATTAGGGAGTTCACAAACACTGAACTGAGCCCTTCCATTTGGTAGCATTGAAAAATCACCCATTCTGGCATTATTCGGCAGATCAAACCCCGCCCCTTTGGACCGCTCAGAATATTGCTCAAAGCCCTCAAATACCTGAGAAATTCTGGTCCGGATCAAATCATAATCCTTGCCCAATGCTTCCCAGTCAATACTTGAGTTGGATTGGAAATAGGCCTGGGCTATTTGACAGACGATTTCAGGTTCACTTTTGAGTTGATCCGAATGGGGTATCAAATTCCCCATAGACCTATGCACCCTTCCCATGCTATTTTCCACGGTCACAAACCTTTTATTTCCATCCCGAATATCCAATTCCGTCCTTCCCAAAGTTGGAAGTATCAAAGAAGTTTTACCTGTAACCACATGAGTCCTGTTGAGCTTTGTACTGATGGAAACGGTCAGCTCACAATTTTGAAGGGCCTTTGCTGTATACATCGTATCCGAAGCAGCAGAGAGGAAATTACCCCCCAAGGCAATGAAAACCTTGGCCTTTCCTTCATGCATGGCCTTGATAGACTTCACCACATCTAAGCCTTCTTCTTCTGGTGGATCAAAACCAAAAACCCGCCGAAATGCTTCATTGAGCTTTTTGGAAACATGATGGGTAATCCCTACTGTTCTATCTCCTTGCACATTGCTATGCCCTCTTACAGGACAAGTGCCTGTCCCTTTTTTACCAATACTCCCCTTGAGTAATAATAAATTCACACAGGCCTTAATATTGTCTACACCATTTTTGTGTTGGGTAAGCCCCATAGCCCAACAAATCACGATCTTTTTCCGCTCTACCAAAAGTTGAACAGCTTTTTCCACCTCTGCCTCAGGAACCCCACATAATGCTAAAAGTTCTTCTTCGCTGTACTTTTCAAGATCTTGCTTTAGCTCTTCAAAACCCTGGGTATTTCTTTGGATAAATTCATGGTCAACTATCCCTCCTGCCTTTTCATCCTTATCAATCAATTTCTTGATCAAAAGATTGATTAAGGCAACATCCTGATTGATTTTGACCTGCAAAAAAAGGTCTGTAATAGCTGTACCCTTACCCAAAATGCCTGAGATTTCTTGTGGGTTTTTAAACCTGACCAAACCTGCCTCCTCTAATGGATTCACTGTAATGACCTTTCCACCATTTTCTTTACATTTCTCCAAGGCAGAAAGCATTCTTGGATGGTTAGTTCCTGGATTTTGGCCTATGACCATAACCAGTTCCGCTTCATAAAGGTCCTCTAAGCTCGCTGATCCCTTTCCTATACCAAGTGTCTCGGTGAGTGCCACCCCGCTGGATTCATGGCACATATTGGAACAATCAGGCATATTATTGGTCCCAAATGTCCTTGCAAACAGGCCATATAAAAAAGCAGCTTCATTGCTTGATCTACCAGAGGTATAAAAAACTGCTTCATTAGGATGATCCAAAGAATGTAACTGCTTTGCAATCATTTCAAAAGCAGCTTCCCAGGATATTGGTTCATAATGCTGACTACCAGCCCTGAGCACCATGGGTTCAGTAATTCGCCCACTTTTTCCAATTTTATAATCCGTCCATTTAGAAATTTCACTGATGGAATATTGCTTAAAAAAATCAGGATCCACTGTATGCGCAGTAGCTTCCTCCGCAATGGCCTTCACTCCATTCTCACAAAATTCGCCCAAGGAAGATCGTTTTTCTGGATCTGGCCAAGCACAGCCAGGACAATCAATCCCCTCCTTTTGGTTCAGTTTGGTCAGGGTAGCAATGGATCTTTTGAGTCCCATTTCCTTCATGGCATGTTCCAAGGCGACCTTTACTGCAGAAATACCAGCAGCATAGCTTTGGGGAGTAGTAATAGTCCCTCCTATAATCTCTTCAGGTCCAACAAGTGAAACCTTGGCTTGATCGTCTTTGTCCATTTTTTCCGAAAGTGAGGTTATTGGCCCTTATTAAAATAGCTAGTCCCAAGTTAAGATTATTGCAAATAAAAACCATTTCGGAAAGCCATCATCACTAAAATATTGTAAGGTAATGGAAGTTGATTATTAAAGTGGCTAGATAGGAGTAGATACTTATTGGATGCTTCAAGTTAGCAACCTATTGTTTAGACTTTCTGTCGACTAACTGTAATTATAAGAAAAGCTGTCTGGTTTCAGACAGCTTTTCATCAAAATAAACCCATTCTTATCATTACTCCATTTTCAATTTTATGGTCTGCAGCCCCTTGGTACTGATTTTGACTTTCGAAGCAGCATCCTTCTGAATATAGGCCCTCAGTCTACCCTGATAGGTTTTACGGTGATCAGCACGGTAATCCTCATGACTGCTCAAATCACCACTTTCCAGTCCTAACAACTTCGCTGATCCATCAAATTCAAATTGAATATCTCTGTCATCGGAAAGCACCCTGTTCCCCTCTTTATCCTGAAGCTCAATATCCATCAATACAATACCACTTTCTCCCTCATCCATACTAACCTCCAAATGATCTGCCTTTCCGGGACTATTGATTTCATAAGCAGCTACCTCTTCTCCATTATTAAAACCCACCGCCTTCAAGGTTCCCTTCTCAAATATAACTGGCCATCCTGGCATTCCCTCCGAGGAATATTCTATAGCTTTTCTCCCGAGGGATTCACCATTCAGCCACAATTCAACTTCATCAACATTGGCATAGACAGCTACCCATTTTTCTTCTCCCTCTTCTCCAGTCCAGCTATCCTGAATTCTTCTCCGTCTGTGTACATTTTCCTCCTTATCTGTAACACCCAAATAAACCATGGGCGCTGCATTCCATAAACTCTTTCTGAAATAAAAGTCAGGCTTAGGATAACCTGCCATATCAATGATTCCAGCCCCGCTACTCCTTACCGGCCAAGGCCTAGCTTCACCTAAAAAGTCAAATGCAGTCCATAAAAACTGGGACGCAATATGCTTATTCTCCGTCACGGCCTGCCAAGCCGATAGGGCATCCCCATTTTCACTGCCATAAATCACGCGATCTGGATAGGCTTCATGATCTTCTTGATAGCGGTACTCTTGATAGTTATAACCAACAATATCCAACGCCTCCGGATAACTGGTATGGTTGGACATGGTCACTCCAGCCAATGCAGCGGTGACCGGTCTGGTAGTGTCTACAGCCTTTACTGCTGCCACCAATCCTTCTGCCAAAGGTCCCAACTGAGAAGCCGGTGGATTATCTTTTTGATACCCTTTACCGTAAATCTGAGGGTTCCTGCCTTCATCCAAAACAGGGTGGCTATAAGGGTCATTTGGATAATCAATTTCATTACCAACACTCCACATGATAATAGATGGATGATTTCTCGATCTTAAAACCATGTCCTGAACGTCTCGATGTCCCCATTCAGCAAAGGCATCATACGAACCGTCATTGCCGGGCGTCCCCACATTCCAGCCTTCTATCCATTTGTTCTTGCCCCTTTCCCACTCGTCAAAAGCCTCATCCTGTACCATGAAGCCCATTTCATCACATAACTCATAAATATAATCCTGATGAGGGTAATGACTCATTCTGATCGCATTACAGCCTAAGTCCTTTAACGTTTCCAAGCGCTTTGCCCAAACAGCCTTTGGCACTGCCGCACCAAATGTACCTGCATCATGGTGGATACATACTCCTTTGATCAACATATTCTCACCATTGAGGAAAAAGCCTTCATCAGCATCAAAACGAATACTTCTGAATCCAACTTGGTCCACATATTTATCGAGTAGCTGACCATCAGCCCAAAGACTCACTTCCAGTTTATATAAATTTGGATCATCAGGAGACCATAGTTTTGGTCGATCAACGGCCATGTATAATGCTTCATGGTTTTCATCTCCCGCAGGAACAAATGAACCAAATTCTGTAGCAGCTACCTCATTGGATGCATCCAATAAGCGGGCCTTTATTTGTACAGCAGTAGTTTTCTCATGGCTACTTTTAATATCCACCTGAACCTTTACCATGGCCTTCTCACTGCTCACCTCAGGCGTACTGAAAAACACGCCCCAAGTTTTGAAGTGAATAGGTGATTTGGTAATCAGATAGACATTTCTATAAATTCCCGAACCAGTATAATACCTTGAATCTGCATATTCCCGGTGATCTACTTTGACTATGATCTCATTCTCGGTGGGTTGAAGATATTCTCCTATTTCATAGAAGAAAGCAATAAATCCATTAGGCCTTTTACCTAGATAATGACCATTGATCCACACCTCACTGTTTTTATAAACCCCATCAAAATAAAGTTCATATTCACTGTTTTCATCCAATGCTTTGAGATCAAATTTCTTCCTGTACCAGCCAATACCTCCGGGCAAGAATCCCGTGCCACTGGCCCATTCGCTACTAAAAGGCCCTTCTACAGACCAATCGTGGGGCAAGTTGACGGACTTCCATGAAAGTTCATCTACAGGTGCTGCTTGAAGTGCTTCCAATGTAGTAATATGGTCGGCCTTAACAAATTCCCAATGATCATTAAACAGAAGCTTGCCTTGCTCTTGACTAAAGACAAACTGACCATTGAAAAAAAGAATTAAACCTAACAAAAAGATATTATGCTTTAGGTTATTTAACATGGTTATTATGTTTTTAGGGTTTAGTAACAACGGTAATAATTGACCTGGCAGGAACAGACAGACTACCTGCTTGCTGATCTAGGACCGCAGGAGCCAAATCCATATCCTTACTGGTGATATAAAATTTAGGATCATCAAGTGCTGCACCATCAATTGACAATTCTGCATCTACCATCTTATTAGCAGAATTGATCAACACATAAACCAATTCCCTTCCTTCTGGGGACAGATAGGCGGATACTAGCAAATCACGGGATTGGTTGGATATACCTCCTATAGTTACCTCCAATCTCCTATAACCTGGCCTGATAAAATAGCTGTAATTCCCCAGCGTCCAGAGCATTTTGCTTTCATAATAATTGCCATCCTCCTTCTGATAATCGATATAGACCAAACCATCTTTATAATCATAGGGAGAAACGCCCAACCACCAATGCCAAGCGCTTGCATTGGCTACGGTAAGGTCATTATGGATCACCCGGGCCATGTACAAGGCAGGATCAATGCCCAAATCCCTACCAGAACCATTAATTTCCCCAGCATTGTCCCCCAAGATGCAATATTCACTCATCCAATAATTCCTGCTCTCTACTCCTTCCAATGCTGCCTTTACCTGCCCTCTTTGTTGTACAGCTGCCTCATAAGGAGACGTAGTAAAATAACTATGTCCAGAAATGGCATTGCCCATATGGTTTAAATCGCCTATATAATTCTTGGAAGAAGTGTCAAAAAAATCATGTATTTGTTCTCCTCGTCCTTCTTTGTCTGCCTGCTCGTACAAATAATTGATTTTCCCGGCTTCTGCTATATCCATCTTGGTTTCCAAATTTTTCGCTTCCAAGGCCGTATTCAGTGCTTTGGCAATTCCTGCTATCTCATTGTTCCAAAATGGCGTTCCCTCCTGACCGCCGTCAGACCAGTCCCATTGTGGTTCATTGACCGGACTTACATAATCTACTTTCAATCCCTTGTCCTCCAGACCTTTGACCACATTGGCCAAATATTCACCAAAATCATCATAATGTTCAAAGTCCAAATTGGATTGACCATTTTCCGCATAAGCTTTTCCGGTACGGGTCATATGGACAGGTGGACTATTGGGGAATACCAGTAAATGCTCTACGCCGAATTCCTGAGCAGCCCGCGCAAACCAAACCTGTCCTGCCTGCTTATCCCAATCATAGGTTCCATCACTGTTGAGAAAGGATTGTGCCCTGCGCCATTCATCTCCAATTCCACTTTGCTCACCTTGCTCTGCACTTCCTGCACCAATATTGAAACGCCACAAAGACAGGCCAATGCCTTTGGGCTGTCCTGTTTCATCATTTTGTTGGCTAAATAATAATTCGGCTATTGCCCTTTTCTTCTCTTCTGGCCATAGCCCCACAAACTGACAAGACCAGGCATCTGACGCACCAAAGTGTTCAATTGTCTGATAAGTAATTGACGTATTTGCATTGATTTTGAGGACCACCGGTTTTTCAGGATCTGCCTGCTTTTCTCTTCCTTCTGAATTGCAAGAAAAGACAATCATGCCCAATCCTATTAGCCAAGCATAAATTTGCCAATGCTTATTTCTCTTCTTCATAAAATTCCTCTCCCTTTAAAATAAGAAAAAGAGAAACCAATGAGGTTTCCCTTTCCCAATATATTAATTGTAACCAGGGTTTTGATCTAGTTGGTTATCGGAAGCTAATATCTCTGATCGAGGAATTGGCAACCAATAATGTCTATCCATAAAACTTTTGCCTTCCAAGGCTACCTTACGCTCATAGCTAAACGTACCGTCCGCTGCTTTGGTGATGTTGATACCATAAGCAGGCTCATTCTCCACCTCATCAGCAATCCTCCATCTGCGCACATCATAGAAGCGGTGTTCCTCAAATGCCAATTCAATTCTTCGCTCATGACGGATTCGCTCTCTCATCTCATCCTGGCTCAAACCTAGTGGCAAAGCTGGCATTTCCACGCCAGGCCGGTTTCTAACTGCATTGATAGCTTCATAGACACTGGCATCTGGACCAACAGCCTCATTTTGGGCTTCTGCATAGTTCAATAAAATTTCCGCATACCTGAAATAAATCCAGTTTTGGGTACCGGCCACTTCCCATGGGTTTCTGATAGGAAGTTCCTCATTGATGAACTTCCTTAGGTAGTAACCACTTTTGGTAGTGTTCCAGTTGGAAGGCCCGTCTTGGCTGTCTCTTCCTCCAGGAAGGAAAGTTTCCACTTGTCGATCGCGATAATCTGCACCATTATATAAAATGGTCTCATAAAACCTAGGATCTCTATTTTCATAAGGGGCACTCGCTTGCGCTTCATTGTCCCAACTGAAGGATGTTCCATCCATCATCTCATAATCATCCACCAAGTTCTGCAAAGGCACATTACCTCCCCAACCATCATAACCATTAGGCCCATTGGCAATCTCAAGTGCCGTGTGACGGGCATTGATATTATAATAGCGGGCAAAAATGATTTCTTCATTACTGTTTGGAGTCAGGAACAGCTGACTGTAACCACCTTGGTAAAGGCTATACTGCTGCAAATCCATTACTGCTTTTGCTGCATTTGCAGCTGCTTGCCACTTTTGGATATCATTACTTCCATCTGTGTATAATGGGCTAGCAGCATACAATAGCAACCTCGCCTTCAATGCTAAAGCTGCTCCTCTGGTGGCCCTTCCTTCCTGCCAAGTTCCATCATTTACTAATGGCAAACCTGCTGCTGCTTCATCCAGTTCTTCCACTACATAATCAATTGCGGCCTGCTTATCCACTCTATCATAAAAAGATGGGTCGGTAAAATCTTCGCCTAATTCTGGAACGCGATCACCCATCATCACTACATCTCCGTAATTACGGATAAGGTCATGATACCTGAAAGCACGAATAAACTTCAATTCTGCAATCAATCGATCTTTACCCGTTTGACTCATATCCAATTCATTGATGTTGGTCAAGGCATAGTTACATTCCCTAATACTACGATAAGAGCGCCCCCAAAATGTACCAGCGATCCCCGTATTTTCAGGAGAGAGCTGACCTTGCTGAATGAACCAGGTATTATCGTCATTATTATAAATGGACTCATCAGTCAATGAACTCCAAAGTGCATATTCAAAACCACGTCCGAAACCTGGCTGATAAGCATCCCCCTCTTTGTTGGTTAGCCTGGCACCCAAATAACGGTTAATGACATATGCTTCAAATAATGTAGAATCAGAAAGAATGGAGGCGTCGGAGACCCTGTCTGTAGGAACAATGTCCAGAAAGTCTTCTTTACAACCGACCAGTAAGGACCCGATCAGTGCAATGACCATAAATGGTTTGATGATATAGTTACTTTTCATGTCGATCGGAATTAAAATTGAATATTTACACCCAGGTTAATGATTTTTTGCTGTGGATAGAATTGTCCACTTTCACTAGACCCTTCTGGATCATAGTCTTTCACACCGGTAATGGTCAACAAGTTAAAGGCATTGGCATATACCCTAAGGCTACCAAGAGAGTACTTATCCAGGAAGCTTTGAGGAAGATTATAGCCGATCTGTATATTTTTCAACCTGGCAAAAGTGGCATCATTCAACCAGAAATTATTTCGGTAAAGTCCTCCACTTACAGCAGAGGAAGACCTTTCACTTACTCTTGGAAAACTCCCTTCGGTATTGGTAGGGCTCCAACGGTTATCTGCCCAGCTGCTATAGAAATTACCTACAGTACCTGACTCTGGCAGCACATACTGGTTTACCTGACTTTGTCCCGAGATGACTGCAGAGAAATCAAAATTCTTATACTCCGCATGCAAGGTCATACCAAAGGTAATTTGAGGAATATTTCCGTATTTAGAACGGGTCATATCATCTGCGGTGATTTCCCCATCGCCATCGTAATCTTCATAGATCAAGTCCCCAAGCTGTGCTCCTGGGACATGAGGATAGTTGTCCAAATCCTCTTGGGTTCTAAAAATACCGATGGCATTGTATAATAAATAAGTATTCATCGGACGACCTGTCTGACGCTGGTAATCCAATACACCAGCTGCTTCATCGATAAACAACAATTCATTTTTAGCATAGGTAAAGTTTCCAGACACACCATAAGTGAAGGCTCTTTTATTATTCTCATATCCTAATGTAGCCTCCACCCCTTGGCTTTTTACCTCACCAATATTTTCAGCGGGCACTAGGGTTTCTCCATCATAAGGGTTTACGATACCTGAAGTACCTGGAATAGATGCATTTCTCGTGGTCAAGATTTTACTTCTATCCTGTTGGAAATAAATAAATTCAGTGGTGAAGTTTTGTAACCACACAGCATTGAAGCCAATATCGGTTTTGGTGGCTACCTCCCAGGTAATATTAGGATTGCCCAATCTAGTCAAATCAATTCCAGTTACTACTTCATCACCGATCACATAGCGATTATTGAAGGAGTAGTTATCATAATATTGGAACTGTCCCACATTATCATTCCCTAGCTTACCATAGGATGCCCTGATTTTAAGATCATCAAAGAATCCCACATTATTACGGAACCAATTTTCTTCCGAAATCCTATAACCTGCTGACACGGAAGGAAAAAAACCATATCGCTCACCAGAGGGAAAATTAGAAGAGCCATCCACCCTCATTTGTACTTCGGCAAGGTACTTTTCCTGAAAATTATAAGCTAAGCGGCTAATATAACTTTTTCGGGTATAGTTATAACTGCTACCCCAGTTATCATAATCGGATGCTGCGGCTCCACCTTGAGACAATTCAGGTGTTTCTGATGTTGGGAAGTGCAATCGGGAAGCCCCCATGGTATGGGTTCTGTTTTCACTTTGTTCATAGCCCACAAATGCATCCACAAAATGATCTCCGAAATAATGCTTGAAGTTCAACTTAATATTGGAAACCATCATGGACTGGGTATAATGTTCTTCAGAAAGTGTTGCCTGCTGATCAGGGCCTCCTCCTACTACTACTGGATTGTAAGCATCTGTCCCTGAGTCATAGTTATAAAGCGTGTAAGGCGTACTAAATGTCCTATTTCTATTGGAGCTTTCATCTACTGAGAAGAAGCCATCCACTGACAATCCTTCAAGGAAAGGCAAATCATAACTACCTCTCAAAATTCCATTGAATACATATTTCGGGTTTTGTGTCAAACCTCCAGCTTCCGTCGCCATCATCACAGGGTTACTGTTCTCAATACCGGAAGAAGGCAGCCCATTTGGATAAACGGCTGATACGGTAGGATAAGCACGATAAATAGATCTAAAAATCGATCCTGCACTTGAAGTGGGGAATTGACGATCTTCTTTTCTACCCGCTAAGGAAAGACCTACTGTAAGTCTATCAGTTATGTCAGCATCCAGATTGGTCCTAAAGCTATATTGATCATATCGCGTTGCACCGTCTTTGTAGAGACCATCTTGGCCGGTTTTACCCAGCGAAACAAAATAATTCACTGATTCTGATCCTCCACGAACACTTAAATTGTGTTGATTTTGTAAAGCTACATTGTTCAAGGCGGCAGCTGCCCAGTCTGTATTGGGGTAGTTCAATGGATCCGAGCCATTCCCAAAAAGTGCCAATTGCTCCTCAGAATAAATTTGGTTAAGCCCTCCATCGGGGTTATTATAATAGGCAATTTCATTCCTTATCTGCCCATAAGTCACGGCATCAGCCATTTCAGGCAATCTGGTCGGGGAAGAGAAACCTTGGTTAAAGCTATAAGAAATAACAGGCTTACCCTCTTGGCCTCTTTTGGTAGTTACCAAGATCACCCCATTGGCAGCCCTTGAACCATAAATAGCAGCAGAGGCATCTTTCAATACAGACACACTCTCTATATCATTTGGGTTCAAACGCTCCAAGCCTCCAATCTGACCCGGCACACCATCGATCACCACCAACACATCATTATTACCAGTAGTTGCCAAACCACGGATATTAAAACTGGAGCCATCATATCCCGGCTCACCGCCCCGGTTATTGGCTATTATACCGGAAAATCTACCAGCCAATGAATTGGAAACATTTGGCTGGGGACTGTTCTGTAAATCCCTACCTTCCACCTGGGAAACGGATCCTGTCAAAGTAGCCTTCTTCTGTTCACCATAACCTACCACCACTACTTCATTGAGTGATTGCATGTCTGGCTGCAGGGTTACCTGAACCGTACTTCTTCCGTCCAAGGAGATTTCTTGAGATTCATATCCTATAAAGGAGATTTTCAATACAGGATTTTCAGCTGAAACGGACAATTTAAAATTACCATCCAAATCAGTAACGGTACCATTGGAAGTTCCCAAAACTAGTACTGACGCACCAGGGAGTCCCAAACCATTTTCATCGAATACTTGGCCATTTATTTGTTGCTGACCAAAAACATTAGGCACGGCACACAGCATTAGCAAAACTAATGACATGCAATAAAGCCAAGCCTTGGCTTGTAATTTTGTTGGCATGTTCTTTTGAGGTTAATTGTTAATAATTACTGATCTTTGTTTCGATGTCCAGCAAGCTTCCCTTACTTCATCGAATACAAAAGCAATTTTCGGAATTGTGCCACAATGAGAAGGGGGACAAATCAGCAAACTAGGGGGGACAAAATGGCCAAATGATGTTTATTTGCGATTTTATTGGCATTTTTGAGTTCTAATGTCGTGATTGTACACAGATGAAGATTTCCCTAATAGCCCTATTTATCTTTAGTTTCATTGCTGTCAGTTTTGCCCAAGAAGACCAAAAAGAATCTATTTTTGAGGACCAAAATCAGCTCACCTTTTACCTGTTAGATGTCGCCTCAGGACTCTCCCATAATTACATCAACAGTATTGAGCAGGATTCATTAGGCTTTATTTGGATTGCCACCTTGGAGGGATTGAATCGATATGACGGCCAAAAGTTCACCGTCTATCGTAAACGAAATCGCATTCCCAAGAAGGGGCCGGCAGACAATTATATCCAACAAATACAGCTGAACCAAAACAACCAACTACTCCTCTCCACAGGTGCTGGTCTTAGCATTTATGATCCCAAAGCTGATCTTTTTGAACTTAAGGGAAAAAATTTTGGGTTAATTGAAAATAATGTAAACTGTACCATTAATACTCCTGATGGGAATACGGCCGTAGGAATCTATTGGGGAGGTCTGCAAATCATTGATCAGAAAAAAGTGCTATATTCTTTTTTCCATGAACCTGAGGATAAAAATTCCCTCTCTTCCAATCAGGTAAACGCTTTGGCATTTCAGGGAGATTCTATTTTATGGGTAGGCACGTTTGACAATGGCCTCAACAAAATCAACTATAAGACAAAAAGCCTTCAGCGGATCAATTCAAGTAAAATCGCTGCTAATATTAACAGCCTATTCACAGATGATCTGGGCAATTTATGGATTGGAGGTAATCGAGGAATCCAAGTGATCACCCATCAAGGTGACACGCTTAACGTACAGACTGCCGCATCTCCCCAAAATGGGCTTTCTGATGAAAATGTCTTGTGTTTCGAAAAAGACAATAAGGGCCAAATGTGGGTCGGCACTCGAAATGGTGGGCTGAACATCATTGACCCCAACAAATTATTGAATGAAAATCAACTGGCCATACAGTGGTTTCTTCCCAGAAATGATGGAGCGAGTGTATATAACAGAACCGTAGCCTCCCTAAAGCTGGCCAGAGATGGAAATATGTGGATCGGAACCAGTACCGGCATCAACGTGGTCAACCCCAATGGGGACCCCATACAATTGATACAGCGAAATTTATCGGTGAGTGAAACCATCTCCCATAATAGAATTGGTTCGCTGGCATCTGGCAAAAATGGCAGTATCTGGATAGGTACTGATGGAGGTGGACTGGACCATTATATACCAAAAACCGGTCAAATATCGCATTACGAACACCATGACACCAATGCATCAAGCCTTTCTAATAATTATATCTTGTCTATTTTGGAAGATAGTAAAGGGAGGGTCTGGGCAGGGACCTACCAGGGTGGGCTTAATCGATTGGTACATCGCCATGGAGAATTCAAGCAATACCTACAAGGATCCCAAGAAAATGGCAATGATGTCAGGGTGATTTTTGAGGGAAAGAAAGGCCAAATTTGGGTCGGCACCAATCGTGGTGGACTTTATCGCTATCATCCACCTATAGATGATTTTGACTATGTAAGGCAGCTTGGCAAAATCGACATCCGAGATATCACAGAAGATGACCTGGGAAATCTCTGGCTGGCTACTTTTGGAAATGGAATCATCCGATACAACTACCTAACAGGTGAACAAGAACAGTTCAATGAGTCCACGGTCTATGGCTTTCCGGGCAATATCATCTTTAGCATACAGCGATTAGACAATGGTGATATTCTGGCTGGCAGTAGATACGAAGGCTTGATCCGCTTAGATCCCAATAATAAAACCGTGGCAGTATTTACACAAGACCATGGACTGAGCAATAATACAATCAATAGCATTACCCGAGGCAAAGATGGTAAAATTTGGTTGGGAACTTTTCGAGGAATCAGCTTTTTTGATCCAAACACCAATGAAGTCGGTAACTTGAATGCATTTAACAACATACAGCAAAGTGAATTCAATATCGGAGCTGCCCTAACCAGTGATACCGGATTGATCTATTTTGGGGGAAACAAGGGCATCAATGTATTCTCTCCTGCTGCGCTACAACAACAAACTGATAATTATCCCTTAATATTCACTGAACTGCGCTTGATGAATAATGAAGTAAATATTGGGAGTGCGGATGAAAAAATCCACCTATCACAGGATATTCCCTATTTACATCAGTTAAATCTTAGCCATGACCAATCCTTGGTTTCATTGGATTTTGTGGCCCTAAAATTCCCCCATGGTAATGATATCAGCTATGCTTATAAGTTGGAACCTTTTCATGACCAATGGATAGAAACCAGTCATATAGGCACGGCCAACCTGAGTAATATTCCTCCTGGAGATTATGTATTGAAAGTCCGTGCCCATAGCAATTCCAATCATTTTGCCGAAAACCAGATGATGATTGCCATTGCCCCTCCATTTTGGAAAACCTGGCCGGCTTATTTGATATACATAACAATCTTGGCGGCAATGGTTATCGGTGGCATGAAATATTATGCCGATCGGTTGAAGTTGAAAAACTCACTACTATTTGAAAAGAAACAACGCAGCCTAGAACATGAACTCAATGAAGAACGAGCCAGGTTCTTTACCGGTTTTTCCCATGAGCTGAAAACACCCCTCACCCTGATCATGGCACCTATCGAGGACATGCTTCTAGAGCTTAAAAATACTCCCCAAAGAAAGAGACTGTTGCTTGTCCAAAAAAATGCCCAATACCTGTTGGAAATGATCAATAAGTTGTTGGAATTCAGAAAATCTGAACTGGATATCAACAAACTTGAACTAAAGAACCACTATATCCTCAGCCCTATACAGCAATGGGCAGAAGAATACCAGCCCTTGGCCCAACACCGAAAAATAACACTTGAAACCAAGTTTCCTCAAGAGGACTTTGTGGCAGCCATTGACCTGGAAAAGTTGCATATCATCGTCAACAACCTACTATCCAATGCCCTAAAATACTGCCGTCCCGGTGATAAGGTAAGCCTTAGTCTGAAAACACATGCAGACCAATATGAAATTACTGTCAGCGATAATGGGCCTGGCATTCCTTTAGAAAACCAGGACAGGATATTTAACTGGTATTATCAAAGCGGCTCCACTAACCCCTCACAGGGAACAGGCATTGGATTGGCCTTGACCAAACGATTAGTGGAAGATCATCAGGGACACATTTCACTGGTAAGCCAAGCAGGTATGGGCTGCATTTTCTCTGTCACATTGCCCCTTCAAAAACTGGAAACCGATACTGAAGCAATAGAAGATGCCAAGCTGAACAGCAGTACTATGTGGTCACCTCGTTTGGACCATCAAGAAATCACCATCCCTAAACCCAACTTGGACCTTAAAGAAGAAAAAAAAGTGGTTCTGCTTATAGATGATAATCCTCAGATCTTATCTTATTTGGATCAATTGCTGGGAGACAACTATGACCTGCTTCATGCCGGGGATGGACAAGAAGGAATGGAAAAGGCCCTCCAATATATTCCCGACATCATTATTTCTGACATTATGATGCCTGTCAGAAATGGTATTGATCTATGCGGCGAACTAAAAAGGGAAAAAGCCACTACACATATTCCCGTCATTTTGCTTTCTGCCAAAGACAATGTGGAGAGTATCACCAGTGGATTTGGTGAAGGAGCGGACGAGTACCTTACCAAACCATTTAATGGTCAAATCCTACTCTCAAGAATCAAAAACCTCCTGGATGCAAAAATCAGATTGAGGGAATACTATTTGGGAGAACTGGCCGACGAACATCAACTGAATGAAGGACAAAAAACGGCCATTTCCAAAGAAAAGGCTTTTCTTAAGCGGCTAGAAAGCCACATCCTAGAACAACTGGCCGAACAACAGACCGACGTGGATACCCTTTCCCAACTCATGGGCATGAGCAGGACTTCTCTTTTCCGCAAATTAAAGGCCTTGACAGGCAAAAACATCAATCAATATGTGCGTAGCGTAAAAATCAAACGGGCGGCTTATCTGATCAAAGAAGAAAACCTCGGTGTAGCTCAGGCCGCATATGAAATAGGTTTTAACAATCCCAAATATTTCCGAAAATTGTTCAAGGAGGAATTTGGCTACCTCCCCTCTGAAATCTCCTCTAAAAAGACGATTACAGACTGACAAGATTTGCAGCTATTCATCTGGAGCCAGCAAAGTATTGGTATAATACCTGAACTTCAATTGTTCCAACTGACGTTTTGTGATCAGGTCAATCAGTTTCAATTGACCTTCCAGGTATTTCTCCTGCCTTTTATTGAGAAGAAAAACAGAACTTTCCCCCATCTTGAACTTTTCATTTTCTGCCCATAGCAATTTCTCATAACCATCTACATTTTGTAATTGTATGGACTCTTGGGTCATTAGAAAGTCTATTTGTTCTAGGCTGTTAAGGACCTTATTTTGTAGTTCTATGGTTTTATTTTCCAGTTCCAACTGCTTTTCCATGACTTTTACCTTGCCCAATTGTAGATTTCCCCTTTCCCCTCTCAATAATAGAGGAAAGCTAAAAGAAAAGCCCCATTTATAATCATTATTGTTATATCCAGGCAAGCCCTCTCCATCAGGGCTTAACAATGGCATATATTTTAACTTCAATTTTGGCAGCAACTTTTCCTGCTTCATCCTTCTCTCAGCCTCCATCAAGGTCACTTTGGATCTGGCTTCCTGTAACACGGGATGGGCATCCAGGGAGTCCAATGAAAAATCCCCCGTCTCTCCCTGTCCTGTAATGACCATTAGGCTATCCGGCACCTTTTGGTCCAAAGCATACCAGCCTTCCTCATCCCATAGGTAATTTTCGAGGTTTTTCTGCGTGGCAGTATAGCTTGACTTGACGGATTGAAGGAGGTTTTTACGGTCTTGCCACATGATATAAGCCTCCACAGTATCGATAGCCGTCTTTTCACCATTAAAGAATGAAGTTTTGGTATTCTGAAAGTAATTTTCTGCCAATGTGATACTTTCATTCACAATAGCCAAAGCCTCATGGCTATTGGCCCAATAAAGATATGCTTCAGTAGCACTGAAATAAAGGTCATTGGTCTGAAGGGTCTTTTGCTGCTCTGCAATGGCTGCATAGGCCTTTCCTTGTCGCAAAGCTGTCCTTCCCTCATCCATCAAGAGTCCTTGAAGGACATTAAGCTCAATTCCAGCATTCCAAAGACCATTTGTCCCCGTTTGGTTCTCTGGGTTCAAATAGGTACCTGAGTTCTTTTCATAACCGGCAATTAAATCAAGCCCGGCAACAGTCGGAATCCTCAAACTCGAAGCAGATTTTCTGTAATACGTCTTATCCGAATAAAGCTTCTCATCAAAACTGGACTCCAATACTGGGTCGAAATTTCCTCTTGCCGCTCTAATACTCGCTTCAGCCCTCAGGTCATTTAACTTGGCCTTTTGTGAGAGCGGATGGTGTGTGATGACCTTTTGTATAAAGACTTCATAATCCAAAGTATCCAATGACTGGGCCTCACTGAAAATAGGGCAGCCAAGGAGCAGAAAAAGAAGATAATATATCGATACTTTTGTGCGCATTAAGGAAATTATTTAACTGATTTCAGTGGTGCCTTTAGTTTCAATGGTTTAGGATTTGTCTTTTCCTCAGTATAATAATCCGCAGGGAAGCCATTAAGCTGCCTCCACAATTCATACCAGATCGGTACATTGTTCAGCAATAAAAAGGTTCTTACGCCAGTTCCCATGCTTAATTTTTCTGGCCAAGGCCTATCCTCTTGGTCTGGGCTGACTAATAGTCTATAATAACCATTTGAACTGATGAACCTGTCAATGGCCACTACTTTTCCTGTAAATACACCAGTGGAAGCTTCTGGCCATCCACTGATGACTATAGCTGGCCAACCATCAAAACGCAAACTTACTTTATTGTCTTGTTTGATAAGCGGCAAATCCTGAGGTCTTACATAAACCTCTACAGCCAAATCATAGTCCTGAGGCATAATGGATACAATGTCTGCTCCTTCTTTGATAAGTTCTCCGATTCCCTTCTTCACCGCCTTGGTGATATAACCGGATTGTGGGGCAGTGACATAATACAAACTGGCCCTTTGACCATAATTACTAAGTTGATTCCGCAATTTGGAAACCTCTGCCATTGTGCCCAGTTTGGCAGATAAGGCCGATTGGGTGTCTGACTGTGCCTTTGCCAGCTTATCCCTGTATTCCCGCTCTACGGTTGACATTTCCAGGTCTAAGTTCAACAACTCATTTCGCTGATTGACAAGTTTATTACGTTGAACAGTCACCTTGGCATTGGCCTCTTGCACCTTCAATTCCTTCTCTTGGAGCTCGGTCAGGGACTTAAGACCTTTGTCATATAATTCTTGTGTTCGTGTCAATTGGTTTTCAGCAATCCGCAGATTGGTGCTATATGCTACCAAATCAATGCTATCCATTTGAACCTTATTATTGGCTTGGAGTATCTTATTTTCCAATTGACGGAGTTTTAATTGCATGGCTTCCTGCAAGGCTGTAGACTGGGCCCTAATGGCAGCTATTTTTGCTTCATATGAAGATGAGCTCTCCACTTTCGCATCCAATTGTTCTTGGGTCCGCTCGATCAATTTAGGATCAAAATATTCACTTTTCGCATCAGATATAAACACCACAGTATCGCCTTTCTCCACAAAGTCTCCTTCTCTTACATACCATTTTTCCAATCTACCTGAGATAATAGACTGAATGGCCTGAGGTCGCTGTTCAGGAAATAAAGTAGTCACATAACCGTCCGTTTGAATATTTTGAGTCCAAGGTAAAAAGAGGCAAATCAACAAAACAACAAGGATTATTATGACGGATTTCCTTGAAAATTGGAAATAACTTATTTCCTTCAGTACCCTAAATGCCCTAAAGTCATTCTGCTTGACGTATTTAGCTATGCTATTTTCAGATATGTTCAACATGGCTGATTACAACTTAATAGTTTGGGTACTGTTTTCTATCCAATCATCTTCGTCCGTGATGACTACCAAAGTCCAATTATGGGACTTATCTGCAAGGTATTTGATGAGGTCATGCCTTTCATTTTTGGGGATATTGACCAAAGGATCTTCCATCAGTAAGAGACCTGGTCGGTGGCAAATTGCCCTGGCCAAATGAATTTTTTGGATGATACAACGAGGTGTCCTGCGCCCTCCACTGTCCATTACCGTATCCAATCCCTTTGGCAATCCTTTAATATAGGTCGTCAGCCCCAAATTGTTCAGCATTTCGGTCAAATCGCTGTCAGGAATATCCCTTCCCACTAATATATTTTCCCGAAAGCTTGCCTCAAAAATTTGATTGGAAGCCAATACCACTCCTAAGTTTTGGTGGAAACTTTTCTTGTCCAATTTTTCATAAGGAATATCATTGAGCAGAATATCTCCTGCATCAATATGCTGAATCCCCGCCAAGATCTGCAATAAAGTAGATTTTCCTGCTCCAGTCTTCCCTGTTAGTACGACACGCGACCTTTCTGGAATTTCAAAGCTAAGTTTTTTGAAGACCGAAGATTGATCATTTGGATATTGGAAACTAACATTTTTCAAAACTATTGAACTAGGAAATTGCTTTTTGATTTTCTGGTTTCCTGATTCATTTTGCAAACTCATATCCGTTACAAAACCTATTTTCTCAAAAGCGGTAAGTACATCATACACATTATCCCAAATATTGAGCAGCTTTTCCACCGAATTGATCACCAAAATGATCACAATCTCTGCGGCCACAAATTGCCCAATATTCATTTGATTGTTGAACACCAATACACCTCCTACTACCAAAATCCCTGCAGCGATAAAAACCTTAAAGCCGATAATCGCCTTAAACTGATCCAGTAATACCCTAAAGTGGGATTCCCTGGACCTGATATAATCCACAGTGATATCATCACTTTTCTTCAAATGAAAGGAAGGATCCTGGGAAAGATGAAAGGTTCTCCTTACTCGGCCAATTTCCTCCAGCCAATGCGCAAGATTATACTTATATTTGCTTTCTTTAATACTGGTTTCCAAGCCAATCCGACCGGTCACCTTCACCAACATAAAAAGGGCAAAGCCTAACACAAGGCCCAGTAAAATAAAGTAAAGGCTATAAATGGATAGCAATATCATACCAAACAAAATCTGAAAGGCCGATACCGAAAGATCTATCAGTATTTTAGGTAAACCCTTCTGTATGGTTAATGTATCAAAAAATCTATTGGCCAGTTCAGGTGCATGCTGCCCATCCAGTTCTTTTGGTTTGATCTGTGGCAATCGATAGGCAAATTCAAAAGCAGACCTCGCGAAAATGTCCTGCTGAATATTTTCAACAATCCTCAATTGTAGTACCTGAAGCAGACCAGCGATAGTAATCCCTACCAAAACCACCGTCACAAGGATCACCCAAGAAGAGGACAGCTCTCCTGTTTGTAGATAATTGATAATGGCCTGAATTCCCAATGGCAGGGATAGGTTCACGATACCTATAAAAAGAGCATAAATGTATATTTGTCTTATTTCTGGTTTATATATTTTTAAAAGCCTCCAAAGCCGCTGAATAGGTGTTAGTGTCGTCATTTTATTGATCGAAGATTAACAAAACCATCTGGTTCATTTTACTTTTTATTATTAAAAACTAGCAATTTAGATCAGCAAATATAAACCAATGAACAAAAAAAAAGTTTCATTCATATTCAATTCTAATCGGATTCTAATGTCCCAATACCTTTAAGATAGCTTATTTTTATCAATTGTTTTTGATTGACTCACCTTGACATGAAGCCAGGAATGGAAATCAGTGTCTAAAGACCGGATAGCGCGAAGACTTAAGCAAAACGTTCTATTTCTTGGATGCCTAAATGCAGCATTTGTTCTGCCAATCAAATAATTCAAAATAAAATGTATAAACATACATACATTAAAAAAGAGTATTATCAAATAAAACTACTTTTCCTTGGCTAAGGTCCAAATTAAGAATCAAATATTTATCATAGCCATATTACACCTTAGCAACACCATATTTGGTATGAATACCTATTTTAATTTTCAGTAAAAAGCCTCCCGATAGCCTTAATACAAAACACAAACCAATCACTTTTTAGGATAGGTGAACACTAGTCTCCAAGTATTTACAATTGAAAATGAACGAATTATAAATATATCAATTCACATTCCGTTTTTAATCCAAATATTTTCACAACCTATATTGCCTGTTTCTGATTGAACAAAAAAAACTTCTCCATTTAGCTATTCCATGCGTCTAAAATCCTCCTCAATGGGCAAACAAAAAAATAAAAACAAAAAAAACTTTGAACAAATGTATTTTTTTGTACCTTCACATATGTATATACATATGGACATTAATAAAATTTAATTGTCTAAAGCTCAGTAAAGCAGCTATAACACCTTAAACGCAAAGGAGCAATAGCCACAGTTAAGATTCAGTAATTCCTAAACTTTAAAACATTGATATGAAAAAGCCAAACAGTTCGTAAACAAGAAGCCTATTGCAAGGGGACAATAGTCCAAAAGACAAAAAATATTAGTCAATTATTTACAATACCCAAGCATATACATATATGAAATGTAAACCATTACCCTATCAATGGCGGAGAGTGATTCGTGGCTTCTGTGGCACAATGCTATTTCTAATGGCATCATCCACATTAATGGCCTATGACAAACCTTCTAAAATTTCTTCAGACAAGGACAACAATCCCATTTCCGCCAAACGACTTGAAATCAATATTAAAGGCACTGTGGTTGATGAGACAGGAGCAGGTCTTCCTGGGGCTACAGTAATAGAAAAAGGAACCAATAATGTGGCTATCACAGATGTGGAAAGGAATTATGCCATATCTGTAAAAAACAAAGAAAGTATCCTTGTATTTTCTTATATCGGCTATGAAAACCAAGAATTTGTAGTCGGTAACAATACCTCCATCAATATCAATTTAAAATTAGCAACCGACCAACTCGAAGAAGTGGTTGTGGTTGGCTACGGAACTCAGAAAAAAGCCGATGTAACAGGCGCTGTTGCATCAATCAAAAGTGACGAAATCGTTACGACCAAAAACGAGAACCTCCAAAACATGCTGACCGGTAAGGTAGCGGGCCTCCGCATCCTCCAAAACTCAAGTGAACCGGGTACATTTAATAGTTCCATGGATATTAGGGGCTTTGGTGCTCCTCTAGTAGTGATAGACGGTGTGCCGAGAAACAATATGGCACGCCTTGATCCAGAGGATATTGAAAGCATTTCTGTGGTTAAAGACGCTTCAGGAGCCGTTTACGGCTCGAGAGCAGCCAATGGTGTGATCATCATCACCACCAAAAAGGGCTCAAAAACAGGCAAGCCAAACTTGAGTTATTCTGGTAATATGACTTGGCAGAACCCCTCCAATTATCCTGATTTGGTAAGTGCGGCAGATTGGATGACCCTCTATAACGAAAGAGACAAACACAATGTGGATAACAGCGGAGTGGTTTCTAGATATTCTGAAGAGGAAATTGAATCTTATAGAAATGGCAGTATGCCTTCCACGGACTGGAAGGACATGGTGATGAGAAATAGCGCTCCTGCTACCCAACATACCATCAGTGCAACAGGAGGAAATGAAGGGATAACTTATTATACAAGTGTCGGTTATCAACAGCAAGGCAGTTTTCTTAAAACTGATGCAATCAACTATGAGAAATACACCATTAGGAACAATATATCCGCAAAAATCACCGATAATATCCAGTTAGACATGAACCTGTCTGGTTTAATAGATGAAAGGGAAACTTCTCCATTTAGTTCTAATGACATCGTAAGGGCCATGTGGCTACACCGTCCAATGGATAATGTATACTATGATGAAGAAGCGGGAAAATATGCCATGATGGATTGGAATGTCATCTTAAATCCAGTTGCCATGATGGACAAGGACTTGGTAGGCGAAAACAGCTACAAAAGCAAATGGTTCCAGTCCAATATGAGCCTCACCTATCAGGTTCCTTTTGTAGAGGGTTTATCATTAAAATCCATGTTCAGTTATGATTATACACAAAACGACAACAAGGAATACTCCAAGAGTTTCACCCTGTACTTACCCAATGGTAATGAATACAAAGCCAATAACCAAACCAGTGGGAACTCCAAAATTTCCCGCTATTTCTATGGCAAAAATTCCACTTTATGGCAGTTGAGAGTAGCTTATGAAAGAAAGTTTGGTCACCACGCTATTTCTGCTCTTAATCTGTTAGAGAATTCCCATTTCCAAGGAGACAACTTTTACGGGTACAGGTACCTTGTACTTCCTTTGCCCCAAATATTTGCCGGTATCACCGATAATCAGGAAATCAGACAAAGCACATCAAGTGGTGCGCTCTACGATTATGCTAACCGCGCATCAGTGGGACGTTTCATCTATGGATTTAAGAGCAAGTACATGGCAGAATTTTCATACCGATATGAAGGCTCATCCAAATTCCCAAAAGATAGTCGATGGGGCTTTTTCCCTTCTTTCTCTGCAGGTTGGAGAATTTCTGAAGAAGGCTTTTGGATGAATTCACCTTTACGTGTGATTGAAGACCTAAAATTCAGAGGATCTTATGGTATTACTGGGGATGATAGCTCCCTAGCCTACCAGTTTGTGAGTGGATATCAGTACCCTGCTTCAGGCAGCAGCAGAGGCCTTCCTGGGGGTTATATTTTCGGAGATCAATTTGTTTCCTCTTCCAGCAATACAGGCCTTGCCAATACTGCCATAACCTGGTATGAGGCCAAAACATTGAACATCGGAATGGATGCTTCTTTATGGAGTGGTAGATTAGGTGTAACAGTAGAATATTTCAATAGGGACCGTTCTGGTTTGCTGGCGACAAGGGTAGGTAGCTTACCGGGAATCGTCGGGGCCTCTCTTCCTCAAGAAAACCTCAACAGTGACCAAAACCGTGGATTTGAAATTGAACTGAGTCATCTGAATAAAATAGGTGATTTCAATTATCAAATACGTGGTAATGTTTCCTACACCAGAACCAAAACTCAATATTATGAAATGGCCGAACTGGGCAATTCCTACTTGAACTGGAGAAACGGTGTCAATGATCGCTATAACAATATTTGGTGGGGCTATGCAGGCAACGGCCGCATGACCAGCTGGGATGAAGTTTATTACAATCCAGTTTATGTCAGCAGAGGCTCTGTTTTGGGAGACTATGAATACCAAGATTGGAACGAAGACGGCTGGATCAATGACTTGGATGTCCATCCATTGGCTTACAGCGGTCAAGTCCCATTGGTCAACTTTGGCCTTAACCTAAGTGCTCAATGGAAAGGATTTGATATGTCCATGCTATGGCAAGGTGCTGGCAAAAAGTATGTGTTGGCGAGAGAATTCTTGTATGAACCTTTATGGTCCAACTCAAACGCCATCAGTGACTTTATGAACAGATGGCACCCTACTGATCCCACTGCAAATCCATATGATCCCAGTACAGAATGGACAGGTGGTAATTATGGCTATACAGGATCGCTGCCAAATGCCTCTTCAGATTTCAATATACAAAATGCAGCCTATGTAAGGTTGAAAAGTTTAGAAATCGGATATTCCTTGCCATCCAATGTGCTTGATTTCATCAAATTGAAAAACATAAGAGTATACGGAAATGCGTATAACCTACTGACATTTAGCAAGCTGAAATACGCTGACCCTGAGTTTTATACCAGCAACACGAGTGGATCTGGTCTTACTAATCTTGGATACAACTATCCTATCAATAAGACATATACAATTGGTATAAACGTGAAATTTTAACTTGACAAAATATGAAACTTAAAAAAACATTAATGTCAATAGGATTGGGTGTACTACTTACAGCCTGTACCGATTTGGATATTCCCCCTATAAACCTATTGAATGAAAATGATATATATGGTAGCAATGAAGGCATCATGACCAATGTGGCCCGAATATACAGCAGACTGCCTATCGAAGATTTCAAATATTATTATGCCTCAGGCTTCAACTTTAATGGCACTCAATACAAACAGTTCAGCTGCTTGACGGGTGAAGCCATTGGCCGGGATACTCCTGGAGCCGAAAGTGAGGGATTTTCTTATTGGGATGATACCTATTCCCAAATCCGTGACATCAATATGCTCATTGAGAAACTTCCTGAATATGCTTCTTCTTTGAATACTTCAGATGTAGACACCTATTTAGGAGAAGCACATTTTGCTAGGGCTTATACTTATTTTGCTTTGGTAAAACGATACGGAGGAGTTCCTTTAATCGATGCTATAGTCGACTACCCTGCTTCGGTCAGTATGGAAGGAACGCATTTATACAGGGCCTCGGAAGAAGCCATTTGGGATTTTATTGCCGCAGATCTGGATTATGCCATCGAACATTTGCCTGAGAATTCCCCGGCAAAAGGCCGTGTAAACAGGTATGTTGCAGCAGCATTTAAGTCCCGCGCCATGCTCCATGCCGGTAGTATTGCCAAATACAATTCGGTAAACGAGACCCAGGACCAAGAAGGCGTTTCAGTAAGGATTTGTGGTATTCCTGCCAATAGAGCAAATGAGTATTTCAAGGCCTCTTATGAGGCGGCAAAACTGGTAGTGGACTCCCAGAAATATGCACTGTATATGGGCCAGTGGCAAGAGGGCAATGCAGAAGCGCAATATCAAAACTTCAAGTACCTGTTCTTAAATGAAACCTCTGAAAATATTTTTGTAAAATATTTCGATGAGCTAAACAGCAAACATGACTACGATCATTCCACCCAACCTAATCAAACAAAATCAGGTGGCAATGATTCTGAAGTGAATCCTACCATGGATTTCGTAGAAATGTTTGATGGAATAGCCAAAGATGAGGATGGAAATTTCAAAAACATTGATGACAATGGGCATTATATGCTTTATAATTCTCCGATGGATGCATTTGCCAATGCTGAACCAAGGCTGAGAGGAACAGTCATCTTCCCCATGGATACTTACAGAAATCAAGTAATCGAAATAAGAAGAGGAATCTGGACTGGAGATGCCAGCCAAGGAATCCTTCCCCTTGACAATGAAGGTGATGTAGGCAACTGTAACCAACTAACTGACCCCAACCTGCATTTGGCACCAGGCTTAGGGGCCAATCCAGTAATCAACCTCAATCCAGGAGATCCAAACGGAAGCACCATGCGTGCAGCGGGAGCTAATGGACCTGTGTCAAATTGGGACTTTGGCAATGTCGGAGGAATGTACGTTCGCAAATACATGAGGGAAACTGGTGTAACCAATGATTTTAATTCTACCCAAAGCTGGATAGAAATCCGTTTTGCAGAAGTACTGCTGAATCAAGCTGAAGCAGCATATGAGCTGATGCTTGGGGGCGAATCAGGAGATAATTATCTCACAGTAGCTTATGAGAACATCAATGATATCAGACTTCGCGCCGGTGCCGAATTGCTTAGCAGTGAAACTGAATTGGACAATATTGACATCATCCGCATAGAACGCCGTAAGGAGCTTGCTTTTGAAAACAAAACCTATTGGGACTTGAAACGTTGGCGAACGCTTTATGAAGAGCAAAACAACAGACGTTATAAAATCCTTAATCCGTTTTATTCCACTGATGCCCAAAAATATTTCCTTTCAGTGAAATTCCAGGAACCTAGGGCAGGCCGTCAGTATATCTATACCTATGATACAAGATACTACTATCAGCCCATTCCAAATTCAGAGATAAACAAGAATCCTAATTGTAAACAAAATCCAGGTTTCTAGTCACTTTCAAAATTAAGACCTATGAAAAATAATCTTATAAAATATTTGTTAATGGCATGTATTATCTCGACAGGATTGAGTTCCTGTATTGAGGATAACTACGCCCCTCCTGCCGAGACATTTACAGGAGCCTTTGTGGACATGCAAACCAAAGAGCCCTTCCAAACAGCAATAGGCAATACCGGAGCACGGATAACGCTGATGGAGTACAGTTGGAGCGAAAACCCTACCCCCTACTATATGTATTGTAAAATGAATGGGGAGTTCAATAATTCCAAAATATTTGCAGGTGAATATGGGGTAAGAGCTGAAGGCGCTTTTGTCCCAGTGGAAGAAGAAATTATCGACCTCAAAGGCGTAGTAGAAAGAACTTATGAAGTTGACCCGTTTCTTCGTGTAGAATGGATTGGGGAACCAGTAGTCAATGGAGACGGTACAGCCACCATCCAAGTAAAGATCACGCGGGGCACTTCAGACCCAGACTACCAACACCCATTAAGTGAGGTCTGGCTATTTGTAAGTGAAAACCAATATGTGGGAGATTTTAGCTTTAGTCCCAACTTTTCCACTCACTTGGTAGGCGCTACTTTGCCAGCATTGGGCGAGACGATCACTATCACTACGGGATGGCCAGGAGGCATTGGTACGGGCGCCCAAAAAACTTTTCCAGACTATGAGAGGAAGTATTTCTTAAGAGTAGGCGCCAGGATCAATACTCAAGTTAACGGCACCAATGTTTATAATTACTCCCCTATTAAGGAAATAACTACCAAATAAAAAGACAAATGTCCCTGAATGGATCTTATTCCTCAGGGACATTTACTATTCTTCCAGTTAAATGATTTGTGGGCAGGATAGAAAAACACAATAAATATCTCGGGATTTCATCTTCCTCCTTGCTAGGAAAAAGTTCCTACTTAAATTGAATGAAGAAGGAAAGTATTAAAGATGCAAAGCATAACCAAAAAGTATAAAATATAAAGTCAGTATGTTCAATTTGATTAAAAGCATTGTTGTCATCATAATGCTGTCAAGTTTCAGTGCCCAAGCCAAAAGTATATGGCAAATCGGTAAAAGCGATAATTCATCTGCCGATTTAGCCCTGGGACCTGCAGATTACAAAAAGTTCTTAAGCAGGGACTTTGGATATGAAGATCGCTATTTCCTAGTAGGAACTTCAAATCCGAGAAACGATTTTCCTTATGTACTTCCTGGCCCAGCTGATACTTGGGGTGGAACCTGGGGCACATCAGGTTGGAGAACCCATGAGATAAATATACTTTTTGGGATCAAAGAAATGAAAAGTGATGAAGGTTTTAAACTGGTCATTGATCTGGCAGACTCCCAACCAACCAAATCATTGCTAAAAGTAAGTGTAAACAACCAGCATAGTAAATTCCTACTCAAAGGTGCAAGCGAAGGCACTCTAAGCGGAGATATGTCAGGTGCTGTAGAACGAATAATCGAAATTCCAATCGATAAAGATATTATCCAAAAAGGGGGCAACTCGATCACCATTACCATTCTGGAAGGTTCATGGGTGGTGTTTGATCAAGTGAGACTGGAAGGTCCAGACGGAACCGTTTTAACACAAAACGATCAGGTTTTTGTTCGTTCAGTAAAACCAGCAACCTATGAACTTGAAGCCGGAAAACAAAAAATACAGCCCTTATTGGTCGATGTAGAACATTTAACTGGTCAACCCAAATTAGAGGTAAAACTGGATAAAAAAGCCGTTTATAGTACTTTTTTGGATTCTGCCAGGTATCAGATAGAAGTACCTATGCCTTCGGTAAAAAGGAAAAAGAAGAGCCAATATGAAATCTACATAGATGGCAAAAAAATCGAAGAAGGCTCCATTTTACGTTCACCACAGGCTTTGCAAAGTTTGGCAGACTATGTGGATACCAGAATAGGCACGGCCCATTCCCGTTGGATGATTGCTCCAGGCCCTTGGATGCCCTTCAGCATGGTAAAAATGAGTCCTGATAACCAAAACAGGGGCTGGCAAGCGGGCTATCAACCCTCATTTGAAACCATAGGAACCTTCAGCCATATTCATGAGTGGACCATGGGCGGATTGGGGATGATGCCGACCAATGGAAAATTACAGACAAAAGTGGGAGATCAGTTTGATCCTGATGCTGGCTACCGTTCCAGAATAGATAAATCTACTGAAGAAGCACCTTTGGGTTTCTATAAGGTGTACATGTCAGATACTAAAATATGGGCAGAAGTGACGGCTACCACCAGAGGTGGATTCCAACGATATACTTTTCCCAAAGATCAAGATGGAAGGGTCATGATTGACATGCATGTAGAGGCCGAGTATGATTACCTGCTCTCTGATGTGGAAATCAATAAAGTGAGTGATTACCGAATAGAAGGAAGGAGTCATCAGATTTCTCCTAGACCTACCGTATGGAGCAATGATGCCGATCAGGAATATGTGGTAAATTTCGTAATTGAGTTTGACCAGCCCATCAAAAACGTAGGCGGATGGATCAATGACCAAACCCTTGAAGGAGGAATCATTAAAGGAAAAGATCTAAAAGACGCTGGCATTTATGTGGAATTTGACACCAACCAATCCAATGTGGTACAGGCACGATCTGCGATATCCTTGGTCAGTATAGAAAATGCCGCTGAAAACCTTAAAACAGAAATCTCCGACCCTTTTGGTTGGGATTTTGAAGCAGTGGTCCAACATCAAAAAGATGTGTGGAACGACTATTTGTCAAGGATTACCATTGCCAGTGATAACCGCTTGGAAAAAGTCCGTTTTTACAGCAACTTCTTCCGTTCCCTTTGCAGAAACACCTGGAGTGATGTCAATGGAGAATGGATTGCTCCAGATGAGACCAAGCAAAAATTTGAAGATCCTTCGGATTTGGCTCTGGGCTGTGATGCTTTTTGGAATACCTTTTGGAACTTAAATCAGCTTTGGAATCTGGCCACGCCTGAATGGTCATCCAAATGGGTAAAATCCCAACTTGCCATGTACGACGCCAACGGTTGGCTAGGAAAAGGTCCTGCAGGAATGGAATATATTCCAGTGATGGTTGCCGAACATGAAATACCACAAATGGTATCTGCCTACCAAATGGGCATTCGTGATTTTGATGTAGAAAAGACATTCGAGGCAGTAAAAAAGATGCAGACAACGCCAGCAACTGAAGTGGCAGGTGGTTTTGCAGGAAACAGAGACCTTATTACCTACCTCGATCATAAATATGTCCCTTCTGATAAAGGAAGGTTTTCCAATACATTGGAATATTCATATGACGACTGGACAGTGGGCCAGCTAGCCAAGTCCTTAGGTAAAAAAGAAGACTATAAAGTTTTTTCTGATAGAGGCAATTGGTGGAAAAATGCCTTTAATCCTAAAAATGGTTTTGCCCAATTGCGCAACAGCAAAGGGGAATTTGAAGAGCCTTTTGATCCTTTTCAGTCAGGCCGAAACCATCATTATGTCGAAGGCAATTCCTGGCAGCTGAGTTATTTCGTTCCTCAAGACGTACCAGCTTTGGTCGATGTGATGGGCAAAGAGGCTTTTGTGGAAAGGTTGGATTGGGGCTTCAAAGCCAGTGAACCTTGGAGATACAATGCCCCAAATGACCAATACTGGGATTACCCTGTAGTACAAGGCAACCAACAATCCATGCACTTTGCTTTCCTATTCAACTGGGCAGACCATCCTTGGTTGACACAGAAATGGAGCCGTTCTATTCTTGAGAAATATTACGGCAGCGGTTTGGCCAATGCCTACTTGGGTGATGAAGACCAAGGGCAAATGAGTGCTTGGTTTGTAATGGCCTCCATAGGCCTGTTCCAAATGGATGGTGGAACCAGTGCCACGCCAATCTACGAGATAGCCAGCCCGTTATATTCAAAAATCACCATTGACCTGAAGGAAATGTACGGCCGTGGTAAACAATTCATAATCGAAGCTAAAAACAGCTCCAGAAAGAACATTTATGTACAAAAAGCTTATCTCAATGGAAAAGAGCTGAAATCATTTTGGTTCCCTGCTTCCGAATTGCTCAAAGGAGGAAAATTGGTTTTGGAAATGGGTGACCAACCCAATAAAAATTGGGGGAGAACGTCCGATAAATAATTAGAAAAGGGAAGTCTCTTTGGCTAAGTTTATAATACCCAATAAGCCAAAGAGACTTCCGTAATAAACTAAGCAAATAAATACAATTAAATGAGTGGTTTGAGGTCTTTTATTAGTACTTGTTTATTTTACATCCTACTTCCCTTTGGAGCCCTTTTTGCCCAAAGCCCAGTAGATTATGTGGATCCCAATATCGGGACAGCACATTGCCGTTGGTTCTTCTATACACCTGCTGCAGTTCCTTTTGGCATGGCCAAACTGGCACCTTCCACCGATGCCCATTTGGGTAATCCAGGAGGATGGCAAGCCGTGGGCTATGACTTTAGGCACAGCTCTATTGAGGGCTTTGCCAATTTTCACGAGTTTCAGGTGGGAGGCGTGGTCATTGCCCCTTCTGTGGGTGATTTACAGACTGTTCCTGGCGAACTAGACAATCCTGCCGGCGGTTACAGATCTCGCTTTGACAAAAAGGAGGAGCTGGCCAAACCAGGTTATTATTCGGTCTTTCTAAAAGACCATGATGTCAAAGCAGAACTCACCGCTACCAAAAGGGTCGGCTTTCACCGCTATACTTTTCCTAAAACTTCCCAAGCCAATATTCTTTTTGACATAGGGAATAAACAAGGAGAAAGTGGTGAAGTAAAAGATGCCTATGTGAACTTCACCGAAGATGGGCGCATTGAAGGTTATGTAATCACCTCCCCTGTATATGTCAATATCTACCAAAAAGGGGCTGATGTAAGGATGTACTTTTCGGCCAAAATGGATAAGAAGCCTAGTACTTTTGGCTCTTTTGTGAAAGAACAAATATTCCCAGGCAGAAATGAGCAAGAGGGAGTTGGTGCTGGCATGTATTTCACCTTTGACACTAAGCAAGATGAAGCAGTAGAAATCAAAATAGGCCTTTCCTATACCTCTATTGAAAATGCCCGTCTCAACCTGGATACTGAAGCTCCTAAAATGGATTTTGACAAGGCCCAAAAACAAGCCAACAAAACATGGGAAGAGTATCTTGGTAGAATTCAGGTGGAGGGGCAAAATGAAGAGGACAAAGTTAAATTCTACACAGGTCTGTTCCATGCCTTACTGGGCAGGGGGCTTGCCAGTGATGTAAATGGAGCCTATCCAATGAATAGCGGGGCTGTGGGGCAGATCGAACTTGATAAAAGAGGACAGCCCATTCACCATCACTATAATACCGATGCCATTTGGGGTGCCTTCTGGAATTTGACCCAACTCTGGGCAGTAGCCTACCCGGAATATTACGCTGATTGGGTTCAAAGCCAGCTGCTGGTTTATAAGGACGCCGGCTGGCTAGGAGATGGCATTGCCAACAGTAAATATGTATCAGGAGTTGGAACCAATTTCACCAGTTTGGCCATCGCCGCAGCTTATAACTGCGGGATCAGGGATTATGATGTAGAACTGGCTTATGAAGCTTCACTAAAGAACGAAATAGGCTGGAAAGACCGAATAGAAGGCGCTGGAAAAATGGATGTCAAACAATTTGTGGAGCGTGGTTATAGCCCTTACGAAAAGCAATTTGATATGAAAACCGTAGAGGAAGGTTCGGGTTTTGCCGCATCACATACGCTTGAATACTCTTTCAGCAGCTTTGCTGTGGCCCAATTTGCTAAGCAACTGGGCAAGACTGCCGATTATGAGCAACTTACCCAACTATCAAATGGTTGGAAGCTACTATATGATGAAGAAACCAAATTGATCCGTCCAAAAGATTCCAATGGTAAATTCATTGAAGACTTTGATCCACTGGCACCTTGGAAAGGCTTTCAAGAGGGCAATGCAGTTCAATACACCTTTTATGTGCCGCATCATGTAGAAGAGTTAGTGACTACTTTGGGCAAGGAAACTTTCAACACCCGACTTGACAGTATTTTCATCATTTCCCAGAAAAACATCTTCGGAGGAGGGGCAGAAATCGATGCATTCTCCGGGTTGAAGACGCTTTATAATCATGGCAACCAACCTAATTTGCATGTTTCCTGGATGTTTAATTTCTCTGGAAAGCCCCATCTGTCCCAAAAATGGGTAAGGGCGATTTGCAACGAGTTTTATGGCACGGAAGGGATACATGGCTATGGCTATGGACAGGATGAGGATCAGGGCCAATTGGGAGCTTGGTATGTAATGTCATCAATTGGGCTATTTGATGTGAAAGGATTGACAGAAATAGATCCAAAGTTCCAAATTGGAAGCCCATTATTTGATAAAGTGACCATCAAGTTGGACCAAGATTACTTCAAGGGCAAACGTTTTGTCATCGAAACGAATAACAATTCCAAGGATAATATATATCTAAAAGACATGGAGCTAAATGGTAAAAAACTGGATACCTACTCCCTACCCTTCTCGGATGTAACCAAAGGTGGTAAACTAAAATTGGGACTAACTGATCATCCTGTGACAAACTAGTCCATTATCCATAGATGATGCTGACCCAAAATAAAAAAAATGAAAAATAGAAGAGTACTGCTAAGCATAATGATGGTCTTGTTTTTTGGCCACATCCTGAACGCTCAGGAAAAAGTCAAAAAAAAGGGGCCCAATATCGTAGTCATTTTCACAGATGACCATGCATTTCAGGCCATTAGTGCTTATGGGCATCCCATTTCTAAAATTGCAAAAACACCCAATATCGACCGATTAGCAGAAGAGGGACTTTTGTTTAAGCGTGCTTACGTGGAAAATTCAATCTGTACGCCCAGCCGTGCTACCCTGTTTACAGGTTTGTATAGCCACCAACATGGCCAGCAACTTCTTGGCAGTAGGATGGATTATAGCCGTACTTGGTTTGTGGAATTATTACAGCAGGCAGGTTATCAAACTTCCGTCTTTGGGAAATGGCACTTAAGTGTAGAACCCAAAGGCTTTGATTATTATCATATTCTGGCTGATCAGGGAGAGTATTATAACCCGAGGTTCAGAAACCCCAGTACAAACGGAAAGTATGTTTCCGAAAAGGGCTATGCCACAAAGCTGATCACAGATCATGCCTTAGAGTGGATTGGAGAGCATTCTACAGCTGATGAGCCATTTTGTATTTTGGTCAACCATAAAGCCCCACATCGGAACTGGATGCCCGATCTAAACCATATCGGTCTGTTTACGAATGATACTTTTCCAGAGCCGGAAACGCTATTTGATGAATATGAAAGCCGTGGACCACAAATGCAAATGCAGGAGCTTACTGTGGCCAATCACTTAGGCTTTGCTTTTGATCTTAAAGTCGAAGAACTAAAAGATGAACCTACCCTTCAGTACATCAAAGACAGCTGGCCAATGGCCATGGATCCGATGGACGAGAAACAGAGAAAAGCCTGGGATGAAGCCTACAAGGCCCAAAACAAAGTGTTTTTGGAAAACCGTCCCACAGGGAAGGAATTGACCAGTTGGAAGTACCAAAGGTATATCAAGGACTACTGCCGTACCGTACGCTCTGTGGATGAAGAAGTTGGGCGCTTAGTTGATTACCTGGAAGAGACTGGAGAGCTGGACAATACAATCATTGTTTACACCTCCGACCAAGGCTTCTTTTTGGGTGAACATGGCCTTTACGATAAAAGGTTTATGTATGAAGAGGCTTTCCGAACGCCATTGATCATTTTCTATCCCGATAAAATCAAAAAAGGTATGATAAGTAATGAATTGGTGCAGAATATAGACTACGCACCTACCTTCTTAGATGTGGCCGGGGTAAAAATCCCTGAAGAGATGGCAGGAAAATCATTGGTCCCTCTCTTTAAAAATGGAAAATCCAAAAACTGGCGGGAACAACTTTACTATCATTTCTATGATTATCCAGCAGTAGGAAATGTCCGAAGGCATTATGGTATTAGTACAGACCGCTACAAATTGATCCATTGGTATGGCAAAGGATTTGGGAATGATCCGGACATAGATTCATGGGAACTATTTGACCTTAAAAAGGACCCGACAGAAATTCAGAACGTATACAATGAGCCAAAATACGCCAATATACAGCAAGAGCTTAAGGAAAATTTGATCAAAATGAGAAAAGACATCGGAGCCACAGAAGGCAGCAATTAGACAATCCCGGCCCTCTGAAATCAATATAGGTTCACCAAAGGAAGTGCTAAAGAACCTAGTCTGAATTCAGAGGGCTTTTTTCTTTTGAATGTCTCGTCCTAAAATAAGTTGGCAACAAATCGTCCCGAAAACCACCTGATTGATCATTAGCAAAAAAAGAAAAGGCTGTCTCATTTTTTTCTCTACCTGTCTGCCTATGTGGAGCAGAATAACAGAGAATTTGGACTTTTGAGACAGCCTTATTTAATTTTTAAAACTTAATCCAATGGATAAAAGCTCCTTTAACTATCAATCTGATGTAAAGCAAAAGCATATGCCCCTAAGGAGATTGCTTTGCTAGCACCTAATTTTGAAACCATAATGCCAGTCAGTTTTTCAGCAGTATAAGGAATGCTTTTACTGGTGCCAGGAATAGGAATATTCTTTGCCTTGCTATTTAAGAATTGGGCCAATTGGTCCTTATTGCTCAGATCATAAGCTTTGGCCTGTGATCTAGGAAAATGCTCCCCAGTCAGGATCGACAAATTGCCGTTAAGTTCAGTGATGATTGCAGGAAGAATATATTTGGCTGCGCCTATCAAGCCTCCCCCTATCACTACTATCCCATCCAAAATGGTATTGGCCTGCGCGATAGTATCACCGGCCATTTCTCCCAATTCCTTGAAAGATGCAACAGCTGCTTCCTGATCCCCTTCTATTTTCCCCTCTGCAATATAAAAAATATCCTCAGGGCTTAATTTCCTTGAGTCACCAGAATACTCTCCATATACCCTTTGGACAGCCCTAATGCTCACACTCTCTTCAATAATACAGTCTGGGATTTTTTTATTTCTAAATACCCAAACGTCTCCTCCAGTTCCATTATCACCGATTAGCAATTCCTTGTTTACTACCGCTCCGCCTCCGAAACCTGTTCCTAGGGTTATTCCCAAGAGATTCTTGAACCTCTTGGGGTTTCCTGCTGATTCCAGTTGCTGATTAATTTCCGGTAAACATCCAGCCAAAGCTTCCCCATACGCAAAGAGACTTCCATCATTATTGATAAAAACAGGAATACCAAACTCAGCTTCCAACATTGGTCCAAGTGCTACGCCACCTCTGAAACAAGGGAAATTGGGAAGGTCTCCTATGATTCCATGCTGATAGTCAGCAGGTCCAGGAAAAGCAAAACTGATGGCTACAGGAGCATCCTTCAGTTCAGCACTGATCTCATGAAATCCCATCTTAATGGTCGTCAAACATTTTTCCAAATCATCTGGAGAGGCCTTTTTGGTTATGGGGGCCAGTATTTCTTTATTTCCTTGGATAGCAGAAAATACAAAATTAGTCCCTCCTGCATCCAAGGTCATTACTGTCCTTTTATCATTACTATAGCTCATAGCTTATTCTCCTATTATGCCTTGGTCCTGACAAAAGCCTTGATGGTAGCAAGGGTCTTTCCTTCACTCTTGCCATAAGGCCTTATGGAATACTCTCCTACTGCAGCAGGGACGATAAATGTCTCTGCATAATGCACCACATAAGGTTCAAAGAGATTATTAGGACTTTCGATAATGGCCTCATCACCTTCTACCAAATTCAATACATTCACCGCTCCTTGGGTATCATGAATTACAGCTTTGGAAAACCAATGTCTCCTGGTTTCTATAAACTGCCTTTTATGCAGTCCAGTTCTTTCTTCAAACCATCCATCCCCTTCAGCTATTTTCGCCACCTGATTGATTAACTCATTCTCAGCATATACAGTATCTCTGTCCCAGTCAATGACCTTACTCGCATGTTCAATATTGATTGGACGAGGTTTTCCATCTAAGCCCAATCGACCCCAATCCCACATTTTAAAAGTGAAGATGAAAGGCGTTGCGCTGATTTCGAGTACCATGGAATCCTTACCGGAACAATGGACAGTACCACCCGGAATCAAGAAATGGTCATGCTTCTTGGCAGGAAAGGTATTCACATATTTTTCTGCATCAAATGCTACATTTCCCTCCTGTGCTTTCTTTAAATCATCTATCATACTGCCCGAATCGATACCTCTCTTCATTCCTAGATAAACACAAGCTCCTTCTTTCGCATCCAACATATAATAACTTTCATCCTGGGTGTAATTCATCCCAAAATTTTGCTGGATATAAGTAGTATCCGGATGTACTTGAAGGCTTAAGTTCCCTCCACCCATGGTATCGAGAAAATCAAAACGAATCGGAAATTCCTGCCCAAATCGCGCCTCTACTTCCTCTCCCAGTAATTGTCTACTTCTAAAAAAGACCAGATCAATCGATGGGATTTCTACGATCTCGCCCCCAATATTTAACAACAAACTATTTTCTTCTGGCACACAGTCAAAGCACCAAGCATGGTTCGGCTTTCCTTCCGTATCCAAGTCACAAACTTCTTCCATCCAATGACCGCCCCAAGGTCCCGGGTCAAAAAACGGCACCACCCTAATTGGCTGGCCAACTGCTTTCGTCAAGCCCTCTTGAACAGTCGCCATATCCACCAATTTAGGAAAACCGGATGTATTGGTATCCAACAAATAATCACATTTGTGGAACCATTCTTTTTTGAACTTATCACATACACGCCAATCAACGAAAAACGCCCGCTTATACTGAAAGTTAACCGCTTCATGAGCATTATTCATCCCCAAACCATGCACCTCATGTCTTCTCATTCTTTGTTGGATTTCCCATCTGGCCATATCTGCATAGATCTTTACATCTGCATTTGGCGCACATAGAAAAGCTCCCGGTCCACACACAATGGTTAATTCTTTGGGCTTGTTTTCAAGCTCTTTTTGTTTGTTCTGAAGTTTTTCATGATCAAAAAATGCCTCTAGCTTTAACTTAGTGATAAAACCAAAAATGGCATCATCAGTTACATCTTCTTGGGTAAGCTTGATAATTTCGGACTCTTCCTTTAGTAGCAATTTTGTATCTATGAAACTGCCTAAGTCTCGAAGGTTTGACTTGATTTCTTCCTCGTTTACACCTTGGTAGCACTCTATGGCTATGACTTTATCATCAGTCTGGCTTTGTAACAAGCTAAAAATATTTTCCCAGCCGGTGACAACACTTCCATCAACTTTGACTGCAGGAAATTTATCATAATTTGATTCCATACTCATTTTTATCCTATCTCTTTTATCCACTAATTATTTTTCCTATTCAACTTTCTTAAGCATTATGAGCTAAAGCAAATTCAGAGGAGCTTTGGTTTGCATTGCCTATTCCCAATTCATTGATTCTTTTAGCCTTTAAGAAAAAAGGCTGTTATTGACCACATTAAAGATTTCATATCACTATTCCTTATTTTTTTGAATTGGCCATCTGTTCTTCTCAACAGCGAATTCACACGCGATTATTTATATTTTTCTTTCCATTGATGAGGGATACGATCAAAATTCCTCCTACAGCCGCTATCAATACACCTATACTGGCCGTCACATTGATCATATCAGCTACCCAACCCATTATGGGTGGTATGGCAGCCCCTCCTACCACGGCCATGATCATCAAACCAGAAATTTCGTTGGAACGGTCAGGATACTTCTCCACTGTTAATGAAAATACCAGCGGAAAGATATTGGCTATTCCCAAACCTGTAAGGAATATCGTCACCATGGCAAAACCCTCTCCAGGAGTAAGAATTAGCGCCACGGTGCCTACTAGGCCTGCCAAAGCACTATAAAGGAAAAACCTATTGGAAGAAAGCTTGGTCAATATCAAGGCCCCTCCAAAAGTACCCAGCATTTTCCCAAAAAAATACAGACTTCTTGCCGACTCAGCGATGGTTTGCTCTGTCTCAAACCTACTCATCAAAAACTGCCCTGAGATGGCGTTCAAGCCAACATCAATTCCTACGATCAAGAAAATACATGCTACCATAGCAGCCACATAACCATTACCCAATAATTTGAATGATGACAGAAATGTCGCCCGCTTTTCAGTATTTCTACTTTCTTCAATAGGGGTAAGCGATAACCAAACCACCGTGATAATGGATATGGCAGCAAACACAAGAAAGGCTAGTTTCCAATCACCATATTGGCTTGCAAACCATCCCGCTAAGGGTGCAGCCACCATAGAGCCTATGGACTTGACAAATTGTGAAAAGCTCAGAAAACTTGATTGTCTATTAGTAGGCACAACATCCACCAATAATGGATTGGCTGAGACCTGCACAATGGTATTTCCAATCCCTAAAAAGGCAAAGCCTAATAATACCATTTCATAGGTGTAAAATAAAAAAGGGAACAAAAGGCCCAATGCTGTAACCAACATGCCGATATTCAGCATTTTTCTTTTCCCTATCCTATCCTGCATAATTCCAACAGGTACGGACAACACGAAAAACCATAAAAACACAGCAAAAGGAATCATTTGTGCCAGTGTATTGCTCAAGTCAAACTCCGACTTTACCCGGTCAACTCCTATACCCACCAGATCACTGAAACTCATGACATAAAATGAGAATAAAACCGGGGCCACTAATTTTAAAGCAACTTTAGATTTTGCCATATACGCTTAACTTTTACGCTTTGTAACCATTGAAAATTCGTCAACAAAATAGATTTCACAAACTGAAAAGCTTAATCACTTAAGCAATATGCATTTTCAAAATCCTTTCATTTAAATAATGTTTAAATGTATGAACATTATAACATATATACAAAACATTACCGCTTAATTTTCAAAAAAGGCACCACTGACAAAATTCAAAATTCTGCTTGTTCTTTACTAATTAATAATTCCCCAGTACGATTATATACCCTGTGCAGCATATCTGTTTATCACAGGTTATCTACCCTTGACAGAGACCATTTCTTCTATACAGGATTACTGGTATAAATACGCTCGCCCATTTTTTCATATTAGGGCCAAAATCAAGTTCATTAACATTTGACTTTAATTGGATAATTCCCTTCCTCATTCAACCTTAGCTGACCAAAACCTTGAAAAACATTTGGTCATTATAGTCCATCTTGTTTCTACTCGATCAACTCAATGGACTTCCAAAAACAGTTCACTTGGCACCAAACAGCATGACATCTAAAATCTCCCTTAGTACCTTGCTTTCAATTAAAGTGAGGCTGACTCATCTAGTATCAGCCTCACCCATCATTACTTTTTTGCTTATTGTAAATTACCTATACCCATTATTACTTGGGTCAGATTCCAACAATGCCGGATTCAAAACAAACTCTTCCGTAGGGATAGGCAATAGCACATGATAAGGCTGGATATTAGCTGCTGGGTTCCAAACCCTGTACTCGGTACTCTTGACCACTTCTTCTAAAATCCCCCAGCGTATAAGGTCAAGCCTACGATGTCCCTCTCCTCCAAGCTCCCATCTCCTTTCATCATATATAGCCTGTCGAAAAGCCTCTTGTGTCAAGCCAGACAAGGGCATATCTGGTTCATAAGCCCTTTCCCTAACCCGGTTGACATATTGATAAGCAGTAGCAGTAGGTCCATTTAATTCGTTTTCGGCTTCTGCCGCCATTAAATAGACATCAGCCAATCTGAAAATAATCTTATTATCCCCATGGTTTCCCCTTGGGGAGTTTATCTGATCCAGGTTCCACATTTTTGGCATATAAGGAAAGTTCATTTCAAATCCCAGATAATTGGTCGTAATATTGGAAGCCCTCCTAAGGTCATTTTGAGGAAAATCATTTACATACCCTGGCAAGGGAATAGCTAGACCATATCCTGTAAACCCCTCGTTTCTTTCTGCCAATGCAGCACTCAGGGCACTCCTTTGGGTAGGGTCCTTTGGTTCGTCCCTAATCCTAGGAGTAAAATGATCCACCCAGTCTGTGGATCGCACATCCTTTACAAAATCTATCTCCCATATATTTTCAGAATTATACTCGTTAAATTGATCAAAAACAGCGGCATAATCATCTAGCAATTGATGCGGAGAGCTATTGATAATTTCCTCTGCTTTGTTTTTTGCTGCCTGCCAGTTCTTTTGTATCAAATATAGCTTTACCATGACAGTCGCTGCTGTCCATTTACTGGCCTTACCTAGATCATCCCCTGTATAACTGTCCGGCAATAAATCCTGGGCGGCCTGTAGATCCACGATGATATCATTCCTGATTTGCTCCACTTCTGTTCTCGGCAATGCCTGAATTTCAGAAATGGGCAAATTATCTCTATAATAGGGTACATCTCCCCAGAGGTTGGTTAGATGGTAGTAGGCGTAAGATCTCAAAAACAAAGTCTGCCCCCTAAAGTAATCCCGTTCATCCTCATTCAAGGCATCATTGATTTCCAATTGTTCCAAAATGGTATTGGAATTCAATATGATAGCATATAGGTTTTGCCATGTCAATGGCGCGCCTCCTCCCTGAGAAATGGCACTGATATTACTTTCACTCAAAGTATAATTTTGTGTGGGTTCCACTTGGTCAAATACCCGGTTAGGGCCAATGACATCAGCACCATTTTCATAATACCTGTCCAAGCCCACTTTCCCATGTAAAGAATTGTCCTTGTATAAATTATATAATCCCACTATCGCCAGCTCAAATTCTGCTGGCGTATTGAAGAAATTTGTAGGAGATACAATGTCCTTTGGCTTTTCCTCCAAAAAGCTGTCGCAACCCAATAGCATGATCACAGCCATGATGGGCAATATTCCGTTTTTAATTATATATTTCATTTTTTAGGTCTTTTTTGGTCCATTGTTCCCATAAAGAGGAACTTCAATTGATTAATACAATCTGTAATGATCATTTCTGCTATACTGAACACTAAAAGTCAATCTTAGCTCCAATGGCTACTGTCCTGGAAGTGGGATATTGCCCCTGTGAGAATCCCATGGAAAGGTTATCGCTGTTCCTTCCATATTGACTGGTTTCGGGATCTTTCAGTCTAAAATCCGATAGTACAAACAGGTTATTTCCTGTAATGTACACAGTAAGCCCTCCCAACTTACTTGTTTCCATAGGGAAATTATAAGCCACCCTTAGGCTCTTTAACCTGATATGAGAACCATCTTCTATCATGGCCGAATTGTTGTAAACCTCGGACAATGCTGCCACCGAACCTGCCCTTGGGATATCAGAGGTAGGATTCTCAGGCGTCCATCGATCCAATGTTTCAGCATATTTGGTCGTTTCTGGTCGACCAAACAGGGCGGTTTGTGTCAAACTGTTAAACACTTCATTGCCATAGGTTCCTTGGAAAAAGAAGTCCAAGTCAAAATTCCCGATGGAAAAGGTATTGCCAATACCAAAGTAAAAATCTGGTTGTGGACTTCCCAATACGATAAAGTCATCTTCGGTAATTTGTTTGTCTCCGTTGGTATCCTCAAATCTGGGCCCTCCCACATCATGGTCTCCCCCAATTCCTGCCTCATCAATTTCCTCCTGTGATTTCCAAGTTCCCAGATAGCGCACACCGGTAAATACAGGAGTGGTTTCGCCTACAATCAATCTTGCACCAGTCCCTCCTTGTTGGGCTGGTGTGGCAAGGTTAATAAAATCTACCCCTCCCAAATCCACTACCTTATTATTATTGTGGGAAACAGTCAAATTGGTGGACCATTTGAAATTTGGTTTGCTGATATTGACGCTATTGACCAAAAATTCCACACCACGGTTTTGTACCTTTCCTATATTCTGCAATTTGCTCACAAAACCTGTCTGTCGAGGTAGCTGTGCATTCAGCAGTAGGTCCCTGGTGTTTTTCTGGTAAAAATCAATTTCAAAATTCAATCGTCCGTCCATGAACCCCATTTCCAAGCCAATATCAAGCTGACGGGTGGTCTCCCATTTTAACTCTGGGTTTTCAGGTCTCCCTAGTACCACTCCGGGCTTTTCTATTCCGTTAAAGGTCGTATTCGCGGCATTTAATATGGCCAATGTCCTGTAGGAAGGAATCGCCTGACTTCCGGACAGACCATAACTCGTCCTGAATTTAAGATCACTGAAAATGCCCAAGTTTTTGATAAACTCTTCATCGCCTATTCTCCAGGCAAATGCCCCTGAAGGGAAAAACGCATATTTATTTTCAGGAGCAAACCTAGAAGAACCATCCACTCTCCCCACTACAGTAAACAAGTATTTGTCCTT
Source organism: Echinicola marina (assembly GCF_020463795.1). Taxonomy (NCBI): domain Bacteria; kingdom Pseudomonadati; phylum Bacteroidota; class Cytophagia; order Cytophagales; family Cyclobacteriaceae; genus Echinicola; species Echinicola marina. The sequence continues at coordinate 3,206,470 of NZ_CP080025.1, read as the reverse complement.
TATGGAATAGTTCACCCTTGCCAACCAGGAAACCAATTGAAAAGCGTCATAATTGGACCCCACTTCATTCCTTGTAGGGTCCGAACCGAAACCCAAATTATTGAACCCGGTGACATCATTGGATAATCTGAATGCCCTGGCCACACTGGATTCAAATTCCGTTTTCTGCAAGGTAAAACCTGCCAAGACTGTCAGCCTATTCCCGCTTGAATATTCTTTGATATAATTTAACGTGTTCTCATTAATATATCCCATCCTCAAAGAAGTGCTTACTGCTGCATCTCCTCCATTTTGTAGAATCAGGTTATTGGGCAGGGCTCCTGGATTAAATATATTCTGCTTGAAGTTATTGATTTCAGGACTGAAGGTAGTTTTGAAAGTAAGGTTTTTCAAAGGCTCCAGTTCAATATAAATATTCCCTAGGATATTGGTTACCAAATCATGGTTTTGGCGCATCTGCAAATCCGCTTCAAAATTCCTGGTCACCCCATCAGTAATAGGGTCCAGTGCGGTAAAATTGCCTTCATCATCATAAATGGCCCTGGTCGGCGTGGTAGAAAGATACAGGTTGGAAAAGCTAATTTTGCTGTTTTCATTTTTCAGCCTTGACACATTGACCCGAAAGCCTACTTTTACCAAATCAGACAATTGATTGTCCATATTGGCCCTGAAAATATATTTCTTAATCCCGGTTTCCCTTATCAGGCCTTCTTGGTCAAAATAGTTTGCAGACACATAATAATTCACTTTTCTGTTTTCTGAAGTTCCAGCTACAGATACATCTATATTTTTAACGGCCCCATTCTGACTGACCTGGTCTATCCAATCAACATTAGGTACATTGTCCAGATCCAAAAATGGTAAAGCAGATTGCCTGAACTCAGCATCCTCATTGGCATAGGCGGCATGCTGCGGACCATCCAAAAAATCAACCTTGGTCACCATGGACTGTACCCCGTAATAAGCATTAAAAGAAACCTTGGTTCCCGCTCCAGCTCCGCTTTTGGTGGTTACCAATATCACACCATTAGCCCCCCTGGTACCATAAATGGATACTGCCACAGCATCTTTGAGTATATCAATGGACTGAATATCATTGGTATTGATATTACTCAGGTTGAAATCAGTACCTACGATAATCCCATCAATCACCCATAAGGGTTCATTATTTCCCTGGATGGAATTCCCGCCCCGAATCCGAATGGTCGGAGCAGCGCCTGGCTCTCCACTGATCTGTGAAACTTGGACACCGGCTGCTCGCCCCTGAAGGGTTTGATCTACCCTAGCGGCAGGTAAATTCTCCAACTGTGCCCCTTCTACCTTGCTGACAGATCCTGTTAAATCTTTTTTATTGACTTGCCCATATCCGATGACCACAACTTCCTGAAGATTGGAAAGATCTGCACTCAATTTCAAATCAAGGCTTGTCCTTCCATCTACAGGAATATTCTGGGTAGCATATCCAAGATAACTAAAACTTAGAGTGGCATTGGCAGGAACTGAAATTTCAAACTTACCATCGATATCGGTGGCAGTACCATTTACCTCATCCGTATTTTTAGTGGATAGTTCGACTACATTGACACCAGGAATGGTCATTCCTGATTCCGAATCAGTCACTGTTCCTGAAACAATAATGTTTTGCGCATATGCTGTCGCTGCATAAAACAGCAACACCACAGCCAACAAATACTTTGGAGTAAAGTTGCTCATAATGGTTGTTTTTAGGTTAATGTTAATTGATCTATCTTCCCTATATACCTAGAGGGATTTTTTAAATTTCATTCTTGGAATATTTATTCAAAATCCATGAACACTCGTTTTAGTTAAGACATAAAGTCCAATAGGCGCCAAAATACGCATCGCACCTAACCATAAACAAAGTTTAAAAATGTAAAAAGGGGAATAGGCAAAAAGCTAAATCATAAAAAGAAAACAACTATGTTTCTAGATTCAAAATATAATCATTTCTTTTCAGCATTACATTATTTTAAGAACGGATATTCAAATTAAAAATTCACTTACAAAAAACAGTTTAATAACAACATCAAAAGGGCTTGAAAAAGGTTTTAAGTTGTATGACAATTTAAAACTACTCTTCCAAGCCCTCTCTATTAACAAAAGACCTCCTAACCATTAGGACTTCATTTTACTTTTTATTCCTCAACTCCAAAATTTCCGACCACGGTTTCACGCCCATTTCATCTGCCCATGCCAGCCAAAGCTTACTTAATCGATCCACCTTTTCAGGCATGGATTTAGCGAGGTCATTGGTTTCAGTACGATCAACTTCCATATCATAGAGTTCCCAATTGTATTCTCTGTTTTTATTCCATTTGGAAACCAGCTTATATTTCCCTTCCCGTACGGCTTTTTTACCTTCATGCTCAAAAAAGATCGCCTCTTCATGAACAGGCTTGGTAGTTTCATTCAACGTAGAAAGCAGGCTTTTACCTTGCAAAGGAGCAACAGCATTTCCTTGAAATGCTTGCGGATATTCCGCTCCCGCAAGCGCACTAAAAGTAGCCATAATATCTGGCAGATAAGCATACTGACGCACCTTATTGTTTTCCGACCTTGCAATTCCTGCCGGCCAATGGACAATAAATGGTGTGGCCATTCCTCCTTCATGTAACCAATGTTTGTATTCTCGATATGGAGTATTGGAAGCATTGGCCCAAGCGCGTCCATAAGACAGCAAATAACCTTCTTTTGTACCTAACTGAGAGGCCGGTCCACTGCCCAATTCATCTACTTCCGCACAGGCTCCATTATCATTAAGGAAAACAATCATCGTATTGTCCAACTCCCCCCTTTTCTCCAAATAATCCACCAGTCTACCTATGTTTTGGTCCATCCTGTCTACCATAGCTGCGTAAATGGCCATGCGATGATCCATTTCATCCTTTTTTGCTGGATCAAGGGATTTCCAACTTCTCGCATCTTGGGCTGTCAACTCCCATTCAGGATCAATCAAACCCATTGCTTTCATTCTGGCATAGCGTTCCTCCCGTAACTTGCCCCAACCTTGCATATACTTGCCTCTATATTTTTCGACATCTTCAGCAGGCGCCTGTAATGGCCAGTGGGGTGCATTATAGGCTAAATACAAAAAGAAAGGTTTGTCCTCATCTTCAGCTTGAGCTTCATCGATAAATTGTATGGCTTTATCTGTAAAAGCATCTGTGGTATAAAAATCAGGATCTGTAATACTTATGGACTCATTCATATAAGTAATTCCTCTCGGTGGAGTAGGTTTGAAAAAATTACCCGCGCCAGGAATAAACCCGTAAAACTTATCAAATCCCCTCTGCAATGGCCAGTCTTCAAAATCAGTTCCCAAGTGCCATTTTCCTGTCATCAAGGTATGGTAGCCAGCTGGTTTGAGCACCTGAGCGATGGTTACACATTGTTTATTAAGGCTTCCCTCATAAGAAGGAATGCCATAATTGTGTCCTTTTGGATGATCCGGAGGATTGGTCATATGTCCAATTCCGGTCTGATGGGGATGTAAACCGGTCATCAATGAAGCCCTGGTAGGACAGCATCTCGCAGAATTATAAAATTGCGTAAATTGAAGCCCATTTTTGGCCAGTTTATCCAGATTGGGGGTATTGATTTCACCCCCATAACAGCCCAAATCAGAATATCCCATATCATCAGACATGATCAAAATGATATTAGGTTTCTTCTGCTGGATTCCTTTTTGTGGGCTTTTGGAACAAGCAAAACTGCACAGTAACAATACTGCTAAAAATCTTGATGAAATTTTATTCTTCTTCATTTTTTTCTTTTAAAAAGGAACTAATGAAATTGCTGTACTTCATCAGGACCTGGATTGGCATAATCAGGATCTTTGGCACGGATGTAAATTTCTCCATCTTCCAAAACCTTTACTTCTAGAGGAACAATGGTCGTCCCTTGTTCATTAATGGTCTGGGCGGTCTCTCCAAGGTTCCTATTCTGAATACCCTCCCTACTGACCGGAGGAACATTTCCATTATAAAAAGCGGTACACCACCATCTTCCCTCTTTATCCTGAAAAGGTGTCCCATGTCCTAAAAAACGTCCTACAAACTGCCTTGGACCATAAGGTCCTGTCACTTTATCTGCAGTACAATAATAGAGGTTATATGAACCTTTTCGCATTTCATCTGTTGACCATGCCGTACCAAAATGCACATATTTGTCACCAATTTTACGAACAGTCGCCCCTTCATGGCCTATCACCCTATCTGAAGGGTCAATCCTGATGGGTTCAGCTGCCAAACCCTGAAAGCCTGGCTTGATCGGAGCAATCTTGGTATTGCCCCATAACAGGTACCATGTCCCATCATCATCTTTGAAAAGAGAAGGGTCGTGTTTGAACTTCATATCATCGCCCATGGGAAAGTTGAAAGGCCCACTCATTTCATTGTCTGCTGTAATGACCAAATTAGCACCTCCCTGTACAGGGCCTGGGGTAGTATGCACATAAATCCACTTACCATTTACATGATAAAGTTCGGGAGCCCATATTTTCCATTTATCCGGTGAACTCTCCTCAAATTTCTTCGGGAATTTTTTTGCCCAATATCCCTTATCCAAGGTAAATGGTTCGCCTAAATACTCCCAGTCCATTAGGTCTTGGCTTCTCCAAACCCTCAATTTTCCCCCCACAATACTAGGGGTGCCGTAAATCTCCTCATTCGACTTATCTAGCCCCGTATTATAAGGTTCTTCACCTTCCTTAGGATCCTTAGGTGCTGGCGTGGTCCCAGTCAGATAATAATGACCATCCTCATCCAAAAATATATAGGGGTCTCTTATCCAGCCATCCTTGCTGTAAATGGCTTTATCATGATCCTCATAGGCTTTTTGCTTTGCTGTCTGTCCATTACAGGATAGAAATAAAAGAAAAGCCCCAAAAGCCATTGCTCGGTTTAATAGGTTCATTATTTTATGTTTTGTATGGTTTTGCTATTGGGTTTAGGTTGACCTATCTTATAGGGCTCCCTATAAGTTTTCAATTCGTCGTTTTGCTTATCCAACCATTTGGTCAGACGCTTTTTAAGCTTTACGATTTCCTTTTGATACTCAGGATCATCCATCAAATTTTTCTGTTCATCAGGATCTGTCTTAAGATCATAAAACTCCCACTCAGGACGCTCATAGTACTTTTTGATAATAGCTGCTGCCTTTAGATCTTTTAGGGCTTTTTGATCCCATGAGTCCCAGTAGGCTCCTGCTCCATCCTTTCTTAGGATATCAGAGTGATTGGTATGGTAGGCATCTGGAACGAGGTTCCAAATCAATTTATACTGATCGGTTCTGACACTCCTTATGGGATAAATATTGAATTTACCATCTCCACTGTGTGTAGTATAAATTTCATCTCTGAAATGCGTTTGTTTTCCTTCTAATACCCTTTTAAAGGACTGACCATCCAACCCCTTCGGAATTTCACTTCCAGAAATGTCCAGTAAGGTAGGCAAGATATCTATCCAACTGACTTTTGCATCGGATTCTGCTCCGGCCTGAATGACTCCCGGCCATTTTACGATGAGAGGAGTTCTGATACCCGCATCGTAAAGGTTCCACTTTCCAAATGGCCACTGCGCACCATGATCACTGGTAAAAAGCGTCAAAGTATTTTCTCCAAATATTGGAGTCAAATAATCCAAGACCTTTCCCATTTCACTGTCCAAACCTGTAATATCAGTATAGTACCTTGATCGATGCTCCCTTGTAGGTTTGGTATCCACAAAATAAGGTGGCAGATCTACTTCGTCGGGACTATAGTCCATTTGCTTGGTCCAAGCAACATGTGGCCTTCTATCCCCTACAAACAGACATACAGGGCCCTCAACCTTGACTGAATCAAAAAAGTGTCGAATATTCCGTTCTAGATTGACCTGTTGATCCAAATGATAGTCAAAGCCGCATTTGTCATTTCCTCCATAATGTGCCACCTTCCCAAAAGCATAAACCTTATAGCCACTTTCCTTAAAATTCTTAATGAGGTAGGGAATACCTTCCTTTGGATAGGAATGATTGGTTTCTGCTCCGTTTCTTGCCGGCAGAAGACCTGTCAATAGCGCAGCTCTGCTGGGAGCACAAGAAGGAGTGGCTACAAAGGCATTATTGAACTTCATCCCTTCCTTGCTGAGCTGTTCTAAAATAGGTGTCTCCACCACCTTTGCCCCATAGGGAGAGGTATCGAGATATCCCAGGTCATCTGATAGGTACACGATAATATTCGGTTGCCCTTGCTGCGCAAATAAAGGAACTTTGGACAGCAAAAAACAAGCTATTACTAATATTCCAGTAAATCTTTTCATAAGAGTTTTAGGGTTGAATGCAAATCACTTTTGCATTAATGGAACTTCATATCCTCTTCTCCACTCCAATAGCCTGTGTGCCATTTTCTGGGATTTTTCAACTTCCTTATTGACTAAATTTCTAGCTTCAAATGGATCTTTCTCCAAATGGTACAATTCTGCCTTGGTAGAGTCTGCGTTGATAAGCAATTTCCATCCATTGTCCAAAATGGCGAGATTAGGAGAGATATTTTTCTCATGTCCTGGCAATATACTTCCGCCCACAGAGCTGGCATATTCCCACATAATGGCTTTGTGTTGGTCCATTGGGTGGCCAAGCATAGCTTCACTCCTGTCCTGACCGTCGCCATTTTGAGGATGGTTTAGGTTGGTCATTTTCAATAAAGTAGGTTTTAAGTCCACTGCAGTCATCACCGTCTTATTATCTTCTACTCCCATCGGCACTTTTCCGGGCCAACTAATGATGAATGGCATCCTTATTCCACCCTCATAAAGACTCCATTTTCTTCCGTGAAGACCTGCTGTAAATCCAGGAGGGTATTCGCCGTTATTATAATAGCTTGCCCAGTCCGTAGGGCCATTGTCACTAGTGAACACAATGATGGTATTATCCAGTTTACCCAGCTTTTCCAATCCCTCCACAAACCTGCCGATTTGCTCATCCAAATTTTCGAGGACAGCAAAGAACCTGGCCTCAGATTTTGAACGGGCTATTTTCTCATATTTCTTTACACTCCCATTCATGGGCAGATGCGGATCATGCACGTCATTTGGGAAAAGGTGTACATAAAAAGGCTCTTTTTTGTTTGCTCCTATGAAACTTAACGCACTGTCTACATAAATCCCTGTGGCCTGGTATTTTTCCACCCAATTGATCTGACCTTTTCCTAACTTGCTGCTCGCGTTTGAAAGTCCATCTCTTTTGAACAACAAACGATCCCCAAGCCCTTCAAAACTCACTAGAGACTGATCAAAACCATAGGCCTGTGGCAATGGTGCATCACCTACATCACGGCCTCCCCCAAGATGCCATTTACCAAAATGGCCAGTTCTGTAACCGTTTTTCTTGAATACCTTTGCCATGGTTTCTGCATCTGCATCCAACCAATTGTTCATTCCCCTTTGAGCATTTCTTGTACTATTGTCCAAATAAGAATGGATTTTGTACTTCAATGGATAAAACCCGGTATTCAAGGCTGTTCTACTTGGCGAGCAAATAGGTGAGTTCACATAAAAATTGGTCAGCTTCAATCCCCTTTCTGCCAAAGCATCCATATTGGGGGTCGCTACCACTTGATTACCAAAAGAAGACAAATCCCCAAAGCCCATATCATCTATAAAGATGATGACCACATTGGGTTTTTCCTGTGCCCATATGGCTTCAATGTTTCCAAAAAGACCAATTAAGCATAGACTTAAAATTTTCAATGAAATTCTCATTCTCTATTTATTTAAATAATTCCTTCAATTTGATTGCTGAATCCATGACTTATAGGCTTTTTGCCCCTCCAATGCTTCCTAAAAAAATAAAGGCCCATATCATCAAAGCTCTTCTTTTCATCTTTTACTACCTTTATGTCCTTTCCAGAATCACTGCTAATTCCTCAATGCCCTATAAATCAACAAAATTAGATAAGCTATGGCAGACAATTAGTTTATCCGCCATAGCCTATTTTCTAGCTATTCCAATGCTTATTCATCTTCTGTATAATACAGAAGGAACTGTCCATTTGAATGGACTAATGGGTATTAATCCACAAGTCCAGCGGCTTTGTGAATTTTATATAATTCCTCTGGTGTGATTTTCATGACTTTGCGGTCATAGGTAATCAAGCCGTTTATCTCGCCTTCCACATCGGTCGTTTGCGTATAAACACCTGCACTGATTCCCTTTTTCTTTAAGTCTCCCAGGATATTGCTACTTTTCACATAGCGCTGAATATACTCCCCTTTGGTCTTTGGAAGTCCTCCATAGCCCCAGTTGTTCTTTGAGGTATCCCAAATATGTCCCTCTACTGGCCAACCATGTCCCCCATATTCACCAACTACTTTGATATAATCATCATATAAAGGAACTTCCAGTGGAAATAAAGGATGAGGGTAATTATGCTCATCGGCAATATCTCCTACTTCGAAAAAGTTACCCCCACTGGCTATATTTAGCAACCTCGAAGGATCATATTTTTTGGTCCAAGTTCCTACTTCCATACTGCGGTGCTGTCCCCAGCGCTCATTAAAAGTCGTCCAAACCACTACCGAAGAATGATTATAAAGTACATCTATCATCGTTTTGAGCTCAGTCATATATTGTTCATGTGCCCAATCTGGCCAATCGGCATTTAGCACATTATCATTTCCGTCCCACCATTTATTATTTCTCGGTGTGTAACCTTTTGCAAGAGCTTGAAGTTTTTTCCATTTCGGCCATTCACTTCCTCCACTACCTCCAGAAGTCTGATCTTGCCAGATCAGGAATCCCAAACGGTCAGCATGATAATAATAGCGACGAGGCTCGACCTTCTTATGCTTTCTGATCATATTGAAGCCGGCCTTTTTCAGGTATTCCATCTCCCAAACAATGGCCTCATCAGAAGGTGGAAGCAAAAAACTGCCTGGCCACCAGCCTTGATCCAATGGCCCCAAATGGAAAATCTTCTCTCCATTGAGGGTAAACTGCCAGTTTCCATTTTCATCACATTCCTTGCCCACACTTCGGAATCCTGCATAAGAAGTTACACTATCTAAAACCTGTCCATTTTCACCAATGAGTTCTACCAAAATATCATATAAATATGGAGAAGAAGGTGACCATAACTTCACATTTTTCACACTTAATATTAGTTCATGGCTGGAACTGTTTCTCTTCATGACTTCCTTTCCATTCTCCAAAACGGTAATCCGTAGACCTGATGGCTGCTTTAGCCCACCTACGATTGCTTCCGCTTTCAGCTCTCCATGCATATCCGCCAGGATTTTTACTGATTGCACATAGGTTTTCGGAACACTTTCCATCCACACTGTGGACCAAATTCCCGACGATGGAGAATACCAAATTCCTCGACCATCCCGCTTCTGTTTCCCTCTGAGCTGATAAAGATCGGGGTCATCTGTTCCATCAATTACCCTTAGCTTCACTTCATTTTCACCTTCTTTCATCAGCTTGGTCACGTCAAAAGAAAAGGGAAGATTTCCTCCGATATGAGAACCCGCCAACTGTCCATTTACCCAAACCATACACTTATAATCCACACCTTCAAAATTAAGCAAATGGGTTTCTCCTTTTTGGGGATCATATTCAAATGTCCTTCTGTACCAAATCACTTCATCAGGATTAATTCGCTGGCCTACACCGGAAAGTGGTGTTTCTAAAGCAAAGGGAACTAAAATACTCTCCTTCCACTCTTCTGGTTCCTCTGCCCTATTTGAAGTAATGGCATATTCCCATAGTCCGTTTAAATTTTGCCACTCATCTCTTTCCATTTGAGGACGTGGATATTCTTGCCAAACATTGGAAGGTGTAACTTCTTCAGCCCACTTGGTGATAATTTTATCTCCTACTGGTTGCCAACTTTGTGCCTTCAGACCAAAACAGGTTAATACCAAAAGGAAAACTGAAACAAAGATTCGTATCATCATAATTTTAGGTTAACTATTAATTTCTAATCATTTATTACCACATGGAGCGCGAAATCTGAATTGGCTTAGTTGCCATTTATATTCTGTCTATTAATACTGTCGGACTGCACGGTTTTCTGCCCGATACCCCAATATTGGTTCAGACTATACAGCCCTTTTTTCCATTATAGCTTGAGTGCTGTTCTATCAAAATCAGGCCCTGACCAAAACAATTTTAAATTGCCACTTTCCTCCTTCAAGTCCACTTGGTGTCTCCCTGGAGTCAGCCCGATTACGCCATACCTGCCAAACTGCAGCTTCTTTTCCTCTCCTTTGGTAATCAAAACACCATCTACATACAGATCTGCCTTACCTTCTACATAAAAAGTATAGTACCCTTTTTTGGAAATAGTTATGTTTCCCTTCGCCTGTGATGGGTAATGCTCCATCTCAACGATCATATCCGTGTCATCAATATTGAATCGCATATGTTTCAGCGAGCGTAGTTCTGTTTCTAAGCCTTTGTCGCCACAATAAGCCATCCATTCGAGCAATTTCCCCTTAAGCTCTTCTATTTTCCGCTTATAAACAGGATCCTTTGCCAAGTCATGGAGATTGTAGGGATCAGAAATATCATTATATAACTCTATTTTTGGTCGATGTTGGTATCGAAATGCTAGGTCTTGATAATGGATATTCTCACTTTTGACCCATTCTGAAAAATAATTATCCCTTTCGGTAACGGTGTTTTTGAAAGGAATTTCCGGTGAAAGATTATAAATCAAACGATAGGTCCCATCAGAAACACTCCTGATCCCATAATATTCTGGCCCACTGAATATGCCACGGCTAGTTTGAATACCATAATTATAATTTCTAAAATCGGGATCAGGATTTCCCATCAATAAAGAAACCATTGATTTCCCATCCATATACTCAGGCCGTTCTCCTCCTGCTAGCTCAATAAACGTCGGTAACAAGTCTATATATTCCACTTGTGCATCAGACTGCAGTCCTTTCTCAATTTTTCCAGGCCAATATGCTATCATTCCCGTTGTTAAGCCTGCATTATAGCAAGTCCATTTTGCAAAAGGGAAGCTGTTTCCTTGCTCACTGGAAAACACAAAAAGTGTATTTTCATCCAGGTCATTTATTTTAAGCAATTCCAACATTCTTTTTACCTGTCCGTCCATATAATTGATTTCAGCCAGGTAGTTTCTAAAACTCTTTCGAGTAGATTTAGTATCAGCAATATGGGGCGGAAGAGTGATTTTTTCTTTGTCAAACAAAGTGGTATCCCCTCTGTTCCAAGGACTATGAGGCTCAGTAGAACACACATAAAGGCAGAAATTATCCTTATTTGTCTTAGCGTCCTTTAAAAACGCATCTATCTTATCAAAATCAGGATTTAACTCTCTTTTCTCACTGCCGTCCAGGTACTCATAATCAAAGACCTCTTTTGGCATAATATGTCTTTTTCCGGACAGGGCCACCCGATAGCCCAATGGTTTTAAATAATCTACTGTTGATTTTACATCCTCCCTCACATAGGTATGATTAGGATACGCACCTGTTCTTACTGGATACATTCCCGTCATAATGGTGTGTCTGGTAGGCGAGCACATCGGAGCACTCTGATAGGCTTTATTGAACTTCATCCCATTATCGGCCAGCCAATCTATGGTCGGCGTAATTGCATCCTTACTTCCATATGCACCTAAATCATATTTGGTACAGTCATCTGCTAAAAAGAAAACAATATTGGGTCTTTCACTTTTTCTTTGCCCAAAAACTGACAAGTGAAATAAAACAATCAATAATATTAATATTGCTCTGGTCATTTTTAAAGGTTTATTATTGATATAATCTTGGGTTAATAATTGAGGTACTTCAAGGCACCTTACTTTTTGCTTGCGGTATTTTAAAGTTAAGTCCAAGAGAAAATCATAGGATTCTAGCTTAAGGGCTAAAAGCATTTTCCCAAAATCCAAAGCAAGTACTCACTCTGGAAAATCCCCAAACTTCTGCCATAACGCAAGTGCTATTTTAGGAATATTATCCAAAACAGAACATTCAATATCCTTCAAAAAATCTTAAAAATCGTTCAAACATTTGTTTTACAAGGCCGTTCAGTACTAAAATTGGAGTCCCAACCAAAAAACTTCCCATTCGTACTATTAGTCAATACTAAGAATTATGAGCAACGAAAAAGAAATATTACTTCAAAAAAATGATTTGGTCAAACAATTAATGGACCAAATTGCCGGTGCAAAAGATGCCGTCAACAAGAAAATTTTGACCACCGCATTGATAAATAATTTTAAAGACGAGCGAATATTTCCGTGGTTACAAATACAATTAAATGATGCCTCCTTGGAATATATACATTCCTTTCTTGTGCAGGCTTGTGCCCAATATTCTCTTTCCCAGTGCAAAACAGCCCTGCCTTTTTTCATAGACCTTCTTATCAATGGCTCTTATGAAGCGACCATGGCCACTGCCCAACTTTTGCTCACAATCATGGACACTTATAAATTAGACCCGTCTACGATGGAAAATCTTGAACAGAAATTAGTGCACCACCTGAATCCCTTGGAACAAGAGAAAGCCTTAAAGAATGAGCTCAAAAATACCTGAATCCAAACTTAATTTTTATAGCAAGTAATTTTAGACAGTATCAAACCGAGCAACTACCACAAAACGGTCAGTAAAACCTTCTATTATAAAAATCCGGTCACCCTGCTCAGACAGAATTGACCGGATTTTATAAATGGTTTAGACAAACGGTTTACTCAGACCAAAATGGATTCTGAACTAGATTTGGGTTTTTGTCGATTTCTCCCTGAGGTACCGGAAACCAGTAGTTCTTTTTCGAAAACCTTCTTCTTTGGTAGGTTGTACGCTTAAAGAAGGCATTGGGATTATTCACATCATCACTAAGCTCACTTCCCAGATAGTTCATACCATAAAAGTCCCTGTTGAGCGTTTCCTCTCCAATTTTCCATCTCCTGATATCATTCCACCTCGTACCTTCATTGTTTAGCTCCACTCTTCTTTCCCTGCGGATAGCTTCTCTCACATCATCTTGGCCAGAAAGAGGAATCTGTCCAGCTCCTGTACCATAAGTAGGTATACCAGCTCTCTCACGGATCAAATTCAGGTAATAAAGTATATCTGGATTGCCAGGGTCTACCTCATTTAATGCCTCGCAGTAATTCAGGTATGCCTCCCCAAGCCTGTATAAAATTCCCGGTCTATATGGGTTCGTTCCATTCCTTGGGTCATGGTCTGGATGGGTTTTCTTCCTCAGCAAATAGCCATTTTGAGGAGCATCATGTGTAGGCCCTCCATCAGCTTCTCCACTAAGGAAGAGTGTCCGTCGTCCTTCTCTCCTGTACCAGGCCCTATTATAAAGCACACTGATGTAAAACCTCGGCTCCCTGTTACAGTACATATTATAAGTACCTTCTAAGGTTACCTGACCTTCCTTGCCCTCCTGGTCACCCTGCGATTCTATCCAATTGGTATTTCTAAATTCAGGTTCCTCAGAAAAGCCTTTCTCTATATATCCAGAATTAGGATCATCGATAGGCAGGCCATTTTCCATAAAAAAGGCATCCACTAAAGACTGGGTAATGCCCAAACCGCCATTTCCACCTGTGCCTCTTGGCTGCGAATGCCTGTCGTATTCCCAAGTATTGGACCCCGGTCTGGCAAACAATATCTCCTTATTCACATCTCCCTTTTCCAAAATCATATTTTGATATGACAAGAAAGGATCAATGCTACCATCTTCATTATACTCATAATAAAGCTCATGACCAGCATCATGTGCCGCCTCGATAAGTTCTTGGCAAGCATCCTTTGCCTTTACCCATTTTTGGGGATCATAGGTCTTATTGAAAAGCTCTTCACCATTATTATTGACAAATCCAGCATAATCCTGATTGCCATTCACCAATGGACTGGCAGCAAAAAGCAGCATTCTGGCACGAACTGCCAAACACATGATAGAGGTAGCGCGTCCATATTTGGTCGCTTCTGAATATTTTGGTGGCAAAATTTCTGCAACTTCCTTTAGCTCCTGATCAATCCAGTTGACGATTTCATCAAAAGGAGTCTGCCCTTTCATCAATTCTTCTTGGCTAGCATCAGAAGGAACCACCCCCAGATTAAACGGTACCACTCCATAAGCTTCTATCATGAGCCAATAATAATAAGCTATGAGAAATCTGGCCTCTCCCCTCATATATTCCACTTCTTGCTCTGTAACCTTTTGAGCCGCATTGGGTTTTACATTGTCAATAAAGATATAGGCAGACCTTATCCTTTGCGGCAAAGTAGACCAATAGTTTGGTCCCCATGAACTGGTCGGATTCCAGTTGCCTGTCTGCTTGGCAATTACCGTCCATCCAAACTGCTCCCAACCTGTGGATGGGTTCATATCATCAGACAAGGGATCATACCCAATGTCCCGGGTAAATCCCCAATAGGGATCAGGAATTCCGTTATAAACCCCTGCCAACCAATCCTCAGTCCTGGTCTTATCATTAAATACCATTTCCAAGGTCAACAAATCCTCCGGAGCCTTATCCAGATAATTTTCACAGGCAACAAGTGAAAACATGGAAATGACGGCTAGTATATATTTTAATATTCTCATTATCTCAGGTTTAATAGGTAATTAGAAATTGATATTAGCTCCTATGGAAAAGGATTTCATGATCGGGTACCTAAATCCATTATTGGAGCCCAATTCAGGATCCCAAAGGTCAAACTTGGAAAAAGTAGCTAAGTTGTTTCCCCTGACAAACACCCTAGCATGCCCCAGCTTGGCCTTGCTTAACATTTGCTTCGAGAAGTTATAACCCAATTCTACATTTCTTAACCTGACCATGCTCATATCCCTCAACCACCATGTGGAAGCCTGGTTATTATTGGTATGGACATAATCGGCTAGCCTGGGCCAAAAAACATCCTGCCGGGGATTTTCCACTGTCCATCGGTCATCCACATTGGAAAATATATTCCCCAAAGCGCCAGCTCCGGACCCTGGAATGAAATAGGTTGTTCCATCTCCAATGACCCGCCATGTTCTGGAATTTGCCTGAAAAAACAGTCCAAAATCAAAATTTTTGTACCGGATATTCGAACCAAAACCGTAAACCATCTGCGGATCTACTGTGCCTCCAATGGCGGTTTTGTCCAAATCATTGATCACACCATCATCATTCAAATCTTTGTAACGGATATCTCCTGGTCGTACCAATCCATAAGTTTGACTGGGAATATTTTCCATTAATATACCTTCTTCCACATCCAAGAAATCCTCTTCTTTGAAAAGTCCCTCTGCTATCAGTCCAAACAATTGTCCTACAGGCTGTCCGGTAGAAGACCTAGGCGTTCCTACAACAGAGCTGGGCTCATCCTGCTCGATGATTTTATTCTTGGCATAAGTAAATGTACCCCTTACGGACACATAGACATTGGGAGAAACTTGCTTGCTGTAATCCAAGGACATGTCTATGCCCTTATTATTTACTTTTCCGAAGTTAGCCCATGGCGTGTTGATATAACCTGCAGAACCTGGAATGGTCCTTCTTTGCATAAAAATATCTCTTCGCTGTTCTTTAAAAAGATCCACCCTAAGATCAAGACTATTCCACAGTCCTAATTCAATGCCTATATTGGATTTCATCACGGTCTCCCAAGTAAGGTTTTCGACTCCATAATCCCCCTCTCTTCGTCCTGATCTGCTGTAATTGTTTTCTATACCCCAAGAATACCCGCCTGTATCTCCAATCGTGGTAATATAGGCAAACCTTCTGCCATCTATCTGGTCATTTCCAACCAAGCCCATGGATGCCCTTAATTTCAACTTAGACAAAGTCTCTTTGTAGGGAGTAAGGAAATCCTCTTCACTAACCACCCATCCCACTGCCACTGAAGGGAAGAAGCCAAAGCGCTGCCCCTTGGCAAAATTCTCTGAACCATTGTACCCAAAGTTCACCTCAGCGATATAACGGCGATCGTAAGAATAAGAAAGTCGCCCTGCTATACCTTGGGTCCTAAATGGCAAACGATCGCCACTATCATAATGCCGCTGATTATACATAAACATGGCATCCACATAGTGCTTTTCAAAGTTTCTTCTATAATTCAAGTTTCCTTCCAAATACACACTTTTATTGCCCCAATCGGAACCTGTACTATAGCCCAAAAAATCTTGGCCGTATTGATAGATGACCAAATCAAGCGTACCATCCTCATTTCTACCTGTAGCTGGATTATAATAATCAGGAGACTTACTTCGGGAAACACTATTTCCGGAATAACGGTCAAAAGAAAAGCTCAGTTTCATCTCCAAGCCCTCTGTAATATCACTTAAGTCCTGCTCCAAAGAAAACAAAGACTCCAATTTACTGGAACTGTGCCTTTCATAACCTCTTTGAGTAGCCAGTGCCCAGGGATTGCTCCTTTGTGGAGTTACCGGGATCTCCCCTGAAGAATACTGTGTGGGATGAACATAAGGAGGAATTTCAAAAGCTTTGTTAAATAGATCATCAATGGACTGTGGGGGCGTATTCCTGTCCTGAAGATAACCACCGATATTTACACGCATCAGGGTTGTTGGTGTAACATTGAGGTCGATATTTGACCTGACATTATATCTTCTCAATTTAATGGAAGAGTCCCAGCTCTGACTTTCATCTCGACTAAGGATACCATCCTCACCATAGTAAGAACCTACAAAAGCATATTTTAACACATCACTACCTCCTGAAACAGTCAAGTTCACCCTATTATTAGAGGCATAGTCTCTGGTAATCTCATCCAGCCAATTCACATCAGGACTGAGATCAGGATCGGCTCCACTTCTGATTTCCTCGATCTTTTCTTCCGAAAAAAGCTTGGGCTTGCCAGACTCTTCTGATATGCTGTTCAAGACACCTAAATAATCCGCTGCACCTACAAAATCAGGCAATTTTACCGGTTGGGTGATCCCCCTTTCGTAACGTATGTCAACTGTCGGCTTACCTACATGTCCCCGCTTGGTATTGATAATGATCACGCCATTGGCTCCACGTACCCCGTAAACCGCACTAGCCGCTGCGTCTTTTAGGATAGAAAAGGACGCTATTTCGGCGGGATCGATATTGTCCAATGAACGCTGTACACCATCCACCAAAATCAAAGGGCTACGATTCCCAGCAAAAGTAGAAATCCCTCTAATCCAAAATTGGGAATTGTCATATCCTGGTTCTCCAGAACGCTGGGCAGCAATCACCCCTGATAATTGTCCTGCGAGATTATTACTCAAAGACCTAGAGGTTCCTAACTGTAGTTTGTCAGGTTTGATAGTGGTCACAGAACCGACCACGGAATATTCCTTCTGGGTACCAAAGCCCACTACTACCACTTCATCCAAGGATTCTGCATTGACCTCTAATACCACATTGATCTCACTTTGTGCACCCACCACTACTTTCTTGGTCTCAAAACCAATATAGCTAAAGATAAGGGTCTTCCCCTGGTCCACATCAATAGAATAACTACCGTCAATATCGGTGACAGTTCCTTTGTTGGGTTCGCCCTCTATCAAAACAGAAGCCCCTGGCAGTGGTTCTCCGTTGGTATCTGATACAATTCCTGATATAGCTGATTTCTCTACAGCAGTGACTTCTGCTGACTTTTTATGAATGATCACATGCTTACCTTTCTCCTCTCCCTGCAATTGAAGGTCATCCAGGATATTTTGTAATGAAGAATTAGTAAAGTTCTTAGTGACTTTCACCTTATGATTACCGATTTCATTCGGATCATACACAAATGTCAAATCGGTCTTTTTCTCTATCAAACTCAAAACATCCTCAGTGGACTTGCCTGCTGCATCAATACTGATCTGAACATTCTTAAGTTGTTGGGCCTTGACTTCACTCATTGAACTGTGAACAAAAATCAAAAAGGCCAAGGTTATTAAAATTGATATTGGTTTTCCACCGATCTTCCAGTGGAAGACATCAACCTGTCGAATTTTTTCCATAAATTTGGTAGGGTTTAAATTGTTAATTTTTAGACTGGATCTTTGGGATCGTAATTGGCGTTATTTCCCCAAAGACTTAAAGCTGGGCTTCTTATGGAGCCCGGTTTTGTTTTTTAGGATTAAACATATTTTTTATTTTGGTTCATCATCTATTGTTATCCATAATGACTATTTGATCTTCCTGATCATCATATTCCAGGTCATGAAGAATACAGAGAATATCTACGATGCCTTCAATCCCCTGTCCCTTCTCAAAACTGCCCTTGATAAGTAAACTTTGATTGACTCCTTCCCCAATTACAAGCTTCTTCACAAAAGTCCTATTAAGTATATTGGCTACCTCTTTTAAAGAATGCTCACTGAACATAATCTTTCCATCAATCCAGGAGTCCACATGCGCTGTATTTGATTGAAAAAATTCATTGCTCTCCTTATCATAGGTAATTTGCTGTCCTTTTATAATCCTCCCAAATAACTGGTTTCCTTTGCCTACAGCTACCTTTCCAGATGCCACTGCCACCTCCACTTGTCCTGCATCACTATAATCTTTAATATTAAATGATGTTCCCAAGACACTGACCTTAACTCCATTTTCTGTTAGAACAGTAAAAGGCCTTGCTTCATCTCTCTGCACATCAAAAAATGCCTCTCCGTCTAATGAAACCTCCCTCGAATCAGCAGAGAATTCTTCTGGTATCCTGAGCACACTGACTGAATTTAAGACTACCAATGATTGGTCCGGCAGGACAATTTCCCTGATCTCCCCCACCTTCGTACTGTATTCCAATATTTTCTCATCATCTACCTGTATATATTGGAATAGCAAAAACGTGGACATCAAGAAAATGATCATCGCTGCTGCTATTTTCACCAAAGGCAACACCTTTATGTCTTTGGTTTTGGAGTTGTCCAATGCTTGTGGGACTTCCTTAGATAAAAGCCTTCTTTCCAAAAGGCTCAGTTCACTTTGGTCCATGTCATCTATGAAACCAGCAAGGTGATCCAAAAACTCATCAGCTTCTTGCTCATTGGCATTTTTATACCATTGAATCAATCTCTCCCGCTCTGCTTCAGATGCCTTTCCTTCGGAATACCTCGATAAAAGCTCTTTTAATTCTGATCTATTCATTTTCTTATTGTTACTACTAATACGATTTAGGATATATTATCCCCCCATTAAAAGGCACTTTATTTTCAAATTTTAAAAACAAGTGTCCAAGTAAATACCAAAGTGAGGAAAAGAAATGTTTAAAGGGAAAATGATTGCCTGTACTCAACAACAAAATAATACCTAGAAAAAACTAAGCTTAAACCCGAATTATGCATTTTCAGTCCGTAATAGATAAGCTAATTCATATTTCGGGTTAAAAGTATAGAACACACCAAGCTATAAAGTAGGGTACAGTATATCCTGCGTGTTCCTGCAAGTAATCTTTAATCATTTGGGTAGACTTGGCCATGTGCCTCTCTATGGCTTTTGGAGTGGTTCCGAACTTCATTGCTATTTCAGAATAGCTAAGCTGTTCATACCTGCTGAGTTTAAAAATTTCCCGTTTTTTTTCAGGGAGTTGGTCCAAGGCTTTGTCCATGACCAATTTCAGTTCATTAAAATATACTGTCTCCATAGTGACAGTACCGGAAGGATCTTTAGCCAACACGCTTCTTTCCTGATAGGCATTTCTTATAGCGTTTTTTCTAAAATGATCGTTTACCAGGTTTTTCGCAATTTGTCTCACAAAACCCTTCAGTGAATGTATCTCTTTAAGTTGATTTCTTTTCTCCCATAATCTGGCAAAAGTCTCTTGGGCAATATCCTCAGAAAGGCCCTTGTCCTTTGAAATAAAAAGTACAAAAACGAAAACCTTTTTATAATAACTATCATAAAATGACGTAAACGCCTCTCTGTCTCCATTTCTAATGGATGAGATCAAGCAATTTTCAGGACTACGTACGCTCATTTGTCGAGAGTTAACACACAAAATTTAATACTGTAACAAAGACGCTCAATTTATACATAAAACCATATACAAAACAAACAGCAAAACTTATCCTTGCCCATCTATCAATTCAAGCCATAATTTTACCAATTATCCAATTATAAAGCAAAGATTATTGTTGAGTTGCTACTGTTGGAAAGGACCTTCAAAAACAAAATATTAATCATATCAGTCACCAGCCCCTACTATCCTATTCATAAGGTGCTATCAAAAGACCATACTATAAAAATATAATTTGGGAGGCCAATGAGAAAAGTATCAAACCAATGTTATTCTGCAGTACCTGTTTAAATATTCCGTTGGGGTCATATCCGTGAATTTCTTGAACACATCCCTAAAGGCCTTGGGATCAGTATAGCCTACTTGGTACATGACCTCGTTTATGGTCATTCTTCCTTCTTCGAGTTCTTTTTTTGCAGCTTCCACTTTTACCCGCTGTAGATATTCTATCACTGTATTTGAAGTTGCTTTTTTGAATCTTCTCTCAAATGTGCGCCTACTCACTGCCACCCTATCGGACAGCTGATCTACCGTTATCTTTTTGGTATAATTTTCTTCAATAAACTCTTGGGAGTCCAATATTTCACTGTCTTGATGGGATTTTTGCCCCTTAAAAATAATGAAAGGAGACTGGCTATTCCTACTTATGTCTATCTCGAAAATCTTGGATGACAAAACTGCCATTTTCCTGCCTGCAAACTTCTCAATAAGATAAAGGTTTAGATTTAGAGAAGAGTATGCTCCTCCACTGGTGTACAGACCGTTTTCATCGGTGATAATCTTGTCATCGGTCAAATTTACATTGGGAAACATCTCTTTGAACTGGGAAGACGCTAACCAATGTGTGGCACAGTCACGGCCATTCAACAGCCCAGTACTGGCCAGTAAAAATGCACCTATGCAAAGACTGGCGATTTCTGCCCCTTTATGATATTGATTCTTTAGCCAGGGAACAAATACCTGATTCTTCTCTATGACTTTTTGATAATCCCCGTGAATAGCTGGAATAATGATCAAATCAGTACGCTCAATCTCCCCAATGGTTGTATTGGGCTGAATACTGAAGACACCGTTACTCAAGCTTGCCCCTTTGTGCGCTCCCACAAGTTCTGTCTTAAACATTGCCGACCTTCCTGATTTTAGCAGTGCATCATTGGCCATATTGAACATCTTATAGGTGGCTTCCAGGTTGCTAAGGCTTGAATCTCCATCAGGTACGAGTATTGAAATATGCTTCATAATATTCAAAATTTTATCCAAACAAAGGAATGCATGCTTTACTACAATATTAAAGTAATTCACTGTCGTAATCAACCCTTTATAATGACGTAAACGCACCTTTGAATTCTCCCCAAACCCCTATACCTTTATTAACCAGACAATTGCAAAAATCATTATTCACATAGCCTAAGGAAATGTCCATCCAATATTCCAAATCAAGAAGCCATTCAAAAACACTAAAATGAAAACCGTTACTACAGATATAAATACAAATAACCAAATAGACTGCTCTTTAATTTATGCTAACAAATACACCTAAAACAACCAAAGTAAAATCATGAAGACAATTTGGCTAAACCTCCCAGTAAAGGACATTAAGAAATCCAGGGATTTTTTCAAAGCTATTGGCTTTAAAGAAAATCCAATGCACGAGAATGCCGAACATTTGGCTAGTTTCCTCATAGGGGAACACAATTTTGTGATGATGCTTTTTCCTGAAAAGGATTTTAAGCGATTTACAAACAACGAAGTTTCCGACACCCAAAAAGGCTCAGAAATACTGTTGAACATTGATGCTCAGAGCAAGTCTGAGGTAGATACCATGGCGAATACAGTACGCATTGCGGGCGGAAAAATATTTGCCGAACCTGGAGAATCCCAAGGCTGGATGTATGCTTTTGGCTTTGAGGATATCGACGGACACCGTTGGAGTATGTTATACATGGATATGGAAAAAATACCGAAATAAAATTTCAGCTATGAAAATGACCAAACAGAACTTTAAAATAACCATCAATGCCAATCCTGAACAAGTATGGAAGGTACTTTGGGACAATGACTCGTATCGTCGGTGGGCAGCGGAATTTTCCGAAGGATCCTATGCCGCAACCGACTGGAAAGCGGGAAGTAAAGCACTATTCCTTGGGCCTGATGAAACAGGAATGGTCAGTAAAATACAAGCCAATATTCCCTTTAAATATATGTCCATAGAACATTTGGGCATAGTGGAAAATGATAAAGAAGACACCTCAAGTCCGGAAGCAAGAAAATGGGCCGGTGCTATGGAAAACTACACCTTGACCAATCCAGAAGTAGGAAAAACTGTACTCAGTGTCGACATGGACATCCTTGATTCATTTCTAGACTACTTTGTCGAAACTTGGCCAAAAGCACTTCAAAAGGTTAAAGAATTGGCAGAAAAACCTTAACTCTTCAATCAATAAAACTAAAAACACTAAAACTATGCAAGTTAACCCTTATTTAAATTTCGATGGCACTGCTGAAGAAGCTTTTAAATTCTATAAATCCGTTTTCGGAGGAGAATTTATTACCCATATCAGAATGAACGAAGCTCCAGATAGCGAAAAGCTATCGAAAGATGAGCA
Organism: Echinicola marina; assembly: GCF_020463795.1. Lineage (NCBI taxonomy): Bacteria > Pseudomonadati > Bacteroidota > Cytophagia > Cytophagales > Cyclobacteriaceae > Echinicola > Echinicola marina. The sequence continues at coordinate 3,183,888 of NZ_CP080025.1, read as the reverse complement.
ATCCCGCACCATGCATATTTCCTTGCCCATTGGCACTGACACCATTCTGATGGCTTCAGATATCCTTCCCTCCATGGGACATACCTTAAAGCAGGGAAATAATTCATATTTATCTATCCACCCCAACAGCAAAGAAGAAGCAGACCGATTATTTGATGGACTTTCTAAAGACGGCATAATAGAAATGCCCATGGAAGATCAATTTTGGGGAGATTATTTTGGAAGCTTCGTTGATAAATATGGCATTCACTGGATGATCAATTACAATAAGGACAATAGCTAATTCCTCTTCTTTCAAACTGTAAAATCAGTAATCAATTACATGGTAGAAGTATTCAAAACAAGCGTAAAAGCCGTTGAGGACAAACAATTCCTTTTGGACAAACTCCAAAAGGAATTTCCTCATTATAAAATCAATTTTGATATGGAAGACTGTGATAAAATTCTCCGTATTGAAACCATTGAACCTGACATCAATTCCCTGTCCATCATTGAACTTATGAACAGATATGGATTCAAAATAGAAATATTACAGGATGAACTACCTTGAAAATCATTCCTACTAAGGTTTTTCAGGACTCTTTTCATCCAAACCTAAAACATGGACAAGACTAAAAGACAGGAAACGGACTTTCCAATTCCTGCCTATATTGGGTATGGTGGTTTATCCTCTAAGTTCAACCAACGAATTTTTCAATGCCTTTTGAAAACACTTGGCATTGCTGCAATTTAAGGCAAATTGTTTCCATTAATATCCCAATCGGCAGCTACTTCCTTCGAGAGTTCTATTACATTTTTCAAGATAGCCCTATTGTCATTCTTTCTCCAATTGACAAATAAACGTACCTCTTCAGGTAAACTGATAAACCTTACATTGGCTCTTGCGGCAAATTTAAAAGAATAAGGAAGAATCGAAATGCCCAAGCCCTTAGCCACCAAATTCAATATCATTCCTCCAAAATCTGATTCAATATGGATATTGGGTTCAAAATTATATTTATGGAACATACCTCGTAACAAGGAGGCAAAATAGGTGCTATGGTGAAGCCCAGATAGGATAAACTTTTCGTCTTTCAACTCCTCTAGACTGGTGAAATCCTCCTCTTTCATCCAATGTCCTTCAGGAACTACCAAACAAATACTTTCAGAAAACAAGGGCAATGTTATGATGCCCATATTTTGAATTTTATCCCTACTCAGGGCCAGGTCAATATGGTAATCCAGCAATAATTTTTCTTGACTGATATCCACCGGTTCCATGAGTTCCACCTTCAGTTTTGGTAAACTATTGGCTAGTTTATCCAGTAATGAGGGTAAAAAAACATAAGCTATTGAACCGGGATAACTTATACTGATTCTCCCGGACTTCCCTTCGCCTATGGTCTTAGTGTGTTGGTGGGTTCTATCTATCTCATCAAGGAGCTGCTCCCATCTTTCTTTAAAAAAAACTCCTGCATCTGTAAGTTTCACATTTCTTTTGTTTCGCTCAAAAAGCTTTGTTCCAACTTCTTCTTCCAGTGCCTGAATTTTTCGACTGAGTGAGGATTGTGTGATATAAACCTGCTCTGCGGTCTTCCAAAAATGTAATTCTTTGGCAAGTACCAGAAAATAGCGAATCTGCTGTAGGTCCATTAATTCATTTTTAGCATTAATACATTCGAATTTAACATTTTAAAGAACCAAAACCTGCTATTTATTTGCAACAAATACAAAATAAGGATAACACAAAGATTTATGGGCATCATCAATTATAGTACATTTATCGCTACAGCCACTTTTTTCATCATGACACCGGGCATAGATACCATGTTCGTATTAAAAAAATCCATTGGAGAGGGAAGGCGGTCCGGAATCTACTCAACTATAGGAATTAATTCCGGAATCATCCTACATACCTTCTTGGCAGCTATTGGCCTGAGCAGTATGCTCCTTAAATACCCCACAGCTTTTGAAGTAATTAAATACTTGGGCGCTATATATATTATCTACATGGGATTCTCAAGTATTATCAGCAAGGAGCCAATGATAAGTCTTGAAAACAACTCCTCTAAGAGTTCAAGCAAAAACAATAGCTTTATAAGTGGGCTGGTCACTAATATACTAAATCCCAAGAATGCCATGTTCTTTTTGGCTTTGTTTCCCCAGTTTATTAACCGGGAAAATCTAAAAGATCCTTTACCCTTCTTTCAGCTTGGATTAACCTACGCCCTGATCGGCTGCATTTGGTATAGCCTCTTGACCGTTTTTGCCGGGACATTTTCTACAAAGATCAAAGAAAGTCCAAATGCCGATCGCTGGCTCAAAAAATTATCAGGAATAGTATTCATTGTTTTGGGCTTACAACTAGCCTCCGGCTATTAAATAATGACAGAAAACTAAATACCGAATTAATTTACCCAACAAAGCGACTAACTATACAGCAGCCCTGACTTAGGGGAATTCAATTAATATAAATGAGGATCATTAAAACATCTGCCTTAAAAAATAATGATCTATTGACCAGTTTTTATGTGACTTTTATTACAGAGATTTACTATTTGGCTAAATACCTTTGAAGGATGGTGTTGCTACAGAAGCATATATCTTGGTTATTGTTAAGCCTTTTTCTCTTGTTTTCAGGAGGACCAGGTCAAAATCCCCTTATGATTGCCAGTGTACTTTCTGGTAATCAATTTAAGATAGAAAGAAACTGTTCAAACCCAAAGCAAGGCCTCACTTCATCAAATAAAGACGAAAACCAATCCCAACAACAAAAGCATTCTCAGACTGAATCAAATTCAGGTTACTGTACAAATGTTCCTATGTATATCCTCACAGGATATTCTTTCTGTCTGACAGGAGTTTTTAATCCTGTTTTTCACCAAACAGTCTATCAAGAACACAGCTTGGAGCTTTTTTTAAACCCTAGTGCTCCACCTCCTAAAAGTTTGATCTAATCACAATATGTTGAAGTCTATATTTTGAGCCCTTGCGCTTATAAAAGACTTTTCCGCTATCATTCTTTATTGGATCAAACTTACTATTTATGAACCAAACCATTCCGGTAAGGGCATCCTCAGTTCTAGTACTGCGGATACTCCTGAGCGGCATCTTTCTGGTAGCTTCTACAAACCATTTAATGGAAGTCGAAGCTATCAAAAAAAGAATAGGTACTGCTGCATTTAAAGATTTTGCCTATTTATTTGGTGAACCAGAGACCTTGATCATCCTTTCGGGAGTAATAATGCTCCTGGCAGGTATTTTACTCCTATTGGGAATCAATACCCGATGGTCAAGCCTTGTCTTATTATTGGTTTTGCTACCAATCACCATCACGATACAAATAGGACAAATCTCCACTCTTGGCCCCTTATTCAAAAACATCGCCATCATGGGGGGACTACTATTCTTTATCATCAACCCAAATTTCAAAAAAGAAAAACCATAATAATGAAAAATCCATTGAAAAGTCTATTACTGTTTTTGATACTGACAGTATGGGGCATCACCAGTGCGCATGCCCAAAACACTCATTCCGATGCTAAATTTGATTATGTAGTGCTTACAAAAAAAATAGCACAGCTTCAGCCCATCCTTATGGCTGCGGAAAGTTTATCAAAAGAATCATCCTTCGGGAGTTTTGAAGTCATCATCTGCGGCAAAGAAGTAGTGGAACTAAAGGACCACCATAAAATGAAAGCGTATATCGATAAGGCCAACGAATTAGGCGTCAAACTAAATGCCTGTGGCTTCTCCTTAAAAAAATTCGGTGTGGCCCCTGAAGAGGTCTCATTAAACATCGTGGACAATGGGATTCTTTATAATCTCAAACTACAACAAAAAGGCTTCATTAGCCTGGAACTTTAATCATCAAAGAAATTTAACAATGAAAAAGAACATAAATTATCTCCTAGCAGCTTTTATCATTGCTGTGACAATATCTGCCTTTGTCTTACCTAAGTCAAAGAGCTCATCAATAGGTTTAGAAAAAGACAACGAACCAAGCCCTTCCTTGAACTTGGTGGACAAAAATGGTGAAGCAATCCAATTAAAGGATTTCAAAGGAAAAGTGGTTGTATTAAACCTTTGGGCCAGCTGGTGCCCCCCCTGTATTGCAGAGATGCCTAGTCTCGAAAAGTTTTACAATCAAATGGATACCGAGGAAATAGCGCTTATTATGCTTTCTTTGGACAGAGATTTTGACAAATCTATCGCATTTATGGATAAAAAGGCCTACAAAATGCCTTACTATAAACCAACTTCTCCACTCCCTGCTCCATTTGCTGTCAATGCTATTCCGGCCACTTTCATCATCAATAAAAAAGGAGAGCTTGTGGGCTTACACTCAGGCATGACCGACTTTATGTCGGCGGGCTTTTTAGATGAAATCAAATCAGCATCAGCTCAATAATAAGGTGAGAAAAAATGTATCAATCGTATCTGAATGGTTGAATCACTAAAATATGCTTGAATTTAGGCATTTGACAACCTAAAGGATTACGCATTCTAAATAAACCAAATAGCTCAACGAAAGAGACACCTTCTCGATTTGTTGAGCTATTTTTTCTTGTTAAGTACTGTTTCATTCTTTCTCCTGCACACTATTCTCATCACATTTTTAAATAGGCTCCATCAGAGAGCTACTTAGTAATCCCCACATTGCTTTCACTAAAAACATCCAATTTCTTACCTACCAACATGGTAATACCTGATTTCCAAATCTCAACATTACCTGTTTTGGATTTCATAAGTCCCGCGATCAAATGTAAAAATGTGTACTTGCCCATTCCTGATTCCCCCAAAATCAACCATTCCATCTTGAACCAATAAGTCATAAAATCCAAAGTGTTAGTGCTTACTATATTCAAATGATACAGAATGTGTAGTGAGCATGTTTTTTAATATTTGGATGATACAAATAAAGAGACACAACTCTTTATTTGCAATACTGTTGCATTTAATACTCTCAATAATTAATATTGCAACACAATTGCATGTAATATCGAATTCTATGAAAATCTCTTTTATAATCCCTCATCTAGATTTCATTGGTTGTTTAGTTTCACTCACTTGTGCCCTCCATTGTGCATTGCTTCCCGTCTTGGTAAGCACACTGCCACTTATGGGCTTAGGTTTCCTCATGAATCATTGGATTGAATATTCAGTCACTATTTTTGGCTTTTTCCTGGCCGTCTTCGCCTTGTCCCACGGATACAGGCACCATCACCATAAAATGTCGCCCCTTTTATTAACCACATTGGGATTTGGCATTATTCTCACCGGAATGATATTCGGACACCATACCTCAGAACATATCACCTTACCTACTGGTCCTTTTCAAATGACCAAAATCCATACAGATTCAATAGTGTTCATGGAATATTTCATCACTCCCTTAGGAGCCATGGTGGTAGGTCTTGGACACCTCATCAATTGGTTTTATATCCGGAAATCAACAAAAGGCGGTTACGCCGATAACAACATAACATTATAAAAAATGGAAAAAAGAATCCCTGTAACAGTGCTAAGTGGCTTTTTGGGTGCTGGGAAGACCACCTTGCTCAACCATATTCTTCAAAACAGAGAAGGGTACAAAGTCGCTGTCATCGTAAATGATATGAGTGAAGTAAATGTGGATGCAAAACTGGTCCAAAATGAAGTAAAACTTAGCAGAACCGAAGAAAAACTCATAGAGATGTCCAATGGTTGTATCTGTTGTACATTGAGAGAGGACCTCATTGAGGAAGTTCAAAAACTGGTCCTCCAAAGAAAATTCGATTACCTGCTTATTGAGAGCACCGGAATATCAGAACCCATTCCTGTGGCCCAGACCTTTTCTTTCGAAACAGGTGATCGTCTAATGGACCTTTACCATATCAGCAGGCTGGATACTATGGTGACGGTCGTCGACGCATTTAATTTTTTTAAGGACTTTGGCTCGGCAGAGACCATTATTGATCGCCAAATGACAGATGATCCAGAAGATGCTCGGTCAATTGTCAATTTACTGACAGATCAGGTGGAATTCGCCAATGTGATCATATTAAATAAAACCGATCTGGTTACTGATGAGCAAATTAAGCTTTTGGAAGGCTTATTGATCAAACTCAACCCAGAAGCCAAAATCATACGGACATCCTTTGGCAAAGTACCTCCCCAAGAAATAATGGACACAGGCTTATTTGACTATTACAAAGCTGAACAAGCCGTTGGCTGGCTTAAGGAACTGAACAAGGAACATGTGCCAGAAACAGAAGCGTATGGCATCAGCAGTTTTGTTTTCAGACATCACAGGCCATTCCACCCCGATAGATTTTGGAACTATATCCGCCATTCATGGCCAAGTAATATCGTAAGAAGCAAGGGGCTATTTTGGCTAGCATCCAGACCAAACCAAGCATTGCTTTGGAGTCAGGCCGGTGGATCATTAAAGGCAGAAATATTTGGGACTTGGTGGGCCGCATATACAGAAAAAGAACGTCTTAACCATCCTAGCTATATTGAAAATCGCGAATTAATCGCCCAAAAGTGGGATAAATTATATGGAGACCGGATGAATGAACTGGTGCTCATCGGACAACAATTGGATGAAAAAGCCATCACAAATGAATTAAGAAAATGCTTGGTTCAAGAGGATGAATCCCAGCACTTTTCCTATTTAGACCTGCAGAAAGACGAATGGCCTTTATAATGGGCCTAAATCCCATTAATCCAATCAACAAATTATACCTGACCTTCAACCGTAATTCCAATGTTACTATCACCCCCAATCAAAAAGACCAAGGTTTATTTATTGACCGGATTTTTAGGAGCAGGTAAGACCACCGCACTAAACAGCATTTTACAGAACAAAAAAACGAAGTAAATATCATTATCGAAAATGAATTCGGCAAAGTATCCATTGACTCCCACTTGGTGGACCACCAGTACACTTCTCTTTTTGAAATGAACAATGGCTGCATTTGCTGTTCTTTGGATAATGAACTCGTAGATGTCTTGGCTTCCATTCTTAATGCCAAAATACTGCCCGACAATTTATTCATTGAGGCATCTGGTGTCGCTGACCCAGGAGAAATAGCAGCTATTTTTCAGCAAATGGAAATTGCCGATTTTTTCCACCTTCAGCAGGTCATCTGCGTGGTTGACACTACCGTGGTGGAAGACTGGATAAAGGATATCCCCGAAGTAGGTCGACAGCTAACAGCTGCTGATTTGATTGTGCTCAACAAAAAGTCAATGGTCTCTCCTGCTTACCTTTCTGAGCTAGGCAAAATGATACAAAACACCAATTCCCTTGCCAAGCTTTTAATGACTGATCATGGAAAAATCCCCGTTGAACTACTTTCAGAAAGGAAAAGCCCTTGGTATCCGGTCACTTCCATTCCAAATATGAGAGAAAAGTCCCAACATCCTTTAAAAAGCATGTTCTTTGAAGTGGAAAAACTTATCGATCGGGAAATGCTCCTCAACCAACTTACCCTTTCCTTATTCCTAAGTTATCATCAACTGTACAGAATGAAAGGCTTGGTATGGCTCTCCGATCGAAAGGAACTTCATATAGTTCAAACACATGGAAAACAAGTTTATCTGGCACCTTTGAAAGGAGAAACAAGACTACCCTATCCAAAATCCCAATTGGTTTTTATTGGAAAAGACTTAAACCGTAAATCCATAGATAAAATAATCAACCGAACATTGGCCAAAGACTTAAAAACTTAATGAAAAGGAAACTTTTCCATAACCTATATTATCCATTCAAGGCTGATATTAGTTGGTTATGAAAAAAATGCCCCTAATTATAACTACTTACCTGGTCCTTTTGGCCGTTTTTATCCTGAAATCCAATGCACAAAGCCCACAACAGGCAATAAAAAAACTGGATGCAGCAGAACAGCTTGCTAAAAGCAACCCCGAAGAGGCCTTTGTTTTGGCCAATCGGGTTTTGGAGGAAAGTCAGCTCAATCAAATAGACACCCTAATAGGTCGAGCACAACTGATCCGGGGAAAAATCCTTTTGAAGTTTGGCTTATACCAACCAGCATCCGAAGCATTATATGAAGCTGAACATCTTTTTGAATCCAAGCAGGTGTCCTTGAAATTGGCACAAGTAAACAATGCTTTGGGTGAAGTCTATTATAAAATCAAAACAGTAGAAGAAGCCCTGATCCGGCATGAGAAAGCGCTAAGCATCTATCAAAAACTACATCATAGAGAGGGGGAAGCAGAAACCAAAAGTTTTATCGGTGGGATGTATGAAAAGTTGGGCAATTACCCAAAGGCCTTAACCTATCAGCGTGAAGCACTTCTGTTGTTTAAAGACCTGGACTTAAAAAGTCACTTGGCTTTTGTCAGGGAAAATATGGGAAGCATCTTTGAAGATTTGGAGCAGTATGATTCAGCCTATTCTAATTTTCAAAAGGCTTATGACATCAACCTGTCTATCGGAGATAGTCTCCGGCTAGTAGGCAACTTAAATAACCTTGGAGATATTTTCAGAAAAACAAGAGAACCAGAAAAAGGCTTGACTTATTCAAGAAAAGCTGCCGAAATAAGCGCCCGATTAGGTTTTTTAGACCAACAAAACAGTGCTATCGTGGATATTTCAAAAGCCTATGCCGAAATCCGCGATTTCGAAAATGCCTATAAATACCTGGAGCAGAGCCGCCAACTAAGTGAAGTCGTCTATTCTGAAGAATCCGCCAGACAAATCGCTATTCAAGAAGCACAAAACCACCTTTACACCAAAAACCAACAAATCAAACAACTCGAGCAAAGTCGTGATTTTGACTCAAAGGTAAAATGGCTGTTGGTCTTTTTGGTAATCCTACTCTGTATCTTGGGCTGGGTGATATTCAACAGACAACAACTTAAAATCAAAAGTAATAAGGAAATGCTGGAACAGCATGAAGAAATCCTTCAAGTAAAGGAACAATTGATCGCTACCGAAAAGGAAAACAGACACTTGCTTGAATTAAAAATGGAAACAGAGGAACAAGCACACTCTAAGTCACTGACAGCACAAACACTCCACCTAATCGATAAGAACCAAATGCTCGAGGGCATTCAAGTCAAATTGAAAAATATCCTTGAAGAAAACCCTAAAGAACAAAAGAAGAAAATCAGGAACCTGATCAAAGAGATCGATTTTAATTTTTCACATGATACGGATTGGGATGACTTCAAGCAGAATTTCGAAAAGGTCCATCAAGATTTCTTCCGGAATATTCAAAATAAAACGGGAAGACTGACTCCCGCTGAATTAAAACTCGCCAGTCTCATGCGGCTCAATTTGAGTTCCAAAGAGATTGCTTCTTCCTTAGGTATCTCCATGGATAGTCTTAGAATCTCCCGTTATCGCCTACGCAAAAAATTAAACCTTGAAAAGGGGGATAGCTTACAGCAATTTATTCTTTGTATATAGTTTACAATTTATTAACCCCTTCGTAACAAAAAGTAAAACACTGATAACCAATAACTTAATATAGGTAACAGAATTTCTGTATAGGTTTTGTTAACGGTCATTTTTTGCATTGTTGCTCAATTGATTATAGTCATTTCTAGTCATCAATAATTGCCCTCCCTAACATTGCAGCATCAAAATCTTTTAAATCTTATGTCAAGAAGCAAACTAATGAATGGGCTTTGGGCACTTGGTATTATTGCCGGAGCATGTAATGGTCGAAGCCAATCGAATGAAAAAGTTACAGTACCAAACTTGGTCAAACCAATGTATATCACGGACCAAGTCATCCATGATACAGATGACCCTGCTATCTGGATAAACCCCATAGATCCAGGCCAAAGTCTGATCATTGGGACGGACAAGGACGCCGAAGGAGCACTTTATGTTTTTGACCTAAAAGGCAAAGCCATTGACTCACTAATTGTAAGAAATATCCAGCGCCCCAATAACGTAGATGTAGGATATGGCCTAGAATTAGGAGACCGAACCGTTGACTTTGCTGTTACAGGTGAACGCATGACTTCAAAACTTCGATTTTTCAGTCTTCCCGGCATGGAAGAAATCAATGCGGGCGGAATAGAAATCTTCCAGGATGAAGCAGGACCGGAATACAGGGATTTGATGGGGGTGGCTATTTACAAAAATCCTCAAAACGGCAAACAATACGTAATAGCTGGTAGAAAAAACGGGCCTCAGGATGGTACCTACTTATGGCAATATGAAATCAAAAACCAGGACGGCAAATTAGTCCTTGACTTGGTCCGCAAATTCGGAGAATTCAGTGGAAATAAAGAAATCGAAGCTATCGCCGTGGACAATGAATTGGGATACATCTATTATTCAGATGAAGGTGTAGGAGTAAGAAAATACCATGCAGACCCTGAAAAGGGAAATCAGCAATTGGCCCTCTTTGCCACAGAAGGCTTCACCAAAGATCATGAAGGGATTAGTTTATACAAATTGGATGGAAAAACAGGTTATATCTTGGTTTCTGATCAAGAAGCCAATCTATTCCATGTTTTTCCAAGAGAAGGTACTTCGGCCAATCCTCATGAGCACCATTTGATCACCAAGATACCCACTAGCACCATTTCCAGTGACGGTTCTGAAACCATCAGCCTAGCCTTAGGATCCGATTTCCCTAAGGGAATTTTTGTGGCCATGTCAGATGACAAAACCTTCCAAATTTACAAATGGGAAGACATGGCCGGAGACATCCTAAAATCAAAAAATTAATCCTTCAATCTCACCATCATGAAAAAATCATTACTGAAAACTTTTATCCTGATAGCTGCCATTTGCATGAGCCATCAATCAGTTTGGGCACAAGGGATATTACGCGGCAAGGTCATCGATGCCCAAAATCTTTCCATGCCTGGAGCCAATGTGATCTTACAAAAAACCACCATGGGTACAGTGACCAATCAAATGGGGGATTACGCCATTGTGGATTTACCGGCAGGGAATTATGAAGTTGCAGTTTCCTATTTGGGATACGGCTCTGTTGTCCATACTGCCAAAATCGAAGAAGGAAAAACGACCGTTTTAAATTTCAAATTAGATCAAAAAACCATTGAAAGTATGGAATTTGTGGTCATGGGAGATAGGTTAAAAGGACAAGCAAAAGCCCTGAACCAGCAAAAAAACAATTCAAATATCACCAATATCGTTTCTTCAGATCAGATTGGCAGGTTTCCGGATGCCAATATCGGTGATGCATTAAAGCGAATCCCTGGCATAACCATGCAGAATGACCAAGGTGAAGCACGTGATATCATTATTCGCGGGATGGCGCCTCATTTAAATTCTGTAACTTTAAATGGGGAAAGAATCCCATCAGCAGAAGGGGATAACAGAAGAGTGCAAATGGATTTGATCCCATCAGATATGATCCAAACCATCGAAGTCAATAAGGCGGTTTTGCCCAGCATGGATGCGGACGCTATTGGTGGGGCAGTAAACTTGGTGACCCGAAAGGCTCCCAATGGACTAAGGGTTTCAGGTACAGCCGGTTCAGGAGTGAATTTATTATCTGACAAACCTATATGGACCGGGGCAATGATCGTTGGAGATCGGTTTTTTGGAGGCAAATTAGGTGCTATCGTCTCGGCATCTTATAATAGTCATGATTTTGGTTCTGAGAATATAGAATCTGTATGGTATGATTCTGATAATGGCGTAGCTCTTGAAGAGTTTGAAATGAGAAAATACTTGGTAAAAAGAGTACGACGATCAGTTTCATTGGCCTTGGATTATGAAATCAACCCCAACCACACCCTTCTTTTTTCAAGTATGTACAATCACAGGGATGATTGGGAAAACCGCTTTGCGATGAAAGTGGACAAGTTAGATGATGTTTTTGATGATGGTGATTTTGAAAAAGTATCGGAAGGTATATTTACCTCCTCCGGTGCTCGGGTAGAGTATGAGACAAAAGGAGGAATAGATGCTAATAGGAACAAAGCTAGAAGACTGGAAGATCAAAGGGTGAAAAATTTCACTTTAGGAGGGGACCATCTATTCAACAAATTGAAAATGGATTGGTCAGCAACTTATGCCAAAGCATCTGAAGAGCGACCCAATGAAAGATATATTGCTTACCGGAAAGAAGATCAAAACGTTAATATTGATATCAGAAATCCAAGAAAGCCTTATGCTGTCTTATCTAATTTATCAGACAACTTATCCTTTGAATTAGACAACCTTTCTGAAGAGTATCAATATACATTTGATGAAGACATTAATGCCAAATTAGACTTTAAATTACCCTATAATGATAAAGGGATATTGCAGTTTGGCGGGCGTTACAGAGGAAAATACAAAAATAGGAGCAACAACTATTATGAATATGCGCCTTTGGATGAAAATGCATTTGGTACTAGCCTGGGAGACATAAATTATACCGATCGATCAGATGCTACATTTATGCCTGGCAGCCAGTACCAAATCGGCACCTTTGCGGACCCACAATTTCTGGGAGAACTGGACTTAAATGATCCGAGCAAATTCGAAGGTGAGCTGATCTATGAAGAGTTTTTGCCAAGCAACTACACCGCTAATGAAACCATTACAGCAGCTTATGTAATGGCTGATCACCAGCTTACTGAAAAATTATCCACAATCGTCGGATTGAGATGGGAACACACAAAAATTGATTATACGGGCAATCTTTACGACGTGGATAATGAGACTTTCAGCCAAGCGAGTCAAAAAGACAGCTATGCGAACTTTATGCCTGGAATCCATTTAAAATATGATGCTGCTCAAAACACCATCTTTAGGTTTGCCTGGACGAATACCATTGCCCGACCTAATTACTACGATTTGGTTCCTTATGCTGAGTATGTAGCAGAGGATGATGAATTGTCAAGAGGAAACCCGGACCTACTTCCTACAGTTGCCATGAATTTTGATTTAATGGCCGAAAAGTATTTTGATAATGTAGGCTTGATTTCCTTAGGAGGGTTTTATAAGGATATCGACCAATTTGTCTATGAGAAAACAGACCTTAACTATAACGATCCTGTATTTGGAGATGGACTGGAATACACCAGACCTGAAAATGGTGGAACGGCAGCGGTATACGGTTTAGAAGCATCCATACAGAAGCAAATCTGGAAAGGACTCGGTATCTACCTGAATTATACCTTTACACAATCCGAAACCACTGGTATAGAAGGCAGGGAAGATGATAACCTCAAACTTCCAGGAACTGCCCAGCATATGTTCAACGCTTCACTTTCCTATGAAACCAAGAAATTGGTATTGAGAGCATCCTTTAATTACGCAGGCGATTATTTGGATGAATTAGGTGGAGAAGAATTTGAAGACAGGTACTACGACGAGCAATTGTTTTTGGATGTGAATGCCTCTTACGCTCTCACACCTAAATGGAGACTGTTCTTTGATGGTAATAACCTGACCAATCAGCCACTCAGGTACTATCAAGGAATTCGCTCAAGAACTATGCAAGAAGAATATTATAATGCCCGCTTGAACTTTGGCTTAAAATTCGATTTGTTTGAATAATCTACAAGAGCACCTTTAGCATTAAATCAAAACCTTTTGGCCATCCAGAAATCACTTTCCGGATGGCCAATGTTTTTTAACTCTCATTTTTCTTCACTTTGGGGCTTTTCTATATAGCAAAAGTACTGCTCGTGGCTACTATTTTCATAATTTATCCATTCCCAAAAGTCCCCCGCTAGATTTGTCCGTAAAATCCACTTACCTGGCTAACTTCCCGCTATTAATATCATAACAAAAAAGTAAAAGTACTATTGCGGAAAATACTGCCAAAAAAGTGAAAATTGCTCCCAAAACTAATAGCATGAAAAGTACCTTATACCTTATCTTAACAGCACTCTTTCTGTGGCTTTCTTCGCCGCTTTATGCGCAAGATATCAAACTCAACCAAATTCAGGTCATTGGCAGTCATAATAGCTATAAAAGCGATATGGCTCCCGAACTATTACAGTACTTGGCAAAAGTAAACCCCGCTGCTTCTCAAAGCTTGGAATATGCTCATATTCCATTGGAAGAACAGTTGGATTTAGGTCTACGGAACCTTGAACTGGATGTCTTCCATGATCCTGAAGGTGGAAGATATTCCCATCCTAAAGGGCTTGATTTAATCCAAAACGGTCAAAAACCAACACCTGACCATGATCCTAGTGGAGCGCTTTTAAAACCTGGCATGAAGCTTTTTCACGTTCAAGACCTGGACTTCAAATCTCACTATTTGTTATTTGCCGATGCATTAAAGGCCCTCAAAAAATGGAGTAAAAATCATCCTGAACATAGCCCCGTTTTTGTGCTGATCAATGCAAAAGATGGAAATATTCCCAACACCCAGCCTACCCTTCCTTTCACTTCCTCGGCGCTTGATAGCATTGATTTGGAAATCAGAACGCATTTGGGAATGGAGCATTTGATCACTCCTGATTTAGTACGAGGTAATCACAAAGATCTGGAAACAGCAGTACTGGCCAACAGCTGGCCGGCGCTGGAGAAAATGAAAGGTAAATTCCTATTTGTCCTAGATGAAAAGGAAGAAAAAATAGACCGGTATTTACATGCAAAACCCAATCTGGAAAATGCGGTTCTATTTGTCAACAAAAAAGAAGGCCACCCTACTGCAGGTTTTCGCATCATCAATGATCCGGTAAAAAATGAAGCCTATATCAGAGACTTGGTCAAAAAAGGATATATGATCAGAACCAGGGCTGATGCAGATACCAAAGAAGCCAGAAATGAGGATTATACCAGGTTTGAAAAAGCGCAGACTTCTGGTGCCCAAGTCATTTCCACAGACTATTATCACCCTTCTTCCTTCTTTAATTCTAATTATAAAGTTATTTTCGAAGGAAACAAATATGAAAGACCTAACCCTGTTTTGGTCAAATAACAAAACACCCTTGCTGATTTGAATAAAAAACCGGTATTATCCATCATTATTGGAGCGGCATTGGCATTAGTAAACACCAATGCCGCTTTATTTGCCCAATCTGTAAATCCTGAAATCGCTTTCTTATCGGATATCCATTTACAAGATGTATATGCAGATCTTGACTCAAAAGCATTTAAGGGAGTCTTTAATCCCGTAACTGGTAAATGGGCAACCATAAGGACAATGAAAAGCCAGTTGAACTCCACTCGGCTTTTCAATGAAAATTATTTTGCCTTCATCAGTGCTTTGGAGGACCTCAGAGAGAAAGGCATTAAACTGGTCGTCTTGCCCGGTGACTTTACCGATGATGGCCAACCTATGAACGTATTGGCATTAAAGAAGATCTTGGTTCATTATACAAAGGATGCAGGCATGCGGTTCTTTCTCACTACTGGCAATCATGATCCAGTAAAACCATTTGGGGGCACTGCCGGTAAAAAAGATTTTCTTGGTACTAGCGGAGCCGAACAGGCCATCGCAGGAAAAACAGAATTTTACCAATCCAAACAAACGGCTATTACCGAAAAAATCAATTATTGGGGCTATGAGGATATTACAGGAAGTTTGGGAGAATTTGGCTTTTACCCCAATGAAAAGGACCTGTTTTGGGCCCATCCATTTCAAGAGCTGGCAGTTGACAAGTATAATTTCAAAGAGGCAAAAGAAAGCTCAAGCCTGGAAAACCGTCTTTATGCCACAGCCGATTCCACACACACACTTCCAGATGCCAGCTATGTCGTAGAACCCATAGAAGGCATTTGGCTATTGGCTTTGGACGGTAATGTCTACACCCATTCCCAAAATAATTGGAAAGGTTCTTCCATTGGCTTTAACCAAGCAGCCATTCACAAAAAGCACCAGCTGGAATGGATTCAGAAAGTAGCCAAAGAAGCTGAAAGAAGAAAAAAAACACTGATTTCCTTTAGTCATTACCCTTTAGTGGAGTTTCACGATGGGGCTTCAGATGACATGGAGTCGCTTTTTGGAGCAGATAAGTTTCAGCTCGCCAGAGTACCTTCCCAGGTCACTACCCGTCTTTACGCCAAGACAGGCATAAAAATCCACTTTGCTGGACATATGCACATCAACGATACGGGAGTTTATCATGATTCCACCGGTGCCAATGTTTTATATAATGTACAAGTCCCCTCTTTGGCTGCTTTTCCACCAGCCTATAAGACCTTAAGCATTCCCAGTCCCTCCATCTTTGAAATAAAAACCATCCCGCTCACCACCGTTAAGCGCATGGATGAATTCTTTGAACTCTACCGGATGGAACATCGTTGGCTCATGAGCCAAAAAGACCCTGGCATCTGGGACAGTACTATCTTGGCCGCTAAGAATTACCTGGATTATACTCAAAAACACCTCAAAGGTCTGACCAAATCAAGGTTCATTCCTGCTGATTGGCCTGAAGACCTGGCCCTGATACTACAAAATCTGAGTCCAGCAGAATTAAACCATTGGGCTACAATGCAGGAAAATGAAGCTGAAACTTTCCTCCTTGAAAAAGTCAAAACGTTAAAAAACGATCCTAATCCAACAATATCCCACCAAACAATAATCGATGATTTTTACCTGTTGAAAAATGGTGATGAACTGGGTAAAAAATTGATTTCAGCTGATAGGTTAAGTTTTTATAATGAATTCATTCCATTGCTCAGCAACAAAGCCTATAATGACCATAAAAGCCTCAACAATAAGCTCTCCCAGTTTTTTGTGATCTTCGGTAAGCTTTTCGACTCACTACCTTCGGACCATTTTTTCATTGATCTGAAGCAGCATGATATAAAAAGGATAGAAAACTAATCTTAAAACCTAAAAAAGCCGATGAAAAATCTCATCGGCTTTATGGTATAGGTTGATAGGTTTAATTAATATCCTTGGTTTTGCGTTAAGAACCCTGCTTCACTGGAGGCCCCGTCTATAGCCCTTTGAGGTATGGGGAACAATCTCTTCTTCACATCAGCATCGGTCTTTTCTGTCCAACTGTCCTCATATTTACCAAATCTTATTTGGTAGTTTCTTCTGAAACCTTCCCAGTACAATTCAAATCCAGACTCTCTAAATAAGATATCCAAGTCAATGGCTTCCAAAGCTGCTGGTGTCTGTGCTGGACGGGCATTTCTGGAAGTCCTTAAAGCATTGATATCTGCCAAAGCACCTGCATTATCCCCTTTTCTCAACTTGGCCTCTGCCCGCATCAGGTAAATTTCTCCCAGACGGATCAACACCAAATCCACACTGCTATTGCTACAACAATTGTTGGCTGTATGACTAAACTGATATTTTGAGAAGCGATACCCTGCATTATGTAAGCTACCTTCATTGCTAAAATCCACCTTCAAGGTGTGATCCACATAACGGATATCCGCTCCACTGCTTCTTCTGTTGATCACTGGATAAATCCTCACCTTTCCATCCTCACAGGTCATGATATTTCCACTCTCATCCTTTCTTGGCCCCCAAATCACATTACGCAGAATTCCTCTATTGATTTCAAATTCCGTGGCTTCTACACAATAATAGTGGTCTGCATCATTAGTCGGATTGACACCAGTAAGGTCCTTCAATTCTTCTGGAATAATGGTGTTTTCTTGAAAGAAACGAGCATCCGCCTCAGCAGGGTCCACATCTCCATAAGCATCTACCCAAGTCTGGTAAAAATCCGGGGTAGCTGCCACGGCATCAGTACCACGCGTACTTGGAAATTCCGGTCTTGGAATCTGGTCTCCCGAAATGGACCAATAGGCCCATCGGCTATGCTCTGTCTGAAGCACCCCTCTCTGATCCAAGGAAAAGATAATTTCAGGATTGGTGTTATTGTCATCATTGAACAGTTCAAAATACTCAGGAGACAATGAATAGGGACCTTCAATGATATCACTGGTGTATTGGATTACTTTATCCATATCTTCCGTCCTAAAATCAGGTGTACCATAAGGATCCCGGTAAACGGCAGCATTCAAATACAGGCGGGCCAACAATGCCTCTACAGCATATTTATTCATTCTTCCTGGGCCTTTGTCACTATTGATCACATCAACGACCGATAAGAACTCACCCTCTAAGTATTCAATTGCTTCCTGTCCTCTCAAAATTTCAGATATTTCATCAGAATTATCTTTCTTGAAAACAAGCCCCCAATTATCCAGTGCCAACATGTTCAAATAGGCCTTCATCGCAGTCATTTCGTACAGAGCATCTTGTGCAGCTGTATTTCCCATATCAACTTCCAAGCGTAATCTTTCTTCTGCCAAAACCGCCCTTGACAAAGTCATGGTAATATAATTCCAAGCATCCCCGACCAAACCGTTTGTAGGTGTCATCAAGTGCTGGTGGACAGCAATGAACTTACCTCCATCAAACCAATCAGTACCTCCACGGTAAGGAAGAATCCCTTCATCAGAAGCCACTTCCTGTAGTCCAAAGTTAACAGTGTGCATCCATACCTGACGGAGCAATCCATATACTGGAGCAATAGAGCCACTTACCACTTCGGCTTGGCCTGTTCCTGTTAAGGATTCATCCAGTACTTCTTCATCCAATGTAGTACAACTTAGAAATGCGAATAAAAACGCAACTATAGGGAGTAGGGTATTTAATCTCTTATTTTTCATTTTAATATGATTTATCAATCATGAAATTTCTTTTAAAAGGTCAAATTCAAATTGATTGAATAGGTCCTGGCCCTTGGATAGGTAAAACGGTCAATTCCAAAAGTTTGAATTCCTCCCGATGTGGATCCGGTATTCACCTCAGGATCAAAACCGGAATAATCCGTAATCACAAATAAGTTTTGGCCGGTAATGGATAGACGGATGTTTTGGAAAGCATCTCCCAGACCAATCGCTGCTGAGTTCAAATTATACCCCAAGGTGGCATTGTTAAGCCTAAAATAAGATCCACTTTCCAAGAACCGGGTGGATACAGTATTGGAATTATTGAAGGATTCTTCAGGATATTGCACAGAAAAGTCTGTTGCATTATTTGACCTTGCCAATTGCGCTTTGGTGAAAAGTGACATGGTAGTATGGTTATACACCTTATTACCTGCTGAGCCATTAAAGTTCAAACCTAAATCAAAAGATTTGTAATTGAAGTTCATATGTGCACCATAGATTACCTTTGGAATGGCACTGCCCACTACGGCCCGGTCGTTATCCAATACCTCACCATCCTCATTAATATCTTTGAATCTATTCAGGCCGTCTTCACCTATCCCATCAAATTCAAGCATATAGAAAGCCCCTATGGGATGGCCGTTGATATAACCATTGATCGTCGCACCAGTTTGACCGGCCCCTTGTGCCGCTCCAGTAGTCAAGACCGAATAAGGCGAATCTTTCACCTCATTTTTGATAAAAGTAACATTACCGCCTACTGAATAGGAAAACTCCCTTTGCTCATCACTTGAATAATCCAAAGCCAGTTCAATCCCGCTATTGTGGATCTTCATGTCTTCGATATTGTCCCAGTAGGTAGAAGTAGGCTCAACAGGGTCTGCAGGCACTACTTCCAATAATATATTCGAAGAAACTTTATTGAAATAATCCAAAGTACCTGTCAATCGGTGATCGAAAAAGGCAAAATCAATCCCAAAATCAATTTGGGTGGACACCTCCCACTGCAAATCAGGATTGGCCAACCTTGTAAAGACAATTCCATAAGGATAACCATCCAAGGAGGTCGCATCGGTATCGATAGGATAAGTGTTCAAACTGCCCGATCCACTCGATAGTCGATCTTCAGCATAACTGGCCTGTGTGATCTTGGAAGGGATTTCTTGATTACCTGTTTGTCCCCAACTCGCACGTAGCTTTAAATTATCAAAGACAGCATTCCCCATAAAATCCTCCTTGGTCACATTCCAGCCCAAAGCAAAGGAAGGGAAATAACCGTACTTATTATTCTTACCAAACTTGGATGATCCATCCGCACGGAATGTACCAGTAAAGAGGTACTTGTCGTCAAAGGTATAGTTCACCCTACCAAAGAACGATTGCAATTCATTTTTGACAGCTGATGAACTTACCGTGGTGGGATACTCACTGGTACTATTGTGATCTTGGTAACGAGGTTCTATATTATTATCGGCAAAGCCCTTTGCGGATGTCAGCCTATATTCGTCCAAAAATGTCTGATAGGAATGTCCCGCCAGTACTGTTAGATTGTGCTGATAATTGTTCCAGTTATAGGTCAGGGTATTCTCCACCAGTTTATTGGTGTTTTCATTGACTCCCACATCCAATGTACCGTCCGAAATATTGGATTCATTGATTACCTGTGTATAAGGTTTGTATTGCTGATACCTATTGGTGCTGGAATAATCTACCCCAAGGTTCAGCTTATAGGTTAGGCGATCCAATATCTCAAAAGAAGGAGAAATTGCTGCCAAAATCCGGTTATTTGCCGCATCATCACTGTACAAGTCATATCGCTTCAGTGGATTCAAGGCATTCGTGTTTAATAAAGTAGGCTCCCCATCCGTATAAGTTGGAACGGTAGGATTCAAGCTAAGCATATCGCTGATGGTAGAACCGATGCTGGGACGCAAATTCTTCGTATGGGAAGCGGTCAGGTTATAATCCACATTTAACCTCCCATTGAATGCCTTTTGGTTCATATTCAATTTACCAGAAAAACGCTCTAGGTTACTGTTTTTCAGAATACCTTCCTGGTCCTGATAGCCCACTGAAGTGAAATAGGAAAACTGCTTGGAATTCGATCCGCTCATCGAAAAATTCAGGTTTTTCGAAAAACCCACTTGGCTCAACTCATCCTGCCAATCTGTATCCCCACCATAATCTTCTAAGTCTCCACCAACTGCAACGACCTGATTGCGAAACTCATCTGCATCGAAAACATCGATCTTTTTGGCCATGGAAGACCATGCTGTAGAAGCTGAAAAATTCATCTGGGTAGCACCTGATTTACCTTTTTTGGTAGTGATGACAACCACACCGTTGGAGGCCCTGGAACCATAAAGCGCAGTAGCACTGGCATCCTTCAACACTTCTATGCTTTCAATATCACTTGGATTAAGAAAATTAAGTGGATTCGAAGCAATTCCTGTGTCTGAATTATCCAGCAAAAACCCGTCAAGTACATATAGTGGCTGTGTTCCTGAACGCAAACTACCAATCCCTCTAATGATCACGTTTTGGGCAGCACCTGGCTCTCCGCTGGTCGAAGAAATATTTACCCCAGCCATTTTGCCTTGCAACAAATCAACCGGATTGGCAATTACTCCCTTGTTAAAATCCCCCGCCTTAACAGATCCAATGGCTCCAGTAATATCTGACCGTTTTTGTGTACCATAACCTACTACCACCATTTCCTCCAACTGGGCTGCATCAGGTACTAATTGTATGCTGACAGTAGATTGGCCATCCACCGCTACTGATTGTGATACATAGCCCACATAAGAAATTAGTAGAACGGCGCCTTCCTCTGTCTCAATGGAGAAATTACCATCAATATCTGTCACTGTGCCATTGGATGTTCCTTTCACCCTAATGGTAGCCCCCGGAAGTGGAACACCTTGTTCGTCGGTAACTTTGCCTGATACCCTTTGCCGTACGGACATTAAACTCAAAAATGAATCATCCATTTCTGAGACGATTTCATTTTCAATACCCTTGGCGACTGAATCGTATGGAGAAGAACTTAATCCCGTCCATACAGCCATAAATGCAGTTGCATAGATGGCGCTGGAAAATCGTAATTTTGAATGCATAAATAAAATTTAAGTGTTGGGTAATTGCGAACAATTCAATCCAGATTACGCATTGGGAATCGTTATAGCCTGGCCCGACAACTGACGGGAAGAGCTGAAACTGCAAGAAAATCAGTCTGGATCTATCGGGAAACAAAGCAACTGATTTTAAAGTAGTTTCAGATCCTAATACTTGTGGCCGCGGCATAGATAGCCTAATGCATATTTCGGGTTCAATGCTTTCTATTAAAGGGCCTGTTGCAGCAGGTTCTTTATTTATAGCGTCCCAAAAGTAAAACCTATATCATTCAAAATCGACTAGAATTCTTTAGGCTTATATTAATTAAACACCCTAACACTTAACCTTTAAATAATATTTGCTAAATCGATTAATTAACAAAAAATTAACTTTAATACAACTCCATATAAAAAGACAAACCTGCCCCAAAATACAGGGACAGGTGGTATTAATCTCATTTAACCGAAAGCCGTCATGACGAACTTTCTTTCGAAACCTTATCAACCTAGTAAAACCACTTGATAAAAGATCAAGATATAGGAGTCAAGATACTGAAAAGCAAGCTGGAAAATTACAAATCATTGGAGGTATTATCCCTTACAAATACGCTTAAGCGCTTATTCTTCCCTTATTTCCTCTATCCTCTGTCCAAAAATCCTACTAAGTCCTTATTTCCCTTCTCATAAAGAGGTAATAGGCCAGGGCAAAACACATCACCGTAGCGGCTATCAATCCACTTAACTGTGGCCACACAATCAGCAAACTTTCCTTAAAGGGAAGTGGAGAAGGTATTGCTCCCGCCATCTGTTCCATCGTAACTGGACCAAGACTTCTCACCGATGGCATCAACAAAGTGGTGGTAGCATCCGTATAAAGTTGGCTAGGCGCTAGGCGCAGTAGGTTCAATATCAGTTCATTTAAATGCAGTACATCCATCTGGGACATTTCATTGACTTCTGGTGCAAAAGCCTTCACAGCTATATTGATGATAATTTGATAAAAGACCGTAAAAAACAGCCATATACCAATTGCTGTTAAGGCCGATGTCGAGGCCTGCTTGAAAAGTATGGACAACAAAATGGAAAGACCAAGCCAAAACCCAACATAGATGGTACAAAGCACCATAAAACTAATAATCCTTAGCACTTCTTCCATCTCAATAAAAACACCTGTAACGATTATTCCCCCGCCAATCATCAATAAAATCAAGCTAAATAGCATGGCTGCAACCAAGATCAATGAGCTCACAAACTTGGACATCAGTAGGTTGTCCCTATATACCGGTTGTGCCATAATCCTGGTCAATGTACCGTTTTGCTGTTCTGAATTCATGGCGTCAAAACCAAGGCTGATCCCCAATAAAGGGCCCAGAAAATTAAGAAACACATGAAAGGGAGGCAATACCCCCTCGGTGGTGGTTAGGATTTTAAGGTATATAAAAAGCTTATCAGCATCTTTTATCTGGGATACTGCCTCCCTTAAATTTCCCAGCGCCACTGTGCTCGCTCCCCAAAAGGTAAGCACAATA
The DNA here is from genome assembly GCF_020463795.1 of Echinicola marina. Classification (NCBI taxonomy): domain Bacteria; kingdom Pseudomonadati; phylum Bacteroidota; class Cytophagia; order Cytophagales; family Cyclobacteriaceae; genus Echinicola; species Echinicola marina. Next base: position 3,160,732 of record NZ_CP080025.1, on the reverse strand, counting down.
AGCACTAATAAGACAATGAATCTCCAACTTCGAATATGACCCGCAACTTCCTTTCTCACCATTACCCAAAAAGGATGAGGCGGTTTTTCGGTGCTTATTGCAAAAAGCCTTTCAAACGAATTTATATTTGCTTTCATTGATCTATGCTCTCCGTTAAATTATTCTCAAAATACTTTTGGTAAATATCTTCCAGCCCATATTCCTTCTTCTGTACACCAGTGACATTATACCCTTTTTCTACAAAAAAGCGGACAATATCCGGCGTCACGTCAGCACTGCTGGATATCTCAATATGAGCGCCCTTGACAGCTATTTTTTGGACAAAACCCAATTGAAGTAATTCCCCTTCATCCTTCCAGGGATGTCCCACTTCATCTTGTAAGCGGACATGCACCTCATAGGTCTTTTCAGCAAAAAGCCGGTTTGATAAGGTATCAATATTGCCTTGTACCAGAAGTTCCCCTCCGACAAAAATACCTACTCGATCACATACCTGCTGGACCTGATGAAGATGATGGGAAGAAAGCAGTACCGTTAAGCCTTTTTCCCGGCTCAACTTCAATATAAGCGCTAGAAACTCCTTTACACCGCTTGGATCTATCCCCAACGTGGGTTCATCCAAAACAATGACTTGAGGCTGTTTAATAAGCACTTCTGCCAACCCTAGACGCTGTTTCATTCCCCTGGAGTAAGCAGCAGTCTTTTTATGCACAGTATCACCGGAAAGCCCTACCATGTCCATTGCCTCCAAGGCACGCTCCTGCAATTCGGACCGTGGAATCCCATTCAATTCACCAATATACATCAGGTTTTCCAAGGCCGTCATATTATCATAGAAACCAAGGCTATCAGGCATATAGCCCACAAGTCGCTTTACCGATATGGGATCTTTGGTAGAATTAAAGCCACAGACATAAGCCGTACCCTTACTAGGGTCTGTCAAGCCCATCATCATAAGGATAGTAGTCGTCTTTCCCGCTCCATTTGGCCCTAAAAGCCCAAAAATCTCTCCTCTGTTGATGCTAAGGTCCAACTCATTTACGGCTTTGAAACTGCCATAATATTTGGTCAGCCCTTCCAATCTTATGATTTGGTTATCCATACTCCTGCTATCTTCTACCGAATTTTCTGATGAGGTAAAAAACAAAACCTATGGAAACCAAAATCACCAAAACACCAATTCCTCCTGAAAGCAGGGATGTTTTTACGGTCATCCTATAAGTTACTGTACTTGTACTTGCTGCATTTTTTGCGGTAAACTTACTTACATAATCACCTGCCAAGGTTTTATCCGGCACATTTAATGTGGCCACTACATCGGTTGATTTTCCCGGATCAAGCTGCTTTATTTCGGCAGGTGAAAAAGTCACATCCCACTTCGGAGGGGTATTGGAGGACAAGGAGAGCTCTGTTAAAGGCAAGGACCCTGTGTTTTTAACTTTTAGATGAATCTCCCTTTTTTCACCTTCGATAATCTCATCACTTAGCCTTCCTGAAGGCGTGGTAAGTTCCAGCTCATAAGCACCTTCTACTACGGCCTCCAAGTGAAGTTCTAATGAATCTTTTTCCGAAACAGCATAGATGGGAATATTGTACTTGGACGGCTTAGCTCCATAGGCCGGCCTTAGCTCTATATTAATGCTTTCCGTTTTCCCTGGCTCCAGCTTGATGGAAGTCAACTGGCTTCCCATAGCCTTAAATGCCAAACGCCAGCCTTCTGGAATTTCTGAACCGAGTTCATAGAGCTGAGGAGCATCAGCATCGTTGCGGAGTGTAGCCTGATAGCGGAAAGTTTCATTGACAGGTGCTTCAATATTGACCAAGCGTGCGGTAAAAGAAGAACCTGATGGTTGATTTTGTGCCGAAGCTTCCAATGTAAATAGATGAAAGGCTATAAGCACTAATAGTGAAGAAAGAAAGCGCTGCCCTCCTCTGGGGCCCTTTGTGGTATTATTACTAACTGACATAATATAAATAAGTGAAATTTATAATTAAATGAATAATGTTAAATCTTATCCTATTTATCGTATGATAGCTTTTTAAGAATTACGGCTTCAATTTTAAATCGCAATAAAAAATTTTACAAGTAATTAACTTTTTTTAACAATCATAACACTTGACCAATTGAACCTATAAGTAACAGAAACGCAATAGTATTAACTTGCCGTCAAAAAGCTTCCTTAATTATCGAATGATTAATTTTAGCACTTCCATCCCTGTAATGGTGATATAAAAACTGACTTTTATAACTTACCTTAAGACATGGGCTCAGCATTAACAGTTTTTTTAATACTTGTCTTTTTAGTGGCTTTCTTTTCGGGGAGTTTTCCTGTGGATCTTCGTTTGAGATACCAAGCTACCAACAAGGCTGTCAGTGAGATCATAAGCCAAAAAACATCTATAATAAATATGGCATAGTGCCCTGCGGGAAAAGTCACCCAAGGCCAATTCCCACTGACAAAGCCATTGGCCACAGGTATCATTAAGCCCATTAATCCACCTGTAATAAGCGAGTATTTATTGGTGAAATAATTATCCCTCATAATGATAAAAAAGACAGTAAAAGCCAGCCAGCTATAAAAGAATACATGATAAATATCTGTCATCCGCTCTGGACCGAAATCATGCAAAAATACCTTAACCCATAAAAAGGTAAATGCAGTAACAGGAAACAGGCTCAGGCATACTGCCAAGTAAACCCAAACCAACCAGGCATTGAACTTTCTTTTCTTGTCTGCTATATGTTTTTTATCCCTTGCTACCAACCATATCATCACACCAGAAATGATTACGAAACAAGACACTATTCCCAAAATAAAGTAAATGACCTTTAAAAGGACCCCACCATAATTCCCAAAATGCAGCTGGGTGATCACGGCAGTAGCTGCATCCAAATAAGATGTCGCTGTAAACGGATTCACAATATACTCCTCTTTACCTGTTAAGGCATTATATAGAATTTCTCCCCGGCCTGCAAATTTCAAATCATATCGGGTATATCCTTCGACACTTACCTTCATATTGGTATCCCCATAGTTAAAGACCTGCAAGGTAGACACTTCAAATCCTTCCCATTTTGAGGCTGCCTTTTCCAAAAACTGATTGATTTCTGGTATTTCCAAAACAGGCGTATTGGCCAGTTCAAATTGGGCCGGGTTAAACCCAAAATCCTCATATAATTGGTTCGTATCTCCGTCATACATAAAGGTCACCACGGCTGGAGACATGACACTCGTACCAATGATCAAGCAAGTTCCGGTCACCGCATAAACAAATTGGTAAGGCAAACCTATTATCCCCAAAGCCGTATGGGCATCTGTCCAAAGGTTCTTGAGACTGGCCATCGGTCTGAAAACGTAAAAATTGGAAACGATCTTTTTCCAATGTACCAACACACCCGTAATGATGGCAAAAAGAAAGAAAAAGGCTACAAAACCAGCCAAAATATAGCCTGAAGTGCCCCATAAATTCAGCTGGGCAAAAAAATGTAAACGATAAAGAAACTCCCCTATACTGTAATTGCTGGTATAGGTATAGGTCTTAAAATTATCCGTATCCATATAAAAGAAGCTTCCTTTTTTGGCTTCTTCGCTGGCTGTGCTGTCTTTTGAAGCGGTCAAATTAACATTGATCCTCCGTTCATTGAAATATTTGGTAAAGGAGATATCCCTGCCATACAGTTCTTTACGTGCATCCAAGCTATCCAACATCATATCCAGGTCTATTGCCTGAAGGTGGCTTTCTTCGCCGACAGGTTCATTTCTTTCCCAGCCTACTATCTCATCCCTAAAAAAGGAAAATGAACCGGCAAAGAATATTATATACAGCGCTGCACTGATGATGATACCACTGATCGTGTGGGTATGAAAAAGAATATTGTAAACCCTATTGCTCATAATTAGAAAATGGGATGATAAATTTTACCGATATAGATAATTCCAGAAAAAAACATGGTTACCAGCAGGTAAACTCCCCAAGCCTTCCAACCATTCTTAAAGAGAAATGCCAAAAGAAAAAGCGTGGCCCAAACCATAAATCCCCCAAACCTCAAAGTTGTCAGCACATTGACATGATTCAACCAAAAGCCAAGGGCCATAAACAGGGAAATGGTTACCGCATATCCACCAAAAAAACCAGCGGTTATCTTGGCAAAACACTGCGGTTTGGAAGTAGTAAGGTATTTTTTATTGGCTGGCATCTTATATCAGTTCAAATATCAGGCACATGACAAATATCAAAATCAGGATTTTATAATGGACAAACCTTAGCGGAGAAAGCAGCACCACAAGACTTCCGGCTGTCATCAGGAGAATAAAAAAGGAAAAAACACCTGCACCAAAACCTGCTTCCACATAACAGAGCAATAAAGCAAGTATAAACAGCCCTCCTCCCAAGTATTTTGACCTTAAGCTGTTTTGCTGCAACCACCGCTCAAACCCAAGAGACTGGGACAGCTGCTGTCTTTTGGAGGTGTTATAAAAACAGAAAAAACCGATAAAGGTCAATATTGTAGCCAATGTGATCATTTCAAAAGGTCCATTACTTGATGTTTTCGACAAAAATATATGCAATGAACTAGCTAAACAACTTTATTTAGATTTAATTTAAATAATAATAAATATCTATATCATTCTAGATTTGATAGATAAACAACATATATATTATCTCTCCAATTATGATGGAAACCTAGGACTGTAGACCTTGAACCCGCTTTATGCATTTGGAATCGTTATAGCCTGTCCCGTCCACTGTCGGGAAGAACTGAAACTACAAGAAAATCAGGCTGTTTGGAGATTGAATCATCCGCCGCGCCTGTCTGCTCAGGCAGGGCGGATGGTGAACCTGTCTTCCGCCAGGTAGAATTGAAAACAGCAGCGAAGCGACTGATTTTAAAGTAGTTTCAGGTCGTAATACTTGTGCGCCGCGGCGTAGATAGGCTAATTCATAATGCGGGTTGAATTATAAAAAGTTAGGATCGCTGTTCTTGGTATACATGTTTCTAATTATATTTGGATCAGCCCATTGATTAATCTGATTATCCGCAATGATGCCAGTAACCTTAAATCCTTTGCTTAAGTGGTCGGGAGTTTGAAGACTGAAGACCGAAGGAGTTGATATTTTAATTAAAACGAACATTTCGATTCGCTTTTAACTTTTACTGGTGCAATTGCGGATATACATATTGATTAAAATAGATTTTAAATAGGAGCACAGACCATGAACAAATTAGCCTTGACCCGATGGACCCTCTTCGCATTTTTCACAGGAATAACCTTGGGAGCCTTTATTTTCATTTGGGCGGTATCAGGTTTTAGCGCTTACCAATTGCCCATTTTAGCCATTAGCCTATCTGTCATCTTTTGGGTTTCAATGAAAATTGGAAAAACACCCTAGTCCTAGGCTATCTCAGAGCTATTTATTCTAGCTCGAAACTTATACCTCCCTGGGTATTATATTTTTGTCCCTTGCCAATAGAAAGCATCCAACGGTCATATGTGGCCTTTCTCAGCCAGTCCGCCTGAAGATGGCCTTTCAGTTCACCTCCTGAAGCCGCCTCCTTGGCAAGGAGATGGGCCTGTCGATAAAGTACGCTGTCTCCCTTATAATTATGATGCAGAATAAAAGCAGCATGAAACTTATCTACTGCCTTCTTTATCTTTCCTGACTCATTATAAGCCCTGACCTGCATCAACCGTACACTATCCCTTTGTACCATTTCTTCTCTGTAAATGGGCAGGAAAAACTTAAGCTGCTTTCTGTCACCCTGATCTGTGGCATAAGCATATTCCAGGGTTTTCTCTATATCGTCAGAAATGATAATGGCACTGGGCAATGGTCTGAATAAGCCGATGACCAAGCCGATGAAGAAGATTAAAATCATAGTCAATGGAACTTGGAGCCATTTCCAGCCCCTCCTTTTTCTGAGCCACCTTATCATTCCGGCCAGTAAAACATATACCAGGACAATGACCAGACCTGATAATAAAACAAAAGAGAATATCGGAAATTGATAAGAAAAGTAAATAACCGTCAGTAGCCCCAAAGCATAAAGCAAATATCTTCTCATGGTAATTGATTTATGGTTTTATTTAAAATATTCCTTCGTTGTATTTTGGATAGAAAGCAACAGGACTAAAGGCCGATCCGGCCTGAATTAATTGTTAAATACCAATATGAATGGCTATCCTTTATTTCATTGAATCCGTAAAACTCTTTTCTAAAACCCTAGCCTATCCATTTATAATAGAGCTCATTATCGTACAGCTTCTGTCCGTCAGTGCACAGATTATTTCTCAAAAGGTTTTCTTTAATTTCTCCTGATCTGATAAAACATAGCTTTCACACTTAATCAGCCCCTTCTCTCACCAAACTTCCTATATCCGCATTGGTTAAATCCAAGAACAATACCAAACTCCAATCAGAAACCTGCTACACCAATCCCCCCAAAGACCAACTGGTATAATCCATTAATTTCTCTAAATAAAAAGCAACTGTAGACAGGACAAGCTATCAACAAGGGGATATCCGGATAAGCTTGCAAGGGCCCCTGCTAAAAAGTATCAGGAAAATAAAAACACAAAGGCCAGTAAATACTGACCTTTTCATCAAACCGCTTTGCTTGACTTTAAAGACTTCAATGAAATTCCATTGTGCCGCCTTTCACTTTTTATACCCAAATTCCGTTTTGATTTAAAATACTTGTTATAGGCCCAATTTTTCAAAACGAAGGCCTCCTCTGCGGTCAAAATAGATAAAGCCTTTTTGTATTCCTTCTCCCAAATTTCGGAATCAAAACTCACCTTATCCAAAATCAATTTGTAATACTCCAAATAAGATGTTTTCATACTAATTCTAAATTTAAGGTTAAACAATGAATATGAGCTGACACATTATTTCCCCCAATTATCAGGAGGAGAATGAAGTAAATTGGCCAACCAATAAAAATAAGCTTTCATGACTTTTACTAATTTAACGGCATCTACATTCAAGAGTATTAGACGAAAGGAACGCTTTCAGGTTCTTTTTTTGAAGAATTTTGCCCGGAAAATATTTTAATATTAATGCAAAACAACATGGGCGATAAAATTTGGATGGGAATATTGAATTTTCCCGCTTTCATATATTTCATTTGCTATTTCCAAAGCTTCAAATCCTGTTTTGACTTCCTTAACCTTAAAGTGTTGTGTAGAAAATTTTGAATCAATTAGCTCTAAATTAAAGGTTTTGGCAAAATTGATAAAATCTGATTCGGATATGACTTCATCATTATTTTTGGTCAGCACCTCACTCAATAAGACACAATAGCTCAACGGATTATCATCTGAAAAATAAAACACAGGAGTCGCTGAATATATTTGTGGATCCTGATTGAGCGCTATTAAGTAGTTCTTAAAATCAGTGCAATCGACTTTACCATCTATCATTACTTTAAAACTGCCATAATTACTACCAAAACTAAAATTTCCCGTATCAAGAAATGAATATTTTTCCAATATGGATCTTGCTTCCTCTCTATTCATATCTGTTTGATCAAGCACTATCCAAACCTCATATAATGAATGCTTGAAGTAGTTCTTTGAGCTTCCCGAATAATAGAAATACCCATCCCCACACAATTGGGAGCTAAATTGATTTTCTTCTTGATCACATGAAGAAAATAGTAAAAGGCTTATTAGTGTCAAAACATATTTTCTCATTGTCTTTCTAATTTATGAATACAAAAAAACTTGAAACCCAATGTTCCATGATAATTGCGTCTTAATAAAATCCCTGTTGATAACTAAACGGAAAAACACCGTGTATTGCTACATTATCAACCGCTACCAAATAACTATCATAAAACCTGAATCCCCTTACCCCCACCATCACCTGCTTACCCCTCTTCCTAGCCTCTCCATAGTAACCCTCTAGTAGATACCTAGGGGATGTCTTGGGGATACGTTGCTTACGGGTAAATTATTTCTTGGAAATATACAATAAAACCAAAACAAAGCCACAACCATAACCATCATTCATGATACTAAAAAATACCGATCAGCAATTCCCCTCTAAAATCATTTAAGCCGACACCAACCATCCCAAAATCAATATTTCTTATCTAAATATTTGCGCAGCCAAATAACTGCACTTATATTAGCAGTCATATGGTTGCGCATAAAAGATAATCCAACTAATGATCCATATGGCAACTCATTATCTGATAAAGTAATACTATGAAATTGAGAAGAGATGTATTCCAGGCAATAGCAGATCCCACACGCAGGGCCATCATTTCTTTGCTTGCCATAAATGCCATGACCCCTACGGCCATTGCTGAAAATTTCGATTATTCCCGCCAGACCATTTCCAAACATATTCAAATCCTCACTGAATGTGAAATACTAGAACAGGAACAAAAAGGCCGGGAAATCTACTATCAGCTCAATCCTCATGGCATGAGAGAAATAGCCGAATTTATTGAGCCTTTCAGAAAACATTGGGATGATCAATTCAATAAATTGGAACAGGTCATGAAATCCCACCAATCCAAACAATAAAACGATGGAACAAAAAACAAAAGTCCATGCCGAAAACGGACCCCAGGAAATCACAGTAACAAGAACCTTTGATCTGCCAGTTGAACTACTGTTCAAAGCCTACACAAAACCTGAACTAGTGGAACAATGGATGGGTAACACGGTTATAAAACTGGAAAACAAACCACACGGCAGTTATCGCTTCGAAAAAAAAGACTCCAATGGCCAAGTCGTTTTCAGCGCCCATGGCACTATCCACGACCTAAAAGAAAATCAATTGATCACTCGCACCTTTGAAATGGACAATGCGGGTTTTCCTGCACAACTGGAATTCCTGGAATTTGGCAGCATTGATGATTCCAAAAGCCACCTGAACATTAAAATGGTATTTAGATCTGTCGAGGACAGGGACAATATGCTCAAACTTCCCTTTGCATACGGGCTTAACATGGCCCACAGTCAACTACAGACCATTATGGAAAAACTAAAACAATAAGGTATGAAACCACAAAAGCTTATAACAGACAGAACCGCTAAAATAATCTACTGGGTAGCCACCCTTTGGCTTAGCCTAGGCATGGTATCTACGGGAATCGTTCAGATAGCACACATGGACGAAGAAGTACGCAAAATGAAAGAACTGGGCTACCCCATGTACTTCCTGACCATCATTGGCATATGGAAACTATTAGGGGTAATAGGTATCCTTGTTCCAAAATTCCCCTTGCTAAAAGAATGGGCATATGCAGGCTTCTTTTTCTTAATGACAGGGGCTATTTTTACCCACCTAGCCGTAAATGACAGTGCCGTAGAGTATTTTGGACCGACCCTATTGCTTCTATTAACAGTGATTTCTTGGTATTTAAGGCCCGCTGAAAGAAAGCTAAGTATCAGAAAAAAGTGATTAATAGCCAATTTGGACCAATGATCCTAAGCCATACCCTGATACTGACAAATAACAGGACAAAAGAAGAAATACACAATAAAGGTAAATGGATTGAAATCACTCCTACTGGCAATTATGAAGTGCGCTTTAAAGAATCCCCCTTTGATTCAAATAATATCAATCTACTTTGGTGTAGACCGTTTTTCCTATACAATTTGATAGGATATCGTTACAATAAAATTCAATGGCTATTTTACCTCCACCATCCATTTGCTCCACTGTGCCAACCTGTGTAACAGGTGAAGCATTCTCAAGGGCCACCAGCCCAGCCCTGGGAGCAAAGAGCTCCTCAGGATCTTCCAAGGAATGAAATTCATCCCATTCCACAGTCAGTTCTTTTATTTGAAGTTCATAAGTTCCCCTCATTATGCTTCGGTAGCCCAAATCATCCCCATACTCGCTTTCTCTGATCGTTATCCATCGCTCCAGATCACCATTATCCTGAAAGACCAAGCTATGAACATACCATCCCCCATCTTCTTCGGCAAAATTGGTCCATTCATAGGTTCCGTTAAAATGTATCCCCAAAGGTTCAATATCATCCTTACAAGAAAATAGGGGAATGATCAGTAGTATTAATAGAACAAGATTTTTCATTGTGCTAAAAGTTTGTTTATCACAAAACGTAATTTCCATTCAAAACGCTACAGAAAACCCTTCTTCCTATATTTTACCCCTCCCAAACAACCAAATCATATTTACTAATACGGCCAAAAGTAAATCCATTGCAAAATAAACCCAGAATAAATTTATCCGCCCTCATCTTATTATAACTTCTTTTTTAGCATCCTCTGATAGTTTCATTGCTTCCATTGATGATACCTGACACCTAAGTAAAAAATAATAACGCATTGTGCTAGTCAGTCAAACACTAGTAGCATGAAGCATGTTTATCACGGACAGACCGCTCCCCGTGGAGGAAGCCCGCGCAGGCCTTATGGAAAGAAACTCGGTGCATTAAAGCGGATAAACATAAAATATTACCTCAAATAATAGGTATCATCAAAGAATAAAACCTCCAATACAAATAGGAATGTATTTCACCTTTAAAATTTATCAAGAGATCAGCCATGGGTAAAACAGCACTAAATGGTTATTAATGAAAAGGGGCACCCCATCTGTTGCCCCTTTTTATTTATTCGAATCTTCAATCTTATTTTATCCTCTTGGAACTTTAGTCCAAATCAAATCGATCTAAGTTCATCACCTTGTCCCATGCTGCCACAAAGTCCCTGACAAACTTCTCATTGGAGTCCTGACAAGCATAAACCTCCGCCACAGCCCTCAACTCAGAGTTGGAACCGAAAACCAAATCTGCCCGGGTACCAGTCCATTTTACCTCTCCTGTTTTGGTATCGCGACCTTCAAAGACTTCCTTATTATCTTCAGACACCGGACGCCACTCAGTCCCCATATCCAGAAGGTTCAAGAAAAAATCATTGGAAAGTACGCCTGGCTTATGGGTAAGCACACCGTGTTTTGACCCATCATAATTAATCCCCAACACGCGCAAGCCACCAATGAGCACTGTAAGTTCTGGTGAGGTCAAAGTTAGCAACTGGGCCCTATCTATCAGTAAGGCCTCCGTGGACACATCGAAACGGGTTCTCCTGTAATTCCTAAAACCATCCGCTACCGGCTCAAGATAGGTAAATGTATCAATCTCCGTCTGTTCTTGGGAAGCATCCATTCGGCCAGGAGTAAATGGTACTTTAATTTGATGGCCTCCATCTTTCGCAGCCTTTTCCAATCCTGCACAGCCTCCCAGCACTATAAGATCCGCTATGGAGATTTTCTTTCCATCAGACTGCCCTCCATTAAAGTCACTCTGAATACCTTCATATATCTTTAGAATCTTGGACAATTCTGCAGGATTGTTTACTTCCCAATCCTTCTGCGGTTCCAAACGAATTCGGGCGCCATTGGCTCCTCCACGCATATCAGAACCTCTGAATGTAGAGGCAGAAGCCCAAGCAGTAGAAATTAGCTGAGCAACAGATAAACCGGAAGACAATATTTTGGACTTTAATGACACTATATCCTGCTCGTCTACCACCTTATGGTCCAAGGCAGGAATGGGGTCTTGCCAGATCAATTCCTCTTTGGGCACTTCCGGTCCGAGATACCTGTTCAATGGCCCCATATCACGGTGAGTCAGTTTATACCAGGCCCTGGCAAAAGCATCTGCAAACTCATCAGGGTTCTCGTAGAATCGTCTTGAAATTTTTTCATATTCAGGATCAAAACGCAAGGACAGGTCTGTTGTCAACATAGTTGGCCGATGTTTTTTAGAGGGATCAAAAGCATCAGGAATGCTCTCCTCGGCATCTTTGGCTACCCACTGTTTGGCACCTGCGGGACTTTTGGTCATTTCCCACTCATATTTGAAAAGGTTTTCAAAAAAGTAATTACTCCATTGTGTGGGGGTTTGGGTCCAAATAACCTCGGGACCACCGGTAATCGCATCAGGCCCCTTTCCTGATCCATACGTATTTTTCCAGCCAAAGCCCATGGCTTCGATTGGAGCGGCTTCCGGCTCAGGCCCGATGTACTTGCTTGGATCTGCTGCTCCATGAGTTTTTCCAAAAGAATGCCCCCCGGCGATCAAGGCCACAGTTTCCTCATCATTCATGGCCATTCTTCCAAAAGTCTCCCGAATATCTATTGCCGCAGATACAGGGTCTCCATTACCGTTTGGCCCCTCAGGATCTACATAAATCAAGCCCATGACCACGGCAGCCAATGGATCTTCCAAATCCCTTTCCCCTGAATATCTTTTATCTTCCAGCCAGGATTTTTCAGATCCCCAATAGACATCTTGCTCTGGCTCCCACACATCTTCACGGCCTCCGCCAAAGCCAAAGGTTTTAAAGCCCATAGATTCCAATGCTACATTACCGGCCAGAACCATTAGGTCAGCCCAGGAAATCTTCTTACCATACTTCTGCTTAATGGGCCATAACAACCTCCTGGCCTTATCCAAACTGGCATTGTCCGGCCAACTGTTCAGGGGAGCAAAACGCTGCTGTCCAGCTCCCGCTCCTCCACGGCCATCACCGATACGATAAGTCCCAGCACTGTGCCACGCCATTCTAATAAAAAGTCCTCCATAATGCCCGAAGTCTGCCGGCCACCAGTCTTGGGAATCCGTCATCAATGCATGTAAATCCTTTTTCAATCCTTCATAGTCCAGACTTTTGAAAGCTTCCGCATAATTGAAATTATCATCCATTGGGTTGGACAAGGACGAATGCTGCCTTAAGATATCCACCCTCAGTCGGTCTGGCCACCAGTCCAAATTATTGGTTCCTCCACCAGCACTTTTCTTAGGGGCTCCGCCCGAAAAGGGACATTTACTGCTGCCGTCATTTACATCATAACCTCGAGATCCACTGTTGTTTTCCATTTTTGATTGATTTATGATTATTATAAAAATTAAAAGGAATTGTAATTCTTAATTTCTTATACCTGTTTATCCATAATTGCTCCATCAATTGATGCCATTCAAAACACACCTTCGATATACTCGAAAAACTGATCAATATTGATCACTTAATCCTGTCCAAGGTCTGGCATATCCATGGAAATCCGCTAGAAATAAGGCTACTGATGTAAAAACCAAAATCAAATATCCTTACTTTCAAACCTCTTTAAATTAAAAATTTATACGCATTTAACCAAGTTATTGGAAGTTTTGGAAGCCTTACCAATCGGTTTTATTAAGCTGTAAAAATATTCCCTCTCATGCCTGTTAGTCAAATACCAGTATCATAAAGGAGTTTTATTGCGAAGAGGCCATAAAGAGATGTTCCATGGACTAGATTGCCTACCTCCTGCAGGCGCCGAAGTTTGACCATTAAAACTATTCTATCACTGAATAAAAGAACATAAAAATCGCCAAATAAAATTTGGACGTTCCCTAGACGTTCCCACCACGTCTCCTCGATGTTCCCTCTATATCTCCTCTTAGTCCCCTTACCGAACTCCCCTCCCAATTCACAATTCCCCAATCCCTCGATTCGACAGCCTGGCTGCCATAATCTTTTTTTAGCTGGCTATAATCCTGTACCCCCAAACAAGTTGCCACTTTATTGCTCCGGGCCGTTGCGATCAGGTTATCCATACCATTAAAATAAATGGTGGGAAATTCATCGAAAATCAGGCTGGATTTTAGTTTTCCCTTTTGGTTGACCAGCTTGGTAATCCTTGAAATATACAAACTCAACACTGCTCCATATACCTGCTGCTTTTGGGGATTGTTGCCCATGCAGACTACTTTGGGTTCCTTGGGATGATTGATATCCAGGGTAAATTCACTTTCAGAAAGCACATAATAAAGCTGTGGTGAGGAAAGCCTGGCCATGGTGATCTTGGCACTGGCAATCTGCCCTTCCAGTTGTTCGGCAGCCCCTTGGAGATAAGCCGAAACAAATGGATTGATCAGCACTTCTATTTCCGGTTCCGTTCTTAATACAGAAAACAACTTATCATAATCCACTTGCATCATTTCAATGACATGGGGCAGGGTGCAAAATTTACCCTTTTGGTATTTCTTCAAAAACCAGATGACCGCAGTCAAAAAATTGATGGGGGATTCCACAAAGAAGTCCCCCTGCTTTTTTATCCATTCCCTGTTGAGTCCCATCATAATGGTTCGGGAAGATTCACTGGCATCAGTGATATCCAGCATGGTAGAAGGTTCAAGGGGATTGCAGCGGTGACTATGTTCCAGGTCATCAAAATTGATGGTATAGAACGATGGAAGTATTTTATAGGCTCCTTTGTTTTTGATCAGTGCATTATAGGCAATCCTTGATAGGTCATCGTATTTAAAGTCATAGACGAACATGGAAAAACCCTTGGCAATATGCTGGGTTATCACATGACGGATCACAAAATAACTTTTCCCCGATCCGGGTGTCCCCAGTACCAGTAATGCACGGAAAGGGTTGATGATATTGATCCAGCTGTTTCTGATTTTATTTTTCAGTTGGTATTTGGCTGGCAGATTTATGGAATAGGCATTGACCAGCTTTCTTTCCTCTTGGGGGAAGGTTTCATTTTCCCTGTTGAAGACACCTTTGCTGCCTTGGTCTTTCAGGAATCTGGACAACCTCCCTCCTCCCCATAGCACCATCAGGTAGCCGATAATCATGGAAATACCATAAGAAAATTCCAAGGTCAAAGGATCCATTGTCAGTCTCCTCCAATAATTTGAAAACAAAAAGAGATTCCCGCCCAGAAAAAGGCAAATCAATGCAGAGGACCATTTCACCTTTATATCCTTTTTACCCTTTGCTCCCATATGACTGATAAAAAGCAGGCCCAGGGACAGGGATTTGGCATAAAGTGTATTTCCCAGAAATGGCAGCTCGCCCACTTTCTGGATAAAGTTGTCCCAAAGTGGTTTTACCAAGCCCCACCGATCAAAGAGAATGGGAAGCTCCAAATATAAATGGATCATTAATACTGCTAGACTGGCCTTTCGGGTAAGTTCCAAAATTTTACTCAACGCCTGCGTGTTTTCTCCTGTGGCCATGTCAAAGTTTTTTTCTTCGTTTTCTCCTCTTTTTCCTTTTATCAAAAGGATCGGCTAGCTCCTCCCATTCTGGACGCAAAATTGCTTCGACCTTACTTATGAAAGAAGCTAAAGCGCCCTTACCATCTTCCTTCCACAAATAAGGATCTGCATTTGGCCCATCCTTATTTGTGGAATAACGAAAAGGCCCCTTTTCATACCTAGGTGGATTAACCGTCACTTTAGTCAGTTTTTTATCCCCCTCCTTTGGATGAAGCTGGGCATAGACCTTTTGGCCACTTAGCGATCTGGATAATTCCGATGCCTTGAAAGCAGATCTATTGACATGATCTATGATAGTAAGGCCAAAAACCTTCCCATCTTTGGAATAATGAAAATCAGCTGCCAAACCAGCCATTTTAAGATTTTCCTCGAATGCCCCTTTCCCCTTCCCTTTGGAAATCTTCAGGGCTCCAAACACCTTATTTCGAGTGGTTGAAACCAAAGCCTCCTTTTTCATTTTGCTGTGCTCCATCCTCTTTTGGAGTCTGGAGAAGGTTGGTTTCGAATAAAAGGCGCTTGCTTTAATGGGGACACCAATCCGTTTTCCCTTATTATCCAATGCGCTATAGGCCAAGCCCTTATTTTCATACATCTTGGTTCCCTTTTCTCCCTGAATCAATACAATATTGAATTGCCGCAATATGGAAGCAAACTCACCAATCGAGCCATAGGAATAAGTCCTCATTACCTCCGTGATAATATTGCCTATTGCAGCTTTGCTTTCCTTCTTTCCATATTTCAGGCTTTCCAAAGGCTGGATACTTAGCACCTGTTCTTTTTGTTGTTCCGCCACCACTAAGCCCAGCTCTTTTTCCAGTTCCTTTCGGGCTTTTTCAGATTTCTCCCTTCCGAGATTATGCGTTTCTATTCGCTTTCCTTCCCGCGTAATATTGGTACTGACAATATGCAGGTGCGGGTGTCCGGCATCCATATGTTCATAGACCAAATAGGGCTGGCTTCCAAAACCGATACGATTCATATATTCCTGTGCGATAAAGGCCTTTTGGGCCTCATCCAATTGATCTTTAGGTGAAAAGTTCAGGGAAACATGAAAGGCATTCAGCTTGGCCCTGGAATTCTTTTGAGTATAGTAGAGAAACCTTTGGTTCTTATATTTCAGTGAGCCACTTTCCCCATTTGTTCCAAAACCATTGGCCATTAAAACGCTCGCCTTTTTTTCCTTCACCTTATCCTCATTATAATACAACAGGCCAAGGATATTTCTTCCCAAGCTGATCCGGGCTACCATTACCGAAAGGACTTTTGTAAAACCCTTTCGAGTTCTTCCATTTTGTTTCCTACCAAGGACAACTGCTTTTCCACTTGTTTTACCAAAGCCTTTTTCCGTAAAGGGTCTTTCAGGCTGTTGAAATATCGGGTTACCTGATTGATGTTTACTCCTATGGAATGGATCTCCATTTGAATGGATTGCATTTGATCGAGCAACAGTTCATAGGTTTCATCATGGGTTTTACAAACAATGCTTTTATTAGATAGAATATCCCTGATCAGGGCACTCATGGTAACATTTTGAGACTTAGAAAGCAGGTTGACCAATTCTTGGTACCGTTTTTCAGGTATCCTTGACTCCACCTGCTTGAGCCTTGATTTTTTCCTTGCCCCCATCACAGATCAATCTTCAAGATTGTACAACCATTCGTGAGCAGCCTCTTTCCAATTATGGATGGGGATTCCACCTTCCGTATGCCATCCCGTGGCTTGGTAATAATAGAAAAATACTTCCGCCTCTGCCACAGGAACAGCCATATCGCAAAAGAAGGTTTTGATTTCATCGAGTTGGGGCGGTACGATATGCCCAAAGCTGAACTGGGATTGAAAAGTATCCATGATTTCTTCCTTTTTGGTTCATGACCAAATTGAAAAACCATTAAAATATAAATTCACCAGTTATACCCCAGTTGGGTGAAATAACCAGTAAGGGCAAATAAAATCAACTCCTTCCACAATTCCAGAACTCAGCCCTAAAATAGGATCTGATACAACAATTCCAGAGGAAGCGGTATCTATAGAATTAAACCATCGGTTTATAATTTAATACCCATGTACCCATAACACCTTGATGAATTCAACATCCAAGGACCCCACCTCCCCATTCACTTCTCTTGGATGCCACTTAATAACGGGAAGGAATAAAGGTCAAGGGTGCTGACGACAGGAAGCATTCACTTGCCCTTGACCATTTTCCTGACCGGAATATCTTTGCAGGAAGGGGAAGTGGATACCTATGAAATTATCCTTTAGGATATGAAATCCTTACTGCTCCAACTAACCGATTACCTGATTAAAAAATTGATCTTTTCATACGAAGATAAAAGCCAAGTTCCCACCATAAAACCAATAGTTTCCTCTCATAAAAAGGCTGCGAGTCCCGAGCACCTTTCCCCCGACTTTGGAGGCAGAAAAGATGGTTTTGTATACAAAACTACATCTTGCTGATTGCTCCACCGCAATCCATTCTAGTACTCAAATATTAATTCTAGTTTAAAAAGGTTTGATATTTACTTCCCCCAAGTAGGCTTTCTCTTTATTCATAATAGAGTTTTTCCCCTTAGCCTTTTTTATCTATGTAGAGACATACAAGAGCCAGAAGAGGAGGTTCTTATCAATGTTTGAACAACATAATGTGGATTTTCGGAGGTATCACGAAGGCTGTGGTATCAGACAACTGGAGTTACTAAAAAGACGGATGTGAAATAGGTGGTAGTTTCCTTTATGTTAAAGAAAAAAGCCAGCATTGATTTCATGAAAGTAGCTGGCTTTTTTCTGTTGAATAATTTAGAAGTTCACTCCGAAGCTGATTCCAAAGGATTTTACTGTTAATGAACGAGGCTTTTCATCGTTTGCAGGTAAACCCAGCAAAGGATTTGCTCCATCTAACTTGAAATAATTTTGTTCAAAGAAAATGTTTGCATTAAGATTAAACTGTTCCCTTTTAAGAAAAGGGAACCCTAACCCCAATCTAAGGTTGTTCCCATTTTTAAATTTTTCCTTGTTCAATGAAAAATTGTGTGCATCCTGAAGATAAATATATACGTTGTTGGGATCCACAAAATAGTACCTCAGAATTCCCCCTAGTTTCAGCATCATGTAGTCGGGGTCTGAAAGTGTCTGAAAACCTCCCAGAGCACCTATACTTAATTTTTTAAACAGTAAATAATTGTAGTCTCCATGTATTCCGAATGACTTTAGTAAAAAACCATAATTTTATAGCTCTACATCATTGATTTTATTATCACTGTCATTATAGAAAAAATCTTTTTTGTTAGGGAATACAAAATCCAATTCCACATTGGAAATCCATTTTCCCTGTGCATAGGTACAGGTGTATGCACTGCACATAAGTAGTAATGTAATAACAAATATTTTCATAGTGCTACAAAATTTATAAAGGACGTAAAATTATATTAACCGGGTAATAAAGAAAAATAGAGTTACAGTTAAATTCCAACCAGGACTAACAGCTAAACTATTTAGCAGTTTGACATGGTTTTGAATCATTATTTTTATGTTTTTACTGCAAAAATATGCCAATTTGGGTATTTCATACTCTTTTTTCAGCACTTACCTTTATTAATTAATCGTATTCAACCAGCTATGAAAAGTTCATTTTTGCCAATTATTGTACTATTCGTACTTTTATCTGAGATTGTAAATGCACAAGGCATTCAGGATCACAAAACCATTAAAGGAAACTGGTTTGCAAGATTTGGAACAACCATAAATAGTCACAGTTATTTTGACGGAGATAATAAACTATATAAGGAATTAGCTGTTGACTATGGGGTTGGTAATTTTATTTCTGTAGGTGCTTACATTGGTCATCAGCAAAGAGATTATATGTTTATATTCAGTAATGTCGAATCTGGTGTAAAACACCTAGATTACAGCCAAACATTTATTCCAATTGGCCTAAGAGGGTCTTTTGTTTTAACTCCCTTTGTCTATGATTATTTGGGGATTAAATTAGACGATAATAAATGGAATGTCTACCTAACTTATTTTTGGGGAATAACGATGAATAAGGTGAAGGATGACTTCAATAGATCAGTTTCCTCATCTGGAGAAATAATAGATTATACACATTATTTAACAGATGAGGATCTTTCGTATAAAGCCGGAATATTAACAGGCGTTTCCTATTACCCATTAAGAAATTTTGGACTATTTGTGGAAGGAGGGATAGGACCTATAGGAAATATTAATTTCGGTATCACAACTCGGTATTAACAAATATTAAAGAGCGGTCAGTGACCGCTCTTTGTTTTTTTGGAGAGGGCTATTTAAATGCTAAAAATCAAATAAGGCAAATTGTTAGATATATCTATTAATCACCCATCTCAGGAGCTTTTGAAGGCTGAAATATTACTCCATTGATCCTGCTTATTGTCCAACTATCAACTAAATAGAAATATCCCAGCAACCTGACAACATACTGTTATTATGGCCGTAAAGTATATATTATTAGTTTTTTTCCAAAGATCAAGTAAACACCTATTACTGGTAAGCCAATTATTTACTTTACCTTATAACCAAAGCTCCATGAACCCTTATTTCACGCTTCCCCAAATAAAGTATTTCCTTTTTTCATTTTTAACCGTCTTGATAATCTCTTGTCAGGAAGATACTGAAATGCCTTCTATTGCTCCATCGACAGATCTAATTGAAATGGAAGCCGAAGGTGGTCATTCCGTGGTTAATTTCCCAACCGGTAACTGGAGCATTTCCAGTATAGAAAACACCAATGGCAACAACCTCAGGATATTTGGGGATATTTATTTCTCAGAGGATAATGAACCAAAGCAGAATGTCCTGCTGGAATTAGAAGGTGAAGGAAGGTTAATAACCAATTGGACTAATAAAGGATTTACCATTAACCGAAGCGACTCAAATTCCCTAGAAATAATCCTACGGGAAAACAGCACAAATAAACAGTTTGGTTTCAGAATCCTGCTCACATCGGATTACAGCCATGCAGAAATCACTGTAATGCAAAAACCATCCCAGGGCTATTCTTTTAAAGATATCAACTACGCTGTCGATGAAGGTGATGGGGACTCTCTTTACTGGAAAAGTGGCACCACCTACCAATTCAATTTCCAATCCCAACAAGAGGTTGAATTTCAGCCCATAGGTGGTATAGATATCCATACCAGCTATTCATTTGATAGCAAGGCCCCTGATGCCTTTGTCTGGACAACATCAGACAGCCTCCGGGTAAAGATCCCTTCACATATCCAGGGACAGGAAATTTTCTTTGATACTGAAAAGGGACTCTATTCCGATCATACCCAATCCAGAAAAAGCCCCTATTCCGAAATGCGGGAATCCATCATGGTTCCATCGGGATATTCCGAACTCGGAAAGTCATTGGAAATGAGGAAAAGGACCCTGAGCTATACATTGGTGCTGACCAATAATAGGACAAATGAAGAAAAACACATTGAAGGTAAATGGATAGAAATCAGTCCTACGGGTAACTACAAAGTAAGCTGGAAAGAGTAATCCATATATTAGGCTTATTCTTTCCAGCGTCTTGCTCTCGATAAAGCCTACTAGGCAACCGGTCGAACAATTTGCTCAATAAAACAACGAAACCATCAAAACTTATTTAAGGTAAGGTTCCATTACATTTGCCCATATATCGTACCCTTTTGAATTAAGATGTACACCATCTTTTACATATATCCCCTTCATTGGGTCTCCCGCTTTGTTCAGTGTCGCAGAATTGGTATCAATATAAGAAACATGCTTTCTATCACTCAAAAACGCTTTAATAAGCGCATTGGCCTTCTCAACCTGAGGTATATACTTTGACCTTCCCGGACAAGATTTTATGGAAACAAAAGAAATTTCAACTTTTGGAAGATCCTTCCTGATGAGACTTTCTACTTCTTGAAATCGCTTTAATACTACTTCAGGACTATTTCCAGCGGCTATATCATTATCTCCTGCATAAATAACAATTTGCTTTAATTTTTTAGGGAATACAGTTTCCTCAAAATACAACTTAACATCCGGTAATTGTGATCCTCCAAACCCTCGATTGATGACAGTATGTTTTGGAAAAGCATCTTGCATATTTCTCCATTTGGTAAAAGTAGAACTACCTACAAATAATATGGCCTTTTTTGGAGGAGTATGTAAACTGTCTTGTTTCTTAAACCCTTGAATTGTATTCCAATAATTGGGCAAATTTTGTGCTAGGCTCACTGATGAAATTGTCAATATCAATAACAGTGTGTGGATTATAATCTTATATTTCATTGCTATATCTTTTATTTTTTTGATTTCACTTTATTAAATTGATTTTTCTTTCTAACCAGTTCAATACTTCCTATAACAGATTCAAAGAAACCTCTTGCTTTATTTCTTGGGACGATGAACCGATAAGTACTTTGAAAAGGCCAGGTTCATAAATCCACTTCTTTTCTTTTTCACTGTAAAATTCAAAGGCTTCTCTGGGAAGTTCAAAAACAACTATTTCCTCATCCCCAGGCTCAAGGAAAACCTTCGTAAATGCTTTCAATTCTTTATAGGGTCTTTTAACCGAGGATTCTACATCATGAACATAAACCTGAACTACTTCAGCTCCTGATCTTTTCCCAATATTCTTTAAAGGAACTTTTATTATCGGATTTTCCTGAGATTTTATATTTCGCTTGACAGCACGAGCCTTTCCATAAGAAAAAGAGGTATAACTCAGTCCATGTCCAAAAGGGAAAAGAGGTTCCATTAACTTTAGGTCGTTCCACCTGTACCCAACAAAAATATCCTCCTTATATTCAACATTTTCTGAATCACCGGGAAAACTTCCCAAGGCATGGGCACTGTAGTCATCCAATGAGTGGTTTATGGTAAAAGGCAATTTTCCTGAGGGGTTAATATCTCCTGCTAAGATATTGGCCAATGCATTCCCGGCTTCAGAACCACCGTACCATGCTTGTACAATTGTAGAAACTTCAGAAGCCCAAGGCATTGCTGTCGCATTTCCGCTAAGAAGTATCACCACAATGTTCTTATTAACTTTTGCTAGGTCTACTATCAATTTATCCTGATCATAGGGTAGGCCATATTCCTTACGGTCGCGGCTCTCGCTATCTTGTCCCTTATCCTTGTTCAATCCTCCAACGAAGATGACCAAATCAGATTTAGATGCATTTTCAATGGCCTCATCATATAACACTGCGCTTTCTTTTTTTGATGAATATCCTGCACTAAACGATATTTTCATATTACCCCCAAACTTGTTTTGTAAACCTTCTAATGGGGAAATTTCCGTTTTAACTTTTAGATTAGAACTTCCTCCACCAACAGTTAATTTTTTAACAGCGTTTTCTCCAATTACTGCTATTGATTTAACTTCAGATTTTATAGGTAATACCTGATTTTTATTTTTCAGCAAAACAATTCCTTCTTCTGCTATTTTCCTTGCAGTCATCGCATGTTCTTTAGTTGCAAATGAACCCCAAGGCCGATCACTATTCATAGCGGTCTTAAAATTCAATCTGAGTATTCTTCTGACCTTGTCATCAAGCTCATCTATTGATGCCTGTCCCGATTTCAATACCTTCAGATAAGGATCTGCAAAATAAAAATCCTGATAAGATTTTCCTTTCGGGACATTAGTTCCCATTTCAATATCCAATCCATTTTTTGCAGCCAACAAAGTGTTATGGACCGCATCCCAATCTGAAATCACTACACCTTTAAAGTCCCAGCTATCTTTAAGAATATCATTTAAAAGAATATTGTTTTGGGCACACCATTCTCCTAGATACTTATTGTACCCAGCCATCACCGACCATACATTTCCATCAATGACCGCCGCTTTGAATGCTGGCAAATAAATTTCGTGTAAAGCCCTTTCTGAAACCTTTACATTAATATGATTACGATTAGTTTCTTGATTATTTAAGGCAAAGTGCTTAATACAGGCAGCTACACCATTTTCCTGGACCCCTTGGATATATGGCACTACGAGTTGAGATGCGAGATAAGGGTCTTCCCCCATATATTCAAAATTTCTACCATTTAGTGGACTTCTATATATATTAACTCCAGGTCCTAATAACACATCTTTTTTGCGATACCTTGCTTCGGCACCAATTGATTTACCATATAAGTAAGCTATATCGACATTCCATGTTGCTGCTAAAGCGGTTAACGCCGGAAAAGCGGTAGTAGAATCATTTGTCCAACCCGCTGGTTGCCATGCATTCCAAAGAAGCTCTTCTCTTATTCCATGAGGACCGTCTGCCATCCATAACTCTGGTACGCCCAAGCGAGGGACACCACGGACACTAAACTTCGATTGGGCATGAGTCAAAGCTACTTTCTCCTCAAGTGTCATCAATGAAAGGGCATGGTCTACTCTTGCTTCTAAGGACCTTGTATTATCAAGGTAGATTGGAAAATCTTCTTGCCCTAATAGGGGCAAAGCAATGCTCAACACTAATACAGAAAGACACAAAAAGAATTTGTAAAATTTAGATATCATAATTGTTAAGGGTTTTGGTTCGGTATTTATATTTAAGTACCACATCTAGCCCAATACCCTATAATTTTTTTTTAAAAAAACTCAACGAAATATTGTATTATTTAGCTTTAAAATGAAAATCTGCAAACTTAATAAAGTTCTCCCAATCATAAAGCGCTAAACTATGCTTACCCTCCTTAATATGATATCCTAAATATGAATTAATAATTGGTTCATTTAATTCAGGAAGGTTATCAGGCAAAGCGGATTTCAGCTTGTAAAGATTATAGGCAGGTTCTGCATTTTTCATGGCAAGGAATGTTCCCTTGGGATCAGCCCATAAGTCTTCAGAAGCGCTAGTTGCATATACTGGCCTTGGGGCAACCAAGGCAATAAGCATATGCTGATCTACAGGTAAAAGGTCTTCATGATCATTGAATTTCTTGTAATTATCCGTAAACCAATGAGGAAATGAAGTATTGATTTTTCTAATAGTTTCACCAAACCACCTTCGTGACAATGCAGCCCCAGTATTTCCAGAGCAATTTGTAAAACAAATGGCAAATCGCTGGTCCTGGGCAGCAGCCCATAGTGCTGTCTTTCCTCCGCGGGAATGTCCTACTACACCTACTTTTTCAGCATCAATATCCTGATCATCCATAAAATAATCCATTACCCTACTTGCTCCCCAAGCCCATGCGCCAATGGTTCTCATACCATTTTCGGCTTCCAATTGAGACGGAAAAAGTTGAAATGCACCATTCATAAAGGTGTCTTTATTATCAGGAGCTAAATCTCCAACACCAAAAGTTGCCACCGCATACCCATTGTCTATTATCTTTTCTGCAGGCCAAAAGGAACTAGGGGTGTTGTCCCAGCTTACACTTCTTTCCTTCCGTCTATTATGGATTAACAAAAAGGCAGGCACTGGATTCGTCTCCTTATTGGGAACATATAAGGATAATCGGATATCAATTGATTTGTTATGATTGAATATGGTAATCAAAACCTGCTTCAATGTGGCCTTCCCATTAAAAGCATTATGATCTATCCGATCAAGTGAAAAATTAATGCTGTCAAAACTATCAGGGGTATGGCCATATACATTCTCTTCAAAAGCACTCAAAATTTCGGGTCTTCTTTTCCCCTCCCATCTTTTGACGGTCTTAACCTGTTTATTTGAATAGGTTTTGAGAACTTCAGGTAATGTATAGGGAGGCACTTTAGACTCATCAAAATTCTGGGCACCAACTGATAATGCGCTACTGGCTAAAATTAGTACCAAATAAAATTTCCAAATCATTGTTTTTTCTATTCTCATAATCATCTATTGTTTTATTCAACTGGAGTTATAATTAGTGTACCTCCTTTATTGGTCTTTGGAAAAGTAATCTCTAGTAAACCGTCATATGGAGAATTAAAAGGTAGGACTTTACCTGAAAATATCACCTCATACTTAAATAAAGGATTCATACATAATAACATGCTTCTTGGGTGTGGTTTAGTAGTATCATCAAATGAAATTTCTGCTTGATATTTACTATCATTCTCTTCAAACTTTTGTGATTCCAACCATATTTCGAAACCAGCGGTGGCAGTCCCAGGCTGATAGTAAGCGGGGAACCAAGACAATACAGGAGATGACAAACCCGAAAACTGATGCCAACCTGCTCCCCTTCCAGTTTTCGCGAAAAAATGTTCGAAAGTATAGTATGAAGCATCCGTCTCTTTAGAATAAACTTCCAACGCCTTTTCACCAATTTTAAATGCCAGATCGGGACGGCCAATATCCAGCATCGTTTTCCACATAAACCACTGGTGAGGCATCCAAACTGACCCGTTCCAATATCCGTCCTCTCTATAATAGGGAGCTGATTGATCTACGGCAGTAATCCCTGCAGGTGTCCACATATGCTTATCCGAAAAAATTTTATTGATCAGGATCTCTTGTTGATCATTTGAACAGATACCTGAAAGAAGTGGATAAACACCATCTAATCCCATATTATATTCAGTATTCCCTCCGTAATGAAAGGGACCAACTGGATCTCCACTTTCATCATGCATCACATAACTAAAATAACCGCTTTGCTGATTCCAGGAATATTTTTGGAGCGCCTTACTCAAACGTGTAATATCTTTCTCGTAAATTGAAGCATCCAGTTCATTATTGAGCTTCAATGCAACCATTCTCAACATTTTGGCAACTCTGATACATTGGGCTGTAGTAATCACTGGAGTAACTAAAGGTCTTAGCCCATTATTATGAACACCATTTTGTGCGGGATAATCATCCCAACCTCCTGAATTATAAAAGTAGTCCCAGGTCTTCAACAAACCTGAATTAAGATCAGCCGTAGTAGAACTCCCCAAATAACCAGCTAAAAACTGATAATATCTTTTTAGCCTTGGATAAAAATAGTCCAAGAGTTCTTCTGATTGGGTTTTATTCCATAGATCATAAAACGCATACATTTGTACAGGAACTGGTGAACCATGATGAATGAAAGCCGCAGGATTTTCTGCAGTAGTTGTATAAGCATTTATACATTCTATCGCTCTGTTTACATCAATTTCAGACAATCCCAGTGCTATAAATCCTGCATCCCATGTATACAGACTGTTCCACCATTTCCCAGGAGTAAAATGCCTGATAAAGGAACGTTCATTATATACAGGATAAACCACATTTGTCAGTAAAGTTGCCTGGAGTAATTGCTGACTAAACTGGTATTTTTCGCCTTGTGGGAGAACAGGGCTTTTCATTCCATTCTTTTCAGATTTTTTTTTCTCAAAAAAATCAAAATCCCTCAAATTTTGTTCTACAGTAGATTTTGTTCCAGTAGAAATCAACACTTTTACCGACTTGCTGGAATTTGGTGCTAGCTCTATTGGGCCCAAATAAATATTCTGATAATGCCCTTTCCGATTCCCCCATAATGTCTTCCCTACATGGTTATGTACTGACTTTCTCATAAAAACATCCAGCTCATCATTCTTTACTTCACGCACTCGGAATTTTTCAGTTTCCCACTTAATTCCATAAAACTGATCTAAATCCTCATATTTTAGAATCAGCTGCCTTGTTTCTTCATCGACTAAAGTCTCTGGAACAAATGACTTTTCCTGAGATAGAATTTCAAACTCATCCCCTAATCCGGATGGAGAAAAAAGTAATCCGTTCAAATCCACTTTAGCCCCCCCCTTAGAAATGAGAACAATGCTATTACTCCTAATATCCTTAGGCAATGGGATCGTCAATTGTGTCAGACCATCACCTCCTATAAAGGTAATTTCCTTATTTAATGCTCCTTCTATTTTGAAATCAGATTCTTCCTCTTTATTCATCTTAAAAATGAAAGTGAGGAAACCACCAGAAAACTCTTCTCTATTAGGTATTTTATAAGTAAGACGATCCCCCTCATTTTTACCAAAACCATGACCTATAGCGGATGCGTCTATAAAGTTTGAACTTCTAAATTCACCTTTTCGAAGTCCATCAGGGGGTAAATTATCTTTTGCTGATTTCGCAACAGTTTTTAAATCCAAATAATCGACTGCATTTACCCATTTGCTTGACGAAGAATGTTTTAATTTTACATTGGGGTAGTAATCTGCATAATCAAGGAAGGCTACTAAATTCAATACAATATTTTGGGGTAAATCTGTATTATTTTCACACTCCACAGTAAGTAATGTACTGTTAGTATCAATCACCTTATAATTTGCGTCAGTGAAGACTTTATCCTTCCATTCTAATTCGTAACGGTAAGTCCAGGAAGTTAAATCTGAATTGGCTTTCCAAGGGAAAAATCCAGATTCAAAAAGAACATTTGGAACAAGTAACCTATTTCTATAAAAACCAGGAAGAACAGAAAAGTCAAACTTGATCCCTCTCTTATCATCCGCAATATGTGATACCCCTGCATATTTTTTCCCATATGGCCCCCATGGTGATAGGCGGAGGTCATGTGAATTATCTAAATCTGCAAAATTGGGCTGTGCGTACCTACTCTTCTGAGCCAAAAGGTCTCCAGAGAATGAGACCAAAAAGATCAAAATTATGTATGTTATTTTTTGAAATTTCATTTTTTATGTAATTCTATGTTTGTGCATTCCTTATTATTTGTCCAAGCCATCAATCATTCTCAGTAAATAATTCATACCCAGAAGGAATTCTCAGACCACATTGTCTATAATATAATTCTAGAAAGTATGGAATACCTATATTGGAACCTTGATGTTTAATACCAACATTAATATGTCAGTGATTCTTAATATTAGAGATTCCTCCTAAGCACGGCTTTTCACACCTTGAGACCTTTAGACTATTACTGATCATTTACCACCAAAAACACAGGTTTACAATAGGTTTATGGAGTAATTAAAATATTAATCAATTCCGAACCGGAATTAACTTAAAGGTATAGGTATATGCTTGATAAGGTATTCTGTATTTTTCTAAGGGCATGGCACCCCAACTATCAATACTGCCAACGCCCATTTGCAAATGGTCAATATTAACTTGCACCTGCTCTCGAGGGGTCAATTCTCCTGAATGCCTTTGGCTTTTTGCTTCTCCGTCATCCAAATCTTCTGTAAAAAAGTGAAGGGCTTTTGTATTTAATAAGCTATTTGTAGCTTCTATTTTCACTCCTCTTCCTTCCTTATTCAAAATTTTAAACCACCTGATACCTGAACGATTTCCAGTTTCTTGTGGCCTGATATAAGGATAATATTGATCATCAACGGTTTGCTTATAGATCCCTACATGAGCACTATATTTTCGATCTTCATAATTTTCATATGGTCCCCTTCCATAATATTCGACTTTTTCGAATCCACTTGGCATAATATATTTCATCCCAAATTTGGGTAGTATGGGAGCATTTTTTGTTTTGTCAATTATCAATTCCTCCCTTACTTTGAGGCTCCCGTCAAGAGAAATTTCATATTCCATGCTTAATTGTGCAGGAATATTTTCTAAGGAATACAATGCCTTTACAATATGAAAATTGGACTGGGATTTTGAAGAAAAAGACACTAATTGGAAACTATCCACTGCTGTTCTCCAAACTGCTAATTTATTTTGAAGATTTGCTCCCATATCATTATCTGTCGGTGCTCTCCAAAAATCCGGCATTAGGGAATAATTTTTTTCTATAAAATCAAGGTCTCCTACTTTATACGTTTGCAAAAAGCCTGTTTCCTTATTAAATACAAATTCAACATCAGCTACTAACACTTTATAACCTCCATCTAACGATTTGATGCTACCTAGTTTATTAAAATCATTATCACTATCAGATGCATAATCTCCTCCTAGGTATAACTGCTCTGTAGCTACAATATGCCCTGCTGGAATAGCTGATGTAGCTTTTCGCTGCGTGTAAGTAATATTCAGGAACTTTTCCCCATTATAAGCATCAGGTAATAACAAGGGGAGAATTTGGGCATCTCCTGCAGGGACTGAAAGATTTTCTACTTTACCTGTATGGAATATTTTTCCATCTACCTGCAATTCATAGTTCAATTCTAATTCAGAAAGGTCTTTGAATGCATGCTCATTTATGATTTCTATTGTGTTTTTTCCAGCAAGCCTAGTAATCACAGGTTGATATACTTTCTTCATTTCCCAAGCATGGGGATTTGGTAGCCTTTCTGGGTTAAATATGCCGTTGTTCAAAAAGTTATTATCACTAGGTGTTCCCTCTGGCCCATAATCTCCACCATATGCATATATTTGATTATCCTCCTTTGTCGTTTTTATCAAACTTTGATCAACAAAATCCCAAATAAACCCACCCTGAAGGGCATGTTTATTGGCCCTTATGATATCCCAGTAATCTTTAAAATTACCCAGTGAGTTCCCCATAGCGTGGGCGTATTCACACATGATCAAAGGTCTATTGGGATTCAGGGTTTTCTCAGCGTACCTCCTTAATCCCTCAGGACTTGGATACATTGGACAAATAATATCGGTATTCCATTCTGCATCCAGTGTAGAGTAATCCACAGTACGTTCGTACTGAATTGGTCTTGAATTATCTTTATCTTTCAACCATTGATATAGATGGTAAAAATTATAGCCATTACCTGCTTCATTTCCCAAACTCCAAATAATTACTGAAGCATGATTTTTATCCCTCTCATACATCCGTTTTACCCTCATCAAATGAGCATCATACCAATTTGGACGGTTACCAAGTGTACGGGTAAGTTTATACCCTATACCATGCGATTCAATATTAGCCTCATCTACCACATAAATCCCATACTCATCACATAATTGATACCAATACTCATCATTAGGATAATGGCTAGTTCGTACAGCATTTATATTGAATTGTTTCATCAATAAGATATCCTTTAGCATATCTTCCTTGCTAATAACCTGGCCTGTAACCGGGTGTGTTTCATGCCTATTGACCCCCTTTATCAAAACCGTTTCGCCATTGACCAGTAACTGACCATTTTTGATTTCCACTTTTCTAAATCCAATACGTTGAGGAATTACTTCCAAAATCCGACCATTCTTATTCTTCAGTCTTATGACCACATCATAAAGATTGGGGATTTCTGCACTCCAAAGGTGTGGTTTGAGGATAGTTAAAGACACCTCTTGTATCTCATGATTAACCTTAACAGACTTTTTAGCAATCATTTCATCATGAAACCTAACTTCAATCTCAATTTCTCCTGCTTTTTTGGGAACCCTATTTAATTGGAACAGTGCCTTGAGGTTTCCCTTGTTAAAATCATCTTCAAGTATTGGATTTAGAGCAAAATCAAATATATGCAGAGGCTGCCTTGCCATAAGGTAACAATCCCTGGTTACCCCACTCACTCTCCAAAAATCCTGGCCTTCTAAATAGGTACCATCACTCCACTGCATCACCTTCATCACAATTGTATTTTTTCCTGGCTTAAGGTACTCAGATACATTAAATTCAGATGCTAACTTCCCATCTTCCCCATAGCCAACATAAACCCCATTTATCCAAACTGTTAGATTGGACTTTGCAGCACCAATATGAAGAAAAACCTGTTTGTTTTCCAGCCATTCACTTTCTATATCCAGCTCCTTTCTATAAACTCCTGTAGGATTTCTATTTTCAGGTACCAAAGGAGGATTAGGCTTGAATATGTGTTGAAATTCATAGCCAATATTGACATAAACTGGATAGCCGTATCCATTAACCTCCCAATTTGCCGGAACTCGAATTTCACCCCAATTATTGTCCTGGTAATCTATAAACTCATAACCCTCTGGCAAATCCAATGGTGATTCAAAGTATTTGAATTTCCATTTTCCATTTAATGATTTATAACGACTTGATTTTTCCCAATCCGCTATATTTGCTTCCTCATTAGAGGCATATGAAAAAAAGGAAGCCCTCATTGGAAGTCTGTTATCCTCACTTTTTCCTTCATCTTGCCAGAAAGCGACTTGACCCTTTGATGATGAAATTATAAATAGAAAGGAAAATATTAATAGATATTTATTCATTAAAACTGATCGATTATAATTCAAGCTTAAATTCTTTTGCTCCGGAAGGTATATTAAAAAGCATTTTTCCTTTTTGGGGGTGATAAACTTTCAGTTGAACACCAGTTTTAATATTACTTGTCTGATTGTCACAATCGGCCATAATATATTCACCTGAGGCATCTCTTTGATAGATAAGAGAAACGAAGGCATCTCCGCACAATAGGTTTTTAATACCGTGGCTGTCTGTCCTGGATAATCTCCAACTTATCTCATGATTTGCTCCGTGAACATCTATGCCAATTATATTTTCGATCAATAATGAAATTGGTCCTAATCCAGTCCATCCAACAAAGTCCCTCGCTACTATTTCACCATTCTCCTTGGTGGCAGGCCGCGCAAAATCGGGAGAATAACACTCCCAAAAAGTACCTGTATTATTATATACTTGTTCTATACCTTTCAAATAACGCAATGCACACTCACGGGCAAAATCAGCATAACCATTTTTCTCTAGTCCCTTGATAATAGCATAATTAGTCGGGGCCCATACACTTCCTAGCCAATAGCCACCCTTTGGATTGTATTTTTCCTGATCAGCTGCCAAGCTAGGAAAGATGATTTTTCTCCAAAAACTACTAGGGTCTTTGAGGTTGGCTATTAATCTTTCATTTTGCTCTTCTGAACTTACCCCGGCAAGCATGGGCCAAAAACAGGCTACAGTTTTAATTTTCACCTGTTCACCCTCAGGACTTACATCATAATAAAGACCATCCTCTTCATTCCACATCCATTCATTGATCCTTTCGGAAATTTCTTTTGCGCTCCTTTTGAATTTTTTAGCCTTCTTTTTTTCTCCCAATTCTTCACATATAAATGCCAAATAATTATAATTCATAACCATTTGTGCACTCATATCCACCCAGCCCATAGGAGATGTACTGCTATGACCTCCGGGCCTGCCTGTATCCCTTAAAGTATTATCCATTCCTGAAGCCTGTCCATTTGACCAATACAATCGATGAGGTGTATTTTGATCAACTTTATGTTTATCTATCCATTCCACATATTTTTCCAATACAGGCAGTACCATACGAAAGCGGGTTTTATCACCAGTCACTTGATAATTAAGATATTCAGACCAAGAAAACAGTGGTGGGTTAATACTCCTTGCAAAGTTTTCTCCTCCACCCCATGGATGTTCTGCGCCGTCTTCTTCTTTATATATCCTCCAGATCAATCCATCTTTTCGTTGTCTTGCATAAAAGTTATCATTAGATTGTATTCCTGGGAAAATATGGTGTATATATCTACTGAACATCACCATAAAATTGGTGTCCCATTGGTAGATATTATCATCGAGGCCTTCATCCAAGAAATTGGAGACAAGTGGCGATCCGGGAGGAGGACTTTTCATCCTTTTAAAAGCAATTTCCCAAGCTTTCCAGTACATTTCTACCCAAACGGGGTTTTCCTCTAGAACAGGTTGTGGAATCAAAGCCCTAACCTTTTCAAACCGAGGCAAGGGTTTATCTTCGTATTGTTTTTTCGAGAAATATTCCCCATATGTTTCTTGGCTATAGGCATAGAAGCCCTGGGTCACTATAAAAATGACAATCAAATATCTCATTCGTAAACTGTTTATAGATTATTAAAACATGGTTTGGAGCCTTTCTATATCCTCTTCGAGCTTTCTTCCCTGACCAAACTTTTTACCTCCGTATCTATCAAACTCCCCAAGGAATTCCTCAACGGCAATTGAAGGGTTCTCAGGACCAAGAAAAGGCAGGTTCTTTTCTTCAGATTCTTGCTTTAATAAGGTATAAAGTTCAATCCAAGCAAGGTTTAAAGAAAGTCTTTCTTTACGCACCCGATCTAAAAGCTCATCATTGTTTTTTACAGCCTCAGAAGCCTCATTAAAAAGCGTAGTAGCTTCATTCATCACATTTAGTGAGAGAAAGGAAAATCCTTTTTCACCATTATTATAGGTAGAAAGTTTTTGCTCCTTACTCTTGAAGGATTTTTCTATCAATTCCAAATATTTGATTAATGGATCAGCTGCCTTTCCATAATATGCATGCATAAACTCAGACATCAATTCTTGTTGATCCAAATCCGGATTCCACATTAGTTTAGCTAATAGCCAAGTCCTCATATCAATAAAATCACCTATGTTATTAGTAAAATTATTTCCTTCCTCATATATACCTTGAACTTTATTTGCACGAAAAAACTGCAGATCCTCTGCAAAACTCGCCATATTCGGATGAGGCATTAAGGTGTTCTTAAAATTGGTAACGTAATTCCAAATGAAAAGCCTAGGAGAAATCTCTGACCAACTAGTAACTGCCGAACGATCCTTTTCATTCCATTCACTATCAATTGGATGCCCAAAGTCAGCTCCAATGGGAGCCAAGCGAATTACGACATTTTCGGCTGGACGTACTGTCTTTGGTGCTTTTCTGGTACCCTGAAAGGCAAGTGTCTCTATTAAGAAATCCGGGTATTTGTTTCGAATGCTCCTTGCCACTTGGTTTACACCTTTTAATAATGGCCCTGCATAAGAACCTTCAGATTCGGCAAGTTGGGAACAGTCAGTACAACTACAATAATTTCCATTATCATTTTGCGAGATAGAAATATAACCAGCAGTAGGTTCCTTTTCTATCCATTTTAAAGCAGCTTCCGTTAAAACCTTTATCACTTCGGGATTGCTCATACAAAGCTGTGTTTTATCCGCCTCCGGCATTTTGGAAGAAGTTGTACAAGGAAGATTATGGTTATCCGGATCACTGAACCATTCCGGATGCTCTTTAAAATATTCTTTGACAGGCACCAACCACATAAAGGTATGTACAAAGCCTAGTATCTTATATTTCCCCCCCCACTCTTTTGTTTGCTTTTGAAAATAGCCATTTTCACGCATTTTAGTAGCAAAAATTGGATCTTTAGCAACAGATGTAGCAAAATTTTCTCGATATTTAAAATAAGGGATATAAACCTTATCTATAAAGGAAACTTTCAGCTTATCCTTTCTAGGAACAATTTCCACCCTAGGAGTAAGCCACATACATCCTGCCGTATTTTCTAAAAACTCATAAACGGCATATAATGTTCCTCTCGATCTTCCCCCTGCAAGGATCAAATCATCTCCAACGGTTTTAATGACTATACCATCTTCTCCTAAGGCCTCCCAGTTAACATCAGAAGCTAGTTTCTTTACTTCTTTTCCTGCTCCCACCCATATTTTGGGCTTATCTCCTAACACTGTTTCTTCTTCATCAATTTTAAAAGATGCTCCAGTGATTTTATCAAGGTATTTTTTCAGCTCACCTGCTGCCGTTTTTTCTGCTGGAATGGCATCATTTGCTATAACGATCGTATAAGATGTTAATCCTTTATTAGCTATGGTTATGGAAGAGTTCTTTTCTTTCGTTCCTGAAAAGACGCTAAAAGATGAAAAGAACACCGCTATAAGAAGGAGTATATTCTGCTTGGTAATATTAATTAGCATTACTGGTCATTTTTTTTGGATTATAATAGGTGATCCCTAATCGATCCCACCTTTGAAAAAAATAAGGTAGTCCTTTTGTAAATACCTCATAGTTTTTACTTGATGAATCAGTCCAGCCCACTTCAGCAGCTGCAGCAATTCTTGGGAACACTTGTCTTCCCAATATCTCCTCATCAGGTACCCACTCACTCCACATCTGGCACCCCATGCCTAATATTTTATTGTGATATTTTGAGTCAAGCCCCTTGGGAACTGGGTTAAAGTCATATACCTTTTTTAGAGGAATCGTCTTATAGTCATAATCAAAATAAGTGTGGGCATAATAGGAGTTAACAATATCGTAACCATTTTCGGCTGCTTGAACAGCAAGATTTAGGTCCCCCTTCCAAACGTGAACAACGGTGTTGGGCGCTAGATTATCCTCAACCAAATGATCTTTTTCATCCGCTCCTGCATCCAGTTTTTTTCCCATAATTTCATTCCAGCCCATCATTCTCCGCCCTTTGGATGCAAGATAATTCGAAATGGAATTTGTAAACCAGACCTGCAATGCGGCTGGAGAAGGGAATCCCTGTTCTTCCATATATGACATTACCTTGGAAGAATTTCTCCACACATCATACTTCACCTCATCTCCTCCAATATGAATGATTTTGGACGGAAATAATGCCATTACTTCATCTAAAACATCATGTAAGAAACTTCTTACTTTTGGATCTGTCACGTTGAGTACCTTCTGAACAGCCATAGGACCACCAAATGCTACCGGCACATTTTGTGGTGTTCGATCCGTACCCAACCAAGGGTAAGCCGCAATAGCCGCTGTGGAATGACCAGGCATTTCTATTTCTGGAATGATGGTTATATGCCTGGCTGATGCATATTTAATAATGTCTTTTATCTCTTCTTGTGTATAATATCCAGAGTGGGGTTTTCCATCAAACTCGTTACTTTTCCAACCAGTTGGCCACGAACCAATTTGAGTTGAGTCTCTTTTACTTCCAATTTCCGTCAGTTTAGGATATTTTTTTATCTCTATTCTCCATCCCTGATCTTCAGTCAAGTGCCAATGAAAAGTATTCATTTTCAATAGCGCCATCTCATCCAACATTTTTTTGACTACTTTCCCACCTTTAAAATATCGACCTTCATCTAGCATAAAAGCGCGCCATTTAAATCGAGGTCTATCTTCTACATATACTCGCGGAATGCTAATGGTTAAACTATTATCATTTCTCTTAATCAGTTGACGCAATGTTTGAACACCATAAAACACACCGGCTCTTGCTGCAGCAGAGATAACAATTCCGTTATCATTGACATCCAATAAATAACCCTCCTCCCCTAATTCATTCTCCTTGTTTTTCTCTACTTTTAAGGTTATAGATTTAAACTGCCCCTTTTTCTTTTCTTGGGATACTATATTAAAATCCTCTAATAAATATCCCTTAAGGAGAGAAGCCTCTTCTGAGGCTTCTCTTTGAACTATATTCACCTTTTTTCCTAAGTCTAAAAATCCGCCTTTATTAATTAATTTGTTAGGATGAGGAATAATGTTTTGTCCCAATAGAGATATTGACTTGAAACAAAAAAGCAAACATATAAAATAAACTATTTCCAATCTTCTCATAAATATTACCAATTAGGATTTTGAACAATCTTGGGAGATTTGACTACCTCTGAAAAAGGAATAGGATATAAAAGCATCTTTTCAGAAAATACCCTAGATTCAATCGTTATTGGTTCATAATTGAATATACCTTCGCCCGTTTTCGTAATTTCTACTCCGCGCAATGGAGACTGGAATGGCTCTATTTGCTTCCATCGTCTAATATCCCAAGGACGATGTTCCTCAAAAGCCAATTCTATCCTCCGCTCATGCCTAACTTTCTCCCGAAATGTATTTTTGTTCCATTGACCAGAATTAAGTAAAGGCATTTTCACTCCTCCACGATCCCGAACCCTGTTCAAGGCTTCCAATGCTGTCATTCCATATCCATTGGGATCACTTTCAGGACCATAAGCTTCGTTCATGGCTTCAGCATAATTCAAATAAACTTCCGCCATCCTAAAAATTATCCAAGTATGAAATGCCGTTGTGCCTGTTATAAAATCCAAGTTTTCGGCAACATGTTTCTTAAGATAATATCCTGTCTTTGTGGCTCTTTCTTTGCCCTTACCATCCATACCTCCGGCCCAAATCTCTACTGCTCTTCCATTCCAGTTTGAATTATTGGTAATAACAGTCATTTCCAATCTTGGATCCCTATTCTCATAAGGATTTGCTGCATGAACAGGATTATTCCAATCAAATTCAGTCCCATCCCTCATTTCATAATCATCTACTAGGTTTTGCGATGGTGTTATCCCGCTTTGTCCTCCTTCAAACCCAATTGGATAATTTTCTCTTTCAAAACCATTACTTGCATTCATACGACGTGCAAATATGATTTCCTGCTGGGAAACACTTCTAAATAAGGCAGTATAGTCATTATGAAGGGTATTGTATTTATTCATATTAAAAACCTCTATGGCAGCTGCTGCAGCTTTGTCCCATTTTTCTAAACTATTATTAGAGTTATGCAAGGGACTTGCCGCATACAAAAGCACCCTTGCTTTCAAGGCACGAACTGTACCCTTGTCCACTCTTCCAGCATCAGCCGACCCCCAGGATACTGGAAGTGAAATATCTGAAGGAATCGATGAATCTAATACTCCATCGCATTCATTTACAATAAACTCCACACACTCCTCATAGGAATTTCGAGGTAAATTAAGATCGCTCTCTGGTGTCAAAGTGCTTAAAATAAGTGGGACATCCCCATAACGCTTAATGAGCTCGAAATAAAAGAATGCACGTAATACCCTAGCCTCTAACCGGAATTTTGCTAAATTATTAGTTTGGGTTTTATAAGTTTGTGGATCAGTGTATCGGATGTTTTCAAAGGTTACACCTTCAGTATTTTCCAAAAATCGATTACATTTTTGGATTCCGGTATACATATTTTCCCACTGATTGTCAGGATTACTAAACTGATTCCAACTCCCATTATTAAAATTTTGAATTGCAGAATTTTCTCTAGTAAATTCTGCATCATCTGTAGCACCAGCTAGCATGCTTCCATCTATTCTACTGTATCCAACAGGGATATGATTGTAAATATTATTCAAAAAATCCCTTATCCTAGCATAGCTGGAAAACACCTGATTTTCTTTTAAATCCGTTTCAATTTTACGATCCAAAAAATCTTCAACGCAGGCATTGAAAACAAGAATACTAAAGACTGAAATTATTATTGATTTTTTCATTTTGTTCACTTTATATCATTTGAATTTTCAAATAATTACTTACTAAAGTTTTATTTGTACACCAATATTGTAAGATTTTAGATTAGGATATCCACTGATATTTTCCGCATCATAATTGTCTAAATTGTCAAATGACAGCAAATTATTTCCATTCAAAAAGACCCTTCCTCCATTCAGTCCAATCTTATTTAATAGTTGTGTAGGAATCTCATATCCCACTTCAACATTTCTTAATTTAAGGAAACTTCCATTTCGTTGCCAAAATGATGAAAACCTATAATTGTTGTTATTATTAATAGTCGTTAACCTAGGATAGGTTGCATTTTCTGCAGTTTCAGGAGTCCATCTCCCCATTGCTATCGGTGCTGCATTAGCATAATCTTGGAATGCCCAAACTAGAGGACCATTTAAGTACACAGACCTATTAGCAACTCCTTGGAATAAAAAGCTTGCAAAAAATTTACCATATGAAATATTTCCATGAAACGCATAAACCAATTCTGGCAAATCTGGTCTCCCTATAGCCACCTCATCATTTTGGTCTATGATGCCATCATTATTTTGATCTTTATATTTAATATCACCAGGCTGAACCGTTCCAAATGTCTGAATAGGACTATCCTGAATTTCCTGCTCACTATTAAAAAAACCTATGGCTTCGAGTCCAAATGGCTGTCCTACAGACCTTCCCGTTCGATATTGATAAGAATTAGGTCTTACTATTTCTCCCATTTCCAGAATTTCGCTTTTTGTAAAAGCGGCCATCACACCAAAATCCACATTGATTTTATTGGAAACATGATTTCTATAGGATAATTCTGATTCTATCCCGTTATTTCTTACACTTCCGATATTTTCTGATGGCAATCCTATTCCAATGAAAGCCGGAATTACCCCTCCTCTGGTACCCAATATATCAAACCTCTTTTCACTAAATAAATCAACATTCAAATAGAATTTATTCCATAGGGATGCCTCAAGTCCAATATTCATTTCTTTAATTTTCTCCCATGAAACATCAGAAACCACAAGACTTCCCTCCGCGATACCATTCACATTACTAGTACCCAAACGGTAACCAGTAGCACTATGATAATACTGGCTGTACGGAAATCTTCTTCCACCTATACTTGCATTCCCTACCAGTCCATATGAGGCCCTTACTTTTAGGAAACTGAGTGTCGTGTTGGATTTAAGGAAATCCTCATTAGAAATTATCCAACCAGCCGATATGCTTGGGAATAAGCCAAACCTATTGCCTTTCGCAAAGTTTTCAGAGCCGCTATAGGCTAAGGTAGTCTCTCCTATGTATTTTTCTTTATAGGAATAGATCAGACGCCCTGCTAGATTTTGATTGGCAAAAGGTACATTATTCCCATTTATCACATAAGTATCCTGATGATAAAACAACTTGGAATTGATTTCATGTTCATTGAATTTTCTGTTGAAATCAACATTAAATTGAAAATTCAACCTTCTCCACTGGTCTGAAATATTATCACTGTTGGTAAGCGAGGTTTCTTGGCCAAATTGATTATAAATAATTTCACCTTCCTGGTTTCTGGACAATTCATAAACTGGGAAGTTTTTATTTTTGTCTTCATTTCCTCTGAAAGAATTACTAAAAGACACAGCTGCTGAAGCCTTCAGCCCCGGCAATAGTGCTTCAAAATCATTCGCCGCTCTAACAGTGGCCTGCAATTCTCTGGTATGTCTAAAAGCAAAGCCCTTTCCTAGGACTAACCCAACTGGATTATCTCGATATATAGCTGTTCCGCCATAAGTCCCGTCAGGATTATAAACAGGGTAGGCATTTGAGGGTGTTCGTGCCATACTTCCCCAAATTGAACTAGCACCTGAACCCGGAGAATATCGATCTTCAATTCTTCCTGCAATGTCAGTAGACACAACAAGAGATTTAGTCAAATTGATATCAACATTTGACCTGAAATTATACCTAAGAAAATTGACATTTGAATTTAATTCCCGATTGCTATCAGTGTTTTTATAATGCCCTTCATTTTTCAATACCCCCAAAAAAGTAAAGTACCTGACATTATCATTTCCTCCTGAAAAGTCTGCAGTGTAGTTTGTCAGCGGTGATGAATTCTTTAATACTTCATTGTACCAGTTCACATTAGGATATAAATAAGGATCATTTCCATTTTGATAATTTTCTAATGCTTCATCACTATATAGAGCTGGTTTATTATCATTTACCAGCGCTTCGTTATACAATTTAGCATAATCATAAGCACCAAGAAAATGTGGTATATTAACAGGCATTTGCAATCCTGTTTTAGCGCTAAATGATATTTTTGGTTTGCCATTTCTGCCCCTTTTGGTGTTTATTAAAATGACTCCATTGGCTCCTCTCATGCCAAACATTGCTGTTGATGCAGCATCCTTCAACACGGTAATACTTTCAATCTCATCGACAGATAACTGATCATATGGGTTTTCAAATCCATCAATTAATATGATTGGACTTCCTCCATTATATGAACTCTGTCCCCGAATATTCAAACCTATTGACTCATAACCGGGCTCTCCACTTGTTTGGATAACATTCAGTCCATTTACCTTACCATACAAAGCATTGCCCAGGACTGAAAGGTTAAAACGATTTATTTCCTCATTTTTAATTACACCAACTGCATTGCTCATTTTCCAAGAAGGAATTTTGCCAAAAGCAATCGGAACATTTAGTGAATCCTTAACTTGGAAAATTGAATCACCTTGGGTCTTGTTTGGTAGATCAGAAGCTAAACTTATATCCATTCCTGATATCAGGTTAACTTTGAAGAAAAAGGCAAGGGATATAATGACAATAACTTGATTCTTATATAATTTTCTCATCATTCGATTGTTGAATTTGATATTACTTTTTACCATCCAGGGTTTTGCTGTAAATACCCTTTAAAAATCTCTGAAGAGGGAAAGGGATACAAGTAATCCTTATTCGAAAAGAATCTTTCCTCAAAGACATATTGCTCAAAACTAAACTTCTCCGAATCAACAATTGGTCTTATCATTAATCCATAAAAATCTCCTTTCATTACGCCTTCATTCTCGGCAATTTTCCATCGCTTAACATCCCAAAAACGATGTTCTTCTGCGTATAACTCTATGGCTCTTTCCCTAATGATAGCAGTCCTCATTTCCTCGTGTGAGATATTTGGGGATAGCTGAGGAAGACCAGATCGCTCCCTTATCATATTTACAGCATCTATCGCGGTAAGTCCATAAGTGTGTGAATTATTAGGGCCATATGCTTCATTCATCGCCTCTGCATAATTTAGGTAAAACTCAGCCAAACGGTACACAGGCCATTCCATATTGGTAACTTTGTTCACCGCTGTCATTTCATCAGGTATGAATTTTCTCAACCATTGACCACCATTGTTCTTTCTAGCATGTTTAGATTTACTTCCATCTGGATTAGTCCAAATTTGAACCCAACCTTCATCATCATTCCAATAGGTTCCATTGACCAGTATACATTGATTGAATCTAGGTTCTAGTTGTGTATACATTGCATCAAGATCCTCCCCTGACTGGGGCCAGTCTAAGTATTCACCTTCGTTTGTTTGAAAATATTTAATAAAATTTAGGGGAACTGACACACCATACCATGACCCTCTAAACCCTGAAGGTCTCGTAAACTGGAAATACATTTCTCTCCATAAATCCATATTTGGATAAAATTTACT
This sequence comes from Echinicola marina, assembly GCF_020463795.1. Taxonomy (NCBI): domain Bacteria; kingdom Pseudomonadati; phylum Bacteroidota; class Cytophagia; order Cytophagales; family Cyclobacteriaceae; genus Echinicola; species Echinicola marina. Next base: position 3,119,167 of record NZ_CP080025.1, on the reverse strand, counting down.
GCTTAAAATAATCTCGGGATTATCGGGCTCTGTACTCGCGTAAGTATAGTTAACATCAGGTCCATACTCTGTTATAAGTCTTACTCCAACAGATTCTGCCCATTTCAGCACATCATTTGCTGCTGCAGCTGCAACATCCCATCTTTCACCACTATAATTTCCATACCACCATAGTTCACTATTTTTTCCTTCTAGATATGGGGAGTTATTATTAAACAATGGACTTGCAGCATACAGAGCCATACGAGATTTTAAGGCATGGGCAGCTCCTTTTGTAATTCTTCCTGCAAGGACACCTTCCGCTGAACTCATCAAATCCGGCACAATCTCATCACATTCAGCGAGAACAAAATCAACACATTCTTTCAGGGAACTTCGGTTAATATTGAGTTCATCCTCATTGTTTAACTTTCTTTTCACTAAAGGAACACCACCGTACCTTTTTATCAATTCAAAATACTGCAAGGCACGTAGAAAACGAGCTTCAGCTTTTAATTGCAATTTATACTCCGTCGTGCCATCAGGAACGCCCTCGATGCGCTCAATAAAAATATTCGATTTACGAATGGCCTTATAGTGACCTAAAAAATTGTCTTCAGGATTTTTTACGGGAGTAACTTCTCCTTTATTAAAAATATTCGGACCGGGCCAAGAATCAGCTATATCGCCTTCATCACATGCTGCGGCTAACTGTCCAGCGGTTACACCTGATAAATAATTAAGCTCTGCATCCCAATCTTGAGTTGCCCAACCAAAGGGAATAGAGGAGGCATACACCTCCCATAGAAATGTTTCAGCATTTCTAATATTTTGGAAAATTGTTTGATCGGTTACATCAATACTCGGTGGTTTCTCCAAATAATCTTCACATCCCACAAAGAAAGTTGACAAGGATATAATAAGAATATTTATGAGGGTTTTAGGTAAATTGTATTTATATATCATTTTCAATAATATTTTTAATTGACACCTATTTTTCATGATTCAGAAAATCAAGATGTTAGGTTAAATTGATTAAGGAAACTAGAATTGAAAATTGGCTCCAAGGTTGAACACCCTCTGCACAGGATATCCCCTACCATTGCCTGAAGGAATTTCAGGATCAAAAATCCCGATTTTGGACCAAGTAAAGAGGTTAATTCCATTAACATAGACCCTGGCAGATCTTATATGAAACTTCTCAAGTAGTTCTCCTGAAAAGTTATACCCTATTTCAGCATTTTTTAATCGAACGTAACTAGCATCCTTAAGCCAATAGGAAGATACTGGAGCATAGTTGTTCCCACCTGCTGTTGAACTTCTTGACAAACGCGGGAATGATATTTTTTCTCCATTATCATATCGCTCTTGTGTCCATCTTTCCAAATGTATCTCCTTTGCATTTGAACTACCATTCAGAAAAGGCCATACAGCTTGGTCCGTTAAATAAGTAGAGACTTTTGATGCACCTTGAAACAGTATTGAAAAATCAAATCCCTTGAAAGCGCCCCCAAAAGATAATCCGAAAGAATTTTGCGGAAACCTTGAATGGCCAATAGGAACATAATCATCAGCATCAATTATCCCATCATCATTCTGATCTATATACCGGATATCTCCTGGCTGAATAGAATTGGGTGCATAGGAGGAAACTGGACGATCAGGATCATTCACTTCTTCCCATGAATTAAATAACCCATCTGCTTCTAATCCAAAAAATTGACCAACTATATTACCAGTTTCATTTTGATATGAATAAGTCTTTGGAGGCTCATCTTTAAAGATTATCTTATTTTTTGCAAGAGCATAGTTACCTTTTAACCAATAGGTTAATGTGTTATTTGCATTACTCCTGTAACTCCCTTCAACTTCAAAACCTTCATTATTTACTTTTCCTAAATTAAAAGCAGGCAAGTCTGCAGCAACAATTCCTGGCACGGAAAGACGTGGGGCTAAAATATTATTTCTTCTTTCCTTGAAATAATCACCAGTTAAAGAAATTCTATCATTTAGGAAATTTATTTCAATCCCAATATCCAGTTTCTTTGCCCGCTCCCAAGTCAAGAGTGGGTTGCCCAACTTACCTTCATATGATCTTTGATAACCAGATTTGGTTGAACCTGCCTCTCCAAAATAATAGCTCCCAGAATAAAAATATGCGTCTGGAAGATACAAAAACCTATTTCCTTGCAACTTATCGTTCCCGACTTCCCCAAATGATCCTCTAAACTTCAAAAATGATATCAGACCATTTTTGGAAAAGAAATTCTCTTCCGAGACAACCCATCCTGCAGAATACGCTGGAAAAAAACCAAATCGATTATCCTTGGGGAAATTCTCTGAACCATTATACCCCATATTAAACTCCAAATTATATTTGTTTTTATAACTATAGGTTAATCTTCCTACAACACCTTGAAGTCCCCTCGGTACCTTATATTGAAAGCCAGGATCATGTTCTTTTGATTGGTTATATAAAATAAGTCCTGTAAAATAATTGTCTCCAAATTGCCTAGAATAGTTCAATTTTAATTCAGCATATACCTTCCTTCTTTTACCAAAACCTTGCGAATAACCTAATACCCCATCTTCACCTCTAGGGATATAGAGAATATTATCAGGGTTTTCAGGATCAGGCAGAGCTGTATAAATTACAATAGGCTTACTTCTAGAAATATTATGACTATACCAGCTATCGTAGGCCATTGTACCGCCAACTGAAAGTCCTGGAGTAACAAAATCGAGCTTATGTTCAAGCGTTACAGAAGAATTGATATTACTATTAAAATTATTTCGATACCCTTGCCCCAAAAGTTCAGATAAGGGAGATGAAGTAGCTGTTCCAAGCACCACTATCCTACCATCCACCATTCCGGGAGAAACAATAGGGTTACTTCCTTGGGCTTTTGACCATAAATCAGAAGAAGATAAACCTGGGTAATTAGAGTTTGCAATTTGACTAGCAAGATTAACACGAACAGTAAATCGTTTAGTTATATTAAAATCAAGGTTAGACCTAAAATTATATCTGCGATATTTAGCATTTGTGTTAAATTCATTGTAATCATTAAATCTATAGGCAGCATTTTGATCAAATAAACCCAGAGAAACAAAGTACTTGGCAAATTCATTTCCGCCCCTTATGCCCAAATTATATTGGCTTTGAAGCGAATAGGGTTTGATGAGCATATCATACCAATCAACATCCGGATGAAGAATTGGATCCTCACCAGTTCGGTATAATTCCACTTCATCAGGAGAGAAAGGCAAATTTTCTTCCGCTATCCCGTCATTACGAGCAGCCTCATTTCTCAAAGTGACATATTCATATGCATTTACCGTTCCTGGTGGGGCCACAGCCATCTGTACTGCAGTATTGGCTGTAAAGCTAACTCTGGGAGGCCCTGAAAGTCCCCTCTTTGTAGTTATTAGTATTACACCATTGGCCCCTCTAATACCGTAAATGGCCGTTGAAGATGCATCCTTTAGTATAGATATTGTTTCTATTTCATTAGGATCAATAGAGTTGAAATCCTTTCTTTCAATTCCATCAACCATTACCAATGGGTCTGATTCCTCTCCTTCATATAATGTCCCAATACCCCTAATCTTTAAGGTAGAACCATCTGCACCTGGTTCACCACTACGTTGTACTGCCACAAGTCCTGGTAACCTTCCTGCAAGCATATTACTTACATTAGCAACAGGAGATTGCAATAACTCTTTGGTTCCAATAGAGGAAATCGCTCCTGTTACGGATATCTTTTTTTGCTCACTATAGCCTACAACCACTACTTCATTAAGGGCATTTTTTGACTCCCTTAATCTTACTTCCTTATAAAGTCCCGACCCAATGCTTATTTCCTTTGGTTCAAAAGAGACAAAAGAAATCACCAATATTCCTTTCGAATCCGGAACCTTTAATCTAAAATTACCATCAAGATCTGTAACAGTCCCTATATTGGTTCCTTTTAGTCTTACAGTGGCACCTGGAAGAGAAACACTGAGCGAATCCATTACTTTTCCAGTGATAACAGTATCCTGTCTTATTAAAGTCTGTGAAGGATTAAAGAGTGGTAATTTAACAGCTTTGGGCTGGACAATGATAGTCCTCTCATCCAAAACATATTTGAAGGGCTGATTTTCGAATACGGATTCTAAAACCTCTTCAATTCCTTTATCTTTTACCTGAATGGTAACCGGATTTGCTTGTTTTAAATAAGAAACACTACAAATAAATTCATAGCCGCTTTGTTTTCCGATTTCCGTCATTACATGCTTTAGAGAAGCTTCAGAAAACGAAAGTGTTATTCTACTTTGACGAAAAGTATTTGAGCATACCTTATGCGAAAAACTTATTATTAACGCAAAAGTAAATAAGGTGCAAAAAAACATTTTCCTTCGGCTACAAAAAGCAAGACAATCTCGCTTTTTGTATTGATTCGGATGCATGTATTTATTCATACAAATTTTATTAAGGTTGAGGTTATTTGATTAAGTTAATTTTATAAATAAGAATTTGGGCAAATAAATTAAGTACTTATGTGTCTCAGGTTTATAACAGATCACCAATGGCCTGTATAATTTGGCATTAAACCCATCACTACATTAAAACAAACTACAAAACCCACAAATACATATATTTTATATTGCACTTTATTATAAGTACCAAAAATTAAATCCTACCCTACCGTTATACACAAAAAAATTAATATTAATTTATTCCTATAGATTTTCACAAGTGTAAAACACTCATATATAAATCTAAAATTAAATAGAACAATAGCTTTAAATCTTGGTAAAGCATCACTAAAAAATATCAAATAGTAATTCTATTACTGCCATTTAAAACAATGGATATAAAAAAATCCGTTCTAACTCTTGGGAATTGCTTACTTATTTGATTGCCAAAAAACAGGAAGACCTTTGACTAATGTATACCTGAAAGTATTATTAATATGTGTATCCGTTTTACTGCACGTATGGGTAAGTTGCGGCAATAACGAGCCTTTCAAAGAGTCCTTTGCCAAAATATCTTCGGTTCAATCTGTAAACAAACTCATTTAAATAGTTCTGCAAATATTTATAAGTTATCATGTGATATACCCCCAACAGGGTTCTTTTAAGATTACTGATTGCTTTGTGTACCCATTTTAAGGTGTCGTTTACGGACCCCTTTCCCGATGGAACGGCCAAATGGGTGGCCACCACTTCCTCTATTTTCGAGTAGGCCGTGTTCTTGTCTGTAAACAGTACCACATCCCCTACGGTATTGGCCCGGATAAAGGCATTGACACTCTCGCAGTCCACTTTGTCCATGACCCTCATTTTGAAATAGCCACAGCGCTTTGTTTTCTGCCCGGAATCCAGGTCTTCCAAGGGTACCGATTCGGCCGCCACCGCTACTGCGGTCTGTTTCTGGCTGCCTTTTCCACGTTTAAGCTGACCCAAGATCTGGTTCTCCTGTACGGTTTCCATATAACACTCGTCATATTCAATCATGTCACTGAGGATATAAAGCTCATCTCGTTGTCCCATGGCTGACCGTATCCTGTGCATCAGACGGAAAGTGGTCTCATATCGGCTAAGCCCCAGTTGCCGCTGGAGCTCAAGGCAGGAAAACCCTTTCTTGGTCGCCGACATAAACAGCATGGCCAATAGCCAGATACGGAGCGGAAGCTTGCTGTTTTCCATTACCGTCCCTGATTTAAGAGAAGAACGTCTCCGACAACTGCTGCATTCGAAAAACCTGCCGTTGGCAAACCAATAGTGTCGGGTTATCTTCTCACAGTTTTTGCACCGTATACCGCTTTTCTCACGGTATTTCTTGATGTATTGTTCACAACTTTCCTCATCTGGGAAATGGCCCGTAAATTCTATAAGGTTCATAGCTTTTCTTGTTTTTATGCAAGAAAACAACTATCCTGATACCTTGAAATTTAATGACACGTATTGTCATATTTTATTACGTGCACTCTTACGGATACACATAATTATTAACTTTTATTTTTTGTTAGGGACATATCCAGCATAAAAAATGGATAAATTAAAACATCCCCATCCAAAGGAAGGGGATTTGTGATACCCCCTGTAAGGGGGGAAAACTGGGAGTGTTATCTCAACTCTGTCCTTTCCCTTCCCGGGGGCTAGCCCCCGGGAAGGGAAAAAATTCCTCACTAAATGATTAGGTTTCCGTATTGATGTCCAACCGGAGCCTCCCCTCAAATTTAATGGCCAGCTGCTGGACTGTCAAGCTCCAGTTCTGTAAAGGGGTCGTCCATTTTTTCTCGATCCGCTGCGTGGCCAGATAGACCAGCTTTAGAAGTGCCATGTCACTGGTAAATGCCCCTTTGGTCTTGGTCACCTTTCTTACCTGCCGATGGAAGCCTTCCACCGCATTGGTGGTATAGATCAGCTTCCTGATGGGCGGTGTATAGGCAAAGAAGGCACTCAGCCTCTCCCAGTTGTCGTTCCAGGAACGGATCACTATGGGGTATTTCTTCCCCCACTTTTCTTCCAGTTCCAACAATGCCGATTCGGCCAGGTCCTTTGTCTCGGCCTTATAGATCTTCTTCAGGTCACCGGCAAACTCCTTTTGGTTTTTGCTGGCCACGTACTTCAGGCTGTTCCGGATCTGGTGGACCACGCAGAGCTGGATCTCTGTTTTCGGGAAAATCGACCCGATCGCCTCGGGAAAGCCCTTAAGGTTATCGGTACAGGCGATCAGGATATCCTGTACTCCACGGTGCTGTAGATCGCTGAGTACCTGTAGCCAGAAGTTCGCCCCCTCGCTTTCGGAAAGGTACATGCCCAGTACCTCCTTCTTCCCCTCACGGTTGATCCCTAATACATTGTATAGGGCCTTATGGCGTACCTTTCCTTCCTCACGTACCTTGAAGTGCATGGCATCAAGCCATACAATGCAATAGACCTCTTCCAACGGCCTGTTCTGCCACTCCTTGACTTTCGGGACGACACGGTCGGTAATATCGCTTATCACCTGCGTGGAGACCTCCGTATCGTACATTTCCTTGATGTACCCGGAGATGTCACGTAAGCTACTGCCAAGCCAGTACATCCCTATGATCTGCTTCTCAAGGTTATCGGCAAGGATACGCTGGCGCTTCTCGACGATCTTAGGTTCAAAGCTGCTGTGACGGTCCTGGGGCGTCTCGATCTCCACTTCTCCCAAGTTGCTCTTCACACGCTTGCTGCCCTTGCCGTTACGTTTGTTGCCTGCACTGTGGCCTGCATCTTCATCCCGAAGGTGCTCGTCCATCTCAGCCTGGAGGGCTTCCTCCAAAAACTCCTTCAACATCGGAGACAGCGCACCGTTCTTGCCGAACAGGGACTCTCCTGATAAAAACTGGTCAAGTACTTTCTTCTTAAATGCTGATTCTTGTTCTTCGCTCATATCTCTCTATCTTATAAACTTTAATTGATTTTCAAAGTCTCAGACAGAGTTTAGATTACAGTCTCGGAAAACTGCCCTTGCCCCCTGAGGAGGCAAGGGCAGTTTTCCCATATGTTAACTTTATTTACCTTTCAAACTTCTTTTCTTGCTTTTCCTGATATTCCACATATCGTCTGATCAAAAGGGCAAGGTTCAGCAAGGCCTAATCATATGTAGCTAAGTGCTGACATCTTTGATTATATACTTACCCTTATAAGATTAAGCCTATAAAATTATTCATCTATTAATGTTACCAAGGTTAATCCAGGACCTGCAATAGGCACAACCAAATCCTCTGAAAAATCCTCTTGACTAAATATTATGTCCTTCCAGTCGCTTTCATACTGGGATATCTTCACAACTTTTAAGTTTTTCCTACCTAGTGTCTCAATTTTCAGATTAATTTTAGTAACCGCGTCATCAAGATTGGCGATACCGATATTCAATTGCTCTCCATCTTTGCACGCTAAAACATTGATTTTTTCAAAAGAGACCTCGCTTAGCACTCTTTGGTTTTCCCCCTTTGTAAATTGTGAAAAAGTATTAAGTGCAACATAAACATTGTTTGGCAATCCATTGAAATCAAAAGCACCCCACTCTGGGGCAGTATCACCAGTATAATGGTGAGCTTTATCTATAGGAAGGTCTTGAAACATTGATAGCAAACCGAATATAAATGGGGTTCGGGAAGCACCTAACTGAAAATCTCGAATCTTACCAAACGCTTCCCATTGCTTATTTTTTCGGGTATTAAACACATTCCTTCCTTTTTTATCTTGGGCTAAGTACGTCCATTCAGTTAAATGACTCTCAGTTTTAGAAAAACCCATCGTATCAAGTGCATATCTAACTTTTTCAGCAGAGTTGGCTACAGCTTTCCAGCTTGATGGATAGATATGCCACGAAACAAAATCAAGGGGAACTTTTTGTTGCGCACATTTTTGAAAAAAACTATGATAAGGATTATTAGTATCAAAAATAACATGAGCCCCTGCAAAAGATGCTCCACCTACCTTAAGTAAACCATTATAGTTTTTAAGGGCATTGGCAACGGCTTTATAATAAATAAAAAACTCATCTGGTGTACCGGTCCAGGTCCGTTTATCTAAATCGGGCTCATTCCAAAATTCCCAGTATTTAATTCCCCAATAGAATCCATTATTCCAACCATCATTGTAATGCCGCACAATATTTACACAGACTTTTGCAAGTTGTGAAGGATCCCATAGTTCTGGCCGGACATACTTCTTAGTTGGCTGATGTTCAATACTCTCCCCTAGACGAAAATAAATTTCAGCTCCAGTAGCTTTTACTGTTTTGAGATAATCGTCTGTTAGTGTAAAATCGTAATTATTAGGATCTTCAGGATCTGCAGAGGGATCAGGAAAAAGACAATGAAGATCAACAACATCTAATATTTTAAGCGGAGCATCATGTAAACGAACAGAAGGTATTGATGCCTCCTTAAAGTAATCTGAAAAGTCAAATAAATAGTTTCTGTCTATTGGACCACAATTCACACCATGTATTGGTTTAACAGGGCCTAATTTTTCATCAGGATAAACAATTATTTTTGGTGTAAAAGTTTTGCTTTGAGCAAGTACTAAAAGATTAAGCCCTACGGTCAGCCAGCTTAATAGAAATATAAACCTCATTTCATTTCAATAAATTTATCTAAACCAAACTTATTTTATACGATTACACGCAAGCATACCAGAATGGATAAATAGCGACAATGACGAGCCTATCTAATAGTTTTTGGCCAAAATATCATCTGTTAGGTTTATAACAGAACTCTCGAAATAGTTTTGTATCATTCGTTCACTTATCATATGGCATTTCTGCAAATGAAGAAATTGGTATAAAATATCACTATTAATTTATTTGGGGCTACAGGTGCAATTGCAGATATACATATAAGTTAATTCTAACAATAAGAATTTTCAGAAATAAATCATTTACACATCTCTGATTTTTCACACAATATTAATGGATTGAATAATTAGGCATTAAACTCCTAATTATACCTAAACAAACCACAAATACCGATCAATACAATTTTTATATCGACCTTTATTACAAGTACCAAAATTCAATCCTCACCCTACCGTAATACACAAAAAATTAATATTAATTTATTCATATAGATTTTTACAAGTTCAAAATACTTACTAATAACTGACTCTCCGGGACTTTGCACCTGCCCCCCTAGGTGTTTCTGGCATGAACGGCTACCTTTTTACCAAACACTCCTCCTATTTTATCTTACAAGAAATATTTCATTTCTAGAAAGATTCTATTTCTGCCCTAAATTTTCACAAGAAATCTTATCCCCTTTCACCACAAAGTTAACATCACTAGTTTGTTCCATTAATTTTAGTACCCTGGAAAGGGTCGAAGAACGGCTGATTTTTCCAAAAAATTCAACATCAGGGATGCTTTCATACTCTACTTCAACCCCATACCACCTTTCTATTTGTCTCATAATACTCTTCAAGTCTGTTTCATTAAAAAGAAAATAACCATCTTTCCAAGCAATACTTTCATCAACAGAAACTTCATATACAGCCAAAGAATCACGGTAAATTGCTGATTGATTACCTGGGATCAGTAATTTCGAATCATTGGTTAAAGTGTTTTTAACACTTATACTCCCCTCAACTAGGGTTGTCTTTATCGCCCCTTCTTCAGAATAGGAATTAATATTAAAATGAGTTCCGTGAACAGTCACTACTTGTCCTTCACTTTCAACAGAAAACGGCCTTTTCAAATCACTTTCTACCTCAAAATAAGCTTCACCTTTTAGCTTGACTTTTCTTTCATCTGATGAGAAGGCTATCGGATATTCAATTTCGGATGAAGAATTTAACCAAACTTTAGAGCCATCAGGTAGTATAACTTGATATTTTCCTCCAACAGGGGTGCTTATGCTATTATACCTATCCGATAAATCGTCCGTATTAGATGATGCATTATATATTACCTGACCTTCTGCACTTTTAGTAATTTTTCCTCCTTCAATATCCAAAACGTCACCCTCTTTTAAATCAAGTAAATTTATCTTTTCCCCATTTGACATTGTAAGTATGGCTTTTTCCTTACCGGGAGGAAAGTCCATATCATAAGCTAGGTTATTCCTACTAATATCCAATTGGTGGTAAAAAACGCTTCCTACAAGAAGTATCCCCAAAACGATGATCGCAGCCACCCCAGTTCTAAAGAAAATATTCTTAGTTGATTTAGTAGCATTCCGATGATTTAAGCGCACATTTTCTTCATGAATCCTATTTCTAATTTCATGCAAAATTGAAGTCCTTATGCTCTCTTCTTTCTCTTTGGAAATTTCAATATTGCCATTGATACTTAACTTCCTATAATACTCCTTAAGTAGGATATTCTCAGACTTATTTGTTTTGCCTTGCACAAATTTATCTGCTAGATGTTGAAATGTTATTTTATCCATAACTTGTAATTGCACTAATAAAATCAATTTAAACTAAAAGATACTGCCTCCATATACACAAAACATTCTAAGTTTTGACATCACTTAAAAACACAATAAATGATCCCAAGACACAATTCAATATTCAGCCCATTTCTAATATAACGGAGTGATTTTGAAATACGTTTTTCAACTGTCTTTTCCGAAACTTTTAGCTTTTGTGCAATTTGTCTATAAGTTAATCCTTCTTCCCTGCTCAACTTAAATGTATCTTTACAGTTATCTGGCAACGAATTAACTATTCTATCGAGCAATTGTTGCTGTTCTTTAAACAAATATGGGTTATCTGTTATAATTTCTACAGAAACTTGCCTTACTCTTTCATAGAATTCTGCGTCTACTTTATTTTGTCTTATAGCTTTAAAAACAGCAAAGCGTGTAGCTTGATGCAAATATGCCTTTAAAGATGATACTTCAATTTCATCTTTCCTTTGCCATAAGCTAACAAAGACATCCTGAACTATATCACTTGCAATTGATTCATCCTTAATGATCGCATTTGCTGTCTTATATAATGATTTCCAATACCGATTATATAATGCTGTAAATGCTTCATCATTTCCCTTTTTTAGTAAAATGATCAGTTTTTGGTCTTCTAATTGGCTTAATGCAATCATAACGGTTAGCAAATGGGAATATTGAAAACAAATATTTTTTTTTAATCTACAATAATTAAATGATTTTTTTTTAAAAAAATAAGATCAACATAGTCTAATTTTAGACTAAAATCATGTTTGACTTCAGAAAAAAGTAAACAGTCTAAGAGATAATATTTAGATAGTGTAAAACACACTTCAAAAAGTACCACATTTTCTTAGAATTTAGCCAAAAGTAAACGTATAGTATACTAGGGGTATACGAGGCATGGGAGCATTCAAAGGGGAACGAGCGTAAATAAAACAGTCAGTGACTGATTTAAACGAATAGCCAGCTTGCAAGGTAGTCCCTTTTTCCCCTCCAAAACCACTTAATAAAATCTGGACGTTCCCAGTACCTCTCCTCGGTATTCCCTTTATGTCTCTCCTTTGCTTATAACAACTCCCAAGAATTAAAATCTTTCAGCCTAACGGGAATTATAAATTCCAAGGATATTTGGGTACAGTGGAATACTTCACCCTTTCAAGGTTACTAGACACTTATTGGTCAAGATTTGAATTCTGGACCAATAAATTGTAGGCCTTTGGGATGTCCATATCAGACTTCAATATAGCCACAAAGCTTTGGTTAACCTCCCCAGTCATTGCCCTATTAAAATTGAGTCGCTGACTCATCAAGCTAACCCAGCCTGAGTTCTCTCATAACAAGCTCCTATTCCCAAGTCCCAGAGGACTCCCCATATCAACTCCTACAGGTTTTAATCATATAGTCTGCTAACCGATTAAACATATCCCAAAACCAATATTTCCCACCATTTACTTGTCGGGGCAGGGTTACTCTCTGATGAAATTTATTTTCTAATATCAAAAGAATGCAAGTTCCGAGCTCCAGACTTACAAGACTAAAAAGAGGTTTTTGTATAAAAAGCTACATCTTACTATAATATCAATACATCATCAGTACACCGCAGCATACTTTTTTTAAAATTCTCATTTAATTTTATGTATATCCGCGCAATTGCACCAGTAAAAGTTAAAAGCGAATCGAAATGTTCGTTTTAATTTAAATATCAACTCCTTCGGTCTTCAGTCTTCAAACTCCCGACCACTTAAGCAAAGGATTTAAGGTTACTGGCATCATTGCGGATAATCAGATTTAATTTTCTTGATAAGTAATATAAAAGGGCAATTATACGAAAACCACCTAAATCAATATGTTATTGGTCATACTTAACCCTCCCTTGGTACTTATGGAGCTTAAATAGCTGATAATTTATTTTATACAATAGAAATTAAACATATATCTCAATTGCGCGGTCCATTCTAATAAATAATTCTAAATACCAGATGCAATTAGTTTTTGTTACAGTTAACCTTTTACAGAAGATAAGTTTTTAACAATTTCCAATAATAACCATGAAATTCAAACTCCTTTTACTAATTGGAGAAATCCTCCTATTTCACTGTGTACAAGCCCAAAGGACTACCTATAATTTCAATTCAAATTGGAAAGTAGAAGTCGGTAATCCTGAAGGTGCCGAAAACCCAAAATTCAATGACAGGCAATGGAAGGAAGTAACCCTGCCTTATGCCTGGAATGAGGATGAGGCATTCAAAGTAGACATTCATAGCATGTCAACCGGTATTGCATGGTACAGAAAGAACTTTGTACTCCCAAAAGGAACCGAGGGGAAAAAAGTTTTTTTGGAATTTGAGGGGGTGCGCCAAGGTGGAGAATTTTATATCAACGGAATCCATATCGGACGGCATGAAAATGGGGCCATGGCCGTGGGGTTCGACGTTTCAGACCTATTAAAGCCATCCCCTGCTACCAATATAATTGCAGTGAGGACAGACAATGATTGGGACTATAGAGAAAAATCCACGGGTACTAAGTTCCAATGGAGCGACCGCAATTTCAATGTAAATTATGGTGGGATCCCAAAAAATGTTTACCTGCATATAACCGACAAGCTCTATCAGACTTTGCCCCTTTATGCTAACCTTGGAACCGAAGGGGTCTATATCTACGCACAGGACATCAATATTAGAGAAGGTTCTGCCTCAATAACTGCCAATAGCCAAATCAGAAATGAATATGCTTCCGCGAAGACTTTTCAATACCAAGTAGACATTAAGGAAAAAAATGGAAGTCTGTTGAAATCATTTGGAAGTACACCAACTACACTTTCTCCCGGACAAACCGACTACATATTTGCTTCGGCAAAAGTGGAAGGTCTCCATTTTTGGAGCTGGGGATATGGCTATTTGTATGATGTATACACTAAGTTATTGGTTGATGGAGAGGTCATTGATGAGGTAAAAACCACTACCGGATTCAGGAAGACGGACTTTAAAAATGGTATGGTCTATCTTAATGACCGAGTACTCCAAATTAAGGGCTATGCCCAACGGACCAGCAACGAATGGCCCGGTGTGGGCTTGTCCGTTCCAGCCTGGCTCAGTGATTTCAGCAATAGGATGATGGTAGAGGGCAATGCCAACCTAGTCCGGTGGATGCATATCACACCATGGAAACAGGATATAGCGTCCTGTGACCGTGTGGGGCTTATTCAGGCTATGCCAGCCGGCGATGCAGAAAGTGATGTACAGGACAACCGATGGGAGCAACGAAAAAACCTCATGAGGGAGGCCATCATCTACAACCGTAATAATCCCAGCATTTTATTCTATGAATGCGGAAACGACAATATCAGCGAAGAACATATGTCAGAGATGAAGCAAATCAGGGACACTTATGACCCATACGGTGGTCGTGCCATTGGAAGCCGAGAAATGCTCGATAGCAAAGTAGCCGAATACGGTGGTGAAATGCTCTATATAAATAAAAGTGCAGATCAGCCTATGTGGGCCACAGAATACTCAAGAGACGAGGGTCTTCGAAAATACTGGGACGAATACACCCCTCCTTATCATAAAGACGGTGATGGTCCTCTCTATAAAGGCAAAAATGCAAGTGCATACAACCGTAACCAAGATTCCCATGCCATTGAAAATATAATTAGATGGTATGATTATTTTCGCGAACGTCCTGGGACAGGAAGAAGGGTAAGTTCAGGTGGTGTCAACATCATCTTTTCAGACACCCAGACCCACTTTAGGGGTGCCGAAAATTACAGAAGAAGTGGAGAAGTCGATCCCATGCGCATTCCAAAAGACGGATTTTATGCCCATCAGGTCATGTGGGATGGATGGGTAGACCCCGAAAATTCCCGTACGCATATTATTGGCCATTGGAATTATGAAAAGGGTGTAGAAAAACCCATATATGTAGTATCTAATGCAGAAGAAGTAGAATTATTCATCAATAACAGATCGCTAGGCAAAGGTGTGCAGTCCCATCGCTTTCTTTTTACCTTTAAAGATGTTGCTTGGCGGCCAGGCTCCATAAAAGCGGTCAGTTATAACGAAAATGGTGAGGCTGTCAGTGAAGATGAGATACTCACTGCCGGAGAGCCAAAGTCTCTAAAATTAAGCTTAATCCAAAGACCAGAAGGAATGATAGCTAATGGACACGACCTCGGATTGATACAAGTGGAAGTGGTTGATGAAGAAGGAAACAGATGTCCTACTGCACTAGATATGATAAAATTCGAACTTAATGGTCCTGCAGAATGGAGGGGAGGAATTGCCCAAGGGCCTGAAGACAATTATGTATTATCCCAAAAGTTACCCGTGGAAGGCGGGGTGAACAGGGTATTTGTCAGAGCATGTGAGGAAGCTGGAGAGATTAGCATTTCGGCCTCAGCTGAAGGGCTTGAGTCGGCAAGTTTGAAATGGTTTTCAAAGCCCTATTTAGTAGAAAAGGGCCTATCCAAATCGCTTCCAGGACAAGGGCTTGACAGTTACCTAGGCCGTGGACCTACTCCTCAAGGAACATCCGTCCAGCCATCCAGGATAGCGGTGGAAGTAATGGCTGCAAAGACCCAGGAAAATACCGAAACAGTTGAAAATTCCTTTGACGACAATGAGCTGACAAGTTGGAAAAACGATGGGGAACGTTCATCAGGATGGATAGAATATGAATTAGAAAGAGAGGCCGAACTTAGTGAGATCACCATGAAACTGAGCAATTGGCGCAACCGGAGCTATCCCATCTCCATTAGCATTGATGGCCAGGAAGTCTATTCCGGCAATACTCCCAAAAGTCTGGGATATGTTACCTTGAAATTTCCGCCAACTAAAGGAAAAAAGGTCTTGATCAAACTTATAGGAGCCAATATTGATGGAGACGCCTTCGGAATCGTAGAGATTACCGGAAAAGTAGAACCCTCGGGTGAAGAAAAGAAATCTAAAGGTTCCCTGAACATCGTGGAGATAGAGTTTTATGAAACACTGACAAAAAATGAATGACAGTAAGTACCCCTAATATCTTAACTCAGGGCTTACAAATAATTATGCAATAATATAATCACATAAACCCCATATAAACCAAATCATGAACAATTACATAGGTTACGAAAAGACAATACTACTTATGGCATTGACGTTTCTATTAGCCTGCCATACGGCCATTGGCCAAAAACATAATATTAAGAATGATACATTTTGGGACACCCAAGATGGTGACCCCATTTATAGCCAAGGCGGTGGCATTTTTACTTTTACCGACCCTGAAGATGGGGTAGAAAAATACTATTGGTATGGTGTACATTATGAGGAAGCTGAATTGTACCAGGAGGATCCATCAGTTACCCATAAGCGTACCAATTTTAAGGCTGTCACCTGCTATACCTCTACGGATTTGGTCAACTGGGAATCCAAGGGTCCTGTACTGGATAAGGCAGAGGTTGAAGAAAATTACCAGCGTGTGTTTTGGATGGGAAGATTGGGCGTGGCCTATATAAAGGAAATGAACAAATATGCCATTTTAGTCCAGCATAACAGCAATGTGCTTATTGCCCTTTCGGACAGTCCCAATGGTCCTTTCAAATGCCATAACCGATTAGACATGACCGATAGGATCGGTACGCCCAACACAGGCGACCAAACGGTATTCACAGATCCTGACACAGGTATTTCGTATTTAGTATATTCTTATGGGAAGGGAAGACACAAGATTTATATTTCTGAAATCGGTGTAAAGGACGGCAAAGTGGATTTACTTGATGTCACCCAAATATTCAAAGGAAAGGGTCGTGAGGGAAATTGCATGGTAAAATATAACGGCAAATACTATGTTTTTGCCTCCAACTTGTACGGCTGGGACTCTTCCTTAGCTTATTATTTAGTTTCCGATGACATTCGAGGCCCATACTTGCCTGAAAATAAAATGTTGATTACTCCAGGAAGTTATGATGACTATGCCCACATTACCCAAACGGGCTTTTTTGTTAATGTAATAGGAAGCCAAAAAGAAACAGTTATTTATTGTGGAGACCGCTGGGCGGACTTTGCGGGGAACGGCTTGGGATATAACCAATGGTGTCCAATTTCATTTGACGGAGAGACACCATTCTTTAACTCCCTAAACTCTTGGAATCTGAATGAATCAACGGGAGAATGGAGCGTTGCGGAGGATAATAATTTTGTAAAAAACAGCAGTTTCGAAGCTGACAGAAAGGCCATACCTAGTGGTGTAAAACCCATACAAGAACAGTTGTTGGGATGGCATTCAGAGGTTAAACAAGGCAATACCATTGTCATTGACGATAAAGAATCACCTGTGCTAAACCATGCCAATACCAAGGAAGACAGATTACACGTAATCGGTGAAAGAAGTTTAAATATATCCGATAAGGTACCCTTCAAAAGAAAAGTCTACCAGATGATCACTTCCACACCATATGTTCCCTTGGAGGATGGCACCTACACCTTATCGTTTAAGGTCAAAAGTGCGGGGACTTTTCATCAGCTAGAGGCTTATACCGAAAGCGGAGCCTATCAAAAAACCGAAAACGTGAAGCAATCGGACAATTGGAAAACCATAAGGCTCGAAGAAGTGAATGTTACCAACGGTAAAGTTGAAATAGGATTTATTGCACATGGAGCGGCAGGCGCAAGTTGTCAAATAGACGATGTAGCGTTCGTCCCTAGCAATGTCCCGGCTTATCAGAAATAATTTGTTTGGGGCAAATTCCAAAAACAGAAAAGGCTTTCATGGACAAAATTCCATGAAAGCCTTTTTATTCAGAAAGAGCTTTTCTTTATTTTATTGCTCCCTCCGAGGACAGCCGCCATCTAAAATATTCATCCAAGACATTGAGCGCAGGTTCACTAGGAACAGGGCCTGTTCGAAGCGGATCGCTCAAGTACATTGTTTTAGGGTTTGAATGATTGAAGACCGGCCATTTTTCCAGTCCATGACCGTTTGGATCACCATGCTTGGCAAAATTTGTCCAGTAGGCAGCCATTTTATTGGAAAGCGTTATATCCGACTCATTATTTCCAGCTCCTACTTTATCCAAAGTCTGAAAGACATAGGCTACATCCTGACCATGTGGTGAACCATGGCCGTATCGAGGAGAATCTTTCGGATATTCGGGATGTTGGTCAAAGTAATATAGATAAACGTTCGAATTCCCTGTTTTGGACTGCAAGTTTGCCCAAGCCCAGGTATGCCAGCCAAAAGCTGCATCACGGTTAAGGTCCCTTGCAGACTTTGGGATATGGTTCTCTCCCACAGGATATACCTTCAATAATTCATCAGCAAATTGGCCATAGCGGTTTTTGGTATTCTTGATAAATTCCTCAGGGCTCCTTTCACGGGTAAAACTAAGTCCTTCATCAGAATTATAGCCTATGAGTACAGGGATATCATTATAATCTCCCTTTTGATAGCTATGGTATTGGTCCTCGGTAATAACATGACCATCCACTATCGGCCAAGCACCGCCCAGCCCCATTCCCAAGGGCAGTTCATCAGCGCTAAGCTCACGTAACTCTTCCAATGAGGAAGCTCCTGCCTTTTCGGCATATGCCTTCCCATCTAATTCTGCTTGGTCCAAGCTTTTCATGTTTTCACCAGGAAAAGTATGGGGGCGCGTAGGCCCAAAAGAACCTCCACTCTGTGAAATCGCCCCTTGAAACAAGCCTTTTGCCAAGGGTGATGCACAGAGCATACTTACCGATATCCCTCCTGCCGATTCTCCAAAGATGGTCACCTTATCAGGGTTGCCTCCAAAAGCCTTGATATTTTTCTGTATCCATTTCAAACCGGCAATTTGATCCAAAAGACCATAATTCCCCGAAACACCATTGGGATTTTCTGCACTCAGTTCTGGATGAGCCAAAAAACCTAACTGTCCCACCCTATAGGCAATGCTTACTACAACCACGCCTTTTTGGGCAAGGTGTTTTCCTGTAGTGACAGGATCGGCAGTAGTACCAAAACTAAAACCGCCCCCATATATCCACACCATAACAGGTAAATTATCCTCCGGTGAGCTGGCTGGAGTCCAAATGTTCAGATACAGGCAATCTTCGCTTTTTCCGGAAGCAGGGTTTCCAGGTTGATAGGGTGAAGGTGCGTAGCTAGTGGCTTCTCTGATGCCCTCCCATGATTGAGGAGGTAAAGGTGCCTTCCAACGGAGTGCTCCTATGGGAGGCTGGGCAAAGGGTACCCCCTTAAACACCGTTATGCCATTTTCTTCTTCACCCTGCAATACACCTTGCGCTACCTGTACCTGCACAAGGTCCTTATCGGGCAAAACCATCGACGTTACCAAAGTGAGCGCCAATAAGATTACCAAGCCAAATAGTTTATTGTTCATGGAATTATGGGTTAAAGTTTTTTGATTTTATTTCCCAGCCGGGGTAATTATCCAGTTCCTGTTGCAGAAATAAACCGGTCTGGTCTTCTCCTTTAAATTGCCAGTTCAGCCAATCCAAAGCCATCCTAGCAAAAGAGCCACCGTACTCTTGATTAAATGTTCCTCCATGGCCGCCTTCCAGCAGGTCTGCAAAAACTACAGGGACCTGATCGATGCGCTCATAATCCATTAATGCATTTTCGGTTGCCACATCAGATTCTCCCCCTACAATGTATATAATCTCTCCTTGTAGGAAATTCAGCGATTCCTTGCTCGCCCCAGCCATGGTCATATCCCCCATACCGGAATTAAACATCATATAGCTTTTCACCCTAGGATCATCAGCAATGGACATGACCTGGGCTCCACCGCAAGACTGACCGGCCGCCACTATTTTGTCCAAATCCAACATGTCATGGTAAACATTACCGGCTTGTTGGGACAGATTGGTCATCTCATCCAAAGCCCTTACCAATTCTTGATCCGGAGTAGGCTTATGCACTCTTTCCTCCACGGTCATCTGTAACGACCCGATGGCCACGATCACGTATCCATGGGAGGCCACTTCTGTCAAGAGGCGTTCATGATGGATGGATGAATTCATACAGCCTCCATTTGCCCAGACCATAAGCGGCAACTTTCCTTCCTCTTTGACGGCAGCAGGCAAATTCTCAGGCCGATACACCACAAAATCCGATAACGCTTTTTCGGAAACGGCTATGGCCGGATAAGGGCCACTTCCCCCATCATCTATTTCCTTCATCTTTTCCCCCTGACCGAAACTGTACCGTAGGGATATTAATAAAAGGATTGAAAGTATTAGGTGTTTTTTCATATTACTTTAATCAGTCTGTGTTATAATTTTCATAAAAGGCCGGATAGATCTCAATATTCTGATTGGCCGCTCCATTTCTGTCAAACAGATCCCCCCAGCCGGGAGAAGTGGCTTCCCAAATAAATGTTCCGAGGCCCAAACCATTGGGAAGATTTTTCACGATCTCATTAACTTCCTTTTTATATTCCTTGTACTCCACCACGATGATGGGTTTTTCATATCGATTGGCCAATTCCGTCAAGTTGGCTTCCATATTATCTAGCTCACCATGCCATTCGGGATAGTAGGATTGACCGATAATATCAAAAACCACATCCCTACTACTGATCTTATCAAAAAATTTGATGGAATTCTTCAAATCGTGGGCCTTGGCGATATGCACCATAATGTTAATATTGGGATCTACTGAACGTACAGCAGCACTTGCACACCTCAAAAGTACACAAAAAGATTCCACTTGATCCCCTTCTATCTTCCCTATAGGCCATAGCATCCCGTTATGAATCTCATTTCCAATTTGCACCATCTCGGGAGCTACGCCTTCATCAATGAATCGCTCCACGACCTCTTGGGTATAATTGTAAATTCTTCTTTCTAATGCCGAACCTTCTAAGTCTTCCCATGAGGCAGGCATAAACTGCTTCCCAGGATCTGCCCATGTGTCACTATAATGAAAATCAAGCAGAAATTTCATCCCTGATGCCTTGACCCTTTTGGCCATTTCCAATGTCTTTTCCAATCCACAATAGCCTTCTTTGGAATAGCCATTTTCTGAAGTAGGATCCACGAAAAGTCGTAACCTGATCCAGTTAAAACGATGGTCCTTCAATATCTCTACGACATCCTTTTCCTCTCCTTGGTCCGAATAACTTACTCCACGCGACTCCATTTGCGGCACAAAGGAAATATCTGCGCCAATTACGGGCCTTTGTGCTTTTACAGTTCTAGCCTGTGGCTGTTCTACTACAGGACTTTTCTCAGGATCAGCATATTGATAGTATATATTGTCATAGACCGCGAATAGCTCTCCTGCAGGTTTGCCTTCTTGGTCGAAAAGGGCACGAAGAGGTTCCCATGCCATGGTTCCATACCCCAGACCATTAGGAATCGAGCGAACGATATCATTGATGCGTTTTACATTATCCAAGTTGGTACCATATTCACAAACAGCAATCGGCTTTTTATAGGTATTGGCCAAGTCATATAAATTGGTTTTTAGATCGTTATAGGTACCGTGCCACTGCTCATAATAAGAAAGGCCAATAATATCATAAACGGCACCATGGTCCTTCATCTTATCTAAGAATTCATGGCACAATTTATTTTGGCCACCCAGTGCCAAATGGACCATTATCTTGGCATTGGGAAGGACCTCGCGGACAGCTTTTTGTCCCGATGTATAAAGCCCCATCAACGATTCCCAATCTTGATCGGTGGCATTGTCCATTACTTTTCCCTCTGGCCACACCATACCGTGATTGATTTCATTTCCTATCTGAATGACATCAGGAGCTACTCCCGCTTCCTTAAAAGTGGTTAATACCTTATGGGTATATTGATATAAGCTATCTTGAAGGGGCTTTCCAGTAGCCCCCTCCCATGCTGATGGTTTAAATTGTTTATCAGGATCTGCCCAATAGTCACTATAATGAAAATCCAGTACAAATTCCATTCCCGCCTTTTTGATGCGTTTGGCCATTTCAAGGGTACGGTCGAGACCGCAAAAACCTTCCTTGGAATAGCCTTTTTCAGCAGTCGGATCCACAAAAAGCCGCAGGCGAACAGTATTGAAATGGTGATCTGACAATAGCTCAATGGGATCTTCTTGCTCACCATTTTCATTCAGGTATGTCGCTCCCCTTGCTTCCATTTGGGGCAAAAATGAAATATCTGCTCCGATGCGGTAATCTATTTCCTTTTGACAGCTAAAGCAGAATACTGCCAAAACCATTGGTATAAATAAATTAAGAATTGTTACGTTATTTCGATTCATAATAGATGAGTTATTTGTATTGTTATGGGTTATTCAATCTACGGTCAACTATTGGCTACCATGCCATACTGTTTCCCGGACACTCGTTGTTAAATTATTAAATCGTTCTATCCGTATTCATCTCTCCTATCTCATGGAATTTTCTTCTTTTGTACCTTCCATAAGGGGGATTGGGAAAGACTGCTTGGCTTGCCCTGAAATAGTGCTGCTGCCTCCTGATCTCCCTTTAGTTGCCATAGGTACCATGCAGTAGCTACCCTAGCAAATTCACCTCCATGGGGCTGGGCATAAGTTCCGGCATGCCCCACATCCATATTCCCTACGAAAACAGGTACATGATCAATCCGCTCAAAATCATCCATTCCATTATGATAGGCGATATCGCGTTCCCCGCCCAGCAAATAGAGTGTGGGGGAATGTAGTTTTTCTAATTGTTCCTTTTTGATCTGTGGCATTCCTAGCATTCCAGCACCTGGATGGGGCAATATACCGCTATTACACACCACAGCAGTAGTCACCCTTGGGTCGGCCGCAGCCTCTAAGGTCTGTAAACCTCCACAAGACATCCCACTCACCGAAATATGGGAGGTATCCACTTTTCCATAATACGGACTGTCCTCATCTTCATTGCTAGTAATGGCCCAGTCAATGGCATCAATCAACTGGGAAGAATACGATTTACCTTTCTTTTTCTCCCCTTCAGCAGGCATTGGCCCAATGGCAATCACCAAAAAACCGTGCGAAGCTACTTCACTCAAAAAATTCACATGCTCCCATGGGGAATTGGCACAGGCCCCATTGCCCCAGGCGATGATGGGTAGTTTTTCCTCTTCACCAAAAAGAGCCATTTCTTGGGGTCTGAAAATAGTATGTGTGGGAAGCGAAGCATCCATTTCCATTATGGCAGGATATGGACCTGTGCCTCCATCTTCCACGATCCTGGATTTCACTTCCTGTCCCATAGCTGGACGAAACAGCTGTAAACCGCCTAAAATAACAGCCAGTAGGATATAACTGATAAATTTCCCTTTTCCTGAATTATGTCGAAACTCTTCTAATCTTTTTATCATGTTCATGTCATCTAATTTGTACTGGTTTTATCCTTTAAATCCTTACCAAATTACTTAGTCAATAAGTGCATAAGCCTTTTCCAAAAACAATGGATACAATGGCTCTGCTTTGTACATATTCATATAAAATAGCGCTACCAAGTCATTTTCAGGATCTATGATGTAAGCAGTGCCCAGCATCCCTCCCCATGCAAAAGCGGTATTGGAAACTGCTGGAACCGGTTTTTTCATATCATTATGGAGTTCGAAGCCCAAACCAAACTGAAATCCCTTGCCTCCTGAATTATCAGATGGAAGCTGATTTTTCGTCGTCATCAATTCTATAGTTTCCGGCTTTAAGATTCTTTTACCGTTAAATTCACCCTTGTTCAACAACATTTGACAGAACTTGGCATAATCTTCAATGGGCCCGTTCAGTCCTATAGCACCCTCACAATAAGTTTGTTGTTTACTCACCGCTCCTTCAGCGTACATCGTTAAACCAGGTTCTAACTTACCATCCACTGCGCTATAAGGTTTGACAAACCGTGACAAGCTACTGGGAGGGTAATACCAATCGGTTTCATCCATTCCCAATGGGTCCAATATGGTCTCTTTCACATACTCCCTTAATGGCTTTCCAGAAATACGCTCCACCATATACCCTAACATATTGCTGCTAACATGATAGTTCCATTCCGTTCCAGGGTCAAAACCCAGTGGGTATTCAACCAGGGCAAGCATTTCATCCTCGAGGTATTTAGATTGATAGTTTCCACCAAAGCTGTGCTGTCCATTTGGAATACGGTCGATACTCCTTCCTCCAAATCCGGGAGGCGTACCTCCTTTTTTACCTTCATTTTTGCGAATTTGTCCTACCAATCCCGCATTTAAACCTGATGAATGAGACATCAGGTGGGCAAAGGTCATCGGGTGCTTTACTGGCCTGGTTTCATAGGTACCATCTTCATGCACTTTGGTGACCACTTCATTGGGAATTTCAGGAAAATACTTGGACACAGGGTCATCTACCTTGACCAAGCCTTTTTCCACAAGGCTCATAAAAGCTACTGTGGTAATGGCCTTGGTCTGAGAAAACAATACATAGTAATCATCAATAGTAGCTGGAACTTGATTTTCAACATCCTTCATTCCAAAGGCCTTTTTGTAAACCACATCTCCTCCATTTGCTATAAATGCTGACACACAGTTCAACTTTTTATGCGCTACAAAAGCCATTAACAAGCTATCAATCTTTGTTACCTCCTCTTCATCTATTCCCATTGTAGACAAATCAGGAGATGGGTTAAAATACTCGGGAAGGCTTGTTTTTTGTGCACTTGAACAAATACTATTGGATATGCACAAGACCAATAATATTGAAATCTTAAAAATATATTTCATGGTTCTTTGGGTTGTTAATTGAGTACAATAAAACATGGTTAACCTTTTCGGGACAATATATATAAATTAGGTGTTCTTTTTACATTTAAACAATGTAAAATACTCTTACACTGCGACAAACACCTTTACTACCTGAGTAAAACCAATGATGATCTAAAAGACCTGTAAAAAGTTGGGCATCTGGTTTTGGACATAAACCATGAGCTTTCATTGACATGGAATAAGCTCTTTATATCATAGAGACTTGAAATTCAGAAATTCCATCGATACAATTAATTTATTTTAAAAAAATTACCGGCTTTTTTTATTTTTCGCCTTATTACGACCAAAGATATCCTTATAATTGAGTTTGCCAATAAGGAAAACACCCTGATATAACTTCTCCCAATAGATAAAATTATCCTTGCCTTTTAAATATCAAAAGCGCACAAGGGACTTTCCTGTACGCTTTTTTTAAAAACTTAAATTGTGGGGTTTTAATAGATCCCCATTTATTTCTCTTCTAAATATTCCTCTCGCTTACTAAAATACCCAGCCAATGCACTCCCCATAAGCAATTGCAGCGCATGGTATAACATCAGAGGTAACAGGACGATGCCCAAAACTGCTGGATCTGGAAACAGGACACTTCCCATAATGGCCCCATGGACCAATGATTTTTTTGATCCGCAGAACATCAACGTCACCCGATCTTCAAAAGGTAATTTCATTTGACGGGCAATACCTCCCATGACCGATATAACCAATAAAAACAATACAGCCATTCCTATGCCAAGAACGACTAGTATAGCAGCTGGCATCCCTTCAAACATATTGTCAAAGAAAGCATTAGAAAAAGAAGTAAATACAATGGTCAGGATCACTCCTTGATCAAATCGTTTCAAATACCCTCCATACGCTTTTGCCCATGTCTTCAATTGGCCATGCATTAACAATCCTAGAAAAAAGGGCATCAGAATTTGTATACCTAGTTTTGTAATGGTAGGTATAAAATCAAATGCTTGGCCACTCCCATCATGGTCCATAAAAAGCTCCATCCATAAAGGTGTAATTAAGATTCCCACTAAACTGGATATGCTCGCATTAAATATGGCAGCAGGGACATTTCCACGGGCAATATTGACCATAACCACCGAGGAGGATACAGTGGAAGGAAGTGCAGCAAGGTACATTACTCCCAACCATATCGCTCCAGCTGGCTTCCCCACTAAAATAAACACAAACCAAACAAGTAGCGGAAAAACCAGAAAGGTGGTCAATTGGATGACAAGATGCAGCTTCCAGTTGCCAATAGCTGCCTTCAACTGCTTTGGATCCAGCTTTACCCCATAGAAAAAGAAGATCAGGGCATTGCCTATCGCAATCATTTTGGTCCATGGAACCGGACTGTGATCGGCACCTAAACCAGGAATGAGATAAGCTATGAGGATCATGATCAAGAGTGTCAAAAAGAAACCGTTTAACCCTACTTTTTGCAACCTACTGAGCATATTTGTCATCGATATCACTTAATTATTTGTTAATTATATTGCTTATCATTCTTATAGGCCATGTAATATACCTGTGGAAGAACGGTCAGCGAAAGTAACATGCATACGATCAGCCCTCCCACGATCATGATGGCCAATGGTTTTTGGACTTCCGACCCCATCCCTGTGGACAGTGCTGCAGGCAACAGGCCCATTGCCCCCATCAATGCGATCATCAAAATCGGCCTAATCCTGGAATAAACCCCACTGGCGATGGCCTCTTTCAGTGGAACACGATCCATAAGTTGCTGCTTGATGTTACCAATGAGGACAATTCCATCAATGGTGGCCACTCCGAATAAGATGATAAACCCGATTCCAGCCGAAATCCCAAAGGTAGTTCCCGTCAACCATAGGGATAAATAACCCCCAATAAATGCAAATGGAATGGTCAAGAAAGACACCAAGGTATCCTTGATATTCCCTTGAAAATTCATGTATAGCAAAAACATGATCAAGAGAATCGAAACGGGTACGATCAAGGCCAATTGCCGGGTAGCACGCTCCTTGCTTTCGAATTCTCCCGCCCATACCGTGGTAAGGTGCGCAGGGAAATCAACTTTTTGCGCTACGCGTTGCTTGGCTTCTTGAATGGTGCTACCAAGGTCCCGCCCTTCGATACTGAATCCGATTCCAATATACCTGCTGTTATCCTCCCGATAGATAAAAGCCGGTCCCGTATGGAAATCCACCGTGGCAATTTCCTTGAGGGGAACCTTGCCTCCATCCATCGCCGGTATAAGGATTTCCCTTATCCTGTCCTCATTG
The DNA here is from genome assembly GCF_020463795.1 of Echinicola marina. Taxonomy (NCBI): domain Bacteria; kingdom Pseudomonadati; phylum Bacteroidota; class Cytophagia; order Cytophagales; family Cyclobacteriaceae; genus Echinicola; species Echinicola marina. Next base: position 3,092,287 of record NZ_CP080025.1, on the reverse strand, counting down.
TCCCGGTAATTTTCTTCATACCTGACACGGACATCAAAGATCCTTTCACCCTCGTAAAAATTGGTTGCCGCTTGTCCACCGATGGCCATGGACACCACTGCCTGGGCATCAGCCACATTTACGCCATACCTCGCCATTTTATGGTCGTGCAGTTGGATACGAAGCTCTGGCAGTCCAATATTCTTGTACACATTCAGGTCTTCAATGCCCTCTACTCCTTCCAAAGCCTTGGCCACTTGGTCAGCATATTCTTCCAGTTCGAAAAGGTCATGTCCGAATATTTTGACGACCAAAGAGCTTTTCACCCCAGCGACATATTCCTCCACGTTATCCTGAATGGGTTGACTAAAGCCGAGCACAACCCCAGGATAAATAGACAACTCTTTTCTTATTTCCCCAATCAGTTCATCTTTGGAGATGTCCCGTTCCCAATCTCCCTCAGGATACAGCTGGACATGAAACTCGATGTTAAAAAAGCCTGTAGGGTCGGTACCGTCATTTGGCCTTCCCGTCTGAGTGAGCACAAACTTCACCTCCTCAAAGGACCGCACCTTTTCCTTCATTTCCTTGGTGATCCTGACAGATTCGGTAAGGCTTACGCTGTTGGGAAGCGTGGCCCTAGCATAGATCGCTCCTTCATTCAGTTTCGGCAGGAATTCGGATCCATGCCTGGAAAAGCCTACGATACTGGCTATCAGCAGCACTCCAAATACCGCGATGGTCGCCTGTTTGTTTTTGGCACTCCATAAGTACAATCGGTACAATCCTTCCCTGCTCCCCCTGGTAATCCGGTTGTCCTTCTCCACAATGTCCTTGGTCAGCATGACCTTGCACATGTCCGGCACATAAGTAAGGCTAAGGATAAGGGAACCTAGCAGTGCAAAGCCCAAGGTATAGGCCAAAGGGGTAAACATCTTGCCTTCCACCTTCTGAAATGAGAATATGGGCATCAAGGCCACGATCAAAATGATCAGGGCAAAAAAGATGTAGGAGGCTACGCTGCCAGCACTTCTTTTGATAATTCCGGATTTCGAAATCTTATTAAACCGCTCCATGCCCAAGTGGTGTGCTTTCCGCTCCAGGCTGACGAAGACTGTTTCGGAAATCACCAATGTCCCTTCCAGCAGCAGACCAAAGTCTAGGGAGCCCATGGATATTAAATTGGCCGGCATTCCTAAGATTTTCAGCATGATGATCGCAAAGAGGAATGCCAAGGGAATAACACTAGCCACGATTACGGTCATCCGCCAATTGTACAGGAATATGAAGACTACAATGGACACCAGGATGATCCCTTCTACCAAGTTTTTGGTCACGGTATTTACCGTGATGTCCACCAGTTCTGTCCGGTCCACAAACGGTTCAATTTTCACATCTTTAGGAAGTATCCTGGAGTTGAGTTCAGTGATTTTTTCCTTCAGGCGTCCAATCACTTCATTGGGGTTTTCTCCCCTGAGCATGATCACGATCCCTTGGACCAGATCGTCTTCGTCCTGAAGCCCCACTTGCCCTAATCGGGGCTTGGCGGAGACCTCTACGGAAGCCACATGTTTGACGAGCACTGGAGTTCCTTGGTTTTCTTCGACGATGATATTGCCGATATCATCAATATGATCCAATAATCCTATCCCCCGAACCACATAAGCCTGATCGCCACGCTCGACCACATCCCCACCTACGTTCACATTACTATTGCCCACAGCTTCGAATACATCGAGCGGAGAAAGGTCGTAATTCGCCAGTTCGGTAGGATTAATCTTGATTTCATAGATTTTCTCCTCTCCTCCAAAACTCACAATGTCGGCTATTCCCGGAACCGCTAGCAATTCCCTTTCCACCACCCAATCATGCAATGCGGTGATTTCTTTGATAGGTCGATTGCTGCGCAAAACATATCGGTATATCTCTCCTGTAGCTCCAGATGGCGGCTCTATTTCAGCATCCGCCCCATCCGGAAGATTTACGGACTGTAGCTTATTGGCCACATACTGTTGGGCGTAAAAGTCATCGGATTGATCAAAACCGATGGTGACCACGGAAAGTCCAAATAAAGAAATGGACCTTACCGAAGTCTTCTTTGGCACCGTATTCATCACCTTTGAAATGGGCAGGGTGATAAACTTCTCGACCTCTTCAGCACTCCTTCCTGGCCACTGGGTAATGATCCGTGCCCGCGTATTAGTCACATCTGGAAAAGCCTCTATCGGGGTTTTGGTATAGGAAACGATTCCTGCTACTACCAACAGTAGAATGGCAAAGAAGACCAGTACGGTATTTCTAAGGGAAAAAGCAACAATTTGCTGGACCAGTTTATGCATATCGATTAGTGGTTAGGCTGGTTTTTTAGCTGTTCATAGATCAAGAGCTGGTTAGCGGCCACTACTTGTTCGCCTTCCTCTAAGCCACTTTTAACGTACGCTATTCCCTCGTTCATCAATAGCAATTGGATGTTCTTGACGCGGAGGTCACAATCATCCTTATAGATGACTGCGTAGTAGGTGCTGTTATCGAAAACAAGGGCATTGGAAGGAATGCTGATGGCCGTCTCGTCCCGTTCATTGGCCACAGTAACATCCACTACCATTCCTGGTTTCAGCCGGTGGTTTTGATTGTCCAGCACTACCCTTCCTTTCAGCACCTTTTCTTGATTTTGGAATATTTCCGAGAGGTGATCAATCTGTCCTGAAAAAACATCATCCGGATAAGACAAGGACGAAACGGCTGCTGGCATCCCTTGGTGGATCTGGGAAAGGTTGCCTGCATAAATATTGACCATGGCCCATACCGCATCCAAGTCTGCCAAAGTGAATAATGGGGTATCATCGGCTACAATCTGCATTCCAGCGGTGATATTCTTAGCCGTAACCACACCAGCCGAAGGAGCGAAGACCTGAAAGACACTCCGTTCGGGACTGGCGCGGTATAGGGATAGATTAGCATTGACTTTCTCCAACTCAGCCTCCAGTGAAAGCTGGAGGCTCTCTGCCTCCATGAAGTCACTCTCTGAGGCAAGTCTGTCCTCATACATTGACTTTTTGGCTTCTAGTTGTCGTTTTGCTACCCTGATTTCACTTTCCAACCGCTTTTTGTCTGCTTGAAGGGCGCTAAGCTCTGGGCTGACAATGTCCATCAACAACTGGCCTGCTGCTACTTGTTCTCCCAAGGAAAAATAAGTTTTGGTCACTACCCCGCTTACAAGGCTTGTAAAGTGGATCACCCTATCGGGATCAGGCTCTATTTTCCCCGTCAGGGGCAGGGATTCTTTGATTTTCACCTTCTCCGCCCTGACCAGACGCGTTCCTTCCTTGAGCTTTCCTTCCAGGCATAGCCTTGGGCTTTGGACATCTGGTTTAGTCATTTCCCGAGGACCACAAGCAACTAGCGTGGACAACAACAAAACGGCCAAAAACCGATAATTTTTTATATTTCTGTACACTTCCATCTTATTTGAATCTTTTAAATATCCCCGTGAATGGTTGATTGCAATGTTTCGATTTTGTCTTTAATAGACCTTTTGGTATCCAGAAGGATTTCCTTGTTTTCGAGATAGGCCTCCAAAAAATCCAAATACTCCAGCAGGCTGATATTCCTTTCACTGAAATTTCTGGTGTAATTATCCAACAGCCCATCCAGCTCCTCGTCATATTGTCCGTCTATGTCTTGATAGAACTCAATCTCCTTCATCAGGGAAAGGTATGCCGTGCGCACTTCAGCCAAAACAGTGGCTTGCTTATGTTGGGACCGAAACACAGCCTGCTGTTGGTTGAGCTGTGCCCGCTTGATATTACCCTGGTTACGGTCAAAAAATGGCAGATCGATACTTGCCCCAAATCCAATAAAATCGAGCATAAAATTTCCTCCTCTATCGTACCCAACCTTGAGGTTCAGGTCTGGAACCCGCTGTGACTTTTCATAGGCCAACTGCTTTTCTTGCATCGTTTCCTCCAGCAAGGCTCCCCTAAGATCCGGTCTGTTTTGCAATGCTCTGTTCTCCAATTCGCCAAGCGTTACTAGGACTATTTTTTCAAGCTCTGGAAAGCCCTCTTCCAACTCCAATTCCAGTATGGTTCCTGAGGGAAGGTTCATGAGTAGGGTAAGTTCTTGCTGTAAGGAAATAAGGTCTTCCTCTGTTTCAAATAAGGCCTTCTTCAGTTCCAATTGGGCAGCCATCAACCGTACATACTCCGCTTTACCGGTATTTCCAAGGGTTACTTGCTTGCCCATGGCGGCTTTTAACTGGGAAAGGGATTCATATTGTCCAGACAAAAGGGCCTTGTTCCTTTCCAAGTACTCCCATTGGTTAAGCAGTTCCCTAAAGGACTGCTTGAGTTCTCTGAGAAAATCCTTGAAATAGGCCTCTGATTGCTCAACAGCAACCTCCTCCACCGCGATAAGTTTTCTGCGCTTCCCTGCCGTTTGAACGAGTTGCTCAAGCGCCATGGACATTTGAAGGTTTTTGCCAAATCCTCCAACCAGAGGGGGTAATTCCTCCCCAAAATACCCCAGCTGCGCAGGCGATGCCCAAAGGTTTACTTCATCGATTCCCAAACTAGGATTGGGCCACAATTGGGCCTGCCATTTTTGGGCGAGTGCTTTTTCAATCTCCAGCTTTTCGGCCAAAATCATGACGCTATTTTGGAGAAGATAAGCCTCACAGGAAACCCTGTCCATCCTGAGGGTATCAGCCTGGGCCTGATTTGACAGCGATTGGCCCCGAAGACTTGGGACACCAACCGCTATCATCATGACTAGGAATAATAGGTGATAAATGTGTTTGTTGCGCATCTTTGCCTGTTCTTATACAGGTCAAAGGACAACAAAACAACCTTAAAAAAGCCTTAATGGAAATAAAGATTACCTTAAAGGCAACCGCAAGGTGAATTTATTGGTGTTCTTTTCTGGGATGGAATAGGTTATATCTCCTTCATAAACCTCCATGATCTTTTTGACCAAGGCCAGTCCAAGACCATTGCCCAAAATGCCCTTACTGTTGACACCTCTAAAATAGGGCTTGAACAGGGACCTCACTTCTTTTTTGGAAAGGGTTTCTCCTTTGTTGGTGAATTCGATGGACAAGGTCTCTTGCCTTACCGCCACCAGAATATTGGCCATGCCGCTGTGCCCATATCTAATGCAGTTGGTAAGAAGGTTTGACAATGCCGCACGGATCAATGATTCACTTCCTGAAAACACCAATGTTTCAGGGTCTTCGATACTGCTTCCAAAATCTATTGAAAACATAAAGTCCGGATAAATGACCGACAATTCTTCGCACAGGTCAAAAAGCAACTCATCCACCCTTAACCTTTTTTCTTCCAGCCCAGTGCCAGTATCTTTTTTTGATATCTCCAGCAAGACATTGATCACCTCGGAGATTCCCATGGTCATGTATTTCTGCTTTGTCAGCAAGTCTTTCAGCTCACGATCATCCTCCATTTGTTCCATTTTCTCGAAATTGGACACCAGTACCGCCAGTGGTGTTTTGAGTTCATGGGAAATATGATGCGTGGCATTTTTCTGGAACATCAACGCCAGGTCTATGCGATCCAGCAGCTCATTGAACTTGTTAATGAGCACTTCTACCTCTCTGGAACCACCCTTCATGTCCAATCTAAAGCTTTTGGCTCCGATTTTATATTGTTGAATGGCCATGGCCACCTGGTGGATGGGAGCAGCTATATGCTTGGAAAGCAAGAATGTCATGACAAACAACAAGACGGAAATGGCAATAAAGGTACCTAAGAGGATATTTCTTAAAAAATACAATTTCGTATACCCAAATTCGTCATAGGCTTTGTAAATTCCATAATAGGATTTACCTACCGATTCAAAATACATCCCGAGCACTTCATAGTCCCCTTCCCTGAGGCTGATTTGGGTGGTATTTGGAGACAATCTACCCAATATCATGTCCACGGAACCAATTTGGGTATCATCCAATGACCTATAAACAAGCGACTTGCCCGCATCAAAAATGAGTAACTTTTCATTCAGCATGGAATCGATCACAGTCCTGTTAAAGCTCTTCAGCATTTCAGAATCCATCTCGGTGAAAGCTGACAAATATGCCAACGTGGAAGTGATTTTTTCTTGTTGTCTTTGGCGAAATTCCTCTTGCCGATACCCATCAAAGACCAGATAAACCATTAAAAGGCAAACGCCCAATAGAGGAATGATGCTGATGGAAAAGTAACGTAATATTTTGTTTCGAATGGTCATCTTAATCTTTGTAATAATAGCCAAAGCCTACCTTAGTTCTAATGGATTGCTTTCCAAAGGGCTTGTCCAGTTTATTCCTTAAAAAATTGATGTATACTTCAATGGTATTGGTAGAGGAAGAAATATCCATAGAAGTTCCCCAGATCTTTTTCACCAAGGTTGATTTGCTTACTGGGCTGCCATTTGCATCCAACAAGGCCTCCAGGATTTGGAACTCACGGGGCGTTAGGTCGACCCTGACGTCCTTGTGAAACACTTCCTTATTTTTGCGATCAAGCCTCAACGCTCCCGCTACAACGATCTCATCCAATGCCTTTCCCTCTTTGATAAACTGTCCTCTTTTCAGCAGCACCTGGACTTTCATCAACAACTCCTTCATGTAAAACGGCTTAGTCAGGTAATCATCCGCTCCGGCTTCGTATCCCATCACCTTATCTTCCAGTTCGTTGAAAGCGGTCAACACCAATATGGGAGTGTGCTGGTCAAATTTCCTAAAATACTTACAGAGTTCGAACCCGTTCCACCCTGGAAGGTTAATGTCCATCAGTACACAATTATACGATTCACGTCGCATCAACCTAGAGGCAAGCAGCCCATCGAACACCGGAACAACCTCAAACCCTTCAACAGTAAGGGCATCAGCAATATTTTTGCTCAGTTCAGCATCATCCTCAACAATTAGTATTTTTTTCATCAAATTAGTATATAATAATGCTATATAAGCATCCCTTTATGTAGGTCTCTCCCATGCAATTTGTAGATGGAAACGGATAATATAAATGGACGGTTGCCCTAAAAAAGAGACTTTTCTATTATAAGGATAATACCTAGCTTAAATTTGGATTTGAAAAATTAATCAAAAACAGGACGATTAGTCCTAGAAAATACGAATTTCAGTTAGTTACCTATAAATTAACTAAGGTCAGTAGTGATCTTCTACTTTTAAAATTTGGTTCAGAACAGTCCCTTAAAGCAGTTTACTACCCCCACCATTTACGAATAAATTCGAAAAACACTCGTTTTTATTTATATTGGTTTTGCTTTTCATGTCAAAATAAATTCAGGAGTGGCTAGAAACTAAAATCCAAAAAGAAAAAGTACAACCCATACCTAAATAGTAGTAAAGCTATCAATTAGAAAAACATATTCTTCTCAATGATTAATTACCCCAGGGCCCCTTCATTTTTTTACTTTCAGTAAAGCAGTCAAATATTTTTAATAATCCCTCCAAATCTTCCACAAACTGGTTCGAGAAAAGTACCGAGTGGTTGCCCACTCGGTACAAGAAAACCAATAATTTCCCAATTCCGCTTACTATATCCATAAACTTCTCCTATGTGGTCAAACCTCATCATTTCCCACTTTCCATCAATTTCCTCACATCCTCAAAGTCATAAAACATCAAGCCTCCTACTTTAGTAAATGGTAATGTTCCATTAATCCTTAGATTCTGTAAAGTACCAGGCGAGATTCCTAATAATTCGCGGACTTCATAAGATTTTAGCCATCTTTTTGTGGGAGTACCAGATTGATTCTTCATAAAAGATTCCAATTCTTTAAAAAATTCATCCTTGAAATCCATCAAATCCTGTTTTGTTATAAAATCAATATTCATATTTTCTAGCATTGTTCAATACCGCCAAACTAAAATCCACAAACATTATAAATTCACCAGTAGCACCCAACTCATGTGTTTTTCCTAGTTCACCCGTTACTAAAACCAGCAATCACCTTCTACTGAGAATAATCCTTAATGTGGAACATTTGAAATTCTTTCATCCTTCTGCTCTTGTTCTTTGCTTGACAAAATCGCACTTAATTTACCCATATCATCTCCGACCTTGGACTCTACTACTTTCGCATAAATTTGGGTTGTAGTAATTTTAGTGTGCCCCAAAACCTTACTCACCGTTTCTATTGGCACCCCATTGAGTAAAGTAATGGTTGTTGCAAATGTATGCCTGGCCAAGTGAAAGGTCAGGTACTTATTCAGTCCACATGCTGCTGCAATATCTTTCAAGTTTTTATTGAGCTTTTGATTGCTGGCATATGGAAAAACCGTTCCTCTATCCAATGCCCTACGATCCTGCTTATATTTTTCAACTATCCTTTCAGCAAATGGTAATATTGGAATTTTGACTTTTACGCCAGTTTTTTGCCTAGTGGTATAAATCCATTTCCCGCCATCTATTCCGCGGATAAAATGTATCTGCTTTAAATTCATAATATCCACATAAGATAATCCCGTATAGCAACTAAATACAAAAAGGTCTTTTGCCAGCTTGAGTCTTGGAAGTTCAAAATCAGTATTTTCAATAAGCGTTAGTTCATCCTGATCCAAAAAGCCTCTCTCAACTTTATCAAATTTAATCTGATACTTAGCGAAAGGATCTTTTTCCAACCACTCCAATCTTTCCCCAAATGAGGATAACTTTTTAAGCCTTACAAGATGCTTCATGATCCCATTATTGCTCAGCCCTTTATTTCCTTCCTTTGGAAAAGTCTTTCTGAGGAAAAACTCAAAATCGGATAAAAAGCGATAGTTTATTTCACTTAAAAAAACATCCGACACTCTTAGCCAATCTTTAAAATACTTCTTTAGGTATTTTTCCGTAGTCCTATAATTTTTCAAACTTCCTTTTGAAAGTGTATTGGCAAAAGTAAGATTATGATATTCCATCAACCGCAACAATGTATACTCTTCCTCCCCACCCCTTAAATAATAGTTCTTAAGATCATCAATATGAAATGACCGCCTCTTATTGGCCAATTCATGATAAGCATCATAAATCTGGCCCCTAACCTCCTCTAGAAAGAAATTGGTTTCAGAGGCATTTCGACGAGTCCCTCTTAACTTCCCCTTATTTCTGTCCCATTTGCTCTCTTTAACATACTTTTTAAGGGAAATTTCTCTTCTTGATCCATTGAGACTAATTCTTACATAAATTTGGCACATACCGGCCTTGCTTCTAGATTTCCTAACAATAAAGTGAATTCCAAATGTGTTACAAACTTTCATTTTATTTCATTCTGTACCTTTTTGACTAATAATTTCAATTTACGCGCCTCATAAGGCCACAAATGAAATCAAAAGGAATCAAAACAAATTAAGAAAACAACCATCAACCAACTGTTAAACAGCTACTTAACTCAATTATAACAAAATAAAATCAATAAAACGTGTTCACCTAATAGCTCTCATATATCTTGATATATTATGGTATATATTGATGTATATAAAAACAAAAAACCCTGTAAACCATATGATTTACAGGGTTTTATAATCGAAAGGTTTCGAAAGAGTCGGAGTGGCGGGATTCGAACCCACGACCCCTTGCACCCCATGCAAGTACGCTACCGGGCTGCGCTACACTCCGATTATTTTGTCTTTACTTAATGGAAAAAAGACACTCCTTGTTATTATATTTTTCGGACTCATGCCCTTCATCTTCACTATCCACATCCAAGCCTACACACATCCTATCGCTTTCAAAAAGAGAATTTACCTTCTTTCCTTGCCTTCCAGCATATACCTGCTGAATGCTAGCTTCTAAAGCTGCTGCAAATAAAATAGTTTTTTAATAATTATAAAACCAAATTATAATTAATTCCACTCAAGTTGACTTCTTTCCTCCCAATAATCCGAAACATCCACCGCCATGGATTGTAGTTGATGTAGATCATCACCTTTAAGTTCAAATGTATGGGCCTTCAAATTCTCTCTCAACTGTTCTATATTTCCAGCGCCACTAAGCACATAATCAGGTTCAACTAAATCCATACAAAAACGCAAAGCTAAGGCATCTATCCCTACTTGAAACTTCTTGGACATAGCTATTAATTCCTGATATCTATCCTGATAATGTTCAAAATGCTTATTCGGAAATACTCTTCCATTGGCCATCCCTTCTTTGATGATTAGCAACTTCCCCTTGTCTTTTGCCTTTTTGAGCACGGAAAGGGTGCTTTGCTCTAGCAGGTTGAAAGTAACCTGAAAACTATCAAAAAGTTCCTCCCCATCTACTTCAATCCTCATTGCTGCCTCCAAAATCTCAGTCTGTGCTTTTCCGCTACTGGTCAAGCCAATTATCAAACCATAATCCTTTTTTAGACTCATCAGTTCCCGCTGTACTTCCTTATTTTCAAGAACCCCAGAATCAAAAGTAGCCGAATGAATCTGGTATATTTTCAATGCCGACAATAGCTGCTTGGAATATTTCCATTGCTCTCTAAGCTTACTCAAAGAATGCTCTTTCACTTCGTGCGGACCATTATAGCCCAACTCCCAATTGGCCTTATAGGTATACCCCCATTTGGTACCTAAAACCACATCTTTATATCCCCTACTTCGATGCCAATCCAGCAAAAACTCCTCTCCCCTTCCATATGAAGGAGCTGTATCGAAATATCGAACCCCATTTTTATAGGCCTCATCCAGCACAGACTTGGTCTTTGACCTGAAGGCCTCAGCAGACTTGTCTATATTTTGATGGGGACGAATATTAATATATTCCGGTCTTCCCAATGATGCCAAACCTAATCCGATCTTTGTTTTTGTCATTTAAACTAATATTTGAACAAAACATGCCCTCTTTTTCATACTTTACAAATTTATAAGTTTAAATAGGGATACCATTTTATTTTTACAAACCTAAACCCTAGCCAACAACAAAAAACATAAACCATTTAAAATCAATCAATTGAAACCATAATCTTAACCTATTATTTTTTCTAACCCACCCCCTTTCCAATCAATATTTTTCCTTATTTAAAACTTCACAGATTAATTTATATACTCAATTCGGTTTGCATTCCCTATATTTGCCGATCAAAGTTCTTTACATAATTTCTTCATTTACCATTATAGGTCATCGGCTAAGGTCGATGATAATAGGGAACCGTGTGAAAATCACGGGCTGTCGCGCAACTGTAAGTAACGTGAAAGTTTTTGCCCATTGGATGTCCACTGTCCCGATAGCTATCGGGGTGGGAAGGACGGCAAAAATGTTACAAGCCAGGAGACCTGCCTATTTTGAACTGTCCATTATGGAGGACAGAAATGACAATGCTTTCGCGGTTTGAAGCACCTGTCAAGTACGACTCCTTTTCCTTTCTTCTCCTGGGATAAATGTGCCCAAGGGAAAGGTACGTCTTATTTTTCAGTTTCCCTTCCCATCGCAGCATTGCGAAGTTTAGCTAAAGGCTTTTGACAATTATTTATCACGTTAAAAGTTTATCATTATGCTAACGCACAATCTTGGCTATCCGCGAATAGGTAGCCGAAGACAACTCAAAAAGGCCTGTGAAGCCTATTGGAAAGAAAAAATTTCACTTCATGATCTTTTAAAGGCTGGAGCTGACATCCGTCTACAAAACTGGAAATTACAGCAGGAAGCTGGAATAGACATGATCCCTTCCAATGACTTCTCCTTTTACGACCAGGTACTGGACATGTCATTAACAGTAGGAGCCATTCCTGAACGATACCATGATATTGTTACAGACCAAAAAAGACCGGAACTGGACCTTTATTTTGCCATGGCCAGAGGCTATCAAAACAATGGTCTGGATATCATCGCCATGGAAATGACCAAATGGTTTGACACCAACTATCACTACATTGTCCCGGAATTTAAAAAAGATCAAAAATTCAAATTATTCTCTTCCAAAATACTGGATGAATTCAAAGAAGCCAAGAGACTGGGCATACAGACCAAACCAGTCATCATTGGTCCTATCTCCTATTTACTTTTAGGAAAGGAAAAGGAGACAGGCTTTCATAGAATTTCCTTGCTGCAAAATCTCCTACCTGTCTATCTGGAAATACTGAAAAAGCTAGAAAATTCAGGTGCTACGTGGGTACAAATAGACGAGCCCTATCTGGCCATGGATCTCTCCAAGGAAGAAAAAGAGGCATTTTTATCGACTTATAAGGAAATAAAAAGAGCCTGCCCAAATATCAAAATCTTGCTTGCCAGCTATTTTGGCAATCTGGGAGATAATCTTCCCATTGCAAGTGCCTTGCCGGTATGCGCATTACATATAGATCTTGTACGAGCTCCTGAGCAATTGGAGGAAGTGCTACAGTCTATCCCGAAAAACATGAGCTTGTCATTAGGCTTGGTAGATGGCAGGAATATTTGGAAAAATGATTTTGAAGGCTCCTTGGCATTGCTCGAAAAAGCCCAAAAGGCCAAAGAGACCGAAAGGCTTTTGATCGGTCCTAGCTGCTCCTTATTACACAGTCCCTGTGATTTGGAGGAAGAATCTAACGAGACCGCTTTGACTCCGGAGATCAAAAACTGGTTAGCTTTTGCAAAACAGAAAGTAGAGGAGATAAGCAACTTAAGAAAGCTTGCGATAGACCAAGAAAACAAAGCCAATTTGGACATCCTTTCGGAAAACAAAGCAGCCATCCAAAGTAAAGCAGAGGCCCAAATCATTCACAAAGCCAAAGTTAAGCTGGCTGTAGAGCTGCTTAGTCCAGAACATAGCCAAAGAAAAAACATATTTAGCGAGCGCCAAAAACTGCAAGAAGAAAACCTAAAGCTACCTTTATTTCCCACGACCACCATTGGTTCCTTTCCACAAACCAAAGAAGTTCGACAATGGCGTGCCAACCTAAAAAAAGGAGTATTGACTCAAAATCAATATAATGAACTTATTAAGAAGGAAACCAAAGCAGCCATCGAGTGGCAGGAAGCTATTGGCTTAGATGTACTGGTGCATGGTGAGTTTGAGAGGAATGATATGGTGGAATATTTCGGTGAAAAACTGGAGGGCTTTGTCTTCACCCAAAATGGATGGGTACAAAGCTATGGATCCAGGTGTGTCAAACCTCCTATCATCTATGGAGATGTTTCAAGACCTCGTGCCATGACCAAATATTGGACATCTTTTGCGCAATCCCTGACCAACAAAAACGTAAAAGGAATGCTAACAGGTCCAGTCACTATCCTTCAATGGTCATTTGTAAGAAACGACCAAGCACGTTCGGTTACATGTCAGCAAATAGCATTGGCTATTCGCGAAGAAGTCAATGACCTGGAAAGTGCAGGAATCAAAATCATTCAAATCGATGAACCTGCTCTTAGAGAAGGCCTTCCGCTTAGACTTTCACATTGGGACGCATACCTAAAGTGGGCTGTAGATTGCTTCCGCATTGCTTCATCCGGTGTAAAAGACGAAACACAGATCCACACCCATATGTGCTATTCTGAATTTAATGATATCATCCAACACATAGCTGCCATGGATGCGGATGTCATCACCATCGAATGCTCCCGTTCTCAAATGGAATTGTTGGATGCTTTTGCTGAATTCCAATATCCAAATGAAATTGGTCCCGGTGTCTACGATATTCACTCCCCAAGAATCCCCACAGAGGATGAAATGGTCCAACTTATGAATAAAGCCAAAGCAGTTATCAAGGACAGACAACTATGGGTAAACCCTGATTGCGGTCTAAAAACCAGAGGTTGGGAGGAAACAAAAGAAGCCCTCATAAGAATGGTAAAAGCAGCTCAATCCTTAAGGGATAATGCCACTTTGAATACCTCAAGTTTTAGTACCAAAGTCCTCAACAACCTGGGCTAGCACCTTAAAAAACAGTTATTTTACCGAAATCAATCAACTTGGTAAAATGATTAATATTAAACAATCACTATTCCGAACAAGTTAAATACCTGTTCGGAATAGTTTTATTTCTCTCGATATGATTTCAAAGAAGGATAGCAAAAATCCATTCATTAAGACACCTTTAAAATGTTGGGATATCTATATACAAAGTGTATTCTCCAATAAAATTCCAGGATCGATCGAACAAGACAAAGCCACGCTGGAATACTTTAAAGATCGCTTTAAATGGGACACCCAATGGGATATACTGGAAGAAAATTACGATGCCTTGGTCCTTACCGACCTCAACAAACACATCATTTGGGTAAACCAAGGTTTTAAAAAAATGACCGGATACAGTCCCCATTTTGCCATTGGCAAAAAACCTTCTTTTCTGCAAGGAGAATGCACCTCTACTTTGGCACTTAAAGAATTCAAAAGAAAATTATCCCTCGATCTCCCTTTCCAAAGTAAACTAATCAACTATAAACTTGACCACTCCACCTATCTTTGTCAAATTCACATTTTTCCATTAAAAAATATATCAGGAAACACTTCCCACTTTCTTGCACTAGAAACAGAAATATGACAGCACTAGAACTAAAGATCAAAAAAGCAGAGACCAGAATCTTCAAAGCAGTTTTCCCCAATACAATCAACCACTATGACACCTTATTCGGAGGTACTGCCATGCATTTAATGGACGAAGTAGCTTTTATCACTGCCACGAGGTTCAGTCGCCAAAAAATGGTTACTGTCAGCAGTGACAAAATAGATTTTACCGTGCCTATCCCTGCTGGTACCATAATTGAACTTGTAGGATCCATCATACATATTGGGAACACCAGTCTCAAAATTCAGGTTGATATTTTTATTGAGCAGATGTATGAAGAAGGAAGGGAAAAGGCGATTAGCGGCACCTTTACCTTAGTAGCCATTGATGAGGATAAAAAACCTACCCCTATCATAAAAGAACATTAAAAAAGGGCTTGCAAGCCCTTTTCAATATCTATTCTTGGTTTAAGTTTTTTGATCCCAAGGACCTTCTATGGCAATGGTCAAACCAGCCCCCTGTATATTAACAAAATAGGTTTTTCCATCTGGAGAAAACACCCCGCCTGCAAATTCACTTTCATAACCAATATTCTCAGCCAGCTTATAAAAGTTTCCTTCTGGGGTAATCCCTACTACAAAAGGATGTGACCTGTCTTCACATAATAATAAATCACCCCAAGGGGCAATTGCTACATTATCACAGCTTTTAAGAATCTCTGTGTCATTAGGCTCAGCGAACAGTTCCAATTTCCCTGGTGCTGATATCTCATTAGCTTTACCTTCATTTTTCCCAGGGGTGTATTTAAAGACTTGGCCGGCAGAAATCTCTCCTCCATTGGTACAGGCGAAATACAGCTCCCCCTGTCCAAACCAAATTCCTTCTCCCCTGGCAAAACATGCCGCTCCCTGTTCTGTCCCCCTATACCTCAAGTCATCATCAGGTGCCTCTACATCGTCTATATCGAGCCATTCCACATCAAAAGCCTTATTTTTGGGCATCCTTTCTGTCTCTAAGTCCTCCCAATTTCGGGTATCAAAAGAAGGCTTACCTACTATGGCCAAAGCTTGTAGTTTCCCTCCTGAGTGAAGCTCTCCGGGCACATCAGGTATAAATCGATAAAACAAGCCGTCTCCGCGATCCTCTGTCAAATAAACAATACTTGTTCTCGGATCCACCGCAACAGCCTCGTGATTAAACCTTCCCATTTCCTTAATTGGTTTAGCGGTATAGAGCATAGGATCCTCTGATGCAGGGACCTCGAAGACATAACCATGATCTTCCTCCAACTTACCATCATAGTCTCCTTTCCTGACGGTTGATTCCTCACAAGTCAACCAAGAACCCCATGGCGTCACCCCTCCAGCACAGTTCCTGACTGTACCTCCCAAACTAAGGAACTGCTTTTCAACTTTCTTGGTTGCTGGATTATAAACCAGTGTAGTAGTGCCTCCCAAACCAGGCAGGCTACCCATTCCATTTTCATACAATTCTCCTGCATACTTTGATGAGTAATTTTCATTATGCTCTCCAAAAGCCCCTTCCTCAAAATCATCCGGGCTGTTTTCATGATTTCTAACAATAATGATCTTCCCTTCTTTTCCAGGGAAAGTCCCCATTCCATCCGGCCTGCCCGGTACAATCAGGCCATCATCCATTAGCTCCCCAGAGCGAGAAATAATGGTATAACTGAACCCCTTAGGCAAATTCAGAATTTTATCAGGGTCCTCTTCTAGTAGCCCATAGCCAATCTTCTCACTCGAAGATCCGTTTTTTGAAGAAGGTTGTATGCATTGAAACAGGCCCATAAAGCCCATGGTCACCATACCTGATTGTTTGATGAATGCTCTTCTGTCGGTATTACTATTGCCAGTACTCATAGATATAACGGTTTTTTATTAATGTCAAAACAAACTTTCTTTTCGTTCAAATAATCGAGATTCCCCTAAGTATATTTAGCTGCTATGATATCTGTATCCTTAAATGCTTTGCGCTGGGGCCCAAAATCCTGAAGGCCAAAGCCCCTGACATTGTAATCAAAACGATCTTTTCGATTGCCTTATCATTTACTGCTGCAATTGGTGGTATACCTATTATTTAAAACACACCTATCAGAATACAAGGTAGGGAAGAGATGCTATTTCGAGATTGTCCTAATTTTATTAATACATTATTAAACAGCAGTCTTTAGCCACTCTAAAAAAGAACGAATTAACCCTTCTTCAGCACAAAACACAACATCAAACACTCATTTCACTCCCCACCAACCATCAAAACTCAGCAAATCAACAATTTACAGGTAAATATTCTACCAAATTTAGATTTTTAAATTATTTTTATATGTAACTTAAAAGGAATAACCTTTTAAAATAACCAAAATTAAACAACTGACTGCTAAACAATTACAACAAAAAACAGTACAATATCAATTTTAGTTAACAATAGATTAACAAAGGATAAAAACCCTTTATACGCTCTTGATTCCACCTAGTCCCGTAGCACAATATAACATGATCCAGACTAGTCGGAAAGTATCCCCCATACAGTGAATTTATTGATCAAGGTAGAGTTTCAATAAAATAAAAGACAAATGAAAAAAGTGAAAATTATTTCTATTGATGGCGGGGGTGTAAGGGGAGTTATACCCGCCTTGATCCTTCAAGCACTAGAGGAAAAAATCCAGCTAAGAACTAAAAACAAACATTCCAGGCTGGTAGATTTTGTTGACTTTTTTGCGGGAACAGGTTCAGGAGGGGTTATCACCTGTGCTTTGTTAAACCCCGATGACAAGCTCAAAGCCAAGGCTAAATTCAGCACAGAAGAAGTGAATAATTTTTTCCATGAGTTTTGTCTTAAGGCCTATTCAAAATCTCACCTCCATAAAATACAAACATTAGGTGGGTTACTTAACGACAAATACACTGATAAAGCACTAAATACTCTTTTTACGGAACAATTTGCTGACAATAAATTTAGCCAATTGATCAAGCCCTGTATTATCGCAGCTTATGATCTTGATCACAGGCGCGCCCATTTTTTCAATCAACATAATGCAATGATCACCAAGGCAAAAGATTTTCATATAAAAGATGTCGCAAGAGTTGCTACTGCTACCCCCACTTATTTCCAAGCAGTCAATATTAAATCCGAACTAGGTATCAGCTATCCCTTGATTGATGGAGCTGTTTTTGCCAATAACCCCGGCATGTGCGCTTATGCAGAAACCCGTAAAATGTACTTTGAAAACATCAAAAATCCCATCAGTAAAGACATGTATTTGTTGTCTTTAGGGACCGGCCTCCCAGAGAGACAATATACCTTTCATGAAGCAAAGAACTTTGCCCCTGGCCAATGGACAAAACCTTTACTTTCTATTGTGAGGTCTGGAAATGCTGAAACAGTCACCCATCAGCTAAAATGGCTCTTTGATGCAGAAAAAAACAAAAATGGATTTCTACGAATTAATCCAGATCTTAAAAATGCTTCCAACAAGTTTGATGCAGCATCCAAATCTAATCTAAAAGCATTAAAAGAGGCTGTCGACGATTATATTTCTAAAAATGAAAGCCTCCTAAATGAAATCGTTCAAAATTTAGTACCCATAGAAAAAGCCCTAGAATAATAGATTCCAGAGCTCTTTTTTGATTTTTTCGACATGATTAGCAATAGGCATACTTACAGAAAAACTTACCAAAAGAAAATCATCCTTTATTCATGCCTACCTGCTTACCTAATGGCTTTGAGCAATGTAGCCATATACACCCATTTTTGGTCTCTAGAACTTAAGCCCTCTTCCATGGCCGTTAATTGCTCTTCTGAAGCTTCCATATCTTCATATTCCATAGAATTAAAGAACTGCAAATAATCGTTGTAAAAATTCAACGTCATATGTGTATAATCGGCAGCACTTCCCATAGGTACCGCTGTTCTTAAAAACATCCATCGTTCCATCATACCCGCAGCAATCTTTTTTTGATGGAATGGCAGGTATAGATCAGTCTCCACATGTTCATATTCATTGAACCTTCCTTCTGCCGCTTTCATCAAATCAAAAGAGGCCAAGACACCTGGCTTCATTTCAAAATCATCTTTTGTATGGGCCACCATTACCATATAGGCTCTCATCGCCAGATCACGATTAGCCACGGCATTTTCCACATTCATTTCTATTTGCTGATCAGACATTTCAGAAGAAAATGCCCTTTTTGCATAATTCACAAAATTATTATCCGTCATTCCATTCATCATCTTTACAGGATCATCATAATAGGTGATAGTCACATACTGAAAATCCCCCTGATCGGGGCCTGACTGTAGTGACCATAGATCCCATCCCTCCACATCACCTTGCTTGATGGCTTCAGAATAAATCTTCTCCATAAAACTCTTATTCTCAGAATAATCTACCATTTGTGTAGACGCTACCTTGATAAATTCAATTACCATATATTTATGGTCTCCTTGCGCAAATGCACCTTGGCAGACAATGAACAAAACTGTGGCGAAATAAAACAACTTTTTCATATCGTAGAAATTATGGGTTTATAAATCACTCTAAAACACTACTCTAATCAATATAAACAATTATTTGGTATATTTAAAAAACAATAAAACTTAATAAACATTTTTAAACAAAAAACACAACTATAAGGAAATATATTCTGTTTCTTTAAAAACCATAGACATTCATTACATTTACTAAAAAATATCTTTCGATTGATTGAACAAAAATCATTCGTTAAAATCATTTTTATAACCACTCGCCTGCACCACAAAACACATAAAAAACTGACTACCTATCACTTACACCTCATCTAACATAATAACATTAGAAGAAAAGTTTTTAGCCAAATATTGCTCCAATATATAGGTTGTTTCCGAAACAGGCTTAACAGGATCTAAAAAGTCCAAAAAACCTGTGTCTGCCACCACATCATCTTCTCTGTTCACAAAACCATAAGCCTTTAACACCCCATCTTCAAACAAAATAGCGGCATCTTCCCCCGCTCCTCTTCCCTTTTCCTTTATCAATAGTCTAGCACGTTCCTTTTTCATCTGCTGTAGCCAATCCCCCACCCTTTGATTATAAGAGGCAGCATCCTCCTGCCCACAACAAGCCCCCTCACATTTCCCTAATTTATAATCATAGCACTCTGCAGCTGTCTTTTGGATACCGCACAACTTTGGACACAAGTTATAATGTGCCACTTTCTCTAACAAATAAGACCAAGCATCATGGTGACTTTTAAAACTCAACAGTGGCTTGGTAAATCGGCTGATCTTAGCGACTTGAAAACGCTCAAACCCCGCTCCATCCTGGTAACGATACAATCCCCATGATGTCCCCTTCACCTTTTGTGCCCTATTGAATTTCGGCCAATGCTTCTTGATTTCCAATGCCTCCACTAAAAGTGCCAGAAATTCGCTCCCCGTCAATTGGCAACTAACGCTATGAATCTCGGACTTCATAGCCTGTTTCCCTTTGACTGCCCCAGAAAAATGCCCCTTAAACCTACTTCTGATATTAAGCGCTTTCCCTACATAAATCACCTTACCATTAATATCATGAAAATAATAAACACCTACCTTTTCCGGCAATGCCATAAACTGCTCCTTGCTGATATTGGGAGGCAAAAAGGCTTCACCGGAATTTCTTTTTAAAAGTGACGCTATTACCCCCTGATCATCAGCATCCACGAGCATCCCGAACAGCTCCGCAGTGGCCTCTGCATCTCCATAAGCCCTATGACGGTCTGTGATGGAAATGGACTTGGACTCACATATACTTCCCAAACTATAAGACCTTAAGCCCGGAAATATCTTTCTACTCAGTCTTACCGTACATAATTTCGGCAGGTCAAATTCCCTACCAACACGATCAAACTCTGCTTTAATAAACTGATAATCAAAGTTCACATTATGGGCAACAAAGACTTTCCCCTGTAAAAAGTCGTATAGCTCATCAGCAATCTCTCTAAACACAGGGGCTCCCTCGACCATTTGCTGATCAATTCCTGTAAGTCCTGTAATATAATGCGGAATCTCACATTCAGGATTGAGCAAGGTCTGATAACTGTCCAGCACCTGCTCTCCATCATGTAAAAATGCGGCAATTTCAGTAATACGGTGCCTTTTACCATAGCCCCCGGTAGTTTCAATATCTACAATAGCATATATCATAACTGGATGCTACTTGATTGTTTTAATTATTTGCGGTTCAATTTGGCGAATTTGTCATTCATAATAACGATTTTTGACCCTAATTGTCCCAATAAATAGAATTGGGAGCCAATATAAACAGATATTTATCCATAAGCACCTCTCAATAACCATGGAAAGCAAGATC
Source organism: Echinicola marina (assembly GCF_020463795.1). Taxonomy (NCBI): domain Bacteria; kingdom Pseudomonadati; phylum Bacteroidota; class Cytophagia; order Cytophagales; family Cyclobacteriaceae; genus Echinicola; species Echinicola marina. Next base: position 3,071,552 of record NZ_CP080025.1, on the reverse strand, counting down.
AAAGACTGGCAAAAACAAATCAAAGAAAACACTCAGGTGTTTTTATCTAGCTTTGGCGAGCTTAGCCCTGAGCAATTGACTTTCAAACCCCATCCTGACACCTGGAGCATCGAAGAGAATATTCAGCACTTGATGGTCATTAACCAAAGTTATTTTCCAATTTTCAAACAGTTGGAAGAGGGTACTTATGAAAAACCCTTTATAGGTAATTTTGGTTTCCTGACCAAAATTCTGGGTAATACCATCTTGAAATCAGTATCTCCAGAGCAGCCAAAAAAGCTAAAAACCATTCCTATATGGGCACCTGATAAATTCCAAGGAGAAGACACCTCGAACCTCTTAAAGGAATTTGAGGGCCATCAAAATGAATTATCCCAATGGGTTGGAAAATTAGCGCCCTTCTTGGAAAAAGGACAGATCATCCATTCCCCTGCCAATAAGTTGATCGCCTACCCACTTTCTACTGCTGTGGAAATCATCATCACCCATGAAAAAAGACATTTTAGCCAGTCAAAAAACATTTTGACCCAGCTTAAATAAATTACTCAAAAATAAGAACTTACCATACCTCCAAAGTATTTACGCTTTAAGGCTAACCACCAGAAAAACCAGCAAAAAGATTACATCCTGATGAAAATTCAATAATTTTAGGGCTTGTAAAAGAACATTCAAATCAAATTTTGATGACTGATATTAGAAACAATTGGACCAGAGAAGAAATCAAAGCAATTTTTGATTTACCCATTCTAGACCTTATTTATAAAGCAGGCACAGTTCACCGTGAATTTCATGACGCTCAGGAAGTACAAGTATGTACCTTACTCTCTGTAAAAACCGGAGGGTGCCCTGAAGACTGCGCTTATTGCCCCCAAGCCGCCCGATACCACACAGATGTTAAAGTCCATAAATTACTCGAAGTAGAAGAAGTATTGCAAAAGGCTGCTGATGCAAAATCAGCAGGCAGTACCCGCTTTTGTATGGGAGCAGCATGGAGAGAAGTTAGAGACAACAGAGACTTTGACAAAGTACTTGAAATGGTAAAAGGAGTAAACACCATGGGAATGGAAGTTTGCTGTACCTTGGGAATGTTATCTGAAGAACAAGCTGCCAAATTAAAGGATGCAGGGCTCTACGCCTACAACCACAATTTGGACACCAGCGAGGAGCATTATAATGAAATCATCACTACAAGAAACTATGATGATAGATTAGATACATTGGAAAATGTCAGAAAAGCGGACATTTCTGTCTGCTCCGGCGGAATCATTGGATTGGGAGAAAATCTGGAAGATAGAGTGGGCATGCTCCACACCCTGGCGACTTTGCCTTCACACCCAGAATCCGTTCCTGTAAATGCCTTGGTACCAGTGGAAGGCACTCCGCTAGAAGAGCAGGAAAAAGTTTCTGTATGGGAAATGGTAAGAATGATAGCCACGGCAAGGATCATCATGCCAAAAGCCATGGTAAGACTTTCTGCAGGAAGAGTAAGAATGAATACAGAGGAACAAGCATTGTGTTTTATGGCAGGAGCAAACTCTATCTTTGCCGGGGATAAATTACTAACCACCCCTAACCCTGAAGAAGATATGGACAAACAATTGTTCCAGACATTGAACCTGAAGCCTAGAAAGGCTTTCAAGGATCAAGAAGTAAGCATATAAAAAGACAAAAAGCTCTCCGTAACGGGAGAGCTTTTTTGCTATACTGATTGTTTCATGTGATTTTCTTTAATAATTCTCCGAAGGATTTTCCCCACATTGGATTTGGGAAGCTCTTTCACAAAATAAACTTCTTTCGGCACCTTATAGTTGGTAAGACTTTTCCTGCAAAAACTGATCAATTCATCGGAAGTCAAACTCTCATCATTGGCCACAACATAAGCCACCACCCTTTCTGTCGAATTCTCATCAGGCATACCTATCACCCCCACCTCATCTACTTTTTCATGTCCCGCTATAACATCTTCTACTTCATTGGGATAAACATTAAACCCTGAAACTAGGATCATTTCCTTCTTCCTATCCACTATTTTCAAGAAACCATCCTTATCCTGCACAGCGATATCCCCGGTTTTCAACCAGTCGCCAAGCATGGTATCAGCAGTTTCCTGAGGACGCTTCCAATAGCCTTTCATCACTTGTGGTCCCTTAATGCAAAGCTCGCCCTTTTCTCCCAGAGGAACTTCATTGCCCTCATCATCCACAATTTTCACTTCTGTATTGGGCAAAGGCAAACCTATAGTCCCAATGCGTTCCGTTCCATCAATAGGATTACAACAAGCCACAGGAGAGGTTTCCGTCAAGCCATAACCTTCAGCCAAAGGCACGCCTGTGACCTGGTGCCAACGATCAGCCACATATTTTTGCACAGCCATTCCTCCCCCAACGGCTACTTTCAAGCTGCTAAAATCCAAATTCCTGAAAGATTCTTGGTTTAACAGACCGTTAAACAAAGTATTCACCCCAGTAAGGACACTGAATTTATTCTTTCTAAGTTCCTTACAAAATGCCTTCATATCCCTTGGATTGGTAATGAGTAGATTATGGGCCCCGATTTTTAACATGGCCAAACAATTTACCGTAAGGGCAAAAATATGATAAAGCGGCAATGCAGTGATCACCGTCTCTTCATGCTCCTTTAATTTAGGTTTCATCCATGCAGAAATCTGCTGCATATTCGCAACGATATTTCCATGGGTCAATTCGGCCCCTTTGGACACCCCTGTAGTACCACCTGTGTATTGAAGATAAGCGATATCCCCTAAATCAATTTTAACTGGATCAAGGCCTCTTTGGGCACCATAGGCCATCGCTGTTTTGAAACTTATCGCATTAGGAACATGGTATTCAGGAACCATCTTCTTGACATATTTCACCACAAAATTCACTATACCACCTTTCAGACCACCCAAAAGGTCACCAATACCTGTGATGATGATATGCTTTACTTTTAACGTTGGCAAAATGGCTTCCAAATTATGGGCAAAATTGGAAACTATCACCAATGCAGAAATATCCGCATCCTCGAATTGATGTTTCATCTCATGGGCTGTATATAAAGGATTGGTATTGACCACTATCAATCCTGCCCTCAAAGCCCCAAACATGGCTACAGGATATTGCAGCAAATTGGGCATTTGAATGGCTATTCTTTCTCCTTTCTTGAGTTTCAAATCCTGCTGTAAGTATGCAGCAAAATCCCGGGACAATTTTTCTAACTCAATAAAACTGATTGTTTTGCCCATACATTCATAGGCTACTGCCTCGCCGTATTTTTGGACACTCTCTTTAAAAAGACCGATTATACTTTCATATGCCTCCGCATCTACTTCTTTTGGCACTGATTCGGGGTAGTATTCAAACCATGGAAAATCTTGCATCTATTTATTATTTTGGGTAATCAAACAATGGCCTCTTTCGTGAATTTAATTTAACAAATTAAATCAATTATGATGTTAATATAAGACAAAACCTACCACCTAATTATTAAGAACTGATTATTAATCCTTTATTTCAATGCTTTTCTGGCTATTAATTCTTTCATGATCCACTGGTACCGGCAGATATTTTACTCCCTGTCATCCACTTATGCCCGTACTACGAGGCACTGCCACATATAACCATAACCTCCATACAGCTGTGCACATTCATCTGCTACTTCACACTGTAGTTCGGTCATGCGATATTTGGCGGTCAAAGTCTTAATTAAATAATTCCCCATGGATGCTAGCATCATTTTAAATCAATGCCCCCGTTCATCCACATTTTACATGGCTTTAAGTAATACCTGAATCCGAAATTGAATTTTAGAAAAGAGTTTTATTTCATCAATAAAATATTGATTATACATTTATGGCACAAATTTCGTATAGCATTTGGAAATTTAATTTTCTATGAAAACTAAACTTTACTTACTCACAATCACCTTCTTATCCTTCAGTTACTTTGCTTCAGGGCAGACAGACACGACAACCACCTCATTGGAACAGTCACTCAAAAACAGTTTACTGAAAAATATTCAGGTAAAAACTGATTCCTTGGACAATGAATTGGGGACAAAACTTCACGACTTGGACAAAAAAATCCAAATGCTCGATGAATCACTGAACCAAACCAACAGTGAAGCTCAGAAAATTGAAAAGCTGATTGAAAGGGTCAAATTAATCGAAGATTTCCAACAAGCCGAAAAAGATGCTGAACTGAATATCTACCAAGGGAATTACCAGTCAGCTATCATTAACTTGGTTTCTATGGAAAGAGAACTTCGGCCTTTAATCCTTTTTGGTGCCACCAGGGATTTCTTCCAGACCTTGAATGCTGTGGGCAACCCCACCACTTACCCAGGTTTCAATGATTGGTACAAAGGATTCCAAAGTTTTATCGACAAAAACAAAAAAGAAAGTCCTACCCTATCTGTTGTCTCCAACCTGATCAGTCTTACAGGTGATCTTTCTGCAGGCACTCCTATTTTCGGGACCTTCAGCCAAGCCCTCTTCACAGGAATGTCCAGCTATGTAGAAAGTATTGGTACTGGGCGCAGAGACCAAAAGCTAAGAGAACAAAGTCAAGAAATGTTTGAGTTGGTAACGGAACTGGGGCAGTTCACCAATGACAAAAACTTGATTGAAACTGAATGGGAAGCCATTGATACGGAATTAGAGGAACTTAAAAAACTATACGAAGAAAACCTGATCAAAAACCTCCAAGTCTTGGGCATTGATAAAAAGGTGTTTGAAAGAAGTTATAGCATGGAAAATGATGCCAATCGTAGGTATGAATACCTCAATGAATTGACCAACATCATTGCAAACAGGGTAAGACATGAAAAGGAAACAAATCCTAAAAACTGGAAGAACACCTTTTACAACGAAATGGCGGAAATCCAGTCCCTTAAAATTCGTTTTGGAAGTATCACATTTAGAATTAGTGAAAACATCAATAAGTACAATTCTCTGATCGAGAAATATAAAACAGCCAAACATATCGGCCCAAAAATCAATGACCTAGAAGCGAAACTTAATAATTTAAAAAGTGCCTTTGACAAAGCCTTCAACCCATTGGAATATATCAATGCTGCCAATAAAATGTATAAGGTGGATTGATACTGAAGTAAAAATTGACCATGGGAATTTTTAAGTTTGTCATAAAAAAACACGCTAGCAACCTAGCGTGTTTTTTTATTCAATGAGATGTCACTCCTCTGCCAACTTTACTTTTAGCTGCTTGACCCTTTCGGCAATATTGCTTTTGCGGATATCAAATTCATCCGTTGTCGCTTTTAGAAAATCTACAATTTCTCCTCTATGCGGTTTGACCTTTCCGTCCTTTAACCCCACATATTTAAGCGTAGTCCAAAGCAGATTTTTCAATTCCTTTTTGGAATCATCCATCATGTAATACTCTATTAGCACAGTATTTTCATTATGCCAAAGTATACGGCTCCTGATCCGTATCCACTCACCCACCATAGCTGGCCTGACATAAGAGATATTATGATTATAAACTACCCAAGCAGCTTGGTATTTCTTGATAAGATCATACATTTCCACTCCATATAATTTAGGGACTTGGTCTTCCCGAGCATTGAAATAATAATCAAAATACTTCGCATTGTTAAGGTGCTGCAGGGGATCACAATCCTGAAAACGGATGACTGCCCTGCTTTCCGTTTCCTTGGGATAATGCTTATCTGGGTTATACTCAAACATAGAATTTAAATATTTGGGATGATTTTAGGTATACCGCTCATGTAGGATTTGCATATGATGCTTAAAATGCCCCGGTATGATATTGAGCAATGCCCTCACACTGAGTTCAGATCCATTGGCAATTCCCACTCTGGTAAACGCCTCTTCTGGAAGTCCATTCATAAATGAGCGAATAATATATCTTGTAAGCTCAAATTCTTCCAAAAGGTTCACCAAAGGCACTTCATTAAAATTGGCCGCCTTCACATAATCTTCCTGTTCCATCCCTGGCAATTCTTGATCATCATTTCTTGCAAAACACAAGGCCCTGAACAACATCACCTTTTCTGTGTCATTGATATGTCCTATTACCTCCTTAAGGCTCCACTTACCATCCTCATAACTGTAAGTCGCCTTATCCTCTGACATGCCCTGGAAATATGCTCTTAATTCCTCCACTTGAGAAATCAACAGTTCTGTAATGTCTTCACCTCTAACTTTAGAAATATAGGTCTCATAAAAAGCTCCATATTCACCTTCTTTGGGAACTAATAACTCACTCATGTAATTCTCTTTTTATTTACTTCAAGTATACTATAAATTTAAGGGAATGAAATCCTAAACCATGATCCAATGAAAAGAATTTTAACAATATTGATCCTCATCATCCCCTTACAAACTTTCTCACAAATAACCACTATAAATAGAAATGAGACCATTGAGGAAATGGTTCATGAAATATCTCCTGACCAACTCAAAATCTACATTGAAGGATTGGTCAGCTTTGGCACCCGACATTCACTGAGTGAGGACCAGAAAGAGCATGGCATTGAAGCTGCGAGACAATACGTACTTTCCAAATTCAAATCATTTGAGGCTAATTCTGGAGGACGACTGAGTTCAAAAATCGATTACTACACCATTGAAGCAGATGGAAGAAGAATCCCCGAAGATGTAAGGATGGGCAATGTTATGGCCACCTTAAAAGGGACTGACCCCGCGGATGACAGAATATTTGTGGTCAGTGGACACCTAGACAGCAGAGTTTCTGATATCATGAATGCCAAAGATGATGCTCCTGGCGCCAATGATGATGGATCAGGAGTGGCTGCACTTATTGAAATGGCAAGAATAATGAGCAAAAGGGCATTTCCTGCCACCATAATTTTCGTTGCGGTTTCGGGGGAGGAACAAGGACTAAAAGGAGCCGCACATATGGCTAAAATGGCCAAGGAAGAAAACTGGAACTTAGCAGCCATGATAAATAATGATATGATTGGCAACTCTGCCTCAAGCGGCACAATGCTAAGAGACAATACCAAAGTCAGAGTATTCAGCGAAGGCGTACCCCTATACGAGACTGAAGAAATGGAAAGGCTTAGAAAATATACCAATGGAGAAAATGACAGTAAATCACGTCAGCTAGCAAGATATATTAAAGAAACCGGAGAAAGATATATTGACCAGCTGGAAGTGAAACTGGTTTACAGAAATGACCGATTCTTAAGAGGCGGAGATCATACACCCTTTTCCCAACAAGGGTTTACGGCAGTAAGAATTTGTGAACACAATGAAAACTACGAACAGCAGCATCAAGATTTAAGAACTGAAAATGACATAAAATACGGAGATCTACCTGAACATATCGACTATGAATTCTTAAGAAAAAACACAGGTATAAACCTTGCGGTTTTGGCCAGTTTGGCTACTGCCCCTTCTGTCCCACAAGAAGTTGGTATTGACGTGAGCCAATTGAGTAATTCGACCACTTTAAAATGGAAAACTCCTGCTGTAGGAAAAACTAGTGGATATTATGTACTAATGCGAGAAACCAGCTCGCCAGTTTGGGAAAAGAAATTTTTCACTGAGGACACCTCCATTACCTTGTCCTATTCCAAAGACAATTACTTCTTTGCAGTACAAGCAGTCGGCCCTGAAGACACTGAAAGCATGGCCGTATTCCCAAAACCAGTAAGATAACAAGTAAATATTCAGCCAATTATGCCTCTTACCCTTCTAAATTTTAATTCAGTGGGGTAAGAGACACTTTACATTATCGATTGTAGTGAGATCTCGCCCCGTCTTGAAAATGCAAGAAAATCAGTCTTGATCAAAGCGAAAGAAAAGCTACTGATTTTAAAGTATTTTCAGGCTGTAATTGATATGCTAATGCATATTTCTGGTTGAATTATAAGCCAAGAGCTCAAAGTTACTCAATCAAAAATCATTAACTTTAAGTCGATAATATCGTAAACACCTTGAATCAAAATCAATAAGAAATCAATATATGAATCCATTATTGGAAAAATTCACCACGCCTTTCGAAACGGCACCGTTTGACAAAATCAAAAACGAACATTTTTTACCTGCAATCAAAGAAGCCATCAAGGAGGCCAAAGCTGAAATTGAGATCATCAAATCAACTGATCAGCCTAACTTCAATAGTATCATTGAAGCATTGGACAAGTCCGGAAAAAAGTTGAACATCATTTCAAGCATATTTTTCAACCTAAATGCTGCTGATACCAATGATGAGATCCAGAAGTTAGCAAGGGATATTTCTCCTTTATTGACCGCTCACAGCAATGACATCCTTCTGGACAATGCACTCTTCAAATTGGTCAATGGGGTTTACCAGTCCAAAGACCGCTTAAACTTGAACGAGGAACAAGTCACCCTCTTGGACAAGACCTATAAGTCATTCATCAGAAATGGCGCCAATCTATCAGATGAGGACAAGGAAAAGCTTCGTGAAATTGACAAAGAACTATCCCAAAAAGGACTCGCCTTTGGAGAAAATGTATTGGCTGAAACCAATAAATATGAATTGGTCATCGACAATAAGGAAGATTTAGCCGGACTCCCGGATGCAGTGGTGGAAGCAGCAGCCCAAACCGCCAGTGAAAAGGGCAAAGAAGGCAAATGGGTATTTACGCTCGCCTTCCCCAGCTATGTCCCTTTCATGACTTATGCCGCAAACAGGGACCTTAGAAAAGAAATCTTTACTGCTTACAATACAAAATCCTGTAAAGGTGACGAATTGGACAACCAACAAATCGTCAAAGAGATCCTTCAGCTGAAAAATCAAAGGGCCAACCTTCTTGGCTATCCAAGGTATGCAGACTTTGTACTTGAAGAAAGAATGGCCAAAAGCGCCTCAGAAGTGAGTGGTTTCCTAAAAGACCTATTGGAAAAAGCCAAACCCAAGGCGGAAGAAGAACTCAAGGAATTAACTGAATTTGCCCAAGGAATTGGCGGACCTGAAACCCTTCAAAAATGGGACTTTGGTTATTACTCAGAAAAGCTCAAAAAGGAAAAATTCGACATTGATGATGAATTGACCAAGCCATATTTTGAGTTAGAGAACACCATACAGGGTGTATTCCTCACTGCGGGAAAACTATATGATTTGGAATTTGTCAAAAACGAAAATATACCAGTTTATCATCCGGATGTGACTGCCTATGAAGTTAAAGACAAATCAGGCAAACACCTTTCAGTATTTTACGCCGACTTTTTCCCAAGAGCAGGAAAAAGAAACGGTGCCTGGATGACCATTTACAGAGGCCAGTCCAAGGAAGATGGAATCGATCACCGACCTCACGTCTCCATAGTCTGCAATTTCACTAAACCAACCAAGAGCACTCCTTCCCTACTGACCTTTAATGAAGTCACTACCTTATTCCATGAATTTGGGCATGCTTTGCACGGAATGCTTGCCAATGGCACTTATGAATCCCTTTCTGGAACCAGTGTTTACTGGGATTTTGTTGAATTACCTTCCCAGATTTTTGAAAACTGGTGTTATGAGAAAGAATGTCTTGATCTGTTTGCTAAGCACTACAAAACAGGTGAAAAAATCCCTGAAGAGTTAATCGAAAGAATCAAAAAGGCAGCAAATTTCCATCAAGGCTACCAAACCTTGAGACAAGTAAGCTTTGGTTTACTGGATATGGCCTATTATAGTACTGAGCCTGCTGAAGTGAATTCTTTATTTGAATTTGAGAAAAAAGCGATGGAGCCTACTGAACTTTTGCCCGCAGTGGAAGGCACATTGATGTCCACAAGTTTCTCTCATATTTTCCAAGGCGGATATGCTGCTGGTTATTACAGTTACAAATGGGCAGAAGTACTTGACGCTGATGCATTTGAACTGTTCTTGGAGAATGGGATTTTCGATCCTGTTACAGCCAATGCCTTTAAAGAACACGTGCTATCCTCGGGAGGAAAAGTACATCCTTCTATCCTCTACAAACGTTTCAGAGGTAGAGAACCAAAGCCTGAAGCCCTGCTCAAAAGAGCTGGCTTACTCTAAAAACATTAAGGACCACACCTGTTGGTCCTTTTTTATTACCTAAAAATCAAGTTCAAAAACCGCGTATAAACAAAACCGTTAATTACAGATACAACACCAAACAATGGTATAAATTAAAAAATCACTAATATTTCAATTTATTTATTGAATTATTTTGAATTTAAAAACCAGTATATTACCTTTGTATCATAAGGAAGAGATAAAAGGTCTTTTCATCTATACTGTAGGGTGTTGAAATTGGCAGACAAGCCCTCCTGTCTCGGGGGTGGAGAAGCTGGGATAAAGCAAATAGCGAGCTCGTATTTTGCCTAACTACTCCGTGGAGGTTCGAGTCCTTCTCCTACAGCAGGTTATTTTGGGTTTATTGTTAATTGACTAAAGCTATGAGATATTGTTTCATAGCTTTTTGTGTTTTATAAGACATAATACATGAGTACACCACTGCCATAATCCCAAGTCAATGGTTCATTAAATAAAATTGCAATCGTTTTCTATCTATATAAAACATATTTTCTATTTATTTTATATAGATAATTGATTTTTTTCAAAAAGTTTTATTAATTTTGTATCACACAAAAAGCAAAAAGCTTTTTATACTGTAAGAAGACAACGTTTAAAACTAAACTTATTCTACAGGAAGAGTTGAAAACTCAATACAGCAACTCTGGAGGTTCGAGTCCTTCTCTTACAGCAGGTTATTTTGGGTTTATTGTTAATTGACTAAAGCTATGAGATATTGTTTCATAGCTTTTTTTATCTCCTGTCTTAACCATCCATCTAAGGATATCCAAAGCTCAAAAACTAATTTTTTCATTATCAAATTAAATCATTTATTTTTAAGCTTTTCCAAAACTATACCTATCTCATTGTTTGATGAATAAGTTTAAATCTATTAAACGTTCCCTTTTTCAGGCCCTCCTATATTTTATCTTGGCATGTCTTTTTTCCACGGCACCTTTGAAGGCCCAGCATCTTAAAATCCAGTCACTTTCAGCCTTGTCAGAGAAAATATACCTACAACTGGACAGAAAAACCTACACCACAGACGAGACTATTTGGATCAAAGGTATCGTCACAGAAGGACTACATCATGCTCCGAGCCAACTAAGCAGTATATTATATGTTCAGCTGATAGGCCCAGATGAAAAAGTTAAAGACGAAAAAGTCATGAAACTTTCAAATGGTCTTGGGGATAATTTTTTCGATCTATCCCCAAAATACCCCGAAGGAAAATACCTGATCAGAGCGTACACCCAATGGAACAATAATTTTGGCGACCGTTTTGTTTTTGAAGAGTATATAGATATTTTCCCTGCACTGGACCAGAAACAAGACTCGCCTATCAACAATGTATTTCTATCAGAAAGATCTCCCGGAGAATTTTGGTTAAATGCCCGTTTTTTGCCAAAAATAATTGATAGCCTGCACCAGAAAAAACTAGATATTTACCTTGACATAAACCAAAAAAGAGATACTCTTAAGCTAAAAGCTGAGGCTAATGACCTTTATACCTTGGCATATCCGGTAGATGTAGAAAGTAACTTGGCCACCCTGAGCATATCTACAGAAAATGGCCAAAGATTTACCAAGACCTTTTCTTTAGGCCAAGACAATATCGACCTACAGTTTTTTCCTGAAGGAGGCGATATGATTCACGGTCAAATAAGCAAAATAGGATTCAAAGCCGTGGACCAAAAGGGAAAGGGCATCACAGTAAAAGGGAATATTGTAAATAACGAAGGAGAAATCATCACGGATTTTGAAGGCAACCATCTCGGCATGGGCACCCTATTTTTATTGCCAGATAGCACAAAACAATATTTTGCAAGTATCTCTTCCCTAAAGGACACTTCACTGAGTTTCCAATACCCATTGCCACAAGCAAAGCCACAAGGACAAAGCTTTTCTATCATTCGGGGAGAAAACAAAATCAGATTAGTCTCAGTCAATTCCAAGCCAATTAACGATAGTGTATTTATCCAAATCAAATGTAGGGGCATAGAATATTACATGATGAAAGGCCGCCTCAGAAAAGGAGAAATGATGGTGCCTCTGTCCAAAAGCAACCTACCTGAAGGAGTCCTTTCCTTTACACTACTGGACAAAAACCGCCAGCCTGTAGCCGAAAGACTTTATTTCAATGAAAGACCTGAAAACAGGCTTAAAGTCCAAGCAAAAACAGATACCTCTACCTACCTTCAAAGAAAAAAAACAGCCATTGACATAAGGGTATTGGATCCAGAAGACAAGCCAGAAAAAGTAAATTTATCAGTCTTGGTCATTAATAGTGACCTGATAGGAGAAAGCCAACAAAACCGACAAAATATCCTCTCCCAGCTCTTGCTTAATGCTGACTTAAAAGGGGAAATTGAAAACCCAGGCTATTATTTTGATACCCATAACGACCAACGGCATCAAGACATGGAAGCGCTAATGCTCACGCAGGGTTGGAGAAGGTACAACTATACCCAAGAACTTGATTCCATCATTTACCAACCTGAAACTTCTTTACATGTTTCTGGGACAGTAGGTGGAGTACTTTCACCCAAAAAGAAAAAGGAAGGTGCGGCATTAACCTTAATGACCTTTGGGGACAAACCATATTTTCAAGCCCAAAACACGGATAGTTTGGGTCGTTTTCACTTCCCCATACCGGATGCCTTTGGCCACAAACTCAATATTCTCATCCAAAGCGCCAACAAATCAGGAAAGAATAAAAACTATACCATCACCCTGGATAAGTCCCCCTTCCCTCCCTTCGATTTTGACCACAGAAAGTCCATCGAAGACCTGGACAGTACCCAATTTGCTTTGATCACCCAACAACAGGAGAAAAACAAGGTAGATCGCGCATTCAGGCTATCAAATGATGCATTTGAACTAGAAGAAGTCATCGTGGAAGATTATCTTATGACCTCAGAAAGGGAAAAGGTCACAAAGCGCTTTGGCAAGCCTGACAAGGTCATTGGGGGAGAGGAAATCCAAGAAAAAGAAGAAAAATGGTCTTATGGACTGTACAGCGTACTTTTGTTCAACTATCCTGAAATCAGAATTGAACGAATGGAAGCAACTTATGGAGAAGATAGCCTAGGAGGTCCAGAAGGAAGTTATCTAAAAGCAACTATTCCAGGTGGTGAAGAAACACTGGTGGTAATCGATGGCATCCCTGTGATCAACTATAATTATGACCTTATCCCCAACATTCCTCCTTCTGAAGTAAAAAGTGTAGAATTGATTCGCTTTGCTAACCGCTTCAGTGAATTATATATGGAGGTATATCCCCAAGCCAACCCTTTAGAAATTCCCATGACTGGAAATGTAATTGCTATCTATACCCTCGCTGGAAAAGGGATTTTCAGTGTCCAGCAGCCCCCAGGAATCCTCAAAGCAGCCATCCCGCTTTATTCACCCTCTAAGGAATTTTACACCCCAAAATATCAACATATCAGTTCAGAAGACTGGGTTAAACCAGATCTAAGGACACTGGTTCACTGGCAGCCACAGGTCATAACCGACGAAAATGGAAAAGCTACCGTCAGCTTTTATAACGGGGATATTACCGGAAATATCATGATTGTCATTGAGGCCATCTCAGAAAATGGCAATATAGGCTATCAGGAATTGGTCTATAAGGTGACCAAAAGTGAAATAACAATATCCAATTGATAGGATTAGTAACCATTAAACCCGAAATATGCATTAGCTTATCTATTACGGACTGAAAATTCTTTAAAATCAGTCGCTTTGCTGCTGTTTTCGACTTCACCATAGCGGTGCTATGCCTCAGTCTCCAAACAGCCTGATTTTCTTGCATTTTCAGCCCTCACTACGATTGCTAATGCATAATCCGGGTTAAAAAAGCTACTTATAAATTGAGGCTAAGCTTTCTGCAACCCTTTTTCTTGTCCTCTTACAAACAAAAAACTCCTCCCATGACTTTAAGTGGGAGGAGTTTTCATTACTAATTAATTTGTAAGGTTAGTTTCCAAACTACATTGTCAAGAAATCACCAACCGTAACCCCATTGAAAGCACATAAAAACTGGGCCTATCACTCTACCTCCCCCTCTATATCCGTAACCGAATAAGCTGCAAAATAGCCTAAAGCAGTATCACCAAAATTAGACAATGGATTAGATGGTGCCACTCCTCCTCCATCGATCACTTCCACCAAAGTCCTATAATAATCATAAGTGGACCAATTAAGATGCCTCAACATTACATACAACTCATCTCCTTCTTTTAAGGTATGCGGAAAATCATAATCCTGCACATTGCCATCAGTAAACTTATCATCCCAAAGCCAAAAATTATCGTCTTCTATCATTTCCCCATCATTATCGAACACATATACCTCACCATTGACATAAACATTAAAACTATAATAATTTCCCAGACCGGGAGGGTCTTCAAAATAAGCCTTTAAGTAATAACCTTCTTTATAAAACAAAGACTCCTCTTCATAACGAATAGCCAGAGAATCAATCATAACTTGTTTCTCCTGCATTTTACTCTCCGCCGTATAGGTATTTCCCTCCACCTCTACCTTAATGGAATAATTTACTCCTCTTTGTCCTTGCAGTTCGGTCGTCTGGTACTTGCCCTCTCCTAAATCCTCCAAGACATCTACATTTCCCAAATCATCGGAAATTTCCACATAAGCGCCTTCCACTCCTGGAAATTCATTGTCTTCATAAAACCCTACCGATTTGCTGATGCTAACGGTGTAGGGACCGGGCTGATCCGTCACAATCCCTTCTATCACAATCCTGGGCTCAACTTCTTCTAAACTGATATCAATAACCTCCTCACAGGAAAACAAGGAAATCACAGCAAAAAGGGCTAAATATAAATTCGACTTCATTTTATTTAAATCTAAAGTTATAAGTAATAGAAGGTAGAATACTGAAAAGGGAGAACTTCACCGCTTCTGTTTTGCTAGGATCCTCCCTACTTTCTCTAAAATTCACCAAAAAAGCATTCTTTCTTGCATAAGCATTATAAATCGAAAAGTTCAAATCAGACTCAAAACGCTCAGTATTTTTCAACTTCATCGTGGCTCCCAAATCCAATCGATGATAATCAGGCAAGCGACTATTATTCCTTTTGTCATATAGATTGATGACCTCGCCTTTGGATTCATATTTACCCACTGGATAGGTTACTGCATCACCAGATCTATAAACGAATGAAGCAGATAAATTCCACTTTTTATTCAACTGATACATACCCACTATGGAAAAATCATGTGGCCGGTCCCAACTTGCTGGGTAAACCTCGCCATAATCTACCCCTTCAAACTTTCTTTGGGTCTTAGACAATGTATAACTGATCCAACCCGTTAAGTCCCCCTTATTTTTTCTCAGGAAAAACTCCGCCCCATAAGACCAGCCCTTTCCAAACAATAACTGAGACTCTACATTTTCATTAAAGACTAATTCTGCACCTGTCTTATAATCCACTTGGTTTTGCATGTCTTTATAGTAAACCTCCACAGATCCTTCATAGGCATTACCTTCAAAATTTCTGAAATAGCCCAAAGCAATCTGATCAGCTATTTGAGGTTTTACATTGTTACTGGATGGAATCCATAAGTCTATAGGTGTGCCGGCATTGGAATTGGAAACCAAATGCAAGTATTGCCTGTTCCTGCCATAAGATGCTTTGATCGAAGTGGTTTCATTCAACAAATAGGTTATCCCCAAGCGAGGCTCTAGACCACCATAAGTCTTGATTATCTCACCACTCTTATAGTCTTTTGAATCTACAATATCTCCATCCTCATCATAGGTGTATATTTCACCTGGCCCTATCTGTGCAAACCATGAATACCTTAAACCAGCATTAACATTTAAACTTGGAGAAATATTTAAATCTTCAGAAACATAAGCAGCAGTTTCCCAAGCATACTTCTTTTGCAATTCTTGGGCATTGATATAAGAATCACCCTGAGGGACAATTTCCCCTGGAAGGAAATTATGACGTATCCCACTTACTCCAAACCTTAAAGTGTTTTCGGGACTAATATAATATTCAAAATCTTCCTTTAAACTAATATCCTGGATGGCCGACATCACCTTAAAACCATTCATTTCACCGTCTTCCTCTTCAGCCATAATTTCCACATCATAATTATAATCACTGAAAACAGCTGTGGTATTTAGAAAAAGCCGATCATTGAAAAGGTGATTCCATCTGGCAGTGGCAGTAGCATTCCCCCAATCAAAACCAAACTGATCATTAAAACCAAAATTATCCCTTCCAAAGTACCCGGATACGAATACCCTATCCTTTTCTCCTAACCGATAGTTTGCTTTGGCATTAAGGTCATAAAAGTAAAGAGTAGAATTGCTCAGATCTTCATTATTGGAAAGTTTAAGGAACATATCCACATAAGTCCTCCTTCCTGAAATCACAAATGAGCCCTTATCCTTAACAATTGGCGCTTCAATGGTTGCCCTGGAGGAAATCAAGCCTATACCGCCCTGAGCTGCAAACTGCTTATTATTGCCCTCCTTCATTTTGATATCCAACACGGAAGAGGCCCTGCCACCATACTCTGCAGGAATATGTCCTTTATAAATGGTCAAATCCTTAATGGCATCAGAATTAAAAACCGAAAAGAAACCCAATAAATGCGAGGCGTTATAAACGGGGGCTTCATCCAATAAAATAAGGTTTTGGTCTGCACTCCCTCCTCGAACAAAGAATCCACCTCCCCCTTCACTGGATTTAATCCCCGGAAGTAATTGAATAGTTTTCACAATATCCTTTTCTCCAAAAATCACTGGAATGGCTGACACCTCCCGCATATCCAATTTGTTCACGCTCATTTGTGTTGAGCGGACATTAGAATCTTCAGGATCAGCGATCACTACCACCTCCTCTAATTGGGCTGAAGCAGGCTCTAGCTCCACATTAATACTTTGATCTTTTTCCAAATCGATCGTTTTGTTAACGGCTTCATAGCCCACAAAACTATACACCAATGTATAGGCTCCTTTAGGGACTGTCAATGAATAAAAGCCATATACATTACTAGTTGCACCGGTAGCCAATTCCTTTACAAACACCGTAGCTCCAATCAAGCCTTCACCACTACTGGCATCTTCTATAGTCCCACTGATGGTAACTTTCTCTTGTGCCAAAAGTGGATAAGTAGAACAGGCAATCATAAAAAACAGCAACAATAATTTAAGCTGTAAACAGGACAAACTTTTCACCTTCATTTTATTATTATTTTCAAAAGCTCAAAACTAAAAGAAAATTAAATCTCCACATAATTAAATAGTGCTTTACAAGCTACTCAAAAGAAGCATTGAGATAGGCGCCTCCCTATTTAATTCGCCTAAATAATGTGTTTAGTGTTTTATTGGTCACTTCGGGGATATTCGGGACATGTAAAAGTCCCTGTAATTAGAAGACACCATAGAAAATAAAAACCCTTAGTGCATTTATTTTTTTTATCAACAACTCTCCAATGACAAACACTTCAATGATAATTCTCCCCGTTTCAAACATAACAAAGCAGGACTAAGTTAAGTCTATTATATATCAAGCAGTCATACAGAAGGTTTATTAATAATTAAAGGACAAAGTAAGTTACAACAGGTCGTTATAATAATACTTTAAAAAAATCAAGTTGTGATGTAAAATAAAAAACTCTGACAAACAGAAAACGGGATGATCAAAACCATCCCGTTTTCCTTAACTAAAAAAATCAAATCCATTTAAAAAGTATTCTTCTGCATGGTACACAGAAACGATATTTGCTAACTTTCTCTGCTGACTACATTACAATAATCAAAACAACTATTGCCAACCAAACAATGGCAGACGCAGCCAGAAACATCTTAAATTTGTCGTCGCTCATCATCCTTTTTGTTTTAATATACAAAAAGGAGAAGACAATAACAATAAAAAACACTTCGCAAAACACTGATTTACAACAAAATACACATGAACCCTTATATAAAACACAGATATTCCTTGACTAAAACATACCTTTTGATAGCAGAATTCTTACATTAAATAACTTATATGCTTTCAGTGAATTCATGATAATGTTTTTGATTCTTTGATACATTATCCACCGTCCAACTGATCTTCTTTGACTTGGGATATTTTCTAACTGGACAATTAGACACCTGGCAATAATTGCAACACTTTTCAGGAATACAAGGATCTGCATGTACAAATACCTCTACATGCCCCTTGAGGTTTTCTTCTAAAACAGCCTCTACCTTTTCCACCTCATCATGCACCTTTTTTAGTTCAAAATAATAAGGCAAGGTCAAATGTAGGTCAATATGCTTATCCGCTCCATACTGCTGAACCCGCATATTATGAATATCTATCCAGTTATTCTTCCTGTATTTGTTGAGCAACTTCACTACCGTAATTACCGAACTAGGATTTCTTTCATCCATTAAACCGGCTACAGACCTTCTCACAAGCCCATAGCCATTATAGACGATATACAAGGCAAACAGCAATGAAAACACACCATCAAGAACCCCATAACCTGTAAAATAAATAACTGCTACACCTAAAATCAGCACGAAACTACTTATGGCATCTGTAAAGATATGTCTACCATCAGCCTCAAGGGTAATACTGTCTAGCTCCTTTCCTTTGGAGAGCAACATATAGCCCATCAAGCCATTAGCGAAACCAGATATGCCTACCAAAGCCATCCCCAAGGGAAGCTCCCTTAGTTCGGCAGGAAAAAAGAAACTATAAATAGATTGATAGATAATAAATATCCCCGCAAGGATTATCAATACCCCCTCGATACCTGCACTGAAAAACTCAATTTTACCATGCCCATAAGGGTGGTTTTGGTCCCTCGGCATCGAACTCAAGTGAATGCTATAAAAGGCAAAACCGGAAGCCACCACATTCACTATACTCTCTAGTGCATCAGTTAATATTGCATTGGATTTAGTGATATAATATGAATAAAACTTCATTATGAGCAGCAACACGCTCACCACAAATGAAGCTATGATCCAATGCTTACGGGGATTTTTCACAGACAGTATTGGTTAGACATTGATCAGGAAGGCACTACAAAATTCCCAGTACATTTTCGGGAGGTCTTCCTATTACAGCTTTATTTCCTTTCACTACTATTGGTCGTTCTATCAATATGGGATTTTCCACCATTATTTCTACCAATTCATCCTCAGAAAATGACTTTCCCTTATAACTTTCCTTCCAGACCTGCTCATTTTCCCGAATTAACTCTTCTGCCTTGATCCCCAATTTGCCCAAAATTGACTTTAATTCAGCTCTACTTGGAGGTGTCTCCAGGTATTTAATAATTTCCACTTCGTCTTCTGGAATCTGCTCTTGAACCAGCTTCAAGCTATTTCGGCTTTTTCCGCACCTAGGATTATGATATACTTTAACCTTGCTCATCTTTCATTTATTTATATCAAAAGTAGCTATTCAACTTATAAAATAAAATCTTGCTTTCGCCCGTAACCTTAACAAGCTAATCTAAAAAACATAATTTTATTGTGATAATAAAATTTACAGAGAATACACTACTTATCGACTGGCAGCCAGTCCAAATCTCTCCTATGCCAATAATTGATTTTCAGAAGCTATTTTTAGGGTAATTTTGTTAAAACCTTTCACTAAATTTGTCCTGACATTCAAAGGATAGAAATTTCATCTCCTTCCATCATTCAACATCAGCAAGCTTAATTACTCGTATGCAGTTTACTACTCGAATTTCCTTAATTTGCCTTCTATCACTTTTTAGCATCTTAGCCATTTCCTGTGACTCCTTGGAAGATAAAAAAGGCAGGTTCCTCCTGAAAGGCAATAATAAATTAATGGAAAGTGATTACCAAAGTGCCATAGAATATTATAATGAGGCCCTGCAATTGGACCCAGACTTTGAAAACGCATACTATAATCGGGGATTGGCTTATAGTTCCATAGCTAAATATAATACAGCCATACAAGACTTTTCCAAAGCTATTGAATTAAATCCGTCATACCAGGATGCCTATTACCAAAGGAGTATTACCTATCTGGACAATGGCGAAAACTACAAAAGCCTTGCTGATGCAGAAAGCCTCATTAAACTAGCTCCTGATGACTATAGAGGCTATTTTGTAAAAGGACTGGTGATGGAACAATTAAACCGCTTCGAGGAATCCTTGGCGTCCTTTTCAAAAGCAATAGAAATGAACAGCAGCATAGCGGACCTATATGTCAACAGGGCTACTATCAATTATTACCTTGAAGATTTTGAAACTGCTCTAACTGACTTGGAAAAAGCCATACAAATCAATCCCAAAGAAGCCAATATTTACAATTTAAAATCCTTAATTGCTTTTGAAAAAGACGATTTATCAACAGCTATCAGCTGGGTTGAGAAAGCCATTGAACTCAACCCTTCTCAAGCTTATTATTATAACAACAGAGGCCTTTACCTTCTTTTTACAGGAAAGCTGGAAAAGGGACTTGAAGACATCAATTTAAGTCTTAAACAAAACAGCAAGAATCTATTCGCCTTAAGAAACAAAGGGATTTATTACTATTTCAAAGGGGACAAAGCTCTTTCTATTAAATACCTGAGTGATGTACACAAAAAAAATCCTGAAATGAAACTGACTAAAAAGTATTTGGATCTGGCTCAGGAAATGTAATGCTGAATCAAATTCTCTATACTCTTCTGTAAAACTATGGCGTTGATGGGTTTGGAAACAAAGTCATCGATATTACTTTGCTTCAATCCTTCTGCCACCTCCCGTCTAGATGCTGCCGTCAATGCAATAATAGGAATATCAAACCGCTCCTTGATAATTTTAGACGCCTCCAAACCGTCGATGACGGGCATTTGTATATCCATCAAGATGATATCGTATGTCTTATCAAAGACTGAGGCTATCGCTTCTTCACCATTGGAAACCCGATCACATGCATAGCCCCATCCTTTTAGTATCTTCATCACCACCATGGCATTCACCTGATTATCCTCTGCCAAAAGCACCTGAATATTTTGCCTGAAAGCCTTATTATTTAAAAATGTGTTACCACTTCTTGGCAATTCATCCAATTCAAATGAAAGGTGCTGTTTTGAAGTACCAAATTTCTCGAAGTTGATTTCAAAAGAAAAGGTACTGCCTATCCCTACTTCAGACGCCAAATTGATTTCACTCCCCATATTTTCAAGCAATCTCTTTGTAATAGGCATCCCTAGTCCAGTCCCCCCATATTTGGCATCAAATGACTCATTTACCTGGTCAAATTCGTTGAAAACCTTACCGAAGTCCTTTTTATCAATTCCCACCCCATTATCCTTCACTTCAAAATAAACCTTCGCCGAATTGTAACTGTGATCAATCATGGTCACAGTCACATCTACCCTACCCTCATGTGTGAATTTAAGCGCATTGGTGATCAGGTTATTCAATATTTGAGAGAGCCTGACCTTGTCCCCTAGCACAGTGAAATCTACTTTATCCGAAATGATTAGGTTCAGGTCGTTTTTGGATTCCAAAGCTTGAAATCTCAAACTATTGACCACCTGTTCCATCAACTGCTTTAGATTGAATGGCTTTGATTCCAAAACAATCTTTCCCGCTTCTATTTTCTGAAAATCCAAGAGATCATTGATCATGATGATCAAATTGTCCACTGCAAAACTGATAGTATTTAACAAGGGTTCCTGCGAACTATAATGATCCTCTCCCAACAAGCTGAATACCGATCCTGAAATAGTATTCAAAGGCGTCCTGATGTCATGGGTAATCATAGAGATAAAATCTGACTTAACCTTACTGGCATTCAGGGCCAAATTCTTATGGTTTTCAAGTTCTAATTCCCGTTCCTTAAAACCAGAAATATCCAATAAACAACCATACCAATTCATGTCACCAGTAGGCCCTTCCTCAGGTCTGGCCATACCTTGTACCCAAACCAACTCATCTTTCCCCTCCAATTTAAGTCGAAAAGTACAATTCCACATAGATAGTAACCGAGTTGAATGCACCAAAGACTGCAAGACTTTCCCTACATCCTGCGAAAAAACCATACCCAACAAATAATCAATACCTTTAACCTCCCCATTTGAGGATGGGGATTCGTTTAAAATATTCATTCCACCATCGCTGAAATATTTGAAATTCATCTTCCCCTCCTCGGTCATATTCATTTGAAAAAGCGTATTGGGAATTTTATCTATCAGATTTTTGTAAAAACTGGAACATTTTTCCTTTGTACTGGTCGAGGCATTTCCCTTGGAGCTTTCCATCGTATCCAATTCCACCAAACTGCCATTTTGAAAAATAAAATAATTGCTATCTTCCTCTCCAACTATAAAAGAATAATATGCATTGTGATACTTGATCGTAACCTGATCACCAGTAGATAGATTACTTCTATCCAAGCCAAAATCAGAAAGACTTTTTCTCCTCAAATCCATTCCCAGTGCCTCGCGAAAAGAACGATTCTCAAAAACCACACGGTAAGGTGGATTTTTCTCTACCAAAAATACCATTTCTGGAGATTGATCAAGTATCTTCCTAAAAACACTGGTCATTATAATATTCTTTCAGCTATAGAAATTTAAAATAGGCGAATCTTTCTGCTAAATCAAAAGGTTTTTTTTACTTATATAAATAATTTATAACTAAATACATGGTTAAGTTAACAAATCCCCTCGCTTAAAAAAACAAATCAACACAAAATTCTGATTTTAAATCCTATAAGTTCAAAAGTAGTTTTAACATAAACATCCAATCAATAACAATTAAGCTCTGTAACTTTGCTCTCGACACCTTCCACGTAATATACTATCTCGCTAAAGCATAAGCCCAAACAATCCAAAAACAAAGGGGCTATTGATTCTCATCAATAAGCCCCTTATATACTTTTCTATATTTAGATCAATTAAGCTTGCTGTGCCTTGATCAAGTTAAGTGCAGACCCCGCTTTAAACCATCCGATTTGAGCATCATTATAGCTATGATTAGCAACAATAATATCCTTAGATCCATCAGCATGAACGAACTCCAAGTTAAGTGGCTTATCAGGAGCAAATTGATCCAAATCAAGGAAGTTGATAGTATCATCTTCTTGGATTTTGTCATAATCAGCTTCATTGGCAAAAGTCAATGCCAACATACCTTGCTTTTTCAAGTTGGTTTCGTGAATTCTTGCGAAAGACTTCACCAAAACAGCTTTCACCCCAAGATGCCTAGGTTCCATGGCTGCATGTTCTCTAGAAGATCCTTCACCATAGTTATGGTCACCCACCACGATTGTAGGAATACCAGCTGCCTTATAGGCTCTTTGAGTAGCTGGAACAGCGCCATACTCACCTGTCAACTGGCTCTTCACAGAATTGGTTTCTTCATTGAAAGCATTAACCGCACCGATCAAACAGTTGTCAGAGATATTGTCCAAGTGGCCTCTGAATCTCAACCAAGGACCTGCCATTGAAATATGATCTGTAGTACACTTACCGAAAGCCTTAATCAAAAGCTTAGCTCCAGTGATGTTTTTACCGTCCCATGCTGCAAATGGCTCCAATAATTGAAGACGCTTAGAGTCTGGATTCACCACTACTTCTACGCCACTTCCATCTTCTGCAGGAGCTTGGTATCCGTTATCTTCTACAGCAAATCCTTTTTCTGGAAGTTCATCTCCTTTTGGCGGATCCAATTTCACCTCTTCGCCATCAGCATTCACCAACTTATCAGTAAGTGGGTTGAAACCTAGGTCACCAGAGATAGCGATAGCAGCTACCATTTCAGGAGAAGTTACAAATGCGTGGGTATTTGGGTTACCATCCGCACGCTTAGAGAAGTTTCTATTGAAAGAATGAACAATAGTATTTTTCTCTTGCTTATCAGCGCCAGTCCTAGCCCACTGCCCTATACAAGGTCCACAAGCATTGGTAAAGATCGTAGCATCCAAATCTTCAAAGATCTTCAACAAACCATCTCTATCTGCAGTAAATCTTACCTGTTCAGAACCTGGGTTGATACCAAATTCAGCTTTGGTTTTTAATTTCTTATCTACGGCCTGCTGTGCAATAGAAGAAGCCCTTGACAAATCTTCATAAGAAGAGTTGGTACAAGAACCGATCAATCCCCACTCCACTTTTGTAGGCCAACCATTTTTCTCAGCTTCTGCTCTGATCTGAGATACAGGAGTAGCTCTATCTGGCGTGAATGGACCATTAATATGTGGCTCAAGAGTAGAAAGATCTATTTCAATTACTTGATCAAAATATTGCTCAGGATTAACATAAACCTCATCATCACCTGTCAAATGCTCTTTAACGCCATTGGCCAATTCAGCTACATCCGCTCTATCAGTTGCTTTCAAATAACGCTCCATAGATTCGTCATAACCGAAAGTAGAAGTAGTCGCCCCGATTTCAGCCCCCATATTACAAATGGTACCTTTGCCAGTAGCAGAAAGTGATTGAGCACCTTCGCCGAAGTATTCAACGATGCAACCAGTACCACCTTTAACAGTAAGAATACCAGCAACTTTCAAGATTACATCTTTGGCAGAAGTCCAACCGTTCATTTTACCAGTCAACTTCACTCCTATCAATTTAGGAAACTTCAATTCCCAAGCCATACCTGCCATTACGTCCACAGCATCTGCACCACCTACACCGATGGCTACCATACCTAGACCACCAGCATTTACAGTATGCGAATCGGTACCGATCATCATCCCTCCTGGAAAAGCATAGTTTTCAAGAACTACTTGGTGAATAATACCTGCACCTGGCTTCCAGAAACCAATTCCGTATTTATTAGAAACTGACTCCAAAAAGTTAAACACTTCACCACTTGCGGTAAGGGAACTCTTCAAATCGTCTTTTGCACCATTTTGGGCCAAGATCAGGTGATCACAGTGGGCAGTAGAAGGAACTGCCACTTTATCTTTACCTGCCTGCATAAACTGCAAAAGCGCCATCTGCGCAGTTGCATCCTGCATGGCAACCCTATCTGGAGCAAAGTCCACATAAGATTTTCCTCTCTCAAAGCTCTCTGTAGCATCTCCTTCCCAAAGGTGAGCGTAAAGTATTTTCTCTGCTAAAGTAAGTGGTTTACCCACCACCTTCCTGGCAGCTGCGATACGCTCAGGATATTTCGCATACACTGCCTTGATCATTTCTATATCAAATGCCATTTGAAATGAATTATTTTAGTGATAACTTGATTTCATTTAAATCGTTGGCAAAGATACAGTTTTAGGCGAAAAAGAGAAGTAAAACCTAAGTATTGTTACTTATTTATAAGGGTTTAAAATAACCCCTTATTAGTTTCTAAACAGGTATTTATCCCATTAGCAGTAATTCAAAAGCCCCATTTTATCGCTAAAAGCAAAACACATAGACCAAGCAGAAAAAAACAAAGCGTATACCTCAACAAATCCTTGGGAGCCACCCCTGTTATCGCCAGTAATGGCAAAGCCCAAAAGGGCTGCAACATATTGGTCAACTGATCGCCATATGCCATGACCATGACCATTTTAGGAACCGAAAGTCCCATTTGTGAAGCAGCTTCTACAATGACCGGCCCCTGAACGGCCCACTGTCCTCCACCTGAAGGAACGAAAAAATTAATCAAGGTAGCACTGAAAAAAGTCAACACCGGAAAACTCTCCGGAGTAGATATCTCCACAAAAAAACCAGCTATCATAACAAGCAAACCTGATGATCTAAAAACACCTAATATGCCTGCATAAAAAGGAAACTGTAAAACAATCCCAGTAGCTCCCTTCATGGCCAGCTCAATGGCTCCAACATAATTTTTGATGCTTCGATGAAGCATTAAGCCCAAGCCCAAAAGGGAAAAATTGACATAATTGAGACTGATAAAATCAAAACTCAACTTGGCACTAAACCAAAACTCACCGATCGCTAAAACACATATGACAGCCCCTACGACCAAACCCAACATATCTTCCCCTCGAAATTCAGCTTTCTTTTCCTTCAACTCTCCCATTGGCTTATAAACATACTTTTTCTTTGACAAAAACCACAACCCAACCAGAAGCGCTAATATCAACCAAAAGTTAACCTGAAAATTAAAAGCACTTAGAATCGTCTCTGACACCGGTATCACCCCTATTTCTCCTTCCAAAAAATGTCCTTTTTCAGCTACCTTTAGGGGAGCAGAACCAGAAAACCCTCCATGCCAAACTAGCATACCCAAGTAACCTGATGCAGCTACTAGCGGATAATTGATTTTCAACTGCTTGAGAGCAGCCTGTTCACCAATTCTTCTGGCCAAAATCGCCCCCAATATCAACCCAAATCCCCAATTCAAATACCCTGCTAATAAAGTCGAAGTACCGGTAATCATCACCGCATGGGTATTGCTTTTTACACCAGTAGCAATTTGATCAAGCACACCTGAAACAGGTTTGGATATCGCCAGAGCATGACCGAAAACCAATATCAAAACCATCTGAAGCGTAAACTCCAAAAGCCCCCAAAAACCATCTTTCCAATAGACCAAAACCTGCCATAAATAACTCAAAAAACGATCATCACCGGGCTTGGTAAGGACCACCGCCCACACAATACTGATGATAGAAAGCACTAGTGCCAGGTCAAATGGTGTCGGAAACGAA
The DNA here is from genome assembly GCF_020463795.1 of Echinicola marina. Lineage (NCBI taxonomy): Bacteria > Pseudomonadati > Bacteroidota > Cytophagia > Cytophagales > Cyclobacteriaceae > Echinicola > Echinicola marina. The sequence continues at coordinate 3,044,926 of NZ_CP080025.1, read as the reverse complement.
AATCCCTTCTGATTTTTCAACAATGCATTCGGGTTTATTTTTATAAAAGTTTATGATACTTAATATAATGGCTTTGGCCAAGAATTGCATCATTCAACACTATAAAACCCAAAAGGGATTGAAATTATAACTCCATCAAAAAAGCAACCGTATCCACATGATCTGCATAATCTCCCACTGATGGTTTCTGAGCTTGGCCAAATTCAAAACTTGAAGGATACCAGCCCCCTTTGCTTACAATACACTGAATTTTTTCCTTTCGGGCTTCTATTTTTTGATCCAACTCTCCCTTATCCTTATAAACCTCATAATAAAGCACAGCAATTGGAGAAACCAACTCCTCACTTTGCTTACAAAGCAAAAAACCATTATCCAAATGAGGCTCACCGTTCACCAAATAAATGGACTTATTATAATCGTAATTGTTAAGATACTTATGATGGCTCAACATAAAGTGATAGCCCTCAATCGCCTCCAGAAATCCTTGTAGCTGCTGCTCCTCTGGCAGAAAAATCTTTGAGACATTCCTGCATCCCAATCCATAATACTGAAAAATATCCTTGGCCAGCTCCCTATAATCAAGGATGGACTCAGTACCGTCAAGGACAGCCACCGAGCTTCTGTTTTTCCTTATGACACTTGGATACTTACCAAAGTAGTATTCAAAATACCTGGCAGAGTTATCACTTCCAGTGGCAATATATGCCTCCATACCTTTGAGCATCTCCTCAAAAACCACTTTAGCGGCTAGTTCTGGCGCTAGTTCAGACAATTCCTTTACCAACCACTTCATCAGCACTTGATCAGAAGAGCTCAATTTGACATGAGCAACATGCCCTGTAAGCAGGACCACCATCAAATCATGAAAACCAACAGCAGGAATATTACCTGCCATCATCACACCTACTTTCTTGGACTGAACCTGGTCAGCTATCTCATATTTTCCCATCCACTCATTCAGCACCTTTTCATCCAACATCTCTACCAAAGCCTGCAATGCCAGCTTTACCTGATCAGGAGTAAACCAATTATTATTGTTTTCAGCTCTGAATGCCAATTCATCCAGCTCATATTTTGGCAATTCAGCTATTCTCTTTCCTAAAGCAACAAAGGCATTGATTCTCTCTTGGAGGGTCATTTCATTCTGATTTTTGTCTGAGGGCACAAAGATATTTATTTTGAAATTAAAAAGTGAATAATGCAATAATAAGCTAGATTCATTATAAATTATTTAGCAGTGTATTTTTTATATTGGTATATTGTCATATGCTTCTTAATTTTGAACTAGAATTTAAAAAAGGAGATTATAATGGCAATAATGATAACCGACGAATGCATCAACTGTGGTGCATGTGAACCTGAATGCCCTAACACTGCTATCTATGAAGGAGGCATTGAGTGGACTTGGGGCGGGGGTACCGAACTCAGCGAGGTAAAATTAGAAGACGGATCTGTAGTGGATGCAAACGAACCTCAAGAACCTGTATCTGATGAGTTCTACTATATCGTAACTGGAAAATGTACAGAATGTACCGGATTCCATGAAGAACCACAATGTGCAGCTGTATGCCCTGTGGACTGCTGCGTGGATGATCCTGATCATCCAGAATCCGAGGAGGAGCTGCTAGCCAAAAAGCAATACCTGCACGCAGAATAAAATTTAAGAGTGGTTTAGCCCACTCTTTTTTTTTACCTATTCTTCAAAAAAAAAGATTGATTATTAACCTTTTAGAGAAAAAACAACCCTTAATTCAAAAAAAAACCTCCCAAGCCCTTGAATTTAAATTGTTAATTGATTTAACTTGTCATCTGTATTATAAATCCTTGAAATAAGTAATTAAAAATTTTGGAAAGTGGAAGAGAATAAAGGACACGACAGAGAGGAGATTTTCTCAAGAAAAGTAAAAGCAGGTAAAAGAACTTACTTTTTCGACGTAAAGTCAACCAGGTCTAATGATTATTACCTTACTATTACAGAAAGCAAAAGAAAGGTAAGAGATGACAATTTCGTTTACGAAAAGCACAAAATCTTCTTGTATAAAGAAGACTTTACGAAATTTGTTGACGCGCTACAGGATACTGTTGACCACGTTAAAACTGAATTAATGCCAGATTTCGATTTCTCTCAATACGAAGTAGAAGCTGAAACAAGTACGGAAGATAATTTCGGTGATGATTTGAAATGGGATTAATCCCTTCAAAAAAACTAAAGAGACTGTAACAATTCATCGGCCTGCTCTGCACAGGCAAAACTTATATGAGTCAAAAATTATTTGATTCTTTGTGGAATTGGTACAGTCTCTTTCCTATTTTTACTATATGCAGAAATTAGTTATTTGGCTATTGGCGATCATATTGACCATCCTTACCCTAGGTTGGTATTTCTCCAATATAGCCTTTTACTTTATCATCTCCTTGGTTATAGCTGCGGCCCTACGCCCTTTAACTAACAGGATCAACAGCGTCCATCTTTTAGGCCAACACTTGCCGCGCTGGTTGGCGATCATTTGTTCCTTCGCTACGATCGGCTTGGTCTTATTCTTGATTTCACTACTTTTTGTTCCATTAGTCGCTGTGCAAATTGAAACCATTCAAAATATAGACGTACAGTTTCTCTACGAACAAATTCAAGAGCCAATTGACAAAGTGGAAGCTTTCTTAATCAAACTAAACCTAATGGCTGACAACCCTGGCTTTCTTTTTCAGCAGTTTAAAAACACCATGTTCTCCAGTTTGAGGGAAGTGAATTTCCAGGGTTTTCTAAATGGTATTATCAATACCACCAGCTCTTTATTGATCACATTGATGGCTGTCGTATTTATTTCTTTTTTTTTACTGTTAGAAAACGGCTTGCTTAGAAGAAACATTATTAACCAGGTTCCCAACAAATATTTTGAGCTATCAGTAGCGACATTCCATAAAGTAGAAAGACTGCTATCCAATTATCTTTTGGGCTTATTGATCCAGATGACCTCCATTTTCACGGTGGCCTCTGTCGGATTGTCCTTGGCCAATGTCAAATATGCACTGACCATTGGGATTTTTGCTGCTGTGGCTAACCTGATCCCATATGCTGGCCCACTTTTGGGCGCCACATTTGGTGTTTTGGTAGGCCTTTCCACAGGTGACTTTGTTGGCACATCAGAGATGACCTTCTTTATTATTAAGATCTTAAGTGTATTTTTGGTAGTTCAACTGACTGATAACATCATTTTGCAACCCTTAATTTTCTCTAAATCAGTAAAAGCACACCCACTTGAAATTTTTGTTATTATCTTTGCGGGAGCAAAAGTCGGCGGTATCATGGGAATGATATTTGCAATCCCCGTTTACACCATCTTTCGAGTTTCATTTCAGGAATTCTACAAGGGGTATAAACAATACCGCATATTTAGGAATTAACAGATAAAAAATAAATGGCATTACAGTGTGGTATCGTTGGTTTGCCCAACGTAGGAAAATCAACTTTATTCAATGCACTTTCCAGTGCAAAGGCAGAAGCAGCCAACTTTCCGTTTTGTACTATTGAGCCTAATGTCGGGGTAGTTACTGTCCCTGATGAAAGACTACAGATTTTGGAAGCTTTGGTAAATCCTCAAAGGGTACTACCAACGGTTATTGAATTTGTAGATATTGCGGGTTTGGTAAAGGGAGCAAGTAAAGGCGAAGGTCTTGGTAACAAATTCCTCGCAAATATCCGAGAGGTAGACGCTATCGTTCACGTGATCCGTTGCTTCAATGATGATAATGTAGTCCACGTAGCAGGTAATGTTGATCCAATATTTGACAAAGAAGTCATCGATACGGAATTGCAGCTTAAAGACCTCGAATCAGTAGAAAAGAAGATTCAAAGACTGGAAAAAATAGCCAAGTCAGGAGACGCAAAAGCGAAAAAACACCTTGAGATATTAAATATCTTCAAAATAGGACTGCAGGAAGGAAAAAACGCCCGTGCCATTGAGGTCGAAAAAGAAGACTTGGAGGCCATACAGGACATTCACTTACTGACCATTAAACCGGTACTTTATGTAGCCAATGTAGACGAGGCCAGTATCCTTACTGGCAATGAACATGTGGAAAATTTAAAGGAAAATGTAAAAGATGAAAATGCGGAAGTCATCACCCTTTGTGCAGCCATTGAATCCCAAATAGCTGAGTTTGATGATCCTGAAGAAAAGGAAATGTTCCTAGGTGAATATGGACTTGAGGAAAGCGGACTTAACAAACTTATTAGGGGCGCCTACTCCCTACTCAACCTGATCACCTACTTCACTGCTGGTGTTCAAGAAGTTAGGGCATGGACCATCCAAAAAGGATGGAAAGCACCAGCTGCCGCAGGTGTAATTCACACTGATTTTGAAAGAGGATTTATCAAATCCGAAGTTATCAAATTAGCCGATTACGAGAAATTCAAATCTGAAGCAGCTTGTCGTGAAAACGGAAAAATTGCCATAGAAGGTAAGGATTACGTGGTTCAAGACGGTGATATCATGCATTTTAGATTCAATGTTTAACATTATTCAGAATTTTATTGTAGTTTTGCCAACATATGGATTACTACCGCGTTGGTATATATATAGTAATCTTAAACATTAAATATTGTTTAACTTTTCATTTTTAATGCCGTGAGAATAAGATTAATATTTTCCTTAAAAAACAAAGGCGCTTATTTACCCTTTCACCATCAGTACATTTTGGCCCAATTCCTTAAAGGTCTAATTGTAAAAGGAGGACGTGAAGAGTTTTTCAACTACAATTACTTCAATTTCTCTGGTCTAAAAGGACAGACCAAAGTAAGTAGAAGTGGCTTACATTATTACTCAAGCTTAGTTACCCTAGTGCTTTCATCACCCAATGAAGACTTCCTTGACTATTTGCTAGAGCAAGTGTTTAAAACGCCAAAAATTGAGTTAGGAAATCTCATCATCTCGCCTGAGTACACCGAAAAGGAAGCGGAACCAGAATTGGAGCCTTCAAACAAGTTCGTTTGTATCTCTCCATTGGTACTGTTAACACCTACTTTCAATGACGATTCAGGTAAGCGATTCATCAATCCAGATACGGATGAATTCTCTGATTTGCTTTATGAATCTACCTTGACAAGAATGGAACGTTCAGGATGGTACACGCAAGAACAAATGGAATCTTTCTACAAGTTCCAAGTGGTTCCTGACATGAATTATGTAAATAAGCTGAAGGAACAGCAAAAGAAATTTGCTAGGATTTACTCAGTGTACGACATGGATGTCAAATATGAGGTAAGAGGTTACACCCTGCCATTTACTTTATATGCAGCCCATGAAGTTCAGGACTTCGTATTCAAGTGCGGACTGGGAGCATTTACCCATAAGGGCTTTGGCATGTTAGACCTTGCCAATAATTCCCCTAGTCAGCGTACTGAAGCCTACAAGTTCAAGAGAGAGGGATTTATCCCTTATAAATCTAAACAGCAGGATGCCTCATCACAGGATGAGGAAGAAAGCGAAGACTAAAAAATAAAAAAGCCCTGGTTTCATCAGGGCTTTTTTATTGATCAAGCCTTATTAGATGCACAATACAAGAAGGCTACATCCTAACCAATATATTTTTAAAATCTCTTTTTGTTGGCATTAACAGAGATATAGCCCAAAAGCTCATCATACCTTGAACCAAAATCCCTATAATAAACCAAGACATCATATTCGTTTTCGGTCTGAAAATGGCTTCCTTCTATGGACAAGGTATCCCATTGGTCTCCATTTTTTATTGCCAAAAGGAAATCATACCACCCCTGTTTAAGCAAAAAACTACTTTGGTACATCCCCTCTTGGATATCATAGCTCATTTTCGCGGCTTCTGCTCTACCCCAGTCGCTCATAGCTCCGAAAATATAAGGTTCCCCTTCTATATTTTCCATTTGTGCCTTAAAGTTTACCAAGACATATTCACTTTCCAGTTTCGGATTACCCCGTTCCATATTCTCAATGATATATTGACCGTTCAGGTCCAAATACTCTAAATAACTTGTTTGCTCCCTCGGGCTAACCACTGCAGTTTCTGCATAAACCACATCATCTTCCATCCTCACTGAGGCCACATTTCTCCCATTAGTCCGTACATACCTCAAGTCCACAAATCGAAATTCATTCCCTGCATCGAAAATATTCTCTCCATTGAAAAACTGGTATTCCAAAACACTTCGATCATCTCTAATAAATGTTGGCTTGGAACCTATCTTGACATTATCCCAGCGCCTGTTTTGACGCACTATCACCTTTACAGTCCTAGCAGGATCAACCAACTCCCTGCCAGCATAATTGACCTTAATATCTATCTGCTGGCCAGTCCTCCGCTCTGCAGTTTGATTGGGAGGCATGAGGACCGCACCGACTTTCACCTGATCATCATAAACCATAAAGCGCTTGGTCAATATCACTTCATCCTTGTTCCTATTTCGATAAACCTTCAATAAATAATTCCCTGATTTGGTCACCAATGGAACATCAAAAGTAAAATGAATATAAGGCACCCTGGTGTTTATGGAGTACTCGTAAATATTCACATTAAACTCATTATACTGCCTAATATAATCTGCAGACTTTAAACCAGAGGAAGTCCAATCCGAGTCACAATGAATCAAAGTAGCAGAATACCTGTCAGGCTCAAAAGCCAAATCATCGAATTCCAAAACAAGACCTGCACTTCCCAACGGTATCACCGGAGCATTCATTTGTGCTCCTATGCCAGCCCCCTTTTTATAAAGCTGAACTGACTTAATATTAGCCTCATAAACCTTGTCCTCTAAAACCTCCTGTGCTTTGATGCAAAATGGAAACAGAAAAAACAAGATGAACAATCTTTTATACATACCAAGCTTAAACTTATTTATATTCAAAAACCACATAGCAATATAAAAAATAATGCCAAGTCTTTTGGAGAGACTTGGCATATACTTAAATCCATTGGCATTTAACTTACGAAAGAACACCTTGGAGATTTTCTATTTCCGCCGCTAATCTTTCCCAGCTTTTATTCAATTTACTTTCCTTCTTTCTTAAAGCTTCATACGCAGCATTGATATCCTTTAATTTCCCCTCATCTTGAAAGACCTCTGGATCAGCCAGTTTCACCTCCAAATCTGCTTTCTTTTCCTCAAGTCTCATGATATCAGCCTCCACATCTTCCAGTTCGCGCTCTTTCTTTTTAATATCTTTCTTTACTTGGTTTAACTCATTGTCATTCCTAACCACCTTTGGCTTGGCTGTTTTTTCCTTTTTCGTATTTTGGACGGGAGCGGTATTGGCTTCCTGCTGTGAACGCCAATAAGTATACTCATCATAAGTCCCCAAATACTCCCTTATCTGATGGTCCTCGATATACCAAATTTTGTTGGCCACCCCCTTGATAAAATGTCTGTCGTGAGAAACCGTAATAAAGGTTCCTTCAAACTGCTGCAATGCCTGTATCAGAATGTTTACCGATTGCATATCCAGGTGGTTGGTAGGTTCATCCAATAGAAGAAAATTAGACTCGGAAATTAAGGTCTTCGCCAAAGCAACCCTTGACTTTTCACCTCCCGATAGTACTTTTATCTTTTTGAACACATCATCATTTGTAAACAAAAAGCAGCCCAATACATTCCTCAACTCAGTCTCTGACTTATCACTGCCAGCTTGCAGCATTTCCTGCAAAATCTCATTATTAACATTCAAAGCCTCCAACTGGTGTTGGGCAAAGAACGATTTGATCACATTATACCCCTCACTTCTCTTCCCTTCTATGGGTTCCGTTCCATCGATTATACGCAATAAAGTTGACTTTCCCTTACCATTGGCACCTATCAAGGCAATCTTATCTCCTCTTTCAATTCTCGCAGTAGAATTTTCAAGAATTCTTACATCTCCATAAGCCTTTGAGACATGTTCCAAGGTGATCACGTCTCTACCAGATTGCTTTGAAAATTTAAACTTGAAATTCACCGCAATCTCATCACTGATTACTTCATTGACCTTTTCCAATCTTTCCAAAGCCTTCACCCTAGACTGAACCTGATTGGATTTAGAAGCCTTTGCCCGGAAACGTTCGATAAACTTTTCCGTATCCTTTATCATTTTTTGCTGATTCTCATAGGCATTCTGCTGAATCTCTTCTCTTTCTACTTTTTCTTTTTTATAGAAAGAATAATTACCGGCATAAGGCGTCAAACTTTGACGTGAAACCTCCACTGTAGTCTCAATACAATTATCCAAAAATGTTTGATCGTGAGACACTACAATTACCGCTCCTTCATATGTTTTTAGATAATTTTCCACCCATTGTATGGATGGAAGATCCAAGTGGTTAGTAGGCTCATCCAACATCAGCAGCGAAGGCTTTTCCAAAAGTAATTTGGCCAACATCACACGCATCCTCCACCCTCCAGAAAAAGTCTTCAGAGGTCTTTGCAGGTCTTCAGTGGAAAAACCAATCCCCTCCAATACTTCTTCGGCTTTTGCTTTAATGCTATAACCTTCATTGGCCTCAAAACGCTCTTGCAAATGGGCCAATTTATTGATGATCTCTTCCGAGTAATCTGTCTCCATCTGCTTCAGTACAGCATCGATTTCATCCTGAAGCTTCAATGTCTCCTTAAAAGCCTCCAAGGCAACATCCAAGATACTGTCTTCAGACTGATAGGAAAGCAAATCCTGATTCAAAAAACCAATGGTACAATCCTTAGCTTTTTGAATTTCTCCTTTACTTGGCTGATAATCACCATTGATAATTTTCAGTAAGGTGGATTTACCTGTACCGTTTAGCCCCACGAGGCCCATTTTATCCTTTGGTTTAATATGCAGAGATGCATTTTCATACAAAGCCCTGCCGCCGATATAATACGATAAATTATTGATGGATAACATGCTGCAAAAATAAGCATTCTCCCGCTTATATATCAATCTCAGGAAAAATTTCAGCAATTTGTTAACTTGTAGTATTATTGGACAAATAGCATACTAACTTATGATCTATCAAAAATCCATTTTAGGGGCTTTGGCCCTTGGTTTATTGTTTTCCTGCTCTGCTGATGAAAACAAACTTCAACCTATTGAAGCCGTGGATAGTGCTAATAGGACTGACATTTCAAAAGACTCTGCTGAAGTAAAACTGGAAACTATACAGTTACCTGAAAACTTTTCCATTGAGGTTTGGGCGGAAAATGTCCCAAATGCCAGGTCTATGGCGATAAGTGAGGAAGGAATTGTCTTTGTAGGTAATCGTCAGGAAAAACAGGTATATGCCTTAATCGATGAGGATGGAGATGGCAAAGCCAATTACCGATATACACTTGCTGAAGACTTAAACTCTCCAAACGGAGTAGCTTATAAGGATGGAGACCTCTATGTAGCTGAGATCAGTAGGATCCTAAAATTTCCAGACGTCAAAAACAACCTTGCCAATCCAAGCTTTGAAGTGGTCTATGATGGCTATCCTACCGAAGGGCATCATGGGTGGAAATTTATTGACTTTGGCCCTGATGGAAAATTATATGTACCTGTAGGGGCTCCGTGTAATATATGCGACCCTGAGGAAGACATTTTTGCGACCATCACCAGAATCGATGTAAATGCTACTTCTATAGAACCGGAAATTGTAGCACACGGGGTGAGAAATTCAGTAGGTTTTGATTTCCATCCGGACACCAAAAACCTTTGGTTTACAGACAATGGCCGTGACCAAATGGGAGATAATATTCCTGAATGTGAATTAAATGAGATCACTGAAACTGGGCAGCATTTTGGTTATCCTTATTGGCATGCAGGAGATGTTAAAGACCCTGAATTTGGGGATGCAGGAGAAGCACAATCCGCTTATGAGGCTCCGAAAGCCAAACTAGGCCCTCATGTAGCACCACTGGGCATGCGTTTTTATAAAGGAGATTTATTTCCAGCATCATATAGCAAATCTATTTTCATAGCCAAACATGGTTCTTGGAACCGAAGCAAAAAATCAGGCTATGTGGTGAGCAATGTACAACTCGATGGAAATGAAGTAAGTGGAGAAACTGACTTTGCTTCAGGTTGGCTTGATGATGAAAGCCAAGAAGTTTGGGGCAGGCCTGTAGATGTTCAAGAACTACCTGATGGAAGCTTGCTAATCTCTGACGATATGGCTGGCTGTATCTATAGAGTAACCTATAAACAGTAGTTTCTTTTCAATAAATAAAGGCCAGCAAATAATAAATTTACTGGCCTTTTCATTTTTAACGCTATAATAACCAATCCGGCTTAGTTGTATTAACTTTTGCACCCAATTGGTTCAATAAGCTATACAAGCCAAAATAAGTTCTATTCACATATAAACCATGTCTGGAGCCCCTGGCTTGTCTGGATTTTTTAAACATTTTATCATTGGAAACTCTATCGCTCAATTCATAAATCTGATCAAAGTAATTATTGTCAGCAAAATCAAAGCGCTCTTCATGAAATGGCTTACCAATCAATGAAATCATCTCCTTGAAAATCGATTTAAAGAATCTTTTCTCTTCCTCCGTATCTTGGTCAGAAATAAATTCAAGGCTAAAAAAAATCTTATCCAATTCTTCTTGATTGGCGACCAATTCTTTCTTTATGAGACTAAAATAACCTTGATAAAAGTCCACTGGTATAACCTTTACGCATCCGAAGTCAATTATCCCAAGCTTTCCATTTTCCAGAATGATAAAATTACCTGGATGAGGATCTGCATGCACCTGCTTCAACTCATGTACTTGATGATGGTAGAAATCCCATAATGCCTGACCTATTGTATTTCTATCATCTTGACTAGGATTGTTTTGGAGCCATTCTTTGATATGATTTCCTGCCAACCAATCCATGGTAATCACTCTTTCACAACTTAACTCCTCATAGTATTGAGGAAAGGCCAAATTGGGAATATGGGCACATTCAGCAGAAATTTCTTTTGATCTTTTTACTTCCAACTCATAATCAGTCTCCTCCACTAACCTTTCCTCTACTTCCCCCAAATAATGGCTCAATTCCTTATCACTGATATTCAATAAACGTAAGGCAAAAGGCCTTACCAATTTCAAATCAGAACTTATACTGTCCGCAACACCAGGATACTGGATTTTCACTGCCAACTTCTTGTCTTTTAATACAGCCTGATGCACCTGACCTATAGAGGCCGCATTGACAGCTGACCTGGTAAATTGGTCAAATAAAACATCTGGAGTTTTACCAAAGTACCTTTGAAAGGTCTTCACCACCAAAGGATATGATAATGGAGGAGCGCTATATTGGGCCATAGAAAACCTTTCCTGATATGCCCTAGGAAGCATATTCCTATCCATGGACATCATTTGAGCCACCTTGAGTGCACTTCCCTTAAGTTGGCTCAAAGAATCATAAATATCGGTGGCGTTGTCATTGTCCAATTCCTCTCTGGAAAGTTTCGGATCTGCTATTTTTTTGGCATAGTGTTTAACATAGTTCCCACCAACCTTAGCGCCCGTGCTGATAAATTTTGCGGCACGTTGGACCTTTCCGACAGGTATCTGTCTTTGCTCTTTCCCTTTTTCTCTCATTATTTATCTGGACTGGTGAAGAAACTTGGCAAAATCAATAAAGGTATCCAAGGCACTTTTGCCCATCAAATCAAAAGCTAGGTTGACTGATTTCTCTATAGCCTCATCGGTTTTTTCAAAACCTTCAGAATGATCCTTGATCCAAAATCTAAATATAAAAAGCACCTGTAACCAAAGTGCCTCATCATACTTTTCACTGATATATGGTCTAGATGCTATTTCCTCCGTTTCTTCTCCAGCCTGAAGAATCTCATTTATATATTCTTTAAAATCCTGTCTAAAGCCTCCCAACTCTTGTGGCAAACTGCTTTTAGGAAACTTATCTGTACCATATAAGGTCAGCAAATAACTTCTATTGTTCTTCAGCTCCTCTATCCAAGTGTAAAAAAATGCCAAAAGCTTTTCTCGACCGCTATACTCTTGATAAACCTCCTGGTTATTTAGAATGGTGATCGTTTCTTTAAAAAAAGTCTGCCAAATCGCTCTTTTTATTCCTGTAAAGCTCGAGAAGAAAGCATAAAAATCCACCTCCTTCATTTTCAAGGACTGGGTAAATTTAAAAACAGAAACGGGCTCTTTTCCATTTTCCAGCACATGATTTTTAAACTGTTCAATGAGCTTGGCTCTTTTGTCCACCTTGGTCGTTTTCTTGGCTGCTGTTTTTTCCATAATCGTTTTTGCTTAGCTCTATTATTAACACCGAAAGGTCTAATGTGGTTTTAACTTTTGTATATTATTCTAAAATTTAACAATCCTTTATCTTAGGGGTTTAATTAAACCAAGCAATAAGAACATTACGTTTATACTAGCATAGTCCATAGTTATGAAAAGAGTTCTCTATAAGTCGATCAAGTTTTTTTCGCTAGCAATGGTGTTATTTTATGCACTGTCATCCTGTAATGAGATTGATGACCCAGTATATATTGAAGACACCGCAAAAACAGCCATTTTTGCCAGCATGCATGAATGGTATTTTTGGAACAAAGAACTTCCTGAGCAATTTTCCCTTGACCGTTCAGAGTCTTTACAAGGCTATTTGGAAAGGTTAAAATACAAGCCTCTCGACCGATGGTCCTATATTACAACTCCTGAAGATTTTGACAGAGCCTTTACTGGCCAAAATAGCGGTCATGGCTTTGGATGGGCACTTGACGCGGAAGAAAACCTATATTTGGCATTTGTGTATAATGAATCCCCAGCAGGAATGGATGGCTGGCAAAGAGGCTGGAAAGTATTAGAAATAAATGGAAAACCAGTTCCAAGTTACAAAGTCGGAAATGGTTATGACTTCCAACTTGGCCCAGGGGAAAGTGGCGTGAGCAATAGTTTCACCTTTGAGCTTCCAGATGGAAGTATCACGACACGGACCATCACCAAAGAAGCCTATCAAGCCAATTCTGTACTCTATCAAAACATCTATGAAAATGCTGGAAAAAGAATCGGCTATTGGGTGTACAACAGTTTTAAAGCCACAGCTGGCCAATCCCCCATCAAAAGTCTTGAGGTAGAAGAGACCCTGGCTTATTTTGAGGAACAAAACATCGATGAATTGATCATTGATCTTAGATATAATGGCGGTGGATCGGTCGATGTGGCTGAGCAAATAATGAATAGTCTTGTTCCCAATAGTGCTGATGGGATGACCATGTATACCAATCAGCATAATCACAATAAGACCAAATATGACAATGCCACGAATTTCAAAAAGTCAGGTGGCATTAGCTTGGACAGGATTTACTTCATCACCTCGGGAGGCTCAGCCTCTGCGAGTGAATTGACCATTAATTGCCTCACCCCTTATATGGATGTTTATTTGATAGGTAGCAATACTTATGGTAAACCAGTAGGTGCTTTCCCCGTTTCAGACTTCAACAAAATGCTCAAAAAACACAATATTGAACTTGTACCCATAACTTTCTCCACTGCCAATGCAGACGGCAAAGCGGAATATTTTGAGGGTTTTCCGGTAGATTTTCAGGCCACAGATGAAGTCAGCAAAAACTGGGGAGATCTTGAAGACCCTAGGCTAAATGCTGCCATTTACCATATCAGCAATGGTACTTTCCCTCCTGCTGACCGAAGATTGGTAAAACAACCTAGCTGGTTGATGATCGATGATTTTGAGGGACTTAAAAAGGAGTTTCCTGCTTATTGATTTTAATCTCAGATAAATAGGATAAACACAGATGGTATTTCATTCACCTGTACCAATGGGTATTAGTCTAAAAATAAGCTATTTAGATACTATTAGAGCATTCTATACCTACCTCATTAAAAGTCTCTAATACTGCAAAAAGTTTATAAAATAATCAAGTCAAAAAAACAAACCACAGATTTACTGGATAAACAAAAACTAATCATCTGTGTCCATACGTGTAAATCTGTGGTTTGACAGGTTCAATAATATATAATATAGATCAGTTCACTATTTCTGATGTCTTTTGATCAACACATCCATCACCTCATCCAGCTCATATCCTTTGGCCTCCAATAGCACCAAATAATGGAAGAGTAAATCAGCCGCTTCTCCCATAAAAAGATCCTTATTATCGTCCTTGGCTTCAATAACAATTTCCACCGCTTCCTCGCCTACTTTTTGGGCAACTTTATTGATTCCCTTGGCAAAAAGTGAAGCAGTATAGGATTGATCACTTGGATTGTTTTTCCTATCCTTGATGATGCCTCGTAGGTGGTCTATAAAAGCAGTTTTAGAGGAATTTTTCTCATCAAAGCAGGTATCTGCTCCAGTATGGCAAACTGGCCCAACAGGATCCACAAAAATCAATAAGGTATCATTGTCACAATCCACCTTGATATCTTTTACATTCAAGAAATTACCAGAGGTTTCACCCTTGGTCCAAAGTCTTTGTTTTGTACGGCTAAAAAAAGTCACCTTTCCACTTTCTTGGGTATGCTTTAAGGCCTCCTCATTCATATAGCCCAGCATCAACACCTTATTGGTGTTGGCATCTTGAATAACTGCTGGCACCAATCCGTTTACCTTTTCAAAATCGATTTTTAAATTCTCCATTATATATTGAGCTCTGATAAAAAGCCCCGCGTTTTATTTTCTGTTTTATTTAAAGTCTGGTACTTACCCCTTCTCCAGAGAGATAGGATTTCAGATCAGGAATAGCTATTTCTTTAAAGTGGAAAATACTGGCTGCTAAGGCTGCTTCAGCTTTCCCTGCAGTATATACATCTTTGAAATGCTCCATATTTCCTGCCCCACCCGAGGCAATCACCGGGATACTCAAAGCAGAAGAAATCTCACTAGTAAGATCAATGGCGAATCCAGCTTTGGTGCCATCATGATCCATACTGGTCAATAATATCTCCCCAGCCCCTCTATCGGCCACTTCTTTTGCCCATTCTTGGGTTTTCAAGATGGTTGGCTTCCTTCCTCCATGGGTATGGACAAAATCAATTCCATCAATATTTCGAGTATCTATGGCCACGACAATACATTGACTCCCAAATTCAGCCGCCATCTCATTGATAACCTCAGGCCTTTTAACCGCTGCCGAATTAATACTGATTTTATCCGCTCCTGCATTCAAAAGGACTTTCACATCCTCCACAGTAGAAATACCTCCTCCTACAGTAAAGGGAATATTGATTGCTTTGGCCACTCTTGTCACCAATTCCACCAAAGTCTTCCGCTTGTCCACCGTCGCCGTAATATCCAAAAAAACCAGCTCATCAGCTCCCTCATCAGAATAAACCTTGGCCAATTCCACAGGATCACCGGCATCCCTAAGATCAACAAAGTTAACCCCTTTTACAGTTCTACCCTCCTTAATATCCAAACAGGGAATGATTCTTTTTGTAAGCATATTTTTCTTATTTAACGAATGAGGCCAATTGTTCCAGTGAAATTCTACCTTCATAAAAAGCCTTCCCCACTATTGTCCCATAAACGCCTATTTTCTCCAATTCTTCCAAGTCTTTCATCTCTGCCACACCGCCGCTGGCAATCAACTGAATACCTGGAATCTCCTGAAGAATCTCCTTGTACAAATCCACAGAGGGTCCTTGAAGCAAACCATCTTTGGCGACATCGGTACAGATCACATACTTGACTCCTTTGGCATGATAGTCTTTGATAAAATCCACCAAATCAGCCTCAGTAGTTTCTTCCCAACCACTGATGGCTATTTTTCTATCCTTCGCATCTGCCCCCAAAATAATTTTCTCTGAACCATGGGTTTTAATCCAGCCTTCGAACAATTCAGGATTCTTAACAGCAATACTTCCACCAGTCACCTGGCTTGCTCCAGCATCAAATGCCATTTGAATGGTTTCATCAGACTGAACACCACCTCCAAAATCCACTTTCAATTGGGTATTGCTGGTAATATTTTCAAGTACAGCCCTATTGACGATGGTCTTGGCTTTGGCTCCGTCCAAATCCACCAAATGTAAGCGTCGGATTCCTGCTTGTTCAAACCTCTGCGCTACCTCTAATGGGTTGCTCGCATATTCTTTTTTCTGTCCATAATCTCCCTGGGTCAAACGGACACATTTGCCCCCGATAATATCTATAGCTGGAATGATTTCCATGATTACAAATTCAAGAAGTTAGTTAATATTTTCTCTCCGGAAAGACTACTCTTTTCGGGATGTGCCTGCATGGCATAAAAATTATCTTTATGTAAAAGAGCACTGAAATCATTAAGATAGTGCGTAGTAGCAATGGTATATTCAGGATGAACCTCTGCAAAATAACTATGCACATAATACACATAATCACTATCATCAAGTCCCTTTAACAAGGGGCTTTTGAGGTTTTCAAGATTGTTCCAGCCTACATGCGGCACCTTATCCAAAGGAGGAAACTTTTTTACCTTAATGGGAAAGACCCCCAAGCAGTTTGTATCATTTTCCTCTGAATATTCGCATAGTAACTGCTGCCCCAAGCAAATACCAAAAAAGGGCTGCTTCAAATCTTTGATCAACTGATCCAGGTTCCTTTCTTTTAGGTACTTCATGGCAGAACTGGCTTCTCCCTGACCGGGAAAAATCACCTTGTCTGCTTTCTTTATTTCTTCAGGATTATCAGTCAGTGAAGCCTTCACCCCTAATCTTTCCATGGCGTACAAAACAGACTGTATATTCCCGGAATTGTATTTAATAATGGCTACATCCATTTATTTCAATCTACTTTAAAGCTAAATAGACCTCAAACTCCCAAAGGGATCTGTTGAGGTCTATACTTTAGGTTTTTAATATTTCAAATTGCTTTTCACAGCTAATTCGCTCCATTTTTTTAGAACATCAAAATTAAACAATATTCCCTATAAATGAAGGTATTCTTGACTTGATTTGGCTGTTTTATCCTTTTCCGGAACATTTCTTGAAACTTATATCAAACCGCCATTTCTTACTCCTATTAATCAACAGATGAATTTTCCAATTCTTCCAATAACACCCGTTCAATCTCTGGCAGGGAATTGTACAGTTGCTCATAACTGTCAATCACAAAGTACTTATCTTGGAATTTATCTTTCCAGTAAGCCGTCTGCATAATTCTCCTTACATCATAATCGATATGTGCAGGCTCATCGGAAAGGCTAAACTTGGTTTCTCCTGCCGAGCTAAGGATACCCGCTCCATAAATTCTCAAAGCCCCATTTTCACGGATCAGACCAAACTCAATGGTAAACCAGTAAATTCTGGAAAGCAATTCCACTGCCCATTTATTTTCAATATGATTCAAGGCTATCCCCCCCAGATTCTCCAAAAAATCCACATAGGATTGGTTGGTCAGCATGGGCATATGAGCAAAGGCATCATGGAACATATCAGGTTCTTCCAAATAATCCAATTGTTCCATTTTTCTCAACCATGTTGAAGAAGGAAACCGCTTGTTTTTCAAGAGCCCAAAGAACAAATCATCATCAATCAAACCCGGAACAACCTGTACGCCCCAACCTGTTGAATCTCCAAGAATCTGATTGACCTCCTTAAAATTGGCTATGCGGTCAGGACCAAAATTAATTGCTTTCACCCCATCCAAATAGGCCTGAGAAGCGGCATTGGGAAGGTTGACAATTTGCCTTTCATAAAGGATTCTCCACACCTCAAAATCCTCAGGGGTGTATGCAGCATAATCTTGCTCCATTTTTTTTAATCGTGGATCTTGAAAGACCCAATCCACTGATTTTTCAGTCATATTATATTTGGGTTAGTTCCTACTAAATTTACGTTATTTCTCTAGTCGTGTTTAAAACAAAAAAGCCTAATCCAAATGGATTAGGCTTACAAATTTATTCCTCAAAGTAAAGCATACAGCCCTACACCTAATCCCAGCTGGAGAAGAAGTGATAATAATGGCTATAATATTTTACTGCTTGATTTTCGAACATGATGCTCAAAGGTAGCTTTTCATTTTA
Organism: Echinicola marina; assembly: GCF_020463795.1. NCBI lineage: Bacteria > Pseudomonadati > Bacteroidota > Cytophagia > Cytophagales > Cyclobacteriaceae > Echinicola > Echinicola marina. Next base: position 3,026,986 of record NZ_CP080025.1, on the reverse strand, counting down.
ATAAAACAAAATCAAAGACTTACAACAAGTCAAATGTTTTTCTCATGGCAAATATTTTCCTGATTTGATCCGTCAACTGTGCACTTTGGGCAAAGTTCAAAGTCTGTTGCCCATCGGAATAGGCTTTTTCTGGCACCTCATGGGTCTCATAAATGATTCCGTCAGCGCCAGCCATTACACCTGCCAGCGCCATTTGATGTACAAACTTACGAATACCAATACCGTGTGATGGGTCAACTACTACAGGCAAGTGCGACTTATCCTTCAAAATCGGAACAGCATTCAGATCCAAGGTATTTCTACTTGCCTTTTCATAAGTCCTGATTCCACGTTCACACAATATCAATTTCTCGTTCCCTCCTGAAAACACATATTCAGCAGATTGCAAGAGTTCTTCTATGGTGCCAGAAATCCCTCGCTTGATCATCACAGGCTTATCCACTTTGCCCAATTCGTCCAACAAATTAAAGTTCTGGGTATTTCTTGCTCCTACTTGGAACACATCCACATAATCCAACATTTCTTCAATTTGGGAAACCTGCATCACCTCAGTAATGATTTTTATCCCTGCTTCGCTGGCTAATTTATGCCATAATTTGAGACCATCAATTCCCAAACCTCTAAAGGCATAAGGGCTGCTCCTTGGCTTGTAAACCCCACCACGCATGATCTTGATATCATTGGCTTTAAGGTGGTCAATTACTTTGACAATTTGGTCCTCGGTTTCTATGGAACAAGGTCCTGCCATGATGGCCATATCTCCTTCTTTGATAAATACGCCATCACCAAGATCAATGGAAGTTGGTTTTACCTTCCACTTTCTGGACACCAATTTATAGGCATCAGAAACGATATGAATATCCTGGATCCCCTCATGATGGCCAAACCTTCTAATATCAAAATCAGAACTACCTATCCCTACTAAATAGGTACCTTCCTGAGTTTTAACTTCAGTGATTTTATAACCTATCTGACCTATTTCATTGATAAGACTTTCGGTTTGACTTTCAGAAATATCAGGTTTTAATTGAATAATCATGGCTTATCCGTTTTTAACTGCTTGAATGTAATTTTTAATATCCTGCTGAAGGTTTTCCGCATTCTGAAGAACTTTAATAAATGCTGAACCAATTATTGCCCCATTGCTAAAGGAAGAAGCCGTGCTATAGGTTGCATGATCTGAAATACCAAATCCTATCAATCGTGGATTTTTTAATTCCATAGCTTTCACTCGGTCAAAGTATGCTACCTGCTCTTCGCTGATTCCTGATTTTGCTCCGGTAATACTATGTGAAGAAACCATATAGATAAAGCCGTCAGATTTTTGATCGATCTCTCTAATTCGCTCTTCACTGGTTTGTGGGGAAACCAAGAAAGTATTTCTCAAATCATACTGATCAAACAATTCCTTATACTCATCCAAATACTGCTGCATCGGTAGATCAGGAAGAATCAAACCATCAACGCCAACTTCTTGGCATTTCTTACAGAAAGCCTCCATTCCATATTGCATGATAGGATTCAGGTACCCCATTAAAACCACAGGAAGAGCAACAGTTTTACGCATATCTTTCAACTGCTCAAAAAGCTTCTTCATGCTCATGCCATTATCCAAGGCCACCTTATTGCTTTCTTGGATGGTAGGACCATCTGCTACAGGATCAGAGTAAGGCATTCCTATCTCAATGATATCCGCACCAGCAGCCTCTAGAGCCTCCATAATAGACAAAGTATCCTCCAATTGGGGAAAGCCTGCGGTAAAGTAAATGGAAAGGACTCCTTCCGTTTTTGTTTTAAATAATTGATCTATTCGGTTCATTTTGTTTAGTTATTGGTTAGTGGTGATTTTTGTTGAACTGTCACTATTAGCTAATTCTTACTCGCTTCAGTCATCAGACTTCCAACCTCGTACTTCTTACTTCTAACTTCCTAATAGCCTCCCCATTTGATATAGGTATCCAAATCTTTGTCTCCTCTACCAGATAAATTGACCACAATAATATCTGAAGCATCAAATTTGATTTGTTTCAATGCAGAAAGTGCGTGAGCTGATTCTATAGCTGGAATAATCCCTTCCAATCTGCTAAGCTCAATACCTGCTTTCATGGCATCTTCATCATCCACTGCATAAAACTCCCCTCTTCCAGAATCAAATAAATGGGCATGAACCGGCCCAATGCCAGGGTAATCCAAACCTGCTGAAATGGAATGTGGCTCTATCACTTGTCCATCCTCAGTCTGCATCAATAGCGTTTTACTGCCATGAAGTACCCCTGGGGTCCCCAATGCTGTAGTAGCTGCTGACTTCCCAGAATTAACACCAAGACCTCCAGCCTCAACGGCCGCCAGTCTCACCTCCGGAGTATTATAATAATGATAAAAAGCACCGGCAGCATTACTTCCCCCACCTACACAGGCAATTACCAAGTCAGGATTTTCCCTACCTTCTTTTTCCTTTAACTGGTATTTGATTTCTTCGCTGATCACTGACTGGAACCTGGCTACCATCTCTGGATAGGGATGTGGACCTACCACAGAACCAATAATATAATGAGTATCCACCGGATTGCTGATCCATTGCCTCAAAGCCTCATTGGTAGCATCTTTTAAGGTTTTACTCCCGGAAGTAGCGGGCACTACCTTTGCACCTAAAATCCTCATACGCTCCACATTAGGCTTTTGTCGCTCCATATCAATCTCACCCATATAGACCGTACAGTCCATCCCCATAAGAGCACAAACAGTCGCAGTAGCTACACCATGCTGACCAGCACCAGTCTCGGCTATAATTCTCTTTTTTCCCAGTTTTTTGGCAAGGATAATCTGTCCAATGGTATTATTCACCTTATGGGCCCCTGTATGGCACAGATCTTCTCTTTTCAGATAAATCTTTGCGCCATATTGATTGGAAAGTCGCTCCGCAAAGTACAGTGGAGTAGGTCTTCCAACATAATCCTTGAGCAGGCTGTGAAATTCCTTCTTGAAGTCATCCGACTCCATGATTCGCTCATAATTATTCTTGAGTTCCTCAACATTTGGGTAAAGCATTTCTGGAATATATGCCCCTCCAAATTTGCCATAGAACCCTTTTTCATCAACTTTTATCATAACGCTATTTCTAATGCCGTTTTGGCAAGCTTTATTTACTAAACTAATTACTTCTCAAAGCCTCGACAAATGCCTTGATCTTATCAACATCCTTAAGGGCTGCTTCGATTTCAAACTTTGAATTAATATCCACTCCGGCCAACTGAGGCACTTTCAATGCTAATTCCTTAATTTTCCTAACATTATTTCCATCAATGCCTCCACTCAGCAAAAATGTTTTTTCTAAAGGATAATCCTCCAATATGGACCAGTCAAACTTTTTACCTGAACCACCATACTGTTTTGTCTGAGTATCAAAAAGAAAATACTTCACAAAGGGTTCAAGTGCTTTCAGTTCCTCCCAATCAATACTTTCTTCTACCCTGAAAACCTTAATGATCTCTGCTGAGGTAAGCCCCTTCAATTCCTGCACGTAATCAAGCCCTTCATCTCCATGAAGCTGGACATAAGATAGATTAAACTGATCAACGATCTCCTTTACTTCTGCCAGTGGCCTGTTCACAAAAACCCCCACTTTGGCCACGTCGGCAACTTCCAGCTCAGGACTTGAAAGCCCCACATAACGGGAAGATTTTGGAAAAAAGATCATTCCCATTAAATCAGGAGAAACCTTATCCAACAATTCTGACACATTGCCAGGCTCGCGCATCCCGCAAACTTTCACCAACATAATATTATGCTTTCTGACTATGGAAATCAGGACTTAAGTCCTTGAATTTATTCATGAAATTTAATGCCGCCTGATGTGGTCTAATGGATTTCATAAAGTTCTCGCCAATCAAGAAACCATTAAATCCCGCGGCAGCCAAATCAACCAAAGTCTGAGGATCAGAAATACCACTTTCAGAAATTTTCACAAACTCATCAGGGATTTTATCCACCAGGCCATATGAGGTATCCAATGAAACATCAAAGGTCTTCAGACTTCTGTTATTAACACCTACCAAATCCAAATCAGGATTGACAGATCGCTCCAGTTCCTCACCATCATGCACTTCCATTAGCACTTCCAGTCCAAGGGATTTGGCAAACTTAGCCAACTCAGCCAATCTTTGTGGTTCCAAAGCCGCTGCAATCAATAGTATACAATCAGCTCCAATAGATTTGGCTTCTACCAATTGGTATTCATCGACAATAAAATCTTTTCTTAGAATCGGGCAGAAGTTAAACTTCCTTGCCGTAACAAGGTCTTCGTTTTTTCCGCCAAAAAACTCCTGATCAGTTAAAATAGACAAAGCGGAAGCCCCTGCCTGCATATATCCTATGCTGGTTTTTTCAACTGTGGCTGTCCCGTTGATCAAGCCTTTCGAAGGCGATTTACGCTTAAATTCAGCAATAATTCCTGTCTTATCCTCACGAAGAATATATTTCTTCATCGAAACAACCTGATTATCGAAAAATATACTTCTTTCCAACAATTTAGTAGGCACCAAGCTTTTCCTCTCGGCAACCTCTTCTTTTTTGTGGGCTATTATTTTATCTAAAATGTTCATGTTCTTTACTTAAGCTAATGAAATAGATGTTTTCGGATTCACTAGAGCATTGAATTTTTTCAAAGCAGCACCACCTTTTAAGGATGCTTCTGCTCTCTCAATTGCATCTTCAAAACTGAGTTTTTGGTCAGCAGTATAAAGTGCGGCCGCAGAATTGGCAATAACTACAGCATTTTGCTCCTTACTGCCTTTTCCTTTGAGAATATCTATAAAGATTTTAGCCGATTCTTCAATGGTCTCTCCTCCTTTTATACTTTCCGCCGAAATTTTAGGCAGTCCAATGTTTTCAGGGTCAAATAATTTTTCTCCCCTGTTTGAAATCATTTTAAAATCACCTGTCAATGAAATCTCATCATAACCATCCAAAGCATGGAGAATACTGAATTTTACATCGTTATTCTGATAGAGGTATCCATATAGCCTGGCTAGCTCCAAACTGAAAACCCCTACAAGCTGTTTTTTCGGAAAACTAGGGTTTACCATTGGACCAAGCATATTAAAAAAGGTTTTTACACCTAATTCTTTTCTGATAGGCCCTACATTTTTCATCGCTGGGTGAAATAATGGGGCATGTAAAAAGCAAATGCCTGCTTCATCCAAGTTTTTACGAATCACATCTATATCATTGGTAAACTGATAACCGAAGTTAGCCAATAAGTTGGAGGAACCACAGATAGAAGAAACACCATTATTACCATGCTTAGCTACATTTTGGCCTGCTCCTGCTACCACAAATGAAGATAGGGTAGAAATATTAAATGTATCTTTCCCATCTCCTCCTGTACCACATAAATCCATGGCATCATACTCCTCTATTTCGACCGGAACACACTGCTCTAGCATGGCCTCTCGAAAACCACCAAGTTCTTCAACGGTAATACTACGCATCATAAAAACTGTAAGGAAAGCGGCTATTTGACTTTGATTATATTGCCCAGAAGTGATATTTTTCAAGACCTCTTTAGCTTCTTCCTTTCCAAGGGTTTGGTGCTCAATTAGGTGATTTAATATTTCTTTCATGATAATATTTCTTTGGAACAGTGTTCCTTTATTTTAGGTGGTTGTTTTTCAATTTATTCTTAATAAACGATAACTGGCATAAAATCATCCCTCAATCCAATTCAGAATCATTTGCTTGCCATGTTCTGTAAGTATGCTTTCAGGGTGAAACTGTAAGCCCCGGACCTTATAATCTCTATGTCTCATGGCCATTATTTGGCCATCAGGCGTTTTAGCCGTTACTTCCAGTTCATCGGACAAAGTACTTTCATCGATCACCCAACTATGATACCGCCCAATTTTAAACTTCTCTGGAACTCCCTTAAAAATCATATCTTCTTTGATGACCTTCACTTCAGAAGCTACACCGTGAACTACCTCTGTAAGATTATTCAACCCTGACCCAAAAGCCTCACCAATGGCCTGATGTCCAAGGCAAACACCCAAAATATCCTTATTGTTGGCATATTTCTTTAATAATTCAGGCATAATCCCTGCATCAGCTGGAACTCCGGGCCCCGGAGAAAGCAGAATTTTATCATACTCATCCACAGCTTCCAAGGATATCTTATCGTTCCTGTATATATCCATTTGATTCCCAAAACCCAATTCACGTACTATGTACACAAGGTTGTAGGTAAAAGAATCGTAATTATCGAGTACTAATATTTTCATGTTAATTATTATTGTAAGATTGGAATATTGTAAAATTGAAAGATTAACCTTCATTCAATCCCCTACCTTCTTGTTTTTATTTTTTTCAAACTCCCTTAAGTAAATGACAAACCCTTTAATTTCCTTTGAAATCTGAACAAGGCTCTCTCTGAGAGAAATATAATCTTCATCCGAGATCCGAGCAGCCTTATTCAACACATAAGCCTGGCTTCGCACTTCTCCAGCTGAACCTTTGGCATAAATGAGAAACCTTACAAAATCCTTGTTGCTATTATACTCAAAGCCCTCGGCTATGTTATTTGAAATAGAAATTGCAGCTGAAATTAACTGATCTCTTGATTTATAATCTTTAGAAAGTGGGGTGTTATCAGCTATTCGATAGATATCAATCCCTATCTGAGCTGCGTGCTTCCAAACATCCAACTCTTCAAAACAGCTGATCTTTACCATAATCTTCCAATCTTGAAATTTTTCAATCTTTTGATTTTAGTCATACATCACACCTCCTCAGCTGCCTTTAGCGCAACCCTCAAGGCTTCCAGTTTATTAGCAACTTCCTGAAGCTCGCTCTCAATAGAAGACTTGGCGACCACACCAGCCCCAGCTTGGAAACGTAGTTTATTGTTTTCAGAAACAAAGGACCTAATCAAAATCGCGTGGTTAAAGTCCCCGTTAAATCCAAGGAAGCCAATCGCTCCACCATAAAACCTCCTACTTGTCCCTTCCAATTCATCGATTAATTCCATAGCCCTGTACTTTGGTGCTCCCGAAAGAGTCCCCGCAGGAAATGTATCTGCCACCAACTGTAAAGGGTTGGCTTCCTCCGGCAATACTCCAGTAACTTTAGATACCAAATGGATGACATGGGAATAATATTGGATTTCCTTAAAAACTTCCACATCTACTTTTTCTGATGATCTGCTAAGATCATTCCTGGCCAAATCCACCAACATGACATGCTCAGAGTTTTCCTTTGGATCATCATAAAGCTTGGTCGCCAGTTCAGCATCAGCCAAATCATTACCTGTCCTTTTAAATGTCCCGGCTATTGGATAAATAGTAGCCTTTCTGCCCTTTACTACAATTTGCGCTTCTGGTGAACTTCCAAAAACTTTGTAGGAGCCATAATCAAAATAAAACAAATAGGGTGATGGATTTACAGACCTCAATGCCCTGTAAACATTGAATTCATCCCCTTTGAAACCAGTGGTAAAAGACCTGGAAAGCACTATCTGAAATACATCGCCCCTAAAGCAATGCTCCCTGCCTTGACGCAAGATGTCCAAAAATTCATTGTCGGTATAATTGGACACCTCAGGTCCATCAAGCTGAAAAGAATAGCTAGGTATGTTTTTATTATTCAGCAGAGTTTCAATTTTTGAGATACTATCTTCACCTTCACCATTGATGTGATGGTCAAAGATGTGCAGTTCATTTTTGAAATGATCCACCACTATCACATTCTTATACACCGCATAATAAGCTTGTGGAATTTCTGACGCTTGGGTGTTATTTAAATGTATGTCCTCAAAACTGGAGACGGTATCATATTGCATGTAACCAAAAAGTCCATTTGAGATAAATTTGAAATTATTTTCTTCCTCCTTAAACTTACTGGAAAAGCTTCTCAAATTATCCACCAGCTTTTCTCCTTCTTCAAGCTTATAAAGCAACTTTTCACCTGAGGGTAAGGTTTCTTTGACTTTCAGACCATCGAAAGAAAAAGTAGCCATTGGATTAAAACATATATATGAATAACTATTATCCTGTCCATGATAATCAGAACTTTCAAGGAGAATGGGATTTTTGAATTTATCCCTTACCTGAAGATAAATACTCACTGGCGTGATAGTATCAGCCAGCAACTTCTTATAGCGAGTTTTGATCTTAAAATTTTGCGTTTTGCTCATGGTTAACATTGAAATAAAATAAAAAAGGCTTACTGGGAATTCCAGCAAGCCTCATTATATGTGGTTCTACTACGCTCTAATTTTAGGCAATAGCATGCTGTTCTTCCGCTTTCAGAAGTTGAGTATGCCACCACCAATATTGAGTATGTTTTTGTTTCATAATTTTTACGATAGGCAAATATATAAAGGCATTTTATATTAAAAAAAATATTTATCCCAAAAAATTCAGGCAAATACAATAATTAGTAGAAAACCGTGTCCATACTTTGAACAATCCCATAGAATTAAAGGAAATTCAGTTTAATCTTAATTACTAAAATTAGCTTAACTTTGTACTCTTATCAACTCGTTTTCCATGACTAATTTGGCAAGATACTTCAAAAGAACTTTTGATGATTATAAGGTATTAGTGCAAGTCAATCCTCAGGACTTTACAGGAATAGAACTGATTATCCACCCAGATGGGAAAATAGAAAAGACCACCATGGAATTCGACGAAGAAATCTATGATGATCTTGAGGTAGACGAATTCGAAACCTGCAGCCCTTTGGAGTTTAATTTGTACTTAAAAGGATTGGGCTGATCATTCCCATCTTACTGGGCCTCTATATTGTTTTGACCGGGAGGGACTTGCCAAGCTTTTGGTAATTCCTTCTCTTCTAGCTTGATCAGTTTCCCGTTTTCAAAAGTAAACAACACATAAAAATGTTCGTCCCTAACTAGCCTGTAGGTTCGTTGACCATCTTCTAATTTACTAAGGACGGCCTCATCATGTTTCTTCACAAAATCCCTCTCCTCCATTCCTAACTCATACTTTGGCTGTTTATTGAAGACTGTACATCCTCCTAAAATCAAGCCCATGCAAACTATAGTAATTACCTTTTTCATTGTTGTACTGTTTGATTCTGTTATTGTCAAATCAATAATATTGCCATTTTTTTCTTTTGATTCATAAGCCCTTAGCCGCTTGTTAGAGATATTTATTACCGAGATTTTGCAAAGGTAAGTTTTTGACGTACCTTTGTATTCAAGCGGCACGACCAGCTCCTGTCAACTCCCCCAGGTCCGGAAGGAAGCAAGGGTAGACGGTTGTAGCGGTGCGATGCCGCTTCTTTTTTGTTTTAACAATTAAGTGTCATAAAAACATTTAAATATTTTTTGCCCGACTTTCAAAATATTAGGCTAACTTTGCAAGCCAAATTCATACATAACCAAAACCGTTTACAAATGAAATTCTTTATTGACACTGCCAATCTTGCTGAAATCAAAGAAGCCTATGATTTAGGCGTATTGGATGGGGTGACTACCAATCCTTCATTGATGGCCAAAGAAGGCATCACAGGAGATGAAAACGTAAAGGCTCACTATAAAGCTATTTGCGATATTGTGGATGATAAAGTTAGTGCAGAAGTAATTTCTACCGACTTTGAGGGAATGATCAAAGAAGGAAAAGAACTAGCTAAAATTGATGACAAAATCGTAGTTAAAGTACCTATGATCAAAGATGGTGTAAAAGCCATCAAATATTTCAGCAACGAAGGCATTAGAACCAACTGTACCTTGGTATTTTCTCCAGGTCAGGCCATCCTCGCTGCCAAAGCTGGAGCTACCTATCTTTCTCCATTTATCGGAAGATTGGATGACATTGCTTTTGACGGTTTAGAGTTGATCGAACAAATCGTTCATATCTACCAAAATTATGGTTACGACACTCAGGTATTGGCCGCTTCAGTAAGACACACCATGCACTTGATCAAATGTGCTGAAATCGGTGCCGATGTGGTTACTTGTCCTTTGAATGTGATCACAGGCCTATTGAACCACCCACTTACTGATGCAGGATTGGCCAAATTCTTGGCTGACCATGCTAAAGCAGCAGGTAAATAATCATTATATTTTTCCACCAACCATGCGCCAGTGTCCATTGGACAAAAGTGGTGAGGGTTGGTGGTTTTTAGACGCAAAAAATAAGGTATGATTTTTATCATGCCTTATTTTTTTTTACCAGGGGCATTAGTAAATTAATAAACAAGTACTTAAACCCACCCAATCGATTATTGAGAAAGATTTTGTAAAATAGGGCCAAATCATTTTCATCTTTATTTTGACAGAATATTTTTATCTGAACTCCTTATCATTTAAATTTCGTTTTCTAAAAATTGATTCAATATCCATCTATGTATATCATCAAGGTAAAAGGCAAGGCAAAAATCCCTGACTATATTCAGATCAGAGATGAAAACTTTGTTCTGGTAGCCTACTTCAGGGCCGACCGTCCGCTCAAAAACCTAGAAAAGTTTGGCTTGGAAGGCAAAGAAGAAGAAATGGGGAAATTGATCAAAGAGCTTCCTTTTGGCAAATTGCAAAAGTTAGAATTGTAAATTTAAATTATGGTATTTTCCAGCGAGCCCGTAGTCCGATTAAACAAAGCCTGTATATTTCAGGGCATAACAGCCATTTTACAGGATGTTACTTTTGAAATTGATAAGGATGAATTTGTATTTCTAATAGGCCGGACAGGCAGCGGAAAAAGCTCCCTATTGAAAACCCTATATTCTGACCTGCCCCTAAAGATGGGAGAAGGCCACATTGCCGGTTATAACCTCAAGGAAATCAAATCCAAAGACATCCCTTACCTTCGTAGGAAACTAGGCATCGTATTCCAAGATTTCCAGCTGTTCAATGACCGGACCGTAGCGGAAAATCTTTATTTCGTTATGCGTGCCACTGGCTGGAAAGAAAAGTCCAAGATGAAAACCAGGATGGTGGAAGTACTGATGCGAGTTGGACTTGGTGGCTCCGCTACCAAAATGCCACATCAACTATCCGGAGGTGAACAGCAACGTGTGGTAATTGCAAGGGCACTGCTGAACGAACCTTCCATTTTATTGGCAGATGAACCCACTGGAAATTTGGATCCTGAAGTTGCTGATGGAATTTTCAAACTTTTTCAAGAAATCAACAAACAAGGCACTGCCGTACTGATGGCCACACATAATCATGAACTGCTAAAAAAATATCCATATAGAATCCTTAAATGCGAAAAAGGCTTCTTACTGGATTCCAAAACTTCTGACATATTCGAAAAGGATCAGATATAGATCAATAATATTGAAGCAGTACAAGCCAAGCTTCCATAATTTTTTTCTCTTGGATCAGCTCTTGTGCATATTGATGCAAATGAAATATCAGACTCTCCTCATCGTTTTGAAAACGAATTTTCATTTCTTCTATTTCAGGTTTATTACCATATAAAAATACTTCTTCTTCACTCGGCAACTCTTCAACATTACCTAAGCACCCAAGGTCATTACCCGTTAAGACCGAACTCATTCGTATCCTTTCGGGGATTTGGTCCACTCCTATCCCTAGTGTCTTGATCGGTTTTTCCACCTCAAAAAGCGCTGCTCCACTTGCCCTGCAATACCAATTACCGCCCATCCGCGCCACCGCATCCAATTTATGAGGATCTATCTTCCCATCCACTCCCAAAATATGCTCATCAATATGTGCCAACAAAATTTCACAAATCACCAAATTTGCCGCCCCCCCTTCTTGGCCAATTTCCTTTACTTCCAGCACCTTGCACTCAAAACTTACCGGAGATTCCTTCACCCTAGGTGGACCTACCAAATCAGAAGCGACTGGTGTAAGACCTGATTTTACAAATTCATTTACCCCCTTCCTATATTCGGTGCTACTTAGTGACATCTGCTGTACCATATTATAGTCTACTATACTGATAACCACTTCTTGGACTTCCATTACATTTTCCAAACTGTGTTTTGTGGTGTTGTCCCTCACTCTTCTCGCAGGAGAAAAAATCAAAATGGGCGGATTGGAACCAAAGGCATTAAAAAAACTAAAAGGGCTAAGATTTACCTGACCATTGGCATCAATAGTGCTTGCAAAGGCTATGGGCCTTGGAACTATTGCTCCCAACATATAACTATGAAAGTCTGCTACTGAAATATCTTTGGGATTTATTGTCTTCATTTTTTGACTCATCAAACATCGCTTTTGCAGGATAAAACAAGTAGATTCCAAAAGCAATTTATAAATATTTACCTTTGCTTTATAAAGCAATCGATAATTGATTGTATTTTATCCTAAAATCACTTTCTGTTCAACATCCATATAACCTGGGGTAAATTGTGAGAAAACTTATTTATATCATCTTCCTATCTGCCTTTATATCCACTCATCAGCTATCTGCCCAAAGGATCTCTGGAAGTTCTACACTTAAAATTGATGACAACCTTCAGGAAAGGATTTTTTCCATATCACAATTGGAGTTCTTCGAAGACAGCAGTAATCTCCTTACTTTCCATCAGATCATCCAACCGAGGTTTCAGGACAATTTCAAAATCAGACCTTCATTCAATAAGAACAAGTTCGATATCAACCATACCTATTGGGTAAAACTTTCTATTGACAAAACCCCTGAAAGCAGCAAAAAATGGTTGATGGAGTTTTATGATCAAACCATGGACCTGGTAGAAATATATGCTCCTCAAGATAATGGTAATTATAAAAAAATCGTCCTAGGTGATGCCGTTCCTTTTGGCATACGTAATTTCAGACATAAAAACTTTGAAATAATCATAGAAAATGCTTCTGAAGGGATTTCTAACTATTATGTTAAAATCCGCTCCAGTCAAAAAGCGGATATTCGCATTGCCATCCGCTCCTTAAACCGCTTCATTTTCTATGCATTGAATGAATACTTTGTCTACGGCATCTTTTATGGAATGATCGCCATCATAGGGCTTTACAACCTTTTAGTGTATGCGGCAGTTCGTGAAATCAAATACCTCTATTATTCCTTCTATTTGGTCAGCGTGGGTATTTATGCCATGTGCGTAGACGGAATAGCCTTTCAGTATCTTTGGCCCAACTACCCTGAATGGAACCAAATAGCCAATGGAGTTTTCAATTACTCCATTGTGCTGTGGGCGATTATGTTTTCCATCAAATTTCTCAACACCAAATACCGTACGCCCAAACTCCATTATTCCCTGTTGGCCATTTTGGGAATAAAGTCTTTGCTCTTTCTTATCGGACTGTTTTTTGACCAAAAACTGTTTGAGATCAAATATTACGACATTATTCCCTTCTTTTTCATTTTCACGGCTAGTATTTACATTTGGTACCAAGGCTATAAAGTTGCTCGCTTCTTTGTATTTGCATATGGTGTATTATTCGTTGGAGTGGTGATAAAAGTCTTGGTAAATGCCGCTATTATCCCTCATATGACCATGGTTTATTATAGCCTACACATCGCTTTCCTTTTAGAGATGCTACTTTTGACATTTGCTCTGGGGGACAGGATCAGAATATTAAAAGATAACAGGGACAGGGCCTTGAAAAGAACCATAAAACAAATAGAAGTAAATTATGCCCTAAAGGAAAAAGTAAACCGGGAGTTGGAACTCAAAGTCCAAGAAAGGACCCAAGAGCTGGAACAAAAAAACAGTTTGCTGGAAGAATATAACCATCAACTCATGGAAAAAGATGAAGAAATCAAACGGATAAATTCCCTTTTGGATAAAGATAACTGGAGGCTAAAAAGCAGTATCAAGGCTTCTTTTCAGGCCAGATTAACGAACCAGTTGCTCTCCTATGACGAATTTCAACGTATCTTCCCAGACCAATCCGCTTGTTTAAGGCACCTAGAAGAATTCAAATGGGGCAATGGCTTCATATGCAGAAACTGCAAATACACCAAAAGCTCCAAAGGGCCAAAACTCTTCACCCGCAGATGTAGCCGTTGCGGCCATATTGACTCGGTAACCGCAGGCACTATCTTTCATGGAGTAAAATTCCCCTTGGAAAAGGCCTTTTATATCGCTTACGATATTATTGCCAATACTGAAAAACAAACCTTAGAACAGCTATCAGAACTTTTGGATATTCGTAAAAATACAGTTTGGAACTTCAGAAAGAAAACCAAGCAAAACATTGAAGCCTTACAGTTGGAATCTCCTCACTGGTATGACATCTTGATGATGGAGGAAGAGAAAGAAAAGTCGAAGTAAGCCTTATAATCCTCCATTAAATCCCCTAATAGTATTATAGCGTGACGCTAAACTGTAAAAATGCTTAAAAAGCTAAAATAAGCCATTTTCACATGGTATTAAACCGCTAATTACAGTCTAATTTATCCGCCCTAACCCCTAGTCAAACAGCCAAGATTTTACATTTTTTAACGTAGTTTTTTCTTCTTTCCTCTACCTTTTCAGTCTCAAACGAGCAAAAATGCAAACGTTTGAAATATTATCCATTTTAAACCCAAAACCAAACACTTATGATTAAGTCTTTACGCATAAGTAAGGAATCATGGAAACCCAAAATCCCTCAACTAGGAAAACTATCCATGGTGTTGCTATTAGTCTTTGCGGTCACCCTCAGTACAGCTGCCGCTCAGGACACCAATGTTACAGGAACAGTACTTGATCAAGGAGGTGAACCCATACCTGGGGTAAACATTCTAGAACAGGGTACCACAAATGGAACCGTCACTGATTTAGACGGTAAGTATTCGATTACAGTCAGCTCTCCAGATGCGACATTAAACTTTTCTTTTATTGGTTTTGAATCAAGGCTCGTTGAGCTAAATGGAAGGACTCAGCTTGACATCACCCTTCAAGAAGAACTAACTGGACTCGATGAAGTAGTTGTCATCGGTTATGGTGCGCAAAAAGAAAAGGAAATGACCTCTGCGATTACCACCTTGAAAACAGAGGACCTGGTCAAAACGCCGAGCTCGAACGCCATGCAATCTCTCCAAGGGAAGGTAGCCGGGGTACAAATCGTCAGTAAAGGCGCACCAGGAGCCTCTCCCACAGTAAGAGTAAGGGGTATAGGTTCCTTTGAAGGAGGTGGAGCCCCTTTATACGTCGTGGACGGTATGTTCTTTGACAATATTGACTTCCTCAACTCCAATGATATCAAGACCCTTTCTGTACTAAAAGATGCTTCTGCATCTGCTATCTATGGTGCAAGGGCTTCCAATGGCGTCGTACTGATAGAGACCAACTCAGGTGAATATGAACAAGAAGCTGAAATTGTCTATGATGGATACTACGGGGTACAAAACCCACAAAACGTCCTCAAAATGGCCAATAGCCAGCAATTTGTGCAATACATCAATGAAACAGGGTCAGCACCAGACATGGAATTCATTGACAATGCCATGCAGGCCTATGGAAGGAGCCGTATAGATCCAAGTATTCCTGCCGTAAACACGGACTGGTACGATGAGATCATGAGCCCTGCTGCTATCCAAAACCATACCTTGACGTTCTCTGGTGGTAGTACCAAAACACGCTATTCCATTGGAGGCAGTTATTTCAAACAGGATGGACTGCTTAACGAGACCAGAAACGAATATGAAAGGGTAAACATCCGCGCCAATATCGACTCTAAAGTCAAAGAATGGATCACTGTGGGCGGTAATTTCACCTTCAGTACAGCCAAACAATATGTAGGATCAGATGCGGCTTGGTTTAACGCCTACTTTGCGGTACCTATTCTTCCTAAATACGATGAAGATTTTGGCACATCACCGGTAGCATTGTCCAATGCTCAAAGACTGGGCTATAGGGGAAGACAAAACCCTTTCTACCCACTTCTCTATAATGACAGCAGAAATAAAGTCAATAAAATCAACGGGAATCTCCATGCCGAGCTGACTTTTATCCCTGATAAATTGACCTTTAGGTCTGCTTATAACTATAAGTTAGATTTAATCAATGCCAGAAATGTCAATTTCGCCTATAATGACGGTGTCCTTAATCCTCTTTCTAGCCTTTCTAGATCTAGCAGCTTGTATTTTGACCAGATTGTGGACAATTATCTTACGTATAAGGAATTCTTTGGTGACCACGGTATAACTGCCACACTGGGACAATCCTTCAGAAGTGAGACCTTTGAACAGCTCAGTGGAAACAGAAATGATTTGGACCCTAATCCTACATTTGGTAATGAAGAGCTATGGTATCTGAACAATGGACAGGCCAATGATATCAATACGGTCTCAGATGCCGGTAGTCGCATATTTTACCTCTCTTTCTTTGGCAGGTTAGCCTATAACTACAAAGAAAAATACTTGCTTTATGCTACCTACCGTCAGGACAATTATAACAAGTTCCAAGTGGATAGTGAAGATTTCTTTACCCTTGGAGCAGGCTGGGTAGCGACCGAAGAGGATTTCTTTGATGTGAAAGGCATCGATTTTCTTAAGTTAAGAGCGTCATGGGGACAGCTTGGTAATGATGGTATCAGCCCATCTGTGGGTCAGCCCACCCTACAGGGAACCAACCACGCCATCAATGATGTGCGAATTCCAGGCTTTAGGCTGGACCCCACTTATGACCTAATCGATAAAATCGAGACTACGGAAGAAACCAACTTTGGTCTGACGGCCAAGTTCTTTCAAAACAGACTGTCCCTAGAAGCTGATTACTATATAAGGAACACACAAAGTCTGGCTGTAACCGTTCTGCAACCCCTGTTCAGAGGTGCGGTGAGAAGAAGCGTTGGTGAGATCAGAAACCAAGGCTTGGAGCTGTCCCTCAATTGGGAAAACCAAGTTACTGATGACTTTTCCTACTATATTGGCGGCAACTTCGCTACCCTAAAAAATACGGTCAGAGGACTTGGAGGGCCTGAATACCTCAATGCCGGTCAGGCAGAATTCCGTCAGCGTTCCATAGTGGGACAGCCCTACCAGGCTTTCTATGGTTACGAAGTTCAAGGCGTATTTCAAACCGAAGCCGATATCACCAATAGTGGTTATTCAGAGCAATTCTTAACTGAAAACGACCTTGCTCCAGGAGATTTGATGTTTAAAGACCAAAATGAAGATGGAGTCATCGATGATTTGGACAGGGTAGTATTGGGTTCTTATTTACCAGAACTCACCTATGGTGGCAATCTTGGTTTTAGGTACAAAAACCTTGACTTTTCGGTACTGATCCAAGGTCAATCAGGCCACAGCATCCTGAATAGAAAAAGAGGGGAAATGATTTTCACTAATGACACCAATATTGACGCAGACTTGGCCACTAATCTATGGAGAGGTGAAGGCACCTCTAACAAATATCCTTCTGCTGCCGGACTGCGTAAAGGATGGAACCAAAATTTCAGTGATTATTTCGTGGAAGACGGTTCTTTCTTTAGGGTTCAAAATGTGCGCATGTCTTATTCACTTCTTGACAAAGAAGTGATGGGAGTAATCATGCCAGAAACGCGTATCACTTTGACAGCAGAACGGCCATTGACCATTTTCAACTATAATGGTTTCAACCCAGAAGTGGATAATGGCATTGACCGACAGACTTATCCTATCCCTGCTGTATATACTGTGGGATTAAATGTCAAGTTCTAAAATCAATAACCCAAGAACAGTCATGAAAATATTTGAATATAAACTGATTAAATTGGTCACAGCATTAAGCTTAGTGACTACCTTTTCCTGTAGCGAATACCTGGATGCATCCTTAGAAGATCAAATCCTGGCCCAGGAAACTGATTATTCCCAATCCCAAAACATGATATTATTGCTTAATGGATCTTATGCAGAGCTTTATGGGTTTCAGTGGGAAACCTTTCCGTTAATTTCTGTCAGAGGCGATGATGCTAACCCTGCGGGGGACCAAGAACCCCTTTTCAAAACAGATACTTATGACTATGACAGGAGCTTCTGGATTTATAATTCCACATGGCTAAATATGTATTCCGATATCATTTATTGGAATGGAGCCATCGAAGAGATCCAAAAATACCAAGAAGCTGGTGCAAGTGCAGCAAATGCCAGTCAATACATCGCGGAAATCAATGTCATGAGAGGATACAACCTTCTTCAGCTGGCCAGATTGTGGAATAACATCCTAATTCCCGTGAGCTCTGATCCCAATGCACTATACGAAGTAGAGCTCACTCCATTTAATGAAACCATGCAGTATATCTCTGATTTGATGGATCAGGCCATGCCCAGTCTACCCAATGTCCACCCTAACCAACGCTCGGACATCAGAGGAGGCGTCACACGATACACTGCATTAGCCATTAAAGCATTGGCCAACCTGGAAATGGAAAACTACCAAGGTGTAGTTGATGCCACTGGAGAGATCATCAGCAGCGGAGAATTCATGCTAGAAACTGATTACTATCAGTTATTTAAAATCCCAGGAAAGCTAAACAATGAAAATATTCTTGAATTCCAATATTCAGATTACGGCGCTGAAAGTGGTACTTCAGACAGATTCCCTTGGCAAGTATATGGCCCTCAAGCCGTAGGCTGGCAACCCGCCGTGCCTGGATCAAGTGGCGGATGGGGCTTCTGGGAACCTACAGAAAAATACATCAAGTTTATGCTTGACCGGAATGATCGAAAGCGTCTCGAAACAACCGTACTATTTACGCCTGATGGAATCAGTGATATTGAATCAGATCCAAACTATGCCAATTTACCTAACTGGATTACCAATATCACCCCTGATGGGGACGGTTTTGGCAATGCCCCCAGGTATAGGTTCCTCAGTGGAAAACATTATCTGCCTACTACCCAGTTGACCCCTGGAAGGTTTAATTATGGCGAGAATAAAAACATGATCGCCATCCGGTACGCAGAAATCCTATTGATACATGCAGAGGCACTGGTAAGCGGCGCCTCCAGCAATGTCATGTCAGCAGATGAAGCAGTCAATGCTGTAAGATCCAGGGCTAATCTAGGCATGCTAAGTGGGGTGACTTTGGACGAAGTGTTGGATGAAAAATTTGCCGAATTCGGTATGGAATGGGGTGTTCGTTTCTTTGACTTGGTAAGGCATGACCGCACAAGTGAACTTAACTATGGAAGCAGAAATTTCAATGAAGGTGATAGGTTCCTGCCTTATCCACTTGACCAACAAGACATCCTTCCTCAACTAAAAGAGGCAAGTAATCAATAAGTTTCGGTAAAACACAAACCCAAAAGACATGAAATTAACTTCTAAAATATTTATTGCAGGTTTGATGGCAACAAGTTTTGCCTGTAAAGACGGTTATATAGACGACATCAGTCAAGTTCCACCAGCCTCAGATGAAACTGCTCCCATGGTCAACATCAACTTCCCTGAGGAAGGCCCACTTACCTGGGTTCCTCAAGATGTGATGTCTATCAATATTGATTTTGAAGTAGAAGATGATGTAGAAATTCAGGACATCACTGTGGCCTTGGATGGCAGTGAAATCGGCAGCTATTCGGATTTCAAAGATTACAGAAGAACAGCTGTCAAACTGCCCTATGACAATATCACGAATGGTGAACATACTTTAACTGTAACCGCCAATGACCTATCTGGAAAAACAACAACAAGCACAGTAGCCTTTTCCAAGCCAGAGTTCTATGTACCTCAATACGATGGAGAGATTTTCTATATGCCATTTGATAACGAGTATTTGGAACTGGTCAGTGTAAGTGAAGCCAGTGTGGTAGGGGATCCTGGTTTTGCAGGTGAAAGTGCTTCTGGTGCCAATGCCTACGCAGGTGCAACGGATTCCTATTTGACCTTCCCTACAGCTGATTTAATCAATGATGCATTCAGTGCTTCCCTATGGTACAAGGTCGATGCAGATCCTAACAGAGCGGGTATATTGGTCATGGGACCGCCTGATGAAGCCAATCCTGAGGCCCAAAACAAGCGTACTGCTGGCTTTAGACTCTTTAGAGAGGCTGCTGGAAGTAACCAACGTATAAAACTAAATGTGGGGAATGGCAGTGGTGAAAACTGGTTTGACGGTGGTAGTGCGGCTGATATCAACCCGAACAGCAATGAATGGGTACATATAGCTTTTACGATTTCCGGAACAGAATGTACCGTTTATATCAATGGAACAGTGGTGAGTCAAGGTACTTATCCGGGTATTTCCTGGGAGGGCTGTGACATCCTGTCTATTGGCTCCGGAGCGCCTAGATTCACTGGATGGGGACACCTTTCTGACAATAGCTATATTGATGAACTCCGCATCTTTAACAGAGCGCTTTCCTCATCTGAAGTGCAGACAATCATGGATAATGAACAGCCGTAATATTTTATAAATCCAAGGAGGGCTTCTTATATAAGCCCTCCTACTTAGATTTATCGAATTTCAAAACCTTGGCTTTTTATTAAACTGCAAACCATCAAATAAATCAAGCACAATCTATAAAAGCGGCTGCCCCGTTATGCCCAAAATGATGAAGCACTCAGTTTTTCTGGTATTTTTTATCCTTTTCCTCTCCTGCAAAGAAGAGGGTTCCATTACACCTTTGCAGCTGATTGACGCCAAAGTGGGTGATAAAACACTTAACTCACAAGGTCCCAGTAATAATATTCCTATAGATAGAACGATCAGCTTAACCTTTTCTCAGGCTATCCAAAGAGAAAGTATATCTGCTGCCATTTCTTTATCCTCCGAAGGCATTCCGGTCAAGTTTAACACCAACCTTATTAGCAACACAACTATCATTATCAGCCCTGTTGGCACCTTAGCAACCAGTAGTAACTATACTTTGTCTATATCTTCGGCCCTAACCGCCTCCAACGGAGCTCATTTTACAGAAACCACCATAGAGTTCACTACGATATTGGGCTCAGTTGAAATTACCAGTGTGCAATTATCAGGTGGTGATACCACTAGAACAGGCCGAATCCAAAATGTCCCTGTAAACTTTAGCACGGAATTGACCTTCAACAAACCACTGGATCCATCTTCTCTACAAGCCGCCTTTTCCATTACTGGTCCTGATAACCCCAACCTACAGTATGAGCTGATGGATAACAACCAAAAATTAACACTTTCAGTCTCAACTCCTTTACAGTACCTATCCAAATATTCCCTAAAAATCAATCAGCAACTTAAAGGCATCAACGGAGAAAACTATGCAGGCCTTAATAGTACTTTCTATACCCAAATAGATGAAACGCCTAAGTTCCCATTGCTTTCCGAAGATGCATTACTCACAAAAATACAGTCCCAAACATTCCGTTATTTTTGGGATTTTGCCCATCCGACGAGTGGATTGGCGAGAGAAAGAAACAGTTCAGGCAACACCGTCACCATAGGCGGTTCAGGATTTGGTGTAATGTCTCTCATAGTAGGAGTGGAAAGAGGTTTTATTACCAGGCAACAGGCTATTGAACGATGGACAAAAATACTGGATTTCCTGACTTCCGCTGATCGTTTTCATGGAGTATGGCCTCACTGGATGAATGGCGAAACAGGTAAAACCATCCCATTCAGTTCAAAAGATAACGGAGGGGATTTGGTAGAAACAGCCTTTATGATCCAAGGTATACTCACTGTGAGGGCCTATCTCGATGCCAACAAACCTGAAGAAAAAGAGCTCATAGATAAAATCACCCATCTTTGGGAAACGGTGGAATGGGACTGGTATACCCAAAACGACAGCAATGTACTTTACTGGCACTGGTCTCCCGATTATGAATGGGAAATAAACCTCCCTATTCGTGGCTATAATGAATCGTTGATTGTCTATGTGCTTGCCGCATCATCCCCTACACATCCTATTGACAAGGCTGTTTATGATGCAGGTTGGGCCAGAAATGGCAGTATAAAAAACGGCAACTCATTCTATGGACATGAGCTACCATTGGGCAATGATCTTGGAGGCCCTTTGTTCTTTGCACACTATTCCTTCTTAGGGCTTGATCCCAGAAACCTTTCCGATCAGTACGCCAACTATTGGGACCAGAATCAAGCCCACAGCCTGATCAACCAAGCATATTGCATCCAAAACCCAAAAGGTTTTGTTGGTTATACCGAAACTGCTTGGGGACTGACAGCCAGTGATAGCCCTAGTGGCTACAGCGCGCACTCCCCTTCCAATGATCTTGGTGTCATCACACCTACTGCTGCTATTTCATCTTTGCCTTATACCCCTGAGGCTTCTATGAAAGCCATGAAATATTTCTACTACCAGCTGGGAGATAAAATCTGGGGAGAGTATGGCTTTTATGATGCCTACAATATCACTGAAAACTGGTATGCAGACAGTTATTTGGCCATTGATCAAGGCCCTATAATTCTAATGATTGAAAATTATCGGACTGGATTGCTTTGGAACCTATTCATGACAAATGAAGAAGTCCAATCTGGTCTGGACAAACTGGAATTCACTTATTGAATAGATAAACTATAAATATGGCAAAATATTGCCTGTAAGATAAAGATATGGAAGTAAAGAAACCTATAACCATGAAAAACCTTATTCTCCTCGCATTGGTAGTTGGAGGCATGACAATGGCCTGTTCTCCATCCCAAGATTCTCACGGTCCGCAGAACATCCATCTTCACCGAGCAGATTCCGTTTTGGCATTAATGACCTTGGAAGAAAAAATCGGTCAGCTCAACCTCCCCGCTGCTGGTGACTTTACTACTGGCCAAGCTGCCAGTTCCAATATTGCCGAGAAAATTAAAGCAGGAAAAGTCGGCGGTCTTTTTAACATCAAAACAGTAGAAAAGATCAAAGATGTGCAGCAAGTGGCTGTTGAAGAAAGTCGACTGGGCATCCCCTTGTTATTTGGCATGGATGTAATCCATGGTTACGAAACTGTTTTTCCCATTCCACTTGGACTTTCCTGCAGCTGGGACATGGACTTGATCAAACGCTCGGCTCAAATTGCCGCCAAGGAAGCCAGTGCTGATGGCATCAATTGGACCTTTTCTCCCATGACAGACATCAGCCGGGATCCTCGCTGGGGTCGTGTATCTGAGGGAAGCGGAGAAGACCCCTATTTGGGTGCCCAGATTGCCAAAGCCATGGTTAAGGGTTACCAAGGGGATGATCTCAGTAAAAACAATACCATCATGGCTTGTGTAAAGCATTTTGCCCTTTATGGTGCTCCAGAGGCAGGAAGAGACTATAATACTGTGGACATGAGTCGCCAAAGGATGTACAATGAATATTTCCAACCCTACCAAGCAGCCATCGAAGCGGGTGTCGGCACCGTCATGACTTCTTTCAATGAAGTGGAAGGCATACCGGCCAGTGCTAACAAATGGCTGATGACGGATGTCTTGCGCAAGCAATGGGGTTTTGATGGCTTTGTGGTGACCGATTATACCGCCATCAATGAAATGATTGACCATGGCATGGGCGATCTGAAAGCCGTGTCAGCATTGGCTTTAAAAGCTGGTGTGGAAATGGATATGGTAGGCGAAGGTTTTCTCACCACCTTGGAAAGTTCCCTAGAAGATGGTAACATCACAGAAGATCAAATTGATAATGCTTGTCGTTTGATCCTTGCGAAAAAATTTGAGCTTGGTCTTTTCGATGATCCCTACAAATACTGTGACACCGAACGAGCTAAAAATGAAATCTTCAATACAGAAAACAGACAAATTGCCCGTGAGATTGCTGCACAGTCTTTTGTCTTGCTAAAAAATGACGATCAAACGCTTCCATTAAAGAAAACAGGCACCATTGCCCTGATAGGCCCTATGGCGGACAATGCTGAAAACATGACCGGCACTTGGAGTGTAGCTGGCAGGTTCAAAGAATCCGTTTCCCTCATGCAAGGCATCAAAAATGCCGTCGGTGAACAAGTCAATATTGTACACGCCAGAGGCGCGAATATTGTGACTGATTCTTTGCTCGAATCAAGGGTAAGTGTGTTTGGAAAACCTACTTACAGAGATAATAGATCAGAAGAAGCGTTGATCAAAGAAGCCCTAGAAACAGCTAAAAATTCAGATATCATCATCGCTGCTATGGGTGAATCAGCTGAAATGAGCGGAGAATCATCCAGTAGAAGTAATATAGAATTACCTGCCAACCAAAGAAGACTGCTCCAAGAACTGGTAAAAACTGGTAAACCCGTCATCATGGTAATGTTTACAGGAAGACCCTTGGCGATTAAGTGGGAAGCTGACAACCTCCACGCAATCTTAAATGTATGGTTTGGAGGAAGTGAGGCAGGAGACGCCATAGCGGACGTACTTTTTGGAGATGTCAATCCCTCCGGAAAGCTTACTGCCACATTCCCCCAAAACACCGGTCAAATCCCTATATACTACAACCATAAGAATACTGGACGACCACTTCCTGAGGGGCAGTGGTTCCAGAAATTCCGCTCCAATTACCTAGATGTATCCAATGAACCGCTCTACCCATTTGGCTACGGCTTAAGTTATACGACTTTCGAATATGGCGACCTTAATATCAGCAACAAGGAACTTTCGGGCAACGAATCCCTAACTGCCAGCATCCAACTTACCAATAGTGGTCAATATGATGGTGCGGAAGTCGTACAACTTTATGTACGCGATATGGTGGGCACCATAACTCGGCCAGTAAAAGAATTGAAAGGCTTTCAAAAAGTCTTTTTGAAAGCCGGGGAAAGCAAAGAAATCAAATTCGAGCTAAGGAAAGAAGATCTTAAATTTTATAACCATGACCTCGACTTTGTTTTTGAGCCTGGGGAATTTGAAATCATGGTGGGCTGCAATTCTGAAGAATTGAGTAAGGCAAAAATCAATTGGTCAGAGTAGTTGAAGAAATGTACCATAAGGATCAAACCACAAAAGAAAAATAATTGACCATGAATAAAACCAGCATATACCTTTTATTATTTGTACTTATCCTGAACGCTTTGGGAGCGGGATTGCTACAGGCCCAGGATAAGTCCCTTTTTAAAAACCAGGTATTTCTAAACAAAAAAGGTGATTCACTATTGTACCGCATACTTTATCCCCCAAATTATGATCGTGGAAAAGAGTATCCTCTAGTACTTTTTCTGCACGGAGCAGGAGAAAGAGGCCATGACAACGAAAAGCAACTCACCCATGGAGCTGATCTATTTCTCGATCAAGAAAACAGAGAGAAGTTTCCTTCCATCGTGGTCTTTCCTCAATGCCCAGAAGACAAATACTGGATTGATGTCAGCATTCGAAAAGAGTTGTTTGGCAAGGGAGATCCTAACTTTAGCCAATCCATTGAGCAGCCATCAGAACAGCTTGACCTGGTCAACGAACTGATGCAAAAACTATTCAAAGCTGAAAAAGTTGACAAAGACCGACTTTACATCATGGGACTTTCCATGGGTGGGTTTGGCACCTTTGAAACCCTCGGAAGGTGGCCAAAAAAATATGCGGCTGCTGTAGCCATCTGTGGAGGAGGCAACTTATCACTTGCAAAAAAATATGCTCCACACACAGCTATATGGATCACTCATGGAGGCAAAGATGATATTGTTCCTCCTATACTTTCCAAAAGAGTATATGAAGTATTAAAAGAAGAAGGAGCTGAGGTCAAGTACACACTCTATCCAGAAGCCAACCATAATTCCTGGGATCCCACATTTGCGGAGCCAGAACTATTGCCATGGCTTTTTTCAAAACATCATTAATTCCTCAATCTCATGAAGAAAAAAAGACTTTCATTTTACCTAATGCTAATGCTTGGATTTTCGCTATGGGGATGTTCTTCTGGGGACAAAACCATTGACAGTCCAGTTCAAGCAAATGGCTATGACCGACACGTTGAACTCCACTGGCCCAAACAAAGTGGAATATCCCAATATGAAATATGGGTCAGTACAGAAAACAATAGTTTCAGCAAAAGAGCGACGGTACAAGACACCATATACATGGATTTCGTCAATGACCTGGGCAATAATCTCACTTTAAAATATAAAGTCGTAGGCCTGCAGGATGCCGGTAAAAACACTGAAGTAGGTTTGGCAATGGCCACTACCAAAGACTTCACTGATGAAGAATTATTGGACATGGTCGAATTTTATACCTTCCGCTATTTTTGGGAAGGGGCAGAACCCATATCTGGAATGGGACCCGAAAGAATCCACATAGATGGCGACTATCCCCAAAATGATCAATCGGTAGTTACTACAGGAGGTACAGGATTTGGCATCTTTGGCATCATTGCGGCCATTGATCGTGGTTGGATAAATAGAGAAGAGGGGCTCAACAGATTCAATAAAATGGTCACCTTTTTGGAAAATGCTGATCGCTTCCATGGGGTTTGGCCTCATTGGATTTATGGAGAAACAGGTAAAGCGAGATCATTTAGCGACAAGGATAATGGAGGAGATTTAGTCGAATCCGCATTCCTAATGCAAGGGCTATTGGCGGTCAGAGAGTATTTCAAAAATGGCAATGATGCTGAAAAATCACTGGCCAACCGAATAGATACGCTTTGGAAAGAAATGGAATGGGACTGGTATACCCAAGGAGGTCATGACGTCCTCTATTGGCACTGGTCCCCTACGCACGAGTGGGAAATGAACTTCCCCCTAGAAGGTTATAATGAATGTTTGATCACCTATGTTTTGGCAGCCTCCTCTCCTACTCACGGAATACCTGCCTCGGCTTACCATAAGGGCTGGGCGCGCAGTGGTGGCATCAATACCAATGTGGAAGCCTATGACCATCCCTTACGGCTAAAACACAATGGCGCTGAAAAAATGGGCGGTCCTTTGTTCTGGGCTCACTACTCTTATTTGGGTCTCAATCCCAAAGGCTTATCAGACCAGTATGCCAATTATTGGGAAGAAAACAAAAACCATACGCTCATTAACCGTGCATGGTGTGTGGACAATCCCAATAAATTTAAAGGCTATGGAGAGGATCTTTGGGGGCTGACGGCCAGTTATTCTGTAAAGGGCTATTCAGCCCATCGTCCAGGAGCCGATCTCGGTGTGATTTCTCCAACAGCGGCTCTTTCTTCCATTCCCTATACTCCTGAGGAATCTCTAAAGGTCATCAAAAACCTTTATTATAACTATGGAGAAAAGGTCTTTGGCCGATATGGCTTTTATGATGCATTAAGTCCTGAAAACAACTATTATCCAAAACGTTACTTGGCTATTGACCAAGGACCGATAGTTGCCATGATTGAAAACTACCGCTCTGGACTAGGATGGAAGCTATTTATGGGAGCACCAGAAATCCAAGACGGACTGAAAAAACTGGGCTTTGAAAGCAACCCTTGATATCTAAAGCGCTAATTCCTCTTGCTATCCCCATATTTTGGGATAGTCGAAAAGGGAGAGACTTATTCAAATGACTTCCAACACTTTCTCCTAATAAAGTGGAGGAAATCATATCAAAAACCGCTCACTATTATGCCAAATGGATAAAACAAACGACATGAAAAAGTTATACTTTATCATTGCATTCGTACTATTTCTCCTGACGAACAACATCCGGGCCCAGGAAATAGTACCACAAACTTACTGTAACCCACTGGATATAGATTACACCTATATGGTCTATAATTCTGCCAGAAATATATCTTACCGCTCGGGAGCAGATCCGGCTGTGATTGAGTTTCGCGGTGAATATTACATGTTTGTTACCCGTTCCTTTGGCTATTGGCATTCCACTGATCTGGTCAATTGGAATTTCATCAAACCCCAGCAATGGTTTTTTGAAGGGAGCAATGCCCCTACTGCCTTTAATTATAAAGATTCCTTGGTGTACTTTGCCGGGGATCCTGCAGGTTATGGCAGTATTCTTTATACAGATGATCCCAAAAGCGGTAAATGGACGCCAACAGCTTCAATTTCCAATAATATCCAGGATTCAGAATTATTTATCGATGATGATGGTAAAACTTATTTGTACTGGGGTTCATCCAATGTACATCCCATACGAGTCAAAATGCTGAACAAAGATGACCGGTTCCTAGAAACCGGTATAAAAAAAGATTTGATTAACCTTGTCGAGGAAGAACATGGCTGGGAACGGTTTGGTGAGAACAACTTCCACCCTACTTTAAAAGAAGGTTATATGGAAGGGGCTTCCATGACCAAGCACAATGGCAAATACTATTTGCAATATGCCGCTCCTGGCACCCAATTCAATGTTTACGGAGATGGGGTTTATATGAGTGATTCTCCACTAGGCCCCTTCACTTATATGAAAAACAATCCTATGAGTTTTAAACCAGGAGGCTTCACCAATGGTGCAGGACACGGCATTACCGTAAAACAGACCAACGGGCAATATTGGCATTTTGGCACCATGGCCTTAGCCTCCAATTCCCATTGGGAACGCAGACTATGCATGTTTCCCACCTACTTTGATGATGAAGGCTTGATGCACTCTAACACCCATTATGGTGATTATCCGCGCTATGCTCCCAACCACCCCACAAAAGCCGGCGAGCACTGTGGATGGATGTTGCTTTCCTACAGGGGAAAAACCACTGTTTCCTCTTCAAAACAGCAAATTAGAAAAAGCACTTCTACAGATGATGAAGTGGAAATAACCGAAATGCCTTTGGAAAAAAGTGAAGACGGGAAAATCCTATCAAAAGTACTGACCGATGAAAGTCCAAAATCATTCTGGGTTGCTGAAGCCAATGATGATCAACAATGGGTGGAAATAGAAATGCTAAATCATGGAAAGATATATGCTTTTCAATTGAACTTTCATGACCATGAATCAGGGATCTATACTCGGACAGAGGGCTTGAGACACCGCTTTACAATAGAAGTTTCAACTGATGGGAAAAATTGGGAAACTGTAGTGGACAGAAGCAAAAGTTATCAGGACAGCCCTAATGCTTATATTGTTCTCAACCAACCAATTGAAGGTAAATATATTCGCTATAATAATATCGAAGTACCAGGAAACAATTTTGCCCTGTCAGAAATCAGGGTATTTGGATTAGGTTTTGGAAAAGTTCCCCATTCAGTAAAAGACTTCTCCTTGAAAAGGGAAGAAGACCGCAGAGATGTCTCTTTATCCTGGAAACCTGTAAAAAGTGCTCAAGGTTATAATATCAGATGGGGAATTGCTCCTGATAAACTTTATCAGTCTTGGCTGGTCTATGACACCACTGAGCATTTTATGCGGTGTCTGGATAAAGATACTGTATATTACTTCTCCATCGAATCCTTTAATGAGAACGGGATTTCCGAAAAAACAGCCATTACAAAACTCAATTAAAAATGAGTCCATTTCAGTTTGATAACATGTATAAACAGTTTGAAAAATGGATAAGTCTAGCTTTCACCAAGGAATTTTAATCCCTACTGCCTTAGCCTTATTGCTCATCACTTCCTGTCAGGAAAGGACAATTGAGCAAAAACGTCCCAATATTGTCTTTATCATGAGTGATGATCATGCATACCAAGCGATCAGTGCCTATGATAATACATTGATCAATACCCCCAACATAGACCGCATTGCCAAGGAAGGCATGTTGTTCACCAATGCATCAGTGACCAACTCCATTTGTGCTCCCTCCCGTGCAACGATATTGACAGGAAAACACACGCATATCCATGGAAAAGTCGACAATATTTTTCCGTTTGACACGACCAATGTGACCTTCCCACAGTTACTTCATGATGCTGGCTACCAAACTGCCATGTTCGGTAAACTACATTTTGGGAACAAGCCCAAAGGCTTTGATGAGTTCAAAATCCTTCCTGACCAAGGTGATTATTATAATCCAGAATTTATCACCAATAAAGGAGATACAACCGTCATGGGTTACGTAACGGATATTATTACTGATCTCACGCTTGACTGGTTTGATCATCGTAGAGAAGCGGACAAGCCTTTTATGTTGTTTTATCTTCATAAGGCTCCCCACCGGGAATGGTTGCCTGCCCCGCGTCATTATAAGGAATTTACCAAACGTACTTTCCCTGAACCAGCTACTCTCTTCGATGATTATGAAGGAAGGGGAACGGCTGCTCGTGAAGCAGAAATGAATATCAGAGAACATATGACTGTTTCGGCAGATAATAAAATCTATCCCGAAATTGCCAAGGAACTAGGCATTAAAGAGCCTTCCGAATGGGGGTATAATGTCTTCAAAAGCAAATATGGTAGATTTACCGCAGCACAAAAAGCTGAATGGGATGCGATATATGGACCAATAAACGAGGAGTTTAAAAGGCAATACCCTTCTATGAGTGAAGAAGATTTCATGAGATGGAAATACCAAAGGTACATGCAGGATTATCTAGGCACAATAGCCGCAGTAGATGAAAATGTGGGCCGTCTTATGGATTACCTCGATGAAAATGGGTTAAGCGAAAACACCATTGTGGTATATACTTCAGACCAAGGTTTTTATTTGGGTGAGCATGGCTGGTTTGATAAGCGTTTTATTTATGATGAATCCTTCAAAACACCCTTATTGATAAAGTGGCCAGAAAAAATTGAGGCTGGGAGCAAAAGTAATGTTATGGTACAAAACCTTGACTTTGCGCAAACATTTCTTGAAGCTGCCGATGTGAAAGCACCAGCCGATATGCAAGGAGAAAGCCTGATGCCGCTATTAAAAGGACAGCCCGAAAAATGGACCCGAGAGGGTGTTTATTATCATTATTATGAATATCCAGGTTTCCATATGGTCAAGCGGCACTACGGCATTGTAAATGAAGACTTTAAGTTGGCGCATTTTTACTATGATATTGATGAGTGGGAATTATATGACCGCAAAAAAGACCCCTTGGAAATGAACAATGTTTATGATGATCCTGCTTATGAAAATGTAGTTAAGGAGCTTAAAGAAAAGCTCAAAGAACTAAGAGTCAAGTACAAAGATTCTGAAGCATTGGATCAGCATTTTATCCAAAAATATATAGATAGAGGCATCATCAAAAACGAACGATAAAATGATGTACCACTTAGCTTCCTATTAAAAATCATTGTTTTTAAATACCTATTACACCTTTTAATAGAGGGACTTTTTAATAAGAAAGCCCCTCTATTTCTTTCTAAGCCGATCAAATTGCTCCATTAATTCTGGAACGGGAATTCAATTAATTAGCTGGATTTACTTGAGTACTCACTTCTCCAAAACCAATCCGTATCCCTTTTTTTTCTGCATATCCTCTCATTTTCACCGTATCACCATCCTCAATAAATTTTCGCTCAGTACCGTCCTTCAGCCGGATGGGTTTTGTTCCCTTCCAGGCCAACTCCAGCATGGACCCATAGCTGTTTTCATTAGGCCCTGAAATGGTTCCTGAAGCATATACATCCCCAATATTGATATTACAGCCATTGATTGTTTGGTGGGCCACTTGCTGCACTATATTCCAATAGAGATATTTAAAATTGGACTGACAGACTAGATTTTCGTCACCATTTTCTGGCTGTATATACACTTCCAGATTTAAGTCAAAAGCATGGTCTCCTTTATACTGCAGATAAGGTAATAATTCCTCCTCCGGTGCTGGAGATGCTGTCCTGAATGGTTCCAGTGCTTCTATGACCACCACCCATGGAGAAATACTAGAGGCAAAACTTTTTCCCAAGAACGGCCCTAAAGGCACATATTCCCAAGCTTGAACATCTCTTGCCGACCAGTCATTGAACAACACAAAACCAAAAATATAGTCCTCTGCCTCTTCTGTCGAAACTCTTTCACCCATTTTTGTTGGTTTCCCTGTAATAAAAGCCATTTCCAGTTCAAAATCCAATCGTCTTGTTGGTCCAAAAGCTGGCCGATCCATATCGGGATCTTTGTATTGACCTTTGGGCCGAATAATCGCTGTTCCTGACGGTATAATAGAAGAAGCCCGACCATGGTAGCCCACAGGCAAATGCTTCCAATTTGGTAATAAGGCATTTTCGGGATCTCTAAACATTGCTCCTACATTGCTCGCATGTTCCTTACTGCTATAAAAATCTGTGTAATCACCAACTTTCACTGGTAGTAACATCTGCGCTTCTTTCCTGTTGATCATCACCTTTCCTCTTATCCTATGGTCTTTTAGTTCTGGATTATCTTCTATTAATAATTCCTGCACCCTCTCCCGTACTTTGCGGGTAATCGACTTGCCCAAAGCAATGAAATCATTGAGTTTGTCGTTTAAAAAAATCCCATCAGGTAGATCAAATTCCATAAAAAATCCATTTTCATGTAAAACTGATAGATCAACTATTTTATCCCCTATAGCTATCCCTATCCGAGGAGATAATCGTTTATTTTTAAAAACTCCATAAGGTAAGTTATATATGGTAAAATCGGACTTTTTTGGAACCTGCACCCAACTTGTCAAAACGGTAAAATCCTCTTTTTTCATATTCATAAAAATAGCGCTATTATAAAATTAAAATTCTCGAAGTGGGATAAAATTGATTCCTCTTCTCGGATCTACCAAACTTTATCCCCAATCCAATTCTCCTTAATTTACAAACACTTCGACAAAAACCCTACCTCTTTCCCCCTCCCTACCAAATCAGTAACCATGAACCCAAAAGTCAATGTTATCCATTTTTAAAGAAAAGGGGGTAAAATAAACAAGATAAGTACCTTATTGGGGGATTTTTAATGCCTTCAAAGATATTTATATTATTTTTGCACACTGGGAAATATTTCCATTTCTACAATACAAATCCTAAAAGCAATTATGTCGCTATCTACAAAATATAATCCAGCCGAAGCCGAATCGAAATGGTACGAATTCTGGATGGAAAATAAATTGTTCAGTTCCAAAGTAGATTATAATAAAGAACCTTATTCTATTTCCATGCCCCCTCCTAATGTGACCGGGGTATTGCATATGGGCCATATGCTGAACAACACCATTCAGGATGTGCTGATCAGAAAAGCCAGAATGGAGGGCAAAAATGCTTGTTGGGTTCCTGGAACAGACCATGCTTCCATTGCGACAGAGGCCAAAGTAGTGGCTATGCTTAAGGAAAGAGGAATAGATAAAAAATCCATTGACAGGGAAGAGTTCCTGCAATATGCCTGGGAATGGAAAGAAAAATACGGTGGTATCATCCTGGACCAGCTAAAGAAATTGGGGGCTTCCTGTGACTGGGACAGAACCAAATTCACCATGGATGCGGACCTAAGTGATGCTGTTATCAGCGTGTTCGTTGACTTGCACAATAAGGGAAAAATCTATCGAGGCATCCGAATGGTCAACTGGGATCCACAAGGAAAAACGGCCCTTTCAGATGATGAGGTGATCTTCAAGGAGGTCAATTCCAAACTTTATTATATCAATTATAAAATTGAAGGCAGTGAGAATGAACACCTGACCATTGCCACTACACGGCCAGAAACCATCATGGCCGATGTGGCTATCTGTATCAATCCCAATGATACCCGCTTTGAGCATTTAAAAGGCAAAAAAGCCTTAATTCCTTTGATCAACCGTGCCATCCCTATTGTAGAGGACGACTATGTGGACATGGAATTTGGAACAGGCTGCTTGAAGGTAACCCCTGCCCATGACGTAAATGACTATGAAATCGGTCTAAGACATAAACTTGAGGTGATAGACATCATTAATGATGATGGAACCTTAAATGAAAAGGCACAAATCTTAGTTGGTGAGGATCGTTTTATAGCAAGAAAGAAAATTGCTAAAATGCTGAAAGAGGCTGATCAACTTTCTAAAGAGGAAGACTACACTTCCAATGTAGGCCATTCAGAAAGAACAGATGCTGTCATCGAACCCAAACTATCCCTGCAATGGTTCTTGACCATGGAAGACATCACCAAACCTGCACTAAAAGCAGTAATGGATGACATCATTAAACTTTATCCGCCCAAGTTCAAAAACATGTACCGCAGCTGGATGGAAAATGTCAGGGACTGGTGTATCTCCCGCCAGCTTTGGTGGGGCCATCAGATTCCAGCCTACTATCTTCCTAATGGGGAATATGTAGTCGCCAAAACCGCTGAGGAAGCCCTTAAAATTGCCAATGAAAAATATCAAGAGAATTACAGCCTTGAGGACCTGAAGCAGGATGAAGATGTGTTGGACACTTGGTTCTCTTCTTGGTTATGGCCGATCTCAGTATTCGACACCGATGTCTTCACTACTGGTGAGAAAAACGAAGATTTAAAATACTATTACCCTACTAATGACTTGGTAACTGCTCCGGAGATCCTATTCTTTTGGGTAGCCAGAATGATCATCGCCGGATATGAATATATGGGCGAAAAACCTTTCAAAAATGTTTATCTAACGGGTATAGTAAGAGATAAGCAAGGTAGAAAAATGTCCAAATCCCTGGGCAATTCACCTGATCCATTGCTGCTGATCAAAGATTTCGGTGCGGATGGTGTACGTACTGGAATGCTTTTCAGTTCGCCAGCTGGTAATGACCTTCCTTTTGATGAAAAACTGGTAGAACAAGGCAGAAACTTCTCCAATAAGATCTGGAATGCCTTCCGATTGATCCAAGGATGGGAAGTGGATTCCAATATTTTGGAGCACCAAAACCACACAGCTATCAACTGGTTTGAAAACCGTTTCAACCAGGCCTTGGCTGAAATCGAAGACCACTTCAGTAAGTTCAGGATTTCTGATGCTTTGATGAGTACTTATAAATTGGTTTGGGATGATTTCTGCTCTTGGTACCTTGAAATGATCAAGCCAGAATACCAAAAGCCAATTGACCTAGAAACCTATGAAAAGACCATTGGTTTCTTTGAGTCTATCTTGAAGGTATTACATCCTTTTATGCCTTTTATCACTGAAGAGCTTTGGCATCAGGTAAAAACCAGAGAGGTAAAAGAAGCCTTGATTGTTTCCTCTTGGCCAAAGCTGGGTGAGTACGATGAAAAACTGATCAATGACGCTGCCCAAGTATTCGAGGTGGTTTCACAAATCAGAAATATCAGGGCTTCCAAAGGGATCTCACCAAAAGAAGCTTTTGAGCTTAGTATCAATACACAAAACCAAGAACTTTACCTGTCTTTTGAGGCTATCTTGAAAAAATTGGCTAACCTAAGCCAACTTGGATTTGCTGAAAAAGTGGATGGAGCCTTGAGCTTTGTGGTGAAGTCTGATGAACTGTTTATTCCACTCAACGAGCAAATCGATGTGGAAGCAGAAAAAGAAAACCTGACCAAAGAATTGGAATACACCAAAGGCTTCTTGAATTCGGTAATGAAAAAGCTTAGCAATGAACGATTTGTCAGCGGTGCCCCTGCTCAGGTCGTGGAAAATGAAAAGAAAAAGCAGGCAGATGCAGAAGCAAAAATCAAAGCCTTGGAGGAAAGCTTAGCCAAATTGACTTAAACTCCCATTCACTTCAAAGCTATATAAAAGCCAGTCTCTTTAAAATAGACTGGCTTTTTTGTGATTTTCAAAAGCTATAGGTAAGTGGAACTGCTAAACCATAAAAGGTAAAACTCGCATTATCCCCACCCGAAAAAACAGCATTTAAATTCGGGTTAATCCCCAATCTCCCGAATTTGACATAAAACCCAATGGAGCTCAATCCCCCCAATCCAAAAGAAGTCCTCCTATCATTAACATCCATATAGGGTTCTTCTATACTATTAAAAATCGCAAAAACCTCTTTATAACTGAACACCCCTATCGCAAACTCAGATGTTAGACCAAAATGCTTCCCTTTTAACTTTGGACTAACACCTGCATACACGCCTCCACCATTTAGCTTATAATCGTAAGAATTAGTCCTCTGAGGACTCCAATTTGTACTTCCGTAACTTGATGAAGCTCCCTCTATTAATGAGCCAAAAATAATATCCAAATACGGCAACCTAGTTGGAAGTGTAAATTTTAAATTCACCCCTTGGAGAATTTCATTATCTGGACCTGTTGAGCTTCTTTTGAAATTATAATAGTTATCCTCATTCATACTGTTGGAATGCAGAAAGGGGCCAAATGAAACTTCTATTCCATCCTTGGATGCTTGGGCATATGCATTGTTATAGGATATCAAAGTGCCCACAGCCAATAAGACGAATAAATAAAATGAGGAATTCTTTATTGGATTAACCATAATAAACATTTAATATATCAAACAATCAGACCATAAGAGTAAAGCAGGTCTGTTTTCCTAGAAAGGCCAAAGCTAAAACAAATTCGCCAAAAAAAACCAAAATCAGCCATTCAAGTTTTCCTCCATAATCCTGAAATCTTCATTCTCCAATTGGTTTCTTTATTCTATAAATACTGGGAAAAACACATCATGGATAATTCTTTTTCCTAACAGGTTAATTAACATTCAAAGTATTGGATTATTTTTACAGCCACAAAAGCATCATTTACTATTCCAGCTTTAGCCAGATGAAAAATTTAAAAATAGCCATTATTGGATGTGGAAACCTAGGCCTTTCCATTGTGAATGGTTTATTAGAAACTGAAGGCTTCAATGCCAACAACCTGTATGTCACCAAACGGCATCCAGAAAGTCTCTTTTATTTAAAACCACAAGGCATTGAAGTTACTTCAGACAACAAATATGCAGCACAGGAGGCTGACATGGTGATATTAGGAGTCAAACCATATAATATCCCCCATATTCTCAAGGAGATCGCCCCTGTATTAAGCCCTGAAAAACAAACCATCATTTCTTTGGCTACCGGAGTTACCCTTGAAGACATGTACCAACATCTTCCTAATGAAATAGGTGTCTTTAGGGCCATGCCAAACATTGCTGCCGATATCAAAGAGTCCATTACCTGTATTTGTGGTAAAAACGGCTCGACTGAAACAGAAAACCACATTAAAGCACTCTTTAATAGTATCGGTATATCCATTGTAATCGAAGAACATTTGATGGAAGCAGCAACCGTTTTGGGCGCATGTGGTATAGCTTATGTACTCAGATTTATGCGGGCCATGACCCAAGGAGGCATACAGATTGGTTTTGATGCTCAAACGGCCAATGCCATCGTGAACCAAACGGTCAAAGGCGCTGCAGAGTTGATCATCAAAAAAGGCATCCATCCTGAAGCTGCGATTGATAAGGTTACTACTCCAAAAGGCTGCACCATAGTGGGACTAAATGAAATGGAACACCATGGTTTTAGTGCTGCAATGGTCAAAGGGGTTTTGGCCTCCTATGAAAAAATCGAAAAATAATCAGGTTCTCTACAAGTCTTGGCGAACTAATACCTAAAAAAGAGCCCATTCCTTTTATGAGGAATGGGCTCTTTCTATTGCTAATACAAAAGCTTATTTAACTTAAAACAAGTCAGTTTTTAGGATGGCACCATTGCTTGCATTAGTTACCAAAGCACGGTACTGACCCAACCATCTTGAAGTCAAAGGCTTTTTGACTGGCACAAATTCCGCTCTTCTTTTGGCAATTTCCTCATCGCTCAAATTCACCGATAAGATATAATTATCCACGTCGATATGAATTTCGTCTCCATCCTTGAGCAGTCCAATCATCCCACCTTCAGCAGCCTCTGGAGAAACGTGTCCAATAGAAGCTCCCCTGGTAGCCCCACTGAATCTCCCATCAGTGATCAAGGCTACCGAACTGCCAAGGCCCATCCCCATGATCAAACTGGTAGGACTTAACATTTCCTGCATACCTGGACCGCCTTTTGGCCCCTCATAACGGATCACCACTACATCGCCCGCCTTCACTTTTCCTCCTCTGATACCTTCGATGGCTTCTGGCTGTCCATTAAAGCAAACTGCTTTTCCTGTAAAGACCCTTTCTCCTGTAATTCCAGCCGTTTTGATTACAGCACCTTCTTCAGCTAAGTTACCGTAAAGAATGGCCAAGCCACCTACTTTACTGTAAGGATTGTCGATGGTATGGATAATTTTGGTATCCTTGATATAGGCATCTGCTATTTTTTCCAAGAGCATTTCACCACCGATGGTCAAATTATCAATAAGTACATCGTCGCCTCGCTTGGTCATCTCCTTCATCACAGCATTTACACCACCTGCCCTGTTGATGTCCTCCATATGGACTGTACCAAGGCTAGGAGATATTTTGGCGATATGGGAAACCCTTTGGGAGATCTTATTGATATCTTTCAACTGAAAATCCACACCGGCTTCTTGGGCAATCGCCAACATGTGCAAGACGGTATTGGTACTTCCACCCATGGCCATATCCACTGCAAAGGCATTCTTCACGGCATTTTCATTCAAGATATTTTTCAGCTTGAACTTCTCCCTTGCCGCTTCGTCTTTTGCAATTTCACAAATTCTTCTGGCCGCCTTTCTGTAAAGTTCTTCACGCTCTTTAGTCAATGCCAAAATGGTTCCATTTCCAGGCAATGCTATTCCCATAGCCTCCATCAAAGTATTCATGGAATTAGCTGTAAACATGCCCGAACAACTTCCCCCACTTGGGCAAGCATTACATTCAATATCCTTCAGTTCTTCATCACTCATCTTGCCTGCCTCATGCTTTCCTACAGCTTCAAAAGCAGTGGCCAAGTCAATAGGTGTTCCATCTTTGGTATGTCCTTTGGTCATAGGGCCTCCACTGACGAATATAGTTGGTACGTCTACCCTAAGTGCTCCCATGATCATTCCAGGAACGATCTTATCACAGTTAGGAATGGCTATCATGGCATCCAGCTTATGTGCATTCATCACCGTCTCCACTGAACTGGCAATAAGCTCCCTGCTTGGCAAAGAAAATAACATCCCGTCATGTCCCATTGCAATACCATCATCGACCCCTATGGTGTTGAATTCAAAAGGAACACAGCCATTGGCCTTAATTTCTTCTTTTATAATTTGACCAACCTTATTTAGGAAAAAGTGGCCGGGAATAATCTCTACAAATGAATTGGCCACCCCAATGAATGGCTTATCAAAATCATCATCTTTCAATCCCGTTGCTCTGAACAGGGATCTATGAGGCGTTCTTGAATGCCCTTTTTTTACTTCATCACTTCTCATGAAAAACTTTATTTCTAATTTGTGTGATACTACTTTTGCGGCCCAAAGATAGTTAATCTTCTGCTTCTAAACTGCTTTGCTCCCTGCTAGTTTTCTGTTTGACCCCAGCTCCCAAAATAAATATCCTCAAGTAATATCCCTGCAAAACGCATCCACAATCATTTTTAGGTCTTTATCCAAATTTTCGCAGGTATAAAAAGTAATTTTATGCAAAAAATTCTACTCCCCTGACTACGGGCTTTTTCTTAACACATGTCGTTTTTTTCCAAAGTTTACTCAACCATATCATTTTAAGATCACAAAAGACAAACGATCCATTATACTTCTGCGGTCCTGGCCAACATTTTCCAAACCGCCGTCCATCTCAGTAGCCTATTATCCACAAAGCGCTGAAGGCTAATATATAGATCACTGCATATTTTCATAATGGACAATCTCCCCATAAATTCATCTGAAGACAATGTCACAATATGTTCTTCAAATATACTGGCGCTAATAGCAGCCTTTGTACTATTGTTTTTAGAGTTCGGCCCGCAAGCCACCAAAACTACAAAGACCATCAAAGCACACAGGAGACTTAAGTTTTTCATATCCATGTATTTGGTAGATTTGTTTCAATCACAAAACAGTAAATAAAATGCAATTAATTTCCTTTCCAAAATTCAGGACCACCATTTGATTTTATAGGATAATCTTAAAAAACAGTTTAGTTTTAACTTTTAATTTTAGACTGACCAGTAATGATGAAAAAACTACTTCCCATATTATTATCCACCTGTGTTATCCTTGTGATTGTCTATATGTTGGGACCAAAGGAATCATACTCAAAACTAGAAGGTGAATACCCTACTGTGCCCAAGGACCTTCAGGAGCTGGAAGCATTTATCAGCAAAAAGGAAGATACGGTCAAGGGACTTAAAGCGAATAATCAGGCAAGGATAGTTTGGGCAGACAGCTTGAAGCATCAAAAGACTCCTTATTCCATTGTGTACATACACGGATTTGGTGCCAGTCAGATGGAAGGGGCTCCAGTGCACCTAAAAATCGCGGAGCATTTTGGGGCAAACCTCTATTTGGCCAGGCTGCCAGAGCATG
Organism: Echinicola marina; assembly: GCF_020463795.1. NCBI lineage: Bacteria > Pseudomonadati > Bacteroidota > Cytophagia > Cytophagales > Cyclobacteriaceae > Echinicola > Echinicola marina. Next base: position 2,987,074 of record NZ_CP080025.1, on the reverse strand, counting down.
GCATCAAAAGAGACAATGCCTTTGAATATTTAACTGCTGAAAAGCTTGCTGATGGTGCCCGAGAAGCCTTTATGATAGGCAAAAGCCTTGGAAACAAGGTGATTATTATTGGCACCTCCATGGGAGGAGCGCTGACTAGTCTTCTGGCTTCCGAAAGAGATGACATTCATTCCATTTTACTTTATTCTCCTTGTTTCCGGGATTACGGCAATCAATTGGAAGCCTTTTTCAGTCCCTGGCAGGGCTGGTTGTTCGAGCAATTCGGCACCAATGAAAACAAAGTAGTCTTGAACCCAAGAGAAGGTGAAAAGGCCAAATATTGGGCAGAGGAATATCATATCAATGCTTATAAAAGTTTGGCAAAGCTGATTTATAGTAAAATGGATTCCAAAACCTTTGATAAAATCGAAGAACCGTTATTTCTAGGTTATTACTATAAAGATGAAGAAAATCAGGACAGAGTAGTGTCGGTACCTGCGATGTTGGAGATGTTTAAGGAAGTAAAAACTACAGAAGACTTAAAAGTTAAACAGGCCTTTCCTGAAGCAGGAGATCACGTGATTGCTTCTTCTATCACCTCTAAACAGTGGGAAGATGTACTTAAATCAAGCATTGATTTTCTTGAAAACATCCTAGAAGTCCCTGTGTCCAAAACCAATGAAATGGAGGTTCAGCCCTAATCCAAATCCAAGCCATGACTTTTCTATCCATCAAACAGCCTATTCTTGTACTAAACGAAACCATCTGTAGGAAAAACCTTTCCAAAATGGCAGAAAAGGCCAAGAAACACCAGTTAAATCTCGTCCCTCATTTTAAAACCCACCAATCACTAAAAGTCGGGGAATGGTGCCGTGATTTTGGAGTAAAGGAGATCACTGTTTCTTCACTTAAAATGGCGCAGTATTTTTCGCAACAAGCTTGGGACAATATCCATATAGCTTTTCCCTTTAACCCTCTCCTGACTGCTGAGCTTAATCAATTGGCCCAATCTCAGTCAATTTCCATTCAGCTCGTCAATGAAGAAGTTTGCCTGATTTTAGCTGCGGCTATTGATCATCCAATAGGCTACTTTATAGAAATTGATGCTGGATATGGCCGTACAGGAGTAGAAGTAAGTGATTTTGGCTTAATAGAAAAAATCATGCGTGTAGCCAGTAAAAATAAGAATATGTTTTTTAAGGGCTTTTATATTCACGCAGGACATAGTTATCATGCTGATTTGGATGGTATAAAACATATCCACGAGCAAACTAGGGCTGCACTAAAAATGCTGAAGGACAAATATCATAGTGAATTCCCCCATCTGCTTACTCGATCCGGGGATACTCCCTGCTGTTCCATCATGGATAATTTTGAAGGAATAGACGAAATAGGACCGGGGAACTTTGTTTTTTACGATCTCACCCAAGCCAAAATAGGAAGTTGTTTGAAAGAGGATATTGCAGTGGCCCTAGCTGTCCCAGTGGTAGATATTCATTGGGACAAAAAAGAGGTTTTGGTGCATGGAGGAGGGGTACATTTGGCCAAAGATGAGCTTATAAATGCTGATGGATCAAAAAACTACGGAGAAGTTGTCCTTTTCAAGGACCGACACTGGCAGCTTCAGGGCCATCCTTCCTATATTAAGAGTATTTCCCAGGAACATGGGATTATCAAAGCTTCAGATCAACTGATCAGGAACATAAAAATCGGTGATGTCATCGGCATTTTACCTGTTCATAGTTGTATGACCGCAGATTGTATGGGCTCATATATAAGTACTGAAGGGGAAATCATCGATCACTTAGAAGGACATTCAAAAAAATAAGCCTCTCAAAAAGTCAAGAAAACTTTATAGAGAGGCCTAAAATCAACATTCAATCCAACTATTTTTTCTTAATTGCTTCCTGCAGGACCAGGATACCCTGGGTTTTGGGGTGTTAGATTGGGATTGTTTTGCATTTCAGGAATTGGAAGTGGAAACAAATAATGTTTTTCCTGTAGTGGCTGATCCGAACTCAGGTTAACATGCCCTACAAAATTATCAAAACCTTTGGTCGTTTCATTAAAGACTTTCCGTAGACGTACCATGTCAAACCAAGTGATTCCCTCATAACAGAACTCATACCAACGCTCTCTCCAAACAGCTTCCCGGAAGCTTGCTTGGTCAAATGTACCCATTGCCGGAGTGATCAGTTCTGCCCTATCCCTAATGCCTTTTAGAGCATTATAAGCATCCATATTAGGACCACTTCCCACTTCATTTTGGGCTTCTGCATAAATTAACAATACTTCTGCATAACGTAGCATAGGAACATTAAGATTATCCTTGGCAGTTCCAGCTACACCAGGACTACCATTCGCGGTGATATTGAAGTGCTTGAAGATATAAGGTGCCCCCAGATCAAAGGGCTCTCCATTGCCATTGGTATAGTAACTTGTGTAGAAATAGCCTTCCTGATCCACCGTTCTCTTGTCGCCATCTTCATAGGAATTATAGAATGAAAGTGTTGGTACGGTGGAACCTGTACCTGATGGTCCACGATATGAAACTGGCTTAAAGTTGGGAAACATATTTCCCATGGGATTTCCAGCAACTAGGTCATTGTACTGAATACTGAATAGATGTTCTTTCATATTCCCCAAGCTCTCATCATGTACCTCATAGTAAGTATCAAATAGCCCAATTTCCCCTGGATTATCGATAATTTCCTTTGCTTTACTGGCGGCCATTTGATAATATTCACTTCCTTTGTTTAGTGGATAACCTGCCATGGTAAGGTAAACTTTTGCCAATAAGCCTTTGGCAGCTGAAGTGGAAATTCGACCGCTCGTATTCAACCAACCCAAATCGGCGCTTTCCGCAAATTTCAAATCCTCAATAATTTGGGCATAAACATTCTCCTGAGTTTCTCTAATGGGAAAGAAGTTTTCTGAATTAGCTGTTTGTGGATTAAGCACTAAAGGCACATCCCCCCAAAGTCTTACTGCATAGAAATATGCCCAAGCCCTAAAAAACCTAGCTTCCCCCAAAATTTTGTTTTTTTGTGCTTCATCCATTGGAGAAATCCCTGGGACTTTATCCAATACTAAATTTGTCTGAGCGATCAACCTATAAATCCCTCTCCACCAGTTTTTGATATGCCCTGTATTACCATCCCAAGTCAGGGAGTACAGGTTATTCAAATCAGAATTTTGAGCAGTTTCTGTGGTAGAAGTTCCGGTGGGGGCTTCCAATAACTGCCAGTTGGAGGAGAAGATGCCTGCTCCATCTCCATAAAACCTGGAATTATCGTAAACAGCAGCTATAGCTGCTTCTGCATGATCAGGTATTGTATAGAAACTCTCAGGAGTCAAATTGGAAGGATCTTCTTCATCCAAAAAGCCCGAACAGCCACTCCCCATTACAAACAAACTGCCTAGAAGAACTGTATTTATATATTTTTTCATGGAAATTTTCATGGTGATTATTTTTATTATGTTATTAATAAAATTAAAGCTGAATTTGTAGCCCCATTAAAAACACAGTAGGCTTAGGATATTCATGCCATTTCATCCCTTGCGAGAAAACATTATTGCTGTCATTTCCTCTAATAGGGGTGATTTCAGGATCACCGATCACTTCATCATCAACTATCAAGAAAAAGTTTTGGGTTGAAGCATATAACCTTAGATTACTTAGACGCAATCTATTGACAAGTGATTTTTGGAAATTATATCCCACCACCAGGTTCCTTCCACGAATAAAAGACCCATCTTGGACCCAGTGAGTATCCACATTCGTCACATAACCTGCCCTGGTATCTCTCACTTGTGCAATCATCGTATTTTGATTCTCTGGTGTCCAGGCATTCAATACGGTCGTGTAGCTATTTGCCAAGGATTGACGGTCTTCGCTAGAGTGTAGGTTCATATCCATAATGTCATTACCATACATAAATTGAAGATCGACGGTCAAGTCAAAATTCCCAAACCTAAAATTATTGATAAATGAACCCCAACCATCAGGGCTACCATTACCAATGATTTTTCTATCAGCATCTGTAATGGCCTTGTCTCCATTTACATCTTCATATTTGATATCACCGGGAAGAATCGTCAAACCATTTCGGTAACTCGTATACTCTGCAGCCTCAGCAGCTTCATCTGTTCCCCAAACTCCTAATCTGGTCAAGCCCCAAAATGCACCTGCAGGTTCACCAACCCTGATAATGCTAGTTTCATTGGTAATTCCAGGTCCGCCTACTCCAAATATATCTGCAGGAGTGGCCAAAGAGAGCACTTTATTTCTATTAAATGAAATATTGAAACTGGTACTCCAGGTGAAATTTGGTTTGTCAATATTGATTGTATTAAGAGAAAGTTCCAGTCCTTTATTTTCCATTGATCCCACATTTCGCCTGATGGTTGCATAGCCGCTAGATTGTGGCACTGGAGCATCCAATAACATATCAGTGGTTTTTCTATAATAAATATCAGCTTCAAAAGAAACCCTTCCTTTATACAGTTCCAGTTCCAATCCGAAATCATATTGGCTGGTTTTTTCCCATTTCAAATCAGGATTTGCCAAACGGTTAATACCGGTTCCCCCTACTCTTGAATCATTGAGAATTGCAGCATAACCTGATCCCAGTAAAGAAAGTGAAGAATATGGTGGGATTTCAGAGTTACCTGTAAGGCCGTAACTGGTTCTAAGTTTAAGGTTGGAAATAACATCACTGTCCTTCAGGAAATCTTCATCGGACATTCGCCATGCCAAAGCAGCAGAGGGGAAAAATGCATATTTATTATTGTCTCCAAACTTGGAAGAGCCATCCATTCTACCTGTGAACGTGAAAAGATATTTGTTCATCAAGGTATAGTTGAACCTTCCAAAATAGGAGTTCAATGCTTCTCTTGTAGCATTTGAGCCTACTCCCAAGTTATTACTTCCCGCACCAATATTATTGTACTGAAAGTAATCGGTAGCAAAAGTACGCGCTTCCATACTCATGTTAAAATCATTGGACTCCTGCCATGAAATACCCAACATACCTGTGAAAGAGTGAATTTCTGAAAACGTCTTCTTGTAAGTCAGGTAGTTTTCGAAAGACCAAAAGGTTTCTCTTGAATTGTCAAGCCAAGCTCTTCCTTGAGAACCAATTTGAATGGTTCTACCCTCATATCTATCCGTTTCTCGGGTAATTACATTAGAACCCAGGACGGTCCTGAATTCCAAATCCTTAGCGAGATTGATATTAGCATAGACACTTCCCAATAGGGTTTGGGTATTCAAAATAAATTGTCTTTCCATTAAATTATGAACCGAACTCATTGTTCCCTCTGCATATGGATAGTCCCTGTTGTCTGCATAGGTTCCATCCTCATAATACACAGGTAAAAAAGGAAAATCCTCCACCATCCTTCTCGGCACCTGATCACTATAGTCTACAATATTTTCAGATTGATAGTTATAGCTAATTGAAGTTCCTAAAGTCAACCATTCTTTAACCTTTGAATCGACGGTCAATCTACCGGAATATCTGGTCAAGAAAGAGTTTTTGTACAATCCTTCATCATTTCGATAGCCTAGAGAGAGAGAATAAGTGGTACGGTCACTTCCTCCGCTAAAGTTCAATTGATGATTTTGGGATAGTTTGCTTTGGGTAGACTCTTTGATCCAGTCAGTATCATAATAAGGGTTACCATTACTATCAAACAACCTAGGATCTGTTCTTTTTAATGCAGGATTAAGGTAAGCCCATTTTCCAGCAGCCCATCCCTCTGGATCAAATTTCGCCATATTTTCCCATGCAAGTTGCTCAACTTCCATATACTGCTGGGTATTTAACACTTCTGGCTTATTTGGACCATATGTATTGGTGCTAAACTCAGCGTTATAAGTAATTTTCCCTTCTCCGGATTTACCTTTCTTGGTGGTGATCAAAATCACACCGTTTGCACCTCTGGCACCATATATAGCGGTAGATGATGCATCCTTAAGGACTTCCACCGACACGATATCACTCGGGTTAATGAAATCAATAGCATTACTTCTCTGTGCTTGATTGCCCACGGGCAGCTGCACCCCATCTACTACAAACAGTGGATTGTTTGAGGAGTTGATAGAACTAAACCCCCTCACCCTGATATTTGTTTTTCCACCTGGTCGGCCTGAATTCACATTTACCTGCACACCAGGTATCCTTCCGGCAATAGATTGATTGATAGAAGTGGCCGGCCTTTGCATCAGTTCATCACCTGACACAGAACCCACAGAACCTGTCAAATCAGATCTTTTTTGGGTACCATAGCCCACAACAACCACCTCATCAAGGTCTGAAAGGTTTTCTTTCAAAACCACATTGAGCGTCCTTTGATTTCCGACCTCCACGACTTGATCCTCATAGCCTATAAATGAAAACACCAATACACCACCATCTGGAACATCAAGTGAAAAATTACCGTCTAAATCCGTGACCGTTCCCACAGTGGTCCCTTGGATAACCACTGTCACACCTGGTAAAGGATCTCCCTTTTGATCCACCACTACTCCTGTAACCTCTGCAAGGACTTTTGTTTCACTCTCCAGAGGAAGCATATCTTCTAACTGAACATCAATGCTATTATTGACTTGTCTAAACCTCAGCTGCGATTGCTGGGACACCTGTACCAACAGGCTTTCCACAGAACCGGATTTTGGTTGGAGCACAAGCTTTGTCTTTGCATCTATTTCTCTCCTATCATATAAAAAATTATAGGCAGTCTGACTTTCGATAGCCTTAAAAAATTGGTCTAGCGTAACCGCTTCTTTATCAATTTTCACCCAAACCTCGTCTATAGGTTTATATTGGCCTTTCACGGTAGTTGCTGAGACCAGATTAATGACCAATAGTTGGATAATAAATATATACAAGAAGTACCTTGACAACATATATATTGTCTTTTGTAAGTTTAATTTCATATTTTTGAAGGGTTTATTGAAACTTTCATTAAACATTAGGTCTTTAAGGGGCATCCTATTCCCCAATAGATTTATCCCCCTTTCAGACCGCTAACAAGTGCCAACTGATTTAATCAGTTGGCTTTTTTTAAGAGTCATTGATGTAATTCATATTTTGATGGTTAAAATTTTAGGACTACGGTTTTATTCTTAAACTGATATGTAAAATCTTCTATATTGGACATACTTTTCAGAACACTTTCAAGGGTCTGGTTTTCAAATTCCCCTTTTAATTGCCAATCTTCCTTGGGTCCTCCGACAATTTCAAAATCCACCCCATACCATTTCTGAAGCTTTCTAGTCACTTGTTTAAATGAGGCATTATCAAAAATAAGTTTTCCAGACTTCCATCCCAGTTCTATATCATGATCAAATGTCCTGATTTTGGCTTGTTGAAACTCTTTTTCAAAGTCAAGGGCCAACCCTGGCTTCAAAAAATAAGTTAGGCTATCATTTCGGGCCTGAATAGAAACTTTCCCCGTAAGCAAGGCCACTTTCACTTTCCCTGGAATTATATTATTAACATTAAAGGATGTTCCTAAGGCGGTAGTCAAAAGTCCATCTGATGAAACCTGAAATGGTTTTTCTGGATTTTCTGCCACTTCAAAAAAAGCTTCTCCGTCCAGCTCCACCCATCTTACTGTCGAGTCAAAACGCTCTGGGTACCTTAAACTACTTCCAGAATTTAGCCACACGATTGTTTGATCAGGAAGCTTAAAACTTAGCTTTTCTCCAGCATTTACAGATTTCGTCAACCATTTTGTCTCGGAAATGGATTCATTGTCCAATTGACCAGAGTCTAACCCTGTATAAAGAACAGCGAGTACCATGCCCATCGTCACTATTACCGCTATTTTTAACCATTGTTGCTTATTGAACCATTCATATCTATATCCTTCCTTTTCACCTGATTTTTTTTTGTTCTCATACTCCCCTTTCTCCCTGAGCAGTCCAGCCAGCACTTCCTCTTCAAGCTCATGAGAAGGGAGTTTAGCCGGAAATTGAAGCCCCAATATTATCTCTCTGGCAAGCATTAACTCCTTAATTTTATCGGGATTAGCTTCCATCCATTTATTCCAAAAAGCATCCCGTTCTTTACTGGGATATTTTACCCATTTGATAAATTCCAAATCTTCTAAAAGCTCAGATGCTTTGCTCATTGGTATGATGGTTCTTTATTAAGTAATGGCGACAAAGAGCAAAACAACGCCAAAAAAAATTACTTATTTTACGAAACAATAAAATTATAAAACTAAATAAATCAAAAAACACAGAATAAAACTTAAACAAAAAGAAACAATTACTTAATAAAAAACTGACTGCACACCTACCGAATCCCTAAGACATCTTAAAGCTTTATATATTAAATCCCTTGCTGATTTGGCATCACAAAGCTCCATCAATTCGGATACCTGTTGATAGGACATTCCTTCGTAAAAAATATAATAAATGGCCTCCCTCTTCCTTGGACTAAGTTTCCCTATGGCCTTATTTATCCGCTTTGACTTTTCTAGGTCGATTTGTTTATTGATTAGCCTTTGCTCATGTGAGAAAGTAATCGAAAAACTATCAGGTATGACCAATTCCTCTCGCTGACCTTCCCATTCCTTAAACTCTTTGAATATCTTCCGTTTAAGACACTTAAACAAATAAAACTTTATACAGTCAGTATCACTTAGTGACTGACAATTCTTTTTTAATTCAAAAAAAACATCTTGGATGGCATCTTTTACTAAATCCTCATTGTCTTTTATCCTGATTCCATAACTGAACAAGCTTTTAAAATATTTTTTATAAATGCTTAAAAACGCCTCATTACTTCCATTTTTAAAAGCTTTCCATAAATCCAAGTCGTTTTGATGCGTCATTTGCATACTATTGGGGGAAACACTTCCCTCTTTAGCTGAAAGAATATTAGTTAGGTGACTTTTCATTTAGGGTTTGGGTCTATTGCTAATTAAATAAAAGAATATTTCCTTTTATTTAAAACTCCAAACCTTTAAATAAAGGCTATTTTTTAATAGTAAAATATTATTCCATCAGCTAAATCCATTTAGAACATGTTCACAGCTCAAAAAAATAGCATTATGAAAATTCAATTTAACCACAATAAAAACAAATATAACCACATTAAAAACACGAATAATCATAGTAAAACCTATCTTATTTAAAAACGTTTCCACTTAACTTCATCATAATATATATAGGATAATTCAGAAAAAAATAGGCAAAAAAAAACTATGAAATAGTATTCCATAGCTTTAGTCAATTAACAATAAACCCAAAATAACCTGCTGTAGGAGAAGGACTCGAACCTCCACGGAGTAGTTAGGCAAAACACGAGCTCGATATTTGCTTTATCCCTGATTCTCCACCCTCGAGACAGGAGGGCTTGTCTGCCAATTTCAACATCCTACAGTGTATAGAGACCTTTTATCTCTTCCTTATGATACAAAGGTAATTCAAGAAGGTATTAATTCAAAATATATCAACAAATAAATTAAAAATTTACGTAAGAAACATAAAAACAATCAATTCATTACCGAATTAACAATTCAGTAATTTATTCTAACAGCTATATTGATAAAACTTTAATTAGTTATCTAACTAAAAAAGGCCGCTTTCGCGGCCTTTTTTATTCATAACCTAAGGTTTTCATCATATTTTCACTTGTCTGCTCTTCTGCAAAAAGTCGATGACTTATGCTTCCATCTGTATTCCTATCAATCAGGACATGCTTCGGTGCAGGAATCAAGCAATGCTGTATTCCTCCATAACCACCGAGAGATTCCTGATAGGCTCCTGTATGGAAGAATCCAATATATTGAGGTTTTTTATCTGCTTTCTTAGGTAAATAAATATTGTATTGATGTGCCTCTGAATTATAATAATCCATGCTATCACAGGTCAATCCACCTAAATTGATGTTATGGTACTCTTCATTCCAATTGTTTACCGCAAGCATGATATACTTTTGGTTTAGCCCCCAACTATCCGGTAGCTGGGTGATAAAAGAGCCATCGATCATATACCATAGCTCTTTATCATTTTGAAGCTTTTCTTCCAAAATAGAATACAAAACGGCTCCACTCTCCCCTACTGTGTAGCTTCCAAATTCCGTAAAGATATTAGGCTCGACCGTATTGTTTTTGGCGCACATCCATTTGATGTTTTTGATGATCTGATCAGCCATATATTGGTAATCATAATCAAAAAACACATTGGTCTTGATTGGCCAGCCTCCCCCGATATCCATAGTATCCAATTCAGGACAAATTGCCTTCAAGTCGACATATTTCTGAATGAACCTTGTCAGCTCAGACCAATAATAAGCCGTATCCCTGATTCCTGAATTGATAAAGAAATGGAGCATTTTCAAACTCACATTGGGATTATCTTTAATCTTATTTTCATAAAGATCAATGATATCCTTATACCTAACTCCCAGCCTAGACGTATAAAATCCGAATTTAGGCTCCTCATCGGCAGCGATCCTTATACCAACTTTAAAAGGCACTTTCACATGTTCCAAGTAATAGTCTATCTCCGAAAGGTTATCCAGTACAGGAATGCAATTGACAAAACCATCATTGAGCAGTCCTGCAATGTACTCCTTGTAAAGCTCCCTTTTGAAACCATTGCAAACAATATGGGTTTCTTTGGTAATCTTTCCCCTTTCGTAAAGGTTCCTCACCAAAGGAATATCAAATGTCGACGAAGTTTCAATATGAATATCGTTTTTCAGTGCCTCATCCAAGACAAAACTAAAGTGGGAAGATTTGGTACAATAACAGTAAGTATACTTGCCATGATAATCATGGGCCTGCATGGCATTGCTAAAATATGTCTTAGCATTTTGAATGCTCTCACTAATCTTAGGAAGATAGGTCAATTTCAAGGGGGTTCCATAGGTCTCAATTATTTCCATAAGATCCACTCCATTGAATAAAAGTTGATTGTCCTCTACCTTAAATTCCTTAGTAGGGAAATCAAATGTCTGCTGAATTAAATCAATGTATTTGTTCATTGAGCATTAATATAGTTAATGACTTATAGACCCGAAAATTGCATTAATAAAAATTTAAATCAAATCGATTTTTTTTAATAGGCTGAAATACAGCCTGCTAAAACAACAACCTGTATCTGCACCTCCAAAAATCACCTAAACCACTGATCAACAAGCAATAAAAGTAAAAACTAAAAACATAGAAGAAAACACACTTAATAAACTGATCTTAAATTCCCCAAAATGTAGAGAGTAGGTACACAGTTTCAAACCTATAGCAGACGTGTATTTAAGTTCAGAATAATGCAATTATTTTACAAAATAGCACCATTGAGAACAATTATGATCAAAAAGTAAAAGAGTGGAACCATAATTGTAAAATTTTAAAATAAAACCCAACCCCGAGTAAAAGGATAACCTGACGAAACTTAATTATGGATCTTTTTTTCATATGGACATAACAATCCAATCCTAATCAGGGACAAAATAACCAAAATGTAACGTAAAAATGGGATAAAGTGTAGAGAGATTCCACACTTTTTGACCTGCAACATGCCGTTTTTCACCTAAACAAGTGAAAAGCAACAGTTGGAATCAATATTGTAAATAGAATCAACATCAGAATAAAAGAAATTTATCAAATATCGAAAATATCATTCATTTACTATGAATTGTAGCATACTTAAAACATTAAAGACCTGGGCAATCCTGCCTGTGATCGCCTTGACTTCGGGAATTTGCATCTCTTGCAATACAGAGGGAAAAGAGATAGAAGAAGAACTACTTTCGCTCTCTGTTCTACCATTAGAAAAAGACACGGCAGTGATCAACTTCGAATATTTGGGTTCAATTGAAGGCAAGGTAAATGTGGAAATCCGCCCACAAGTTGAAGGTCTACTGGATCAAATCCATGTGGATGAAGGTGACTATGTGGAAAAAGGCCAACTGCTTTTTACGGTAAATGCAAGCCCATACATGGAAAACCTTAAAAATGCCCATGCAGCAGTAGAGGTAGAAGAAGCCAAATTAGAGAATGCGAAAATCGAGCTGGAAAGATTAAAACCACTGGTAGACCATGATGTCATCTCTGAAGTCCAGTTGAGGACTGCCCAGTCGGACCTTGAAGTAGCCAAGGCTTCTTTGGCCCAATCAAAAGCGTTGGAAGCTACCTCCAGACTAAACGTAGGCTTCACTAAAATAAAGGCTCCTGTAAGCGGTTATATTGGCAGAATACCTAAAAGAGTGGGAAACTTGGTCACCAAAAATGACCCTCAACCCGTCACTAACCTTTCGGATATTAGCGAGGTATATGTATATTTCTCCATGAGTGAATCCAACTACCTGAAGTACAAAAGAATGCGTGCAGATAGCACTGCTGACTATTACATGAAACCAGAGGTTAAGTTGATTTTGGCAGATGGAAGCACCTATGAACACAAAGGCCAAATAGATGCTGACGGAGGAGAAATAGACCCTTCCACAGGTACCATCACCATGCGTGCCAGCTTCAAAAACCCAGAAAAACTGGTCAGAAGTGGTAATACAGGAAAGATTATCCTTGAGCAAATACATTCAGATGTGTTCTTGATCCCACAAAAAGCCACCTACCAGGTACAAAACAAAACATTTGTGTACCTACTTCAAGATGATAACACAGTAAAAATGAAGGAAATATCCCCAGAAGGAAAATCCGGAAAAAACTTTATTGTCAAAGGAAGTGGCCTTAATGAAGACCAAACCATTGTGCTATCAGGCATCAGCAAAATCAGTAACGGAATGAAGATCCTACCTGAACACGATAAGAGACTCGCCAAAAAATAATTTCCTCAGGCAGCAAACATCTCTTTTATTAACTAAGAAACTAGCTAAATGATAAAATTTATCATCGACAGGCCGATTTTTGCCTCAGTAATTTCAATATTGATCGTCTTAACGGGGATAATTGGCCTTTTAAGACTACCTGTAGCCCGATTCCCAGATATTGCCCCTCCCAGTGTAAGGGTGGGTGTATATTACCCAGGCAGTAATGCAGAGACCTTGGCGACTTCGGTCATGACACCATTGGAGGAAGCCATCAACGGCGTGGAAAACATGACCTATATCCGTTCCAAATCAACCAACTCTGGACGGGGAAGCATCAATATTTATTTCAAACCAGGAACTGATCCTGATATGGCCACTGTAAACGTCCAGAACAGGGTCTCTGCAGTTACCGGTGATCTACCTCCTGAAGTGGTCAAAGAAGGCTTGTCTGTATTGAAAAGACTTACAGGTAATATCATGACCATCAATATTTTTACAGAGGATGAAGACAGCCCCTATGACGAAACCTTTATCCAGGGATTCTCCAGAATTGATGTTAAGAGAGAACTTTTAAGGGTTGAAGGTGTGGCACAAGCCTCTTTTGTAGGGAGAAGAAACTATTCCATGAGGATTTGGCTAAACCCTGAAAAGCTCGCGCTTTACGGTTTGGTACCACAAGATGTAGTCAGTCAGATCAATGACCAGAACTTTGAAGCAGCTCCTGGAAAATTTGGAGAAACTTCAGAGGAAGTCTTTGAAACAGTCATCAAGCATAAAGGCAGGTTCAATACTCCAGAGCAGTATGAAAATATTGTCATCAAATCCAGAAAAGACGGTTCCATCCTTTACCTAAGGGATATTGCCAGAATCGAATTGGGTGCCACCAACCTGGCCAGTGACAACACCGTAGATGGCAGGCCTGCAGCCACCATCAATATCACGCAAACCAACGATTCGAATGCCAAAGAAATAGATGAAGAGATCAGGAAGGTCATGGAACGCATCTCCAAAAACTTTCCTGAAGGCATCACTTATAATATTTCTTATTCGGTAAGAAATCAGATTGACGAATCAATGGACCAGGTAATTCACACCATTGTGGAAGCCTTTATTCTGGTGTTTATTGTGGTGTTTATCTTCTTGCAGGACTTCAGATCTACAATCATTCCGGCCATAGCCATACCGGTTTCACTTATCGGTACCTTCTTCTTCTTACAGTTATTGGGATTCTCCATCAATGTATTGACCATGTTTGCCATGGTGTTGGCGATCGGTATAGTGGTGGATGATGCCATCGTGGTGGTAGAAGCTGTCCACCACAAATTGACGCACGATCGATTGCCTCCGAAAAAGGCTACTATTTCAGCCATGAAGGAAATTTCCTCTGCGATCATTTCCATCACCATCGTTATGGCAGCAGTATTTGTTCCTGTAGGCTTTTTGGAAGGTCCCGTTGGAATGTTCTATAGACAATTTGCCTTCACTTTAATATTTGCCATATTAATTTCAGCAGTCAATGCACTTACGCTAAGTCCTGTGCTTTGTGCGCTTATTCTAAAGCCTGAAAAAGAAGTCGAGGATAAGGATCTCCCAAAAGTAAAAAGAGTCCAAAAGAGGCTCTTCACTGCTTTTGAAACAGGTTTCGAATCTTTCACTCACCGGTATGTAAAAATCGTAAAGTGGTTTTTGGAAAAGAGGACCGTGGCTATTTCGGGGCTGGTTTTGATATTGGCCTTGACGGTTTTCTTATTCAAAAACACTCCAAGCGCCTTTATTCCTTCTGAAGACGACAGTTTCTTGACATATTCACTGGTAATGCCCCCAGGTTCTTCCCTGCACAGGACCAGGCAGCCACTACAGGAAGCCGATTCGATACTTAGAAATCATCCAGCGGTTTTGACCGTGAACAGTGTATCAGGCTTTAATGTCATTGAAAATGCGCGAAGCCCATCCTTTGCAATGGGGTATATTTCCTTAAAACCCAAATCTGAGCGTGGAGAGGTGAAGGATCTAGATGCCCTTAAGCTGGATTTAATGAACAGGATGAAAGACATCGATGAAGCAAAAATCAATGTCTTCTCCAGACCAACTGTTCAAGGTTTTGGTGAGTTCAATGGACTTGAGATGGTTATTCAAGACAGGGTTGGTGAAAGCTTCACTGAATTCAGTGCTACAGCTGACGCCTTTATCCAAAAGCTTATGGAAGCTCCTGAAATAGAAGACGCTTTTACCAGCTTCAATGCCAATTACCCACAATATGAGGTAGAAATCGATTATGTAAAGGCAAAGAGCATGGGCGTAGAAGTGCAGGACATGATGCGTTCCATCCAAAGTTATTTTGGGAGGGTGCAATCTGGAGACTTCAATAAGTTTGGAAGGCAATACAGGGTTTATATGCAAGCGGATGTAGCTTACCGTGAGGATCTTCAATCCATGGATGCCATTTTCGTCAGGAACAACAAAGGTGAAATGGTTCCGGTCAACACGCTTATCACACTAAAAAGGGTCTATGGTCCGGAAATCGTGAACCGATACAACCTGTTCAATTCCATTACGATCAATGCTACACCGGCTGAAGGCTATAGTTCCGGAGATGCCATGAACGCCATTGAAAAATTGGCAGAAACCGAACTCTCTAATAATTATAGCTATGAGTGGACAGGAATGAGTTTGGAAGAAAAAAGCTCTGGAGTACAAACCGCGGTAATTTTCATACTCAGCTTGGTATTTGTCTACTTCCTGCTCGCTGCACAGTATGAGAGTTATTTCCTCCCATTTGCGGTATTGTTTTCTTTACCATGTGGGCTTCTGGGTGTTTTTATCGCCATCAACCTGGCCGGTATCAACAATAATATATACGTACAGGTGAGTTTGATCATGCTCATCGGACTATTGGCAAAAAACGCCATATTGATTGTTGAGTTTGCCAATCAAAAGCGAAAAGAAGGTTTTTCCATATTTGATGCAGCCGTAGAAGCGGCAAGATTAAGGATCAGACCGATCATTATGACTTCTTTTGCTTTCATCGCTGGATTGATTCCTCTGATGTGGACAGAAGGTGCCTCAGCTGTTGGAAACGAGTCTGTCAGCGTAGGTGCAGCAGGAGGCATGTTCGCCGGAATGATTTTGGGGATTTTCATCATCCCAAGTTTATACATGATCTTCCAAATCATCCATGAAAAAGTAAGTGGAAAAGTAAAGCAGCTTGAACCAGCTACAGCTTAATTATGAGAAACAAATTAGATAGATATAAATCGAGTCCTGTTTCGTCTCTATTGATCATTATCCTGGGCATTGTGATTTTGACGGGATGTAAAGCAGGTAAAAACTATGTGAAACCCGACTTGAATTTACCTGCTACTTTTCGGCATGTAGACTCTGACTCTGTTCAGGTAGATTCCACAGCTAAAACAGCTGCTATAAGGAATATTGCTGAATTGACTTGGGAAGAGTTCTTTGAAGACAGTATCTTGGTCAAGCTGATCAATAAGGGAATGCAAAACAACCCTGGCTTACAGCAAGCAAATGGTCAAATGAAAATAGCTGAGGAATATCTTAAAAAATCCAAAGCCAATTTCTTTCCTGAAATTGCAGTGGGTCCGAGCTATGAGTCCCGAAGGTTTTCTGATCAATCCTATGCACGCCCCAATAACAAACATTATGAGGGTGTAGAAAATCCTCCATCGCAATGGTTTTTGGAGCGGTCAAGAAATATGTTTTCCATGCAGTCCAACTGGGAGATAGATCTATGGGGAAAATTCAGGAGAGAAAAGGAGTCTAGCCTCGCCAAATTGATGCAGCAGGAATCCTTCCAAAAAGCAGTAAAGACGGATCTTACCGCACAAATTGCCACTGCATATTATAAACTGATGATGCTCAAGGAACAGCTGGATGTAGCAGAATTTAACCTCAGGCTAAATGACTCCACGTTAAGTATAGTGGAACTCCAATATGCCTCAGGCATGGTTTCTTCATTGGCCATCACACAGACGGAATCTCAGAAACTGATTTCCGCTTCACTAGTTCCACAAATCGAGAAACAAATCGCCATTCAGGAAAACAACCTAAGTCAGCTTTTGGGAGAATATCCAGGCGAAAAATTCCTGGTAAAAAGGGATTTGGCAGACATCCAGCTGCTAAGTGAAATTGCAGTAGGCGTACCCATGGAATTAGTCAGAAATCGACCGGATGTGATTGCCTCAGAAATGAACCTTATCTCGGCCAATGCTGATGTGGGCATTGCCCAAGCCATGCGCTACCCGTCATTGAAAATCGGGGCTGATATAGGCTTTGACGCCTTGAACGCCGGTGACATTTTTAGCCCTACAGCCTTATTCGGCAGATTTGTTGGTTCATTGACCCAGCCTGTCTTCCAAAACAGAAAGTTAAAAACTAATTATAAAGTATCACTGATAGAAAGGGACAATGCTGAATTGGCCTTTCGAGAAAAAGTCATCGGAGCTGTCACAGAAATCTCCAACAAACTCATCAGTATTCAAAAGGCCGAAGAGGAATACAATATTGCCAAAGAAAGGCTAAAAAATTCCAGAAGAGCAGTAAGAGACTCCTATTTATTATTTAGTAGTGGTTATGCCAATTATCTAGAAGTGATCAATGCCCAAAGCAATGCCCTGGACACTGAACTCTATATGGTAGATGTAAAAATGCAATTACTTATCGCCAATATAGAGTTGTACAGAAGTTTGGGTGGCGGCTGGAAATGATAACACAGACTCATCTCCAACAAAAACATACCCTAAACCAACTAAACGCCCTAAGGTCAAATCTGGCCTTGGGGCTTTTTGCTTCAACTAAAAAATACAAACAGTCCGTATCCAGGACCAAGCTGAAAAGATGGGGGAAAACAATCTATTTTAGCTTTGATATGCGCTATTTATTAAATGCCGTTTATTTATGGGGCCAGATTGCAAATCTGGACCAGAAAGGAAGCTTTTGAACAAAAAAGAGGGCTAAACCCAGCTTTACCCCAGCTTTGATACAGCTTTGCCCCAGCTTTGGTATTACTTTGGGACAAGGTTGGACCAAGCCGAAAAGCCAGGGAAAAACAATCTATTTTAGCTATGCGCTATTTATTAACCACAGATGGATAAAGATGAACACGGATATTTATTTATAATTCATCTGAGTTCATACTTTTACTCAATTGACTAGCTAGACAGGTCTGTGACTTCAACTACGTCTAATCCAATAAGGATTGGACAAAATTTAAGCTTGAAATTATTCACCCCAGAAATATTGATTGACCCCGCAGCCAACAACAAAACGCCCCACTTAAATAAAGTGGGGCGTTCAGTATGGTTATTATTAATGGTCTATTATTTATTCTATAAGCTCAACTCATTGAGCAACAATTTTTCTTCAAGTCGGTGTTTTTCTTGATTTACAAGCACTTTTTTCAACACTTTCTTGAACCTGATTTCTTCATTCACAATTCTAAATACCTTTTCAAGATATTCTTTGGCTACTGACTCGTTGTTTTTGTAAAACTTCAAAGAAAAACTTCTTTTCTCATGAACATTCTCCAAAAACACTTCCTTAGGCTGACCAGCCAAAACAATTCCTCTGAACAATGCATAGTGATCAGCCAATTCAGCATCTAAGCTGAAATAGACTACCTGAAAGCTTTTATTGGAATTTTTAAAATTGGCGAAGTCAAAAGCCCCCTTTCCTTCTACTTTAACTGCATCATGCTGCTGTAACCAATCAAACACATTGATATTGGATTGATCCTGTACATTATTTCTGATTACAGATTTAAAGCTAAAGGTATTTTGATTAATTACTGAAGTATTATAGTTAGAAGCTGTAGCTGTCATGGTATGTCTTTTTTAAATTGTTATTAGTTGTTAGAATTTTGGCTGCGTTGAGATCTTTCAACAACAGCAGCGTTTTGAGCCATTCAATAAGTAGTCCTGCATTCGCTGTGTTCCCATCTTCCTTTTCATTTATAGATCCTTTAATTGTTTTAGGCAGGATTTAGCACCTTTTCTCCCCGCCATCCAATAAGAAGGTTCGAGAGGGATAGGTTGCTATAGGTTCACTGAGCCTGTTCTCTCCCCTATTCTTTATAAATTAGCTACTTACCTCAGCGGCTTTTCACTAATAACTTCTTCAAAGGTAAAACATTTTTTCTAATTTACTAATATCCCTATAGATTTTGTAGGGTTTTATTTTCATCATTGTGATTGCCCCATTAATATTCAGACAATCAAAACCTAATCCACATTCAATCAGACCACATTTTTCCAAGGCCAAATGAGTTAAAATTATTTTTCTTCCGTAAAAAATATTCTATCAATCCCTTCTTCATTACGCAAAAGCAGATCATATTTTAGAAAGCCTTTAGATCAAACCACCCTATATGACCTACACCATAGTCATCCAAGGCTTACATATGAATATTTGGAAGAGTCATTTTAAAGCCGCTTCCTATTTATGCACATTTTTAACTACTTTTGTGGGGATCATTTTACATCCATGGTTGATGTATACCACAACCCAAATAAACCGAAGAGAAAAAGGTCATGAGAAACATTGAACTGGTAGAAGTAAGGTCAGAATTGGCAGCAGGCACCAGAGGCGCAAGTTTAGGAATAGATGCGCTAAAAATCGCCAGCCTGGACAAAAAGTCAAACTTTTTCACCAAGTTTGACCCGATCAGTGTACCCGATGCCAATAATTATCTATGGAAAGACAATATCTATCCAAACGCAAAATACATTGACGGGGTATATGAAGTCATCAATAATGTCCATGATACCATCAAGGCCCTAAGATTGGAAAAAAAGTTTCCAATCATTCTAGCAGGAGATCATTCTACTGCTGCAGGAAGTATCATGGGGATAAAATCTGCAGCCCCTGACAAAAGGTTGGGCGTGATCTGGATCGACGCACATGCAGATATCCACAGTCCCTATACCAGTCCTTCAGGAAATATGCATGGAATGCCATTAGGCATGTGTCTCCAGGAAGACAATCTAGAAAACAGGGTCAAGTCGCCATCAGAAGAAGAAATTCAGTATTGGGAGAAACTCAAAAAAATAGGGGGTGATTTTCCAAAGATCAAAGCGGAGGATATCGTTTATATTTCTGTAAGGGACACTGAGGAACCTGAAAATGCATTGATTAAAAAGCATGGTATTAAAAACTTCACTACCAAAGAAGTGAGAACAAAAGGAATATCAGAAGTTGCCCAGGAGGCCTTGGCCCTATTAAAAGACTGCGATCAAATTTACATTTCCTTTGATGTGGATAGTATGGATAGCAATATTTCCAAAGGAACTGGTACTCCGGTACCGGATGGTTTAAGCGTAGATGAAGCCATCCATTTAAATGAAGAATTGATAAAAGATAAAAGAGTTTGCTGTTGGGAAATTGTAGAGGTTAACCCAACCTTGGACTCGGAAAATGTCATGGCTGAAAATGCCTTTGATGTTCTGGAATCCATGACCCATTCATTGGTAAGCAACTTTTAAGTATAAATTTAAAATAAGAATGACCATTCAGAAACAAATTCTCCAAGCCATCAGCCAAGCATTTGCGGCCACTTTCGATCATCAGGTGGATGCTGAATCAATTGCACTACAGCCAACCCGTAAAGAATTTGAAGGAAATTACACCTTTGTGATGTTTCCCTTCTTGAAATTCACCAAGATGAAACCTGAGGACAGTGGTGAAAAAATCGGGCAATATTTGGTGGAGAACTGTGAAGTAGTTAGTGCCTATAATGTGGTAAAAGGTTTTTTGAATATTTCTGTTGACGAGCAATCATGGCTTGAGGTATTTCAGAAATTATATAAAAATAAAAACCTCGGACAGCTTCCTGCAAAGGGCGAAAAGGTCATGGTGGAATTTAGCTCTCCCAATACCAATAAACCTCTCCACCTTGGTCATTTGAGGAACAATTTCTTAGGCTTTTCAATTTCTGAAATTCTTTCTGCAAACGGTTATGAAGTTATCAAAGCCAACTTGGTCAATGACCGGGGTATCCACATCTGTAAATCCATGGTGGCTTACCTACACTTTGGTGATGGCGAAACCCCTGAGACTGTAGGATTGAAAGGAGACCATCTTGCCGGAAAGTATTATGTACTTTTTGACAAAGCCTATAAGAAAGAAATTCAAGCGCTCATGGAAAAGGGCCAGACAGAAGAAGAAGCTAAAAAACAGGCTCCTTTAATGCTTGAAGCCCAAGAAATGCTCAGAAAATGGGAAGCAGGAGATGAAGCTACAGTTGAGCTATGGAAAACCATGAACAGTTGGGTTTATGAAGGCTTTGATGCTACCTACAAAAAAATGGGGGTTAGTTTTGATCAATATTATTATGAATCCGACACTTACCTCTTAGGAAAAAACATTGTGGAAGAAGGGCTTGAAAAAGGTGTTTTCTTCAAAAAAGAAAACGATTCTGTATGGGCAGACCTTACTGATGAGGGATTGGACGAAAAACTGGTCCTGAGAGGTGATGGCACTTCTGTTTACATCACCCAAGATATGGGAACCGCAGACCTGAAATACCAGGATCACAAAATCAATAAATCAGTTTATGTGGTAGGCAATGAGCAGGACTACCACTTTGACGTGCTCTTTAAGATCATGAAAAAACTGGGCAGACCTTATGGTGAGGGACTTTATCACCTTTCCTATGGAATGGTTGATCTCCCGACAGGTAAGATGAAATCCCGAGAGGGCACCGTTGTAGATGCTGATGATTTGATCCAAGAAATGATCGACACTGCAGCCAGTCACACCAAAGAATTGGGGAAAATAGAAGGCTTTACAGAAGAGCAGGCTACTGAGCTGTATGAAATGTTGGGGCTTGGGGCTTTGAAATACTTCCTGCTTAAAGTGGATCCTAAGAAGCGTATGCTTTTCAACCCTCAGGAATCCATTGAGTTCCAAGGTAACACTGGGCCATTTATCCAATATTCACATGCCCGGATTGCCGCCATCCTCAGAAAGGCAGACCAAATTGAACTTTCTTACCAATCTGAAGCTTTTGAAGGTTTAGGACAGGTGGAAAAAGCAGAAAAGGAATTGATTATCCTGCTCAATGATTTTGAGAAGAAAATCAGCCAGGCAGGTGAGGAATACTCTCCTTCCATTTTAGCTCAGTACTTATTTGATTTAGCCAAGGAATACAATCGCTTTTATGCAGAACTTCCTATCTTTAGTGAATCGGATCAAAAAGTACGCAGCTTTAGGGTAGCCCTAAGTGCCCAAGTTGCGAAAACTTTGAAGACCGGAATGAAGTTATTAGGTATAAAAGTCCCAGAAAGAATGTAATTATGAAGAACTTAATGTTGGTTATTGCTGTAGTAGCCTTATTTGCCTGCAGTGCCAAATCAGAAAACACCGAATCGGCTGAAGCTTTGACAGAAAACAAAGAACAGTCAACGGAAAAATCCTTTTATGATTTCTCCATGACCACCCTGGATGGCGAAAAAATAGACTTCAGCCAATACAAAGGCAAAAAGGTGCTGATCGTCAATGTAGCCTCCAAATGCGGTTATACACCTCAATACGAAGATCTTCAAAAGTTAAATGAAGCCTATGGAGATAAAGTGGTTATCCTTGGATTTCCCGCCAATAACTTTGGGGGACAGGAGCCAGGAACCAATGAAGACATTAAGAAATTCTGTACCTCCAATTATGGAGTAACCTTTCCTATGTTCGAGAAAATCTCAGTTAAGGGAGTGGACAAGCACCCTCTTTACAGATGGCTCACCGACAAGTCACTCAATGGCTGGAATGACCAAGAACCAACTTGGAATTTCTGCAAATATTTCATCAATGAAAAAGGAGAACTGAAACAATTCTTCCAATCCAAAGTCACTCCTATGGATGATGAAATCATTAAACTTATCGAAGCTTAATCAAATCCATTTTTCAGGTGCTTCATGTTTAATGAAGCACCTGCTTTAATTCCGCCCTTTCACCGTGGACAATAATCTATCCAGTAAAAAGCAAGCATGGCTCCATGCCATCAGATTAAGAACCTTACCGCTGGCCTTGGCCAGTATTTTAATGGCCAGCTTTATTGCTTGGTCCCATGAATTGTTCAAATGGGATGTTTTTCTCCTGGCAGCACTGACCACCACCCTGCTCCAAATCCTATCGAATCTGGCCAATGACTATGGGGATAGCATTCATGGTGCGGACAGTGATGATCGAGAAGGCCCTATTCGGGCAGTCCAGTCTGGCATTATCCAAGCCAAAGAAATGAAAAAAGCCATGATCCTTTTTGGAGTATTGAGCTTTATATGTGGCTTGGCTTTACTTTATGTTTCCCTTGACAGCTGGTTGATTTTCTTTACATTTATTGGCATAGGCTTACTTTCTATTTTTGCTGCAGTCAATTACACTTCTGGCGCCAACCCTTACGGGTATATGGGGCTTGGTGACATTTCTGTATTTTTATTTTTTGGCCTTGTAGGAGTCCTGGGAACCTATTTTCTCCACACCATGACCTTCTCAAAGGCACTATTACTCCCCGCTATTTCACTTGGTTTTTTTAGCACCTCAGTGTTAAACATCAATAATATCAGAGATATTACCTCGGATCAATTGGCAGGAAAAAAATCCATCCCAGTGAGAATCGGTCGAAAAGCAGCTGTAAGATATAATTGGACATTAATCATTTTAGGCAATCTTTCCCTGATACTATTTTCAATCTTAGAACAAAACTATGGAGGTTTATTAGCGCTTATAGTCAGTCCATTGATGATCAATATTGCCTATAATGTCGGAAAAAAGACCCAATCCAAAGACTTGGATCCTTATCTGAAAAAAATGGCCATTTCTACCTTATTTTGGGTCTTGGCATTTGGTATCGGCCTGGTGATCATCCAATAATCCAGCTCCTTATTCTGTATTAAAAATCATGGAACAATATTGGCTTACAAATACAATATTATCTACTAAATTTTTGTATTTTATTGTTTTAAAGCCAATAACCATAAAAAATTCACCATGAAAACCATTTTAGTTCCATTTGATTTTTCAGAAGAAGCAGAAAATGCCTTTGCCTTTGCCAAAGAATTAGCAACCATCACCCAAGCCCATTTGAAACTGCTTCATGTCATTGAAATCCCCACAGCCCAAAATTTCAATACCATGGGTGAGGTAGGACTTGGAGGCGATGATATCAATAATATCTTTGTCATCGAATTGGTAGAAAAAAGGAAAAAGCAAATCAAAGCGATTGAAGAAGAAAACAAGGACAAAGCCTATACCTTTTCTACAAAAATAATCTTTGGCAATCCATATGCCGGCATTTCGAATGAAGTAGCAGAAATAAAAGCCGAGCTGATCGTCATGGGGTCTAAGGGTTCCAGTGGATTAGAGGAATTGCTGATAGGATCGAATACAGAAAAAGTGGTACGCCATGCCAGCTGTCCGGTCATTACCATCAAAGGAGAAATTAGTCCTAATGATATCAAAAGTATTATTTTTGCCAGTGACTTTACTGAAGAAAACGAGGCCGTCATACCTCACCTAAAAAAAATCCAAGCCAATGTCAATGCACAATTGCATTTAGTAAAAATCAATACGCCCAATTCCTTTGAAAGCAGCAGGGAAAGTCTTAAAAAAATCAACAGTTTTATCAACAAACATCAATTGGATGATGTCAAGATCGAAATTTACAATAGTGATTCAGAGGAGGATGGCATCATCCAATATGCAGAGGACAATAATATAGATATGATAGCGATGGCTACGCACGGCAGAACAGGCTTTATGCACCTGCTCAGTGGCAGTATCGCAGAAGATGTCGTCAACCACTCCAAAAGACCGGTTTGGACGATGAAAATCAAATGACAAATTATGGGGAGAAAGAAAAACAACGATTGGAAAAAAAGAGATGGGGTAGTATACTCCACCAGTGATGATTTCGAATACAGTGATCTAGAGCAAGATGACGAAACTACCCTCCCACCGCAGCAACAAAACCTCAAGGTGATGCTGGACAAAAAGGCCCGAGGCGGTAAGCAAGTAACCCTTGTTGCTGGTTTTATAGGAACAGATGAGGACCTTAAAGACCTCGGCAAGCTGCTCAAAAACAAATGTGGTGTGGGCGGCAGTGCCAAAGATGGTGAAATACTTATTCAAGGAGATCACAGGGACAAGGTGGTGGAAATACTCAAACAGAACGATTATAAAGCCAAAAAATCAGGCGGCTAAAAAGAAAAAGGAGTGGTTCACCAAACCACTCCTTTACTTTAGATTAAAAAATGAACCACAAACTAAATTCAAAACACTTTTTAATATGCTGAATCAATTATCTTGATGCGTTTAACCCACTTACGAATAATCAACAGCTTTTGGATTTCAGCTAAAAACTTTTTCTCATTCCTTTTTTATTATTTATAAAGATTTTAAATAAAAAGATATTTAATCCCTCATAAATCCAAACCAAAAACACCCTGCGTACATAATGCCAGAACCAAAAAACATTTGAAAAGGAATCTATACTGGATTCTGATCAAAACAACCAGGCACTATGATTCAATTCAGACTTTTAAGCTTATCCCATCAAAAAACTGATATCACGATCAGGGAAAGGTTTGCCTTGAATACCACTGACATCAAGGAGCTATTGACGCTTTTCAAATCAAATTCAAAAACCACTGAGTGTTGTATTCTTTCCACCTGTAACAGAACAGAAATACTTTATGTGGCTAAAGAAGACTGTAATCATGAAATCTTGTCCAGTTTGTGCAAAATCAAAAACCAAGACTTGACCTTGGCTAAAGAGTTTTTTACCTCACTGTCAAATGAGGAAATGGTGCTTAGTTATCTTTTTAGGGTTTCAAGTGGTCTTGAATCTCAAATATTAGGGGATGCACAAATAATCTCCCAATTCAAATCAGCCTATGAATTGGCAAAGGAAGCCGAAACAGCAGGAACTTATATTCATAGATTAATGCATGTAATTTTTGCTGCCAATAAAAAAATCACCAGTCAGACAGGCTTTAGATCAGGCATCAGTTCTGCTCCCTACGCTGCGGTCGACATGATTTCAGAATACCAGAACATGCTTAAATCTCCAAAAATCGCGATAATAGGCTTTGGTGATATGGGGCAGAACGTTTGTCGTCATTTAATTTCTCAAGGCTGTACTGACCTGACGGTCATTAACCGTTCTCAAGAAAAACTGGAGCTTTTCAATCAAAAGAACAAAACCCATATTCAATATATCCCTATCGAAGAAATCAATAAATCCGTTGATAAATACGACATCATCATTTCTACCCCAAGCGTTCAAACCCCTATCTTGCATAGCTGTCACTTTAAAAATGGAACTAATTTATTCAAGGTAATGGTCGATATTTCCATACCTAGAAGTATAGCTCCGGAAGTTGGGAAAATCCCTGGAATAGTACTTTATGATATGAATGACATCAGCCAGGTAACCAAAAAGACCCTTGCACAAAAAAAAGAGTGTATTGGTGCAGTAGAAGAAATATTAAACGATCATCTCGCTGAATTTCTCCATTGGAAGCAAGACAATAAAAACCTGCAAGTCATCCGAAATATGAAAACAGCACTCCAAACAATGAAACTGGAGGAGTTGGATCGATTTCAGAAACAAGGCCAATTAGAAGACGCAGGAAATTATGAGCAAATCATGGATGCCATGATTCAAAAAATAATCAAGAAAACAGTAGTAACCATGAAATCCTTAAAAGATGACAAAGAAAAACATCTTTACAATTCTATGATAACACAGACATTTCTTTAAGGATTTGTTAATTTTCATCAAAAAACATTTCGTTTTTTTGGATAACAACGATAGCTGTTTAATTTTGTAACCAAATCATGAACAGCATCAACAAACATATCTCCATCCGCTCACTTTTTGCAGTACAACATACTGTTACTGTTCATCATTTCCATCATTCCTCCTAAGGAGGAATACTATATACATATCGCCCCAGTGGCTGTGCGATAACTGTTTGTGCGGCCCGATTGATTCAGAGAATTTCTAAAAAGAACTATTCATATTCGTATCTTTATTTCATGGAAAATATTATTCGCATAGCCGTACAAAAAAGCGGTCGATTAAGTGAAGACTCCCTACGCCTCATTAAAGAATGTGGCATCAAATTTTATAATGGCACTGGTAAGTTAAAATCCACTTCAACCAACTTCCCAATTGAATTCCTTTATTTAAGGGATGATGATATCCCAGGTTATGTCGCTGATGGCGTTGCTGATTTAGGTATCGTTGGAGAAAATGAGTTGGTGGAAAAGGACAAAAGTGTAGATGTGCTTAAAAAACTTGGTTTTTCTAAGTGCAGATTATCATTGGCCATCCCTAAAAGCCAAGAATATCCAGGGCTTTCCTATTTTGAGGGAAAAAACATCGCCACCTCTTATACTAAAATCCTTGGTGATTATTTAAAGAAAAATAATGTCAATGCTGAAATCCATGAAATCAGCGGTTCAGTAGAGATAGCTCCTAGCATCGGACTGGCTGAAGGCATCTGTGACATTGTCAGCTCAGGTTCTACCTTGATGATGAACGGCCTGAAAGAAGTGGAAGAAATCTTTAAATCCGAGGCCGTATTGATCAGCCACAAAGGACTGAATGAGGAAAAAATGGCCATTGTGGAAAAACTTCTTTTCCGAATCAATGCTGTTCAAACTGGAAAGAGCAA
This sequence comes from Echinicola marina, assembly GCF_020463795.1. NCBI lineage: Bacteria > Pseudomonadati > Bacteroidota > Cytophagia > Cytophagales > Cyclobacteriaceae > Echinicola > Echinicola marina. The sequence continues at coordinate 2,959,620 of NZ_CP080025.1, read as the reverse complement.
TAAGTATGTGCTGCTGAATGCGCCGAACAAATCTTTGGACAAGATCATCTCACTGATCCCCGGCATGAGAAGCCCAACCATCTTGCCATTGGCTGAGGAAGGTTGGTCATCCGTACACTCTGTATTGAGCGAAGACCTTTTCTGGGAAAACATAGAAGAGTTGAGAGCAGCCGGTGCCGAAGGCATATTAGTTGTGCCTATCGAAAAGATGGTACTTTAATTCGAATCATTCTCAAAAAAAACACTGATGAGAGTTATAACTAACCCAAGCAAAAGCGAATGGAAAAAAGAACTGGCAAGACCAGTTCAAAAAATGAAGGAAATTCAAAAAATTGTCAAACCTATCATGCGAAAAGTGAAGCGACAGGGAGACAAGGCTTTGAAAAAATTCGCTTTGGAATACGATCATGTAGAAATCAAAAACCTTTTGGTAAGTCGTGAGGAAATCAAGGCGGCTTATGATTTGGTGGATCAAGATCTTAAAGATGCCATATTATTGGCCAAAGATAATATTGAGAAATTCCATAAAGCACAGGCCACTCCTGACCTTAGTATGGAAGTAATGGAAGGAGTAACCTGTATGCGCAGAAGTGTTCCAATCCAAAAAGTGGGCTTGTACATCCCTGGAGGAACCGCTCCATTATTCTCTACGGTATTGATGCTTGGGGTACCGGCAAATATTGCTGGATGTGAAGAAATTGTACTTTGTACCCCTCCTAATAAAGAAGGGAAAATCCATCCTGCCATATTATATACGGCTGACCTCATCGGTATAGACAAAATCGTCAAAGTAGGCGGTGCCCAAGCTATAGCAGCCATGACCTATGGAACTGAAAGCGTTCCACAAGTTGCCAAAATATTTGGTCCGGGCAATCAATATGTCACAGCTGCCAAACAGTTAGCTACCAAGAAAGGTATCGCTATAGATATGCCTGCAGGACCTTCGGAAGTTTTGGTATATGCTGATGAAACTGCCGTTCCTTCATTTGTAGCTTCAGACCTGTTGTCTCAAGCTGAACATGGGATTGACAGTCAGGTTGTGCTTGTAGCTAGCGCTACCAAGGTAGCAGAAAAGGCCCTAAAAGAGATTGAAAAGCAATTGGAGAAACTTCCTCGAAAGGCAATTGCAAAAAAATCCCTTGAAAACAGTGTAGCAGTGATCATGGGCAATCAGGACAAGGCCATTGCATTGATCAACGAATATGCGCCCGAACACCTGATCATCAATATTGAAAATGAAGATGAGGTAGTATCTCAAATCATCAATGCAGGATCTGTTTTCATAGGAAACTTCACTCCTGAATCTGCGGGGGATTATGCCTCAGGCACCAACCACACACTGCCTACCTATGGCTTTGCCAAAAATTACAGTGGTGTATCCCTTGACAGTTTTGTCAAAAAGATTACCTATCAAAAAATCACCGAAAAAGGTATTCAAAACCTAGGCCCAACCATTGAGGTATTGGCAGGCAACGAATTACTGGATGCTCACAAAAATGCGGTTTCAGTAAGATTAAAATACCTTAAAGAGAATAAATAATCATGGCTTTTGACCTGAATAAAATCTTAAGACCACATATCGCCCAGCTGAAACCTTATTCTTCAGCTAGGGATGAATACTCTGGTAAAGAAGGAGTCTTTCTAGATGCCAACGAAAATCCTTTTGGCTCTATCACCGCTGATGACTTCAATAGATACCCTGATCCTTATCAGTTTGCCCTAAAGACAAAGATCAGTGCCATCAAAGATGTTCCTGTAGATCAAATCTTTTTGGGAAATGGAAGTGATGAGGCGATTGATCTATTAATGCGGGCATTTTGTAGACCAGGATTGGATAATATCATTATCCTCCCTCCTACTTACGGCATGTACGAGGTAAGTGCTGAAGTGAATGATATTGCCATCAAAAAGGTAAATCTCACAAAGGACTTTCAGCTAAGGACTGATGCCATTTTGGAAGCAGTGGATGAAAACACCAAAATAATTTTCATTTGCTCTCCCAACAACCCAAGTGGAAACAAAGTAGATCGAGAAGATATACTAAAAGTAATCAAGGCTTTTGATGGATTGGTAGTGGTTGATGAAGCCTATATTGATTTCAGTGATGAGCCCAGCTTTACAACAGAGCTCAAAAATCATTCAAACCTCTTGGTCATGCAAACCTTCTCCAAAGCTTGGGGGCTGGCATCTTTGAGGCTGGGAATGGCTTTTGCCTCCTTGGAAATCACCAGGATCATCAATAAGATCAAACCTCCTTACAATATTAGTGGTCTGACCCAAGAGACTGTTTTAGCAGCTATTGATGACACTGATAAGATGAAGAAAATGGTCGCTGAGATCATGGAGGAAAGAGATTTCCTTCAGCAGGCTTTTGAAAAGATGGATTTGATCAAAAAAATCTATCCAAGTCATGCCAATTTCCTTTTGGTAGAAGTACCTGCTGCCAAAAAGACCTATGACTACTTAATTGAAAATCAAATCATCGTTAGAGACAGGTCAAAAGTGGTCCTTTGCAATGAATGCCTAAGGATTTCTGTTGGAACCAGAGCAGAAAATGAGCGACTGCTGGAGGCTTTGGAGCAATGCCCTGCAGAATTAGCCACTGCATAAACAAATAAGTATTCCAATTGGCCATGAGTCAATAATAACCATAAATGAAAATGAAAAAAGTATTATTTATAGATAGAGACGGCACCATCATCAAGGAACCGCCTGTAGATTTTCAAGTAGATAGCCTTGAAAAACTAGAATTCTATCCAAAAGCCATTTCCAACCTAAGAAAAATAGCCGAAGAAACCGATTATGAATTGGTCATGGTAACCAATCAGGATGGCTTGGGAACAGATTCCTTTCCTGAGGACACCTTTTGGCCAGCTCAGTTCAAGATGTTAAAAACCTTGGAAGAGGAAGGGGTAATTTTTTCCGATATCCATATTGACAAAACTTTTGAGCATGAGAATGCTCCTACCAGAAAGCCAAGAACTGGTTTATTGACCAAATACATGGAAGGTGAATATGACTTGGCCAATTCCTATGTGATCGGGGATAGAAAAACGGATATTCAATTAGCCCAGAATTTAGGTACGCAGGCGATCTTTATTGGAGAAGAAGCTGCTGAAGGTGCCGCTTTGTCCACTGGCTCTTGGGATGAAATCTATGAATTCTTGAGACTTCCTGCACGACAGGCCTCAGTTGAAAGAAGCACTTCTGAAACGCAAATCAGCATTAGTGTAAACCTGGATGGATCGGGAAAATGTGATATTGACACTGGCCTGCCATTCTTTGACCATATGCTGGAGCAACTGGGCAAGCATGGAGGAACAGACTTGACCATCAAAGTAAAGGGAGACCTTCATATCGATGAACACCACACCATTGAAGACACCGCTTTGGCATTAGGTGAAGCCTATCTTAAGGCCCTAGGGGACAAAAAGGGCATTTACCGATATGGTTTCCTTTTACCAATGGATGATGTGCTTGCACAGGTGGCCATTGACTTTGGAGGAAGGCCCTGGATGATGTGGGAGGCGGAATTTAGCCGTGAAAAAATCGGCGATATGCCTACTGAAATGTTCTATCACTTCTTCAAGTCGTTCAGCGACACTTCCAAGTGCAACTTGAATATCAAAGCAGAAGGAAATAACGAGCACCATAAAATCGAAGCTATTTTCAAAGGCTTGGCAAGGGCCATTAAGATGGCCGTTAAAAGAGATATTGCTGCCTTGAACCAACTGCCCAGTACCAAGGGAGTATTATAAAAAGCACTTATTAATTCACATAAAAAAGGCTTTCCAAATGGAAAGCCTTTTTTGGTATATCTCCTGGAAATAAAAATCAGGAACCTTGAACAATCGCCCCTTTCAATCCTTCATCAGTCAATAATGCACCAAACTCTCCTATCACTGATTCTGGAACACCTAGCTCTGTTGCTGCTTTCACCACCGCTCCAATGAATAAGTCATAATCGGCTGAAGTAATTTTACCAGTCATTCTAGGGTTAACATCAGGATTATGGGCATCAGCCATACTCATTCCTGAATAAGTATAATTGGTAGATCCAATAGACTGGGCAAGTAAATCACTAAAGTTTTCCACCAATGCGGTATATCCAGAAAAGTCATTTGCTCCAACTTCAGCCAATAAAACCGGGAAATATGGTTTTAATTCTGCAAATTCAGGATCACTAGCTATTATCATCACTGTCTTGTCTACCACAAGTTTCAATGGCGCATAGCCTGCTTCAACCATACTCTCTGAGTTTAACGGATCTGTCACCATCACAGTACCTCCAAGACGCGTATAAAGATCGATCATGGTTCCATCTTCACGCTGAACGATATCCGCTTTGGTGGAACCTAAAAGATCTCCTACTGGACCCAAAATTTCCGAACTACCAAATCCAGCTTCCGTAGCAGCCTGAACCACCGCCTCTACAAACAGATCAAAATCATCGCTATCGATCAAACCATTCATACGATCATTTTTCGTAGGATCATGGGCATCAGCCATGCTCATACCAGAATAGGTAAAATTCTCTGCACCGGTGGATTCCGCCAAAAGGTCTGTAAAATCTTTCACCAAAGCATTGAAACCAGAATAGTCACTTGCCCCTACTTCAGCTAAAAGCACATTAAAATAAGGGCGAATACTGGCATATTTATCATCAGAAGCAATCGTTAAAACAGTACCAGTTACTACCGTCCTCAAATTCAAATAACCTTTTTCTATCATCTGCCCTTCATTATCCGGGTCAGCAACCATTTCCTCACCGCCCAGTTTGGTAGCGTAGAAAGAATCGTCTACCTCTGGTGGCATCACATCGTCATCATCCTTACAGGATGAAAATACTACCAAGGTCATCAGTAGCATAAAAGCCATCAATTGATTTAGTTTTTTCATTTTTCTTAAGGTTTATGTAATAAAATATTAGTTAGTAAATAGGTTCTCGAAATAGCTCCCCACCATATAGGTCAGCGATTTCTTGTCAATTGCAGGACAACTTGCCGCCAACTGTTCTTCGCTAGGCTGAAAAAGTGTAGATTGAAGCTGATAGTTTTTGTTCACACCATCCACCAAATCATGAGGACTATGTTTCTTGCGATCATAAAGGACTATCAAATAATCCGAGGTCCTATTGACCCTAACATCCCTCATACCATCTATTTCCAAAAGATCAGTTTTGATCTCTTCCATTCTCATTGAGTCCAAATCCTCATTAAAGTCAATCTGACTCATCGTCCAGTTAGGGCCTTTTGGACGATCATTGGTCACCAAGTAAATATGTACGGCCAATGTGATTACCAAAATGGCCATCAATGCCGCTGCCCCGATTAAAATTCTCTTGATCATGGTTCTTTTGTTTAGCAGTTAATACAAAAATCATATACGACCTGTCTATTGCAGCTGGATTGCCGAGGTTCAAAAAAACTTTTAATTGCTATTGACTAAAAACACCTATTTTATTAGTTTTATAACTAAACTGTTAACTATGAAAAATTTAGCCACATTTTTACTGCTTCTACTTTTCACATCATGTCAGGGGAATTTTGAGAAAGCCAATCAGTATTATTCCAATCAACAATTCGAAGATGCCATATCAGAGTTGAACTGGTTATTGTTTATGAAGATGTCCGACACCCAAGCCATTCAGCTCAGGGCCATGAGTCACGAAGCCTTGGAAGAATATGAAAAGGCATTGACAGACTACAAACGAATCTTACAATTGTCACCACATGATCCGCAGGCATTGTCAGGAATGGGTAAAGTCTATTGGGAACTGGAAGAATATAAACAGGCCGAAAAACATTTCTTATTAGCAGCAAAGGAAGACCCTAAAAATGTAGAACTACTAATTATGCTCGGTAGGGCTATGATCAAGAACGAAAATTATAAGTCTGCCGAGGATTTTCTTTTTGAAGCGAAGGAATTGGACCCGAAAAATGCTTCCATTTATTTCTATAGAGGAATAGTTCAAGCCCACCTTGGGGATGCCTGGACAGCTGCTTCCCAGTTCAATATGTATATCATGTACTCGGGCGACAACATGACCGCCTATTATAATAGAGGGTTGGCCTATATGAGAATGGGGATGACAGACTGGGCAACAGAGGACTTTGACAGGGTATTAAAAAGCCAACCCAAACATTATAATGCCCTGGCCCGAAGGGCTATATGTCAAATGGAAATCAATCCCAGTCAGTCCTGCCACGACCTAAGGCTCGCCGCAAAACATGGGAGTGAATATGCCAAAGAAAATTTGAACAAATGTTTCTAATTTCTACTCATTGCGGATTTTTTACGTTTAACTATGTAATTAATCGCTTTAAGTCCTATTTTTGGGACTTGCAATATGAATCACAAGAAGTTAGTCATCATACCTACCTTTAACGAAAAGGAAAATATCCAGGACATCATCATGGCTGTCATGGACTTAGCTGGGCATTTTGAGGTTTTGATCATTGATGACAATTCCCCTGATGGTACTGCCGGTATTGTTAAAAACCTCCAGCAATCCTTTGAAAGTAGGATTCACCTTATAGAAAGAAAGGGGAAACTAGGCTTGGGAACAGCCTATATCACGGGTTTCAAATATGCCCTTGAGAAGGATTATGATTATATCTTTGAGATGGATGCTGATTTTTCCCATAATCCCAAAGACCTGATCAGGTTGTATGAGTCCTGCGCTATAGATGGCTTTGACCTGACCATTGGATCGAGATATATTAAGGGAGTGAATGTGGTCAACTGGCCTATGGGAAGGGTTTTGATGTCCTATTTCGCCAGTGTATATGTGCAGTTCATTACAGGTTTGCCCATTAAAGATACCACAGCTGGATTTAAATGCTATCACAGGAGTGTCTTGGAAGGGATCAAGCTGGATAAAATCAAATTTGTAGGCTATGCCTTCCAGATCGAAATGAAATTCACCGCTTGGAAGTTGGGCTACAAAATCACCGAAATTCCGATCATCTTCACTGATAGGACCAAGGGAACTTCCAAAATGTCCACTCATATTTTTAAGGAAGCCGTACTAGGGGTAATCTATATGAAATTCAAAAGCCTGTTCAGCCCTTATAAACGGGCAAAAGTTAGTCAAAGCGAATTGCTTTAATAGGCTGAACATTACTGATAACCATGGCCGGTATAAACAATACCAAGCTAGTGATTACCAACACCAAAATATTGATCCCCACAATTACCGGCCAATTCCATTGGATAGGCACAAAACTCATATAATAATTCTCAGGGTCAAGGCCAATAAACCTGGTCACATACTGTATCCAAGCAAAGCCCAATCCGATCAGATTACCTATTAGCATACCCCTACCAATTATCCTTATCCCATTCCAAACAAAAATCCTTCTTATATGTCTATTGGCACTTCCCAGAGCCTTTAACATCCCTATCATCTGAGTCCGCTCCATGATAAGGATAAAGAGAATAGCAATCATATTAAAGGAAGCCACAAAAAGGATTAGGCCTAAAAAGACATAAACATTATTGTTCAGCAATTTAAGCCAGTCAAAAATCTGTATAAACTTATCCGTTACCTTATCCACCTTCAGATCATAATCAATCATCTCATACAGGGCTTCGCTTTTCTCATCTATCTCTTTGGGATCATCCAAAAAGACCTCGAAGCCACCCACCATATCATCTTCCCATCCATTGAGGTTTCGAATATTCTGAATATCTCCTATGATCATTTTATCATCAAAGTCTTCCAGATAGGTCTCATATATCCCCACTACCTCTAATCTCCTATATCTCGGCGGATCCTGTACAAAATACATGGTCACCTTATCCCCTATTCCAAGCAATAACTTATCCGCGATTTTTTTACTGAGCAGCACTTCATAGGAAGTTTCACCGTCTTTCTTAAAATCAATAAACCTTCCTTCTATAATGGAAGGGGCAAAAGCGGCTTTATTGAAATTTTCACTTACCCCTTTTAGCAAAACACCCTGTACTTCCTCATCACCCTTAAGCAAACCGGGCTTAAAAGCATAGTCCTGCACATGTTTGATAAAGTCATAATCTTTATAATTACTATAAAACTGGCTGTTTTTACTGGAAGGATATTCTTCGAAAGCATTGTTCGAAGTAAACTTATGAACCTGATAATGACCTGTAAAGGAAAAAACCTTCTCAGAAACCACCTGTTGAAAACCGCCCAAGATCAAAAATGAAATTAAAAGTATAGAAAGGCCAATGGCAATACTCGCTACTGCAATGCGATGGATGGTTCCGGTAAATCCACCTGTTCTTTTAAAGCTAATTCTTTTAGCAATGAAGTAGGAAAGGTTCAATGAAGTGTTTTATTTTGTTTAGATACTAATGCAAATTAATATGAAGCAGTTAAAATTAATACTTCTATTGACTTTTTTAGTTGGTAGCCTCGCATATTGTAAAAACCAAACGAATGAGAAGGAGAAAATTCAGTCCGAACCTGCAAAGGAAAAAGCGGTCATTCTACCTGCTGCAGACCAACCTGAGGCCTACCTGCCCTTGCTAAAGGGGAAACGTGTTGGCTTAGTGGCCAACCAGACCAGTGTATTGACCCAAAAGGACAACCAACACTTGGTAGACTTTCTATTGTCCCAAGATATTAAGATTCAAAAGATATTTGCACCAGAACATGGCTTCCGCGGAAAAGCAGATGCTGGAGAACATATCAAAAATGACATTGATGAGGAAACGGGGATCCCTGTAATCTCACTTTATGGAAACAATAAAAAGCCATCCCCTGAGGTTTTGAATGATGTGGACATTCTTATATTTGACTTCCAAGATGTAGGTCTGAGATTCTACACCTATATCAGTACGATGCATTATGTCATGGAAGCATGCGCCGAACAGAACAAACCACTGATCATCATGGACCGCCCCAACCCTAACGGTGATTATATTGACGGCCCAGTTTTGGACCCAAAATTCAAAAGCTTTGTAGGCATGCACCCAATACCCGTTGTGCATGGCCTGAGCATGGGAGAGCTTGCGCAAATGATTAATGGGGAAGGCTGGTTAAAAGGGGGGCTAAAAGCGGACATTACAGTTGTTCCTGTGGCGAACTGGGAACACAGCATGCACTATTCATTGCCTATCAAGCCATCCCCAAATCTTCCAAATGATGTTTCTATCAGGCTTTATCCTTCCTTATGCTTTTTTGAGGGAACAGATATTAGTGTGGGAAGAGGAACGTATTTCCCCTTCCAAGTTTATGGTGCGCCCGATCCAAAATATGGAGATTTCACCTTTACTCCTGTTAGCATAGATGGTATGAGCAAGCATCCACCTCATGAGAATAAAAAATGCTATGGCACTGATTTGAGGGACACTCCTCTCTCCCATCAGTTTACTTTAAAGTACCTTTTGGAGATGTACCAAAAATCAGGCTTGAAAGTCAAATTCTTTAATAATTTTTTTGACAAACTGGCCGGAACGGACAAATTGAAAGCAGACATCCTTGCCGGCAAATCCGAAGACGAAATCAAGGCCAGCTGGCAGCCAAGCTTAGAAGCCTATAAAGCCAAAAGAGAAAAATATCTACTGTATAAATAAGCAGGAAAAGTAAAACATAATGAACAAAGATCTTCGCATCATCTATATGGGTACACCGGATTTCGCTGTACCATCCCTAGAAATTTTAGTAGAAAACGGTTGGAATGTAGTGGCAGTGATTACAGCACCTGACAAACCAAAAGGCCGGGGACAAAAGCTTATCCCTTCCCCTGTTAAGGAAGCTGCTTTAAAGCATAACCTCCCTGTTCTACAACCTACCAATTTAAAAAGCCCGGATTTTCTGGAAGAGCTAAAAAGCTACCAAGCCGATATACAAGTAGTCGTTGCCTTTAGAATGCTGCCTGAATCAGTTTGGAGCATGCCTCCTCGAGGAACCTTTAACCTCCATGCATCCTTGCTTCCCAATTACCGCGGGGCAGCTCCCATCAACTGGGCTATTATCAATGGAGAAAAGGAAACCGGTGTCACCACCTTCTTCTTAAAGCATGAGATAGACACTGGCAGTATCATTTATCAGGAAAAGGAAGCCATTCTTCCAGAAGATAATATCGGCACTCTTTATGAAAAACTCATGAAAAGAGGGAGCAAATTGGTACTAAAGACCATTGAAGAAGTCAGCAAGGGAGAAGTAGTGACTATGCCACAGGATGAAAGTAAGGCCCTACACCACGCCCCAAAAATCTTCAAGGAAACTTGTGAAATCAATTGGAATCAAAAAGCAGAAGATATCCATAATTTAATCCGTGGGCTCTCTCCCTATCCTGCTGCCTGGACTACAATTGAAGACAAAACCTGTAAAATATACTCTAGCGAAGTAGTGAAAGACTTAACAGGCAAATCCATAGGAGAAATGGAAACTGACAATAAAAAACACTTACGCTTTCAAACTGCCCAAGGTGCCCTTGAGATCAAAGAAATTCAGATGCAAGGTAAAAAAAGAATGCCCATTGAAGATTTCTTAAGAGGTCATAAATTCTAAAAGAAGAGCTTTTTGAAAGAAGCAAAAACATCATTAAAGGGCTAGAATTCAAATTAGGAAATCTAGCCCTTTTCTTTGATCCTAATCCAAAACCCTTCCTTACTCAACCAATTGTCCAACCCACTATTTGAAACAGACTACCGAGACTCATTCCTAGATACTTAAGAAAAAATTGGGTATTTTTAATATAGCCAAAATATAAAACCATGAAAGCTTATCTACGTTCACTTGTCCTAATCATCAGTCTTTTGGCCAGTCCTTCACTGGTACATGCCCAATTTATCAAAAAATTAAAAAAAGCTGTCCAAGAAGGCGCTGAAAATGCAGTGGAAAGACGTGTAAGCAAAGAAGTAGAAAATGCTTCAGAGCGAAAAATGGAGGAACTTATGGAAGGAGTATTCGGTGAAAGCTCTGACTATGAAGGGTCCGGTATAGATTATGGAGAAATGATGGGCAGCATGAACTTTGATGTGGATACGGAGGATCAATACCAATTCAAAGGGTACACAGACATGGAAGTCACAGGAACTGATGAAAAAGGCAAAGCGATAGATCCATCAACAATTAGATTCCTTCACAGTAATAATCAAGACCATTGGGCAATGAAGATGGACAACCCTGAAAAAAAAGAGGGGCAAGTCTCTATGGTTTTTGATCACAAAAACCATGCAACCATTCTATTTATGGAAAATGAAAAAAATGAGAAAAGTAGTATGGCCTATGGAATGGATTGGAATAAAATGATTGAAAACAGCTCAAAGAATAATATGGAAAAAATGGAAGAGGAGGAATTCAATTTTGACAAAACAGGTAATACAAAAAACATCCTAGGTCATGAATGCGAAGAATACCGGGGAGAAAATGAAGATGGTACTTTTACTTTTTGGGCAAGCAAAGAAGCTATTCCTGGATTCACCTCTTTTTTTTCCAATTCCAATTTCTTCAATAGTCAAGCTATGAGAAACAAATATCCAAAAGTATATAATAAACTCCCTGAAGGGAATATTTTAGAGACAAGCTACTCCTCAAAAATCGACAAAAGTACTTCAATCATGAAAACACTGGAAATCAACAACTCTGAAGACTTTGATTTTAAAATGGCGGAATACCCCAATGTCATGCAAGCTCAATAACCCAAAAATTGACAACAAATATCATCTATTTAATCGCAAATTTTTTGAGAGGCATTTTTTAAAGCTTCAAAAAACCTTGGTATCTTGTGCAATCCAAAAAATCAAAGGTTTTGACAGTTTCTATTATTGTAGCCAAAGCTAAAAACAATGTTATCGGAAAGGACAACCAATTAATCTGGAAGCTTTCCGCTGATCTTAAGCATTTTAAAAAACACACGACCGGTCATTTTATCATTATGGGCAGGAAAACCTACGAATCTATGGGTAAGCCCCTTCCCAATAGGACCTCCATCGTGATCACCAGAAATTCGGAATATTCTATTCCCGAGGGCCATTATATTGTACATGATCTTCAAGATGCCCTTGAGCTGACAAAAAAGAACCATCAAGAAAAAGTATTTATCATCGGTGGTGGAGAGATTTATAAGCAGGCCTTAGCCTTTACTGATGAACTGCTCATTACCGAGGTGGATTGTCATCCAGAGGGAGACACCTATTTCCCCAGTATCGATCCTGAGGACTGGAAGATCGTCCAAAAAGAAACTCATCAAAAAGATGAGAAAAATGAATATGACTTTAGTTTCATCACGTACAAACGTGCCTAAAGTGCTTGATAACATCCTATGAAAGAAATAACCGCAGAAATTATAGCTATTGGAGACGAGTTGCTTTATGGGCAGATCATGGACACCAATAGTCACTGGATCAGCAAGGAATTGGACAAAATTGGAGTAAGAGTTGTTCGCAAAACAACTGTTGGGGATAATGAAAAAGACATCCTACATGCCTTCTCCAGTGCTGAAGCCAGAGCTGATATCGTACTGATCACAGGAGGTTTGGGGCCTACCAAAGATGACCTTACCAAGCCCCTATTGGCCAAATATTTCCAATGCGACATTATTCCTGTGAAAAATGCCATTGAGGACGTCAGAGATTTTTTCACTAAAAGGGGGCGAGAACTTACTCGGTTAAATGAACTCCAGGGACATCTTCCAAGCAAATGTCAATATATCAAAAATGAGAGGGGAACGGCTCCAGGAATGTGGTTTGAAGAAAATGGCACTGTATGGATGTCCATGCCAGGCGTACCACATGAGATGAAGCATTTGATGGAAAGCTTTGTGCTACCAAAGGTCCAAGATATTTTTCCCTTGCCAGTCATTTACCACAAAGTCATCAAAACAGTTGGTATTGGAGAAAGTTGGTTAGCTGACTTAATCCATAAGTGGGAGGATGATTTACCCGAGCATATCAAATTGGCTTATCTGCCTTCTCTGGGTCAGGTCAAACTTAGACTCACAGCCTTTGGTACAGCCCTTGACCAACTGGAAAAGGACGTACAAATCCAAATAGATAAAGTCACTCCATTTATACAATCCTATATATACGGATATGATCAGGATGAACTGCAAAATGCCATAGGGAGACTTTTGAAGACCAAAGGCAAAACGGTAGCTTTGGCAGAGAGCTGTACAGGAGGTTATATTTCCCATTTGATTACAAGTGTGGCGGGCAGCAGTGAATACTTCAATGGCGCTATTATTCCTTACCATAACCAGTTCAAAGCTGATTTATTAGGCGTAAAAAACAGCACATTGGAAGCCCATGGAGCTGTCAGTGAAGAAACAGTAATAGAGATGTCAGAAATGGTCAGAAAAAAATTCAAATCGGACTATGGACTTGCCAGTAGCGGAATTGCAGGACCAGGAGGAGGCAGCCCAGAAAAACCCGTGGGCACAGTTTGGATAGCCTGCGCCAGTGAAAGTGGCACTGTCACCCAAAAATTACAATTGGCCCATAATAGAGCATTGAATATTCAATATTCTGCAATTGCAGTATTAAGTTTATTGAGAAAGGTAATTTCCAAAGAAAACAATTGAAAGTTTTGACACAACTATTTTGGAAACACATCATTAAAATATAATTTTAAATTTAGATAAATAGCCCAATTAAATAAATATAGCATGGCAACTGTAGAAATGGTAATGCCCAAAATGGGTGAAAGTATTATTGAAGGCACCATCCTTACTTGGCTAAAAAGCGAGGGAGATTCCATTGAACAGGATGAATCAGTTTTGGAAGTAGCTACAGACAAGGTGGATACCGAAGTTCCCTCATCACACGCAGGAGTATTGAAAAAAATCCTCGTTAATGAAGGTGATGTAGTTGCTGTGGGAGCTCCTATTGCTATCATTGAAGTGAAAGGAGAGGTAGAAGAAAATGAACAAATACCTGAAGTCAGCATTACAGAGCCCAAAGAAACAGAAGAAAAAGAGGAAATTTTGGCTGTTGCCCCTGCACAAACTTCTACCATCATGGGCAGTGCTGCCAAAGTAAGCAACACAAATGATGACAGGTTTTATTCTCCATTGGTGCAAAGTATTGCAAAGGAAGAAAACATAAGCAAGGAGGAGCTTTCTACTGTACCAGGCACCGGAAAAGACGGTAGAGTTACCAAAAACGATATACTGAGCTACCTGAAAAACCGAAAAGCCAGTGTTCAGCAAACAGACCAATTGATATCCGGAACTCCCGCTCCAAGTATCAGTGCCGGAGACGAAATCATTGAAATGGATAGAATGAGGAAAATGATTTCAGAAAGAATGCTGGAATCCAAAAGAATATCTCCTCATGTAACGTCATTTGTAGAAGCTGATGTTACCAATATTGTGCTATGGAGAAACAAGGTCAAAGATGAATACAAAAAGAAAGAGGGCGAACCAATTACTTTCACCCCATTCTTTGTCCATGCCTTAGCCAAGGCCATACAGGACTTCCCAATGATCAACATATCCGTTGATGGAACTAAAATCATAAAGAAAAAGGACATCAATATTGGTATTGCAGTGGCCTTGCCCAGTGGCAACTTGATTGTGCCTGTCATCAAAAAAGCCAATGAATTAAACTTGGTGGGACTTTCTAAAAAGATCAATGATCTGGCCAATCGCGCCAGAAACAACAAATTGGGAGCGGATGATTTATCTGGGGGAACTTATACCCTTTCCAACGTGGGGTCATTTGGAAATGTGATGGGCACGCCGATCATAGTGCAGCCACAAGTAGCCATCATGGCTGTAGGAGCCATCACTAAAAAACCAGCTGTGATAGAAACGCCCACTGGCGATGTGATTGCTATCAGGCACAAAATGTTCCTTTCTCATTCTTATGACCACAGGGTGGTGGATGGATCATTGGGAGGTATGTTTGTGAAGCGTGTAGCCGAATACTTAGAGTCATTCGATATAGAGACTAAACTATAATTGAAAATATAACAGCTAAAAAAACCGAAGCATGAGTACTTCGGTTTTTTTTTTATGAAATAATTTCAAAAGAAGTCTTTATCTTATTTACCAATTCTTGGATTTTTATGGGTTTGGTCAAGTAGTCGTCCATACCTGACATCAAAGCCTTCTCAATATCCTCTTTAAACACATTGGCAGAAAGCCCTATAATCCGAACATTCTTGCCTTTTTTCAGAGCCTTTATGGCTTTTGAAGCTTGCAACCCATTCATAAAAGGCATTTGGTAATCCATGAAGATCAAATCATAATCCCTTTTCTCTACTGCGGCAATGGCCTCCTCTCCGTTGCTCGCAGTATCCACTTCATACCCCAACTGCTTCATCAAAAGCACCATAAACTTGAGGTTGATTTCATTATCCTCCACTAATAATATAGACAATGGATACCTTTCTGAAATCTTATTGATAACACCCTCATTTTTAGCATCTTCAATACTCGAGAAAGTATCTCCAGCTTTCGGTATAGCTACCCTGCCAAATACTGAAAAAGAAAATTCGGAACCGTTGCCTGGCTCACTTTCAATATCCAAGCTTCCTCCCATCAACTCTATTAATTTATTGGCGATAGCCAACCCAAGTCCAGAGCCATTTTTTTCACCAGCGTTTCCATGTCCCACCTGAGTAAAAGGATGGATAAGCTTCTCGATTTTATCCTTGGGAATACCTATGCCTGAATCTTTGATCAAAAAAGAAATCATATAGTTTTTGTCCATGACTGACTCCCCCTTCACACTGAGATTGATCTCACCTCCTGCAGGCGTGAACTTAATGGCATTACCAAGGATATTGAACAGTATCTGTTTGAGTTTTTCCTTATCCAAAGTCATCCACCTTGGCAAATCATCGTCGATATGCAAACCAAATTTCAGCGCTTTTGCAGACATCAAACCAGAAAAGATATTGGTCACTTTATATATTTCCTCAACGATATTAAAGTCTACCAGGTCTAGCTCTAACCTACCCTCTTCAATTTTAGAATAATCCAGGATATCCTTGATGATCACCAAAAGTGATTCGCCCGAATCCTTGATCACCTTTACATACTGCTCCTGCTCTTCATTTAGCTTTGTCCCTTCTAAAAGTCCTATCATACCCAAAAGTCCATTCATAGGCGTCCTTATTTCATGACTCATGCTGGCCAAAAATTCCGATTTTGCTCTATTGGCACCCTCTGCCATCTCTTTGGCTTCCTTCAAACCATTTTCCCATAGTTTCTGCTCTGTGATATCACGCGCAACAGAAATCACCCTTTTATCATCTAGTTTGAAAAATCTGGCCTGAAAAAACTTCCTTCCACTCTTTAGATTTATATCCATTTCTTCTGTCTGGACCCGCCCTGTTTCCAAGACCCTGTTAAAAGCGGCTACCAATTTTTCATTCAAGGGATATGGCATCACATCTCCCAGATATTTCCCCATTGCTTCTTCTGGAGGAACGAACAGCAATTCCATTGATTGCACATAATAATCCGTAAATATGCCTTCATTATTATAAATAAAAATAATATCAGGTAAACTGTTCAATACGGCCCTAAGCCTATTTTCACTTTTGATCAGCTCTTGTTCTGCAAGATATTTCTCATGTATATCAGTGCTGATCCCTACACTATTTGTAAAATTGCCCTCATCATCATAAAACAACCTTTCGAAACATTTAACCCTAATCACGGAGCCATCCTTTTTGATATTGTTCAGCTCAAATTCCAAATATTCATCCTTATTCTCAATGGCCTTATCCACTTCGGACCTAAGTTTTGTGAATTCCTCAGGAATCAAATAATTCCTATTCTGATTATTAAGAAACTCCTCTTTTTCATAACCCAATACATCGATAAGATTATCACTGACATTGGTAATCTTCCCATTTGCATCATGAAAATAAACGAATCCTTTGGTCCCTTGCAACAATAGGGTCTGCTGATCAAAAAGTCTATTTATCTCCCCCGATTTTTTCTGAAGTTTATAATTATTGCTATTAATGCTGCGGAAGTGTTTGATCATAAAATAGATAATAAACAACAGCAAAATGAAAAGGCCCACCAGAAGCAACATGTAGGTATTGAAAATCCTGGCTACCACGACTTCCCTGTCACGTGCAAACACAAAGGCATAATTGGACCTAAGTGGGTGCAAGTTAAAAGGATATTGTGCAATGATGGCATTGATCCGTTTGGCACCTGATGTATTCCAAATCAACTCTCCATCATAGACTCCTTTAAGTCCACCTTTTATTTCATTGTCAATTTCTCGCTTTAGGCCCGGATAAAAGGAAATAACTTCTCCTTCTGATAAGTCCGGACTAATCACCCTGGCCTTATCTTCTTGAAAGTAAAATTTAAATCCTCCTTCCCCTAGGTAATGGTTGGACGCAAAATCCGCTAAAAATGCTCCAACATTTAAAGAAACAACCACTTTAAATATCCGGTCATGACTTTTTATGATCAGGTACCTGTCCCTGCCTGCAAATTCCTTAGTTGTAGAAACCTCAATTTCCTCAAAATAATTATTTCCTTTGACCAAGTAACCTTTGGTACTTCCTTGCTTAGCGATAAACAAAGTATCCACTAAAGTCCCATATGAACTTAAAAGTCTCCTAATTCTTCCCTCCAGCACCTGCTTCTTATTATCCGACTCCAAATCATCATAACTTTCCAAGTTTTTGGTAAAAAAACTAAGGTCCTCAAACAAATTATTGAATTTCCGTTGGGATTCGTTGGAAGCGATTTCCACTTGTTTACTTAAAAACTGTTGACTGTAGCCAATTAGGTTTTTCGAAAGGGCATTGTAAAAAAAATAAGCCAAAAAAAGGATAATAACAATGGACCCCATGGACATCCATGTAAATAATTGGAATTTATGTTGTTTTGTTTTCCCTAACATCTTCTGAGCACTACCCTTCTATATCGATCAAATACCATTCAATTAAATCCATTGGTCTGCATAAGGCCTTGTATTTTTTAGAATCATACTCCCCGTCCAATATAAATTTATTGTCCTTTTCAAGGATAAATTTGGAAACCATTTTCCTTACTTCCTTACTTTTTGACTTAAATAAATTATAGTCTTCCCTCCGAAAATTATTTGAATTGATGGTTTCCACATAGGTGTGGTTCCGCAATGGCGGCAATTTCAAAATTTCTATTGCATCAGAAGTGCCGGCTACCACATTCCCTGAATCATCCACCAAAACCAACTTCTTATCTTTATAACTTAAAAATTCGCTAATTAGATCATTTACCGTAATATCCAACCCCATCACTCCCTGCAGCTCTTGATTATGATAAACCGGATGAATTAATGACAATATCCATCCTCTCCCTGCAGGATCTATATATATATCCTTAAGCCATTTCCGCTTCTTTTCAGGGTTCCTGACCTCATCAGCCATAAAATAAAAATTGAATTTGGTAAGGTCCAGGTCATCTTCAAACACACTCAGCACGTCCAATTGAGGATATATCCGGCACATTTGAAATCTAGTATTAAAGTATACCTGACTAATTAATGGCTGATCCGCCAAAACATGGGTAAAAGCAGAATCCAAAGCTTCTGTATAATACACCTGATGAATTGCTTCGGTCCTGTCTGGGGTAATAACACTAACAAATACACTGCTGACATCTTCCTTAGCGCTTTCCCGATAAATCACACCCTGTTCCGTATTTTTATACTGCTCTTTCTTCGCTTTGAGTGCATACTGATCTTTATGCGCAAATAAATACGCTGCATAAGCAGACAGCTCATCTATATCCTTTTCCAAAGGATATAATTTAGATTCTATTCTATAAACAATGGAATCTAACAATTCAAATTCCTCAGGATGAAGCTCACTTTTTTCTTCAGAACATCCGCAAAAAAAAGCTAATATGCACCAGATCAATAAAAAAAATCTATATTTCATCTTTAAATATTTAAACTATTCCGAATTTAAATATTTTCAATTTGATTTCTAAGTGTTTGATGCATCTCGTCAAATCTTTTTTGGACATTTTCCAAAAATTCCGATGTAAAAAAGGCATCCAAATCACTCTCTTCCAGAATATCCATCTCATTAACCTTAAAGGTTTGTTCAATCATCCCCTGTTCATATTTAATGAGATACTTGTTATTCCAGGAAAAAATGGAGATCCGGATGTCTTTTTCAGTAAATTCTTTTATTACCCTCATGGTCGCTTCACCTCAGAGCTATAGCTAATTTCTGCACTCAAAGACGCGGAAACAGAGCAATATTTATCTACAGCTAATTTAACCACCTTGGCAAATTCTTCTTCCGTTGCATCTGGAGATGTAAGCACAAAATTCATATGGATGGTCTTATAGAATGCAGGTACACCATCATTTCTATCTCCTTCAGTCTCCACTTTAAAATTTTCTACTGTCTTCCTTTTTTTCTTCATCATCAACACGGCATCGACAGAGGCACAACTGGCCACAGCAGACAATACCAAGTCCATTGGAGATTGGTGTTGCTTCTTTTCTGGATCATACATATCGATGAGCACTTTATTTCCTTGGGGATTCACCGCTTCATACTCATAGTCAGCTTTCATCGTAACGGTTACATTTCTTTTCGCCATATTATTATTTATTTACTAAAACGCGTTATTGGTTATTACTTAAACTCTTCTTATCCAATCTGAGTTCATCACATGTTTCTTCGGTATTGACCGCCGACTTCATATAAAGCCTGTGTAATCTGTCCCAATGAACAATGCTTGCCTGCTTCCATCAGTTTTTCAAAGATATTTTCATTTCTCAAAGCAGCACTTTTAAGCTCTCTGATTAATTCAGTCGACAAAGATCGGTATTTTAAATGAAGATTTCGAAGTTCTTTTATCTGACTTTCTTTTTCTTCCTTATCAGCCCTGATCACCTCACCAGGTCTAACTGTCGGTGAACCTTGAGAAGACAAAAAAGTATTCACCCCGATGATTGGGTATTCACCTGTATGCTTAAGGGTTTCATAGTACATACTTTCCTCTTGGATTTTCCCTCTTTGGTACATGGTCTCCATGGCCCCCAAGACACCTCCACGCTCAGAAATCCTCTCAAACTCTACATAAACAGCTTCTTCTACAAGATCTGTCAGCTCTTCTATAATAAAAGCTCCTTGTATCGGGTTTTCATTTTTGGTCAAGCCCAACTCCTTATTAATGATCAATTGAATGGCCATGGCCCTTCTTACCGATGATTCTGTCGGAGTGGTAATCGCCTCATCATAAGCATTCGTATGTAAAGAATTACAATTATCATAAATAGCATACAGAGCCTGAAGTGTCGTCCTGATATCATTAAAATCAATTTCCTGCGCATGCAAAGACCGCCCTGAGGTCTGTATATGGTATTTTAACATCTGAGACCTTTGATTGGCACCATATTTCATTTTCATGGCCTTAGCCCAAATCCGCCTGGCCACCCTTCCAATCACCGCATACTCTGGATCGATCCCATTGGAAAAAAAGAAAGAAAGATTGGGAGCAAATTTATTGATATCCATCCCCCTCGAGACATAATATTCCACATAGGTAAACCCATTGGATAAGGTCAATGCCAATTGAGTAATAGGGTTAGCACCAGCCTCGGCAATATGATAGCCAGAGATAGATACTGAATAAAAATTCCTCACTCCTTGATCAATAAAATACTGCTGAACATCTCCCATCAGCCTTAAGGAAAATTCGGTCGAAAAAATACAGGTATTTTGTGCCTGATCCTCTTTGAGAATATCCGCCTGAACAGTCCCCCTTACTTTTGTCAATGTGCTGGATTTGATTTCCTCATATACCTCTATAGGCAGCACCTGATCTCCTGTCACTCCTAATAGCATTAATCCCAGCCCATCATGCCCTTCTGGTAGGTTTCCATTATAAATAGGTCGCTCTATACCTTTCTCTTGATATAGCTCATCAATCTTTTTATTGACCTCTTCTTCCAGTCCATTCTCCTTGATATAAAACTCACACTGTTGGTCAATGGCCGCGTTCATAAAAAATGCTGTCATTGTAGCAGCGGGGCCATTAATAGTCATCGATACTGAAGTCTGGGGACTAGCCAGATCAAAACCTGAATACAGCTTTTTCATATCATCAAGACAACAAATATTTACGCCAGAATTACCTATTTTCCCATAAATATCGGGACGGTAATCCGGGTCCTCCCCATACAAGGTCACCGAATCAAAAGCCGTGGACAGCCGCTTTGCGGGCATGTCCTTAGACACATAATGAAAGCGTTTATTGGTTCTTTCTGGTCCACCCACACCTGCAAACATTCTGGTTGGATCCTCTCCTTCTCTTTTAAAAGGAAAGACTCCTGCCGTAAACGGAAAAGCGCCGGGAACATTTTCTGTCAAGCCCCATTTCAATATATCTCCCCACGCTTCATATTTAGGTAAGGAGATCTTTGGTATTTTAGTCCCCGATAAAGAGCGGGAAGAAGTCTTGATATTTATCTCTTTATCTCTAACCTTAAAAGTAAAAAGGTCGGCTTCGTATTTCTTTTTTGTCTCTGGCCATAAGGACAACCATTGCTTATTTTTGGGATCCAATTCCAGTTCTACTTTCTCATAAGCCTGTTTCAATCCCGATTCCACCTGGTTTTTTTCTTCTATTCCTATATGCTCCAGTGCTTCTAGGGATTTTTTAATACCATATAATCGCTGGGCTATTTCTTGCTGCTGTTCCACCCATCGATCGTATGCCCTATTATTTTCAACGATCTCAGCCAAATACCTACTTCTTGAAGGAGGTATAATAAATTGCTTTTCAGTCCCTCCTTTGGCTACTTCACTTTCCACTGCAAATGGGGCTTTACACTTATTGCTAAGTTCGGCCATGAGCTCATAATACAATCGGTTCATTCCCGGATCATTAAACTGGGAAGCGATGGTACCATATACTGGAAGCGCTTCTTCCTTTGCCTCCCAAAGTTCATGATTCCTTTGATACTGCTTCTTCACATCCCTCAATGCATCCATTGCGCCTTTTTTATCGAATTTGTTCAAGGCAATCAAATCAGCAAAGTCAAGCATATCAATCTTTTCCAGCTGGGTAGCTGCCCCATATTCAGGTGTCATTACATACAAGGAAAGATCAGCATGTTCCGTGATTTCTGTATCCGACTGCCCAATCCCCGAAGTCTCTAAAATCACCAGATCAAAACCTGCAAGTTTGGCCATATCCACAGCGTCTTTCACATGCTTTGATAGGGCCAAGTTGGCTTGGCGCGTGGCCAATGAGCGCATATAAACTCTAGGATGATGGATCGCATTCATTCTGATCCTGTCTCCTAACAACGCTCCTCCTGTCTTTCTTTTAGATGGATCCACTGAAATGATCGCCAAATATTTATCATCAAAATCCCTTAAGAACCTTCTCGCCAATTCATCTACCAATGAAGATTTTCCAGCCCCTCCTGTACCTGTTATACCTAACACTGGCACTGACAGTCCCTTAACTGCTTTCCTCATGGCTGCCAAAACCCCAGCATTCTCTTCAGGAAAATTCTCAGCAGCAGAGATCACTTTGGCCAAGTTTAGCGGACACTTTTTGTCCAACTTTATATCCTTAATCATATCATGCCCTAAGGGAAAATCACATTGCTCGACCAAATCATTGATCATTCCCTGAAGGCCCATTTCCCTCCCATCATCTGGAGAATAAATTCTACAAATGCCATAATCATGAAGTTCTTTTATTTCCTCTGGAAGAATCGTCCCCCCTCCACCGCCAAAAACCTTAATATGTCCTGCTCCTTTTTCTTTGAGTAAATCAAACATGTACTTAAAGAATTCCAAATGTCCACCTTGGTAAGAAGTGATGGCTATCGCCTGAACATCTTCTTGAATAGCACAATCAACGATTTCCTGAACGGAACGGTTATGACCAAGATGGATCACCTCACAGCCAACGGACTGAATTATCCTTCTCATGATATTGATGGCCGCATCATGGCCATCAAACAAAGAAGCTGCTGTGACAATTCTAATATGGTTTTTGGGCTTATATTTTTTTATTTCAGAAAGCATGAATTTTGGGTTAATTATAAACTTATAAAGGCTCCTTAATTATAATTGCATTTCATTTATCGGCCTTGAACTTCTATGCGAATATAACAAAATCATATCAGTAAAATCCTGAGAAACCACTGCACTATTCCAAATAATATTTCAAACATTCTAAATCAAACTCCATAAATATTTGAAATCACTAATCCAATTCCCATATTAATTGACCTTTGTTAAACATCAGGCCATAAGCTGACAAAAGTCAAACTTTTTTCCCCATTAATCTCCTTCCTTTGCAAGGAGATCAAGATAAAAGCTTAAATTTAAAACCATTAGATCATTGATTCATAAACACTTACAATATGAATTATCCCTATACCACCCCAGAAGAAGCAGTCAAAGTTGTTAAAAGTCACGATCGCATTTTCGTTCATGGCAGCGCCGCTACTCCAGCTACCCTTTTAAAAGCCCTGGCTAAGAGGCATAAAGAATTATCAGATGTGGAAGTGGTTTCCATTACCACATTAGGGGAAATGCCATTAACTGAGGCGCCATACAATGAAAGCTTCTTCATCAATTCACTTTTTGTCTCTGCCAATGTCAGAACAGCTGTCAACTCTAGCCGCGGTGGATACGTCCCTATTTTCCTGAGTGAAATTGGTATTTTATTCAGAAGAAATATTCTCCCAATAGATGTGGCGATTGTGAATGTTTCTCCACCTGATGCACATGGATATTGTTCCTTGGGGGTTTCTGTGGATGTGGCCAAACCAGCATTGGAAGTAAGTAAGGTTGCCATAGCCCAAATCAATAAAAACATGCCCAGATCCCACGGAGATGGTCTGGTACACATTAGCAGTTTTGAACATATCATAGAGGCCAATGATCCACTTCCGGAAGTAGATTATGGAGCAAAAATCGGAGAAAAAGAAAAAAATATCGGCCATTTTTGCGCTGATTTGATTGAAGATGGTTCCACTTTGCAAATGGGCATTGGCGCTATCCCTGACGCCGTCCTGGATGCACTTCACCAACATAAGGACTTAGGCATACATACAGAAATGTTTTCCAATGGTGTATTGGGACTTATGAAAAGCGGGGCACTGACCAATAAATTCAAGGCAAAACACCCTGGCAAAATAGTCTCCTCATTTGCTGTTGGTAACAGGAAACTATATGACTTTATCGATGACAATCCTGTCGTTTCTTTCCATGAAGCTGCCTATGTCAACGACACGGCTGTTATACGTAGAAACCCCAAAGTAATTTCCATTAATTCATGCATTGAAATGGACCTTACTGGCCAAGTCTGTGCTGACTCGATTGGTAGCTATCATTTTTCAGGAGTGGGCGGACAAATGGACTTTATGAGAGGAGCAGCACTGGCTGAAGGTGGCAAACCCATTATGGCCATGACTTCCAAAACCAATAAAGGTGTTTCCAAAATAGTTCCTTTCCTCAAGGAAGGAGCTGGAGTAGTTACCACCAGGGCCCACATGCACTATGTGGTCACCGAATATGGAACTGCTTATCTTTATGGAAAGAACCTGCGCCAAAGGGCCTTGGAACTAATGAAAATAGCCGCTCCAGAACACCGGGATATGCTGGAAGAATCCATCATCAAACGGTTTGGTTCCAATAGTTACAGGACTTCTTAAGTATTCATTTTGCTCTTTTCAGGGTCTTTTTAAGCAACTGGGCATTCAATGCAACAACAACGGTACTTAGGCTCATCAAAACAGCTCCCAAGGCAGGACTGATCACCAAACTGGGCACGAAACCCGTAGCCAATGGAAGGGCAATGGCATTGTATGCTGTTGCCCAAAAAAGGTTTTGGACCATTTTATTATAGGTAGCCTTTCCAAAATCAATGATTGCAGCAATATCCCTGGGATTGCTATTTACCAAAACGATATCAGCAGTTTCTGCAGCCACATCAGTTCCTGATCCAATGGCTACCCCAATATCTGCTTGTGCCAATGCCGGGGCATCGTTCACGCCATCACCTGTCATCAAAACCACTTCTCCCTCTTTCTGGAATTTCTGGATGATATCCTTCTTATCCTCGGGTAATACTTCAGCATAATAGCCATCAAGACCAAGCTGATCACTGACAGACTTGGCTGCTGATTCATCATCACCAGTGGCCATTAAAACCTTTATATCTTGTTGCTTTAGGTAATTAACTGCCTGACTCGATGATTCCCTGACTTGATCGGAAAGGGTCAAATAACCTATCAAATTCGATTCTGTCACAACATATACCCTAGTTTCATCACCTCCACTATTATCAACTTGGGGAATATCAATATTAAGCTTCTTCAAAAGCCCAGGACCTCCAATCATCAGCTCTTCTCTGTTTACAACACCTTTAACTCCCTCCCCGGTTATATTTTCAAAAGAAGTTAATTCATGAATTTTCACTCCTTCTTCCTTCACCTTTTTCATGATTCCATTTGCAATGGGATGCTCTGATTCACTTTCAATGGCTCCTGCCAATTTTAAAATATCTTCTTCATTATAATCTTCACTTAAAGCTTTTACTTCCCTTACAGCAAAATCTCCTTCCGTCAAAGTCCCCGTCTTATCAAAGATCACAGTGCTCACTTTTCTGGATTTTTCAAAGGCAGTTCTATTCCTGATCAACAACCCCTGCTTGGCTGATGCAGAGGTAGAAATTGCCGATACCAAAGGAATGGCCAACCCTAAAGCATGAGGACAGGCTATAATCATCACTGTTACCATTCTTTCCAATGCAAAATCAAAGTCTTTCCCCATCAGTAGCCAAATGACAATGGTAATCAAACCAGCTCCCAAGGAAATATAAAACAACCAACCAGCGGCCTTGTCCGCCAAGTTCTGTGTTTTTGACTTGGTTTCCTGTGCTGACTTGACCATTCCTATCACCCTGGACAAATAAGCCTCTTCTCCTACACCTTTTACCTCCACCTTTAAAGAACCTTGTTCATTAATCCCCCCTCCGACAACCTCATCACCCTTTTCTTTCTTCACTGGTTTAGACTCCCCTGTAAGCATGGCTTCGTTTACATAACTGCTTCCATCCACCACCTTTCCATCAGCTGGAATCTTCTCCCCTGGCTTAATCAATACCAAATCCCCAACTTTCAAATCGGTAATTTTAACCTCCTTGGTTTCTCCATTATCATGGAGTAGATGAGCTTCGGAAGGCATTAACTTGGCCAACTCGTCCAAGGCTCCTGAGGCTCCCATCACAGACTTCATCTCTATCCAATGTCCCAGTAACATCAGGTCTATCAATGTAGCCAACTCCCAAAAGAACCCCTTACCCTCCAGTCCATAAACAGTAGCTGAACTATAGCCATAGGCAACAGTTATGGCTAAGGAAATCAAAGTCATCATAGCTGGTTTCCCTTTTCTAAGTTCACTTACCAAGCCTTTTAGAAAGGGCCAGCCGCCGTAGAAATACACTATTGAGGACAAAACAAACAACACATATTTATCCCCTTGATAACCAAAATCTATCCCCAACCACCCTTGTATCATCTTAGAATGAAAAAGTATGGGAATAGTGAGTACTATAGACACCCAAAATCTCTTCTTAAAATCCTCAAGCATATGCTCATGATGGTTATGATGACCACCTTCCTCATGCTGTTTGTCATGATTTGAATGATCATGACCTTTATGATGTTGATGTTCCATTACTTCTTCATTTTAGTATTTATAAAAAAAGGGAGGCTTATAGCGCTCCCATTTCTTTCTCTACTCTTCCACATTTTAGCATTTTATCACCAAAATAAGGATTTCGAATTTCCTTTACATCGGACAACCAATACCCTCCCTTATTATTAAAAGCCATTGGACAATACTGTTTATACACTTTTCCAGAACTAACATGCCCCACTATCACTCCTTCAACAGCAGCTGACAGCTTTTCAAAAGCCTCTCTCTGCTGCTCAAGATCAGCTGATCCACTAATTATTTTAGCTGATGCAACCAAATCTGAATGACCTTCACTGACTGCTGACAACTCCTGCGCATGTTTACTGGCTGCTTTGACATCTCCTTCCACCAAGGCCGTCTTTACTTTAATATAGGCATCAAAAGTCTCTGCCAAACCTTCTTTATCAAATGAGGCTTTTACCACAGCAGGCTGATGATGATCCATCTCCATACTTTCAGCATGTTCATGTCCGTGATCTTCCGTTTTTTTACCCTCACTACAGCTCACTGCCAATATCATGGATATGGCCAAACTTAATCCTAATACTGATTTCTTTTTCATGACTAATCGTTTATGATGATGTTATTATAATAAATGCTTCTGTTAATTATTTGATTTTCGATATTCTCCTTTTACTTCCCCACAGCTCAACATCGCTGAGCCAAAGTAAGGGTTTTTAATGGATGCTACTTCACTTAACCAAAATGCACCTTGATCATTTTTTGCCATAGGACAATAACTTTTATAGATTACATCTCGTGTAGTCCCAAAATCTTCCAAAACAGCAATAAAAGCTTCCGAGAGGTGAATAAACCCATCTCTTTCAGCTCCAATTTCATTGGCAGCAATGATTTGATCAAGGGCAACCTGTATTTCCTTCTTTTCACTTGTCCATCTATCAAGGACTTCAGGCGGAACATTACCTTCTCCAACTCTCTCAATCTCTTGCTTTAATCTCAGCGCTTCTTGTTTGGCAGACTTATCCAAAACCAACTTATTCTTCAATATAAAATATACATCAATGGCATCTTCAAGCTTCTCAGCAAATTCTGGTGAAACCTCCACTTTTCGGGATGCCTTTTGGTTCATCATGCTGTATTTCCCACTCAACTGGGCAGCTCCATCCACTGCAAAGACACCATTGGTTACAACTTTATCCCCAATATTTAGACCATCTTTCACCAATTGCATCTCTCCCGATGTAGCGCCAAGACTTACTTCTACCATCTCAAATGCAGGACTGTCCTCATTCCCAACCTCCCGATAAACCACAGATCTTTTACCCGTCCAAAGCACTGCGGTACTGGGGATCATAAGTCCTGCGGAAGACTGGGGAGCTGTGACCTTTATTTTTGAAGTCACAAACATCCCCGGCTTTAATTCCCCGTGGGTATTATTCACCTCTGCTCGCACCTTAATACTCCGAGTATTGGCATTTAGATTAGGATCGATAAAAGTAACCTTTGCATTATATTCTTTATCCGGTCTTGAATTAGCACTAAAACTCAATTGATCTCCGAGTTGGATATTATTGATATTGCGTTCATAAGCGTCTAAAATAACCCATACCTTGCTTAGGTTGGTGATTTCAAACAATACCGTCCCTTTTTCCACATAATCCCCAACAGATACATTTCTCTTATCTACCACCCCAGCGGTATTGGCATAAATATCAAAATGTACCTGATAATCCACCTGATGCTCCATCTTATTGATTTGTTCATCTGTCAACTCCCACTGTTTCAGTTTTTGCTTTGCAGCCTCATATAACGCTGGACTGATATCTTGAGATTTCTTGGCCTCTATCAACTCTCTGTGGGCAGCAATTAATTCTGGAGAATAAATTCTGGCGAGCTTTTGTCCTTTTTTTACTTCTTGTCCAGTAAAAGCCACATAAAGTTCATCCACACGCCCTGAAAAGTTGGCCGAAACTGAAGCTACCTTTCTTTCATCAGCATCAATTTTCCCGCTTAACTCTAGGGTATAACCATCGCTACCTGCCTTCACCCTACTTGTAGATATATTGGCCAGCGCTACCGCTTCTGGACTCATTTTAAGTACTGTTGGCTGTGATATCGATTCTCCGTTTCCCTCTAGAGCAGATAAAGGAATTAATTCCATACCGCAAATCGGACAATCCCCCGGTTCATCCTGTCTAATCTGCGGATGCATAGAGCAAGTATATATACTTCCTGTCTCATGAGCGTGTTCCTTCTCTTGGTTTTTCCCACCTCCTGAGTTGGCCCACCATCCCATCAAAGCACCAACGATAAGACTGATAACTACAATGATATATATGTTTTTGTTCTTCATGATTTCTTTGATTTTAAAGGGATTCTGCCATCAAACTTTCCAATTGAGCAATGGCTAGCTGCTTATTTACAGAGGCTTCAGATATTTTCATTTCGAAATCCAGAAGTTCCTGCTGCACAGTCAGTAGCTCTTCGAAACTCCCTTGCCCCGAACTGTACTCCGCCAACATCAAATCCAAGCTTCGCTTAAGTAAGCTCACCTGCTCATTATATAATTCTAGGTTTCTTTCTGCCTCCTTGATAGCTTTTAGGCCTTGTTCCATTTGTAATTCCAAGTAATTTTCCACTTCCTCTTTTTGATAATGAGCCAATTCTCTCAAGCTCTGCGCTTCTCTTGCAGCAGCTTTATATTTCTTTCTATAAATCGGTAGGGACAGCGAAACCATTGGCATCACCATATTATGTCCCATTCCTCCTGGGATATACCCCATATCACTCCCTATTTCTCCTTTGGGGGATCTGGGGCTGTTCACCATATAATCTACACCAATCCCTATACTGGGCAAACCAGACTTATTGGCCACCTCAGATCTCTTTTGATAAGCATCCCCCATTACTTCCAGTTTTTTGAGATCTGGATTTCTATTGCGCACACTATCCATGATAATTGCTCGCTGCCATATTAATTCTTGATCCAAATCACTATAATCAATATTCACCTCTTGATCTGTGGGCCTGTTAAGCAATTGGTTAAACGCCACACGCTCCAAATCCTGTTTATCTCTATAGTCCTCGATCAGGGCACTAATGGCCTTGGTCTTCGATTGAACTCTTAGGACATCCGTCATTTTTCCCTTCACCCCAGGGACTCCTCCCTTAAACCTATTCAACGCCAATCTTTCCATCCGCTGCAGTATTTCTAGATTTTTCTCTGCCACCATCTGGTGATGCTCCCATAAATACAGCTGATAGTACGATTGCTTTACTTGATTATACAGGTCATACTTGGCTCGTTCAAATTCAAGGAAATTGGCCTGCGCCAACAAACTGGCTTCATCCCTTCGACTCTGCAGTGTTCCAAACCATGGAAACCGTTGCTTTATAGAAACATTCATCTGTTGATCTCCCATCAAAGTGGCCATATCCTTAAGGAAAAAACCAAAACTTAATTCTGGATCAGGCAACTGCCCCAGTTGCGGCACTTTCTCCAAACTAGCCATGTATAATGCATACTTGGCCTGTAAGCCGGGATTGTTTTCCCCTGCTTCTACCAGATAATCTTCAAGGTGCTGGGCAAAACCAGTATTCACCAGCCAAACCATCATCAAGCAAAATCCCAGTTTTCTATATGCGTTCAAGTATTTCGTGATTTTCATTACAAGCCCTTTCATCATTGCTCTTTTTTAAAATTGAGTTTACTCCATTTTAATTCTTCCCACCAACTATAAAGCACAGGCACTATAAACAGGGATATCAAAGCCACCATCATCCCCCCGAATGATGGAATAGCCATAGGAATCATAATATCAGCACCTCTACCCGTTGAAGTGAGAACAGGCAATAAAGCCAACAGAGTGGTGGCTGAGGTCATCAAACAAGGTCTTACTCTTCTTATTCCTGCTGAGATGACTGCTGTCCGGATTTCTGCTATGGATTCGGTTTCCCTTTTTTCAAAACTTTGCTTTAAATAGGTGGCCATCACCACTCCGTCATCCGTAGCAATACCGAACAATGCTATAAAACCTACCCAGACAGCCACACTTAAATTGAACTCCCGAACCTGAAAGAGTTCCCGCATGGAAGTTCCCAACACATTAAAATCCAAGAACCAAGCTTGTCCGTAAAACCATAGCATAATAAAACCACCTGAAAATGCCATGGCAATGGCCGAAAAGATAAAGCTGGTCACTGCCACGGAACGAAACTGAAAATACAGGATCAGAAATATCACGATAAGACAAATAGGGATCACCAAGGACAACCTCTTTTCTGCCCTTACTTGGTTTTCGTATGAACCAGAGAATTTATAGCTCACACCTGTAGGAACCTTCAATTCTCCTCTTTCAATCTTATTTTTAAGATAATCCTGGGCATTTTCAACTACAGTCACCTCCGCCACTCCAGGTTCCTTATCCAGTAAGACGTATCCTACCAAAAATGAATCCTCACTTTTGATCATCTTTGGTCCAGGTCTGTATTGCAGTTTGGCCATCTCTCCAATAGGAATCTGCTGTCCATCAGAAGTGCTTACCAAGAGCTGCTCAATTGCATCAGGATTATTTCTAAACTCTCTAGCATATCTGGCCCGAATATCAAAACGTTCCCGCCCCTCTACGGTAGAACTTAATTTCACACCTCCCAATGCTGCTTTAATGGTTTCCTGAACATCCTCTACATTCAAACCATACCTAGCAATGGCCTGTCTGTCCAAATCCAGTTCCAAATAAGGCTTTCCTAATGTCCTGTCTGCAAAAACCGAAGCTGGTTTTACTCCAGGCACTTCTTTTAGGTATTGTTCTATCTCCAGACTAAATTCCTCAATAGTCTTTAAATCCGGCCCATAAACTTTTAAACCGATAGGCGCCCTCATTCCTGTTTGGAGCATTAAAAGCCTGGTTTCTATAGGCTGTAGCTTGGGAGCAGATGTTACCCCTGGGAGATTGGCCACAGATGAAATTTCTTTCCATATATCATCAGGAGATTGGATATGCTCCCTCCACTGACGGAAATACTCACCGTTTTTATCCTCAATAAGCCCACCTTGCTCATTTCTTCTAAATTCGCCCTTATCGTTAACTGCATATCTTATTTTCCGACCATTTTCATCTGATTTAAACTCAGGTTTGTATAAAATAATATTTTCGAACATGGACATAGGCGCCGGATCTAAAGGAGTATCTGCCCGGCCTGCTTTCCCTACTACTGAAGCTACTTCTGGAATACTATTGACCAGCAAATCAAGCTGCTGAACAATCTTCTGGTTCGCCTCTACACCAGAATGGGGCATGGAAGTAGGCATTAGCAAAAAAGCTCCCTCATCCAATGCCGGCATAAACTCCTCACCCATTCCAGGAAAGGC
This sequence comes from Echinicola marina, assembly GCF_020463795.1. Taxonomy (NCBI): domain Bacteria; kingdom Pseudomonadati; phylum Bacteroidota; class Cytophagia; order Cytophagales; family Cyclobacteriaceae; genus Echinicola; species Echinicola marina. The sequence goes on along the minus strand of NZ_CP080025.1, from coordinate 2,927,644 downwards.
ATGGACCATCTTGCTATAAAAAGAGGTGGTTCGAATATTCCATCCCAATCGATCAAAGCCCTCGGCAATTCCACCAAAAATGCTGGAAAAGCCCAACCAAATATTGAGTCCAAAGAACATCATCAAAAGTGGAAGAACTAGAAATTTCAGTTTATTGGCCAAGCACCAAGAAAGAAGGTTTTCATAATACCTTATAAACAGTGAAAACAAACCCAATACCAACCCTATGCTCAAGAGCACAAAAATAAAATTGGCAAAGGTACTCACCGAAGCACCCAGAGGCACCCAGGTACTTGCCAGTAACCATGAAACTGCCAATACTGCCATGACCACCAAAATAGGGGTGTGAAATTTAATGTATTGATCTTGCTTGGCGTATAAAAGGTAATTATTGACTCCTATACCAATCAGCACCAATGCAGGTAGAGTAAACCAGTACAAAGTGATAAGCCCTATCAGGATCATTCCTATATTTCCCCATTTTTTCCAAAATATCCCTCCATTTTTGATCCCAAACACCCAATGAGCAAATGCTGGCATGATCAAAAGGGTAAATAATAATGCCGACACCAACGCAAAAGTTTTGGTGTAGGCCAATGGTCCGAACAATTTCCCTTCTGCAGCCTGCAAAGTAAAAACAGGGAAGAAACTGACAATGGTGGTGGATACTGCCGTAATGATCGCTGTAGCCACTTCCGTGGTCCCTTCATAAACGGTCTTTAATAGGCTTTGTCCTTTGGGAGCTTCATCAATATGTTTAAGGATATTTTCATTTAAAATGATCCCTAAATCCACCATGGTCCCAATAGCAATGGCAATACCAGAAAGTGCTACTATATTCGCATCTATCCCTACATATTTCATGAATATAAAACAGGTCAATACCGCCAAAGGCAAAATGGCAGATATCAGCAAGGATGCCCGAAGATTATAAACCATTACCATAATCACCACGATGGTCATCAGTATCTGTAGTATAATGGCATCATTGAGCGTACCCAAAGTTTCCATAATAAGGTTGGAACGATCATAAAAGGGAACAATGGTGACTTTGGAAAGCCTGCCATCTTCCAGTTCCTTCTCAGGAAGCCCCGCACTAAGTTCTTCTATTTTTGATTTGACATTTTCTATCACTGCCATGGGATTGTCTCCGTACCTGGCCACGACAACTCCTCCTACAGCTTCTGCCCCTGCCTTGTCCAAAATACCTTTCATAGACCGATCCGCCGGACCAATATTGACCCGGGCGATGTCCTGGATTCTAAGCGGAACATTATCATTCACTTTCACAACTGTCTCTTCTATATCTGAAATATCCTTCACATACCCCAGTCCCCGAACATAATACTCCACTTGATTGATTTCAAGGGTATTTGCACCCATATCTTGGTTGGTCTTCTTAAGTGCCTCCCTAACTTCCATCATTGAAACACCATAAGCCTTCATGGCATTTGGATCGAGGTCCACTTGATATTCCTTTTCCATCCCTCCGACAGATGCTACTTCTGCCACCCCTTCCACACCTGCCAGCCCATAGCGCACGTAAAAATCCTGTATGGATCTTAATTCCTGTAAGTCCCATCCACCAGCTGGCCTACCTTGTTGATCTCTCCCCTCTAGGGTGTACCAGTACACCTGTCCCAAAGCGGTAGCATCAGGCCCTAACTTTGGTTGGACATTATCAGGGAGCAAATTGGAGGGTAAAGAATTTAATTTTTCCAATATCCTAGACCTACTCCAATAATAATCTACTTCATCTTGAAATATGATATAGATACTGGAAATCCCAAACATGGAAGAGGATCTAATCGACTTCACTCCTGGCAAGCCAAGCAATGAAGTGGTCAAAGGGTAGGTGATTTGATCTTCCACATCCTGCGGAGATTGTCCCATCCACTCTGTGAAAACTATCTGTTGATTTTCTCCTATGTCCGGGATAGCGTCAACAGGGACTGGATCACTGGGTAAAAAACCCGTATCCCATTTAAAAGGGATAACCACCAAGCCCCAAGCCCCAAGCCACTAATAACAGTAATAAAAGTACCGTTACCAGTTTGTTCTCTAGAAAGAATTTAATGATAGCATTAAGCATAGCCTTAATTTTAATGCTTGTAATATTTTTATAAATTATGTGGTAACAGCCACCGTAAGGATGACCTTGAGATTTCGGTAAGGAAAAAACACCCTCACCAATAAGGCTAAATCAAAAAAATCTCGTTTTCTATATATAAAGGTAAATCTCTAGGCGGTGCATTATCCATTGGAAAAGCTACCGCTTCTTCTTCTTGACTCCAAGAAATACACGCAATAATATCTGCCAATAAATGAGGATAAGGCAGGAATACCGAAGTAATAAATTGTAAATTGACGGTTTTTAGTGTGTTTTGCTCAGCATTCTGCAATGCTGTCTTGGGCACATCATCGCAACATCCAGGCATTTCCTCTCCATCTGCACAACAATTCTTCTCCTCTGCAAAAAAATTAATGGCTTCCAACTGCTCTCCACAATAGTGCATAGAATAACTCAAACCTGCATTGAAGCAGCAATAAATTATTAATAGCGATATTTGAAACAGCTTTCGCATGGTTGTAGATAACAAATATAGAAAAGCTTTATCAGTTAAAGTTATATAATTTTTGTAGATTTTAAACAAATCCCGCTCATCTATGCTAACTAAAGAACAATTTTTCATTTGCCCCCATTGCTTTTCCCGCATTTCAATATTGCTTGATTTGAGTATAAGTTCTCAAAAATACATTGAGGATTGTGAAGTATGCTGTCAGCCCATTGAAGTGAGTTTTACAATAGAAAAGGGAGAAATTACAAATTTCACAACAAACCCTATTGAACAATAAATATCATCAACTAAAAATTACTTATTATTACAGATATTGCATTTATAATCTTTGTGTTTTACTTTTACAAACCACAAGCTATCTAACTCATGATCAAAGCATTAACCACTACAATCATTATTTGCTTGTTTGTTAATATTTCAATAGCACAATCCCCTTCTGGGATTCAGCAAGCCGCAGAAAAATATGCTCAAGCAAATTTAGATGAAGACTTTGAAAGCTTGGCCGGCTATACCTACCCTGTAATTCTTAAAAAATCCGGAGGAAAAGAAGCCATAATCCACGCTTTGGAAGTTGCCTCTGATCTATTAAAAATTAGAAACATGAAGGTAGAAAGCTATGAGATAGGAAAAATCGAAAAGTTCACTCATTGTTCGGGAGAAACGCATGCACTGGTTCCTGTAACCACCAAAATCAAGGTCCCAGGCGGTGAAATCATTAATCACATTACGCTCATTGCTGTATCCAAGGTATCCAGTGACCAATGGTACTTTATAGAAACTTCCAGTCTTGAACCCAATACCATTCATAACTATCTGCCCACATGGAATTATACCTTAGGCTTAAAATTTGATGAGTCACACGAATTTATCGGGCTCAAATCAGAATAGCTCATCCTTTTTTCTTGCGCATATCTGACAGCTGTTCCCATAATTCATCAGGAACTTGCTCTAAATGGTTAAATTCCCCAGCTCCCTTTAACCATTCTCCTCCGTCAATGGTGATCACCTCGCCATTGACATATGCTGAAAAATCTGAAACGAGGTAAGCAGCTAAATTGGCCAGCTCTTGATGCTCTCCAACTCTTTTTAAGGGTATCTTTTTTGCAGGGTCAAACTTATTGGCCAAATCAGCTGGCAAAAGCCGACTCCAAGCCCCTTCAGTAGGAAATGGTCCCTGAGCAATTGCATTGGAGCGGATATTATATTTTGCCCATTCCACCGCTAGAGACCTGGTCATCGCCAATACCCCTGCTTTTGCTGTAGCACTGGGAACCACATAGGCAGAACCCGTCCATGCATAGGTGGTAACAATATTTAAAAATACGCCTGGCTGATTCGTTGTTATCCATTGTTTCCCTGCTGTCATGGTCATATTGACGCTACCCTTTAAAACAATATCAATTATCGTATGAAAAGCATTGGATGACAACTTTTCTGTTGGACTGATAAAATTTCCTGCTGCATTATTGACTACCGCATCCACTGCCCCAAACTCAGCTACTGCCTGTTCAAACATCATCTCTACCTGCTCCGCATCCCGCACATCACAGGCTAATGGCAATACTTTCCCTTCTTTATTTTGCTGAAGTTGCTGTGCAGTATCCTTTAGGACTTCCAATCTTCTACTACTGATCACCAGATTTGCCCCCAGCTCCAAAAAATATTCCGCCATGGATCTCCCAAGCCCCGTCCCTCCTCCAGTAATCAAAATGGTTTTACCTTTTAAAGCATCTTGCCTAAGCATTCCCTGCGTGTATTTCATGGTTATTTTGATTTTAAGGATTTATCCAATATACCTAAAAAAACCTTTGTTATCTGAAATTCAGAAATTCATCAAGAAAACATGGGTACAAAAAAAGCCGCTAATCAGCGGCTTTTTAATATTTGTCCCAATCCCAAGATTAGTATCTATAATAATCAGGCTTAAATGGACCAGCCACTTCTACACCGATATATTTAGCTTGCTCTTCAGTCAATGTTTCCAATTCCACACCTAATTTACTCAAGTGAAGCTCAGCAACTTTTTCATCCAAGTGCTTAGGCAATACATATACTTTATTTTCATAATGGTCTGTATTGGTCCATAACTCCAACTGAGCCAAGGTTTGGTTGGTAAAGGAATTTGACATCACAAATGAAGGGTGTCCAGTAGCGCAGCCTAGGTTCACCAATCTACCTTCTGCTAGAAGGATGATATCATTCCCATCAACATTATAAAGATCTACCTGAGGCTTGATTTCATCCTTGGTATGACCATAATTGGTATTTAACCATGCCACATCGATTTCATTGTCAAAGTGACCGATATTACAAACGATGGTTTTGTCCTTCATCACTTTAAAATGCTCACCGGTGATGATGTCTTTGTTACCTGTAGCAGTAACTACGATATCAGCTTCAGCAGCAGCATCGATCATTTTCTTCACTTCAAAGCCATCCATTGAAGCCTGAAGCGCACAGATAGGATCAATTTCAGTAACGATCACTCTGGCTCCAGCACCTCGAAGAGAAGCCGCAGATCCTTTTCCAACATCACCATATCCACCTACTACAGCTACTTTACCAGCCAACATCACATCGGTAGCTCTTCTGATGGCATCTACCAAAGATTCTTTACAACCATATTTATTGTCAAACTTAGACTTGGTTACAGAGTCATTTACGTTGATAGCAGGCATCGGAAGCGTTCCATTCTTCATTCTTTCATAAAGCCTGTGAACACCTGTGGTAGTTTCTTCTGATAATCCCTTGATGTCAGCCACCAATTCAGGGTATTTATCCAATACCATATTGGTCAAGTCACCACCATCATCAAGAATCATATTCAATGGCTTTTGCTCTTCACCAAAGAACAATGTTTGCGCTATACACCAGTCAAATTCTTCTTCAGAAAGGCCTTTCCATGCATAAACAGATATTCCTGCAGCGGCAATAGCGGCAGCGGCATGGTCTTGGGTGGAGAATATATTACAAGAAGACCAAGTCACCTCAGCACCTAATTCAACCAAGGTTTCAATCAAAACGGCTGTTTGAATGGTCATGTGAAGACAACCTGCAATTCTAGCTCCTTTTAGGGGCTTTGATGCGCCATACTCAGCTCTTAAAGCCATCAATCCTGGCATTTCGGCCTCAGCCAATTTAATTTCTTTTCGGCCCCATTCAGCCAAAGAGATGTCTTTTACTTTATACTTGACGTATTTTGATTTAGTTTCTGACATGAATTTATCGTTTTGATATTAATTTCGGATCACAAATTTACTCAATCCCCTAGACATTACATAATAAGCTACTTAGATGAATTTAACTTCTTTGAAGACATAATGGTTTAAATCCCTATTGTTTTTCTCTATGAGCAATTTTCCTTCATCGCTCACCCCTACTATTCTGCCAGTGAATCGCCCATCTATATCCTCATATCTCGACCAAACATCTTTCAAATAAAGGTTGTTCAAATAATCTGAATGTAATTGCTTCAAATCATTCTTTTTCAACTGAAGGTATCTTTTCTCTATTGCTGACAAAATACGCCCCATTATTTCCCACTTATCATAAATCTGGCCACTTAACTTTGCCAATGATGTAGGACCGGGGAACGGAAAATCCAGTTGGTTAATATTCAAGCCTATACCCACAATGGAGGACTCTATATTGTTTCTGCTGATACTATTTTCTATTAAAATCCCGCCTAACTTCCCTTCTTTTTCGTGTACTATATCATTGGGCCATTTCACTTTGATCCCATCAGCCAACGCACTAAAAACTTCCAAAACCGCTAAAGAAACCACCCTGTTCAGCTCAAAATGAGACCTGGCATTCAGAAAAAGGGGGGATAAAACCAGGGAAAAAGTCAGGTTTACTTCTGGCTCACTAAACCACCTATTGCCCCGCTGCCCCCTTCCCTTGGTTTGCTTGTCAGTAATAATAATACTACCTTCTTTGGCGGCACCATCTTTGATTTTCTGTGCGGCTATGTCATTGGTAGAGTGACACTCTGTCAGATAAATAATATCTTTCCCCAGAAAAACAGTATTGGCAAGGATTTTATGCATCAATTTATTAGTTATTTTGTCGCACAATAAAGATATTTATCCTTTTATTGTGGCGTTAATTATGATATTGTAAAATTACAACAAAAGTATGACAGCAGAAGAGCTGAGTAAATTAATCGTGAAAGGGATGGAAGAAAAAAAAGCTTCCGATATCGTGGTGATGGATTTGAGGGATATCAATAATTCTGTTTCCGATTTTTTTGTGATTTGTTCCGGCCAATCAGACACTCAAGTAGAAGCCATTTCTGATTCAATCGAAGAAGAAGTTTTCAAATCCAACGAAGAAAAGCCGTGGAGAAGTGAAGGAAAAAATAATCTACAATGGATTTTGGTAGATTATGTTGATGTGGTAGCCCATGTTTTCCTGAAAGATAAAAGAGAGTTTTATGGACTTGAAGATTTGTGGGGCGATGCAAAAGTCACCCATATAAATTAAGTCTTTGTAAACTTTCATTTTTTAAATCCGTTTTACCTAAAGTTTATTGAATTAATATTTAAACGATGAGTGATAAAAACAAAAATAAAAAATTCATTCCCAAACCGCCCCAAAAGCCCAATTTCCAGCTTTGGCTAATCGTCACTGCGGTCATTGTGCTGATCGGCATCACTTGGTTCAACCAAAGGAGCGCGGTCATTGACATTACGATGAAGCGGTTTGAGGACATGGTCCTGAGCAATGATGTGAAGAAGGTAGTGGTGGTCTACAACCAAAATTATGTGGAAGTCACCCTGAAAGAGGAAGCTCTGGAAAACCAGCGCTATAAAGACGAACTAGAATCCCAAAATCCTTTCTTTAATCCAACTGGTCCTCACTACAAGATTACTGTAGCCTCTGTTGATAAATTTGAAGAAGATTTTGACAAACTGGAAGCTAAACTCCCTGAAGATCAAAGAATAGGTACTTCAGCCAAAAAAGAAGAAAGTTGGGGCAACTGGTTTGGTAGCTTTGGCTTCTTGATCTTGGTATTCTTCCTTTTCTGGATCATGATGAGAAGAATGGCTGGACCAAGCGGACCAGGTGGACAGATCTTTAACGTAGGCAAATCCAAAGCTCAGCTGTTTGATGCAGAGAACAAGGTCAAAATCACTTTTGATAATGTAGCCGGACTGGATGAGGCAAAAGAGGAAGTACAAGAAATTGTTGAATTCCTTAAGAACCCTTCCAAATTCACCAAACTTGGTGGTAAAATCCCTAAGGGAGCATTATTGGTAGGACCTCCAGGTACTGGTAAGACCTTGTTGGCCAAAGCAGTGGCTGGTGAAGCGGGTGTTCCATTCTTTACACTTTCAGGTTCTGACTTTGTCGAAATGTTTGTGGGTGTAGGGGCCGCCAGGGTACGTGACCTCTTCAAGCAAGCCAAAGAAAAAGCACCTTGTATCATCTTTATTGATGAGATAGATGCCATTGGACGTTCAAGGGGTAAAGGCCAAATGCCCGGATCAAATGACGAGCGTGAAAACACACTGAACTCCCTATTGGTAGAAATGGATGGTTTCGGTACGGACACTGGTGTCATTGTATTGGCTGCCACTAACCGACCTGATGTATTGGATAGCGCCCTATTGAGAGCAGGTAGATTTGACCGTCAGATCAGTATTGACAAGCCTGACATTTTGGGTAGAGAAGCCATTTTCAAGGTTCACCTAAAACCTATTAAGACCAGCTCTGATATTGATCCTAAAAAACTGGCTGCGCAAACTCCAGGCTTTGCTGGTGCTGAAATTGCCAATGTTTGTAATGAAGCGGCCCTTATTGCCGCAAGAAGAAATAAAGCAGCTGTTGATATGCAGGATTTCCAAGATGCCGTTGATAGGGTGATTGGTGGTCTTGAGAAGAAAAACAAAATCATCTCCCCGGAAGAGAAAAAGATTGTTGCCTATCATGAGGCTGGCCATGCCGTGGCAGGCTGGTTCCTGGAGCATGCTGATCCTTTGGTAAAGGTAAGTATTGTACCAAGGGGAATTGCTGCATTAGGTTACGCGCAATATTTGCCGAAAGAACAATTCCTTTATCAAACAGAGCAATTGATTGACGAAATGTGCATGACACTTGGTGGCCGTGCTGCTGAAGAAATTGTCTTTGGCAAGATTTCAACAGGCGCACTTAGTGATCTGGAAAGAGTGACCAAAATGGCTTATTCTATCGTTTCGGTCTATGGTATGAATGATAAAATTGGCAATGTTTCTTTCTATGATAGCAAAGGAAATGATTACAAATTCAGCAAGCCCTACTCTGAGTCCACTGCGGAAACAATTGATGAGGAAGTTAGAAAGCTAATCAATTTTGCCTACGAAAGAACCAAAGACCTTTTGAGTCATCGAAAACCAGAATTGGAGACCTTGGCCCAAGAACTATTGGAAAAAGAGATAATCTTCCAATCTGACCTAGAAAAACTTATTGGTAAACGACCTTTTGACAGTGAAACCACCTATGAAGCATTTACCAGAAAAGTTGACGAAAAAGAACTGGAAGAAAAAAAGGCTGCCGCTAAAAAAGGAGATAGCTCTTCAGACATAGAAGAAAGCCTAAGCGAGAAAAAGGACTGAATAGTCTAATCAGAATATTTTCAAAAAAGCTTTCCTAACAGTTAGGAAAGCTTTTTTATTTAACAGCCCCTTCATTATAGTCCTTATCTTTCCAATAATCAAAAGATTGCTAACTTTGAGCACCAAATGGATCAAAAAAGATTGATCAACTATAGTACCCTTACTATGATCCACTGTTAGTCAGGCTCTTTTGCTAAAAATTCAACTTACTCTTTTACATCATACATGAACATCAACCTTAAGGAAAACCAAAAAATATTTTTCGCTTCTGATTTTCACTTGGGTTCACCCGACCATAAAACCAGTAGAAAAAGGGAAGATAAAATCATCAAATGGCTGAAGAGCATAGAAGACGAAGCAGCTGCAATTTTTTTGGTTGGTGACCTCTTTGATTTTTGGTTTGAGTTTGACACCGTAATTCCCAAGGGCTTTATCAGGTTTATGGGAAAGATAGCCCAACTGAGAGACAAGGGAATCCCCATATTCTTTTTCACGGGGAATCATGATCTATGGATGAAAGACTACTTCACCAAAGAACTCAACATCCCCGTATATCATAATCCCATAAACCTTGAAATCAACCATAAGAGATTTCTGATCGGGCATGGAGATGGCTTGGGGCCCGGTGATAACCAATACAAAATCCTGAAAAAGTTCTTCACTAGTAAAACCTGTCAGTTTATTTTCAAATGGCTTCATCCTGATATTGGCCTGGCTATTGCTCACAAATGGTCCAGTCACAGCAGGAGCAGCAATATGGCAAAAAACGAGGATAAGTTTCTGGGCAATGATGAATGGCTATGGGAGTATTGCAAAAATGTAGAAAACAAAATGCACTTTGATTACTATATCTTTGGCCATAGGCATTTGCCACTGGAACTTCCTGTGGGCAAAAACTCCAAATACATTAATCTTGGCGAATGGATAAGTCAAAATACTTATGCAGAGTTTGACGGAGAAGAATTAAAATTAAAGACCTTTGAAAAATGAAATATTGGCTGATCATTTTCCTTTTTTTTAGCTTGAATTGCTTCTCGGCTTTCGGGCAAGAAATGAAATGGAAGCCAATTTTTAACCTAAAAGAAAAAGAGATCAGCCTGGTTGACTGTGACAATAATGGCAAAATCCTAATCGCAGATTCTAGGGGAAACCTGGACCAATACAATCTCTTGGGAGACTCAGTCAATCATTATTCACCAGCCTTACAAGGCACCCTAGTTCAACTTGAGTCAGAAAGAACCCTAAATATATTTACCTTTTCATACGATCTCCAGCGTTTTGAGATACTGGACCGATTTATGAGTCCCCTTTTCTCCGGTAGAGTGAACAATTTGGAATTGGGAAATATTCGGGCAGCATCCCTGGGCAACAATCAAAAAATATGGCTCTATGACGAAACCAATTTTTCATTAATACAATATGACTATCGAAGAAATATAATTCTGCAGGAACAGTCACTTAACCTTATTTTCGAAGACGCTTTTTTTACAATACTTGAAATCACTGAATACCAAAACACCCTTTTCATGAATGTAAAAGACAAAGGTATTTACCTCTTTGACAATCAAGCGAACTATATCGGCAAGCTTGATTTGATCACGGAACAAAAATTATCTTTTTCAGGGAACAATATTTTCACTAACCTTGGAGCCCATTTAATTAAAACAGACTATTTATCAGGTAAAACAACGAGCTTTACCTCCCCTGCTCCCCACATGAAAGTGGCCACTCACCATGACCTCTTTATTTTCTATAATTCCCGGTCACTACAAGTTTTTGAAGGAAAACTCTTCCAAAAGTAATGTTTACTTAAAAAACATTAGAGAATAAAAAAAGTAATATTTTACGACAAGCTACATTATTTGTGAGCTTAGTATCAATTTTAATTATTTAAATATTAGTTATCAATCTTCAATGGTATGAGTGTAAAAATTAATTATTGGAATATTTCTTACAATTATTTAAAAAACATTCGATTTATGGTTTGATTTTTGCAATTTTGCGATCAAATGACAAAACGATTACCACGAAAAATTCAGTACTTCATTTTTATATTTGCTTTCCTGTTTATTGGATCAGGAATAGTGACTAAAAACCGTGCCCAGAATTTCCTGAAAAAATCAGAAACCAATCTTACTTTCCCCAAAAACCTTAACCAGCCTGACGTTGATTTTGACCTAAAATCAACAGGACAAAAAAAGTTCAAAATAGTTTTGGAGGAAAAAATCCCAACAAAAACCACTGTAAAGGTATTTGACATTATTGGTAATTTAATATTAGAAGACGCCTTGATGCCCGAAGATGGCCTGCAAAAAAGCTACGATTTCTCATATGTAAGCAGTCAACTCTTTGTGGTGGAAGTGGGCAACTCAAAATATAATAAGACCAAGAGCATTTACGCGAATCCCCAAGGAAAAAAAAAAGTGGATGAGCAACAAGCAAGCATTGAAGAAGACCAAGAAGCAAAAAATGAATAAAAAAACCGGCTAAAGCCGGTTTTTTTATTCATGATATGAAACGCTTAAGCAATTAAGCTATCTCAACCAATTTTATATCGAATATCAAATCTTCACCAGCAAGCGGGTGATTTGCATCCAAAACGATTTTTTCCGCGTCTACCTGAACCACTTTAACAGGAACTGGTTGACCTTGTTGATTTTGTATAGACAGATCCATACCCACTTCAGGCTTGATATCTGCAGGAACTTGTTCGATTGGCACATCAATCATCATATCATCTCTCTTGGCACCATAAGCCTCATCAGAAGGGATAGTTACGCTTTTATCCTGTCCTACCTCCATACCATCTACAGCTTGATCGAAACCTTTAATCATATTTCCATCACCAACTGTAAATTGAAGAGGCTCTCTGTTTTCTGAAGAATCGAAAACAGTACCGTCCTTTAACTTCCCTGTGTAGTGTACTTTTACTGTACTTCCTTTAGTTGCTACAGACATTTAATTAATTATTTTTGTGAATAATGATAAAGGTAATACTTTTTAAAAGGGATAAAAAAGAATCCCCTATTTGATTTAAAAAGCGTTCAAATTCGTTCTTTTTTTGTTCAATTACGAACATATCTATATAAAAAACCCTGTTTTTATGGCTAATTTGCCTATATTCATTTATGGCATTATTTAAGCAATTGTTCGCTTACAACATTCGTAAATCAAAATAAAGATGGAAGAAAATAGTCTCGGAAAAATACTTATTGTAGATGATAATGAAGACCTGCTTTTTGCTGCCAAAATGCTGCTGAAAAAGCACGCCAAAGAAGTAACCATAGAAAAAGACCCCAGACGAATTCCATTTTTGGTCAATAATAACAGTTATGATGTTATTTTATTGGATATGAACTTCACCGAAGACACCACTTCGGGCAAGGAAGGCTTTCACTGGCTAAAACAAATCAAAGAAATTGACCCTAAAGCTGTTGTTATCCTTATCACTGCATTTGGAGATGTCGAAATGGCGGTACAAGCACTGAAAGAAGGAGCTACAGACTTTATCCTAAAGCCTTGGCAAAATGAAAAACTTTTGGCCACTTTGACCTCTGCCAGCCGACTAAAGGAAAGCTACAATCAGGTAGATTCCATTTCCAAAAAGTCCAAGCAGCTCCAAGCTGATCTCAAAAAACCTTTTTCAGAAATCATTGGGCAAAGTGCTGCCATGAAAAACATTTTTTCGATCATTGACAAGGTAGCCCAAACCGATGCCAATGTACTCATACTAGGGGAAAACGGCACAGGAAAAGAACTTATTGCCAGAGCCATCCATGATCGGTCCTTGAGGTATGATGAGATATTTGTAGGTGTAGATATGGGGGCCATCACTGAGACTTTATTTGAAAGTGAACTTTTTGGACATAAAAGAGGCGCTTTCACAGATGCAAAAGAGGACAGAGCAGGAAGGTTTGAAGTAGCAGACAAAGGTACTCTCTTCTTGGACGAAATAGGTAATCTGAGCATGCCATTGCAGTCAAAACTGTTGACAGCCTTGCAGAAAAGGGAAGTAACAAGGATCGGCACCAACAAGTCCATTCCCGTAGATATCCGACTGATCAGTGCTACCAATATGAAAGTACATGATATGGTCATGGACAATACCTTCAGACAGGATCTATTGTACAGGATCAATACCGTGGAGATATTCCTACCGCCCTTGCGTGATAGGCAAGATGATATTCCTTTATTGGCCAATCACTTCCTAAAAGCATATGCCAAAAAATACAGAAAAGAATTCAATGGCTTTAAACCAGCCGCCATCCAGCTCTTGCAGCATTACAGCTGGCCTGGAAATATCAGAGAGCTTCAACATGCCATAGAAAGGGCTATCATTATGGCTGAAGGTGATGAATTGGACAGCAGGGATTTCTTCTTCCTCTCTTCAAAACCGGTAGCTGAAAAAGTCAGCAATAATACCAGTCTCAATCTTGATGAAGTAGAAAAAAATGTGATCCAAAAAGCCATCGACAAGAATGGCGGGAACATCTCAAAAGCGGCAAAAGAGTTGGGCTTAACCCGCGCCTCTTTGTACAGAAGATTAGAAAAATATGGACTATAAAGTCGGGCTACTAGGAAGAGTGGTCCTGCTTTCCATGACCCTCTTTATACTTTCCTATGCAATACTCAACGAAGCGGGTGTTTTCATCACTTCCTTGTTTATTATTTTGGTCATTGCCCAATTGATTTTTCTGGTCAACTATGCGGAAAGCAGTTTCAAAAAGGTCCGTCAGTTTTTGGACAATATCAAGCAAAACAATTATGCCACCGTTTACCCTGTAAAATTTGATGGGACAGAAACAGATGACCTGCACATTGAATTTAATGCCATTTTGGCAAAGCTAAAGGAAGACCAAGCCGAAAAAGAGGCCAACTTCCAATACTTCAGGTCAGTATTCCAACACCTGAGCATTGGTCTGATTACCTTCGAAGAAGATGGTCAGGTTCAGATCCTTAATACGGCAGCCAAAAGAATGTTAAATATAGAACAACTTGGACACATTGAAGAAATTGAAGATGTCAATAAGGAACTCCACTTTGCGATCAAAAACCTAAGAACAGGAGGAAGCGAACTGATCAAAATAGCCCACCCAGATGGCATTATGCAGCTCTCCGTTTATGTGATTGAATTGGTCCTCAGAAATGTAAAGTTCAAGCTTGTTTCCCTGCAGAATATCCAAAGTGAGCTAGAAGAAAAAGAAATGGAAGCTTGGCAAAATCTGGTAAGGGTTTTGACCCATGAAATCATGAACAGCATTGCCCCTATTTCCTCATTGGCCTCCACCATTAAGGGGGATATTCAATCACAACTGGACAAAGGAGGAGACATACCTGTCCATGATGTTGAAGATTATTTGATGGGGATAGCCACCATAGAAAAGCGCAGTGAGGGATTGATCGATTTTGTCAGTGACTTCAGGAGTTTGGCCCATATCCCTGTACCTAAATTTTCGGCCATTAAGATTCATGAACTTTTCGGGCAGCTAGCGACACTTTTCAGTCATCAAATAGATGAACTGAGCATCAAATGCGAGAAAAAAATTGAGCCTGAAAACCTACTATTATTCGCTGATAGTTCTTTGATCGAGCAAGTCTTAATAAACATTATCCAAAATGCCATTCATGCCGTGGAGGATTCTGATGAGAAAAAGATCTCTCTAAGGGCCTTTATTGATGAAGCGGGAAAAATCATCATTGAAATCAGTGATACAGGTAGAGGGATCGAGGAAGAGGCCCTCAACAAGATTTTTATCCCTTTCTTTACTACCAAACAAAAAGGGTCCGGAATTGGTCTAAGCCTTTCCAAACAAATCATGAGAAGACATAAAGGCAATATTCAAGTAAAATCAAGCATCGGAATGGGCACTACCTTCAAACTGATCTTCAACGCTTAGTCAAAATGGACACAATATTTCTCAGGAAATAGCTAAAACCATCTCTCTTTAGGTCCTGAGCATTTGGAACCTGCGCTTTCATTTGTTAACAAGTATACGGCCCCTTTCTTGATGATTCACTGAAAATCGTTTTCTGTACATCCGCTGTGCCACCTGTGTATTTTAGGCTTCAAAACATGCTGACAAATACAACACTGATCTCACAAAAATGATTCCTGGGATCTGTCTACCACTAGCCAGATCCCAGGAATCCCCGACGCGGACAGGACAGGCTGTGAACAATCAGATGACTGGTGTGAAAACGGCCCAATTTTATTGAATTTAACATTTTTAACGTTTCTGCTTTAACCCGTGTTTAATCCCTAGTTAAGCCGTGTTTATCCCGTGTTTTAGCCGTGTTTATCTCATCAGAAACTTAAGCTTGCCTTAGGGTTATCCCCACCTTAAGTCCTAGAAAAGCTAGGGAACATACGTTTCAATATTTTGACTATAAGAAGCCCAAGCACTCCTCTTTACCTCGCTATAAACCAACCATAAAGGAGCACAAAGAAATGAGATTTTATTCCGTGCAAACCTGTCTTCCACCAGGTAGATCTGTGGAATCTCCCGATAAAACGGGACAGGCTGTGAGAAACATGTTTACTGGTGTGATAACGGATAACCATAAAGAATATAAGGATTCGTTCCACTTCCATCACAGTACCTTCCAATATTCCCAAAAAGCATTGTAATACCAGGCTATAAAAAATCGAATAGAATAATTTCAAAATATTTTCAAGTATTTCAAACCATAATTAACGCACTTTATGTTTGTCTTTAATATTTAGGAAATTTTAAAGCCAAAAGCCCAAGAATCCATCTCAATATCATAATATCCACTTCACAATCAGTTAATTATTGCTTTTTATATTGGAATAAAAATAGGAAAAGCTTTGAAAACACATTTTAAGACCATCGTCGTTTCTGACCTACACTTGGGCACAAAGGGATCCAAAGCAAAAGAAGTAGTTAGATTTCTAAAAAACTACCACTGCGAAAACCTCATCCTCAACGGTGACATTATTGATGGATGGCAATTAAAAAAATCTGGATCATGGAAAAAGAAGCACACCCGTTTTTTTAACAGAATCCTAAAAATGATTGATAATGATAATACTAAAGTATATTATCTGAGAGGAAACCATGACGATTTTTTAGACCAAATCCTCCCTTTGGAAATCGGGAACCTGTCGATTCAAAAGGACATGATCTACCAATCACACGGCAAGAAATACTTGGTCCTTCATGGTGATATTTTTGATAGTATCACTACTAATCTCAGATGGATTGCCTATTTAGGAGATATCGGATATACATTTCTTTTATGGTTAAATCGCCTGGTAAACCATTATAGAAGAAAAAGAGGCTTAAGGTATTTTTCCCTCTCCCAATACATAAAAAACAAGGTGAAATCGGCTGTATCCTATATTGACAAATACGAGGAAGAACTTGCCAAAATGGCCAAAGCCAAAGGATGTGACGGGATTATCTGCGGCCATATTCATAAAGCTGAATCCAGGATGATAGACGGGATTGCTTATCACAATTCCGGTGATTGGGTGGAAACCATGAGTGCCTTGGCGGAGGATTATGATGGCAACTGGCAATTGATCTATTATAACGAGCTGGATTTTGCGAGGTCAGTGAATGATGATAAAGTAATCCCCCTAAACACTCCCCAAAGATATACTGAAGTTTCCTTTTTTGGCTCAAACGAAAACATCATTATTCCTCCTTCTTCGTTTGAATCATGAAATTCATCTTTATCGTCCAAGGCGAAGGACGTGGCCATATGACCCAAGCCATAGCCTTGTCTACCATATTAGCAGAGCAAGGGCACGAAGTGAGCCATGTCCTTATAGGGAAAAGCAAGAGAAGACAATTGCCCGAATTTGTTCGCAAAAACCTAAAGGCACCCATCACCCAATTTGAAAGCCCCAATTTTCATACTGACAACAAGGGAAAATCAATCAACCTGTTCAAAACAATCACCAAAAATATCTTAAGATCACAAAAATTCATCCATAGTTTTCAGATCATCGATAGGGTCATTAAAGCTGATCAACCCAATATTATCATCAACTTTTATGATATGCTGGCTGGACTTTACAATTTCACATTTAGGCCAAAAGCTGCTTTCTGGACCATCGGCCACCAATATCTCATATACCATTCATCCTTTCCCTTTGCTCCCAATAGTTTGATTCAAAAAAAAATGTTTCAGTTCAACACGGCGATCACGGCACTTGGTGCAGACAAACTATTGGCCCTTTCCTTCAGAGACTATCCCAAAAGTGCTCAAAAAAAATTGATTGTGATACCTCCTGTATTAAGATCAGAAATTCATAACCTAACCACCACTGAAGGAGACTATATCCTTAGCTATATCGTTAACCCAGGCTATGCAGAGGAAATTATTTCTTTTGGGAAAGAAAATCCAGAAATCAAAATAGAGGCATTTTGGGATCAAAAAGATAGTGAAAAAGTCTATCACCCCCATTCCAACATTACCTTTCACCAAATTGATGACCACAAATTCCTTGAAAAAATGGCCAATTGCAAAGGATTAATATGCACAGCAGGCTTTGAATCTGTCTGCGAGGCCATGTATCTGGGCAAACAGGTAATGATGGTTCCTGTCAGTGGGCAGTATGAACAAGCCTGCAATGCCATTGATGCTCAAAATGCCCAAGCCGGCCTTGCACATCATAGCTTTGATTTTAAGCTGTTTTCAGATTATCTGAACAGCTGCACAAAAAACGACCAATCCTTCATAAAGTGGCAACAGCAATTGCCCAAAATGATCGAAAAAATCATTGAATATCCCAATTCATCATCCTTCCAATAAGGGCCAAAACACTACCCACCTACACAATTTACTGAATGAACCGGTGATCAAAACCATTAGTTTAAAGTGTTTTAGAAAAAAACTGAATTGAAAAAAGAGCGTTTCCAATGAGTGCAATCGTTTTCGGTAAAAAAATCAGGTAATTTTTTAAAAATGCTCCCCGCCAAGCAAATTAGTTTTCTAAAAATACTTGTAAATTCAAGATTTAAGACCTGAAAATATTTCCATGAATATAGAGAGACTAAGACTTAAAGAAGATCAGGATAGGGTCAAACATTGGAAAAAATGGGGACCTTATTTAACTGAGCGACAATGGGGTACAGTAAGAGAGGATTATAGTGCGGATGGTTCGGCCTGGGAGAATGTTACTCATGAGGATGCAAGAAGCAAAGCTTATAGATGGGGAGAGGAAGGCTTAGGTGGCTTTAGTGATCATAAGCAAAAACTTTGCTTAGCTTGGGCTTTCTGGAATGGCAAAGACCCTATGATCAAAGAAAGATTATTTGGTCTGACAGGCAATCAAGGAAATCATGGGGAAGATGTAAAGGAACTGTACTATTACTTGGACAGTACGCCTACCCATAGTTATATGAAAATGCTCTATAAATATCCGCAGCATGAATTCCCTTATAAAGACCTGGAAGATGAAAATTCAAGAAGAGGAAAACTGGATCCTGAATACGAGCTCATCGATACGGGAATTTTTGATAAAGACGAATACTTTGACATTTTCATTGAATATGCCAAAGAGGACTTTGAGGATATCGTTTCAAGAGCTACGATTCATAATAGGAGCAATCAAGATGCAACTATTTGGGTAATGCCCACCATTTGGTTCAGGAAAACCTGGTTTACAGGGCATGAGCCATTTCTGCCCAAGCTTTCCAAGAAATCGGACAATCAAATCCAAGCCTTTTCGCCCAAATCAGGAAATTTTCATTTTTACTTTGATGGTAATCCTGAGCTCTTATTCTGCGATAACGAAACCAATAGGGAGAAGCTTTATGATATAGGGAATCAAAAAAAGTTTCTAAAAGATGCCATCAATGACTATGTCGTAGAAGGCAAGACAAAACACCTCAATCCCGACAATTTTGGCACCAAAGCTGCCGGTCTGTATAAAATCGTTATTCCAGCAGGTAAATCAGAAGTGGTTACTTTCCGTATGAAGCGAAAAGATAGCCTTGTTAACATGGAAGAATGTGATGAAATCATCAAAAACAGGATCCATGATGCAGATGAATTTTACCTGGATCTTCAGGGTCATGTTACCGATGAAGAACTTCGAAACATTCAAAGGCAGGCCTATGCCGGCATGATGTGGGGAAAGCAGTTTTACTATTATAATGTGGAACGTTGGCTAGAAGGTGATCCGGGGCGTTATGTACCACCAGTGGAGAGAAAAAAAGGCAGAAATCATAATTGGCGACATCTACAGAACTATGATATTATCTCCATGCCTGACAAATGGGAATATCCTTGGTATGCTGCTTGGGACTTGGCTTTCCACTGTATTCCCATTGCCCGAATGGACCCTAAATTCGCCAAAGACCAGTTATTGGTCCTACTGAGCGAATGGTATATGCACCCTAATGGCCAAATACCGGCCTATGAGTGGAATTTTAACGATGTGAACCCGCCTATTCATGCATATGCGATCCAAAGGGTCTTCCAAATAGACAGAAAAATGAATGGTGGTATGGGAGATTTTGAATTCCTTGAGCGGGCCTTACATAAACTTATGCTCAACTTTACCTGGTGGGTAAACCAAAAGGACAGCGATGGACAAAATATCTTTGAAGGAGGTTTCTTGGGGTTGGATAATGTCAGCCTTTTTGACCGTTCGCATGTAGACCAGTTTGGTGCCAAACTGGAGCAAGCAGACGCCACATCCTGGATGGCCATGTTTAGTCTAAACATGCTGAGGATTTCCTTGGATCTCTGTGAAAAGAACAAGGTGTACCAGTATACCGCTACCAAGTTCCTGGAGCATTTTCTCTATATCGCCGGTGCCATGAACAACATCTCCGGACAAAATATCAGTTTGTGGGATGATGAGGACAATTTCTTCTATGACGTCCTCCATATCGATGACAAGGCACCTAAAAGAATGAAAGTAAGGTCCATCGTTGGGCTAATCCCCTTATTTGCGGTAGAGCCCATCAAAGAAGAAATGTATGAAAACCTTACTGAATTCAAACAGCGATTGGATTTCTTCCTTAAAGAAAAGCCCAAACTGGCCTCTCTGGTTTCTAACTGGATAGAACCTGGAAAGGATAAAAGGCACTTGTTTTCACTCTTGCGAGGTCACAGAATGAAAAGCCTATTGAACAAACTTTTGGATCCTGAGGAATTTCTTTCTGACTATGGCATCCGGTCTGTCTCCAAATACCATAAAGACCATCCATACTCCATGAAGCTAAACGGAGAGAAACATACTGTCAAATATACTCCAGGAGAATCAGATACTCGGATGTTTGGTGGTAACTCCAACTGGCGCGGCCCGATCTGGTTCCCCATTAACTGGTTGATCATGGAATCCCTGAAGAAGTTCAACTATTATTACGGAGGAGATTTTCCTATTGAATACCCAACAGGTTCTGGCAAATTCATCACCTTGGACATCATTGCCAAAGAATTGTCCCTGAGAAATATCGATATATTCAAACGAAACCAAGAGGGGAAAAGACCGGTATTTGGAGATAATGAAAAAATGCAGAATGACCCACATTTCAGGGACTATATTCTCTTTTTTGAGTATTTTCATGGTGATAATGGTAAGGGATTGGGATCTTCCCACCAGACAGGCTGGACAGGGCTGGTTGCCGAAATGATCCATAAATATTTCCCCAGAGAAGAAAAAGTAGAAGATGAAGTTGTTACCTTATTTAGAAGCTAACAGGTTAGAAGCAGGATGTGATGAAGTGGGCAGAGGCTGTCTATGCGGGCCTGTGGTAGCTGCTGCAGTGATCCTTCCAGAGAACTTTGCCAATGAAATCATCAATGACTCCAAAAAACTGAGCAAGGGATACAGGGAAAGCCTGATCACAGAAATAAAGGGAAAAGCCATCGCTTGGGCTGTCGCAGAAGCTTCAGTAGAAGAAATTGATCAAATCAATATACTGAATGCCTCATTTCTCGCCATGAGCAGAGCGGTAGAATCCTTGGACACAGCCCCAGACCATCTTTTAATCGACGGAAACCGGTTTAAGAGTAAGCTTGAGATACCTTATGACTGTATAATAAAAGGTGACGGAAAATATGCCAGTATCGCAGCAGCCTCTATTTTGGCAAAAGTTTATAGGGATAATCTAATGGCCGAATACGCCAAAGAATACCCTGGATATGGCTGGGAGAAAAATGCTGGCTATCCTACTAAACAACACAGACAAGGCATACTGGAATTGGGTTCTACTCCAATTCACCGTAGATCCTTTAAGCTATTACCAGACCAGTTAGCTTTAGATCTTTAGACTAAAAGAAATCCCAAGGCGCTCACCTTGGGATTTCTTATCAATTTCTAAATCACTCACATTCTTTTGGGCTAGCCCCCATCTCAATGACCAAATGCCCTCCTTTTACCAAATCCTCATGCATCAGAAACTGACTGCTGTAAGGCTCACCATTGTATGTCACACTTTGAATATAAATATTTTCCGAAGAATTATTATTCACGCTAAGCTCCAAGGTCTTGCCATTATCCATCCTAATGACTGCATTATCCACTGTTGGACTTCCCCAAACATATTGACCACCTGCCGGATTAACCGGATAAAAGCCTAGGGAAGAAAGTACCAACCAAGCGGACATTTGCCCCACATCCTCATTGCCACTTAAGCCATCAGGCTTATTGGCATAAAGCTCTTTTAAAATGTACCTTACTTTTTCCGCAGTCTTATATTGCTGATCCACATATCCATACATATAAGTAACATGATGACTCGGTTCATTTCCATGGGCATATTGGCCGATCAAACCGGTAATATCATTGGAGGCTTCCTCTCCCATATCGCCTTCTACAAGGAACAAGGAATCCAACTTGGAGATAAATGCCTCTTTTCCACCCAACAATTTAACCAAACCTTCCACGTCCTGGGGCACCAAGAAAGTATATTGCCATGAATTACCTTCTGTAAAATCACCCTTCATATGGACTGAAGTAAATGGACTAAATGGCTCCCTCCATTCTGTATCGGAAACTTTGCCTCTCATAAAACCTACCTCAGGGTCGAAGTAATTTTTATAGTATTGTCCCCTTTTGGAGAAGTATTCGTAATCCTCTTCCTTGCCCATAGCCTTGGCCATTTGAGCAATACTCCAGTCAGAAAGCGCATATTCCAAACCCTTGGAAACATTCTCCACTTCATCATTTGCAGGTATATATCCAAGCTCTTTTACCTTATCCAGGCCAAACTCATCCCTCATTGCGGTGGTTTTCACTGCCTCAAATGCCAATTCAGCATCCATTGGAATCCCTTTCAAATAGGCATCAACAATGATAGGAACAGCACTATAACCAGGCATGGTATTGGTCTCATTGCCCATCAGGTGCCATACAGGTAATTTTCCTTGTTGCTCATAAATCTTCAACATGGACGCAACCATATCCACCATTCTGTCCTGTTGGGTAATGGTATAAAGTGGACTGCATCCTCTGTAGATATCCCATAAGGAGAAGGTAGTCAAATTGGTAAATGCTTGATCATTTCTAACCTCACCATCGGCACCTCTATAGTCTCCATTTACATCATTAAATACTGAAGGAGCAATCATAGTATGATATAATGCTGTATAAAACTTCACCAACTCATCCTTCTCCTTCATTTCCACTTGAAGCTTATTAAGCTCCTGATTCCAAGCCTCATCTGCATCTGCTACCACCTTATCAAAATCCCAGTGGGGCAATTCCTCCTGAAGGTTCAATAAGGCATTTTCTTCACTGACAGGAGAAATCGCCACTTTCATCTCCACTACCTCATCCTTCTCCGTCTCAAATCCCAACAGGGCCTTTACAGCCTTGGCTGTATGTTCCTTACCGGCAACTGGCTCATTTATGTCAAACAGCTCAATGGATTGAATAGGCTTGGACAAAACTGCTGTAAAAAACAATTTTTGATCTGCCGCCCATCCTTTTGAATGACGATAACCTGAAATGGTTGTATCATTTACTATTCGAATATGGGTATTCGTGGGGCTGTCCCAACCAATTCCTTGTTTCAAATTGATAAGGATCTTGGCCTCCTTGCTTTCGGGAAATGTATAACGATGAAAACCAACCCTTTCTGTAGCCGTCATTTCTGCCAAAACATCATACCTGTCTACCTTAACGGAATAATATCCCGGCTTCACCACCTCTTCATCATGGGAGAAATAAGAAAAATACCCTGAATCAGGCTGCTCTGGATCGCCTTTATAAACTTTTGTTTCCCCCACTATTGGCATGACCAAAACATCCCCCAAATCACCTATACCCGTTCCACTCAAATGCGTATGGGCAAATCCGATCAAGGTCGAATCCGATATGTGGTAACCAGAGCACCAATCCCAACCTTCAGTTAAATTCACAGGACCTAGCTGCACCCCGCCAAATGGCAGATTTGCTCCTACGAAAACATGTCCATGGCCTCCAGAACCAATGTACTGATTGACATATTGAGTTAAATTAACTTCTTTGGACAGTTCAGTCTGTTTAGTCCCCTCCCTCTGTCCACAACTTAACAGTAGCACCAATAAAAGAGGTGCTGTCCAAATCCAATTCTTTCTCCTATGCCAATTATATGTTTTCATATATACCTAAATTATTTTATATGATATTTACCTTACTACCAATCAGTCCAAACTTAATTTTTCCAACACAGGCTGTTCTATAGTTTCCAGCACTTCTGGTACACCTTGGTTGAGTTGTTCAAAAACACAAATTTGGTTTTCACCTTCTATTAACCACGCTCCTGGAACATAAAGGGTCTGCTGTGGCCCTATAGACCAGTACCTGCCTAAATTATGACCATTGACGAAGACAATTCCCTTGCCCCATTTTTCCATGTTGAGAAAGATATCCCCCACATTTTCCAAATCGAATTTACCAAAATAAAGTGTAGGTTTTGTATCAGAAGAGCCACTATTGTCCACTTTAGGCATCTTATCCATAGGAAAACCATAGTGTTTCCAGTTTCCAGTAATCTCATACTCATTGATTTTTATTCCTGAAATGATCCCTTTCGTATTTTGAACAATTTGAGCCCCATAATTTATTCTCCCCATATTTTCGACCAACAACTCCAATCTACCATTAAAAGGAATATTAATATCCAGCTCATATTCATTATTGACACGATTTAAACTTCCCACATAGTTTCCATTCACGTATACTGTGGCAAAGTCCCTGAGTCCTGTTACTTTTAATTTCCCATTGATTGGCTGATTAAATAGCTTGCTGTACAAAACATAACCATGCCCCTGTCCCAGTTCTTCGAAGGTCATTGGTTCATCATTGACCACTGGTTTGATTCCTTCTTTCAAATCAAACAAGGATACAGCCTTATCCATTTTCACACCTTCTTCTAAAGTAATAACAGGAATTTGCTCTGGGATCGCAGGAATCTCATAGGGTGCAAACGCTTTCATCAGTTCACGAATTCCCATAAATTTATCCGTTGCCCATCCTGCTTCACTTATTGGAGCATCATAGTCATAACTGGTAATGTCCGGCTGTATATCGTGTTCATCATTATAATTGGCACCAGAAGTAAACCCAAAATTTGTTCCTCCAATAACCATATAAAAATTGAAGTTAACACCATTTTCAAGGTACTTTCTCGTTTGCTCGACGATTTGGCCTTTTCCTATGCGCACAAACTCTTCCCCCCAGTGGTCCAACCAACCTGGATAAAACTCTGCCACCATATAGGGGCCTTTTCCTCCATGATATTTGTCTACTGCCTTCTTCAGATTCCCCACATTCCCCTCACCATTTGCTGTCGGCAATACCCCGGGCAAGGCACCTCCCTCAAACAACCAGGTGCCATCGGAAGTAAAAAAAGGCACCTCAAAACCTACATCTTTTAAAGATTGATGAATCGCTTCGTAATACGCTTGATGCTCTTCTTGAGGAATATCAGACCTTTGTGCCACATAGGAGCCAAATTCGTTCTCCACCTGCACCATGATAATAGGACCTCCTTTGGTCACCTGCAAATCTTTTACTTCATCGGCCAAGTGTTTTATATAAACATTGGCTGAATCTAAAAATGCTTGATTATTTGATCTCACCTCGAGGGTAGGTTCATTTTGCAACCACCATGGATAGCCGCCAAATTCCCACTCTGCACAGGCATAGGGACCGGGACGAAGAATTACAAACATCCCTTCCTCCTCTGCAGCCTTAATAAATGCCCTTAAATCCTTATTGCCGGATTTGAAGTCCCAAACTCCAGGTGCTGTATTATGGTAATTCCAAAAAACATATGTTGCCACCGTGTTGAGTCCCATTGCCTTCATCATCTTTAGCCGGTGAGTCCAATATGCTTTGGGGATTCTTGCATAATGCATCTCCCCAGAATATATCGGCACTGCTTCTCCATTGTACAGAAATTCACCGTCACTAATCTCAAATGATGACTTTTGCCCATAGGCATTTACCCCCAGTAAAAAGAGCATCGCTCCACTAAGGAAAACTTTTAATATATTATTTTGCATTAGTTCTTTTACTTTTCTCTAACTAGCCAGTCAGCAGGAACTGGTTTCCTTTCACCAGTCTCGTCGATATATTCTAAAATAAGCGTGTGTCCTCCCCCCGCTTCAATAAAATCCAGCTCAAAGGGATGTAGGCCAGCATTCAAGGCTACCTGTCCACTGACCTCTTTGGCAGGGTGAAAACCATCATTATCAATAACTTCCCGGCCTCCTATATACAGTTTACTACCATCATCACTGGTCAATATAAAGTCATATATTCTCTTTGCCGGCACATGGATATACCCTCTAAATTCAGCTCCAAAAGCACCTTTGGCCAAATCTGCAGGAATACTTAATTCCTCCATTAACCTTACTTCATCAGCCTGATGGCCATCCATAAGCGCTGTTTGCTTGAATGTTCCCTTATGGAAATGCATATTGAGTCCTTTTTGTCCTGAAACCTCTTTGGGATTTATTGCCTTTAAATAGGTTGTTTTTCTGTAAGGCACCTCATACACATCCCCCCTATTCCCTGAAGGACCAAAAGCAGCTATTTTAAAATCTGTATCTGACTTTACCTTTAAAGGCTTTTCCAAAACGCTATCATCCATTTCTGGATCAGAACCATCCTTTGTGTACCTTATCGTTAAAAAATCAACTGGGGTACTTACTTCCAACTTACCTTTTCCCACAAACATGTTCATATCCGCAATGCCATTCAAATCAGGAAGACGATAGTTGATTCCTTCATGCTGCATCCAAGCAAAATGATTGTCCAATCTTTCTTGGAAACCTTCAAAATCCTTAGGATCTGACCATAACCTTTCTGCCAAAGCGGTCATCCTAGGCATATACATATAGTCTGCTCTCGCTTCCGAAGGGATATATTCAGTCCAGATATTGGCTTGACCACCAATTACTTTATTAGCTTGCTCAGCAGTAAAACCTTCTGGAACTATGCTCACCGTGTATACTTTTCTCAAAGAGCTCTTATCTGGTGCGTAATCAAAATAAAGTCCTCCTCCTACAGGTGACATGATCACCTCATTGCCATTTTCTATTGCCTTCAATGGCGCATCCTTCACCCAGCTTCTCCAGTACATCACATGCGCAGTCGGGCTGATTCCCCCGGCCAACGCATCATCCCATACAATAAGTTGCTTCCCTTTCGATTGCACATAAGCCTCCATATGATTCACAAAGAAACTTTGCAGTTTATCCACATCCTCGATCCCATTTGTCTTCATCCATTCCTCACACATGGATGTTTCCCAAAACTTCCTTTCCACTTCATCGGCCCCTATATGAACATATTTACTGGGAAACAAAGCCATGATCTCATCCAACACTTTTTCAGTGAAGGTATAAGTACTTTCCTGACAAGGACTCAATGGACTTGAAAAAACCTCTCCCCATTCCGTTTCCTGATCACCGGTCAAATAAGGATAAGCCCTGATCGCTGCGGTCATGTGTCCGGGCATATCTATCTCGGGAACCACCTCTATATGATGTTTGACTGCATAGGCAATTATCTCCTTGATATCCTCTTGAGTATAAAAACCACCATAAACTTCCTTCCCGTTTACTTCTTTGATATTCCACGGGTCGATAATATAATCTGGGTTGGTTGCTGCCCGCTCCATACATACACTATCTTGCTTATTATAAGTCCTCCAAGCTCCTACTTCAGTGAGCTTAGGAAATTGTTTGATTTCAATCCGCCAACCTTGGTCATCTGTCAAATGCAAATGGAGTTTGTTAAACTGGTATCTGGCAAGTCTATCTATAAATTTTTTAATGTATTCTTTGGTAAAAAAATGCCTTGCAACATCGATGTGCATACCTCTCCAGTCATATTTGGGGGCATCATTGATTTTTACAGCAGGAAGTTCTACTTCACTCCACTTCTCTCCAGAAAGATTCACCGGCAATAATTGTCCAAAAGCTTGGATACCTCTAAAAAAACCAGTTTGGGTACTGGCCTTAATCACCACTTCTTCGCTTGAAATAGCTAAAATATATCCCTCTTCTGCTTGAACCTCATTGGAAAATGTCAATTGTATCCTGCCGTCTGTGGACCTACCGGCCTGATCAAAATTATATGAAGACAGCATTTCTCTCAAAAAAGTAACCTCATTGCTCAAATCCAGTTCTCCGGCTTCCAATTCAATATTTGTTGCAGCAGATAGCTTAAAAGTCCCATCTTGGGCGATCAACTCAGCAGGATAGGGAATTAAAGGATATCTCTCAGAAAGATGCTCCTTATTCTGAGCCAACACCGCCACACACAGCAGCATTGCACTTAAACAAAGGGTGATTTTCCTCATCATGATTTTATTAAATTACTAAATAAAAAAAGGGTTTGATGGCTAACATGCCCATCAAACCCTTTTCAGTTAATTACCAATTAGGATTTTGCTCCAAATTTGGATTAATGGAAACTTCATTAACAGGAATGGCCCATAGGTAATCCCGGTTAGGATTAAACTGGCGCTCTTCTACTCTTACAAAATCACCATAATCTCCTCTACTTTCATCAAAATTATTATAAATCCCCATGGCTACTCCCGACATCACGTCTTCTGCAATCTCCCATCTTCTAATATCAAACAAGCGATGCTCTTCCAATGCAAACTCTACTCTTCTTTCCCTCATGATCACTTCCATTAAAGCGTCTTGAGAAGCAGCCTCTGCAGAAGTGATTGCCGGCATTTCCACACCTGCTCTGCTCCGCACTTCATTAATCGCATCATATACACTTTGGTCGATTTCACCGGCCTGAATCTTTGCTTCAGCATAAATCAGCAACACCTCTGCATACCGGATCAATACCTCATCATTATAGGAATTGCTGTCCCAACTTCCTTCAATGTCAGCTGGCACTCCCTTCTTATAATAATAACCAGAATAGGACGCATTGTTTTGCCCCAAACGATCAATTGAGTTAGGATTGGTAATATCTATGGTAATCCCATTCACCTCAGTCCCAGGAACGATCACCGTCAACTCCAATCTAGGATCCCTGTTTTCAAAAGGGTTCTCAGGATCATATAATGGAGATTCCTCAATGGTCAATCCATCAGTACACTCATAAGTATCCACCAGACTTTTTAGTGGAATTACCTGTCCCCACCCACCTAGCGAAGGTGCTCCTAACCAAGTAGCGCTTGCCGTAGGATATGTATTTTTAATGTACTGGGCTGCCAAAATGATCTCTGAACTATTTTTATTGGTGCCATCAAACAAGCTTAAATAATCGCTGTCGATACTATAATTTAGATTCATTACTTCACTGGCCACATCTGCTGCTGCTGACCACCTTTCATCATACAAAAGAATTCTAGCTTCCAAAGCCAATGCTGCCCCTCTGGTCACCCTGCCTTGGTCTGCGGCCCCATAGCTTTCCGGCAAAATATCAGCAGCTTCTTCTAAATCCTGAACGATAAAATCAACGACTTCCGCCTTTGGGCTTCTAGACACATTGAATTCATCTGTGCTTTGGATGGCAGTAATCAAAGGTACATCCCCATACATCCCTACAAGCTGTTGGTAAGCATAAGCCCTGATTACCTTGGCTTCAGCTTTCAATCTATTTCTCAGTTCCTCATCCATAGACGGAACCTGATCGATATTGTCCAATACATTATTGGCCGCTGCAATGGTATTATAGTGCTGAGACCAGAAATGGCTGAAATAACCTAAACTACTGGTCGCACTGCCGTTTCCGGCAAACTGCACATCTGCCGGCCAGTTACTCCAAGAATAACTATCATCTGTAGCGGCAGAAAGGAAAATCCTGTACCAACTATCCCCAAGATATCTATAGCAGTTATTGACTGCATTGACCGCATCAGAAGAAGTCGCCCAATAATTCCCACTGGAAACTTCATCCAAAGGTTGTCTATCCAAGAAGTCTTCACTACAAGATACGGTCAGTAGCAAAGCTGCGAGTATTGTTAAAATATTTATTTTCATCATTTTTCTGCTTAAAATTCAACACTTAACCCTACTGTATATGTCTTCACCTGAGGATAATATCTATTATCGTTCGGTGCTTCTGGATCAATATCATTTTCCAGACCTGACAGCGTAAACAGGTTTTGACCTGTTACAAATACCCTAGCTCTCGTGATTTTGGCAGGTTCCAAAAGGCTTTTTGGAAGATTATAATTCAATTGTAAAGTCTTCAATCTCACATATGCTCCACTTTCCACCCAGTAGCTTGATGACTGATAGTTCCTTTCGGCAGTTGTCAACCTAGGGAAAGAAGCTGCTGTATTTTCAGGTGTCCAACTATCCAAATGAATCGACCTAAAGTTACCATCTGTACTTGTAGGAGCCCGCTTCAACACCAATGTGTTGATATCTGCCTTGGCTACCCCCTGGAAGAATGCAGTCAAACTAAAACCCTTATAAGCGGCATTCAAGTTAAGACCATAGGTATAGCGAGGAATATTACTTCCCAAATAAACCCTGTCTTCTGTATTAACCTGGCCATCACCATTCACATCTCGATAAATCAAGTCTCCTGCGGAAGGAGAACCTGGCTGGGTAGGATGCTGGGCCACTTCATCAGCTGATTGGAAAATCCCATCAGAAATGTACCCAAAGAAAGCCCCAATCGGATAACCTACTTGATAGGCAGTGGTAATATCGTTATTGTCCGTGCTAAGGTAATCAGCCCCTCCAAAATCTGTGATCTGATTTTTTACATCCGAGAAGTTAGCTCCTATGTCATAGGTAAAATCACTTCCTGCCCTACCGTGGTAATTGGCAGAAAATTCCCATCCCTTATTCTCTACACTACCTACATTTTGGTAAGGAGCAGAAAGTCCCACGGTAGATGGAATAGGAAGCTGTAAGAGAATATCATCCGTATTTTTTACATAATAGTCAAAGGTAAAATCCATCTTTCCTTCAAGGATCACCAAGTCAAAACCAACATCGGTCATTTTAGTAGTTTCCCAACTAAGTTGGCTGTTAGGATAGGCACTTAGACCTGCAGCAGGATTAAGCGTTCCTCCGAATGGGTAATCATTAAAGCCATAACTTGTCTGGTAGGGATAGTTACCTATGGCGTCATTACCTAACATCCCCCAAGAACCTCTCAATTTCAAATCATCGATGAAACTTAAATCTTGCATAAAGGACTCATCCGAAATCCTCCATCCCAGAGAGAAAGAAGGAAACACGCCCCATTTCTGACCATCGGCAAATCTGCTGGAACCATCTCTACGGATATTGGCTTCTACCAAATACCGGTCCTTAAAAGCATAATTCACTCGACCAAAGAAAGACAATAACGCATATTCATTTGCTGTACCATTTGCCTCTTGTCCGTCAGAAGCCCCCGCATCGATTTCAGAAAGATTCCCATTTGGAAGATTGGTCCTATATCCTGTCAATGACTCATTTGTTTGTAGCAAGCTGGAAATACCTGCCAAAACATGTAGGCTGTGATCTTCTCCAAAGCTCTTATTATAATTGGCCAATCCCTGGAAATTCTTGAACCAATAATCCAAAGATTGCTTGGTTACTTCATTTCTTCCAAGCACCACTGAAGATGATTCTGGTACATTATAGATCAATTGCTTTTCATGAAGACTGGTATAATCAGATTGATAATTGATGGAGGCTTTACCTGTCAATGTCAAGTCTTTGATGACTTCGTAATCTGCTTGAAAATTACCTGTAAATAAATTTTGCTTATAACTATAAATTCCTCCTTCATCTTGTAATCTCAAAGGGTTCTGTCCTCCTCTTACTACGGCATACGCTCCATTGGAATAATACGCTGGGGTCAAAGGATTGATAATGGCAGCCTGACCAAATTGGTACCATGCCGAACCAGAAACCCCTTGGGGCTCTTGGCGGTTAGAGATATTCGCGGCGATATCCGCATTGAACTTCACCTTCTCAGAAACTTTGATATCAGTATTTACCCGAAGGGTAAAACGGTCAAAATCCATGTTTTTGATCAGTCCTTTCTGATCAAAATAGTTTGTAGAAACACGGTAAGTAACATTTTCCTGACCACCAGAAATAGCAAGACTGTGGCTTTGTTGAAAGCCTGAACCTGTTAGTACTTTGTCTAACCAATAGTTATCAGGATAAGCCACTGGATCACGGTTAGGATCATCATAGGCTGCAATTTGATCATCTGCATAAATGGCACCCGCTCCAGAATTGGTGTACATAGTATTCACCAATTGCATAAAATCCTTGGCACCGACAAATTCTGTCATCCTGGTAGGTTCCTGCACCCCAAAGTAGTTGTTATAGCTTACTTTTGGCTTACCGCCTTTACCTCTTTTGGTTGTAATCAACACCACGCCATTGGCCGCTCTAACGCCATAAATTGATGCGGCAGCAGCATCCTTTAACACAGAAATGGATTCTATATCATTGGCATCAATATCATTGATATCATATTGAACCCCATCGACCAACACAAGCGGCTCATTACTGTTTAATGTACCAATACCTCTAATTCTCAATGTCCCCTGATCAGCTCCAGGTTGGCCACTCCTTTGGGTTACTGTAAGTCCAGAAGCGACCCCTTGCAAGGCGGAAGAGACCTGGCCTACAGGTTTTCTGGACACCTCTTCATTGCCTACAGCAGATACTGCACCGGTGAGGTTGATCTTCTTCTGGGTTCCATAACCGACAACGACTACCTCATCCAAAGCAGTCTCGTCAGCAGACATAGTCACATCGATGATGCTTTGACCTGTATAGCTAACCTCTTGGGAAGAAAAGCCCACAAATGAAAAAACAATGACATCTCCTTGATTGACATTGATCTCATATTGCCCCTCAAGATTGGTCACTGTGCCATTGGTGGTCCCTTTCACCAATACTGTAGCCCCCGGAAGTGGATAACCTGTATCATCAAGAACAGTACCCGTCACCTTTTCTTCACGAATGACTTCTACCGGCTCTGCCTGATTTGGAATGGATTTCTTTACGCTTATCCTATTGTTTACTTGCTTGAAAGAAAGCCCATTTTGAGCAGCCAATTGGTACAAAGCTGATTCCAATGTTTGATTCTTTACAGACAGGGAAACTTTGCCAGCCTGCTTTTCTGTCTGATCATCAAAAACAAACACAAAGTCAGACTGACGCTCGATTTCATGCAAAACATCAGACAAATCCCCCTCTGCCAAATCAAGGTTGATATAGACCTTTTGCATGTCCAAAGAGCCTTGAGCTTTTGTAGGCATCGCATGCAGCAAATTCAAAAACAGCAGCTGCAGGACAAATCCATACAAATAGTATTTTCCGATCATAATAAGACCATGTAATATATTTTTCATAAATTGAATTGTTTTAGGTAGGTGAATAGTTTGCTTAAAACGTTCAGGAACGATAGTTGTCGGCCAAAACACTGTCATTCCCTTATAAGCCAATGAAGCCCACCTTCATTGGCTTTTTTCTTAAGAAAAAGATTTTGTCATAGATTATCTTTATGGTTAGTCAAAACTGATAGTAACATTTTTTTGCGCAATCTCGTGAGAGAACCTTAAGCTATATCCAATGCTTTTCAGCACATTATCCAAATGATCGTTATCAAACCTCCCTGACACCAATGGGAGTTTTCCGACAGGCTTGTTCTTCAGTATGATCTCCACGCCATACCAACGTTCTAGGATTTCGACCACATCTGAAAAAGGCTTTTCATCAAAAAACAACACGCCATCCTTCCACAGAAACGCACTTTCTAGATCAAACTTGCGCTTTCCTATTTTAGTACCAGCTGTCAAAAAAGCTTCCTCTCCAGGAATCAATCGCATCAAGGTTTCTTCTTTCTCCTCTCCATCCTGCTCAATCTCTACTATTCCAGTTGCCAATTTCACCGAAGTGTTTTCGTTTTCGTATGCACTAATATTAAATGAGGTTCCCAATGCTTTGGTTGTAATTTCCCCACTCCTGACAATAAACGACATACTCGTATCCCTGGCCACCTGAAAAAAAGCCTCTCCTTTTAAGCTCAGATTTCTATGATGCTTCCCAAAATCGGATAAATAACGGATTTCACTCGAAGAATTGAGTGTTACCTGACTTCCATCAGGCAGATGAACGATGGATTTCTGTCCTTTTTGGTTGGACTTAATGACCATGGCTACTTCAGGTGCCGGTAATGCTGCCTCTCTCCTATTTACTTCATGCCAGCCCACTATTCCAGCCCCCACTAACACCAACGAAACCACTGCTGCTATCACCCAAGAAAACCGATGGCTTGAATACTGATTCCTGTGATAGGTATAATAATCTCTCTTTACTGTTCGATCTACAGTCCTAAAACCAAGTCGCTTCTCTATTCCTTCTTTTACTTTATCTTTGCCTTGCTTATCCCATGCCTTCTTTTCTTCGTGCAGCTCCCACAAAATCTCTCCGGCCACTTTTATCTCCTCAGTCAACTCTGGATGATTTTCTGCATAGTCCTCCCAAGCCCTTCTATAAGAGCTCTCCTTATTTAGAACCCAATCGCAGAAGGTCTTATCCTCTAAAAAATCCTCAATTGTGCTATAATTCTTCCCCAAAACTTTTAACGCTTTATTCATATAGAGGGAAGAAAAATCATCATCTCACCATTTTTTAAGAAAAAAAATAATATTTATTTAACATGATGAGAGATGATAGATCCTGATTATGCTACTGACATCACCTTACCCTAGACGATGGAGTCAATTAAAACGACTTTATGATCAGGACTATAAAAATTGTACGAATGGTATTTAGAATACCGGTAGAAACAAAATGTGACTTTAGCGATTTCAGCCCTTTCAAAACAAGATTATATAAATAAGGCACCTTCACATCCATCATTTCTGAAATCTCTTCATAACTCAAGCCTTCCAAGTACTTAAGGTAAATAACCTCCCTTTGCCTATTGGTAAGGATTTTCATGGCTTCCCGCACATGCTTTCCCGAATCCATGGTCATCTGCCTTTGGATCAACACCTCTTGGATAGAGGCTTCCCAATAGGATTCTTCATGAAATTTTCCGAGCTCTTCACGATGCCCCCTATCACCTTGGAGCCTCGTCAACATTTCCCTTCTGAAAGTCGTAAAAAGGTAGAATTTGATAGAATGACTAATATCCAAGCGATCTCGCTTTTCCCATATAATGACAAACACATCCTGAATCACATCCTCTATGAGCGATTTTTCACTGGAAAACTTATAACCATAACTAAATAAAGCATCGGAAGTTGTTTCGTATAGAAAAGAAAAAGCATACTGATTCCCACCAGCAATTTCTTTCCAAAGCTGACGATCCGAGAGCCCTCCAAAATCTATCCGTCCTTCCATCAAATCATTTTATCGTTATGATTAGTCAATTTCAAAATCCCCTTCTAAACGGATATCACTGGAAGACCTGCCAACCAGAATTTTAAACATCCCAGGCTCTACAAGTTGATTCATTTGACTATCTAAAACCTGTAAATCTTCTGAGGTCAACTCAAATTGGATAGCTTCCCGCTTACCTGCTGGAATATTAACCTTATCAAAGCGTTTCAACTCCATCAATGGCCTGACAGTGCTGCTGACCAAATCTTTTATATATAGCTGCACAACTTCTTCTCCATCAACTTCACTTGTATTTGATACGCTGAAACTCACGATTACCTTGGCATCTTGCGCATTTCCCTCTGTTGCTATATTGAGGTCAGCATACTCAAACTCTGAATAACTTAAGCCATGTCCAAAAGCATAAAGAGGTGCTGCACTACCCTCTACATAATCATGCCTTTTAGGGTTTTTATAATTATAATAAACAGGTAGTTGCCCAACTGAACGCGGAACAGAGATCGAAAGTCTACCCGCAGGATTATAATCGCCAAATAATACATCAGCAATGGCATTACCTCCTTCTTGGCCTGGGTACCAAGCATCCAAAATCGCTGGAATATTTTCATCCGCCCAATTCAAATTCAATGGACGTCCCTTGATCGTCACCAAAACCACTGGTGTACCCGTTGCATGAATGGCTTTCAATAGTTTCATCTGATCCCCTAACATCTCCAAGGTCATCCGATCAAAACCTTCACCACTTTCCATATCACTGACCAACTCCCCTTCTGCGGTCTCACTGACTTTAGCTGCAGCAGTTTCTTCATACTCGGTATCAAAATCCCTGGCACTACTACCCCCCAATACCACCACCGCAACATCTGCCTTGGCTGCTAAGGCTGCAGCTTCCTCAATTTGGCTTTGCGTGGTATCCCGTATTGCACAACCTTTGATATAATCGACCTGAACATGCTCTCCTACTTTATTTTGTATTCCTTCTAGAACAGTCACCACATTACTATTGGCTTGAGGAGCCGTATAATCCCCCAATTGATTGTATATATTATCGGCATTGGGGCCGATGACAGCTATTTTATCCAACTTCTTGCTTAGTGGTAAAGTGGCATTTTCATTTTTCAACAATACTACGGACTCTTTTGCCACCCTTCTTGCCAAAGCAATATGCGTTGCTGACCTCACTTTTTGGGCTGCCAATTCAGGGTCAACATAAGGGTTCTCAAACAATCCCATTTCAAATTTCAATCTTAAAACCCTAGCTACGGCCTGGTCCAAAATATCCAAGTCCACTTTTCCACTTTGTATAGCAGCAAAAAGGTTTTTATCAAATCCATAACCTCCCAAATCTGAATCCACACCAGCATTGATGGCCAGTTGGGCCGCATCTTCCAAAGTCGCTGCCACATGGTGACTTCCCTTCAAGCCACTGATACTTCCTAGGTCAGAAACCACAAATCCATCAAATCCCCAGTCATCCCTCAAAACATTATTGAGTAAATATCCATTGGAAGTACACGGAATTCCATCGATGGAATTATAGGCGGTCATTACCGATAGCGCACCCGCCTGAACAGCGTCTTTAAATGGAGGCAAATAGCTTTGGTGGAGTTCACGGTCTCCCACACTCACACTGGTTCCATTATGCCCTCCTTCTGGAACACCATAAGCGGTAAAATGCTTTAAGGTAGAAATCACATTAACACCTGAAGCGATAGACTCACCTTGAAATCCTTTTACCATGGCTATCCCCATCTGTCCGTTCAAATAAGGATCTTCGCCATAGGTTTCCTCTACCCTTGACCATCTTGGTTCCCTAGCCAAATCCAGCACTGGACCATAACCGATATGTCCTCCCTGCAATCTCGCTTCCAGTGCAATGACAGAAGCCATCTTCTGGATCAACTCTGGATTCCAAGTACTTGCCTGACCGATAGAGGTAGGAAAGACGGTCGTTCCAATGGCCATATGTCCATGCGGACATTCCTCTGCCAAAAGCAAGGGAATACCCAAACGGGTATTTTCCATCACATATCGCTGCATGGCATTGGTAGCTATGGCTGCTTGCTTGGGCTGCAATCCGGTTTCCAATGTCTTTTGAGTCCAAGGATCGGCCCTCAATGTTGCCCATAGCATCCCTATATTTCTTTCCTGTATGGCTTCCTTAAAAGCTTCACTGGCTTCAGCCCCATCACCGGTTTTCTCATACATTTCCCAACCCAACAGTGTGGAAAGCTGACCAACTTTTTCTTCCAAAGTCATCCTGTTCAGGAGATCAGTCACCCTGGCTGTCACTGGCAAATCTTGTTGCTTATAAGCTACCTGATTTTTTTGTCCAAACGCACTAATACTGAAGACCATAAGAAAGCCTCCCACTATTGCATTTTTAAACATACCTAGGGGGGAAATATTTTTGAACATGCGAACTAGAGATTTTTGATTTTTAAGGGCGATAGGTGCCACAAACGGAAAGCTATTTAATTATTTTTTTAGTAAAGTAAAAAGAGAATATTAAAAATATCCCATCAACAATTCTACTTTACATAAAAAGAAATAAAATGAAAGAAAACCAAAACCATTCAACAAGTGCCCATTTCAGCACTCCCGTCAAAATTCCATTTTCAATCATACTAAACCGATTATGCTTTTCAGTAATATTCAGTAATATCCACAACCAAAGTTCATAAAAAATAATTCGCCCCAAGGAATAAAAACTTGCTGTTCCGCATTTGCAATGCGGAACAAAGAATAAAAGGAATTTGTAATTCCCTTATTGAGGTAAGATTAAGTATTCCCAAATCCCTTTCAAAAATCATTCTTAAGTTCCTGCTTGATGCCAATTATAAAAAAGTTGAGAACCACAGATGGAGGGGATGAACACAGATGAATTTTAGAAAACCCTGAATCTAATCTAAATCAGCCACATATTTTTACTTTACTATACAAACCTAAAGGCCTTGGCGGATTGCGATAATGCAGCCTTCTCTTTATTCTTTCTTCGTTATTCTTTTCTCCCCTTTGCTACTTGATACTCCGTTTTGACACCAGTAACCTTATTTCTCACGGATTCCACAGATTTACACTGATTTAATTCTTCCGTTGGCTGAGCAGCTGACCGACCTAAAGGAGCACCTTAGTCCCAAAAAAATCATCCGTGTTTATCTGTATCCATCTGTGGACCATCCCATACCATTGATACGAACAATGGTAAAGAGTAACGATGACTTACACCTCTTTCTTCTTTTCTCTCCGTTGTTCCGCGGCTGTGCCGCGGAACGCCCTAACCCTGAGTCTCCGACTCAATCCTTTCTCATCCCCCAAAAAACAACTGTCCTAACCAACCCCATTCATCCCCCCAGTTTAGCTCATGACTAATTCGTCACGAGAGCTTGCGAAGCGATCTCACACCCTATTACGTCATCGCCACGCCCTCCCTCAGTCGGTCTCGCGATGACGCAGCCTGCTCTTTATTATTTCTTCTTTTCTCCCTTTACTACTTGCTATCAACTACCACTTCTAAAACACAAAAAGCCTTCCGGAAATACCGAAAGGCCTTTTTGTGCGCACGAGAGGATTCGAACCTCCACGCCCATAGAGCACCACCCCCTCAAGATGGCGTGTCTACCAGTTTCACCACGTGCGCAGGATTAGGTCTGCAAAAGTAGAAAGATATCCTTTTTGCTCCAAACGTTCACCAAATATTTATGGGCAAAACAACCTACTTATTTCATTTATAATCTGATTTCAAGCATATTAAAATTAGATTTTTTTCTCTAAAATAACCCTATGCTCTTCCACCGTAGCTCTTTTGATCAGATCTGTAATCATAAAACCCCGCTTCAAGGCAAAGCGGATCATATCTTTATGCATATTTCTTGTTTTAAAAACCAATTTCACATAGCCTGATTGCTTGGCCCAATCAGCCTGCACATCTGCCAAAATCCCAGCAACACCACTCCGTCGAAATGCGGGAAGCACTCCTCCCATCCATGAATAAAATTGTTCATCATCCATAGCATAGCCCACCTTAAAACCAACCAACTTGCCACCATATTCCGCCACCAAAATCAAATGAGGTCTGCCTTTGAGCCTATCAACATAGACATCGTCTCCATAAGGATCACTAAACTCCGGTATAGCCACACTTAAGGAGAGCACCTCTGCGATACTCCCTTCACGAATGATGATTTCTGGTTTTCCTGATTCAATCATTAAAGCTCCACTTCCATTTTAATATCACACCTGCTGTATTTCCCTGCTTCGGGAACCACTTCCTTAAATCCCAGCTTTCGATACATATTGATCGCTGGCACTAATTTCCGGCTACTATACAATACCACCTTCTCTGCATCCATTGTTTTGGCCTTTTCCAAAATAGCCTTGGCCAAGCTCCAGCCCACTTTCTTCCCCTGTGCAGCTGGAACGACGCCCATCTTGGTCATTTCATATACCCCCTCCTCATGATACTTCAGGGCCACCGTCCCCACTATTTCCCCTTCTAATTCTGCAAAAATTATCACTCCCCCCTGATCAATGATATTTTTCTGAGGCTTTTCCAAAACAGCCACATCTATGGGTTCCAAGGTAAAATGCTCCATGATCCAAGCCTTATTGATAGACTCAAAATAAGGCTGTAAATCTGCGCTGTAATCTATAATCCTGATGCTTTCCATGTTTTATGCTGCACTATATTATAAATAAATACTCGTTTTCCCCAAACATTTAAAAAGACCAAGAAGTTGCCCTCCTCTCCTATTTTTTATCGAGACACATACTGTCCAACTTTCCACCAACCTAGCCTAACAATATTACGTTAGTTTATATTATAAACATTTTAATGTTTACTAAATTTACATCATGAACACAGATAACACTAGAACCATCGTCCATATGGACCTGGATTCTTTCTTTGTTTCGGTCGAGCGGCTATTTGATCGACGTCTTAAAGGAATGCCCATACTTATAGGTGGTACTGGGGATCGTGGTGTAGTGGCATCTTGCAGTTATGAAGCCCGTATATTTGGCATACACTCCGCCATGCCCATGCGTACCGCCCGTCAGCTTTGCCCGGAAGCTTTGATCATACGGGGAGACAGCGAAA
The DNA here is from genome assembly GCF_020463795.1 of Echinicola marina. NCBI lineage: Bacteria > Pseudomonadati > Bacteroidota > Cytophagia > Cytophagales > Cyclobacteriaceae > Echinicola > Echinicola marina. The sequence goes on along the minus strand of NZ_CP080025.1, from coordinate 2,887,598 downwards.
GATACAGTCAAAAATCCCATGAAATCACTGAAATCATTAGAGAATCGGTACCTCTTTTTGAAAAATCATCCATTGACGAATTCTATATCGACTATTCTGGAATGGACAAGTTTTTTGGCTGTTTCAAAATGGCCCATGAACTTCGTCAAAAAATCATCAAAGAAAGCGGACTACCGATTTCTCTCGGACTTTCGGAAAACAAAACCGTCTCCAAGATAGCCACAGGTGAGGCCAAACCCAATAATGAAAAAGAAATTCCATTGGGAACGGAAAGACCTTTTTTGGCCCCCTTATCTGTCAGGAAGATCCCGATGATTGGAGAAAAAACCGCCCAAAGCCTCTATGGCATGGGGGTAAAGAAAATCCAAACCCTACAAACCATGCCTGCCGAATTACTGGAAAGTGCATTTGGTAAAAATGGTCGCATACTCTGGAACAAAGCCAACGGGATAGACAAAAGCCCTGTCGTACCTTACACAGAAGCCAAATCCATTTCTACCGAAAACACCTTCAGCCAAGACACCATCGATGTCAGAATGCTGGAAGCCACTTTGGTAGCCATGACAGAACAACTGGCCACCAAGCTCAGGAAAAACCAACAACTTACCTGCTGTGTAAGTATCAAAATACGTTATTCTGATTTTGACACCCACACCATGCAACAACGCATCCCCTACTCCTCGGCAGACCATAGCCTGATTCCTGTGGTCAAAGAACTGTTTAGAAAACTGTATAACCGTCGCCTACTTATACGTTTAATAGGGGTTCGCTTCAGCGCCTTGGTTCATGGGCAATACCAAATCAACCTCTTTGAAGACACTGAGGAAAACATCCGTTTATATCAGGCCTTGGACAAAATCAACATAAAGTATGGAGACAAGACCGTCTGCCGTGCAATCGGAATGAATGTGGGAAGGCGTAATTTCAACCCTTTCAACGGTTTGGCCACTTGACCAAACTAACTCGATTCAAAACTATTATTCAACGGGCATTTTATGTAATTTCGCATTTGGTTTTATACAAACATTATCCTGGCTAAATCGTTACACTTAGTCATCCTATCAAAAAAGCCAATAACATGCAGGAAATTCAGCGTATTGAAGCAAAAATAAAACCTTTAAAAAACCAACTTTCCCAACATCCTCTTTATGAAAATCTTTCTAGCATAGAGGACATCAAAGTATTCATGGAACTGCACGTTTATGCAGTCTGGGATTTTATGTCCTTACTTAAAGCACTGCAGAGAGACCTTACGGGAATTGCTTTGCCCTGGACACCTGCGAGTAACCCAAGCCTAAGCCGGTTTATCAATGAAATCGTTCACGGCGAAGAAAGCGATATCAATGAACTAGGCGAAGCAAAAAGCCACTATGAGATGTACATAGATGCCATGGAACAAGCAGGGGCAGACACCAAAGAAATATCCCAATTTATCGGACTGATCAACGAAAAACATACTGTCAAAGATGCCCTCGGCATGGTCAATGCCGACCCCGCCATCAAAGACTTTGTCAACTTCACCTTTGAGGTGATTGCAACAGGCAAGTCTCACCTTATCGCATCAGCTTTTACCTTTGGTCGCGAAGACCTGATCCCTGACATGTTCATGGAAATCATCCAAAAAGCAGAACAAGAAAAGCAGCATTCCTACAGCAAATTAAGATATTACCTACAAAGACACATAGAACTCGATGGGGATGAACATGGACCTTTGTCCATACAAATGATCACTAAACTCTGTGGCAATGATCGCAACAAATGGGATGAAACGGAAAAGATCGCGGAACAGTCCCTATATCAGAGAATAGAACTGTGGAATCATATCAACAACAAAATCGCATCAAAAACACTATTTAAGGCCTAAATTAACACTAAACCCTTTTTTCATAAATGATAATTACTTCATCCATAAGAATTATCCTTCTACGCCCTTTCGACTCTTCCCTCTTGAAAATAGGCTTTGTTTTAATGCTGTTCATACTCCTATCTCCTAAGAAAGGCCATGCCCAGGAAAAAGAGATCATTCGCAGCAACCAACAATGGTTTCGATACTGGAATAAAACCCAATTCGATAAAAACTGGAGCCTAAAATCCGATTTTGGCATCAGGTACCAAGAACGGTTCAGTAAAAAAAACAAATATATCGCCAGAACCAGGTTGATATACAGTTGGAAAGAAAACCTAGAGCTATCTGCGGGCTTTGCTCATCTTGGCTCCTATCAAGGAAAGGAAATAGCCATTATAGAATCAAGACCTTTTCAAGAAATCTCCCACTCTCATCAAACCGGAATTGCCAAACTAAAACAAAGGTTATCAATAGAAGAACGATCCTTTAAAATCAAGAATACCGACAATAGTTATAGGACTCCATTAAGCTTTCGATTCCGATACCGTTTTATGGTAAACATCCCATTACTCAGCTTTCCTTCAAACAACCAAGCACTTTCTCTTCAAGCAGGCGACGAGATTTTCATCAAAAGCACTCCTGAAACTTCCTCCACTCCATTTGATCAAAACAGGTTGATACTTGGCCCCTCCCTTCAGGTAAACGATAATGTAAAACTGGACTTTATTTATATGTACCAGTATGCCTCTACTCCCATTGAAAACATCTATAAACAATCCAATATTTTCAGAATGAGCATCAAACATTATATTAACCTATGATCAATTGATCTCCTATGGGTTTAAATCAACAAGGCCACAATATACAAAACTTACGGCCTTCTTGGTTATACCCTTCCCTATCATCAGACAGGCTCTTTCTCCATGTTTTTTTCTCTACGTGCTCTCTCTTCCATACCTAGGTCCCGAGAGGTACCAAGGTCCAAAATCCTCGGTGAAGACTTGGCTATTTTCTTCACTTTTTTCAATGTCACCGCATCCAAAAACAAACATAGCCCCACTACACTCCCAATAACCAATGGAAGTAACAAATTGTCCGAATAAGAGGCAAAGCTGATCACCAGGCACAAAAAGCCAAGTTTAATTAAACCTAAAACAATTGCTACCTGATCATGCCTCATGTTCATTCTCATCAGAAAATGATGGACATGCGATTTATCAGCGGCCATGGGAGGTTTTCCATTTCTTATTCTTTTAATAAAAACCCGCAGTGTATCTATACAAGAAACCAACACCAAGGCTAAACCGGCAGTTATTGGTGCTTGGAATTTAAAATAGTGGCCTTCATTCAACATTGCCCCATTGGCTTCCACAAAAAATATGGCTAAAATAGCCATCAAAAATCCGATGGTCAATGAACCTGTGTCTCCCATAAATATTTTTGCAGGATGCCAGTTATACACCATAAAAGCCAAAATCCCTCCAGATACGGACATCGCCAAAACAGCATACACATTAAATCCAGTCAACAGAAACCAGCCTCCTAAAAACAAAAACGTGATCAAACTCAAGGTCCCAGCCAGTCCATCCAAGCCATCCACCAGATTAAATGCATTGGTCAAGCCTACTACAGTAAAAATGGTCAATGAGTAGCTCAACCACAACGGAAGCACGCCCACACCCAAAAAACCATAAAAACTGCTCACCCTGATATCTCCCAAAACCACTACAATAGATATGGCAAACAATTGCCCAAGCAGTTTTTGTAAAGGTGTCAATTCCACTAAATCATCCTGAAATCCCAATAAGAACATCACCCCACTTCCTAACAACAAAAACCGGATCTGGCTTAATTCTTCAAAATTTAAAGCCACAGCCAATCCTGCGAGCATTGCCAAAAATATACCTATTCCACCCATGGAAGGAATCGCCTCTTTATGAATTTTCCTGCCCCCAGGCTTATCCAAAAGATTCTTTTTCTTGATAATCCTAATAATGATTGGGATAACCAATATTCCAACAAAAAATGAAAATAGGCATATAAATAATTGAATCATAACAAAAAACTTAAGCAGTTAAATAAGACAAATTATACTTTTTTATATTCAAACAATTTGAATGCCACCGAAGTATGTTTGGTGGCTTTCCATCTTTAGGGCGATTCAGAACATAATCACAAGACTTCACCTGTAGAAACACCTACCCAACTTTACACAAAGGGTAGAAAACCACACTGTTTTGAGCACATTATCCATCAAGTCTCAATATATCTTCAAAACTAATGAGTCTAGGACTTTATTCATATACCCCAAAAAAGGTATTTTTGCTCCGACTTTGTCTCATGGAAAATTCTACCCTCACTTTCATTTCACCCAAACCATTGCATATAATCCTACATTTTTTCATCTATCCGGTACATTTATTTCGTTAATAACCTTAAATTGACATTTAACTATTGTAATCCCTAGTAAGTCGATTCAGGTAAATTCTTGAATATTATTTTCATTTAAGATCCCATGCTTATGATCCCCGTAAGAAATTTTCGTGTTTTAACATTCCTTATTTTATTCATATCCTTTTTTATAACTTCTTGCAAGGATACGGAAGACCCTTCTGATCCTAATGATGATGATAATGTAGAAAACCCTAATGTCAGTATCAACAATTGGATTCAGGCAAATATGGATTATTGGTATTACTGGCATGCCAGCATGAACACCCCTACCTCGGAAGAGGCTGATCCTGAAGTTTATTTCGATCATCTTTTGGTCTCCCAAGACCGGTTTTCTATCATCTACCCTAACTATCAAGAATTATTAAGTGCTTTGGAAGGAACCAGTAAAGAAGCGGGCTATGAATTCACGCTTTTTAGAGAAAGTGAGTCCAATAACAACGTTTTGGCTGTAGTGCTGTATGTAAAAAAAGGTAGTCCAGCAGAAGCCGCAGGAATTCAAAGAGATGATGTAATCGTTGGCATAAATAATACCCAAATCACCTTAAATAATTACCAAGAATTATTGGGAGCCGTTGAAGAAGCTCATTCACTCAATATTTACAGATATGACAATGATGCTGAAACCTACTTGCCAATGGAAACCCCATTGGAAGTAAGCACTACCATGTTTTCAGAAAACCCACTCTTCATGGACTCTGTTTACACCATTGCAGATAAAAAAATAGGCTATCTAGTATATAACTTCTTTGCTCCAGGAGACAATACCGAGTACAATCAGGAACTGGATGAAGTATTTGCAGATTTTAAAGCCAAAGGCATCAATGAGTTCATCTTAGATTTGAGATATAATGGTGGCGGTTATGTTAGCAGTGCTGTAAATCTAGCCAGTCTAATTGCTCCGAACACCACAGAAAACGATGTCTTTTCCAAGACCGAATACAACAGCAATGTTCAGCCAGACTATATAGAGCTTTATGGAGAAGCCTCACTTTCTAACCGCTTCAAAAATAAAAGCCAAAATATCGGAAGTATACTAAGCGCTAATACGATATATGTGATTGCCACTGGAAGCACCGCTTCCTCAAGCGAACTGATCATCAACGGCCTAAAACCATTCATGAATGTGGTTATTGTCGGTGAAACTACTTATGGCAAAAATGTAGGTTCTATCCCGATTGAAGACGAAGAAAATGAAGACAATGACTATGGCATGCTTCCCATTGTATCTAAAAGCTTTAACAGTCAGGGGCAGTCTGATTACGGTGAAGGCTTTACCCCTAATATTCCCATAAATGAATTTGCCTTTAGGCTTTTGCCCTTTGGCGACACCAATGAAGTCTTACTTAAAGGCGCCATAGAACAAATCACAGGCATTAGCAGTGGCGACAGGTTAAAAACTTTTGATAGAAAAGTACTGGACAATAGCCTGGTAAGAAAGCCCAGATTTGGTAAAATGATCGAAAGACCAATAAGGCCTCAATAATTCTAAAATAAATCAGCCATCAAACCATTTCCACCTAGCTCCGGAGTTCTTTTCTTCTGGAGCTTTTTTCTTTTTGATCTATTTCCCGAAAAAAATACACTTACAAAATCTAGACAATAAAAAACCACTCCCAAAAGGAGTGGCTCTATCATCGCATATCTTAATCAATCCTGAATCAATTCAACTCTTTCAAATTATCCTGTACAATTTCAAACTCTGGAGCATTTGCCAATGCCGCTTCAAAAGCAGCTTTAGCCTCTGAAGTACTCCCCTGTTCTTTATAGATCAGACCTTTCAAGTTCAGTGCTGCAGCTTTCATGCTTACATCTTGAGTACTGTTGTCCTTTTTAGGAAAAGTCAACTTTTCCTCTTCGGATTTACTGTTTTTGATCAACATATCTACTGAATTCAATGCCTCATCGTACTTCTTCAATGAATATTGTAGATAGGAAGTTTTGTACAAGCTAAACAGGTCTCCTGACAAAAGATGTAAAGACTCAAAATGCGGCAAAGCCCTATCCAAAGCCCCCAACTGCTCCAAGGAATAAGCAGCAATTTCCAATGCAGGTATATTTTCATCATCAGCCTTCAAAACATCCATTGCTACCAATGCCGCAGAACTATATTGTTCAAGCTCAAAATACAATTTTGATAATCTCTCAGCATAAAACAGGTTACCGGGATATTTCTCAATCAACTCGTACAATTTACTTTTGGCCACTGCCGGATCATTATACCTCAGCGCCATTTGATAAATCTTTATTGCCGCTTGGTCGGCAGCCTTTTGACTGCTATCCACTTTTGCAGGTTGGCTACTTGAATTCTCTTCCTGAGCCATCACCCCACAGCTGATCATAAATAACGCTAACGCGGTAATTTTAAACTTATTCATACAATAATTAATTTTCCTTTTTGCTAATCCCCTTTGCTTCGGCCAACTTAAACATTAACTGGATAGCCTGTTCTTTATTGTTCTCAATTTGGCCTTCTAATATAGCTTCTTTTATTTCTTCTTTTATTTCCCCCACTGTTTTTGATGGTGGAAGACCAAATATTTTCATTATTTCCTCTCCAGACACTGGCGGCTGGAAGTTTCTTACCTGGTCTTTCTCTTCTACCTCCTGGATTTTTTGTTCGACTTTATCAAAATTGGCCAAAAAACGCTTCACCCTGTTTGGATTCTTGGAAGTCACGTCCGCACGGCACAAATTCATCAAGTCCTCCACATCGTCTCCAGCCTCATAAACCAACCTCCTTACCGCAGAGTCTGTGACCTTATCGTTGACTAGTGCGATTGGCCGTAAATGCAATCTTACTAATTTCTGCACATATTTCATGCGCTCATCCATCGGTAATTTGAGTTTTCTGAAAATTTTGGGAGTCATTCTAGCCCCCTTATCCTCATGTCCATGAAAAGTCCACCCTGCTTTTTTATTAAATCGCTTGGTGACAGGCTTCGCTATATCATGCATGATAGCAGCCCATCGAAGCCATAAATCATCAGTAAACTCGCAAATATTGTCCAACACTTGCAAAGTATGGTAAAAATTGTCCTTATGGGATTTATCACCCACTGAATCCACTCCTTGTAAATCCACCATTTCAGGAAAGAACTGATGCAACAATTTACTCACAAAAAGCAACTTAAAGCCATAACTAGGAGTATCAGAAAGGATTATCTTGTTCAACTCATCGACAATACGCTCTCCTGATATAATTTCAAGCCTAGAAGCATTACGCAATAAACCATCAAAAGTATCAGGCTCTATATCGAACTTTAACTGAGTGGCAAAACGGACAGCACGCATCATCCGCAGTGGATCATCCGAAAATGTCGTATCAGGATCCAAAGGTGTTTTGATAATCTTCCGCTTAAGGTCTCGCACTCCATCAAATGGATCTACCAGCTCCCCAAAAGTGGCCTGATTGATAGATATAGCCAAAGCATTGATGGTAAAATCCCTGCGTTCCTGATCCTCCTTAAGTGTTCCGTCTTCAACTATGGGCTTTCGGGAATCCTGTCTGTAGGACTCTTTTCTCGCCCCAACAAATTCCAATTCCCAATCTTCCAACTTAATCATGGCCGTACCAAAGTTCTTGAAAACAGACAATGGCACATGATGATCAAACGAATCAGCTACTTTTTTTGCCAGTGCTATACCACTTCCCACACAGACAAAATCTATATCCTTGCTTGGTCTTTTTAGCAATAAGTCCCTTACAAATCCACCTACCACATAAGCCTCAAGTCCCAATTTATCAGCACAAGCCCCTACCCTCTTGATTACTTCAATATCTGCTATTTCCTTCGATAAATTCATTAGTTGCCTATTTTGACATCACCTTCTGGACTTAAAAACAGTCGCTTTACATCCGGTCTGAATAACGGGAATTTCTCTTTAATTGTCCCTGCTTCCTCTTGCTCAAAAACCTCTTTGTACAATAATGGCCTGCTGAAACTAAAAACCACCTTATTCCAGAAGCCCTGTTTCAAAATACCAAATTTAACCTTCCCATCCTTCACCGGTCCCTTTGACAATAAAGGACTAGCAAATGAAGTGTAAATAGTTGGCTTGGTAGCATATTCCACAATATCCAAGGCAATTTCAGAAAACTGCCCTGCCAAAGCACGGATTTGGAACAAATCAGTCAGTAGATATATAGCCGATTGGTCATTCCCTTCATCATATTGATCAGGATCGATCAATTCAATTTTTCTCCCGGCACCTTCCTGAAGACAAACCCGGCCATTTTCTCGTAGTAAACGGACAATGTTATTTATTTCCATTTGCTAATTTTATTTATTTTAAACGGCAAAATTAAAATAGTTTGTGAAGTAGCCGCTATTTTTTTGAGATTAACTACAATTCACATTATCACAGCCTTACTCAAACTTATTTTTCAAACACATCTTGATGAATATACAAATATTTTACCTACCTTTGCCCTTCGTTTGGAATAGAACTAAAACTCGAATAGATATGGCAGTTACTACATTAAAGAGAAAAGCTAGAAGAAACAGGCAAAGACAAGTTACGCGTGTAATCAAGATCAAGCAATTGAATGCTAAGCCTGTAATCAAAAACGTGGACGTAGAGGAACTTAAAAAAGAGTTCTCTAAATAATATTAGCCACTTGTGCATATCAAAAGAGGCCATCCGCCACCGCGGATGGCCTCTTTTGATTTTTTTTCATTAATCCCTTAACTATCAAGCACAAAACTGATTCAAGTTCCAATCTAGCAACAAAACATTCCTATGGGCCCTTTTGAAAGGAGAAACAAAATTTTAATTGATTCCTCCTCCCTCAAGTCAATAATTTTATTTAATTTTGAACCCCATAGGAATTCAAACAAAACATTATAATATTCTTATGGCATCACCCACCAAATATATCTTTATTACAGGGGGAGTAACTTCTTCATTAGGTAAAGGAATCATTGCAGCCTCCTTGGCAAAACTGCTACAATCCCGAGGTTTCAAAGTTACCATCCAAAAATTCGACCCTTATCTTAACATCGATCCAGGAACACTTAATCCTTATGAGCATGGCGAATGCTATGTCACTGAGGATGGTGCGGAAACTGATCTTGACCTCGGTCACTACGAAAGATTCCTGAACACCAATACTTCCCAAGACAACAATGTAACTACTGGAAGAATATACAATAATGTCATTACCAAAGAACGTAAAGGGGAGTTCTTGGGAAAAACCGTACAGGTCATCCCACATATTACAGATGAAATCAAAAACAGTTTCTATAGATTAGGAGAAGAAGGCAATTTCGATGTGGTCATCACCGAAATCGGTGGATGCGTGGGTGACATCGAATCCCTTCCATTTATAGAAGCCGTAAGACAGGCTCGTTGGGATCTTGGACCAAACAACTTCTTAGTCGTTCACCTTACTTTGATCCCTTATCTTTCTGCTGCGAAAGAACTAAAAACCAAGCCTACTCAGCACTCTGTGAAGCAATTGCTGGAAGCTGGTATTCAGCCAGACATTTTAGTTTGCCGTACAGAACATCACCTGCCTGCTGATGTTAAGAAAAAATTAGCCCTCTTCTGCAATGTTCAATTAAACTGTGTGATCGAAGCCATGGACGCCGAAACCATCTATGATGTTCCTTTGCACATGAAAAAAGAGAAATTGGACGAAAGGGTCATGTCTAAGCTAAAACTACCTTCCAAATCAGATACAAAGCTGGAACATTGGAAAGAATTCTTGGGCAAACTAAAAAACCCTACTTCAGAAGTAAACATCGGACTGGTAGGAAAATACGTCTCCCTGCCAGATGCCTATAAATCCATCATTGAAGCCTTTACCCATGCTGGTGCGGCTTGTGAAACAAAAGTCAACCTAAGCCTTATCTCCTCCGAAGAGATCAATGCAGATAATGTCACCAAAAAACTCAGTGAACTGGACGGGATATTGGTGGCTCCCGGATTTGGAGAGAGAGGTCTTGAAGGAAAGCTGGAAACGGTTAAATTTGCACGTACCCAAAACATTCCATTCTTTGGTATTTGCTTGGGCATGCAAGTAGCCGTAATTGAATTTGCCAGAAATGTCATCGGATTAAAGGATGCCAATTCTATAGAAATGAATCCTGAAACCGACAACCCTGTGATTTCCTTGATGGAAGAACAGAAAAACATCGAACAAATGGGAGGCACCATGCGTTTGGGATCTTACCCTTGTGACCTGAAGAAAGGCACCAAGGTAAGCGCCGCCTATGGCAAAGCCAAAATTCAGGAAAGACACCGTCACCGTTATGAATTTAACAATAGCTACCTGAAACAATACAAGGAAAATGGCATGATAGCTACAGGGATCAATCCCGAAAGTGGATTGGTGGAAATTGTCGAACTGGAAAACCACCCTTGGTTTGTTGGCACCCAATTCCACCCAGAATATAAAAGTACCGTATTGGAGCCGCATCCTTTATTTGTAAGGTTCATTAAGGCGACTCTGGATAATAAAAAGAACAATAACTAAAATAATTTCTGAAGGGGCTATGATGGCCCCTTTACGAATTTTCAGAAATCTAATATTATGGACAGAAATCAAGCGACAGGACTTATCCTTTTCGCAGCTGTGCTCCTGGTTTACACCTTCTTTTTTAGTGAACCGCAGCCAGTAACAGATGAGCAAAGTACCACTACTACAGAAGCCCTAGACGAGGAAGCTACCCCAAAAACAACAGAAACAACTCCAGTCTCCTTACCTGATAGCCTTCAAAATCTCCAAAACCAACAGCAGTATGGAGAATTTGCAGCCTTGGTGACAGGTAATGAAGAACAAGTTGTTTTGGAAAACGATTTGGTAAAGATCATTTTCTCTTCCAAAGGTGGAGAAATCAAAAGCGTAGAACTTAAGGATTTCAAAACTTGGTCAAAAGAGCCCCTTATCCTTATCGATGAGGAAAGTGCTGCCATTGATTACCAACTCCAAACCAGCAAAGGTCCTATCAGCCTTAATGAATTTTATTTCAACTCAAGCATTGAAAGTACCACAGTTGAAGAAAATCCCGCACAGAAGCTGATATTTACCGCTAATACTGGTTCTGGCAGCATCAAAAGGACCTACACCTTACCAGAGAACAAGTACACCCTGGCCCAGAGCATTTCAGCCAATGGCATCAACAGCTTGACCGATCAACGCATTGCCATCAGTTGGGACAATAAACTGAAAAAACAAGAAGCCGATATCAGCGAATCCAGAAGAAAGACCCATATCAACTATTTCACCCTAGAAGGTGATTTTGATAATTTGAGCGCTTCTTCAGACGAGGACAGTGAACAGCTAGCGACACCTGTAAAATGGGTAGCATTCAAACAGCGTTTCTTTAGTGCCGGTTTGATCGCTGACGATCAGTTCTCCGATGTCAACCTTGTCCAAGCCACTCCTGCTGACACCATGTCTGTTAAGGACATGACAGCTCACCTTTCCTTGAACATGGTGAATGGCCAAGCCAATAACAGTTACTTCTTTGGCCCTAACAACTACAAACTCTTGAAAAAGGTAAGTCCTGAATTTGAGAGAAACGTAGACATGGGTTACTTCTTTGTGAGCTGGGTCAATAAATATATCATCGTTAACCTCTTCCATGTATTGGAAAAAGTCTTTTCCAACTATGGTATTATCATCATTTTGATTGTATTTATCATCAAGGCGGCCCTGTTTCCACTGACCTACAAGTCATATATAGGAATGGCCAAAATGAGGGTAATCAAGCCAGAGATTGATGAACTAAAGGAGAAATACGGTGACGACCCCACAAAAATGCAACAGGAGCAAATGAAGCTCTTCGGACAACTTGGTGTAAGCCCTATCAGTGGTTGCTTACCAATGTTGTTACAGATGCCGTTCCTATTTGCCATGTTCTTCTTCTTCCCTAATTCAATTGAATTAAGACAAGAACCTTTCTTGTGGGCGCATGATCTATCAACTTACGATTCCATCATTAACCTGCCATTTACTATCCCTTTTTATGGAAATCACGTGAGTCTTTTCACTTTGTTGATGACAGTATCACAAATCGTATATACACGCTTCAATAACCAGTTGACGGCTGCGCAAGGACCGATGAAAAACCTGGGATATATCATGCCAGTAACCTTCATGTTTGTCCTTAATTCTTATCCTGCAGCATTGAGTTTCTACTATTTTGTTTCCAATATGGTGACATTTGGCCAACAAGCCTTGATCAAGCGTTTTGTAGATGACAAAAAAATCCGCCAAAAAATAGAAGACAACAAAAAGAAAAATGCCAACAAGAAAAAGTCTAAGTTCCAATCCAGATTGGAAGAAGCCATGAAAGCTGCTGAAGCTGGAAAAAAGAAAAAATAATCCAATGACTAAATCCTGGATAGGTTAAAAAGGAGGGGCGGTAAAACCGCCCCTCCTTTTTAATTTCACCAATGAGCCCACTTTTTGTCCTGCTATCTGATCTTTCCATTATTTCTTGCTCCAAATTATTTTCAAGGTCCAACAATGTTTTTTCGATAGATTTTGAACTAAAATAAGCTACACAGAAAATTAAGAATCAACCAGTTATTAAGTATCCACAAGGCTATGTGGAAAACAAACTGTTTCATGTAAAAATTAAACTTATATCTTTGTGTAGCGTGAAATTGGCATTTTGGCAGAATTGTATTGATTGGAACCCAATTGATTCAATTATTATTAAATTCTAGTGAATTTTAAGTAATTTGCGGGATGATTTTACCCGGAAGCTTAGAATGCTAAAGGATTAATAAAACATGAACAACGCTGCTTTAGAAATGTCAAAGCTTTGTACCAAAACTAACATGACCATTTGACACCAATACAATGGGAAAAATAGTAGCTATTGCCAACCAAAAAGGCGGTGTGGGTAAAACAACCACAGCCATGAATTTAGCAGCCAGTTTGGCTGTACTGGAGTTTAAAACTCTAGTGATTGATGCTGACCCACAGGCCAACACTACTTCAGGGCTGGGACAAGATCCCAAAGAAATAGACAACAGCATCTATGAATGCATGGTAGATGGTGTGGATATCAGCTCCATCATCTACCATACAGATATTGAACACTTGGACTTGGTACCTTCGCATATTGACCTTGTAGGTGCTGAAGTAGAGATGATCAATTTGGACAACAGAGAGGAAAAAATGCGTGAGGTGATCGGTAAGATCCAGGATCAATATGATTTCATCATCATTGATTGCTCTCCTTCATTGGGTCTAATCACCATCAATGCGCTCACCGCTGCTAATTCTGTCATCATCCCTGTACAGTGTGAATACTTTGCTTTGGAAGGGCTTGGAAAACTATTGAACACCATTAAAATCATCCAGACCAGACTTAACCCTGACCTGGAGATTGAAGGCATATTATTGACCATGTATGATGTAAGACTGAGACTTTCCAACCAAGTGGTGGAAGAAGTTAGGCTACACTTTAAAAACATGGTTTTTGACACCATCATTCCGCGTAATGTAAAACTAGGAGAATCTCCTAGTTTTGGACTGCCTGCCATCGCCTTCGACGCTGAAGGTAAAGGGGCATTATCCTACTTGAATTTGGCCAATGAAATCGCGGAACGCAATGGCTTAGTAAAAATGAATTAATCTAATTACACATCATGGCTGATAATCAAAAACCCATAAAAAGGAAAAAGGCACTGGGAAGAGGATTGGGTGCTTTATTAGAAGATTCTTCTAAAAATGAGCATAAAAAGGAAGAAAGGGAAGTAGAAATTCCAGCTGCGGGAATCCACGAAGTTCCATTAGCGGAAATTCAGGTAAATCCTTATCAGCCAAGAACCCATTTCGACAAAGATGCCCTGCAAGAACTTGCAGACTCCATCATTGTCCAAGGCATCATTCAGCCTATCACCGTTCGTAAACTCGCGGACAATGAATACCAATTGATTTCTGGAGAAAGAAGATTCCAGGCATCCAAAATCGCCGGATTGGAATCCGTACCTGCCTATGTCAGAACAGCCAATGACCAACAAATGTTGGAAATGGCCCTGATAGAAAATATCCAAAGGGAAAACCTCAATGCCCTGGAAATAGCGCATTCCTATCAAAGGTTATTGGCAGAATGTGACCTGAAGCAAGAACAGTTGGGTGACCGCGTTGGAAAAAACAGGACTACGGTCAACAACTACCTTAGATTACTCAAACTCCCGCCAGATATTCAGGCCGGCATTAGGGACAAAAAAATTTCCATGGGCCATGCCCGGGCATTGATCAATATTGAAGAAGTTGACAAACAACTTGCTATTTACCGAAAAACCATAGAGGAAGAACTAAGTGTCCGAAAAGTGGAAGCTTTGGTAAAAGCACTGCACAATGGTCCTGAAGAAGAAACCGTCACTACTGAAAAGCCCGACTTGGATCCTGTTAAAAAATATGAATTGAGTAAACTCCAACAGAGATTGGCTTCTCACTTGGGCAGCAGGGTAAGCCTAAAAATGGATCATAGGGACAAAGGAGAAATCAAAATCCCATTTGGTTCTGCTGACGACCTGAACAGAATACTGGAAATACTAGAAATCATTTAAAAGTGCGTCGTTCTTATCTCAAATGTTTTATTGAGGAAATAAAAAAAGCAATAGTTAACTATCCAAAAACTGTTGCTGTTTTTGTTTTATTACCTCTATTCCAAATCCAATGTTTGGGACAAGAAATCCGGCAAATAGAGGCTGATACTACCAATCAACAGGAGATCATCCTAAAAAAGGAATCAAAAAATCCCAAAAAAGCAGCATGGTTATCTGCTATTTTGCCGGGAGCGGGACAAGTTTACAATGAAAAACCATGGAAAGTACCGATTATTTATGGTGGAATCATAACTAATCTTTACTTTGTAGACTTCAATAACAGAAGGTACCAACTCTTTAAGGAAGCTTTGATCATTTACCGCGATGACGATGCCGAAACGGAAAACCTTTTCCCTAACCTTAATGAAGACGGACTGATCAGAAATGTAGATTATTGGAGAAGAAACAGAGATGCCACTTATTTGATTTTTGGGGCTATTTACGCACTGAATATCGTGGACGCCATTGTGGACGCCCACCTTTCTGGTTTTGATGTTTCTGACGACCTGACTTTAAAAGTTCAACCCTCTGTAGAATCCCTTTATGCCAGTGGAAATTCAGTGGGAATATCAATAAAATTAAAATTTTAAAATACTAGATGAATATTTTAATACTTGGGTATGGTAAAATGGGAAAAATCATTTCCCAAATTGCAGAAGAAAGAGGCCATACCATTGCGGGAAAGATTGACGAGTCCAATGTACATACATTGGATCAGCTTGACACCCAATCAATAGACGTAGCCATAGAATTCAGTCAGCCAGATGCAGCCTACAAAAACCTGACTTGGGCCATCAATAACCAAATCCCTATAGTCAGTGGAACGACAGGTTGGCTGGACAAAAAAGGAGAAATCGAACAACTAACTTTAGATAAAGACGGCGCATTTTTCTATGCTTCCAACTATAGTATTGGGGTAAATATATTCTTCAAAGTCAACAGCTTTTTGGCCAAAATCATGAATGATCAATCTGATTATTCAGTAAAAATGGAAGAAATCCACCACACCGAAAAGAAAGATGCTCCAAGTGGCACTGCCATTACATTAGCAGAAGGAATCATCAACAATTTGGACAGAGTGAACCGTTGGAATTTGGACACAGATATGAACGGTTGCGAACAATCTATTCCCATTACCGCTAAGAGAATTGACCCTGCCCCAGGGACCCATATCATCAATTATTCGTCTGAAATAGACGATATTGAAATCAAGCACACAGCCCATAGCAGAAAAGGCTTTGCCCTTGGCGCAGTTTTGGTAGCTGAGTGGATCAAAGACAAAAAGGGAGTATTGTCAATGGACGATTTCCTTACTTTCTAATTAATCATTGTATAAAATGAGTTCAGAAAAAAAGAAAAAAGGCCCAGTTAGAGAATGGCTGGATGCCTTGGTTTTTGCGGTTATTGCCGCCAGTTTGATCAGGTGGTTATTTTTGGAACCCTTTACTATCCCCACTGCTTCAATGGAAAAGTCCCTGTTAGTGGGTGACTTCTTATTTGTCAGTAAAATGCATTACGGGACACGTACCCCGCAAACTTTGCTACAGGTCCCCTTGACCCATCAAAAAATATGGGGAACAGATATCCCCTCTTATTCTGATGCCATTCAGCTGCCTTATTATCGCCTTCCTGGCTTTAGTTCTGTGAAGAGAAATGATGTAGTGGTATTTAACTATCCTGATGAATTTGAATATCCGGTAGATCTAAAAACCAACTATATCAAAAGAGCAGTGGCCATTCCTGGTGATGTAGTCAAAATCGACCAGGCCCAACTCATCATCAACGACCAAGTTGCAGAAAACCCAGAGGAGATGCAATTTTCATATGATGTAGTTCCCAACAGAATGCTCAATGCGGAATTCTTTGACGAATATGATATCAATAAGGATTCTTACCATCCCTTTAATGGCATGTATGTGGTCTTCACCACCCCTGCCATAGCAAAGCGATTGGAAAAATCTCCTGTAATCAAAGAAGTTAAAATCCGAATTTACGAAAAGGACAATGGTGATCCTGACATCCATCCTGACGGTTCCTATTATGGTTGGAACAGAGACAACTTCGGGCCACTTAAAGTCCCTGCAAAAGGCTGGACCATAGATTTAACAGAAGACAATGTCCGTAAATATGCCTTCACCATCAAAAATTACGAAGGAATTGAGGATTTAAGGATTGAAGCCAATCAAGTTTTTATCAATGGAGAAAAACAAGACAGTTATACCTTTACCCAAGACTATTATTTTATGATGGGTGATAACAGGCACGATTCCTTGGACTCTAGATTTTGGGGTTTTGTTCCTGAAGATCACATTGTAGGAAAAGCATGGTTCCTGTGGTTATCATTGGACAAACATAAGAGTATGTTCAGTAAAATAAGGTGGAACAGATTCTTTAAAAGCATCCATTAACCTGAAAAAAACAATTCCCCTATTGAATAAAAAAGGCGGCAAGAAAGATTCTTGCCGCCTTTTTTATCACCATACAATTTCATTTTCTCCCTTTGATTTTAAATAGTCATTGGCCTTACTGAAATGTTTGCAGCCTAAAAAACCTCTATGAGCAGACAAAGGACTTGGATGCGGGGCATTTAATTTCAAATGTTTCTCATCTGATATAAAAGCAGCCTTTTTTTGTGCATAAGCACCCCATAGCATAAAAACCAACCCTTCTTTTTCTTCAGCCAACTTTCTGATCACTGCATCAGTAAATTCTTCCCAGCCCTTTTTCTGATGAGATCCTGCCTTATGAGCCTCTACAGTCAATGTTGCATTCAGCAACAAAACACCTTGTTCTGCCCATCTTTCTAAATTTCCATGCGATGGAACAGAAACATCTAAATCATCCTTGAGCTCCTTAAATATATTCATCAAAGAAGGCGGAAAAGGAATTCCCTCCCTAACAGAAAAAGACAAGCCATGGGCTTGCCCAGGACCATGATAGGGGTCTTGCCCCAGAATCACCACTTTCACTTTTTCGAACGGGCATTTTTCAAAAGCATTAAAAATTTCACTGCCCTGAGGGAATATCTTCTTTTCTCCATATTCCCTTTTCACAAAAGAAACCAACGTTTCAAAATAGGGTTTTTCAAATTCTTCACCCAACTTTTCCTTCCAAGTCGCGTTTATCTTAACATTCATTTATTTTAATTCTCTTGAGATTTATGAATAAACCCTTAATTTCGAACAAAAATCCTGATAGACAAAGTTTTTAATGGTTACGGCAATTACCCAAGGCATCAAGGTCAGCGTGGAAGCGACCTATCAAGCGGAATACTCCAGCCCGCACCAGCATCACTATGTCTTTACCTATAAAGTCTCCATTGAAAACAACAGTGCCCATACCTTACAACTGCTAAGAAGAAAATGGGAAGTTTTTGACGCAGGCCTATCCACGAAAATAATCGAAGGTGACGGTGTAGTGGGGCAACAACCAGTTCTCGAACCAGGGAAATCCCACCATTATGTATCCGGCTGTAATCTCCGCTCAGGCTTAGGAAAAATGAAGGGAGAATATTACATGGAACGCCTCCAGGATGGTAAAGTGCTAGCAATTGAAATCCCAGAATTCCAACTAATTGCTGACATCTTCGACAATTAAACTGTGCTAAAAAAGTTATTTCCATTTTTCTCTTACATCAATTATTTCCTTCTTAAGGAGGACCGCCATTCTCTTCAGGCTCCTTTTGCCTATGAGGTATATGAAGGCTTACGCTCCTTTTCCAAGGGACAGAAAGATATTGAATTGATACAGCTCAAAAACAAATTACTCACCAATCACCAAGAAATTTTCATAGAAGACTTTGGGGCTGGATCAATTCATCTAAAAAAGAAGAAATTGAGAAAAGTGGCTGATATCACCAGACACAGTAGTTCTTCTGACAAATATTCCCGACTTTACCAATATTTTTGCGCTTTGACACCTGCCAAAACCGTTATCGAACTGGGCACCTGTGTAGGAATTAATACATGTTATTTATCCAAAGCCACCCTAGGTCAACTTTATACCTTTGAAGGATCAGCATCATTATCTTATGTGGCTCAAAACACATTTTCTTCCTTTGACAACATCAAGTTAATAGAAGGAAAGATACAAGAAAGCCTTCCTCCTTTTTTAGAAGATATTGCTGAGTTGGACTTTGTGTTAATTGATGCCCATCATACCTATCAAGCGACTTTACACTTCTTTGAACTGATCAAGACTAAATTACACACCAATAGCATTGTCGCCATCGGGGATATCCATTGGTCTCCTGAAATGCAAAAAGCCTGGGAACAAATCAAAACACAGGAAGAAGTCTCCATGAGCATGGATTTTTATGAATGTGGCATCCTGTTTTTTAAGAAAGGGATCAATAAAAAACATTATACCCTTAATTATTAAGCCTTTACAGCCTTAAAAAACAGCTCTATCCCTGCCCTTTCTCTGATACTATTATAACATCTTTCCATCTTAACCACCTTCAGTTCAGGCTCAAAACATTTTAGATATTCCACTTTATTCCCTCCAAAAGGCGGTCCAGGTTTTCCAAAATCCACATCAAACAATACTCCTCCCAATTCCCCAGTAGGCTTTAACAACTGTGTCATTTTTTTCACATAATCCTTTCTGAGTGAAGGATTCAAGGCACAAAAGAAAGTTTGTTCAATAATAAGGTCATACTCCCCCTTATGTTCAAAGAAATTTTCATGAAGTAGTTGTCCTGAAGGAAAGTCCGGGTGGTTGGCGGCAAATTTATCCAAAGGCAATAATGAAATATCCAAAATATTTACATTTTTAAAACCTATATTATAGGCATATGCTGCTTCATAAGCATTTCCTGCACCTGGAATTAGAATCTTTATCTCTTTATTGGCAATTTGGTCTAAATATTGCTTTAAGGGATTTGTAGCTTCACCTACATCCCAACCAGTTTGGTTTAGGTGATACCTGGAAGTCCAGTAGTTTTCATCAAAAAGTTCTGAAATAGTCATTATAGTGCAAATAAGGCCTAACATTCTACATTATGAGTACTAATTTACCCGAAGAAAAATCATCCCGAAACGAAAAGGGAAAAAACATTTTAATCATCATTTTACTTATACTGGTAGTAATCAGTGGAGTAAAACTCTATTTGGACAGTGTAGACAAATCCCAAAAGACTGAAGAAATTCTCATATTATCGGAAGACAATAATAATTTGAACTTGCGCATAGACTCCATGGCATATCAATTAGACCTGAGAATCAACGAAATACAAAAATTAGGAGGAAATGTAGACTCTTTGGTGATGCTAAAAGAACAGTTAATTCAGGAACGCAATACCGAACGAAATAGGTCTGCATCTGAAATCGCAGCTTTGAACAAAAAAATTGACAGTTTCTCTACCGTCCTTACAGACAAAGACCAAGAAATCACCAGACTTAAACAGGTCAACGAAGAACTTTTTACAGAGAATCAAGACCTTAAGACTTCTAAAGCAGAAATAGAAGATAGCATTGTACAGCTCAACTTAAAACAAGAAGTACTTGAAGAAAAAGTAAATATAGCCCAAAAGCTGTATGCTGAGAACATTGTTATTGCCGCTGTCAATTCAAGGGGAAGGGAAAGGGAAGGTTCTTTCAGAAACAGACACCTAGAAAAACTCAAAATATCATTCGATATTGCGGAAAACAAAGTGGCTGAACCAGGCACAAAGGACATTTTTGTACAAGTAGTTGCTCCTAACAATCAAGTAATTTTCGACATTGCCAAGGGCTCCGGCACCTTTACAATCGATGGCAGAGAAGAATTCTATACAGCTAAACAGGATATTTTATTTGACAATACCCAAAAGAAGTTGATTTATCTCTATCAGAAAGAAACTGATTACCCAGAAGGTATTTATGAAGTAAAAATCTATTCTGAGGGATTCAATATTGGAAACAAGAAGTTTGAAATCAAGTAATTGACTTCTCAGATTTGGCATATTTACTTTTAGTATAATAAAGCACCTGTAGGTAAATTCCGCAGGTGCTTTATTATTACTCTCCACTTTAGTCTGTGCAGGGGAATCACTATCAATTGGCCTTTCAAAAACCCATACACTTCTTTGATAAATTAAAATAAAGCACTAATTTTGCGATCTGTTTAAATATTTATAGCTAAACAATTATCAAATGTTCCAAAGAAATTATGAAACGGTATTCATTTTAACTCCCGTTTTGTCTGATGTTCAGATGAAGGATACCGTAGACAAGTTCATCAACTTGTTAAAAGAAGAGGGAGCAGACATTATCAATGTTGAAAATTGGGGTCTTAAGAAACTTGCTTACCCAATCGAGAAAAAAAGCACTGGTTTCTATGTACTTGTAGAATTCAAAAGCGTTCCTACTTTGATCAAGAAGTTTGAACTTGAAATGAGAAGAGACGAGAAAGTAATGCGTTTCTTGACTACAGCTCTAGACAAGCACGCTATTGCTTACGGAGAAAGAAGAAGAAAAGGTGAATTCAACAAAAAATCTGAAGTAAAAGAGGAGGCTGCAAAATGACACTTAAGAACGAACCAATCAACAGAGAGCAGAATAAAAAGAAGTACTGCCGATTCAGAAAATTAGGCATCAAGTACATCGATTATAAAGATCCTAACTTCTTATTGAAGTTTGTCAATGAGCAAGGTAAAATCCTTCCTAGAAGACTTACTGGAAACTCTGCTAAATACCAGAGAAAAGTGGCCAACGCCATCAAAAAAGCTAGACATTTGGCCTTGTTACCTTATGTAACTGACGGACTGAAATAATCCGGCCCTGTTCTATTCAATACTTATTAAATTAGACAACTACAATGGACGTTATCTTAAAAACAGACATAAAAGGACTTGGCTATAAAAACGACTTAGTTGCTGTAAAACCTGGATATGGAAGAAATTACCTTATCCCTCAAGGTTTTGCTGTATTGGCCACTGCTTCCAACAAGAGAATTCTTGAAGAAAATATCAAACAAGCAGCTCACAAAGCTGAGAAAATCAAAACCGAAGCTGAAGAACTAGCTGCTAAAATCGAAGGTATTTCCCTTGAGATCAAAGCTAAAATCGGTGATTCAGGTAAAATCTTTGGTAAAGTAACTACCCTTCAGATTTCTGATGCACTTGCAGCCAAAGGTGTTGAGGTTGATAGAAAGAAAATCGCTATCAGCACTCCTGTTACTGGTGCAGGTGAATACCAAGCAGAAGTTGATCTTCACAGAGAAGTGAAAACTGAGGTTAAATTTGTAGTGGTAGCTGAATAATCTCAGCACTTGCAAATCAAACATAATTTTAAAGGCTATCCGCTACAGCAGATAGCCTTTTCTCTTTTTGTCCCTGAAAAGAATTAAGCTATCGCTACTTTTTCCAGATCATCCAATAATTTCTTGGACACTGCCCTGCTGTTTTTCTCCTTAACTGCCTTTAAGGTAGTAAGTGCCACTCCGCTCTTTTCGATCAAGCCTGACGGATTACTATCATACCTGTAACTACCCAGACACCATTCCAGCTCTGCTATCAATTGATCTTCGACCTTTAACTTTTGTAATTTCTCGACTGTTGCCTCTACTGTTTTCTCTAAAGCGACTGTTTTCATAATGCTAATGGTTTGTTTATGTTTTGTATTACATGAATGGCACTAAAAATAGATCATACCAACCAAACATTCAACAAGTTACGACAACTTTTAACACAAAAACATCAAAAAGACCATATTATTAACGAATCTTTAATTCTACATCAATTTATGACTTAAAACTGAACATTGCCCCAATTTATTTAATTTAGCCTTATGCTACTTCAAACTAAAATTCAAATTCCCCACTTTGAAAACCAACTCAACTATGACCAGGAAATCCTGACTATCGGCTCTTGTTTTTCAGCGGTGATTGGACGAAAACTATTGGAAAGAAAATTCAACACTTTAAACAATCCATTTGGAACAATTTTCAACCCACTTTCAATCATAAAACTTCTGCAACACGCATTGAATGGAGATGCTTTTCCTGAAGACCATATCATCCACCATCAAGGAAGATATCTCCATTATGATTTCCATTCTGATATTTCCGGAAATTCACCTTTGGAATTAGAGAATAACATAAAGCTAAGTGCCAAAACAGCAGGTCAAAGCTTAAAAAAGGTCTCTACCCTAATCATCACCTTTGGCACCGCTCATATCTACGAACTCCTACATACAAAGACTATAGTAGCTAACTGCCATAAACAAGATAGTCAGTTATTCCAAAAAAGATTGCTAAACATTGACGAAATACTCGATGCCTTTGAGCCATTTCACAATAAGCTCATTCAAATCAATCCTCGAGTCCAAATCCTGCTTACTGTAAGCCCTGTACGTCACATCAAAGATGGAATAGCTGAAAACCAGCTTAGTAAATCCTTGTTAAGGGTAGTCTGTCAAGAACTGTGCACAAGAAATAAGCAGATTAACTATTTCCCAAGCTATGAAATCATGATGGACGAGCTCCGGGATTATAGGTTTTACAAAGAGGACATGATTCATCCCACAGCTCAAGCAGAGGATTATATCTGGGAAAAGTTTTCTCAATCTTTTTTCACTGAAGACACCAAAAAAAAGATCCTCCAAATTGAAACCATACTAAAAGCCCTCTCCCACAAGGCTTTCAATCCCAATGGAGAGGCCCATCAAAAGTTTTTGTCAAATCTCTTATTGAAAATGGAACAATTGACACCTGAATTTGATTTTTCAAATGAAATCAATCAAGTCGTAGACCTAATTCAAACCAAATAATCAAGTCCCAATCCCATGAGCAAAAAGGCCAATCAACTCATAAAAAGCCAAAGTCCTTATCTTTTACAACATGCCTACAATCCAGTAAACTGGCACCCTTGGGGCCCCGAGGCATTGGAAAAAGCCAAAAGGGAAAACAAACCTATCTTAGTATCCATTGGTTACTCTGCCTGCCACTGGTGCCATGTGATGGAGCATGAAAGTTTTGAAGATGAAGCCACAGCGGCCATCATGAACGAGCATTTTGTCTCCATAAAGATTGACAGGGAGGAACGCCCTGATCTGGACAATATTTACATGGATGCCATTCAAGCCATGGGATTACAGGGAGGTTGGCCACTCAATGTGTTCTTGATGCCCAATCAAAAGCCCTTTTATGGAGGGACTTATTTCCCCAATGCCAACTGGAAAGGGCTGCTTCAAAATATTGCCGATGCTTATGAAAAACATTATGATGACCTGGCCAAAAGTGCTGAGGGCTTCGGAAACAGCATTAAGTTAAAAGAAAGAGAAAAATACGGGTTATCCGCCAATGAAAATGAGCTTTCAGCGGGTGAGCTTCAGCATATTTCCCAAAAACTCACTGGACAAATGGATGACAAATGGGGTGGGATGAACAGGTCTCCAAAATTCCCCATGCCTTCTATCTGGAATTTTTTAATGGATTATGCCAATCTCAAACAGGATCAGGAAGTCAAAAATAAAGTCCTTTTTACCCTTAAGAAAATGGGGATGGGAGGCATCTATGACCACTTAGGAGGTGGATTTGCCAGATATTCTGTGGACAGCGAGTGGTTTGCTCCCCATTTTGAAAAAATGCTCTATGACAATGGTCAGCTCTTATCATTATTTGCAAAGGCCTACCAAGTCAGTGGTGAGGACTTCTTCAAGGAAAAAGTAAATGAAACCATTGCCTGGATCAACAAAGAAATGCTACAGGAAGAAGGCGGTTTTTATGCAGCTTTGGATGCAGATAGTGAAGGAGAAGAGGGGAAATTCTATACTTGGACCTTCGAAGAACTTAAAAGCCTACTTGGAGAAGAGGACGCATGGTTTTATGAGCTTTATAATATCTCAGAAAAAGGCAACTGGGAAAATGGTGTCAATATTCTTTTCCAAACCTCATCTTATAAGGATTTAGCTACTAAACTTGGCATTTCTGATCAGGAATTAAAAGATAATATAAAAAGCACAAAGGAAAAGCTCTATCAAATCAGAACTAAAAGAATCAAGCCAGGTCTGGATGATAAAATCCTCTCAGGCTGGAATGGACTCTGCATCTCGGGCTTGGTACAAGCCTATTGGGCAACAGAAAACCCGCTTGCTAAGGAAATGGCCGTACAAAACGGCGAGTTTCTATTAAAAAAGATGATTGAAGGAGATAAGCTGTTTAGGTCTTACAAAAATGGCCAGGCCTATACCCCTGCATTTCTGGAAGATTATGCTGGCATCATACAAGCTTTTATCAAATTGTACCAACTGACCTTTGACGAAAAATGGCTAAACAAAGCCAGAGAACTTACAGATTTTTGCTTGCGCCATTTCTATGACCAAGATGACCATCTGTTTTATTTTAACAACCCAGATGCCGAGGAATTGATCGCCAATAAGAAAGAAATCTTTGACAATGTCATTCCCTCTTCCAATGCCCTCATGGCGGAAAACCTCCATCACTTAGGCCTTTACTTCTATGAAGACTATTATAGTCATCTTTCCGATAAGCTTTTAGGTCTTATGAGGTCCATACTGGTAAAGGAACCTGGCTATTTGACCCAATGGGCAAGTGTTTACTTATCCAAAAAGGTCTCTACTCCGGAAATTGCTATCATTGGCAAAGGAGCAAAGGAATTAGCCCTTTCTATTCATCAAAACTACACAGGACCTAAGGTACTGGCTGCTAGTGAAACTATCGATGCTACGCTGCCCCTTTTACAACATAAGGTGGCAGATTCGAGTGGAAATGCTTTAATTTACGTTTGTTTTGACAAGGCATGCCAACAACCCCTTGCTGATGTCAAAGCCGCCATAAAACAATTTCCGGACCTAGCTTAAGCATACTTGGAAAACCTATTTGGAGAAACTTTTGAAACTGACCGTGACAAGCAGGCAGCCGCAATATTTGCGGACATAATACTTCCTGTGCCTATCCCAAAAATGTTCACTTATCGAATCCCTCGAAACCTGGAAAACAATATTGGGATTGGTTATCGGGTGATTGTACAGTTTGGCAAAAAAAAGGTATTAACGGGAATTATAGGAAAGGTGCATCAAAAACCACCAGAGGCCTATGATGCCAAACCTATCTTGGAATTATTGGATGAAAATCCTGTAGTAAATCCACTACAAATCAAATTCTGGTTTTGGATGGCCGAATACTATTGCTGCCATATAGGGGAAGTCATGAATGCGGCCCTTCCCACTGGACTAAAACTCAGCAGTGAGAGCAAAATCCAACTCAACCCATCCTTTGATATTGAGAACTGTAACTTCCCAATTGATGATAGGGAAAAGGTCATCCTGGATGTTCTCACAGAAAAGGATGAACTGTCTTATGAAGATTGTGGAAAGCTACTAGGCATCAAATCCTCCTATGCCATCATCAAAAGTCTGGTGGCCAAAGAGGCGGTATTGGTATTTGAACAGGTTAGAGAAAAATACAGTCCGAAGGTAGAAACAAGAATAAGGTTAAAAGAGACCTATACACAATCCAAAGAGGCACTTGAAAGCTTATTCAAACAAATAAGCAACAAATCCAAACAGGAAGAGGTACTTTTAAAATACCTTCAGGAAGTACCTGTGCATCAAAACCCTGAGCTAAACGAACAAGGTTTAGATAAAAAGGTAATCATAGATGCCGGTTTATCGGCAAGTTCTTTAAAAACATTGGTAAAAAATGACATCCTTGAAGAGTTTAAGGTTATCGTCAGTAGGTTTGACCAATTAAAAGGCTCAGAAGAAGAAATTAAGCTTGCCGACTTCCAAGAAGCCGCCCTATCCAGTATAAAGGAGCAATTCACCCAGAAGAACGCAATTCTCTTACACGGAATTACAGGAAGTGGAAAGACTGAGATATATATCCACCTGATACAAGAAGCTTTGGACAGCGGATCTCAGGTTTTACTATTATTACCTGAAATCGCCTTGACTACCCAAATTGTAGGCCGACTCCAGAAAGTTTTCGGCAGCAAAATGGGCATTTACCACTCCAAATTCTCAGACAATGAACGGGTAGAAGTTTGGCAAGGAGTACTTAGCGGTAAGTTCTCCTTTGTGGTTGGTGTGAGATCATCCATCTTTCTGCCTTTCGACAGCCTAGGCTTGGTAATTGTGGATGAGGAACATGAGCCGTCATTTAAGCAGTATGATCCCGCTCCCCGCTTTCAGGCCAGAGACGCCTCCATTATGCTTTCTTGGCTGCACCAGGCAAAAACCCTTTTGGGAAGTGCCACACCATCTTTTGAATCATTCTTTAATGCCAGAATGGAAAAATATGGCTATGTAGAACTTAACAAACGTTTTGGCGAAGCCCAACTTCCTGACTACCATATTGCAGATATACTTTCTGATAAAAAGAAAAACCTCCTCAAATTGGATTTCACCAGGATCATGAGAGAAAAGATCCAAGAAGCACTCAATAACCAAGAGCAAGTGTTGATATTTCAAAACAGAAGAGGCTATGCTCCTTATATGTCCTGTGAAGAATGTGGTTGGATCCCTGAATGTGAACATTGCGATGTCAGTTTAACTTACCATCAATACAGTGAAGAGATGCGCTGTCACTATTGTGGCTTTAAGGAAAAAGTCCCCAGGTCATGTCCTGCTTGCGGAAGCCATGAACTGACCACAGTAGGCATAGGTACAGAACGGATTGCAGAAAGTTTGTCATTACTGTTCCCTGAAGCCAGGATTGGTAGAATGGACCTGGATACCACCAGAAGTAAATTTGCCTATCAAAAAATATTGGAAGAATTTGGCATGGGCAATTTAGACATTTTAGTGGGCACTCAAATGATCACCAAAGGTCTGGACTTTGATAATGTCACAGTAGTGGGCATAGTCGATGCCGACCGTATCCTATATTTTCCCGATTTTAGGGCTGGAGAAAGGGCCTTTCAGCAAATCACCCAAGTAGCAGGAAGAGCAGGAAGAAGAAATAAAAAAGGAAACGTGATCATACAGACCAGAAAGCCTGACCATGAAATTTTCAAGCAAGTAATAAAGGGGGAATATCAACAATTTTATGTCAACGAAATGGGAGAAAGACAACAATTTTTCTACCCTCCACTGGTCAAGAACATCAAAATCACTACCAAGCATAAAGAGTTCAAAATTGCTGAGCGGGCGGCCAACCATTTAAGCAACTTACTTAAAGATATAAAGGTCAAAAAAATAGTTTTGGGACCAGAAAAAGCCCTCATAGGTAAGATCAAAAATCAATATCTATTTGACTTGCTGATCAAGTTGGACAAATCAGGTCAATCCCCGGCTGTGTTTAAACACGAATTGAACGCGGTAATTGAAGAACTAAAAAGTAAAAAAGAATTTAAATCGGTGCGGTTTGTAATTGATGTAGATCCATATTAAGCGGTTAAAGCAGGTATTTTAACACATAAAATGTATTTTACCACGATTAACACAATAGTATTATATATTTCGGGATTATAGCCTGACAAAGCTTGAACATAATATCTAAATTTTCATAACTTTAGGCCTTCAACCTATTAAACCAAAAAGAATGGAAATTGCTTTAATCGCTCACGATGGAAAAAAGGCTGACATGGTTCATTTCCTAAGTGGTTTTAAGGACAAGCTGTTGGGTAAAAACATCCAACTTTTTGCCACAGGCACTACTGGATCACATATAGAAAGATCAGGCTTTCAGGTAAAAAAATTAATGTCAGGCCCTTACGGTGGGGATGCTCAGATAGCGGCCATGGCAGCTCAGAAAGAACTTGATTTGGTAGTGTTTTTTAGAGACCCTTTGGACAAACACCCCCATGAACCAGATGTACAGATGTTGATGAGAATTTGTGATGTTCATAATATTCCTTTGGCTACCAATCTGGCCTCAGCTGAATTAATGTTCAAACAACTAACGAGCGAAATTGAAGATGGAAAATAATGCAATCACAAAGATAGGTGTGTTGACTTCAGGGGGAGATGCCCCCGGAATGAATGCCGCTATCAGGGCCGTCGTAAGGAGTGCTTTTTATTATAATTTAGAAGTTTACGGCATTTATAGAGGTTATGAAGGGATGATCCAAAACGATATCAAGCAGCTGGACAGCTCAGATATTGCCTATATCCTGGAGAGGGGAGGAACTTTCCTGAAATCAGCCCGAAGCATGGAGTTCCGCACTCCTGAAGGCAGAAAAAAAGCCTATGAAAACCTTCAAAAACATGGTATCAATGCCTTGGTAGTAATTGGAGGAGACGGTTCTCTTACAGGAGCACATCTTTTTTATAAAGAATATGGCATTCCTGCTATTGGCTTACCTGGTACCATTGACAATGACCTTTCGGGCACGGATAATACCATTGGTTTTGACACAGCTTGTAACACGGCTATTGAAGCAATTGATAAAATCAGAGACACAGCGACTTCCCATGACAGATTGTTCTTTGTAGAAGTAATGGGGAGGGATTCGGGATTTATTGCCATCAATGCGGGAATTGGCAGTGCCGCCGCCGCAACCTTAATTCCCGAGAAGAAAATGCCTGTGGAAGCACTTATTGACAGATTGGAAACCCGTGCCAAGGCAAAAAAACAAGCCAATGTGGTCATTGTGGCTGAAGGTGGAAAAAGTGGTGGAGCATTAGAAATCTCCAAAAAAGTCAAGAAACACCTTCCAAATTATGACATCAAAGTCACCATTCTAGGTCACCTGCAAAGGGGCGGTTCTCCTACTTCTTATGACCGAGTATTGGCCAGTAAGCTAGGTGTGGCCGCTGTGGAAGGACTGATTCAAGGAAAATGTGATGTCATGGCCGGAGTGATTAACAACAAAGTGGTATTCACTCCTATCAAAAGGGCCATTGTAGATGATAAAGAAGTGGATGAAGAGGATTTCAGAGTAGCAAAGATCCTTTCTACCTGATTCAATATTTATTTTATTACAGAAAAATCCGGACAGTTTTTGCCCGGATTTTTTTGTTTACAAAACCTGTCAGAATGGATAGCCAATAGCAAAATTCAGAATCAGATTTTCCCTTCTCCAATCCCTTTCAAAAGGCTTAAATTCAAATTGCCACCTATCTCCTTCCTTCTCATAAGGCTTTCTGATAGGACTTGCCAAATCAAAACGAATGACAAAAAAGTCAATATCTATCCTCAAGCCTAAACCTGCCCCAATGCCCAATTCCCTTAACCATGAATCGCTAAATTTCCCACCAGGTAAAGCTTCATTTTCATTCATCAGCCAAACATTCCCCGCATCCATAAAAAGCGCTCCTTTCAAGAAAGAAACTATAGGAAACCTATATTCAATATTCCCCTCAATTCTGATATCCCCTGTCTGCTCAAAATAGGATTGATTGTTTACCGAATCGGGCTTATATGTCCCCGGCCCCAGCGACCTAATTCTAAAAGCCCTTACACTATTTGGTCCACCTGCAAAATACTGCTTAACATAGGGCAAGGACACCGAATTACCGTAAGGAAGTCCCACCCCTCCAAACAACCTTGCGGCCAGCACTTGGTCTTTTCCTATCTCTAGATGATACCTTAAGTCAACATCTCCTCTCACATACTGGGCATACTCCATTCCGAAAACCTTGCCGGGATCCTCCTGAGAGTTTTTACCATCAATTAGGCCAATCAGATTACCCGCCATGTCCAACTGTGTACCTACATAAAATTGACTTTGTCTAAATTCATCGCCCAGCTGACTATAATTGAAATTATAAATCAATCCTGGAATAAACTGCTGCTCAAAACTTCTTCTTAAAAAGGGATTAGCATTCAAAATCTCTTCAAATTCAGGTGAAGTATCTGATAGGTTTACAATACTCAAACTAACAGGAGTAATCTCATGGTACACGTACCGGCTGGAGTTCCAATAAAGCCCATAACTAGTAGAAGCAGAATTTAATCTATAAAGTCCTATGCGATTGAGAGATTCCCCTCCCAGACTCACTTTAGTTTTGGGCACAGAATAGACAAATCTATCTTCTATTAATTTAGGAAAAAGAACCCTTGGAAAAATCATTTCTGTATTCAAGCCAATATCATAGGTGCTCAATCCTGTCCGGTCGCCTCCGGCTATTTGCACTTCATACCCAAAATTCCCTGAGATATTAAAGGTCTCTCCACCGAAAAATAAATTTCGATTTCTAAAGGTTATTTCTACCGCAGGCCCAATGAAGTTATTACTTTTTGATAAGCCTTGCAGCTCTGCCCTGATCGACCGTTTCTTCAACGGTGACAAATAAATATCCGCATCCAGCCTTCTTTCTTCCACTTTTGCCGAAGCAGAGTCCTTCTCTGTATATCGTAAGTTGACATACCTATAGTTGCCTATAGAAGACAACCTATTGGTCGTAAGCCTGGAAAGATTAGCGTTATATTTCTGGGACTCTTTGATCAATATATATTTTTCTAATAATTCCGGTTTGAACGTCAATTCATCTTGAATATAATCTATACCTTCGAGATTGGTCGTGTCTTGATTTTTAGTTTCTTCTTCTATGGAATAATTGGGATAGACCTTAATCTGATCCACTTTATAAGGAACAATGGACCTTTCTGGAACATCCATTTTCAACCGCATAAAAAGATCATATTTTCTCTCTTCGTAATTATTGGTATCCGCTTCAAAAATTAAAAAATCGGCATTAAAATTATAATATCCTCTGAGTCTTAATGCTTCATTTATTCTATTGCGTTCCTTTTTGAAGGCTTCAAGCTCAAATCTTGACCCCTTGGTCAATGTCGTTTCCTTTAAAATCTCCGATATTTCATTATGGATTCCGAGTGAATCTCCCAAAAGCTCCAGTTTTTCCATCACGTAGGGCTTGGTTACCGCTACTTCGTAATGCATGCCTAAATATTTCCCTTTCCCAGTCCTTTGAGAACTGGCTTGGGCATAAAAAAAACCATTGTTCTCCAGCCTGTTGAGCAATAGGTTCTCCGTCTTATTAGGGTTAACTGAACTGAAATAGACAGGCTCCTCACCAATTTTCTTTTTCAAAAACCTATTAATAAAACCAGGTTTCTCCTTGCTTCCTTTATAATATGCCCACAAGCCCATTCGCATTCCTAAAAATTGACCATTTTCTTCAGGTTGTAACAGCTCCTCCATTCTAGTTTGAATCTTCTTCAATGCCTTTTTAGAAACCGTTTTATCATCTGATCTTACTTCTAGTGTTGCTCCTGTATACAATTGCTCACCTTCAGGAATAAACTTTCCTACCCCACATGAAGACAGGAAAAATAAGAAGATCAGAATTACAAAAATATTTTTCATCATTTGAATCACTATTCACTTTTTCCAGATGGGGTAGACGTATTTTCTTCTGAACTTTTCTGATCAGGTTTTTCTATTTGAGAACTTTCTTTTTCTCCTTTCCAAAATTCATAAAACTTATTGAACTCTCTGTTAAGAATAAATGCTATCCCAGTCACAATCAATTGACCGTCTATTACACTTTCATATTCATTTTTTCTGAATCCTCTCACCCTATACCTGCCATTTTCAGTAAGTAGGTATTCAAGGTTTACATTGCCAAACATGGCCGAATTTCCATTTTGTGAACTTTGGCTAGTACCCTCCAAGTCCATCTGACTACCTACCTGCACAATCAACCTATCATCGAAAAGCCGTTTTCTCGCACTGACACTTAATTGAGTCCTATCACCTTCATATCCTGAGTAACTGTCCAAATCAAAATCAAGCTCGAACCCAGAGTTTCCTAAAACATTACTTGAGAGCGAATTTAATTGACTGGACAGCATCTGACTAACACTTGACCTGGCCAAACCGGCTGTCATACCCCCAGAGCCATCTCCTCCAGTATTGGGCATAAACTTCTTAAATACCAACAAAGAAAATACCTGCCTGTTTAATTCTCCTTCATCTTCATTCACTTGCTGCAGTGCCTCAAAGACATTGCCCCCCATGGCTCCTTGCTCATCCTCCGGCATATCCAAACCAAAGAAAATTTCTGGCCTCAGCAATTCCCCCTCAACATTTAAATAAACCAAGAAGTCCAACCTTTCCCGGTATTGATTTGCTACATCTGTACTTACCCCAGAAATCTGTGAAGCCATCAACTCACTGGAAGATGTCCGTACTTCATAAGAGGCCATAATGTCCAAATCAGCATCCATAGGATCTCCCTTCCAGGTAATAGTACTCCCTTTGACAATATTGAATTTCCTGCTGACCAAACTATATAGACTCATCTCATAATGGCCCTTTTCCAACTCATAAACTCCGCTCATATTCATACGACCGTTTTGGTCTATGGCGAAATTTATGTCCGCACGACCTGCTATCAACAGATTATCTCCTGAACGCTCATCAACCACCACTTTAAACTCAGCCGCTGGATCTACCTTAAAAATCGCATCTAGCTCCATACCGGTATAAGAGGAACCCATCCGTTCTCCTTCTGTTTTGGTCAATATATCATTGGGGTCATCTCTATCCACTATCAATACCACCCCTTCCCTTTCCACCACTTCTAATTCTGTTTCGGGAATAACAAAAGTCAAACTTGTACCTTCATTAACTTTCAAATCTGCCTTGATAATAGGCAAATTCATATCGCCGCTTATCTGAACATCTGCATCTACATTGGCTTTACCATAAAAGAGTTCATTGTTTTCTCGGTCTGAATCCAAAAGCTGAAAATTATCGGCCTTTAAATTCAAATCAAAAACCACATTGGTCATATCCGAGGTATTGACCTTGCCATTCAAGCTAAAGTCATTCCCCTCTGCGTCTTTAAAAGTGTAACTATCAAAATAGAGTCCATCCTGATCCATCCTTAAAACCTGCTCTGGCAAGGAAAACTTAGAATTGAGGCTTTTGACATTTAGACCAGCATTATTAAAGGAAAAATTACCTTTATATTGTGGAGACTTCGTATTTCCATTTACGACCAACTCCCCCCTCAAGCTACCCGTTGCTTCGCTAATCTGCTCATCCAAAAGACCTTGAAGCACTTCTAATTTTAGCTCATTTAAACTCAGGTCTAAATCTAAATCTGCCCCCGCCTCGTTTGCTATATAATCTCCTATTAAATCCAAATCAATTCCTTGATCCTTCAATGCAAGATTGAAATCATAATTCCCCCTATTTTTTGAGCTTGCCGCAAGTTTTAAATTACCCAAATTTGTTCCCACAGCCATTAAATCATCGATTGTCAAATCTGCTAATAATCCAATGGCCCCAAAAGGATTTTCAACTATAAAATCTCCATTGACCTTACCGCCAACTAACAGTTCATCAGGATTCAACAAACTCACTAGAGTTGCCAAGCGAAAATTGGAAAAAGACACGCCAATTTGTGGCTCCTCACTATTATTTAATTCATTACTGAAGCCAATCTGTTGTTGATTATTGGAGAAAGAAAAACTCTTAAAGCCGATTGATTTCCCAGACATCAAAACCTGGTTGTTCGAGGGCACATCCCATTGGTTTCGGTTCAGTACCAATTTCTCTGGAATTACATGAAAGGTCAAGGAATCTCCTATCGATTTCAATTCCGAATCCATGTAATACAACTGCTCCTCCCCATCATAAGAAACAAAATTTAATCGTAACAATTTATTGTCCAATTCTCCTGTCAAATTGGTTTTACCAATAGACAATGGTGAAGCTTCTATCGACCTAATTCCAAGCCCAAAATCCAAGTTATTACCATCTCCATTTGCTTCAACCGACAAACTATCGATGACAATATCGTTATAGTTCATGCGAGGCAGACTTATTTGGGCAAGCAGCTTTTTTTCCAGTTCATTAAAGTCAAGATGAATTTTCAATGAATCCATTTGATCCAAACCTCCCAAAACAACTTGATCTAAAACCGGAGCGGAGTTAAAAGCCAAATCTGCATCCAAAACCACCCCATTATCATTAATTCGAAGCGAATCAAACTGCCTACTATCTCTGGCAATGCTATCCATCAAATACCCTTGAAAATGATACTGGAGGCTTCTTGCAATCTGTTCTGGAGAGGAATTTGATCGAGCATGTCCATTTAACATCAAACTCTTTATATCCATACTAGTACTATCCGGCCGGACAAAGGTATCTAATTCAAAATCCCCCATGGGATAGCTCCTTTCATCATAAACCACTATACCTTCCCCCACTGTAGTTTTAAGCTCAAAAGTATCTAGGCTTCCTCTAAAATCTGCCTTCAGTTTCATTTTAGCCCTTATATCCTTCTGGCTCAAGCCTAATGCCATTAGATTTACACCCCGTAAATCCAAAACAGCACCATACTGAGCATTGGTAGAATCCAATTTAAGAGCTAAATCAAGGTCCAAATCAACATATTCATCTATTATCGACATTTTAAGTCCCCCCTCACCATCTTTCAATTTCCCACGGAGCGATAGCCCAGAATAAGTGTATCCATTGAAGCCTAATTGATCAAACTCTGACTCAAAATTGGCCGTTAAGTTTTCCAAACTATTCCCTTGGCCAGAACTGGACATGGAAAAGCTTAAGGTATCCAGCTTCCCCCCTGGTAACAACCGCCCCAGAAGCAAGTGCTGTACGTTAAGATCAAGATCATATTTAACCAATTCTTTATCCCTGAAACTTCCAGCCAATTCAATATCCCCCTCTGGCATCATCACACTTACCTTGGCCATAACTTCTTTCATTCCCCCTTTCACTTCACTATTCAGGTCTATTTTCTCTGGGAATTTCACTCCATAATCCCCTTCATCAATAAACTTGCTAATATCATTTCTATTGGTAGAAAAATTTAGTTTGTTCAAATCCAACATAACTTTATCTACATCCATGGGATCCAAGATGTTCCCATTTGCCACGAGCTTGGTATGCTCCCCCCAATTAAAATCAAATGAGGAAAGAGTTATCTTGTTTAAGCTTCCATTGGACTTAATCTCACCCTCCACCCCCTGCTCAGCAAGTGCCTTTATGTAAGGGTCCTCTTTAAGCTCAGGAGCAAAGGGAAAAATTTCTTTAATAGACAAATTTATCTGCGGAATATCCAAATTGAACCCTGTTCTTTCTGGTTGAGAGATCAACTCGCTTATAGAAGAATAATCAAGATGCATTGCCCCACTTATATTGCTGTTTAGGGTCGCCAATTGAAGTCCCTGAAGCTTCAACTCATTTTGGTCCATATCAAGCTGAAAAGCAAATTCCTTCAGAGTAAAGCCACTGTTTTCATTGAAATCAAAGCGATCAAGAGAAAGTCCCAACCCAGATCGATTGAAATACAATTGGGAGGCCATGAAATTAACATCCCTAATATCCATCGCTTCGGAGTTAAACACTCCCTTTTTGGGTGCTTGTGCTCCCAAAGCATATGCAATTTCATTATTTGACAAATCAATTGATCCGATATCTATGGTCCAGTCTGGCCATTCAAATTCTTCCTCTACCAACTCTTCCTCATCAGGTAGTTTACTTGTGGATGTAGCTGGCAAGTTCACTTTCACTTTAGACTGGGACAGGGATAATTTTCTCAAGTCAATTTTTTGTCCCACCAAATCTGCTTCGGGTAATTGGACCAATAATTCCCCCAAATCAAGCTGCGCACTAATTTGATCAGGAATAGATTCATAAAAGGCCTTCACCTTTGCTACTTGAAAATTATCTATAATGACAAGCGGTAGGACAGCTGATGCAGTATCATCCTCTGATGGTGGAAATGGCTTACTTTGTTCATAAAAAACTTCGGAATCCCTAAATTGAAAATCACTAATATAAAAACCCATATTTTTCAGGTCAAGCTGCTCAATTTTGACATCCAAGCTACCCAAAGCTAACCTACTTTTTATCCCCAATACTTCATCTTCATACTTCAGTTTAAAATCGCTAAGATCAATCGGGCCAATGCCTATTTCAGGAAATATCCCCTCTCCTTGTTTATCCGTGCTGGCTGCAATGCTGTCATTTCCTGCCTGTCCAACAAACGCTTCTATTAAAAAATCGAAATTAAAAACACCTTCAT
Organism: Echinicola marina; assembly: GCF_020463795.1. Lineage (NCBI taxonomy): Bacteria > Pseudomonadati > Bacteroidota > Cytophagia > Cytophagales > Cyclobacteriaceae > Echinicola > Echinicola marina. The sequence goes on along the minus strand of NZ_CP080025.1, from coordinate 2,850,812 downwards.
CTCCTCTAAAAACATTAGCCCTCAAACCTGACCATTCAACCTTACTGATATGAATGCCATCATTCTTGATCAGTGGCATCAACTTGACTCCTGTCTCCAATTTTTTGGAGTATATCAAGGTATCTCCTTTCGCGTCCTCTAAGTACAGTCCTTCCAAATAAAGGTTTCCCGAAAACGTAAAATAGAGCCTATCGATATCAATTTTAGTGCTCGTTTTTTCAGCCGCATAATTGACCACCTTTTGCACTATAAAGTCCTGTCCCCAAGGGCTTCGCACAAAAAGAAACAACAAAAAAACAAACAATAAAAGCCCCAGAAGTATTTTTAACAATACCTTAAAAATTTTAAATAATATCTGTTTTACTTTATTCAAATCAATTTTTTCAACATTTAATCAAAGATAAATAAGTAAAAGTCATACAAAAAGAAATTGTTTCAAAGTCCTCCAAAAACCTTTATTCATATATCAATATTCGGATATTTAATGCATGCCGTTCATAGAGGTCATTACAGTTTCCACATCTACCCCCAGTCCCTCGGCTACTTTTGCCCCGAACTCCTCGTCCATTCGGAACCAGTGACAAAACTGTCTATAAATGATCTCCTGTTTTTTCGGTCCAGAGCCGCCGCTCATCGCGGATACTATATTTTATGGTATTTTCCTGCTCATCTTGGCTCATCAAATCTCTTTGGGCAAAGTCCATGTCTTTGGTCTTCATCTCCGAAGCTTCTTCATCATTGAAGTTTTTGATGCCTTGGAATGTCTTAAAATGGAACTTTACCCATACCTTTTATTGCTTACTGTTAATCATAGAGTAAGCTCCATCTTTCGGCCATTTGACTTGCTGGAAATGACAATGATAACCCATCCTAAAATTCGGCGTAAACTTAAACAGATAAAAATCTGTCATTTTGTCGGTATTTTATTAATTTCGCAACTCAATTAGATAGAATGAGCGATATGGAAAACATTATCAAAGACATTGATATAATTCCTGCAGAAGAGGCGCAGGCATGTGATTACAAAATCACGGAAGAGGAGAATACAGGAAAACAGAAAAAACTGTATATAGAGAGCTATGGATGTCAGATGAATTTCTCTGACAGTGAGATCGTTGCTTCCATAATGAAAGAGAATGGATTTGACACCACTGCCAATTTCGAGCAAGCTGATGTGATTTTCTTAAACACCTGTTCTATCCGGGAAAAAGCCGAACTTACCGTAAGAAAAAGGCTGACCCAATTTAAAAGTATCAAAAAGGAAAAACCCGAACTCACCATAGGTGTTCTGGGCTGCATGGCAGAAAGACTAAAGGACAAATTGCTGGAGGAAGAGAAGTTGGTAGATGTGGTAGTGGGACCAGATGCCTACAGAGACCTCCCTAACTTGGTCAAAGTAGCTGAAGAGGGAGATAAAGGTGTCAACACCTTCCTTTCAAGAGAAGAAACCTATGCAGACATTTCCCCAGTAAGACTAAACTCAGACGGAGTTAGTGCTTTTATTTCCATTATGAGAGGTTGTGACAACATGTGTTCTTTCTGTGTTGTGCCCTTTACCCGTGGGAGAGAAAGAAGTAGAGATCCACACTCTATAGTAAAAGAGGCCCAAGAACTTTTTGCCCAAGGATACAGGGAAGTCACCTTATTGGGCCAAAATGTAGACAGCTTTAAATGGTCTCCTGAAGAAAACAACAAAGCTAGATTGAACAAGCAGGAAGATGCTGTAAGTAAAGTAATCAACTTTGCCAATTTATTGGAAATGGTCGCAAAGGTTGATCCTCTGCTGAGGGTAAGATTCTCCACTTCCCATCCTAAGGACATTACAGACGAAGTACTTTACACCATGAAAAAGTATGATAATATCTGTAAGTATATCCACTTACCTGTTCAAAGTGGCAATAGCAGGGTACTCGACTTAATGAACCGTACCTATGACAGAGAATGGTACCTAGAAAGAGTAGCTAAAATAAGGGAAATCCTTGGTCAAGAATGTGGAATTTCATCGGATATGATTGCAGGTTTCTGTTCAGAAACAGAGGAAGAACATCAAGAAACGCTTAGTTTGATGGACATCGTCAAATATGACTTCTCCTATATGTTCTATTATTCAGAAAGACCTGGCACCCTTGCTGCCAAAAAATACAAAGACGACATTGCTTTGGACGTCAAAAAAAGGCGTCTGCAGGAAATCATCAACAAACAATCCCAACACTCATTAGAAAGAAACCAGCTAGATGTCGGACAAGAACAATTGGTATTGGTGGAAGGCACTTCAAAAAGGTCTGAGGAGCAGCTAAAAGGAAGAAATTCCGCCAACAAAGTGGTGATTTTCAATAAAGGAGACTATAAGAAAGGAGATTATGTCCGTGTTAAAATAACTGATTGCACTGCTGCAACCTTATTCGGAGAAGTAGTTTCATAAATTAAAAAAGGATATAGAATTTATGATCTCAGACGCAGAAGTATTATCCATTAAGCAACGCTTTGGCATAATCGGTAACAGCCCATTATTAAACCATGCCATCAGAGTGGCTATGCAGGCCGCTCCTACTGATATGACTGTCTTGATCACTGGGGAAAGTGGAAGTGGTAAAGAATCTTTTTCCAAAATCATCCATTCTATCAGCAAGCGCAAACATGGCAAATTCATTGCCATCAACTGTGGAGCTATTCCAGAAGGGACCATTGATTCCGAATTGTTCGGGCATGAAAAAGGCTCCTTTACAGGTGCTCATGAAGCTAGAAAGGGCTATTTTGAAGTTACTGATGGTGGTTCTATTTTCTTGGATGAAATTGGAGAAATGCCCTTGGGAACCCAAGCCAGGCTCCTTAGAATTCTTGAAAATGGAGAATTCATCAAAGTAGGTTCATCTAAGGTCCTGAAAACCGATGTCAGAGTAATAGCGGCTACCAATGTCAACCTGATCAAGGCTGTAGAAAAAGGCAAATTCAGAGAAGACCTTTATTATAGGCTGAACACAGTCCCCATATACGTCCCACCGTTACGGGAAAGAGGGACAGATATTATCTTACTTTTCAGAAAATTCACCACTGATTTTTCTGAAAAATACAATGTAACCCCTATCTCCCTGGACAGTGAAGCCAAAGAATTATTGCTTAAGTTCCCTTTCAAAGGAAATATCCGGCAATTAAAAAATTTGGCAGAACAAATATCCTTACTGGAAGAAGACAGGGAAGTAAATGCTATCACCATGGCCAAATACCTCCCTACCACTGAATCCAACTTGCCTGCTCCATATGCCCACGGAAGCGGAAAAGAAGGTGACAAATCAAATGATTTTTCAGAAAGGGAAATCCTTTATAAGGTCTTATTCGACATGAAAAAGGATATGACCGACCTGAAAAAACTGGTTCTAGAAACCTACCAATCTGGGGAGATCAATTCCAATATCATCAAAAAGCACCACTCGCTGTTTGAAGACATGGAGACCTCAGTTCCATTTGAAGAAAGTAATGAAAAACCCCAATCTTCATTGCCGATTATTTTAGAATCCGGCTCTTCTTCAAAAAATGAAGACTATGATGATGAAGGCATTGAAGATATTATGCACGAGGAAGATGACAATTCACTTTCTATAGAAAAAAAAGAAAAAGAATTGATCATTAAAGCACTGCGAAAACACAATAATAAACGAAAATACGCTGCGCAGGACTTGGGAATATCAGAAAGAACCTTATATCGTAAAATCAAACAATATGATATCAATGAGTAGGTTTAAACTCATCATTGGCTACTTGCTTTGCCCTTTCTTACTGCTAACAGCCTGCAAGGTAGAGTACAGTTTTACGGGAACTACCTTGGATTATAATGTCACCAAGTCATTTTCTGTAGCCAACTTCTTTAATGATTCTGGGGGAGGCCCTGCCAATATGGGACAGAACTTTACCGAGTCCCTGAAGGATTATTTCCAAAGAAATACCCAATTAGAACTGGTCCAAAACAATGGAGATCTCCAGTTTGAAGGAGCGATCACAAGGTACAGTATCACTCCACAGGCCACTGTTTCCAGCACTGATCCTAACCAGCCAGATAGGGCTGGACAGATGAGGCTAACCATAGCGGTGGAAGTAAACTATATGAACCTATCCAATGAGGAGGAAGACACGAAGAAGACCTTTTCCTTTTATCAGGATTATGACCCAAGAAGCACATCTTTGCTAACTGTAGAAACGGAGTTGATCGACACTATCTTCGAAAACATCATTCAGGATATTTTCACTTCAACTGTGGCTAATTGGTAATTTTCTTTAAATTAGATAATTAAACAAACGGACAAACCTGTGAATGCAGCTGAACTTTTAAGTATCATAAAAAAAGGCAATAATCTTGAAAAGGAAGACTTCAAAGCTTTGATTAAGCTTCATGAAACCTTCCCCTATTTCTTGGTACCAAAGGTTCTTGCAGCCAAATACGAGCTAAATGTATCTGAAGGAGAGTCCAAAGAATTATTGCACTGGGCGGCTGTACAAAGCCCGGACAGATCCTGGCTCAAAACCTTAATCGAACAGGATTTACCTTTTTTGGCGGAGCAGCAAACGATAGATGAGCCCCAAATTGTCAAAGATGAAGAGCCTGTCATATCAGACGACAGGTCTGATCCTACAGAAAGGGAGAAAGAAGGTGAAATTGAAGAAAATCCTAAGCCAAGCCCTGTTAGCAGTAGTCGTGCTGAGGTCTTGAAAAAACTGGAAGAAAATCTCTCCAAGCTTAGAAACCAAGAAGCGGAAAAAACTACAATTCCTAAGGAAAGCAAAAAAGAACCACCAAAGTCCAGTACTGCTGAAAAGCCAAAAGAAAAATCATCAAAAACAGCAAAGAGAAGGCAAAAAACCGGAGATGACCTAATAGAGACTATCAAAAAAAAGGAGAAAAAGGTCATCAAGGACGTACGCAAAAAAGAACAAATAGACATCATTAAAGCCTTTAGTAAAAAGGAAATCAAGATGGCTACGATCAAGGAAAATGAAGACAGCAATAAGCTTCAGGACCTATCGGTAAAAAGCACCCAACTTAGTGACAAGCTACTATCTGAGTCTTATGCCAAGTTATTGACCAAACAAGGCAAAAAAGATAAGGCAAAAGAAATTTATGAGAAATTAATTTTGAAATTTCCGAAGAAAAAGGCTTATTTTGCGGACTTAATAAAAGAGTTAAAAGATTAAATTCAATATTATATGTTTACTTTAATAATCAGTGTCATCATCGTTTTGGCCGTATTATTGGTACTAGTGATTTTGGGCCAAAACTCAAAAGGCGGTGTTGGTGCTGCATTTGGAGGAAGTGCTTCACAAATCATGGGGGTTACCAAAACTGGAAATATTCTTGAAAAATCCACTTGGGTTTTGGCTATCGCCATCCTAGTGCTTTCCCTAATTTCCTCCGCGTTTATTAACGAAACTGCTTCTGTGGGAGACGAGTATAATTCTCCCAATATAGAAAACGCTAAAGAGCAAGGGATAACACCAGCTTTTGGCGAAAGCGAAAGCATACTTCCTAGTGAACAAGAAGCCACTTCTACTGATAGTGCAGAATAAGCATATAAATTAAGAGATTTCAAATAGCCCGTTTATCAAACGGGCTATTTTTGTTTTAGGATTATTATTTTTCTAAATATTTGTTAATAAACCCGTTTAATTTTGGCACTATCTCGATTTAGTAGTACCTTTTAATTTATGCTAAACCAAAACAGTTAAATTATATTTTATGTTTGAAAACTATCAAAGCCTTGAAGATATAGGAGCAAATGACTGGCCTAATATCATCTTATGGGCTGCACCTGTAATGTTCGCATTGGTATTTGCAGAATGGGGATTAAGTATTTACAAAAACAGAGATTCATACGATGGCAAAGATTTCTTAGCGGCATCGTCAATTGGCCTGATCAACGTGGGCATAAGCGCGTTAATCAAGGTAGCGCTATTCTCCGCTGTTTTGTTCTTTTGGAATATCGTTCCATGGAAAATTCCACCAACTTGGTGGTCCTTTATTCCATGTTTTATAGCCATTGATTTTGCGAGATACTGGGCACACAGAGTCGCTCATGAACAGCGGTTTTGGTGGGCTACCCATGTCACTCATCACAATTCCAGCAAATATAATTTCTCTGTCTCATTTAGACTGAGCTGGACCCAGCATATCAAATTCATATTTTTTATCCCGGTGGTGATGATAGGTTTTGATCCTTTTGTATTCTTTATCTGCCATCAAATTGCAGTATTGTACCAGTTTTGGATTCATACCGAATATATCCAAAAACTGCCAGCGCCTATTGAATATATTTTCACCACTCCTTCCCACCATAGGGTACATCATGCCAGTGACGAGCATTATCTGGATAAAAACTATGGTTCCACCTTTATCATATGGGACAGGATGTTCGGAACCTTCATGGCGGAAGGAGAAAGACCTAATTATGGCATCACTAAACCAGTAACCTCTTATAACCCTGTTTATCTAGTTTTTCACGAGTGGTATGATATTGTAAAAGATTTAAAACAAGCCGAAAATTCAAAAGAAGCTTATAAAATCCTATTTGGAAAACCAGGTGACGAGGTAATAAAAAACAGAGAAACCCGAAGACAGAAATTAAAAGAGGCACAAGCAGAACTAACAGAAACAAAATCTGGACCTGCCCCCATTCTGAATGAAAAAGAACCTTCTTTACTCCAAAAGAAAGAATAAATAAAATTAAAAGCGCCTATAAATGGGCGCTTTTTTTATGCAATCTTTTTCATCAAAGCCTTCTTGCTAATAGGAACGACCGTTTCTAACAAGGGCACCTGCTTTTTGCTATGGACTCTCCAAGTCGCTGGATTGGGCAAATCTCTATTAGTCTTGACCAATTCTAGCTTGATCTGTTCAAAGCTGTGAGCCAGTGAATTTTTCTGTTTATCCAAATAACTAAAAGCGATCCCCCTTAATTTTTCAAAGCTATTTTCAAAAAGCTTAACTTTATATCGGTAGATGAATATCTCAGATGAGTGATCAAATGAAAAAAACACATAACCTTCCTTTTGATAGATAGGACTCAAACCAATCGGTTCTATCTCAAGATTACTTTCAATCAATTCATAGATGGTTTTACCTTGCTCTATCTGTTCTTTGATCTTTGGTATAGAATAAGCCATTATCTCTTCCAGTTCTCTCATCATTTCATCATCGGGCATATCCATGGTCTTTTTCAGCTCCGCCTTTTTATAGTCTACACCTGTCAATCTCTTGGGGAAGGCTTGTTTGAGCATCTCTTTCTTATTAGAAAAGCCCATCAGGGTCTCATAATGCCTTACCAAATCAGCAAGAGGAGGATATAACTTGGCCTTACTGAAATGCCTGTCCACTTGCTTCAAATAAGCCAGAAGCAAATATTTCTTATACTCAAAATCAATCCAGCCTTCTACAATCCAGTTATCTGACAATGTTTTCATAGAGGATATAGTTTTATAAAATTTAATAAAAAACTGACATAGAAGCGAATTTCAAAAAAGCAAAATTGACAGAAAGATCAACTTCAAAGCGTCAAACCTGACACCCCTCTCCATTATTTTCCGACTTTCTGTCATGTAATTGATGGATTTTTCACTTGGCACAAGAAATGTAATAGAGGCATTCAGAACATAGAACTAACCTAAAAAAAACAATAAGATTATGTCAAAAGTGAACATCCAACCGCTTGCAGATAGAGTTCTAGTTGAGCCTGCTGCAGCTGAAGAGAAAACAGCATCTGGACTTTATATTCCTGACACTGCCAAAGAAAAACCACAGAAAGGCACTGTAGTAGCTGTTGGAAACGGTAAAAAGGACGAACCACTTACCGTAAAAGTAGGTGACACTGTACTTTATGGCAAATATGCCGGTACTGAGTTATCCGTTGAAGGTGCTGACTATTTGATCATGAGAGAATCAGACATTTTTGCTATTCTCTAACCCCCCACTTTAAAAGTTTAATCAAACAAAACATTAAAAGTAAATTAAAATGGCAAAGGAATTATTTTTCGATACAGATGCAAGAGACAAACTAAAAAAAGGAGTTGACGCTCTTGCTGAGGCAGTTAAAGTAACATTAGGCCCAAAAGGCAGAAATGTAATTATTGACAAAAAATTTGGTGCACCTACGATCACTAAAGATGGTGTTTCTGTAGCCAAAGAAATTGAATTGGAAGAACCTATCGAAAACATGGGTGCTCAACTAGTGAAAGAAGTAGCTTCCAAAACTGCTGACAATGCAGGTGACGGTACTACTACAGCTACTGTATTGACACAAGCCATCTTCAACGTAGGTATCAAAAACGTAGCAGCCGGTGCTAACCCAATGGACCTTAAAAGAGGTATTGACAAGGCTGTAGCAGCGGTTGTAGCTGAACTGAAAGCTACTTCTAAAGAAATCTCTACGTCTAAAGAAATCGCTCAGGTAGGTACTATCTCTGCTAACAATGACGAGGAAATCGGCAATATGATAGCTGATGCCATGGACAAAGTGGGTAAAGATGGCGTTATCACTGTAGAAGAAGCTAAAGGTACTGAAACTGAAGTTAGAACTGTAGAAGGTATGCAGTTTGACAGAGGTTACCTTTCTCCATACTTCACTACCAACACTGAAAAAATGGAAGCTGAACTGGAGAATCCTTATATCTTGATCTATGACAAGAAGATTTCTTCCATGAAAGAATTACTTCCTGTTTTGGAGCCAGTTGCTCAGTCAGGCAAGCCACTTTTGATCATTGCTGAAGATGTAGACGGTGAAGCTCTAGCTACCTTGGTAGTTAACAAAATCAGAGGAGCCCTGAAAGTAGCAGCTGTCAAAGCCCCTGGTTTTGGCGACAGAAGAAAAGCTATGTTGGAAGACATCGCTATCCTTACTGGTGGAACTGTTATCTCTGAAGAAAGAGGTTATAAACTAGAAAATGCTACTGTTGAGTACTTGGGTACTGCTGAAAAAGTAAATATCGATAAAGATAACACTACTATCGTTAACGGTGCTGGTGAAAAGTCTGCTATCGAAGCTAGAATTGCTGAAATCAAATCTCAAATTGAAAAAACCACTTCAGACTACGACAGAGAAAAGCTTCAAGAAAGATTGGCCAAACTTTCCGGTGGTGTAGCCATTCTTTATATTGGTGCCGCTACTGAAGTAGAAATGAAAGAAAAGAAAGACCGTGTTGATGATGCACTTCACGCAACAAGAGCTGCCGTTCAAGAAGGTGTTGTTGTCGGTGGTGGTGTAGCTTTGATCAGAGCTTCCTCTGCCCTTGACGGATTGAAAGGCGACAATGATGATCAGGACACTGGTATTAACATTATCAAGCAAGCTATTGAATCTCCTCTAAGATCAATCGTAGCTAACGCAGGTGCTGAAGGATCTGTAGTAATCAATAAGATCAAAGAAGGAACTGGTAACTTTGGTTATAATGCCCGTACTGACAAGTTTGAAGACTTGTTTGAATCAGGTGTAATTGACCCAACTAAAGTAACTAGATTGGCCCTTGAGAACGCTGCTTCTATCGCTGCATTACTATTGACTACCGAATGTGTAGTAGCAGATGTTAAAGAAGAAGCTCCAGCAGCTCCTCCAATGGGTGGTGGAGGAATGGGTGGCATGATGTAATCATCCTCCATACACTGGAAAACATATATTTTAAGGGGACTGATAATCAGTTCCCTTATTTTTTTGTCTGGATATCTAAGGAACAACATTAAAAAAGTACAAATCAGCGATCCAATAATTTTTCAAAACTTAAAATATAATTGTATCTTACCTTGAATTGGCATAGTAAACCATGAAATTATAAGGCACGATTGATGTATTCATTTGATTCAATTGTTTTAATAGATGACGACCCTATCAATAATCTCATCAACAAAAGATTAATCGGTAAAACGAATCTAAGCGCTAATGTCGATGAGTTTCTTGAAGCAGAAGTTGCGCTGGAAAAAATCATCAAGCTTGGAACAGAAAAAAAGTTACTCATACTCTTGGACATCAACATGCCCGTAATGAACGGTTGGGATTTTTTGGACCAATATGAAATAAAATGCCGGGAAAGAAATGATATTATTTTAATGCTCTCCAGTTCTATTGATTTTCAGGACAGAAAAAAATCCCAAGAATATACATGTGTAAAAGGCTTCATTGAAAAACCTTTAACCAACGAAAAGCTTTTCGAAATCATACCTGAGCACGTCAAAGACAGGTGAACTTTCTGCCCCTCTACAATATTTCCTACATTTCATAAAATTCGATAGGCAAACCGTCTGGATCAGAAAAAAAGACAAATCTTTTCCCTGTCCATTCATCAATCCTGATTTCTTCTGTATCCACTCCCTTTTTGTCCAATAAATCAACTGTCTTATCCAAATCCTTCACAGAAAAAGCCAAATGACGTAATCCACAAGCCTCGGGTCTTGATAACCTTTTAGGCGGGTCAGGAAAGGAGAACAACTCTATCACATATTTACCATTCAAAGATAAATCGAGCTTGTAGGATTGTCTCTCTCTCCTAAACACCTCCCGTTCTACCTTCAAGCCTAAAACCTCAGTATAAAACCATTTTGACTGTGGATAATCTGAACAAATTATGGCAATATGATGAATTCCATTAAGCATATTCTCGGCATTAAAATGAAATAGAAAAGGTATTAAACAAAAACTATACTTAACACTAAAATTAGCACATAAAACAAAGTTATTTATTCCAACACCAAAAAATGGTACAATGCTTGCTAATGTTTTTATTATCCTAACATTACACCTAATCTATTGTAAACCAAGCCATAAAATCCAGAAATGATCAGCAAGAAATTATTGTCCCTCAGTTTTATTTTTTTTCTGATATCAAGCCAATTTTCTGGTGCCCAAAACTTCTATATCGAAAAAACACCCCGAAAGTATTCTGCCCACTTAGGAATAGGGCCCGCATCAATATATGCAGATAATGGAGGTCCATACAGAAATTTTGAATTCCCAATTTTCCCAGCCTTCAGCCTTGGTCTAGCATCCAAAATATCAAGAAGAACCAACTTAAGAGGCACGTTTGGTTTTCAGCCTGTTTCCAGTAACCTGGATTATATCCCTGATCTGGCCATACAATGGGGTGAAGAAAACAAAGCCTATGCTTTTTCGGGAAACGCTTACACCCTTGATTTAATGCCCGAATTTTACCTCTCTGTTTATGATTCACACATCGAAAGACCAAAATACAACTTCTATGGAGGACTTGGATTGGGAATAATTATGGTCTTTAGAGAACAAGCAATTGCCAAAACAAACGAAGTACAGATTCAAGACGCTACCTCTACCTCAATCTATATCCCGATTAGAATTGGGGCCAGCATGGGTATCAGCCCCCATTGGGACCTGGGATTTGAAGGTACACTTTTAAGCACTTTTTCTGATTATCTCGATGGGAATGAAGGCTCAAACACTACGAACGACATGCTTATTCAAGGTCAGTTCTTCGTAAAAAGGTATCTTTCTCCTTTCCCCTTCTGGAAAAAAAGACCTAATTAAATCATTATTTAAACCAACCTTTTCAAATAAACACCATAACCACTTTTACCCAACTCACTGGCCAATTTTAACAACTGCTCCTTATTGATAAAACCTTTCCTATAAGCCACCTCTTCCACACAGCCAATTTTAAGTCCTTGCCGCTCTTCAATTACTTCCACAAATTGAGCCGCTTGCAATAAGGACTGATGGGTACCCGTATCCAACCAAGCAGTCCCACGGCTCAATATCCCAACACTTAACTTCTCCTCTTTAAGATAAACATTATTGACATCCGTAATCTCCAACTCACCACGAGAACTGGGCTTAATATTTTTTGCGATCTCTACCACCCTATTATCATAAAAATAAAGACCAGGAACAGCATAATTAGACTTTGGCTTTTCCGGTTTTTCCTCAATACTAATCGCCTTTTGCTCCTCATCAAATTGCACGACACCATAACGTTGTGGGTCGTTAACATGATAAGCAAAAACTACCCCTCCTTCCGGATTTGTATGCTTCATTAAGGTCTCCTGTAATCCTGAGCCATAGAATATATTATCACCCAATATGAGAGCCACCTTGTCATCACCAATGAATTCCTCACCAATCACAAAAGCCTGAGCAAGCCCTTCTGGTTTGGGCTGTATAGCAAATGAAAATTTACATCCCAGATGAGATCCATCCCCCAACAGTTTTTGAAAGGCTTCAGAATCCTCTGGAGTCGTGATAATCAATATCTCGTTTATTCCGGCCATCATCAAGACAGACAAAGGATAATAAATCATCGGCTTATCATACACTGGCATTAATTGCTTACTTACAGCAATAGTTAATGGATAAAGACGTGTTCCGGATCCCCCGGCAAGAATAATCCCCTTCATATTAAAAATCTTTCTTCTAATCGCTAAGATAAGGCTTGTTTACCAAATATTAAATTTGGACTTCAATAATCAAACAATAAGCCAACTCACCATAGTAGTCAAAAAAAAGCCCGAAGGGAATCCTTCCCCCCAGGCTTTGACCCTAATAAATATTTTTATTAATTCTCAAATTCAAAAACCAAGGCTTCTTGTTGCTTTATTCTATGTTTTACTGAATTTGATATTTTCACTTGTAATTCATCTTGATCTTTTTTGACACTTAATCTCTTACCACCATCCAATAAGGTAACCTTATTTCCTTTAACAGGCTGCTCGGAAGACCAAGTAATCAAATCAGGAATTTCTTCTCCTTCTCCGATCAACTTAATAGCATATCTTTTCCCGGTATCTACATTTTGAGTAAAATAAACATCCACATCCTGATAGAAGTCTACCGTTCTAGTTCCATAAATCGCTTTACCATTTACATCAAGCCAGTCGCCTATTCCCTTCAATCGCTTCACATCCTCATCCGGTATCAACCCCTCTGGAGTTGGGCCCACTCCTAATAATAAACTTCCACCCTTCGCAACCACTTCAACTAATGTATGTACAACCTTCGTTACCGATTTATACTTTTGGTTGGGTACATAACCCCAAGCATGGCCTAAGGTCATACAGGACTCCCAAGGATTATCAATTTTACTTTCTGGAACACTTTGTTCAGGCGTCTGATAGTTCTCATAAGCTCCATGGACAGTCCTATCTACCATGATTAAACCCGGTTGAGCCTCCCTTGCCATCTCAGCAATTTTTGGCATATTAATATCCTGGCTCCACTCTGGTATCCTTGCTCCCCAAGCCCTCACTTCATCATTCACCGTTTCCAAAGGCCTTACCCATCCACCATCTAACCAAAGAATATCTATATCGCCATATCCATGCATCAACTCACTGATCTGATTGAAGGTGAATTCCTTAAACTTATTCCACCTCCAAGGATGCTTCCTAATATCGTAATTATTATTGCGGTCTGGTGTTGCATATCGTGACCACCAGTAATACTGGGAATGCCAGTCAGGCTTAGAAAAATAAGCCCCGATCATAAAGTCTTTTTTCCTGAAAGCCTCAAACACATATTTGGCTACGTCAGATTTTGGATTGTTTTTGAAAGGCCCATCTGAGATCTTATAGTCAGTTTGTTGGGTATCAAACATATTAAAACCGTCATGATGCTTGGTTGTAAAAACCAAATATTTCATTCCGGCAGCTTCGGCTGCATCTGCCCATTGGTCAGGGTCAAAATCAACTGGATTAAATTGATCCTTCAAGCCCCAGTACCAATCCTTAAATCCATTATAAGTAAAAGTACTATCTCTATTGATCCAGTCTTCAGAACAAAGTGCCCATGATTCTATCATACCAGGAACCGCATACAATCCCCAATGAATGATCATCCCAAACTTCAAATCTTGCCATTCTTCTAGCTTCTCTACCACCAAAGGATCTTTTGGAGCCTCATACACAGAAGATTGGCGATGCAAGTTATCTTGTTGAGCCAATACTGTTTGTCCCAACAGGCAAATACCTGCAAATAGTGATGATAAAGTAATTATTCTTTTTCTGATACTCATTGGTCTCGCTAATTCAGGGCAATTATTCAAGAAAATAAATCTACAACTTTTATTTGATAATTAAAATTTTTATAAAAGATTTATTAAATACGTAAACATTTACCATAAAAAGAAAAATAGGGCTAAGAATCCAAAATCCCCTCTTGGCATTAAAAATTTGAACAATAAATTATTATATTATGAAAATGGATTGGTGATCGATCCATATTTCTCCTTTTTAAATATAAACAGAACCAAAAATACATTCTTTAAAATAAATCCATCTCAAAAACCATCAAAATTGCCTATGAGACCATACATGCTTGCTGAAGCAAACTGGAAAGATTTAAAAGATGCCATGATAGATTTGGCCATACTACCATGGGGCGCGACAGAAGCTCACAACTACCACCTACCTTACGGAACAGATATCTATGAGGCCGATGCCATTGCTGAAGAAGCAGGGAGAATCGCCTACGAAAGAGGAGCCAAAATAATGATTCTCCCCACGATTCCATATGGGGTAAATACAGGACAGGCAGACATATTCCTTGACATGAACTTCAATCCAAGTACCCAACTGGCCATTATCAATGATTTGGCAGAAGTTCTCCATAGACAAAAAGTCAGAAAACTACTCATCTTAAACAGTCATGGTGGAAATGATTTTAAAACTATCTTAAGGGAATTGGGACTCAAATATCCAGACATGTTTTTCTCAAGCTGCAATTGGTTTAAAGCCCTGGATAAATCAGAATACTTTGAGCATGAAGGAGACCATGCAGACGAAATGGAAACAAGCTTAATCATGCACTTACATCCCAATTTGGTCCGTCCACTGGATGAGGCCGGGCTAGGTGAAGAAAGAAAATCATTGGTAAAAGGAATCCGTGAAGGATGGGCTTGGTCAGAAAGAAAATGGAGCCGAGTAACCAAGGACACTGGAATCGGTAACCCAAAACTTTCCTCAAAAGAAAAAGGTGAAAAATACTTCAAAGATGTAACCGAAAAAGTATCCGAACTATTTATAGAATTGGCTGAGCTCAACCAATACGATCCATACGAATGAAAAAAGCCGGGCAAAACCCGGCTTTCTTATTATCTATTCTGACATCACCTTATTTCAAGAATAACATCTCTCTGTATTTAGCCAATGGCCAGTACTCATCATCAACAAACAATTCAAGCTTATCAGCAGAATATCTGATTTTGTCGAAGTAAGCATCTTTCACTTCTGTGCTATAACCTTTAGCTCTCTTAGCAATATCCTCCTCTTTGTTTAATGTTCTTCTAGCATCGATCATCGCTAGAACATTATCTTTCAATGAAGAAATATGCTTACTGATTTCACTGATGGTCTCCACAACAGCTTTGGCATCTAAACCAAGACCTTTAAGACCGTTAGCGTTTTCGATCAACTTGTTTTGGTACTGAATAGCAGTTGGAATGATATGGTTCAATGCCAAGTCCCCCATAACACGAGATTCAATCTGAACCTTCATGATATAGTTCTCCAATCTGATCTCATGCCTTGCATGAAGTTCAGTTTCATTCAATACACTATGTCTTTCGTAAAGATCAGCAGTTTCTTTTCTCAAAAGAACGTCCAAAGCGAATGGAGTGCTCTTCAAGTTAGAAAGACCTCTTTTCTCAGCTTCTTTCTCCCACTCTTCAGAGTAACCGTCTCCTTCGAAACGTACTTTCTTACTGTCTTTGATGTATTGCCTCAATACATTAACGATAGCGATTTTCTTCTCGTTACCTTTATCGATTTCTGCCTGAATGTCTTTGGCCATCTGACGAAGAGTATCCGCCACGATCACGTTAAGAGCAGTCATTGGACCAGCAACGTTTGAAGAAGAACCTACAGCTCTGAATTCAAACTTGTTACCAGTGAAGGCAAATGGAGATGTTCTGTTTCTATCGGTGTTGTCCAATATGATTTCAGGAATCTTGTTGATACCTAATTTCATATACATGTTATCACCTTTCTCAATCTTGATGTTACCGTTTTTCTCAAGTTCGTCCAATACTTCTGTCAAGGTAGAACCCAAGAATACAGAAATAATCGCTGGAGGAGCTTCGTTAGCACCAAGTCTAAAGTCGTTACCTGCAGAAGCAATACTTGCTCTTAACAAATCAGCGTGGTCATAAACAGACTTGATAGTAGCTATCAAGAAAGTCAAGAACTGAAGATTCTCTCTAGCAGAATTGCTTGGCTGGAACAAGTTCACACCTGAATCAGTGATCAAAGACCAGTTGTTGTGCTTACCACTACCGTTAAGTCCGGCAAACGGCTTCTCATGGAACAAGACTTTCAAGTCATGCTGATCAGCAACCTTGTCCATCATGTCCATCAATAATTGGTTATGATCAGTAGCCTTATTCATTTCTTCAAATACTGGAGCTACCTCAAACTGACCTGGAGCTACTTCATTGTGACGAGTAGAAACAGGGATACCCAATTTCCAAGCCTCAATCTCAAAGTGCTTCATGAATGCTTTCACCCTACTTGGGATAGAACCAAAGTAGTGATCATCCAATTGTTGACCCCTAGCAGGGTTGTGGCCAAATACAGTTCTACCAGACATCACCAAATCAGGTCTTGCAGCGTAAAGTGCTTTGTCAATAACAAAGTACTCTTGCTCAACACCCAAAGAAGGCGTTACCTTCTTCACATTTCTATCAAACAATTGACAAATCTGAGCAGCTGCAGAGCTCACTGCATCTACTGACTTCAATAAAGGAGTCTTATAATCAAGCGCTTCACCTGTATAAGAAACAAAAATCGTTGGGATGCAAAGGGTGTTCTCAAAGATGAACATTGGAGAACTAGGATCCCAT
Source organism: Echinicola marina (assembly GCF_020463795.1). Lineage (NCBI taxonomy): Bacteria > Pseudomonadati > Bacteroidota > Cytophagia > Cytophagales > Cyclobacteriaceae > Echinicola > Echinicola marina. Next base: position 2,833,985 of record NZ_CP080025.1, on the reverse strand, counting down.
GCAGTATAACCTCTGGCTTCAAATGTAGTTCTGATACCACCATTTGGGAAAGAAGAGGCATCTGGCTCCTGCTGAACTAAAGCTGAACCTTTAAATTTCTCAATCCCACCGTGTGCATCAAAGAAAGTATCATGCTTCTCTGCAGTAGAACCAGTCAATGGCTGGAACCAGTGAGTGTAATGAGTTACCCCTTTTGATAAAGCCCAAGCTTTAACAGCGGTAGCTACTTCTTCTGCACTTGAGGAATCTATTTTAGATCCTTTTTCAATCGCCTCGCTAACCTTTTTGTATACGGTTGGAGCTAATGATTCTTTCATTTCGGTCAAACCGAAAACCTCAGAACCATAATAATCAGAAATTTTGTGAGACGGAGCTTCAAAAGACACTTGCTCTCTTGACTGCACCATCATTAATGATTTTTGTCGTAAAGTCGCCATGTTTTAATAATGTGGTTTAAAAACAGTAGCGAAGATACGCAAAAATCTGAAATAAAAAGAAAAATCGTATTTTTTTGAGCCAATCCTTGTAAAAAACACATTATTTCACAAAAAAAAGCTTCAAATCAACACGAAACCCACTGTTTTAGCGCAAATTCCTCAGAATGAACCAGAAATTGCAATCTGAAATAATATACTTAAATTTGCATCTCATTGAAAAACACACATTAGGTTAGGTTTGAAAAAGGTAGCATTTTATACGTTGGGTTGTAAGCTGAATTATTCAGAAACCTCCACTATTAGCCGTCAATTTGAGGAAAAGGGCTATAAAAAAGTGGGATTCGAGGATAATCCTGACATATTTATCATTAATACATGCTCGGTAACAGAAAATGCCGACAAAAAATGTAAAAAGATCGTCAAGGAAGCTAAAAAAATATCTCCTAACTCCTATGTGACCATTATTGGCTGCTATGCCCAATTAAAACCTAAAGAGATTTCCGAAATCAAAGGTGTAGATGCTGTCTTAGGGGCAGCCGAGAAATTCAGGCTTATTGAGTTACTTGATGGTTTTGCCAAGGAACAAGAAACCAAGGTACTCGCTTCAGAAATCCAAGAAGCTACTGCCTTTAATAACGCTTATTCCATGCATGATCGTACAAGAACCTTCCTTAAGGTTCAAGACGGCTGCAATTATGGATGTGCCTTTTGTACAATCCCACTAGCTAGAGGAAAAAGCCGTAGTGATGCAATTGATAATATTTTAACATCTGCCAGTGAGATCGCTGAAACAGATGTTAAAGAAGTGGTATTGACTGGAGTAAACATTGGCGACTTTGGTATCCAAAATGGAAAAAGAAAAGAAAAATTCTCTGATCTGGTCATTGCTTTAGATGACATCGAAGGAATAGATCGATTCAGGATTTCATCTATTGAGCCTAACTTGCTTACCAATGAAATAATTGAATTCGTCTCTAGATCTAAGCGATTTGTACCGCATTTTCACATCCCATTACAATCAGGCAGTAATACCATATTGAGAAAAATGGGCAGGAGATATTTAAGAGAGCTTTATGTGGACAGGGTTACCAAAATCAAATCCCTTATGCCTCATTGCTGTATAGGAGTAGATGTCATCGTCGGATTCCCGGGGGAAACAGATGAATTATTCTTGGAAACCTATAATTTCCTAAATGAATTACCAGTAAGTTACCTACATGTTTTCACTTATTCAGAAAGAGCCAATACAAGAGCCACTGAAATGGAGGAAGTCGTCCCTATGAAAACAAGACATGAGCGCAGTAAAATGCTCAGAATTCTCTCTGAAAAGAAAAAGCGTAAGTTCTATGAAGAAAACCTCGGACAAACATCTGATGTCTTGTTTGAAGAGGACATAGAAGACGGCAAAATGCATGGGTTTACTGAAAATTACATTCGAGTTTCCGCCAAATACGATCCTTTGCTAATCAATGAAATTAAAAGAGTCACCCTAAACGAGATCAATGAAAAGGGCACTGTTGAGGTTTTAGAACCTGAAACAATATACGAAAAACACTAATATTAAGGAGGCACGTTGTAATAAGCGTGCTTTTTTATTGGACCATCATAGCTTAAGCAAACAAATATTTGTATTTTATTGTTAACTAAAAATAGAATTGCTTAAAATTTCTAGCTATGAAAACTATCCTCGAACCAACTGGAAGGATCACCAGAAGAAAGTATCTATTGCTTTTTATAATATTCTATTTTATAAATTTGCTTTGCTTGATGCTCATATATGAATCCATCAAACAACACAATTGGCTGACTTTTGTGATTTTTGGTATTCTCTTAATCACCACCATTGTATTATTATTGGTACAAGCAATCAAAAGATTCCATGATATTGGAATGGACTGGAAGTATGCCCTCTATCTGCTGATTCCACCACCTGTAAACCTTATAGGCTTCATCTTCCTGGCAATCAAAGAAGGTCAAAGTGGAAAAAACCAATATGGTCCCGATCCACGAAAAACGGATATTGTTTAAAACTTATTCGTAGCGCAATGCTTCAATAGGGTCTAATCTACTCGCTTTAATGGCTGGGATAACCCCAGAGATCAATCCTACCAAAACACATACAATAAAAGCCAGGATCATCCAAAGCCACGGAACTAAAAAACCTCCTGGACCAACTAAACTTGCCACTATATTCCCTATCCCCATCCCTAATAGCACTCCAAAAATCCCTCCAATAACACAAATCACCACCGCCTCTATTAAAAACTGAATCCTGATTCTTCTTGGGGTAGCCCCCAAAGCCTTTCTGATGCCAATTTCCCTAGTCCTTTCGGTAACTGAAACCAACATGATATTCATCAATCCCACAGAAGCGCCTAACAAAGTAATAAAACCTATACTAAAACCTCCTATCCTTAAATACCCAGCCACTTCCTCCAGACTTTCCCCCACATTATTGGACTTGACCACTTCAAAAGAATCTTCCTGACCTACCCTATCCTCTCTTACTTTTCTCATGATCCCTATCGCCTGCCCCATTTCAAAATCCATTTTTGCAGGATCCGCTGAAGCCGCTGTAATTGTATACCTAAAAGTACCGCTTTGATCCAATCTAGAGGCATTCTCCACAGGAATAAAAATATTTCTATCTGCACCTGAATCACCTCCCACAGCCCCCTGCTCCTCCAATAAACCTACTACCGTGTACCTATTACCAAAAAATGACACATATGCCCCTATTACCTCTTCTCCATCATCAAACAACGTTTCTGCTATTTCACTTCCAATAATACAAACATTATTACCATAGCGAATTTCTACATTACTGAAATTTCTACCTTGCGCTAAATCATTCCCTTTGATCAATAAATAATTCTCATCTATCCCTGTGATGCGTGTATTGGGATTGGTGGTAACAGAACCTCTTTTCACCTCCGAAGAACCTGAAACCATTATATAAACAGTCGACAATCCATTGCGTCCGTATTCTTCTTTAAAGTCCAAAGCTTCCCTATAACTTACTGGAGGATAACTTTTCTCTGTAATCCCATCCTTGGTAACCCGCTGACCAGATTCCCTCTTGGTCCTAACATCAAAGTTATTTGCTCCTAATCCAGAAAAGCTCTCTTCAATCTGCGCTTTCATCCCGTCTATCGCCGTAAGCATCCCTACAAGAGAAGTAATCCCAATAGCAATGATCAAACCAGTCAGAATGGTCCTTAGCCAATTTGATTTAATTGACCGCATCGCTTCTCTAATGTTTTCAAGCAATTCCATATTCAATCTTTCCTTGTTCTGGATAAAAATCAGGCTCATAATAGGAATAAAAACCTCCTAAAACCAATAAATTCCCCTAAAAATAGCCAAATGAAGCCGTCAATTAATTAATGCATCCTATCTGAGCGAACATCAATATTCCTAAGCACCTCCGCCTCATAAGCCAACCATTCCTTCCACCGCTTATTAACCAATTCGGGCTGCTGGTATTTTCGCGCCAATTCCAAAAAATTCACATAATGTCCCGCCTCTGAAATCATTAATTCATAATAAAAATGTTGAAGCTCTTCATCTGCTATATTTTTCCAAAGCAATTTAAAGCGTTCACAGCTTCTGGCCTCTATCAAGGCATTCATCAATAAATGCTCTGTCAATTGAGCAATCCTTGAACCTCCTTTGCGGACAAATTGATTCAATTTGGTTACATATTCATCTTTTCTGGGAAACCCAAATTTAAATCCTCTCTTCCTGATCTGCTCCATCACCCTTTCAAAATGGGCCCATTCCTCAGCTACTACGGGTGTCAACACCTCCACCAATTCTTCCAAATCCGGAAACCGAAGAATTAAAGAAATACATGATGAAGCCGCTTTTTGTTCACAATATGCATGATCTACCAATATATCCTCCAAATTCATCGAGGCAATATCTACCCACCTCGGATCGGTAGGCAATTGTAGATTCAACATTTTGTTTTTAGTACTTTCCTCCCAACTCATATCATCTAATCAAAGAAATACCAACTTATTCCCAAATCCAAAGAACCTTTCAAACCTGTAAAATCCGGAGTCACAAAATAGCCTGGTACATTTAATAAGTTACTATTAACATGATTATACCTGAAAAGAACTCTGGTACGGTTTATTCTTAAATTCACAAAAGCATCTACCACTGGATAAGCCTCAATAAGAAAATCATCTTGTAGATAAAACTGCTGGGTGGCTGGCATATATGCCTCCGCATAATAATCGCTTTTATAACGGCCTTCAAGTCCAAACTGGATAAACAAGTTTTCGTCAAACATTGGTCCGTCAAAGAAAAGTCTTGTTCTGATATACCATTCAGGAATCCTAAACTTATCAGCAGCATCTCCAGAAATAGAAGTATAAATCACCTCACTTTGCCATACTAATTTTTTCCAAAACCTAAAACTCGTTTCTATACCAGGCACCACCATATACGCCTCACCGTCTATCTGTTCAGCCTCTTGACTCTGGTTAAAATAAACATACTTATTCACTCTATTCAAGGTCAGGCTAGGCCGCACTGAGAGCTTGGCAAAATCTGCTTTTATTTCTCCTTTTATCTGATCTACTCCTGTATTGGAAAAATCATTGGTCCACCGATAGTGATTCCCCCGGTACATCTGCTGCATGGCAGTGGGCTTATAGGAGGCTTTGGTGTATGTGACATCCAAATAGGGGGAAATAAAATAGCCCCTTAAACGATACCCTTCAGGCACCAAATATTCTCCCTCCGCTTCAAAAGACCATTTCTCATTAATATCTCCCCTTAAAGCTCCTCCCACATAAAACTCATTGAAATTATTATCTCTTTCAAAATATGGGCTGCCCAATGAGCCACTGCGGTATTTCACATAAGCATTATAATATACGGGACCAAAATCTCCCTTGAAACCAGCCTCATTGTTAAACTCCACAAATCGATGATAATTTTGGGTAGTATCTTGATTAATAAATCTGTTTTGATTGAACTGATTAAAAAATACTGAATCACTGGTAGTTAGATCAGACACAAAGGAGACCCCTTGTTTCCTCCAATCCGTAACATGATAAATTTGCCAGCCTTTAAGGATTTCAAACTGCTGATAAAGATGATAATCTTGCCTCAAGTCCACCGCCTCACTGTTACTCAACCAAACCTTTGAATCTTCATAGGTAAAATACAGAGAGGTACTGTCTACTTCAGGAGATATAATCCCTCCTTGCTCAAAAACCTTATGGTGCATTCGGGAAAAATTAGCCAGAAGTCTGTACTTACCATTATCAGATTGATAATTGGTATGAATAGAATAACTGGTTTGTTCGGCCATATTATCATCCCTGGCATTAGGGTTCAGTGTCTTTCTCGCCCTAATAGTGTTAAAGTTGAATCCTACATTCCAAGTAGGTGTGATATTCCTGGCAAATTCCACATTCAACATATTCCGGTTTCCTCCACCATAAAAAGCTTCCAGCTTAGTGTAGGGAGATTTAGTATCGAAATATTTCAAACTATCTGGCGACTTGTAGTAAAGGTCATAAACACCAAAACCCGAAGTAGTCCCAATCTTCCCAGGAAGGTCATAATATACAGGCTTTGCTGCACTTCCCAAATTTCCCAAATCCTGATACCTGTTTCCACTTTTAAAAACAGGTTCAAAATTATGGAAATTAGTCAGCCCAGTATCCAAAGGTGTCTTCTCCATTTTATTGAAGCGAACATTCTTTTCCAGAAAATAAAGTGAAGTTTTTGGTCCATAGACCATCTTTGTAGAATCATCTATAAGCCCCCCTCTCCTTTGCTGCTGATCTTCCTGCTTTCCTTCACCAGTAGCCTCTTGCCCTCTACTGGTTTGCCCGAAGGTGGTCATGCTGCTCACAAGCATGAATAAAAATAAGACAATTAGCTGTTTACACTTCACTTTGATAGGCTTTGTTTCTAATGACTTTTGATGCCATGTCCAGCAGGGTATCCCTGTCCTTTTCTTCAAATTTCACCTGGACGGGCACCGCAAAAATCGGAATTTCTTGCAAATAAGGAAGAAATTTATTGGCATTAAGTTTTACAGCATCTTTTTCAGTGGTAAGAAGGGTCGGATTTTCATCCCTATAAGCCTCCATACGCTCTAGCATAAACCTGAGGTCTTTTTCATTATAATGGTGGTGATCACTGTATTCCAACACTTCTAGGAGCTCATATTTAGCTTCCACCCATTCCTTCAGTAATTTATTATTGGCAATACCACTGACCAAAACAACCTTCTGAACATCTGCTTTCTCATGACTACGAACATTATAAGGTTCACCATAATTAAGCCCTGCAAAAAGCACAGGGCAATGTTTTTTCACATAAGGACGGATTTTCGCTATGTATTCCTGCTTGGTCCTTTCCTCTAATTCTTTCGGAGATTTCGTCACTACCACAACATCCGCTCTTTTCGCCCCTTCACGGCTTTCCCGCAAAGTCCCCATGGGCAAAACATGATCCTCAAAAAATGGCTTTTGAAAAGTGGTCAACAGCACATTCATGTCCCCCTTTACATACCTGTGCTGAAAAGCATCATCCAAAACCACCAATTCAGTAGCTGGATTTTCTGCTATTATTTGCGGAATAGCCAAAATCCTTTGTTCTCCAACTGCTACAGTAATTTCATGACCGTACTTGGAAAAAATCTGAAAGGGCTCGTCTCCGAGCTCATCAGCAGTTGCTCCAGATCCTGCCAAAATAAAACCTTGAGTCTTTCGACCATAACCTCGGCTCAAACAAGCCAGCTCATGAGATCCTTTAAAATTCTCAACAAAAAATTCAACCATAGGCGTCTTCCCTGTTCCTCCAATAGCCAGATTTCCAACTACAATAGTAGGGATTTCAAACACTATACTCTTTTTCACCCCCGTATCAAACATCCTATTTCTCAAACGGGTAATCCCATCATATAAAAGAGAAAAAGGATACATAAAGTACTGATAGGGCTGCATTACTTAATTTTTTATAATTTTGGATCAAAAGGTAAATACAAATATATGGTTAATTTGATTAGAGATGTAGTTTCCTACCTGGAAACCATAGCCCCTCCTTCATTTCAAGAGTCATACGACAATGCGCAACTAATCACTGGCAATCCTCATGAAGAAGTAAAAGGTATACTATGTACTCTAGATGTCACTGAGGACGTAGTAGAAGAAGCTATCTCTCTAGGCTGCAATATGATTGTCGCTCATCACCCTATTATATTTAAGGGGCTAAAAAGCCTTACAGGAAAAAATTACGTAGAGAGAACTGTGCTTAAGGCCATCAAAAACGAAATTGCCATATATGCCATACACACCAACTTGGACCATATCCATACTGGAGTGAACAAAAAAATCTGTGATAAAATTGGCCTCATAAACACCCAGATCTTAGCCCCAAAAAAGGGCTTATTAATGAAGCTGACGACATTTGTTCCTATCGAAAACACCGATAGTGTATTAGAGGCGCTTTATGCAACGGGGGCAGGCGCTATAGGAGAATACAGTAAATGTAGCTTCACTACTCAAGGCAAAGGAAGTTTCCTTCCTTCAGATCAAGCCAACCCAAGCATAGGAGAAAAAGGCAAGGCGGAAAATGTAAGGGAAAATAGAATTGAACTAATTTTCCCTGGACACCTACAAAGAAAAGTGATCGCTGCCCTAAAATCATCCCACCCTTATGAAGAGGTAGCCTATTATCTTCAGGAAACAGTCAATGAATTTCAAGAAGTAGGCGCGGGCATGCTAGGGGAACTGGAAAAACCAATGAATGAAAAAGAATTTCTACTCCATCTAAAAGCATCAATGGGACTAAATGTCATCAAACATACTCACCTGAGAGACAAGCCCATAAATACGGTAGCAGTTTGTGGCGGGGCTGGAATATTTTTACTTGGTGCAGCCAAAGCTGCAAAAGCCGATATTTTCATTACATCTGACATAAAATACCATGAATTCTTTGACGCTGAAAATCAAATAGTTATATCAGACATTGGACATTACGAAAGTGAAATTCACACAAAAGAGTTATTATTGGATATATTGTCACAAAATTTTAGTAATATTGCACTCTATTTGACAAAAGTCATTACGAATCCCATAACTTACATATAGTACATGGAAAGTACAGTTGCACAGAAGCTTGAAGCCATTTATAATCTTCAAAAAATAGATTCCCGTTTAGACGCGATTTTTAAAATTCGGGGAGCCCTTCCTGAGGAAGTTCAAGATTTAGAGGACGAAATAGCTGGTTACGAGACAAGGTTAGAAAAATTCAACAATGACATCGTAGCGCTTGAGGACGAAATCAAAGGTCACAAAGAAGCTATTAAAGAGTCCGAAAAGCTGATCAAAAAGTACCAGGAACAGCAGATGAACGTCAGAAACAATCGTGAGTATGACGCCATCACCAAAGAATTGGAACTCCAAGATTTGGAAATCCAGGTTTCCAAAAAGAAGATTGGCGAAGCTGAGGCGAGAATTGATGGAAAAAATTCAGACTTACAGGATCTACAAGAAACACTTAAGGATAGGAAGAAAGACCTTGACACCAAAAAAGAGGAGCTTGACACTATAGTTGCCGAGAGTGAAGCTGAAGAATCAAAGCTAAAGGCCGAAAGAGAAAAAGCTACGAAAAAGATCGAAGAAAGAATTATCAAGTCCTATAAAAAAATCCGTGCCAATGCCAAGAACGGTTTGGCTGTAGTGGAAGTTAAAAGAGGTGCATGCGGTGGCTGCTTTAATATCGTCCCCCCTCAAAGACAGGCAGATATTAGAGAAAAGAAAAAGATTATCGTATGTGAGCATTGTGGAAGAATCCTAGCAGATGTTGCTGACGAGATCGAAGACGAAACACTTCCAAAGAAAAAAAGAGCTACAAAGGCAAAAAGCAAGAAATGATAAAAAAAGGCTGTCAAAATTGACAGCCTTTTTTTTATCTCCATTTTTTATCTTAATCCAAAACCTCACATTAACGATATTTTGAAGATTTAGATTTTTTAACATACAATTGAAGCTCAAGCACTTGATTACTCGTAATTAATTTTATATATTTCTTCATGAAGCATTTATTATTAATTACCCTATTCACCCTCATTACTTCTTCCGTGTTCTGCAAAGCATCAGAAGAAAAAACATTCGTCGTTATATTTAGCAAAAAAGAATTAAAAGAGCTTAAATCAAGCCCCGAATTCATAGAACTAAATTTCTTCGAAAAATTTGACACAAAAACTTACAATGGCAATTCTGATGCTGTATTATTTATCAAAGTCCCTGATTGTGATTTTGACAAGTGTCAATTTGGACAGACAATGGTTCAAATCAATAAATCCATGGAAAAGCCTTTACAGGAAATAGCCTTCCGAATTATCGATTTGAGCGAATCCAAGGAAAGTTATCAAGACCTATTATCTAGCTTTTATGCTTCATTAGATAAAAAACAGGTAAAAGCGATCAAATCAGTCCTTTAAGCTTTAAGTGCTTGACATTATTATATCTGTCCATCATAAAACGGCCATTTTCAAAATATGTCAATTCATAGCATCCTAAATTATGATGTTCAAAAACATCCATAAACCTCAGATCATAATCCAGCATCAAGCTCAGCATTACCCTCATGGCACGCCCGTGCATACAAATTAGTATCGTATTCCCTCCCTGCTCCAACACATAATTTAGTCCCTTTTCTAGGCGCTTATACACTTGATTTGGAGATTCACCTCCTTCAATACTATAATCCAAGTTCCCCTCAGACCATTTCTGAAGCATGCTTTGGTAGTAACTATGCTCCTCCTTACTCATCGGAACACCCTCATATTTCCCCCAACTGATTTCATTAAAATCCACTACTGATTCATAGGGTGTCCCATTATCTAAAAATCCGGCGATTGACTGACGTGTCCTTTGAAGACCTGTAAAATAAATCTTATCAAATTTAATATGCTTGTGGGCATCATAAAAAGCTTCTGCTTGCTGCCGCCCCATTTCATTGATGGGAGCATCTATCCCGCTGCCTTGTACCACACCTTTTAAATTATAATCCGTCTGTCCATGACGAACGAGGTAGATTTTTTTAGTACTCAAGATTCCGTATTTTTGTTTACAATTTTCAAAGAAAACGTTTTTATTCCAAAATACATGATATTTAATCAAAACCTCGATGTCGATTTTTTGAATAAACTAGGTCAGGACAGCATGTCCGGCTATCTGGGTATTCAATTTACAAAAATCGGAGATGATTTTATCGAGGCGAGCATGCCAGTAGACCACAGAACAAAACAACCCTTTGGATTGTTACATGGAGGAGCTAGTGTGGTCCTGGCAGAAACACTTGGAAGTGTGGCTGCCACCTGTTGCATTGACACGGATAAAAAATATTGTGTTGGATTGGAAATAAACGCTAATCACCTCAAATCTGTTAAAGATGGAAAAGTAATAGGAATTGCCCGACCAATTCATATTGGTCAAAAAACGCATGTTTGGGAAATTAAAATCTACGCTGAATCCAATACTTTAATTTGTATAAGCAGGATCACCATAGCTGTCCTGGATAAAAAATAATAATGGATATATCAACCGCCCAACCAAAGACCATTTGTCTAGAGGAATTTATCTCTTGGAAGCTCTATGACGCACTAAAAGGTGGTCATCAAATTGCTATTTGGAAATCTCCAAAGAGTACGACGGTACAAGTCATTGTTGACAAAACCGAGAAAATAAAAAAAGTCGACTTGGACTTGGACCAACTCCCTGCAGGTTTTATAGCCCATACTTTTTCTCAGGATGCAGACCATAAAGCTTATTTTCTTAAAGCCACAGACTATATCAAACTTGATTTAGATATGCCTATATCTCCTGAGGAGCTTGATGAGGACTTCCTTTCCAAACAAACAAAACATACAGAAATAAAAGATTTCATCAAAAACTTCTGGCAACAAAACCATGTACCAAAAACACTATCTGACACGGCTTCTTCAACCAAAGAAGACTTCATCAATTTTGTTTCAGCAGGGATATCTGCCATAAATTCCGGGGAAATGGCTAAAGTAGTCCCCTCAAGGGTCAAAAAAATCAAACCTAAGTCTAACTTTGATTTGATAAAAACCTTTTTAGGCTTATGCAAGGCTTACCCCAATACCTTTGTCAACTTTTTCCATATTCCTAACATAGGTACCTGGCTAGGAGCAACTCCGGAAATTTTGATCAAAACTGAGGGAAAATATTTCTACACCATGGCATTGGCAGGCACGCAAAGAGCCCAAGGCGACAACCCTATAAAAAATGCCGCTTGGACACAAAAGGAAATCGAGGAACAAGCCCTGGTCAGCAGGTATATTGTCAGTAACTTCAAAAAAATCAGACTGAGAGAATATGAAGAAAACGGACCAAAAACAGTTTTGGCAGGCAATTTACTTCACCTAAGATCTGATTTCAGAGTAGATATGGAAGCCACCAACTTCCCCCAACTCGGGGCAGTCATGCTCAAACTTCTTCATCCTACCTCTGCTGTATGTGGTACCCCCAAGGACAAAGCCATGGAATTCATTCTAAAACATGAAAAATTTGACAGATCTTTCTTTTCTGGATTCATCGGGCCAGTAAATATTGAAAACCAAACCTCCATTTATGTCAATCTACGGACGGCACAAATTTTAAATGGGGAAGTCATTCTATATGCCGGCGCAGGAGTAACCGAAGACTCTAACCCGGAAAAAGAATGGGAGGAAACCTCTCTTAAATGTGAAATCATTGGTAAATTCATTCAATAAGCGCCTATTTTGATCATTCAACCACTCATCGATCTAGCGAATATTTGCGCCAAAAAAGGCGTAAATAACATTATTCTTTCTCCAGGTTCTCGCTGTGCACCAATCACCTTGGCTTTTGCCAGACATCCTGATCTTCACTGTAGAACCATTTCAGATGAGCGCTCTGCGGCATTTATTGCCTTGGGTATGGCTCAGCAACTCAAAAAACCAGTTGTACTGGTTTGTACCAGTGGAACAGCTGCATTGAACTACGCCCCGGCAGTTGCAGAAGCATTTTTTCAACAAATCCCACTAATAGTGATCACTGCTGATAGACCCAATGAGTGGATTGACCAATGGGACGGCCAAACGATTCGACAGGAAAAAATTTATGGAAGACATATCAAAAAGGATTATTGCTTTCCTGATGATTTTTCCCATAAGGATAAAATATGGCATGCTAATCGAATCAGTAACGAGGCCTGCAATCTTGCCCAAAGCTTCCCTGCTGGCCCCGTGCATATAAATATCCCGTTAAGAGAGCCCTTTTATCCTACTGAAAATGAAAAATTCGATTATGGCATTCCTGTTCGTGTCGTTGAACAGATTAGTGCTGAAATGATCTTATCTGATGAAGCCCTCATCAAACTTAAAACTCAACTTCACTCATATGATAAAATCATTATTGTTCCGGGGCAACAACTCCCTAATAAAGCGCTACAGGAACTTCTAGATAATATTTCAAAAGCAAAACAAGCTATCATCGTTACGGATACAATCAGCAACCTACAATCCGAACATACTATCAACTACCATGATCAGTTAATTCCCCTGATAGACAAAAACGCCCTAAAACCCGACTTGATCATCAGCTTTGGTAAATCAATTATTTCAAAAGCCTTAAAACTATTTCTGCGGGAATCAAATGCAGACCATTGGCATATTCAAGCGGGAGGAGAAGTTCCCGACACCTATCAGGGCCTATCGAAACAAATTTATTGTGGTACTCCCCAGTTTTTAAAATTCATCCATTCCTATCTTGGAGAGACCAATACATCATTTTACCAGACTTGGTATGACGCCAATAAAGTACTTGAAACAAAAATAACCAATGCCTTGGAAGGTATTGATTTCGGAGAATTCAAAGCCATTTACGAGGTACTGAAACACATTCCTCACAACTCCAAGTTACACCTGGCCAATAGCATGTCTGTTCGCTATGTAAATTTCTTAGGGCCAAGAAAACAAGAAATCATCTGCAATAGAGGTACCAGTGGAATCGATGGTTCCAACAGTACAGCGGTAGGATGCACCTTTACCACCAAAGATTTTGTCACCTTGATCACTGGAGACTTGGCCTTCTTTTATGACCGAAACGCCTTCTGGCACAATTATCCTTTTAATAACCTTCGAATTATTCTCTTAAACAATCAAGCCGGAGGCATTTTCCGATTGATAGATGGACCTAGCAAACAAGCAGAGCTTGAAGAATTCTTTGAAACCAAACAGTCCCTTCAAGCAGAAAACTTAGCCAAGGATTTTAATTTTAAATACTATACGGCCAAAGATGAGATAGAATTAGAAAATGCACTGGAGGACTTTTATCACCCCTCTATCAGGCCTAAAATCCTAGAAGTAAAATCAGAAAGCGTTAAAAATGCCGAAATACTAAAAACCTTCAAAAAGATGTTAAAATAAAGAACGGAAACAAGCCAACACATTTTATTTAAGATAAAGTGTTGGCTTGTTCGGTGCATGGATTAAGGTATCCATTTAATATCTTTAAAGTTGGGCTTTCTTTTTTCAAGAAAAGCATTTCTCCCTTCTTTGGCTTCCTCTGTCATATAGGTCAGCCTTGTAGCTTCACCGGCAAAAACCTGCTGTCCTACCATTCCATCATCAGTAAGATTAAAAGCAAACTTCAGCATTTTTATAGAAGTTGGAGATTTTTCCAAAATTTCCTGAGCCCACTGAAATGCCGTATCTTCCAATTCATCATGAGGGATTACAGCATTGACCATCCCCATTTCATAAGCCTCTTGGGCAGAATAATTCCTCCCCAAAAAGAATATTTCCCGGGCACGCTTCTGTCCAACCATTTTGGCTAAATAAGCTGATCCATAACCTCCATCAAAGCTGGTCACATCTGCATCAGTTTGCTTAAAAATAGCATGCTCTTTACTAGCCAAGGTCAGGTCACAGACCACATGTAAACTATGACCACCTCCAACAGCCCAACCAGGCACAACGGCAATCACCACTTTAGGCATAAATCTGATCAATCGTTGTACCTCCAAAATATTCAATCGGTGCATCCCATCATCTCCCACATACCCCTGCTCACCTCTTGCCTTTTGATCACCTCCACTGCAAAAAGAATAAATGCCATCTTTTGGAGAAGGACCTTCAGCAGAAAGCAACACTACCCCAATAGAAGTATCTTCTCTGGCATCTAAAAACGCCTCAAAAAGCTCACTAGTGGTTTTGGGCCTAAAGGCATTCCTTACTTCTGGACGGTTAAAGGCGATCCTTGCAACCCCACCGCATTTTTTATAGGTTATATCTTCAAATTCTTTAACTACTTTCCATTCCATTTTGCTTATTGATTAGATTAAAAGGTAATTTTAGCGCAAGATAACAGGCTCAAAATTATTATTTGTGCTTAAATATCAATTAATGGCTGATACCTACAAAGATTTTTTTACTTACTCTTCCGTTCCAAAGCCTCTCAAAAAAATGTAATTTGCTCCATAATCACTTAATTAAATGACTGACATTTTTATCCAAAACCATAAAATTTCATTTGAGCAAATTCAACTTGGTCAATGGCCCGAGCTAAGCAATTATTATCAAGAATCCTTAACCTTCTGCCGGCAATGGCTCAATGGGCGAGAAAAGTTTGAGCTACAAACCTCTGGTTCAACGGGAAAACCAAAAAAAATCATGGTAAGCAGACAGCAAATGGAATCCAGCGCTAAGGCCACCGGGGACTTTTTCAAAATAAGTAAAAACAAACATTTGCTCTGCTGTCTGAATACCGGCATGATTGCAGGGAAAATGATGTTAGTAAGAGCTATGCAATGGAACTGTAACCTCACCCTAATTGAACCGAAAAGCAATCCACTTGAAGATTTCGTTGATCAAAACGACCTTGATTTTGTGGCCATGGTTCCTTCACAGGTAGAAACATCGCTCATTTCCCCCAAAACCACCAAAGCGCTCCAAAACATTAAACACTTGATTATTGGAGGGGCGCCCATATCTGAAGAATTAAAAACTAGAATTGCCAAGCTAGAGATTCAAGCCTATCAAACTTATGGAATGACAGAAACTGTTTCTCATATTGCCCTGGCCCCAATACTTCCAGCTTCTAAATTAACCTACCATACCCTTCCTGGTGTTCAAATTAGTCAAGACAAGGAAGGCAAACTCATCATCAAGGCTCCCATGGCCTTGACAGAACTACACACCAATGATTTGGTGGAAATTTTAAATGAGCAACAATTTATCTGGAAAGGAAGGGCTGATTTCACCATCAACTCTGGAGGCATTAAACTCCAACCTGAAGAAATTGAAAAAAAACTTTCTCTTATTATTGGCAAAAAACTTCCAGCTACCCGCTATTTTATCGCGGGAGCCCCACATCCAAAATGGGGTGAGCAAGTCATTCTTGTGGTTGAATCACAAAGGCCAAATACGGATTTTCTGAAAGAATTTTCTCAGTCCATAAAAAGCACTTTAGGGAGCTATGAAAATCCCAAAACAATCTATTTTGTAGATAATTTTATAGAAACCGCATCTGGCAAAATCAATCGAATCAAATCTTTAGAACAAGTTCTAAAAAATCCATAAAACCACCAACAACCTTATTTTATTCTAAACAATCCTTAAATAATACTAAAAATAAAACCAACCCAATGGGCAAAAAACCGTAAATTCAAGCAGGATTCATTCTTTATCAATTTCTTCACATGGATGATTTATTAGCTGCAAGATCACAAATGGCCCTCTCCCTGGGCTTCCACATTATTTTTGCCTGTATCGGAATGATCATGCCATTTTTAATGGCCATTTCCCATTACAAATACCTAAGAACTAAACAAGAAAAGTACAAAATCCTCGCAAAGGCATGGAGCAAAGGTGTGGCCATTTTCTTTGTGACTGGAGCAGTATCCGGGACCATGCTTTCCTTTGAATTAGGATTATTATGGCCTGAATTTATGAAGCACGCTGGTCCTATATTCGGTATGCCATTTTCTTTGGAAGGAACAGCTTTCTTCATTGAAGCCATTGCCTTGGGATTCTTTCTATATGGATGGAAAAAGTTCAACCCTTGGTTCCATTGGTTTACAGGAGTGGTAGTTGGAATCAGCGGCCTGGCCTCTGGAATTTTGGTTGTAGCCGCCAATGCTTGGATGAATTCCCCCGCAGGTTTTGATTTTGTAAACGGTGAATACATTAATATCGATCCCATTGCCGCCATGTTCAATGATGCATGGTTCACACAAGCCTTGCATATGGTCTTGGCAGCTTTTGTGGCCACTTGTTTTGCTGTTGGAGGAATCCACGCGTTCATGTTGATCAAAGGAAAAAATGAAGCAATCCATAAAAGCGCCCTTAAAATCGCCTTGACGCTTGGAGCCATAGCCGCCATCTTACAACCGCTAAGCGGTGATCTTTCTGCCAAAGATGTGGCGCAAAGACAACCTGCCAAACTCGCCGCGATGGAGGCCCATTTTCATACTGAAAAAAAAGCTCCTTTAATCATAGGGGGAATTCCTGATGAAGAAAACAAAACGGTAAATTATGCTATTAAAATACCAGGTGCTTTAAGTTTTTTGGCACATGGAGACTTCAATGCAGAAGTTACTGGACTGGACCAAATCCCTCAAGATGAACATCCCCCAGTACTGATCACCCATTTTGCATTTCAAATCATGGTGGCTTGTGGCACCTTGCTGATGATTGTGGGGATAAGCTGGCTTTTCGGAATATGGAGAAAGAAAAACTACATCTATTCCCAAAAGTTTCTTGGGCTTTTAGCCTTGATGACCCCATTAGGCTTTATTGCTGTAGAAGCTGGTTGGTTCGTCACAGAGCTTGGTCGACAACCTTGGATACTTTACGGTATTATGAGGACCAGCGAGGCGGTAACACCCATGCCAGGAATTGTTTACTCCTTTATGTTGTATGCTACGATTTATTTATCATTAGCGGTCATTGTCTCTATATTGCTCATCAGGCAAATCAATCACCTTGATAAAATCCAAGACCTTTCACTTCCTCTAAATCAGTAAAACATGCTCTACGTCGTAATTGCATTTTTGTATATCTCTATTCTATTTTACCTTCTTTTTGGTGGGGCTGACTTTGGAGCGGGAATTATTGAATTATTCACTAAAGCTTCCAAAAAAGAACAAACTAGGTTACTTACATACCAGGCCATTGGACCGATTTGGGAAGCCAATCATATGTGGCTAATTATTACCATTGTCATCCTTTTTGTAGGATTTCCCGAAATATACAGCACTGTTTCTGTATATCTACATATCCCATTGTCTCTATTGTTAATTGGCATCATTGCTCGAGGGACAGCCTTCATATTCAGGCATTATGATGCTGTCAAGGATCATTTTCAAAAAATATACAACATCATTTTTGTGTATTCCTCCTTTATTACCCCGCTGTTTTTAGGGATTTTGGCGGGTTCAGTAATATCTGGAAGAATCGACCCCAATGCAACTGACTTCGTAACTGCATATATTGATCCTTGGCTGGGTATTTTCCCCTTTTCAGTGGGTATATTCACGGTAGTAATCTGCGGCTTCCTTGCTGCCATTTATCTAATTGGTGAAGCCAACACAGTTGAAGATCAGGAAATATTTAGGAAAAAGGCCCTGAGAATGAACGTTCTTACTGTAATCATGGGGGGCTTGGTTTTTCTGGCAGCAGAATATGAAGGCTTATCCTTGGCCCAGCAGTTATTACAACATCCGCTGGGTTTGGTAGCTTTGATCGCAGCCTCTCTTTCAGTGCCTTATTCTTGGCTGCAATTAAAAAAAGGGAAAGTAAACAGTCTTAGGCTAACCACTGGTTTTCAGGTTACCTTGATATTGTTCACCCTATTCAGCAGCCAATATCCTGATTTCATCCGGATAAAAGGCAGTGCGATTACGCTAGAAAATGCTGCCGCCGGTCCTGCTACTATAAACAGTTTGGGAATTGCTTTACTCGCTGGCAGCCTTTTTATTTTACCCGCATTATTTTATTTGATTTATAGTTTCCAAAAAGCCCCATACAAAATCGAGGAGCATAACTGATTTGACCAAACAACTACAAACCAATACTTTTTACAATTATCCACACATGAACAACGAAAAACACCTTTATACAGGTATTTATACCTGAAAATGTATATTGGTATTTTTGCGCTATCTATATAGTAAGTAATTAATGACATTTGATCTTCAAGACTGAGTAAAAAGGACCAATTGGTACGCGCAGTTTTCCGGGAAATATTTTTGCCCATGACGTTAGGGCACCTAAACTAAATTTTTACCAATAAAACAATACAAGTCATGCCAGATCAAAATTCAAGAATGATGCAAGCGATCTATGATACGCTTTTTAGTGCTTACACTAATCCGCCTGAAGGAACCCAAGGTCCCGCAACAAGCCAGGCAGACCAGACGTATTTAAGCCTCAACTGGCCAGGTCAGCAGATTGATATCAGCCAATTTGCCAATCCATTTAGCCCAAACAATCCTGACGGAAGTATGGAGGCTGTTGAAAATTTCTCCACTTTGGTGGACAATTTATTCTCAATTAACCCTATTACAAGTCAAAATGGCAATAGGTTAAGTTTGGTTTATAAATCCACTGTCAATGCACAAGTCGTCCCACCCCCTGAGGACCCTAAGGCCAAAGAGGCTTACGAAAAAGCATTTGATTTCCTCCATACCAATGGAGTAACTTATAATGACGAAGGCAAACCAGTAACGGTAAAAGTAGACTCTCCAATTTACAGTAATTACAAAAGGAAGTTAAAAGCATATAATGACGCAGTGGTTTCATTGATGTCTAACTATTTCCAATATGACATGTCAAAACCTGCAGACCAAAGAAAATGGTCCTTGCTTGGTCCTACTTTCCAATCTGCCGTAAAAATGGCTTATGAGGACCTTATCAATGCTCAAAAAACAAAAGTCGAGGACATGTTGGCAGTACTATCTCAATCTTCCAATAACCAAGTAGGAGTGGCTTTTAAGCAAGCAAGGGAAACTTTTGACTCCTATCAAAGGGCAGGGCTATCTGATCCGAATAAGGTCTGGTATCCAACCTATGCCTTGCCTGCCAACTGGTTTGCTCCTGGTGCTGCAGAAGAATGGACTGAAGTAACCATAAATTCAAAAGAGATACATACTTCAGAACATTCCGACTTCTCTAAAATCAGTGCAGGAGGAAAAGCAAGTTGGGGATTATGGAATGTGGGCGGAAGCTTTGATAAAGAAGACAGTCACCAGTCCATGTCAAGTGACACCAAAAACCTTAAGGTTTCATTCAAATTCTGTAGAATTATGATTGACCGACCATGGTACAATAATCTGCTTTATTCCATGAAGGGTTGGAATCTTGGAGAACAATATGGACCTGGAGAACTATCTAATGGCACCAGGGTACAGGAATTAAATATGCCATTTCCATTGTTACCCACTTCCTTTATTGCTGTACGGGACTTGAAAATCTCCGCCGATTTCTCTCACGAGGACTCTTCTTTGATAGAAAGTAAGCTTAGTACCTCTGCTAGTTTTGGCTGGGGACCATTTTCTATCAGTGGATCTTATGCCACAGGAAGCACGGACAAAAAGTTCAATTCCAAATTTGACGGAAGTACCATTTCCAATGACGGTCTTCAGATTATTGGATGGGTAAATAATATTGTTCCTTTTGCACCGCCAAAACCAAGCTCGGTCAATAAAGAAGAAAAAGCCAGCTCCAGTATTCTGGAAAAATAAGCGATGACTTCAAAACTAAGTGTTAACTGAATCTACAATCATTTTTCATATTTTGACTAAAATACGGTTCAGGTGAGCCGTATTTTTCTTTTATCTCACCATAACCCATATCTCCATGTCTATTTTTAATGATACCTTTTTCCAAAAACAATTGGAAAACCTCCTAATATCAGGCTTTTCACAGGGAACATTTAATGGTACTAGCGGGAATGAAATCCAGTTTTTATTTTCTTGGCCTCCTGAGGTTTTAGATGACAAGCAATATATTAATCCTTGGACGGCCAATAACCCTTCCGGACTAATGTCCTCTACTGAAAATATTTCAAGATTGGTCAATCCCATCCCATTTATAAATACCCACTTCACACCCAGCGCCAACACCGTCGAGGATGTCTATGGCAATTTGATCCTTTCAGCCAGCATTACTGATCAAAGTAGTTCTGATCAATCAACGAATCAATCCTTCAGTACATCTGAGGCTAACTTATTCTCATCGAGAACCATTTCCCAAGCCAAAACTTCCTCGATTAAAGACAAACTAAGTTTAAACCAAGAGCGGGAATCCATAATTGAATTGGAAAGAAAAATATCCCTGGAAATTGCCGATAATATCATTTCAGGAAATACTTCTCCAAAAAGAATTCAGTCTAACCAAAATACCCTTCGGTCTTTGGTCAAAAAACTCTCTCCACTTCAAGAAGAAGCTTCTTCCAGGTTCTTATCAGGTAGCATCAAACAAATCAATCCAACAAAAAAATCCTCATTGTTCAGAACGCCTTCCTTTAATAAGGACCTTTCTATAGTAGGTAAAAGCTTTTATGATGCTAGAATCCAATTTGACACCACCTCCCTAAGTAGCACACTCAATCCAAAAACAAGTTACCACCCTTCTTATATGATACCTAATAATTTTTCAGATGAAGCTGCTTCCAAAGCCTGGCCTTCGCTCAGTACTACCTTAAAGGATAGTAAACAACAAGATGTAAAGGTAAGTTTTTCCTATACCAGAGCTGATATCACTCGTCCTTGGTTCATGGGATATTTGATGTCTATGGGAGGCTGGACTTTAAAAGGACAAGCACCAGGATGGCTTTCAAACGGATCAAAAATCAATAACCCTGGCATCTTCCCTCTGCTTACCTTATCTCTTTTATTATGTAGAAACATGAAAATCACTGGACCTAACAGTAATTACGAGTCCATAGGTTTACAGATCATCGCCAGGTGTTGTCAAGTCACCCCCAAAATGGCACCAGACTAATTTACTCTTCTTGGTACCATTTGGAATACACTGGGTAATTTCTCGCAGTTCTATCAATTACCTCCATCATTTCAGCACCAGTATCCTTTACTTTTTTGGCAGGCATACCAGCATATATACTATTAGCTTCCACTACCGTCCCAGCCAAAACTACTGCTCCCGCAGCAATAATGGCACCACTATTGATAACTGCATTGTCCATTACTATTGCCCCCATTCCTATTAAAACATTATCATGAACAGTACATCCATGAACGATCGCATTATGGGCTATGGAAACATTATTCCCTATATATGTTCCTGCCTTTTGGTAGGTACAGTGAATGATCGCTCCATCTTGAATATTGGTATTGTGGCCAATCCTAATTTCATGTACATCTCCCCGTACAACGGCATTGAACCAAACCGTACAATTATCTCCCATTATTACATCTCCCACCACCGTTGCATTATCTGCAAGCCAGCAATCTGAACCCATTTCAGGTGCTTTCCCGTTTATCTTTTTTAACAAAGCCATAATTTTATGCTAAACAATCCAATTCAATTCATCGTTATATTTAAATCAAATCTAGTTTTTTTCATTAGACATTGAACCTTTTTTATTAATTTTAAATTTACATGTATATACATCAAATTTGACACATAATTAATTCAAACAACTATGCATTTAATCAAAACAACCGGATTATTCTTAACAGGAGCCTTATTAGTGGCATCTTGCGGACAAAAAGGCGAAACAGTAGAGACCTCTGGAGCCAAAGAGGTAGCTGAAGCCACAGGAAAAACGATCAGTGTCAATGAAGCTGAAAGTAAGGTTTCGTGGACTGGTTATAAGCCAGCTGGCAAGCATTATGGTATCATCCCTGTAAGCAGTGGAGAAATCAGCATAGAAGGTACTGATATCACTGGCGGTGAGTTCACTTTTGACATCACAGCACTTGAAATCCATGACTTGGAAAAATCCGAAGAAAGCTATGGTAAACTACATGGACACCTACAGTCTGCTGATTTCTTTGATGCAGCAAACCATCCAAAAGCCACTTTTGAAGTGACTTCTGTAGAACCATTCACTGCCAATGCCGAGATTGTGGACAAAGAAGAGTTCGAAACCGAGTACACCCCTAAATCGCTAAGCGAGCAAATGGTGGAAACACCTACGCACTGGATAAGCGGTAACCTGACCATGAGAGGTACAACTAAAAACATCAAATTTCCAGCAGCTGTAAAAATTGAGGATGGTACAGTTTCTGCCAAGGCCGGATTTAATATTGATAGAACTGATTGGGGATTGTCTTATAGTGACGAAAGCTCTGCTGTTGACAAGGCCAAAGACAAATTCATTTACAACACTGTAAATGTTGGTTTTGAAATTAAAGCGAACTAATACCAGTAAACCGCAAATAATTAAAAGAGGAATTCCACGGAGTTCCTCTTTTTTTATACCCTTTCCCTTATTTTTGATGCATGAAAGAAAAAAAGAGAAAGGAATACCCCCTCCATTCAGGAATATTAGAAAAATCTATCTCGTGGGCTTGCGAAAACCACCTTTTTCTTTCCTACCATAATCCCAATAATATTCCCTATCCCAAAAACGGCTTTGATCATATTTTATATGCTGGAAATACCGCAATAGATTGGAATGACCTTGAGAACTACCCAGGAGCAAAAGCTGGGATTTTCAGTTATGATCTGAAAAATAAATTCGAACGACTTAAAAGCCTAAACCCTCCATTGGTAAGTTGTCCAGAATCATCCGTTTTTCTAGCTGACTTAGTCATTTCCTTTAAAAGGAACAAAATTATTGTTTTACACGAGGAGCCAGATACCATTATGGGGCAGATCAATGAATTCAGTACTTCATACCAAGTCCCCTTGATCAAAAAAATCACTTCAAACACCACGAGAGAAGATTATATTAAAAATGTAAAAAGCATTCAAAATCACATTCGTGAAGGAGATATTTATGAACTCAATTACTGCATTGCATTTAACGCTCAATTTGAACACCTAGATCCTCTTTCCGTTTTCCTGAAGCTTCAGTACTTATCTCCTATGCCTTTCAGTAGTTTCTTCAAGTCAAAGGAACAATACCTAATCGGAGCTTCTCCTGAAAGATTTATAAAAAAAGAAGGTCGCCAACTTACTGCACAACCTATCAAAGGAACCATAAAAAGAGGCCAAACCAGAGAAGAAGACCTACAACTTCAAGAAACCCTCCGACATAGTGAAAAGGAAAGGGCAGAGAACCTTATGATTGTAGATTTGATGAGAAACGACCTTGCGAGAATATCAGACCCCGGATCTGTTAGGGTGGAAGAACTTTTTGGTATTTACCCTTTTAAGCAAATATCCCAAATGATCTCTACCATATCCTCCACGATCAAAGACAATATCAGCTTCGATCAAATCATTTCCCATACTTTCCCAATGGGAAGTATGACAGGTGCACCTAAAATCAAATGCATGGAATTGATAGATCAATACGAAAATTTCAAAAGAGGTTGGTTTAGCGGGGCTTTAGGCTATATCAAAGAAAATGGTGATTTTGATTTAAGTGTCATCATCAGGAGTATTATTATCGACACGAACACGAAGGAATTGTTTTTTGCTGCCGGAAGTGCAATTACCTATGATGCAGACCCCGCATATGAATATGATGAATGTCTCCTGAAAGCAAGCTCCATGTTTAAGGTTTTGAATGCCGAAAACATCTCTTAAATGATAATACTCGATCTACCTAAACCCTAAATATGGAAAGCAACTTCGCCACCCAGCTGGATTTAGCAGGTTTACCCTCTTCCTCGTAGTAATTGCCAGTGTATTTGTTTTTCCTGATATAAGAATAATTATATCCATAACCATAGTTATATCCTCCAAAATCATATACATCGCCTCCAGCTTTCAAACCGTTGAATACACAGTAAAAATTTCTGATTTGATCATTGGCATATAAGTCATTGATCATCAAAAGGTATTTTTTATGGGTATAATCCTGTCGTACAATATACAGGTTCACATCAGAAAATCTCAATAAATCCATGGTTTCGGATACCAATGCCAAAGGTGGGGTATCCATGATGATCACATCAAAGTCCTTTTCCAGTTCATTGACCAAGTCTTCCAATTTACTTTTTAAGAGTAGCTCTGATGGATTCGGAGGAACCGGGCCTGAAGGGACAAAATACAAATTATCATATTTGGTTGGCTGCACGATATCCTCCATACTCGCTTTATCCACCAAATAGGAAGACAATCCTTTCCGGTTACTCACCCCGACGTATTGAGAAATCCTTGGTTTCCTAAGGTCCATACCAAGAATACAGGTCTTCTTGCCGCTCAAAGCCATTGCAGAGGCTAAGTTCAGACTCACAAATGTTTTCCCTTCTCCAGAAATACTAGAAGTAACTAAAATGCGCTTACATTTCTTTTCACTGGCAATATAGAACAATGCTGACCGCAAAGAGCGGAATGACTCAGAAACAATTGCCTTTGGAAATTCGGCCACCAACATATTAGTATCCTTATCACTAAAGCCAATTGTTCCCAAGAGGGGAATTCTAATAGAATTTTTCAACTGAATTTGATCCATTATCTTGTTGTTCAGATAATGGTAAAGCAATAACAAACCAAGTGGAATAAAAAAACCCAGACCAAAAGCCAGCCCATAATTTTGTGATTTTTGAGGAAAGATCAGACTACCTCTTCTGGCATAATCCACAATGGAATTATCCGACACATTGGAAGCTTTGGCAATACCGGCTTCAGCACGCTTTTCCAATAAATAATTATAAAGATTTTCTCTCAGCTTATACTCTCTATAGATATTGGTATAATTGGACTCCGCCTGGGGCAGCTTGGAAAACTCCCTGTCCAGTTCCGCAAGTTTGGCTTTTGCAGTCGCTCTTTTTTCCTCGGTATTGGCTACCAGATTGCGAATGTTTTCATAGATATTTTCCCGTAATCTTTCTATTTGCTTATCCAGTTTCAGCACATCTGGATGGTTTTCATTGACCGCAGACAATAACTTCCTCCTCTCCATTGAAATATCCATCAACGTCTGTGTCATCCCGCTCAATAGGCCATCATTTATCCCCATCATAGAGGGTGCCAACACCTCGCTATAATCACTAGACCTGTCATCAAGGTATTTTTTTAGGGATTTGAAATACCCCAACTCAAACTCCAACTCTTGAATATGCTCCTCTAAAAGATGGATTTTGCCCAAAACACCACCAAATTCTGAATTCACATCCAGTAGCTGATTGTCCACTTTAAAATCCAACATCCTTTTCTCCACCGACTTAAGAGAATCCTCCACTATGTACATCTGCTCATCAATGAACTTAAGTGTATTTTCGGACATGAGATTCTTTTCCTTGAGATCATGTTCTATATAAGAATCCATCAAAGCATTGACATAATCCCTTCCTTTTTCGACTATCGTCGAAACCAATGTCACCCTCAATACTGATCCATAATTATTCTGGGGCCTAACAGACACCGCATTCGCATAATGGTCTATTAAAGAGGTAGGATTATGAATAACAAAGGATAGCTTTTCCCCAACCTTTAAAGGACGTAATTCTTCTATCCAGAATTTAGAACGGTTGGAAGCAATGACTTCTTCAAACTTATACGATTTATCTAAAATTTCTTCATCAAAAGGTCCTCTGGCCTTTGCAGAAAAATAATTGACCCAACTTCTTTCCTCTTTATTTAAAACAAATTCATTTTCGGCAACCTTAGTAAGCTGTATCAAGCTATTTTCTTGCTGAATATGGTCCCAGTCCACATGAACCTTTATGGGCGATTTATCATAAAGTTCTACTTCCTTGATATTGGTTGACGCAAAATAACTCACATCAAAGTGAAGCTTTTTCAAAGCTTCGGCAGCCAGGTTTTTAGAAGTAAAAACCAATATATCATTTTCCAGATTGTTCATCCCAGAAAATATATTGGACCTATCCAAGATCCTCACTTCCGGTGAAGAATTCCGCTTGATCAAAATACTCCCTTGTACTTCATAGCGCTCCACTGTATACCTGTGGTATAAAAATACCACAGTCATCGCAATGGCAATACTCATCAAATACAAAGGCCAATACCTGGAATACTTGATCAGGTAATACTTTATATCAATTGGTTTGACCTCTTCCTCAAACTTCGATATGTCTTGTTGGTCTATCATAGTTATTTAGTCAAGGCTACAAAAAACAGCACTGAAGTGATTAATCCAATTGTTAATTGTATGGCTGTAGTCAGGTTATTGGCATCCCCTACCTGCCTAATGCTCATTGGCTGTAGATATAGGATATCATTGGGCTGAATAAAGTAATAAGGTGATGCCAGCAAAGCCCGATCATTCAGGTTAATTTGATGGATTTTTGTACCTCCATCATATTGCCTGATTAAATACAACTCATTCTTTTTGGCCAAAATATTACTTTCTCCAGCCATTGCCAACGCATCAAATATGGTGGCCCTGTTCTTCATGATTACCTTTGTACCAGAACTGGAAAATTCCCCCAAAGTGGTAAATCGAATACCACCGGTTCTTAAGCGGACATATACCTCTTCTTTGAAATATTGATTGATTTCATCTTCCACTTTTTTCCTCGCTTCTTCCTCTGTTAACCCGCCAATTTTAATTTGCCCTAACTTTGGGATACGCACCAAACCATCCTTATCCAAGCTATAGCCTGTAAAGTAAAAAATATCTCCACCGCCCCCAGCACCTCCTCCTCTAGCACTACGGGATCCCTGGTACTCAAACACTTTGGTAAGTTCTTCATCTGATGACGCAAAATCGATATCTACCACATCAAATGGCTGCAAAATATATTCATAATCTACTTCCGCATATGGAATAAATTCTTCCAATTCAATGGGATCATTTCCTGGTAAATTTTGCAAATAATTCAACCGCTTATTACTGATACACGAAGACAGAGAAACCAATACGGTTAAAACAAGTAGAAAATATTTCATTCAATCCAATTTGAGATTAAGCATTATCCAAATATACTATAATATCTAAGTTTTGGAAATCTAAAAAATCCCTTAAAAACAAACTCTCTGCACTATTTCAATAATGAACGAATAAAATACAAAAAAGAAATGCCAAAGTCCATTATGATTGAAATAGACTTCGGCATTTCTCCATGGCTGCTCTCATTACGCTTGGTAATGCTCAATATAATATTTCTGGTAATCTCCAGAGGTAACATGTTCCAACCATGCTTCATTCTCTAGGTACCAATCAACAGTTTTTTCTATTCCCTCCTCAAACTGCAAGGAAGGTTTCCAGCCTAGTTCCTTTTCTAGTTTACTGGCATCGATGGCATACCTCATATCATGTCCTGCCCTATCCTTCACAAAAGTGATCAGCTTTGAAGATGTTCCTTTTTCCCTGCCCAATTTCCTATCCATTATTTCGCAAAGCAGTTTTACGATATTTATATTCTGCCATTCGTTCCACCCTCCTATATTGTAAGTTTCTCCAGCTTTTCCCTCATGAAATATTTTATCTATGGCATGGGCGTGGTCTATCACATACAACCAATCACGGACATTTTCTCCTTTTCCGTAAATTGGCAAAGGTTTATTGTTTTTGATATTGTGGACGCATAAAGGTATCAACTTTTCAGGAAATTGATTTGGTCCATAATTATTTGAACAATTACTGATCACTGTTCTTAATCCATAAGTATTGGCGTATGCTCTTACAAAATGGTCTGATGAAGCCTTAGAGGCAGAATAGGGTGATTGTGGATCATAAGCGGTAGTTTCCTCAAAGTACCCTCCATTATCCAAAGACCCATAGACCTCATCTGTAGACACATGATAGAAAAGGTGTGCATCGTAATCCTTCCAATAACCTCTAGCCACATTAAGTAGGTTTACTGTCCCGATAACATTGGTCTTTACAAAAGCCAACGGATCACTAATGGATCTATCCACATGTGACTCAGCAGCTAAATGAATAACATCGGTAATTTCATGCTTTTCGAAAACGGCCTTTAATCCAGACTCTTCCAAAAGATCTACTTTTTCGAAAACATAATTATCTGCCTTCTCTACTTCTTTAAGATTCTCCAAATTGCCTGCATAAGTAAGGCTATCCAGATTGACCACTTTATATTTAGGATACTTTGAAACGAATAATTTCACTACATGACTCCCTATAAAGCCAGCTCCTCCGGTAATTAAAATTGATTTTTGCATTTGTATATTTTGTACTGAAGTCCCAAAAACTTCCTGGAAACTTGATTGTCCCAACGGGCTTGCAAAGCTAACACCGTGAAGGACAATCACACATTTTACTTAACTAAAGCCCATAATAGTCCTTGTACCAAGACACAAAAGAAGACACCCCTTTCTCAATAGCCGTATTGGGCTGATAGCCAGTATCATTCGCTAGCTCTGAAACATCTGCATAGGTAACAGGAACATCTCCCGCTTGCATTGGTTGCATATCCAAAATGGCTTTCTTTCCCAGTTCCTTTTCAATGGCCTTTATAAAATCCATCAAATTAACGGATTTGGAATTTCCAATATTATAAATTTTATACGGTACCTGTGAATCTACAGTATCCTTCCCTGTTCCTTTTACTTCTGGTATCTTTAATGACACCCTATAAACTCCTTCTACTATATCATCTATATAGGTAAAATCTCTTTGCATCTCACCTTGGTTAAAAACCTTCAGGGGCCTTCCTTTCACTATGGCATCTGTAAACAAAAACATCGCCATATCCGGCCTTCCCCAAGGTCCATATACCGTAAAAAATCTTAATCCCGTGGTAGGAATTCCATAAAGGTGGCTGTAGGTATGCGCCATAAGTTCATTGGACTTCTTAGTGGCTGCATAAAGACTTACAGGATGATCTACATTATCAGAAGAAGAAAAAGGAATCTTTTTATTAGCCCCATAAACTGAACTGGAGGAGGCATATACCAAATGCTTAACTGGAAAGTGTCTGCAAGCCTCTAACACGTTAATAAAACCTACGATATTCGCATCAATATAGGCCATTGGGTTTTCCAAGGAATAACGCACTCCAGCCTGTGCGGCTAAATTAACCACTATATCAAATTTCTCCTTGGCGAAAATCTCCATTAACCCATTGCTATCCTCAAGCTTCATTTTATAAAAAGAAAAACCCGCTGAAGATTTCACCTCCTCCCCCTTGGCACTTTTCACTTTTGTTATATCCAGGCCTAAATCCGCTAGCCTTCCATACTTAAGGTTTACATCATAATAATCATTGATACTGTCTAGACCTACTACCTCATGCCCCTCTTCCAAAAGTCTTTTTGCCAATGCAAAGCCAATAAATCCCGCTGCACCTGTTACCAAAAATTTCATAGGCGATTCATGTTTTTCATTCTTTTTCTAAGTTCAAATTTAGAACATTTATTGCTACCAAGATATTCTATACACATAAATGGGAGTGAAAAGCTCACCATGAAAAAATCCTTTCAAATCCCCCTCTTCTACAATATACAAGAAATTCAGCAAGTTAAATCAAAAAAATCGTACTGAGACAGCACGATTTTTTCATTTATTAATTGAGGAAAATCAAATATTTACCAAATG
This sequence comes from Echinicola marina, assembly GCF_020463795.1. Lineage (NCBI taxonomy): Bacteria > Pseudomonadati > Bacteroidota > Cytophagia > Cytophagales > Cyclobacteriaceae > Echinicola > Echinicola marina. The sequence continues at coordinate 2,803,918 of NZ_CP080025.1, read as the reverse complement.
CCCATAACTCCTTGCTTCCCTTTTTCAAACAAACTAAAAGACACCATAAACTCATGTGTACTTCCGTACATTTTGGAATTTCTTTTGGTGGACATTTCATACACATACCCTACCCTAAAACGATCAAACATAAATCCTGCCTGAAGATTGGTCGCATAGTCCACCCTGTGTCCAACTCCCAACCATACTTTCTCCATCATCACTGCTTTCACATTAAATTCTTGATGAAAAGGCAAATCTTTCTGCATCCTGTATAGCATATTCCCTACTAAACCTACATTAGGACTGAGCATCCCCCTGAATCCAGCCTGCAAATTTGAGATGGGAGCCCTTCCTTCATAAAAATCATCTCCACTGGAAATCTCTGCTCCACTGACGTTTTGAAGCGAATAAGAAAGATAATATTGCTTGTTGATCAAGCTTATCCCTAAGTTAAAATCAAACACCTTACTTTCAGCAAAACCGCCCATATACCTGGATAAGCCGGGGTCATTCTCTTGCTCTGGAGAAAGCTTGGTCCCATCCAGTTCAGTATTCAGGTATTTCATCCCAATCCCCAAGCCTAACATATGGTTTTCGGTAATTCTGATCCGATTGGTATAGTTCAATAATATTTCAGTCTCGGAAAATGGACCATGTTGATCAAACAACACGACCAATCCAGCTGCATTTCTGCCAACTATCCCAATACTATCTAGCTTTCTTAATTGGGAAAAATCCCCCTCGACACTACCCAAAATAGTTTTTGGTGCCCCGGGCAACCCTCCCCATTGATTCCTGACTATACTTTGGGCAACACTTCCCCCATGTGCTACCAAACTGGGATTATAATAACTTTTAAAGTTACTGAAATGACTGATATATTTTCGGCTTTGCGCATGTGCCATCCCCAGCACTAGCGGAAACAAAACGATCAATATAATTAATATCCTCTTCATCTTTTTTCTGTTTTCTTTAGTGCTGCCTAATCCCTGATCAAGGTTACTACTCCCCTTCTCTTTTGTCCTTCACTTCCTATTTCAATGATGAAATAGTAACTACCTACTGGCAAATCAACACCTTCATATTTCCCATCCCATCTTTCTGTAGGATCGAAGGTCACAAAGACCATTTTACCACTCCTTTCGAACACCATCACCTTCACCGCTTCATAAAACTGGAGAGCCGAGACACCCCATCTATCATTAATTCCATCTCCGTTTGGAGTAAACACATTAGGAATGTTCAAATCATCTAATGCTGGCTTGGTTCTGGTGATTACAAAAGTTTTAGAAATGGTATTGCCCAACCTATCTGTGCTGGTGACCGAAATGGTAAATTCACTTTGACCCTCAGGCATATTTTCAGGGGTATAAAAAATCCTATCCCCTAAAATATAGAAATATTGTTCATCAGAATTTTCACCCGATAAGTCATAAGTATGAATATCATCATCTGGATCAATGGTCGTAAGTGTGCCCAATGGCGCTTCAGGATTATCCTCTACAGAAAATTCATCATCACTCAATTCGATATCTATTGGCAACTCTTTTTCCAATACCATGATGACCATACTAGGCTGTAATTGATTCACATTTGCCAAGTCACCAGCCAGCACCAATTCTCCAACACTGCTATACATTCCAGGAACCATTGCATCATAACCTGACATATCCCAATTCACTTCTAACATTACTGTTTCCCCAGAAAGCAGTACCACCTCAATTTGTTCCGGAAGAGGCAATTCTTCTATGCCAGTCCCCCAACTCACCGTGATGATTTCTGGCTCTACGAGACTTGCTATGATCTGACTTTTAAGGGTAATGGTAAACACCGCTTCCTGAACATTCCCACTGGCATCTTCAGCTTGGACTTTTATTTCAATAGGTTCATTATAACCGCTTAACACGGTTCCAGAAGCAGGAATTTGAGATGTATTAAAGACAGTACAGTTGTCAGAAATTTCAAATTCAGGAATAACATCCGTCAATACATACTCTCCTGAGGCTCCTACATATACATCTATATTCCCTTCTATACCAGAAATCACTGGTGCCAGGGCATCCACCACACTTACGTCAACCTCATACTCGGTCACTTCACCATTCGGAGCGGTACTGGTCAAGGTAACAAGCTGATTTCCAATATCTGAACAGGTAAAAAGACTTTTACTTAGAGTAAAGTTATAATCATCCATTTCATAACAACCACCTGCAAAACCCTTTACCACATCTGTGTAAGCAATTTCTATTTGGCCTTCCACATCTAGTTCCAATGCTAAATCTTCAATGATCAATTCAGGCATTTCATTGCTTACCACGGTTATCATAAGCTCAATGGTAGTGGCATTGCCTGCCAAATCGGTTGCAGTTAAAGCCACTTTATTTTCCCCAACATCTTCGCAGGCAAAATCACTTTTGGAGAGTTGAAAAGCTATTTCATTTGTGGACGTAAAATTATCCGTTACAGTTTCTATTAACATTTCCGGTGTCACCACCACAGTGCCGTCTTCTCCTAATGCCACTTCAACAATTTTTGCTGTTAAAACTGGCCCCGTTTGATCTATTTGAAATTTAAACTCACTGCTTGGTGCGCTTTCATTGCATGACTCATCCACCGCCGAAACTGTCACTGTAAAATTCCCTTCTGCCAGGTCTAAGTCGCTTATATCTAATTGCCAATTCCCTTCTGCATCCGCAGTTGTTTCTCCTAACGCCTCATTATTAATCATAACTTTAATAGTCACCCCTCCAATAGCTGTCCCAATGATGCTCAATCCATTGGTATTGGTAATTCCATCAGTTGAATTAGCTCCTGAATCTGGCGTAATAGCAGTTATAGTAGGAGCTGCTGGAGCGGTACCATCGATAGTGATATTATTTTCTCCTTTCACTTCGGTTCTGACCAAGCCCAAATCAGTCAATGCATTATTGGCCTGGTCAAGAATATTTAAATCTCCAAGTGTTAATCCAACAATCTCTACCCCATCAGCTTCAGCATCTCCTGCAGCTATAGTATAAGTAAATACTAATAATTCAGCATTGCTTTCCTCAGCAATAAAAGTGGCCTGACGAGGTCCTGAATCCATCATAAAATTCAGAACCAATCCAGTTCCTTCTAGCTGAACAGCTTCACTTATTGTCATGCTAAACTTTAAAGTATTTTCATCACAAACAGAGTAAGCACCATCTGCGGGCAAAGTCAATTCAAGTCCATATGGGCGAACGCCATCGACCTTAATACCAGAAGGATCTGGAAAATTCCCTATACTCAAATCGGCCAATTCACCCACACTGTCTTTTATAACTGCACCATCTAGCAATACCTCAGGATTGACTTCAATTCCATCCTCATCCATTTTATTCTCCTCCACAGCATAAGTAAACTTCAACTCTGTAGTACCTGAGCCCGCATTATAGAGAAACTTCACTTCTTCTCCTCCTATACTTACCAAAAAATACGGGCTGCCCTCGGCAACAAAAACAGGCCTATTAAAAATCAAGCTAATTTCAAGCCCCTCTCCAATGCCATACCATCCTTCATCTGATATTTCCACATTGGTAATGACCGCTTGTACATTCTTAATCTGAATAACTCTGGTCTTACTCTCACTGACATTACCTTCTTCATCATAGACCGTAAACTGCACAAGTCTGTCAGCAATATCCGGAATCATGGACACATTATTATAATTGAGCTGTTGAAGGATTTGCTGATAAAGAGCAAAACTTGCCAAGCCTTCGATGGTCAATTCTCCTTTGGTAAAATCATAATTAATGACAAGGCCATTATCTTCGGCCAAATCAACTACCTCTGGACCAATAGTAATGAACTCATTACCTCCATCAGGTCGGTTTGATAGCTTAACAATAGCCTTGGAAGCCCTTTCTGAATCCTCGTCCGAGACAGTCACTCCAGCATCAATAACTACAGCCCCCTTACCTGGTTCAAACTCCGTATATCCGGGTGTGGTGGAAATGATGGGTAATTTACCGGCCTCGGCATATACGAACGGGGATGCCGAAAGCAGAAAGACAATTCCCAAAATAATTGAAAGTAGATTTCTCTTCATTGTATAAAATTCAGTGTCCATTTAACGTCAAAATACGATGCAAAACAGCCCGCCATAATAATCCTACTGCCCGCTTCATTTCTAAAGACAAATCATACAGCAACCTCCTCAGGCATTGCAAAATCAAGTGGTGTGGGCATTTGACTTTAGCATTACCAACTGGTAGTTAGACGGAAATCACTTCCCTATGAAGTATCTCAACATTTAAGCAGATAGCAAATACTCCTATTGTAATTAAATTACAATAAGGTAAGGCTGCATGTGGTAGGTAGTTGATCTATTTTCCAATGGTGTGTGGTCTAGAAAATTGATCCAAAATAACGCTGTTCTCTTGGTGATAAAATTCAAGTATAGTTGATAATCCATTCATGCCTGACCAAACTGATATTATGATTAGTCAAGAAAGCAATTATCAAGGCCTAAAATAATTTTTTAGAGCTGCTTAGACTTTTAAACACTCTTAAGCACTATACTAAATAACTTCTTCAATATGGGGTGATCATAAACTAAATATCAGGATCAATTAAGTCTTCCTTGATTATTCCAAACCTTATGACTTAGGACAAGTCGGATCAATTGCCCCTTATCTATGAAAACCATCTACCAATAGTCTACCTCCAAAAGAAGAAATCATTCAATGTAAAGGTTTTATTTCATATATAATTATTTTTAACTATCGAGCTATATAAATCCTAACAAAATATGAAAAACAAATATCTAGATCTGAACAACACAAAACTTGTTTGATCACCATGTGTTATTCATGAAATTTTATTTTGCATATTTAAGTAATAACAAATATAACAAGGCAAGTGATAATTCAAAAAAAATCACCAAAATATCGTATTTAACACCTCAAACAATACCTAGGCATGGAATAAAAATTATTTATTTACCATTTACGACAATTTCAAAGGCAGCTCAACAAGGCCCTTTAACAGAAAAGAATTCACCAAATTAATTAAAATTCCATTCATTAATCCTTAATTTTAGCCCACTAAAAAACCTAATTAAACCAATGAAGAAAATAGCTGTTTTAACATCAGGTGGAGATGCTCCTGGAATGAATGCCTGTATCAGGGCAGTCGTACGAACAGGGATTTATCACGGACTTGAAGTTTATGGCATCATGTATGGATATGACGGGATGATCAAAGGAGAAATCAATCTAATGGAATCCCATGCCGTAAGTAATATTGTTCAAAGAGGCGGAACCATCCTCAAATCAGCCAGAAGTGTTGATTTCAGAACAAAAGAAGGTAGACAAAAAGCTTATGAACAATTAAAAAAACATGGGATCGAAGGACTAGTGGCCATTGGTGGAGATGGCACTTTTACAGGAGCCAAAGTATTTTATGAAGAATTTGGTATCCCAACAATAGGCTGTCCTGGCACCATCGATAATGATATTTATGGTACCGATTTCACTATAGGTTTTGACACGGCCATCAACACAGCCCTAGAAGCTATAGATAAAATCAGAGATACTGCTGCAGCCCATGACCGCATTTTCTTCATTGAAGTAATGGGAAGGGACAGCGGTTATATAGCAGTAGAATGCGGCCTTGGAGGAGGTGCCGAAATGGTAATGGTCCCTGAAACCAAAACCACATTGAACGAAGTGGTGGAAAAGCTCACCAGTTCCAAAAGCAAAACATCCAGTGTAATCGTGGTGGCAGAGGGTGACGAAGAAGGCAATGCCGCAGAAATCATGGAAAAAGTAAAAAACACCATCAATGATGATTCCAAGGACTTTAAAGTAACCACGCTTGGACACATCCAAAGAGGTGGTAACCCAACAGGAAAAGACAGAATGCTGGCCAGTAGATGTGGCATGGCAGCTGTTGAAGGACTTATAAACGGAAAGGCTAACTGCATGGCGGGCATCATTCATGACGAAGTGGTATACACCAGTTTTGAAGATTGCATCACCAAAAACAAGCCCCTGAACAGAGACACCCTAAAACTTATAGAAATCCTAAGTATCTAGACATGGGGTTCATTCCAATATTATTGACATTTGGTGGTTTTGTATTTCTCTTTGCCTTGGTGGTCAACCAAAGCATCAAAGCAAAAAAAGAGCAATACAAAACCGCTCTCTCTCAGTTGGCCGAAACTTTGCATCTTGAAAAAAAAGATCAAAACTTCAACATGGATGAAATTGAAGTGGAAATCAAAAAGGCTAAGGGTCTAGATCCGCAAAAAATCAAAACAGCAAAGATCCTCTTGGGAAAGGCTAAACTACTCAGGCACCAACATAATGAACTGATCATCACCAAACCATACAGTTTTGTAGCCAAGTCATTCGGTTATCATGCTATTTGACTCCGAATATAGGCAAGAATTCCCTCTTCATCCTCAGGAGAAAACCAACGGATTTCATCGTCTCTTCTGAACCATGTAAACTGTCTTTTAGCATAACGCCTCGAATTCCTTTTTAGGAGCCGAATGGCTTCTTCCTTGTCATAATCGCCTTCCAAAAAACCAAAAATTTCTGAATAGCCCACCGTTTGCAAGGCGTTCAATTCCCTGTAGGGAAACAGCTTCTCTGCCTCATCAAACAGTCCAGCTCCAACCATCAAATCCATTCTATAATTTATCCGATCATACAGTTCTTCCCGTGTCCTTTCCAGGCCTACTTTGATAATTTCAAAAGGCCTATTAACTTTTTTCTTAATCCTATAACTACTAAATGGCTTACCCGTGCCCAAACTCACCTCACATCCTCTGATCAATCGTTGGGGGTTATTGATATCCACAGCAGTATAATATTCAGGATCAAGTTCTTTGAGCTTTTGCTGGATAGCGGTAATCCCTTCTTTATTATATAATTCATTAAGATTTTCCCTAATCGATGGATCTATATCTGGAATATCATCAAACCCTTCACAAATGGCATTGACGAACAGTCCTGATCCCCCAGTCATGATCAACACATCATGGGATTTAAACAGTTTTTCCATCAGTGCCAATGCCTCCTTTTCAAACTTTCTAACATCATAATCCTCAAAAATCGAAAGATTATTAACAAAATGATGCCTTACCTCACTAAGCTCATCTTCACTAGGCTTGGCTGTACCCAACTGCATCTCCCTGTAAAACTGCCGACTATCGGAAGAAACAATTTCTGTATCAAAATTTTTAGCTAAATTTATACACAAATTTGTTTTTCCTACTGCCGTAGGTCCAACAACAACTACAAGATATTTATCGCTTTCCAAGGCCATCAAAGGTATTCATTGTATGAATTAATTGGTCCAAAATTAATAATTATAAGGTCATGGAAAATAAAAAGGTACTAATAGTAGATGACAATAATCTCAACCGTAAAGTTTTTGAGAATATTATCTCCCATGATTATCAGTTTGAAACCGCCGAAAATGGTCAAGAAGCAATTGGCAAAATAAAATACCAATGCTATGACCTCATCCTTATGGACATCCAAATGCCTGTAATGGATGGAATTACCGCACTCAAAATCATCAAGGAAGAAAACCTAACCCTCGCCCCTGTAATTGCCATTTCTGCATTTTCCAATCAAAATGACAGGGAATATTTTCTTTCTGCTGGATTCGATGAATTTATTGCAAAACCAGTTAAGCCAAAACACTTACTCGAAAGCATCTATTATCAGCTATACAACTCTGAAAAGCAAAAAAGAAACATAGAAATCCCCACAGAAATCCCCGAAATCCTTGATGCAAAAGTGTTTGACCAGCTCAAGAAATATAATTCAGATGAAAACATCAAAATGGTCTATGAAGATTTCATGGAAGAGGCACAGGAAATAATTAATGAAATCGGGAATTTGGTGAAACAAAACAGTTTTGCTGACATTGGTGAAAAACTTCATATATTAAAGGGGAATTCTGGAACACTTGGAGCGAAAAAGCTTTTTATTGAAGCGGGGAAATTTGAACAAAAAATTAAGGATGTAAACTTTGAAGATATCGAAGAAGATTATTTAACATTGCAAAACCATTTTACAAATTTCAAGAACCACCTTCACCAACGAAACAATCATAGATAAGCATGAGCGACAATAAAAAAATATTGGTAGCAGAAGACAGTTCGGTTATCATCAATCTCACCAAAAACGTTCTGATGTTTGAAAACTATGAAATCAAAGCAGTCAAGAACGGTAAACAGGTTTTAAGCCAATTGGAAAAATCAAATTATGACTTAATCCTAATGGATATCAACATGCCTGTTATGGACGGAATAGAATGCACCAAATCCATCCGGGAATTACCAGACCCTATAAAATCCCAAATCCCCATCATTGCGATCACCGGGAATTATAAAAACTACACCTTAGAAGACTTTAAACAAGCGGGATTAAATGACTTTCTTCAAAAACCACTTGATTACGACCTACTGCTTGCCACAGTGAAGAAACATCTCAATAAATAATCCTTAAATATTGACCGACTATGGCCATTAAGTATACCAAAAACAACCTAGATAAAATCGAAAGCTTATTTGCCGAATCTGACTATATGTTAAGATATGAAAAGGGCAATTTCAAATCAGGTTATTGTATACTAAAAGATACCAAGGTGGTTATCATCAATAAATATTATACCCTTGAAGGAAAAGTAAACACCTTGATCGACATTCTAAAAGAATTAAATTTTAATCCAAAGGAGTTTAAGAACAAAAAGAATCAAGATTTCTATACCGAACTCCAACAAACAGAACTTAAGCTTTGAATATCACTTTTTTAGGAACAGGCACTTCTCAAGGGATCCCTGTCATTGGTTGTCAGTGTAACGTATGCGCTTCCCTCGATTTCAGGAATAAAAGATTAAGAAGCTCAATCCATATTGAAATGGACCAAAAAAGCTTTGTGATCGATACAGGCCCAGATTTCCGTGCCCAAATGCTCCGAGAAGGCATCTCACAACTTGATGCAGTAATTTATACCCATGAACACAAAGACCATACAGCCGGCTTAGATGACATCCGTCCTTTTAATTTCATGCAAAAAAAGGACATGCCTATTTATGGCACTAGACCCGTCTTAGAACAAATAAAGAGAGAATTCTCTTATGTATTTTCGTCAAAAAAATACCCCGGAGTACCACAAGTAATCACCCATGAAATTCAAAACAAACCCTTTGATGTTCATGAGGTTACTTTTACGCCGATAGAGGTATTACATTATAAATTACCTGTCTTTGGTTATAGAATCAAGGACTTCACCTATATTACAGATGCGAAATACATCTCTAAAAAAGAAATGGACAAAATAAGGGGTAGCAAGACCCTTGTTCTAAACGCCCTGCAAATTTCAGAACACATTTCCCACCTCACTTTAGCTGAAGCCCTAGAGATAATAGAAGAAATCAAACCTGAAAAAGCCTATCTAACCCATATAAGCCACAAACTGGGCTGCCATCAGGAAATAGAAAAGGAATTGCCTAACAATGTATTCCTCGCCCATGACGGTTTGAAAATATCGCTTGAATAATGCATCTCAATTATCATTTCCTAAAATTCCTCTGCCCTACTCTTGAGCAAAAACTGAAAGGACTAGACTTATTAGAATGTTTCTCACAAAACAAAGACGAAATGGTCTTGGGCTTTGCTGAAAATGATCATTCTCTTTATATAAGAGCCAACCTATCCCCAAGTGTAACCTGTCTTAGTTTTCCAGAAGACTATAAAAGAAGCCGAAAAAACAGTGTCGACCTTTTCCCCGATATCATTGGAGAAAAAGTAACAAAGGTACAACCTTTGCCCCATGAAAGAGCCATGCTCATACATTTTGATTCTGACAAAGTCCTATTATTTAAGCTACATGGTAGCAGGAGTAATATATTATTTTACCAAGACCCGAAACAATCTCCCTCCAGTATTTTTAGAAATGAATTGAAAGAAGACCAAAATTTGCTCATCAAGAATCTTGAAGTGCAACTTGACCTTAGTCATGAACAGTTCATAGCGCTAGAAGGCAAAGCAGCCGCCTACCTTCCAACATTGGGAAAAATACCAAGAGCTTGGCTAAAATCCAATGGCTATATCGGCGCAGACATGGATAAAAAATGGTCCCTAATGCAGGAAGTCATGGACATGCTAGACACACCACTTTTCAGTATCATCAAGGAAAACGAACAATATTCCCTCAGCTTATTACCAGAAGAAAACAGCATATTTTCTTCTGCTGATCCCATAGAAGCCGCTAATGAATATTTTCGATACGCTGTAGTTTACCAAGCTTTTGAAAGAGAGAAAACCCAGATTACCAGAACCATAGACGATCTAAAAAAGAAAACGGCTTCTTATATAAAAAAGACACGCTCAAAACTTCAGGAACTTGAAGAGAGCACTGCTCCTAGTCAACTTGCTGATATCATCATGGCAAACCTTCACCAAATCCCAGCAGGAAGTACCGAAATTGAGCTATTTGATTTTTATCAAAACCAAAATATTACCATAAAACTAAAAAAAGGAAGTAGCCCCCAAAAACAAGCTGAAAATCTTTACAGAAAATCAAAAAACAGAAAAATAGAACTGGAGCAGCTCCATAAGAATCTTTCCGAAAAGGAATTACTCTTCTTGGAATTAGAGGAATTATTAGCAGAATTAAATGAAATCCAAGATTTCAAAACCCTTAGAGATTTTGCAAAGCACAACCAGATCAATCAAAAAAAACAAGAGCAAAGTACAAACCTTCCATTTAAACGTTTGGAAATAGATGATTTTGAGATACTAATAGGCAAATCTGCCAAAGCCAATGACCAATTGCTCAGGTATTACAGTTGGAAAGATGATTTATGGCTACATGCCAAAGACGTTTCTGGATCACACGTAATCATCAAATACAAGTCAGGTCAAACCATTCCTAAATCAACTATTGAAAGGGCTGCGGAACTGGCTGCATTTTATTCCAAAAACAAAAATGAATCCCTTGCTCCAGTGATGTATACTCCGTGCAAATACGTAAGAAAAGTTAAGGGAAGTCCTGCAGGAGCAGTAATGGTAGACAAGGAAAAAGTAATTATGGTAAGCCCCAAAGGGCCATAAAAAAAGGGATCCATCATGATGGATCCCTTTTTTCCAATAATATTTCCTATTCCACTACATGGACTTTAAGCATATTGGTTCTTCCTTTATCCTTTAGCGGCATACTAGCTGTATTGACGATCAAGTCTCCTTCTACCACATGGCCATCAGCTTTCAGTCTATCTTGAATTTCTTTAAAAGTACCATCCGTAGAAGTCTGGTCATCACCGAAATAATACGCATTTACTCCCCAAACCAAACTCAACTGCGTGATCAATGTCTTATTCATGGTAAAGACAAAGTTCTCCGCAAATGGTCTGTGAGAAGCTATCCTAAAAGCAGTAAAGCCAGAAGCAGTAATTCCTACTATCGCTTTTGCCTTAACATTTCTTGATAACCTTGAAGCCATCAAGATCAAGTTATTGCTCAAGAAGGTCTCATCATTTTCCGGAATTTTATAAAGGTTGTGATAAACATCAGAATTATCCTCTACATGTTTGATCACACTGGTCATTGCCTTTACAGCATGTACAGGATAAGCTCCCGAAGCTGTTTCAGCAGAAAGCATTACCGCATCGGCTCCATCAAGTACCGCATTGGCCACATCATTGGTTTCTGCCCTAGTTGGACGAGGGTTCTGTATCATACTTTCCAACATCTGGGTTGCAATGATCACTGGCTTACAAGCCAACTTACATTTTTCCACCAAACGCTTTTGCCATAACGGTACCATTTCCATTGGTACCTCCACACCCAAGTCACCACGAGCGACCATCAAACCATCTGTCAGCTCAATAATCTCGTCTATATTATCCAAAGCCTCAGGCTTTTCGATCTTTGCTACTATCTTACAAGACTTTCCAGCATCTTCAATTCTTTTCTTCAAATCCGCTATATCCTCAGCAGACCTTACAAAAGAAAGTGCGATCCAGTCTACTTCATTTTCAAGTCCAAAGACCAAATCCTCTTTATCCTTTTCTGTCAGCGATGGAGCACTCACCTTAGTATTTGGCAGGTTGATTCCTTTTCTTGACTTTAGAATACCACCGTGAACCACAGTACAATCTACCTCAATTCCTTCTGTTTTATTGACCAATAGCTCCAAATTACCATCATCGATCAAGATTCTATCTCCAGGATTAACATCCTGAGGCAAATTTTTATAAACCGTACTAACCAATGAAGAAGTACCTATTACAGTTTCACTTGTAATGGTAATTTTCTCACCTTCTCTAATCTCAACACCATTATTCTCAACTTCACCTACCCTAATTTTAGGTCCTTGCAAATCCTGCAGGATACCAATATTAAGGTTGTTTTCCTTATTGATCTTTCTGATCAGCTTAATCACCTCAGCATGGCCTTCATGATTACCATGAGAGAAATTCAATCTGAAAACATTAACACCAGCATCAACTAATTCTTTTAGGGTTTGTTCATTGTTGGAAGCTGGACCAACAGTAGCCAGGATCTTAGTTTTCTTATTCACGTTGGGTACCTTCATTTCTTGTTATAATTGTTATTTAATAGGTTAATAGGTTCTCTTTCGATTTTATTTTGGAGACATCAAGCTTAACCACGTTTTGGATAAACTTACTGCCTGACAATTTTTCAATACACCAATTTAAATTGGTCTCATGGGTAAAATCCTGTAAGAGCAGGAAGTAGTCCATTATTTTCAATTCGGGCACAAGATACAGCGTTTGTCCCGAATCTGAAAAAGAACGGTTCTTTAATAACTGAATAAAACCATGTTCTTTTTCTAAAATAAATTGAGATATCACCAAATTGGGTTGATTTATAAACTCCAACTGGTAATCATTTGATTTTATCAACTTAATATCCAATGAACTATTGACAGCCCAGGCCATCTTATAGTCTTTTAGAGGTGCCACCAGCCCTAAAAGTTCAAAATCAAAATCATGTTCTACTTGGAGTTTTGTTTTCCTCATGAAGGAAGAATTTTAAAAAAACAAAATTAAAAATATTCTCTTAACTTCAATGTTTCCGAGGAATATCTTAAATTTAGTTATCGGTTTTTTTTGACATTAATGTTTTAAATATATTTCTTTGCGGAGTGTTTTAACTAAACTAATCACAAAATGTCTGAAATTGCACAAAAAGTAAAAGCCATTATCGTGGATAAGTTAGGCGTAGAAGAATCTGAAGTAACTCCTGAAGCTAGCTTCACTAACGATCTTGGCGCTGACTCTCTTGATACGGTAGAACTTATCATGGAATTCGAAAAAGAATTCAACATTTCTATTCCAGACGACCAAGCTGAGCAAATCGGTACAGTAGGTCAGGCTGTAAGCTATCTGGAAGCCAACGTAAAATAATCTAACCCTTCAAAATTCATTTATGAATTTAAAAAGAGTTGTAGTAACAGGTTTAGGTGCCCTTACACCACTAGGTAATACCGTTCCAGAATACTGGAAGGGCTTATCTAATGGTGTAAGCGGTGCTGCACCTATTACTAAATTCGATGCATCCTTATTTAAGACGCAATTTGCTTGCGAGGTTAAAAACCTTGACATTGAGCAATTTATAGATAGAAAAGAAGCTCGTAAAATGGATCCTTTTACTCAGTATGCAGTTATTTCTGCAGAAGAGGCCATGAAGGATTCAGGGCTTGACCTCGAAAAGATCGACCTTTCTAAGGCCGGTGTAATCTGGGGTTCTGGTATTGGCGGGCTAAAAACCTTTCAGGATGAAGTGGCCACTTTTGCTACTGGTGATGGAACGCCACGTTTCAATCCTTTCTTTATCCCCAAAATGATCGCTGACATCAGCGCAGGCTTTATCTCTATGAAATACGGTCTCCAAGGCCCTAATTTCGTTACAGTTTCTGCTTGTGCTTCAGGGACCAACGCCCTGATAGATGCATTCAACTATATCCGTTTGGGTAAAGCAAATGTTTTTGTAACCGGAGGCTCAGAAGCTGCAGTTACCGAAGCAGGTGTGGGTGGGTTCAATGCTCTTAAAGCCTTGTCCCAAAGAAATGATTCTCCTGAAACTGCTTCTAGACCTTTTGACAAAGACAGAGATGGATTTGTCTTAGGAGAAGGAGCTGGTGCTATTATCCTTGAAGAATATGAGCATGCTAAAGCTAGAGGTGCCAAAATCTACGCCGAAATGGTCGGTGGAGGCATGACTGCTGATGCCCATCACATTACGGCTCCACACCCTGAAGGTGTCGGTGCGGGCAATGTGATGAAATTCGCTCTGGAAGATGCAGGGATGAAGCCTGAAGACATTGATTATATCAATGTTCACGGTACTTCAACTCCCCTAGGAGATGTAAGTGAAACCAAAGCCATTCAAAGGATCTTTGGTGATCATGCTTACAAGCTTAACATAAGCAGTACTAAGTCAATGACCGGCCACCTTTTGGGAGCAGCTGGCGCGATTGAAGCCATCGCCTCCATTATGGCCATTAACCACGACTTGGTTCCTCCTACCATCAACCACTTCACTGATGATGACGCTTTTGACGCCAAGTTGAACTTGACTTTTAACAAAGCTCAAAAAAGAGAAGTAAATGTAGCCTTGAGTAATACTTTTGGATTTGGTGGACACAATGCTTCCATCATTTTCAAAAAAATAACTGAGTAATCTACCTTGAAGATATTTCGTAAACTCAGATTTCAGGAACTACTTTACAATAATAAAGATAAAAGGCTTGCTGCTGCTATTAAACTCATAGTGGGCAGCAAGCCTTTAAATTTATCACTGTATAAACTGGCCCTAAAACATTCTTCTGCAGCATCAGAAATAAAGCAGGGAATCAAGGCCTCCAATGAACGCCTTGAATTTTTGGGAGATGCTATTTTGGGCGCCATAGTAGCCGAACACCTATTTATCAAATTCCCATTCAGGGATGAAGGTTTTTTGACAGAAACCCGTTCGAGGATAGTCAATAGAGAATCTCTTAATCAAGTCGGCAAAAAGATTGGCCTCCCCAATATTGTAGACACTGACCTTTCTGGAAAAGGAATTTATACCCACAAATCCATATATGGAGATACATTGGAAGCTTTGGTCGGAGCTGTTTACCTTGACAGAGGATACGGCTTTTGTAAGCGCTTCATCCTTACCAGAATAATCACACCTCATTTCGATATTGACAATATCATTTCCACCACTACCAATTTTAAAAGCAAGATCATCGAGTGGTCACAAAAAGAAAACAAGGAAATTGAATTTTCGCTGATATCCGTAACAGGAAGCCAGCGCTTTAAGGAATTTTTGGTAGAATTAAAGATTGAACAGGAAACCTTCGCAGAAGGAAAAGGGGCTACAAAAAAGAAAGCAGAGCAAGAAGCCGCAAAAAATGCCTGCGAAAAACTAAATCTGGCTATTTAGAATCCTATATTTGCCCTTTGTGTATCTTGTTCTCCAATCAGAATCCTTGATTTTTGTTTGGATAGAACAGCTCTGTAAAAAGGATACTTATTGGCCCGAACAAATTTACTTATGTCTGTATTGAAAATCGGAGGTGCCACTGTTAACCAGACTCCTTTGGACTGGAAAGGCAACTTATCAAACATTCTAAATGCCATAGAAGAAGCAAAAAGCCAGGGAATCGAATTACTTTGTTTTCCTGAACTGGCCATTTCAGGCTATGGAAGTGAAGATCTTTTCTTAAGTAAATGGTATCCTGAAAAAGCCCTCAATCAGTTAAGATTACTTTTGGACCATTGTGATGAAATTACTGTTTGCGTAGGACTTCCCGTCCTGGCGGGAACAACTCTTTATAATTGTACTGCTGTCATTGAGGACAAAAAAGTAAAAGGATTTATGGCCAAGCAATTCTTAGCCATCGACGGTGTTCATTACGAGTATAGGTGGTTCAGCCCATGGACAGCAGGAAAAATCATCAATTTTGATTTCTTTGGTACAGCTGTTCCTTTTGGTGACATCACTTTCGAAAAAAAAGGATATCACTATGGCTTTGAAATATGTGAAGATGCATGGCGCGGTTCAGAAAGGCCTGGCCATCGCCTAAAAGACCGTCAAGTGGATCTTATTTTTAACCCAAGTGCCAGTCACTTTGCTATGGGCAAGAGTGAACACAGGGAAACATTGGTCAAGGAAAGTTCAATAGAATTAAATGCCACCTACCTTTATGTCAACCTATTAGGCAATGAAGCCGGGAGAATGATTTTTGATGGAGAGATCCTACTTTCCCAAAATGGCAATCTATTAATCAAAAACGAACTACTTTCCTTTAAACCTTTCCAAGTCAAAGCGTTTGATTTAGACAACAAGGCCAAGCCTAAAGCAGCTATAATAGCCTCCAAATTCGATAAAAATATTGAATTCACCCAAGCCGTGACCTTGGCTCTCTTCGACTATATGCGAAAGAGTTATAGCAAAGGCTTTGTGCTTTCACTTAGCGGTGGGGCAGACTCTTCTTCCATAGCCATATTAGTAGCAGAAATGGTAAGCCGTGGTGTAATTGAACTTGGAATAGAAGGCTTTTTACAAAGGGCCCATTTGGACTATACTATAAGTACCGATGATCCAGTAAGGGAAATCACAGGTAAATTGCTAACAACAGCCTATCAAGGATCTGAGAACTCCTCAAATGACACCTTACAAAGTGCCCAATACCTAGCAGAAAGTATCGGTGCCACCTTTTACAGCTGGAAAATATCCTCTGAAGTAAGCTCCTACACAGGAAAAATAGAAAAAGCGATCGGCAGAAAACTTACATGGGAAAAAGATGATATCACCCTGCAAAATATCCAAGCCAGGGTCCGCGCCCCGATCATCTGGATGTTGGCCAATTTAAACAACGCCCTGCTACTAGCCACATCCAATAGAAGTGAAGGTGATGTAGGCTATGCCACCATGGACGGTGATACCAGTGGCAGTATTTCCCCCATTGCAGCAGTGGACAAATACTTCATACTTCAATGGCTAAGGTGGGCAGAAAAGTCTCTTGGTTATAAAGGGCTGGAAAAGGTCAATTCACTTCAGCCAACTGCAGAACTCAGGCCACAAGAAAGGCATCAAACTGATGAAAACGACCTTATGCCTTATTCCGTAATCGTCCAAATTGAAAGATTGGGCATTCTGGAAAGAAGGTCACCAGTGGACATTTATCATATTTTGAAACATGAGTTGGACATTGATTCTGCTCAATTAAAAACTTATATCCAAAAGTTTTTCAGACTTTGGTCTAGAAACCAATGGAAAAGAGAAAGATTAGCCCCCTCCTTTCACTTGGATGATTTCAATGTGGACCCAAAAACATGGTGCAGATTCCCTATCTTATCTGGGGGATATAAGGAAGAATTGATGGAATTGGAACAAATCGATGAATAATAAAATTATCTTAGCAAAAACTAACTAAACCAATGATCAACTTAATTTTAGACTATATAGTCTGGAGCCCAAATCCAGCAGTTTTTCCAGGTTTTGAAAGGATCCGTTGGTATAGCCTTCTATTTGCCTTAGGCTTTATCATTTCCCAACAAATCATGATCTATATCTTCAAAAAAGAAGGTCAAGATGAAAGATTAGTTGACAAATTAACCATTTATATGGTTTTGGCCACCATTATAGGAGCAAGGCTCGGGCATGTCCTATTTTATGAACCAGAAAAATACCTGAGCAACCCTATTGAAATCCTCAAGGTTTGGGAAGGTGGATTGGCCAGCCATGGTGCTGCTTTTGCTATTTTATTTTCTCTTTGGTTGTATGTGAAAAAGACGCCCTCTCAAAGTTATTTATGGGTAGTGGACAGAATTGTGATAGTAGTTGCAATGACAGGTGCCATGATCCGGTTTGGCAACCTTATGAACTCTGAAATTGGCGGAAAACCAACCGGTACAGATACTGGCATCGTATACGCAAGACAAGTAGAAGAAATTTTGGAGACCTTGAATGTCCCTATAGAAAGTGTAGATGCGTACAAACCAGATGACAGAAGTGATGAATTAAAAGGAAATGGAATAGTACCACTGAATATTGACATTGCCATCCAGAAAGGAAACTTCAATGAAGAAGAACTAAAGAAAACCTTGGAAAATGATATCAAATATGTCCTAACCAAGTTCAATAGTTCAAAAAAATATTTGGCTGAACCAGAAAACACTCCCTTAAACTATGATTTGGTAGATCAAGGGCAAAGCTATTTGGCCACTATAAGAACTTTTGGTCTGGCTAAACACCCCACACAGATTTATGAATCCATCTCGTACCTGATCATCTTCCTTCTTTTATTTGCACTTTGGAACAAATACAAAGAACGTCTACCTGATGGCCTATTGCTGGGATTATTCCTGATTTCAGTATTTGGAATGCGCTTTATCTGGGAGTTTTTCAAGGAAAACCAAGTCGACTTCGAAGATAACTTAAGCCTTAATATGGGGCAATCACTTAGTATTCCATTGGTCATAGCTGGGGTGATACTTGTGGTAAGGGCCCTAAAGGTAGGCAATAATAGAATACAAAATTAAGGTACGGGGTCATGACCGTGACCTCCCCAAGGGTGGCAACGTGCGATTCTTTTGATTCCCATCCAGCCACCTTTAAATATTCCATGCTTCATAATGGCCTCTTTCATATATTGACTACACGAGGGGTTATACCTACAAGCACTTGGAAATAATGGCGAAATAAGATATTGATAAAACAGTACTGGAAAAACTGCTATCTTTCTTAAGAGCTTTTTCAATGTATTATTTATTTTACTTCTAAATATAATTACTTACAACAAAGTTCCCTCAGTGAAACATTTAAAGGATTTAATATTGAACATACTAATCGATCATTGCAAAGCTCTGATGCTTTCAATCTTTATTATATTGTTCATTGGGGCCGAAACTTTCGCACAAGACGCTATTCCAGCAGTTCAAGATAGCCTCCCCACACAAGAAATCCCTGAAAAAGTCACCGTAAACAATATTTTCATAATTGGGAATGAAAAAACCAGAAAGAACATCATCTTACGAGAAATGCATGTTAGTCAAGGGGAGACTTATGGCTGGGAAGACTTTGTCAGCATCATTACTTCTGACCAAAAAAAAATCTATAACCTACAATTATTCACTTCCGTAGAAATCACCCCACTATTTGTGGGGGATGAAGAAGTGGAATTATTGATTTCAGTAAAGGAAAGATGGTATATCATCCCAAGTATTATCTTTGAACTGGCTGACAGAAACTTTTCAGAATGGTGGATTAACCAAAACAGAGATTTCTCAAGGGTAATCTATGGGCTAAAATTAAACCATAATAATGTAGGTGGAAGAAATGAAAAGCTCAAAGTAATGGGTAGGCTTGGCTTCACCCAAGCATTTGACCTTACCTATAGCATCCCCTATATCGACAGGGAACAACTGCACGGTCTAGCTGCAAGGTTCAGTTATAACACAAATAAGACCATAGCCATCAGGTCTTCTCAAAACAAACAGGTATTTTATTCCAATGAAAATGAAGAAGTCTTGAGAAAGAAAATAAATGCCATTTTACAATACACTTACCGTGGCAGTTTCTATAATTTTCATTATTTCACGTTGGGATTTAGCAACACCAAGGTTCATGAAGATGTTTTAGAAGAAAACCCCAATTATTTTTTGAATGAAGGCACACGACAAAAATACTTCTATGCCTCCTATTCCTTTCTCCATGACAAAAGAGACAATGTCGCCTATGCCACGGATGGAGAACTATTAAGCATTGGACTAAGTAGATATGGCCTTTTTAGCAGTGATGATGTAAACGAAACAGAGATTTCTCTAACTGCAAACAGGTACTTTAGATTCAATGATAAAATGCACTTTGTCACTGGAATCTCTGCTTCCAGCTTTATAGGTACAAGTCAGCCTTATACACTTGTGAGAGGGATCGGATATGACCCGAACTTTATCCGAGGATATGAAATCAATGTAATAGAAGGACAACAACTGTTGATCCATAAAAACAGCTTAAGACATAAGCTGTTTGATATTATATTCGATACGTCAAAATTAATTCCCATTGAAGAATTTTCAACTTTTCCCGTCAAGGCATATTTAAGTACAAATTTTGACCACGGTTATGTAAATGACAGAAACAAGCTACCTGAGAATAGTGCCTTAACCAATAAATACTTATTTGGCTATGGTCTTGGAGTTGACTTGATCACCTTCTACGACCAGGTATTCCGCTTTGAATACTCTATCAACAATCAAGGAGTAGGCAGCTTTTTTATCAACTTCAAAGCTCCGTTATAAACCATTGATTTTCAGGTAGATTTATCTTACATTTATTTTTTATATTTTTCATCTGATTTTTCGCTGTATGATAAAACTACACTGTCCACTTTTTTGGGCAATGTTTCTGGCAGCTACTGTTACTTTTGCACAAAACGGCTCAGAAACATACCCTAAAGGCGCTAGAAGTGTTGGCATGGCCAATGCTAACACTGGTTTAATTGCCCCTTGGAGTATCTTCAACAATGTAGGTGCGATGGGCCAAATAAATCAAAATGCCGTATTTTGTGCCTATGACCATCGATTAGGATTGAATGAGCTTACCACTTTAGCCGCAGGAGCAACACTCGCTAGTCAATTTGGTGTTTTTGGACTTAGTCTCTCTAGCTATGGGGCTGAGTTATTTAACCAACAATCATTGGGCCTTGGTTTTTCCCATCAAATCGACAAAAACAGTTTCGGACTGAAAATCAACTACCTTCAAACCAATATAGAAGGCTATGGAAAAAGAGGAGTGCCAATTCTAGAATTTGGGGGACTAAGCCAAATTTTACCCCAATTAAGTTTCGGCTTACATGTTTATAATATCAGTAGAGCTAAACTAAGCCCTGATACAGACGATTACCTGCCCACTATTATCAAATCAGGTATATCTTTCCAAGCCAGTGAAAACCTAAGGATCAACGTAGAAGCTGAAAAGGATATATTATTAAAACCAATTGCAAAATTTGGTGTGGAATATGGCTTCTCAAAATATTTTTGGGCAAGATGTGGCTATCAGTCAAATCCTTCTAATCTTCATTTTGGGATCGGCTTTAAACCAAAAAACTTCAGCATTGATTACGCCATGGCCCAAAACAACCTATTGGGATTCACCCATCATTTTTCCTTCAGTTATATTTTCCCAAAGCCATGAGCTTTCTTAAGAAGATATTGATCAATATTCTTTTGGCCACACTGCTAACACTGCTAAGCAATTTTTCTAAGGCACAATCCAATGAGGACTTTGATGTGGAAGCATTTGCTGAAGAACTCTTTGCCACTCAGGACGAAGATTTAAACTATGAAATGCTCTACGAAAACTTGTTGCAGATTTATCTAAACCCTTTGGATCTAAACCAATGTAACGCAGATGAATTACAGTCACTCTATATCTTAAGCCCATTGCAAGTGCATAACTTTATGAGACATAGGGATACATTTGGTAAAATCCTCTCCATATATGAACTACAGTCCATTCCAGATTTTAATGTTTCAATTATAAAAAAACTAATGCCCTTTATAAGCATAAACCCTAATACTGGGCAAAAGGTCACCAATCTACCTCAGCGAATGTTTACTGAAAAAACCGCATATTTCATCTATAGGGTTAAAACCAATTTGGAAACCAGAAAAGGCTTTACTCCTCCGGATACGCTGGGAAACGGACGCTTAACAAGTCGCTATTTAGGAAGTCCAGAAAGTCAATACCTAAGGTTTAGGACGCAACATAGCAAGGACTTCAGTTTCGGATTTACCTTGGATAAAGATGCCGGGGAATCTTTCCAATGGAAACCTCGCACCCAGCAGTATGGATTTAATTTCTTTAGTTACCACCTCAGTTTGTATAATAAAGGTAACTGGAAAACCATTACCATTGGAGATTATCAGGCCCAATTTGGGCAGGGTCTGATCTTTGGTGCAGGATTTTCAGTAGGTAAGGGCGCAGAAACCATCACTACTACCAGAAGAAGCTCCACAGGCATTAAACCATATACCTCGGCAATGGAAAGTGGCTATTTTAGGGGACTAAGTGCTACATATGCAAAAGGGAACCTAGAAGGATCAATCATTCTATCTCACGTACACAGAGACGCTTCCCTAGAATGGCCTGACAGTACCAATGAACGAAGTAAATATATCAAATCTCTTCCCGAAAGTGGTTATCACAGAACGCCCACTGAAATTGCCCAAAAGGCAAATTCTTGGGAACAAAATTTGGGAGGCAACCTCTCCTACATCTCTACAAACAAAAATCTACAAATTGGAATAAATTCCTTAGCCACCAAGTTTAAATATCCTTACTTAAGGCAAAGTCAAATTTATAATGCTTTTGAATTTAGGGGACAATTCAATCACATCCACAGCGCCTATTTTTCTTTCAACCATCAAAATCACTTTTTATTTGGTGAAGGTGCCATCTCAAAGAGCTCAGGAAAGGCTTTTGTTCTAGGAATAATGAGTAGCTTAAACGAACATCTTGACTTGGTATTTCATATCAGGGATTTTGGCAGAAAGTTCCATAGCTTTTATGGCAATGCTTTCAGTGAAGGATCTAGACCCATCAATGAAAAAGGAATTTATCTGGGACTCCACTATCAACCCAAAAGAAACTGGAAATGGAGTGGCTATATTGATCAGTTCAGATTTCCTTGGCTCAAATACAGGAGTTATTCCGCCTCTTCTGGTTATGAATGGCTACAGCGTATTACCTACTCCAATAGGAAAAAACTGTCCATATATTTTCAAATAAGGGAAGAGCAAAAAGATCGAAATATTACTGCTAATATGAACGAAATGCCTGCATACCAAATCGCCACGGGAAAAAAGAGAAATTTCACTTTAAACCTAGATCAAAACATTGGCAAAAACTATTCAACGCGTACCAGAATCCAATGGAGTTCGTTCGATTTTGATGAGAAAAAAACCACCGGTTTTGCCATTGCACAAGACTTTAATGCCGCTTTTGGAAAGTGGAAATACAGTGGGCGAATTGCATTATTTGACACCGAGGATTACGATAACCGACAGTATATTTATGAGAAAAATGTTCTATGGGCATTTTCAATTCCCAGTTACTATGGACAGGGAATGAGGTATTATTTACTCAGTCAATTTAAAGCAAGCAGGAAACTGAATATCTGGTTAAGATGGAGCAGGTCGATTTATACAGACAGAGAAACAATCGGTTCTGGCCTTCAAGAAGTGAAAGGTAATACCTTAAGCGATATTACCTTTCAGGTAAGGTACCAGTTTAATAAATGATCTAAGTATTAAACAGCCTATTTCTCTTTCAAAATATCTCTTATCTCTGTCAGCAACACTTCTTCTTTGCTAGGTGCTGGTGGAGGTGTGGGCTTTGCCTCTTCTTTCTTCTTCAGATTATTCATTGTTCTGATCGCCATAAAAATTACGAAGGCGATGATCACAAAATCGATAACCATTTGTATAAAATTCCCATATTTGATGGCTACAGCCGCTGTTTCAACCCCATCAGGAGAAACAACAGCCTCTTTCAAAACATACATCAAATCTTTGAAGTTAACTCCTCCAATAGCCAACCCTATAGGCGGCATAATGACATCATTGACCAGTGAAGAAACAATTTTACCAAAAGCCCCTCCAATAATTACAGCCACCGCCAGGTCAATAACATTCCCTTTTAGGGCAAACTTTTTAAACTCCTGTAATAGTCCCATAACAAATTACACATTAATTATTTAAACAAAATTTTCAATTAAAAACTAATGAAAATACAAATAAATATTAATGTAGCAACATTCCTATCAATAATAATTAGCACAAAAGATGTAGAAAGTTATTTGTAGGCTTACAGCTATGTACTTATTAAATTTGTCACCATATAAAATATGGGAAATACTTAGATCAAAAACATGAATATATTAACCCCTCCAAAAGCCGAAAAAAAAACTCATAAAATCAACTTTCACGATCATACCAGAATCGATCCCTACTATTGGATGAATGACAGGGATAATCCAGAGGTAATCAATTATCTAAATCAAGAAAACAATTTCCTAAAAGCATCACTAGCACATACAGAAGATCTTCAAAAAGAATTGTTTGAAGAAATGAGAGGTCGTATCAAAGAGGATGATGAGAGCGTCCCCTATTTTAAGGACGGTTTTTTCTATTACACCAAATATATAGCTGGGGGTGAATACCCCATCTTTTGTAGAAAACCAGAAAGCCTTAAAGCAGAAGAAGAAATTATCTTGGACGTAAACCTCTTGGCTGAAGGTCATGAATATTTCAATGTCAGCAGCTTGGGGATTTCCACCAATCAACAACTTTTGGCTTTTGCCCAAGACAATATTGGAAGAAGAATTTATACCATAAAATTCAAGGACCTTAACTCAGGCAAGATCCTTTCAGATGAAATAAGCAATATAACAGGAAACCTAGCTTGGGCCAATGACAATCAAACCATTTTTTACTCGAAACAAGACCCCAACACCCTTAGATCATTTCAGATTTTCAAACATACGATCGGCACAACTCAGGATAAAGACGAATTGATATTTGAAGAAAAAGACGAAACCTTCACTTGTCATATCAGCAAGTCTAAATCAAAACAATATTTATTCATTTGCAGTGAAAGTACCGTTTCCTCTGAAATCCGGTTTTTAAATGCAGACGAACCCAATAGCAAAATCCAATTGATCCAAAAGCGGGAAAGAGACCTCGAATACCATGCAGATCACTTTGGGGAAGACTTTTTGATCATGACCAACCATGCCAAAGCGACCAACTTTAAGCTGGTAAAAGCCCCAGTAATAAGCCCTAAAATGGAAAACTGGAAGGATGTCATTGTTCACAGGGAAGATATATTACTTGAGGGATTCGAGGTTTTTGAAGACTTTCTCGTATTAGAAGAAAGATATAATGGACTAACAAGAATCCAGATAAATCCTTGGAATGGTAAAGTGCCACATTATATTGACTTTGATGAGCCTACCTATTCTGTCTGGACTAGTTATAACCCTGAGTTTTCGACCAAAGTCCTCAGGTTCGGCTATAACTCCCTCACCACTCCTTCTTCCACTTATGATTATAATATGGAGACAGGAGAAAAAAAATTAATAAAAAGGCAAGAAATAATAGGAGGTTATAAGCCTGAAAAATACCAATCGGAAAGATTATGGGCCTATGCTGAAGATGGCACAATGATCCCTATTTCTTTGGTATATAAAAAATCAAGCTTCAAAAAAGACGGTAACAGTCCATTGCTTCAATACGCCTATGGCTCCTATGGTTTCAGCACAGATGCACTGTTCAGCTCCAATAGACTTTCTTTATTGGACCGAGGATTTGTATTTGCCATTGCACATATCAGAGGTGGCCAGGAGATGGGCAGACATTGGTATGAAGATGGAAAAATGTTAAAGAAGAAAAATACATTTACAGACTTCATCTCCTGTTCTGAATACCTGATCAAGCAAAAATACACACAAGCAGACCGGCTATTCGCAATGGGAGGGAGTGCTGGTGGCTTATTAATGGGAGCTGTGATAAATATCAAACCTGCATTGTACAAAGGAGTAATCGCGGCTGTACCTTTTGTAGATGTAATTACCACCATGTTGGATGAGAGCATCCCACTTACCACAGGTGAATTTGATGAATGGGGAAATCCAAAAGAAAAGGTCTATTACGACTATATGCTATCCTACTCTCCTTATGATAACGTAGAGAAAAAAGATTATCCTAATCTATTGGTCACCTCAGGGCTTCATGACAGCCAAGTCCAATACTGGGAGCCTACCAAATGGGTAGCTAAATTGAGAACGGAAAAAACTGACAACAACCTCCTACTGCTTTATACCAATATGGAAGCGGGCCACGGTGGTGCCTCAGGTCGTTTTCAATCCTTAAAAGAAACGGCTATGGAATATGCCTTTATACTTGACTTGGCTAAAAATTAAATAGGGTAAAAAAGTAGGAAAGATCCCTACCATCTTTCCTACTTTTACAAACAGCTTCGTTCAATCTATTTCAAATTCTTTACAGTAATTATTGGACTATAATCAAATAATATGGAAAAATTCACATCTTATTCGAAAGCCTATTGATTATTTTTATCTTATTGATTTCCATTTTTTCAACAAACAATTACTTTTTTATCTAATTCATTTTTTATATTTCAAAATACATTTTTTATAATATAAAAATTATTTATTTTTACTATAACGACAAATTGCTTTGTTAACTTAATACCACCTCAATAAATAAATCTAAGGAATCCAAGAATCAATACATATATATCCACAATAAAGATTGTCGATTTTAGTACTTTAAAAAAACTGGCAAGGGCAATATAAATACATAAATATCTTAAACAGGCAGTTGGTTATAAGAAACAAATTGGCATAGTGGACCATATTTATTCAACAGGCAAAGCAACCATGCAAATGTAACCCAATCATTCACACCTTGCTTTACTTATTGGTAATAACTGGCTTAAAAGAAACACCCTAATCCCAATTAAATGAAGTGGAACATCAAGTAATTTCTGCATATCACAATGCTGAATTAGCACAACTTGGAAGAAAACTAAAAACTATGATGAATAGTCAATTATTTATCAGTAAGATCCGTTGTAGTACAGTTTTACTTCCCAATTGGACTGATAAATCAGATTTCATCATCGATGATCATGTCGATGTTTGGAGACTTCCTATAGACAAAATAAAGTCGAAGATTAAGAATTTCCTTAAATTCCTTAGTCCACAGGAGACCCAAATGATGAATAAGTTCAAAAAGGAAAGTGAAAAGGTGCATTACATATTGGGAAAAGGCTTTCTCAAATTCCTTACATCCAAATACTTGGACTGCGCTCCTATGGATATTGAAATTGAGCTGGGGATGAATGATAAACCTTATATAAAAGACGTCAATGAATTCAATTTCAATATTTCTTATGCCCAAAACTGGGTCATTTTTGGATTCTGCAATGAAGAGGTAGGTGTGGACATTGAATACGTGGACAAAAAATTTGATTTCTTTCCTTTAATACATGAATGGTTCACTCAACCTGAAGCTAATTTTATCGAAAGAGCTTATTCTCCCCGACATGAATTTTTTAAATTATGGACCCGCAAAGAATCCCTTCTAAAGGCAACTTCATTGGGTAAGGTAAAAGATCTTCAAATGATCAACTGCCTGGACGGAATCCAATTTATTCCTTATGAAGTAGGTAGAGGCTTTACAGACTGGAAAATCAAAAGTCTCTTGATGGATGAACTCTACCTACTGAGTATTTCCTTTCCTGTCCACCTTAGAAAAATGAGGTTCTTTGAAATTCATTAAACCAGTTTCAGAAGCCAACTTGAATTCAAAACAAAGGTAAACTAAGATAATTGTAGAAGCTCAGATCAAGTAACGCATCAATCGTCCGAGGAAAAGATGGTCTTACTTTGTAAACTACAGCAATGCGGACAAACACTCACCTCGCTGAACTTTCTTTCGGCACTTCTTAAGGCCTCATGACAATTATTAAATGGACCTAGATAGGTCAAACTATCCATACTGGGCATTTCAGGGCAACCTTGAACATGTACTTCATGTCCTTCGTCACCGGGCAAAAAATTCGTTAGATAAAAGAATACCATTATTGTTAACGTTTAGAAGATATATAAAGTAAAATTAAGCTATCAGACATTATGAAAAAATACCCCATCTAGGGTATTTTTTCATAAAAATGCCATTTTTTTTGTACTTCAAACACTTCTAATTGACATCTAAAATAAAAAAACCGCAAAAATCATTTTGCGGTTTCTCTAACAATTCCATTAATCTTCATCAACTGATCGGAGATCCTGGAGCAGTTGAATCGTGTGGAACCATTAATTTCAAAGCACCATCTTTATCTTCAGCCATTAAAATCATTCCTTCTGAATCAACTCCCATCATTTTACGAGGCGCTAGATTGATCAACATGGTCACCTGCTTGCCTATCAATTCTTCAGGAGTAAAATGCTCTGCAATGCCACTCAACACGGTCCGCTTCCCTATTCCAGCATCTACAGTTAATTTAAGTAACTTTTTGGATTTTTTAATTTTTTCAGCTTCCAGGATAGTGACGACTCTCAGGTCTTGTTTTAAGAAATCATCAAAAACAATCGTATCCTTCACAGAAGGTACAGTGGCATTCGCCGCCTCATTTTGCTTTTTTGCTTCCATTAACTTTTGAACTTGTGCCTCAACGATTTCATCCTCTATTTTCTCAAAAAGCAATTCTGCTTTACCTATTTCCTCTCCACCTTTCAGAAGATTCCCTGAACCTGCATCCAACCAATTCAAATCTTTTATCCCTAATATACTGTTTAATTTTTCAGCTGTAAATGGCAAAAATGGTTGAGAAACTATGGCCAAGTTACTAGCGATATTCAATGCTATATTTAGAATAGTACCAGTTCTCTCCTTGTCCTGTTTAATGGTTTTCCAAGGCTCTGTATCTGCCAAATATTTATTCCCTAATCGGGCAAAATCCATCACCAGACTCAAAGCCTCCCTAAAGCGGTATTTTTCAATAGATGCCGCAATTCTTTCTGGAAACCCCTCCAAACCAGCCAGCACTTCTTGGTCATATTCGGAAAGTTCGGTCCTTTGAGGCACTGCTCCATCAAAGTATTTATGTGTAAGTACCACAGCCCTATTCACAAAATTCCCGAATATGGCCACTAACTCCGAGTTATTTCTACTTTGGAAATCTTTCCAAGTAAAGTCATTATCCTTTGTTTCTGGCGCGTTGGCTGTCAAGACATAGCGCAAAACATCTTGCTTTCCAGGAAACTCTTTCAAATACTCATGTAACCAAACTGCCCAGTTTCTAGAAGTGGATATCTTGTCTCCCTCCAAGTTCAAGAACTCATTGGCCGGCACATTATCTGGCAAGACATATTCACCATGGGTTTTGAGAATAGCAGGAAATATGATACAGTGAAACACAATATTGTCCTTACCTATAAAATGCACCAATTTGGTATCTCTATCCTTCCAATAAGGTTCCCAATCAATACCTTTCTCAGCTGCCCACTCCTTAGTGGAAGAAATATAACCAATGGGAGCGTCAAACCATACATACAACACCTTCCCCTCTGCACCTTCTATTGGCACCGGAATCCCCCAATCCATATCTCTGGTCATTGACCTGGCTTGCAAACCGTCACCGGTTTCCAGCCAAGAGCGGCATTGGCCCAATACATTATTTTTCCAATCCTCCTTATGATCAACCAAGATCCAGTTTTTCAAAAAATCGGTATACTTGGCCAGATCCAAAAACCAATGTTTCGTTTCTTTCAGTACAGGACTGTTTCCACTTAATTTTGATTTCGGATTGATCAGGTCTGTCGGGTTCAATGAAGTGCCACATTTTTCACACTGGTCACCATAGGCATTTTCATAACCACACTTGGGACAGGTCCCTTCTATATAACGGTCAGCCAAAAATTGTCCGGCTTCTTCATCATAATACTGTTCAGTGGACTGCTCCAAGAATTCGCCCTTTTCATATAAATCCGTAAAAAACTCAGAAGCTGTTTCATGGTGAATAGGTGCGCTGGTCCTGGAATAATGATCAAAACTGATCCCAAACTCCTCAAAACTAGCCTTCATGATCCCATGGTACCTATCCACAATATCCTGAGGAGAAACTCCCTCTTTTTTTGCTTTAATCGTAATGGCTACCCCATGTTCATCCGAACCACATATATAAGCCACATCTTTGCCCATAGAACGGAGATAACGAACATAAATATCTGATGGAATATAACATCCTGCCAAATGTCCAATATGTAATGGACCATTAGCATAAGGCAATGCGGATGTTATGGTATATCTTTTATAATCTTTTTTGCTCATAGGCTGCAAAGATAGGGAAATTTGAATTTTTAAGCGGATAATATCAGTCCGATTTCAGATACTTTGGTTCATACGAACCTAGGACAATCGACACTGATACACTCAGGTCAATGAACCCGATGTTTTGATTTTTCTTGGTGATTTATGCGAATCAAAAATTTGGGTTTTAATACTCACCAATAAGGTGATGCAAGTTCCCATCAAAGCAATTAAAGCGAAAGACACCTTCAAGTCGAACAGCTCCGCAACAAAACCGATTAGCGGCGGGCCTAATAAAAACCCAAAAAAGGAAATCGTAGATACCAAAGCCAAAGCTATACTTGGAGAATACATCTTAGACCTTCCTGCAATACTGTAGGATAGTGGAATGACTGATGCAGTCCCAAACCCCACCAACAGAAATCCTACAATTGCGGTACTGACTTGTGGGAACACCACTGCTAAAACCAAGCCCATCCCTATCAGCACCCCACTTATCCTCAACATGACGATTTTCCCCCATTTATTGGCCAACGCATCAGAAAAAAATCTTCCAGAAGCCATCGCCCCCATAAAAGCCACATATCCCAAAGGAACAATACTAGGAGATGCCATTACTACTTTTTTCAAATAAACACCGCTCCAGTCAAACATACAGCCCTCACACATCATCCCAAAAAAACCTACAAGACCTACGCGGAGCAAAATCGAGTCTGGCTTTTTGAGCACTAATCCTCCTGCTCCTGTATTTTTTTCTTCTTTATACAATAAATTATAACTGGAAATTAAGATGGCCATCATAATTCCAGCCACAATCCAGTAATGTTCCTGAGGAGGCATATCCAGTTTTATCATCAAGGCTCCTATTCCTGCACCCGCAAAGCCGGCAAGACTCCATAATCCATGAAAGGAAGCCAAAATACTTCTGGCATAATTATCCTCCACTATCAAAGCCTGGGTATTCAATGAGATATTCATAATATTTCCCAACATACCAAAAACAATCACGGCCGCTCCTAGCTGAAAAACGGAATTCATGAATCCTAAACTCAACAAGGACATAGCATAAACAATACTTCCCCATATGATCACAGTTCTACTTCCGTATTTATCCACCGCCCATCCAGCCAAAGGCAAAGCCAGCAATGAACCCAAAGGCATACCAAGCAGTAATGTCCCCAACTGTCCCTCACTCAAATCAAAAATCTGCTGAAAATCAGGAATCCTAGAAGCCCAAGAAGCAAAACTTAAGCCCGCAAGAAAAAAAAGACTACTCAAGGCTATCCGCCTCTTCCTTAATAAATTCATAGGTATTACTATCGTATTATTACACAAAGTAATGGACTTTTTAGTATAACTAAAGCCTCTTGATTCTTAAAAATCATATCAACCGTTTGCATAGATAGAGATTTTTGAAATAAATCAATTTCCGAGGATAAATCCTTAAATTACCAATCAAATAATGAGCAAAATATGGAATTTGTAATCGCTGGAACCACCGTAATATTAGCCATCCTTTTAATCAGGATTATTTACAAAAAAGTCTTCAAATAAAACTGATAAGGTTTAAACGAAAAAAAAATGGATACAACTAGTATATCCATTTTTCCTTGCTTCATTTTTCATCAATTAATTGGGGAGCTTATCTGCAAACTTCCCATACACCCAGGTTCCTGCCAAGGCACTGACCAAGGTAATTACAATCACAGTAAAGCCTGTACCTATCTGGGCAAACAAAGGTCCTGGACATGCTCCGGTCAAAGCCCAGCCCAACCCGAATATAAATCCTCCTATGATCTGCCCTTTTCGAAATTCCTTATCTTTAATTTCAACCTTATCTCCTGAAATGGTCTTTATATTAAACTTCTTGATCAGCAGGATAGAAATCATTCCTACCACAACTGCCGAACCGATCACGCCATACATAAAGAAGGATTGCAACCTGAACATTTCTTGAATTCTAAACCAAGAAACCACCTCCGATTTCACTAAAATTATCCCAAACAAGACACCTACCACCATGTATTTCAGCAGGGCTATCCCCGTTTCTTGGGACTTCTGTAAGTTAGGTGCTTCACACTCTATTGGTGAATCGATTTCTCTTTCTATTGTTGTTTTCATAAATCTCTATTCTTTAAAATCCAGCCAACTTCATCAAACTCGGCAAAAACAAATGGGTCATGGCAAATCCTCCCAACATAAAGAAGATAGTAGCTACCACTGATGGCCATTGTAAATTACTAATTCCCATAATAGCATGTCCTGAGGTACATCCACCAGCATACCTGGTTCCAAACCCTACCAAAAAACCACCAAACACAAAAAACACAAGACCTTTCATACTAAAGACATTCTCCCAAGAAAATATTTCTGATGGCAGTAAGCTGGAATATTGGGTAATGCCCAAAGCAGCTAAATCAGCCTGTGTACTCTCTGCGACCACCACTGAATCTG
Organism: Echinicola marina; assembly: GCF_020463795.1. Lineage (NCBI taxonomy): Bacteria > Pseudomonadati > Bacteroidota > Cytophagia > Cytophagales > Cyclobacteriaceae > Echinicola > Echinicola marina. Next base: position 2,771,578 of record NZ_CP080025.1, on the reverse strand, counting down.
GGTTTGAAAAAAACAGTCCAGCAATCACACCTCCCAAAAACACCCCTGCAACGAAATATAAATTCCAAGCCTCTTTTTTCCAGTTATAAGAGAAAAAAGGAATTTTAGCAGGAACACAAGCTGCACAAACGTGCCTTAATGAAGATGATATCCCAAAAGATTTATTTCCCAGCAAGAGTAACGCAGGAACAGTAAGTCCCAATAAAGGCCCAGCAATGTACCAAGGCCATGGCTGGCTTATCCAATCGATTATATTTCCCATAATTATTTAAATTAATCAAAAGAGGGTTGCCCCCTCTTTTGTACTTTTCAACCTATTTAAATATATCCAATTACAATTTTGTACTTGGACAAACATATGCAGTCAATTCAAACTCTCCTGATTCCTTAATGGCCTTAAAACCTCCATCAATATCTACCAACTGATCATAACCTCGCGCTTTCAAAATAGAAGCAAAGATCATTGAACGGTAACCACCTGCACAATGCACATAGTACTTCTGGTCTTTATCTATGGTATCCATATGCTCATTGATATAGTCCAATGGATTGTTTTCTGCCCCAATAACATGCTCACTTTCATATTCACTGGTCTTCCTTACATCCAAGATTTTTACTTCCTGGCCAGACTCCTTGATTTTCACCAATTCCGACACAGGGATTGATGTAATATGGTCTACTTCTTTTCCGGATTTTTTCCAATTTTCAAAACCACCTTTCAAGAAACCAATAGCATGATCATAGCCAACCCTTGCCAAACGGGTAATGACCTCTTCTTCACGGCCTTCATCGGCGATCACCAGTATCTCCTGCTTCACATCTGGGATCATGGTCCCTACCCACACAGCAAAACTCCCATCTATACCAATATTAATTGAATTGGGAATAAAACCTTCAGCAAACACCTGTGGAGCACGGGTATCTAATAATATAGCACCTGTTTCATTTGCTACCTGTTCAAACTCTTCAGGATTTAAGGCCCTTTCTCCTCTTTCCAATACTTCATCAATACTGTCATATCCCTCGATATTCATCATTACATTTTGAGGGAAATAAGCAGGCGGAGGAGTGAGTCCTGTGATCAACTTATCGATAAACTCCTCTTTGCTCATCTCTTGCAAAGCATAATTGGTTTTCTTTTGATTGCCTAATGTATCTGATGTCTCCTTACTCATGTTTTTCCCACAGGCACTTCCTGCTCCATGCGCAGGATATACAATAATATCATCTGGCAAGACCATAATTTTATTTCTCAACGAATCATATAGATGACCCGCTTGCTTTTCTTGGGTCAAATCTTCTGAAACCTTCTGTGCCAAATCTGGCCTTCCCACATCACCTATAAATAAGGTATCTCCTGTGAAAATCGCTTCTTCTTTGCCTTCCTCATTGATCAGCAAATAACAAGTACTTTCCATTGTATGCCCAGGGGTATGTATTGCCCTAATGGTAACATCTCCCACCTTGAACTCTTCTCCATCCCGAGCAATCTTGGCATCAAACCCCAGATGCGCTTCCGTTGGTCCGAAGACAATCTGAGCGCCTGTCTTTTTGGCCAAATCCTTATGGCCTGAAACAAAGTCTGCATGGAAATGCGTTTCAAAAACATATTTGATGTCAGCATTATTTCTCTTGGCCTTTTCAATATAAGGGTCCACCTCTCTCAGTGGGTCAATAATGACTGCTTCGCCATTTGATTCCACATAATAGGCACCTTGGGCCAGACATCCTGTATAAATTTGTTCTATTTTCATTTTTGTTCTTTTTCTAATTTTAAAAGATGCGGTCATTTAAATTTCTGTTTTAATATCCAGCATTTATTAAGGTTCTAATTGCTGAATAACTTAATACAAAACTAAGCTTTTGAATCATCAGAATAAGTGACTTCTATCACATTCGATGGGAGATTTATAGGATCAAATTCCAAATATCTCCTTGATCAAAATGTAGATCCCCATTATCAGGACAAACCATCCAAAGCCCTTCTTCAGTGAGCTATCATTGATTTTTTTGGAAAGCATACTTCCCACAAATATCCCTATTATCGAAAGTCCAGTAAATATTAACAAAAACTTCCAATCAATGGTTTGTGTGCTCAAATCTCCTGTAAAGCCTAATAGAGATTTCGCAGATATGATCAATAATGATGTCCCAACCGCCTTTTTCATCGGTAGTTTTGCCAATAAGACCAATGCCGGGATGATCAAAAATCCACCTCCTGCACCCACTATACCCGTAACAGTCCCTTCAAAGAGTCCCTGTAATGCTATCAGTGGATAATTGAGAGTTTTATCATCGATCTCTGGAACCAGCTTTTTCCCATTTTTAATCATAGAATAGGCTGCTGCCACCATGATCACCGCAAAGAACACCATAATAGCGACATCGCGGGACAATGAGATCCCCTGAAAGGTAAACAACACCTCTGGAAGGGAATGCACAATATACCTTCTTGTCAGAAACACCGCTGCAAAAGAAGGCAACGCAAAAACCCAAGCTGTCTTATAAGAGATGCTGCCCCTTTTCATATAAGAGAAAGACCCCACCAATGAAGTACTGCCTACTACAAAAAGCGAATAAGCAGTCGCCAAAACCGGTGACATTCCCATTAGGTAAACCAAAATCGGAACAGTTAAAATTGAGCCTCCCCCACCTATTAGTCCTAAACTAATACCAATTAGGGTTGCTGCTAAAAATCCTAGTAGTGTATATAAATCCATTTATTAATCTTCTTTATTTAAATTTTATACAAAACTAAAGCATCAACCAACCACTTGCGGTGACATTTGTTACACTTAGGATAGCCTTACCTCTATTTACCTGATTTATATCATCTTATATTTCATCAAATACCATGTACCAATAACCAAATTCTATTGGGAAAATGCCCCAAAGTAATTATATTAATAAAATAAATTGGCATTGACAATCATGAAAATACTATTAGCTACTGATTTCTCTGAAAATGCCCAAAATGCTTTTCAGTTCGCAAAAGAACTCGCCAAAGCTCATCATGGGAAGCTTGGTTTATTATTTGCGTACACTCCTGTATTTGACTTTGCCGCTCAACTGGCCGAATATATTGTGGCCATAGAAAATCAGGCTAAAAAGGAAATGGAAAAGCTGAAAAAAGAAGCCAAAAAAGAAGGTCTGAAAATCTCCTACCTGATCACTCAGGAAACTGCTTCCAGTGCCATTTGTTCAGAAGCAAAAAAACAACAATATGACTTGGTCATCGTAGGTACAAGTGGAGAAAGCAAAATCTCCCAAGCTTTTCTGGGCACCACAACTACCGAAGTAATCAAACACTGCCCCAAACCTGTACTCTGCATCCCCCCAGAAGCGCAATTCAAAAACATGAACACCATCTCTATGGCCATGGAGCTAAACAGGGAAGACATCTCCTTCTTGGGGCAACTTATCACCCTTACCAAAGGATATAAACTTCCCTACAAAATTATTCATATTAAGGATAAAGCGGAAATACCACAGGAAATCACCTTTTTCGAATTGTCTGCTTATCTAAAGGACCGTTTTCCAGAGCTTACCATCAGCTACGAGGAAATCGCTGCCAAGGAAGTCAATGAAGGCTTACAAAAGTATGCAGAAAAACACCCTCAAACCTTATTATCCATGTTTACCCAGCACCGAACCTTTTTTGATTATTTATTTAACAAGAGTCACTCGGCCGAATTGGCCCTGCACACAACAGTCCCTTTATTGGTCCTTAAATCTCAATCAAGAAAATAACATATTAGTAGAGCTACCTAAACTTCACTTTTCTTAATCAATTCATCAAAATCATCACGAATATATATGATATTCCTACCCAATTCTATCCACTTCTTTTTTTCCAATTGCTTCAGCAATCTAGAGATAACCTCCCGCGAAGTCCCTAACTCATTGGCTATTTCCTGATGAGTAATCTGCAGTTCATTACTACCTGTTTTTTCCCTTTTGGCCTGAATATACAATGCCAGCCGCTGATCCATTTTCAAAAAAGCCACCGCATCCAAAGCCTTCAACATCTCCTGAAATCTATTTTGATAGGTTTGTGTAACAAAATCCTTCCATTGCCTGAATTCCTCGCTCCACTTTTCATGCAATCTAACAGGAATATTAATGATCGTAGTATCTTCTTCTGCCACCGCCCTAATTTCACTGGGCTTAGCCACATCACAGCAAGTCAATGACAATGCACATGTCTGGCCTGGATATAAATAATATAAGAAGAGCTCTTTGCCTTCCGTATCCACTCTCAACACCTTAATGGCTCCATCTATGACTATAGGAACTGACTTGATAAATTGTCCTGGTTCCATGATAGTCTCCCCAGCATGAATTCTCATCAAACTCCCCTCAGAAGCAATTTTTTCCAATAATGCCCGATCGGAAATGCCTGTCAGCTTATCTTTAATCTCTAAAACATCCATTTTTATTACTTTACTACTCCATAAACAGTTTCCCCATCATTTACATTCCTTAGCACCGTTGCTCCTGCACCTATTGTACAATTTTCCCCAATTTGAATTCCCGGTAACACCGTACTTCCTGCCCCCACCAAACTCCCTTTGCCCACTTGTACACCTCCACACAAGGTTGCCCTAGGCGCAATATGAACAAAATCACCAATCAGACAATCATGATCGACCACAGCGGATGTATTAATGATCACATGCTTGCCTAGCTGTGTACCTGGCTGTACGGTAGCTGATGCCATGACCACCGTCCCTTCCTCATATCGTATATAATCATTGACCACTGCCTTTTCGTGAATTACCACACCATACCAAGCTCCTCTTCCCAAGCGTTCATACACTTTTTCTCTAACTACATTATCACCGATAGCAATGATAAAACTATTGTCATGATGATCTTCTATTTCATTATAAACTTTTACGGGATAATGGAGACAGGTCTTCAATGCTTCATTATCATCAAAAACACCGCTGATATGAATCCCTCTACTTTCCAATGCAGATATCACCACCTTCCCATGTCCCGAAGCTCCAAAAATATACATGCTGTTAAATCATTTTCATTGATATAAATAAAACTAACTAATCCAGAATTCATTTTAAGAATAAAGTCCAAAATAAATTAAGAAAATTCCGACCAAACAATCATTATCTCATTCCAAACCACCCTTTAGACACCGCGAATATTAATAAAACTTTTAAACTTCCAATAGCTATCTTCTGAGATTAAGTAAAAGCAAAAAATTTCCATTCAAATATTACCGCTTTTTTTTAAAATCATATTCTTATATATTTAAAGAATTTGAAAACAGAAAAAAATTCCAACAACTTAACATATCATCAAATGAACAGAAGGGATTTCGTGAAAACTGGGGGCATTATTTTAGGAGGAGCAGTACTTCCTCAACAATTAGTAGCTGCTTACCAGTCTTCCGGATTAAATACCGGTCCAATAAAAATAGGAATTATAGGTTGTGGCGACAGAGGCAAAGGTATTATGCACGTAATGAAGAGAATGCCTGATCAATTTGAGATGGTCGCTATTTGTGATAATTTGGACTTCAGATTAAAACAGGCAAGAGAAAGTTTCCCCGACATCAAATTCCAAGCCTTTAAAGATTACGAAAAACTTCTTGAACTAAAGGAAATAGAAGCCGTCATTATTGCCACTCCATTAAACATGCATTATGCTCCCGCAAAAGCTGCTTTAGAGGCGGGAAAAAATGTTTATTTGGAAAAAACCATGACCTACAACATCCCTGAAGCACAAAAGTTAGTCAAGTTAGTAGCTAACAATCCAAAACTAACGCTTCAAGTCGGCCACCAATACCGGTACACTCCTCTCTACTATAAGGTAAAAGATATGATCCAGTCCGGTTATCTTGGGAAAATCACCCAAATCGACTCTAGATGGGACAGAAACTGGAACTGGAAAAGACCAGTACCAGATCCTTCTTTAGAAAGAGCCATAAACTGGAGAATGTACAAAGAATATTCCGGAGGATTACCTGCAGAATTGCTTTCCCATCAAATAGACTTTATCAACTGGGCTTTTGAGACCCATCCAGACACCATAATGGGCGCAGGTGGAATTGATAATTATGACGATGGAAGGGAAACCTTTGATAATGTCCAACTGATCCTTCGTTATGAAAAAGCTGGAATGATTGGGAATTTTGGTGCCACCTGCAGCAATGCTCGTGAAGGATATTCATTCAGCATCAAAGGGACCAAAGGCACTGTGGACCTTTTAATGAATGAAGGGTATTTTTACCCAGAAAAAGAACGTATGGAGGAATTGCAAATAGTTGACGGGGTATCTGGAGCTACCAAACTCACCTGGAAAGAAGGAAAAGGTATCCCTATTTTGGACGAAAAAACCAAAGATGGGACTATTTATGCTTTGAAAGATTTTCATAATTCCATCATGAACAAAGAAACACCTGCTTCTAATGTGATCAGCGGAGCAACCACTGCAACATGTATCCACTTGGCCAACCACTCAACATATAACAATACTATCGAAAGCTGGAAACCAGAATACAATTATGGATAAGCCGTAAAAGATTCGCATAAAATTTTAAGCTGCACCTCAATGTGCAGCTTTTTTTCTATCCAAACTTAACCATTTGAAAACACTGGCGTAATATTGAACCGAAATTCGCATTTATCTTCACTTCCCTGCTAAATCTAGCCTAAAAAACAGCCCATCCTGACCACAAAGACATATTTTCACTAAAAACAGGCTCAAGCCAAGCTGTAAAAAGACATGGATTTGACAAAAACCCAAAAACAAGTTCAAAAAACAACCTGTTTTCCATTATTTTACACAAAACACACAAAAACAAGTGTAAAATTTAGGCAAAAAAAAGAGGAATCGCCTCATGGATTCCTCGAATGGGTTTATTTTAACTGACTAACAGCCGCATATATTTTGGAAAAAAGGACTTTATTCCTCGTTTTTAACACCAAAACTTCTTTAAACATAATGAAAATATCTCTAACCGCAATAAAACCGCAAAAATATTTTCCACTCCAATTTTCATCTCCTTCACATCAAAACACAATTAACACCTTGTATTTAACCATAAAGAAATACTAAAACGGTTTATGCAAATATCCCTACCATTAATTAAAACCATATTATCACCCAAACACCTTTTCTTGATATTTTTCCAGATTCTTTAAATCTTCAAAGGACAATAGAATTATATTGGTATTATAAACATTCACAATTCTCTCAATTAACTTTTTACTATGGAAACAATAGATGAAGTGATCAGCAAAATGGACAAGATCGTCTTTGATTGCCAGCAGACTGCCAGCAGAATTGGCTTTTTTGCTATTCTTTACAGAAGAGTAACCATCCGAATCAAGGAAGGAATCATCAACAAGGAATTCGAAGACAACGCAAGAATGGAAAAGCTGGATATAATATTCGCCCAACGTTTCTTTGATGCTTATAACCTGTATTTAGAAGCAAAACAACCTAGCAAAAGCTGGTTTTGTGCCTTTGAAACAGCCGAAAAATCCGGCACCACCATCCTTCAACATTTATTATTGGGAATTAACGCCCACATCAATCTTGATTTGGGAATAGCAGCCGTCGAAACAATGAAAAATGGAAACCTTCTGGATATCAAAAATGACTTTGATAAAATCAACATCATATTATCCGAACTGGTAGACGGAGTAAAATCCAACTTATCCAAAGTATCACCCATTTTTGGTTTCTTGATCAAATTCGCCAATGGAAAAGATGAGGTATTACTCAATTTCAGCATTCAGATCGCCAGAGATGGGGCATGGAAGTTTGCCAATGAATACGCTATTGCAGCAAACCTTGACCAAGCCTTAAACAATAGGGACTTGTCCATACTGAAAATCGGAAACAAAATCGCCAAGCCTGGCAGAAGATTAAGTGTGATCACAAAATTCATCAGCTGGACCGAATGGAAATCAGTCCCCAGGGTAATGGACCAACTAGAAGTAATTTCAAAGGAAAACATGCCTCTCCAACTTTCTTTTAACAAACTGGAAACAGCCTGATCATACTAGCCCCTCACCGACTTCCACACCATCTTCCTTTGAAGGTTTTTTTCCCAATTTTTCTTCCAGCCAATCCCGTTCTGTTTTTGAAATCAAAACAGAACGGTGATTCTTGTCCTGGATTTTTAGTTTATTCTCTAACGCACTGGTTTCAGAAAAATACTTCAAGCGCATATCACTTGCCTCCTGCAGCTTAAATTTCTGCTCATGAACATAAACAGCCACAGCACTTTCCGATTTATCCAACAATAAATCATAAGGCCCCTTATTCGAGATCAACTTAACAACAACCGGTGCAGTTTCAATGGCCACAAACAAAAGAACTATAAATAAATTAGCTGCAGCTATCGCCTTACTCTCTGCGGTAAGTGTTGCAAGTGCATCCATTCTCGCCGCCATGCCGTCATATTGATCGATCATTGACTTTTGCTGCAAAAAAACCTGTTCTTTATCTTCCAGTATTTGATTGATTTGGACTTCATTTTTATCAATTTTCGCCCAATTTCTTTCACGAACCTGAATCAAAGCATCTTCAGCAGCATCCAGCTGTCGCTCTTTCTTCTCAGCATTTACCCCCAAGCCAACAATCCCCGTTGTACCTGTCGTCTTTTCCCCAAAACGCTCCGAATCATATTCCTTTTGTTTCTGATCACGAAAAGCCGCTTTTTCCTGTATTTCCTGCTTCAGCAAATCATTTTCTTTTTCCAGCCTTTCCACTTCTGGAAAAACAACCATCAAATTTTCCCTAGAACTGGCCAGATCCTTAAGCTTATTAGCCTCCAGCTTTTTATTGATTTCCTTTTCAAAAATCTTCAATTCTAACGGCTTAGAAATAACTATAGCCAATAACACCGCCAAAATCAATCTTGGAAACGCCACTCTCAATTCTGACCAGAAGCTTTCCCGCTTCCTCATACCAGAAACAATGAACCTGTCTAAATTGAAAATCATCAAGCCCCAAACCAAACCAAAAAGAACTGTCCAATACCACACTTCAAACACAGTAAACAAAGCATAACCGCCGGAAAGAGCCGCAAGCAAACCTGTAAAAAACACAGCCCCTCCAATTCCAATATATTTATTGGATTCAGTTGGACATTTCCTTAATAAGGCCATATTGCCTCCGCTACAAAACCACAGAAAATCCTTAAGTTTCTCCATTATCTTTATTAAACTTTACTACCATACCTGACTTCTCTTCTAATCATCAAAAAGTGGGCAATTCTGCGTTCAAGATACTTTTGATTTCTAGGGATATATAATTAATGTGACCAATCCTACCCTAAATGCCACCAATCCCCCTTTTCTTGTTTCAAAACTTATAAAATCAATCTTGAAATCACCCAAAGACAAAAAACACAACAGCGTACAACCTCCGCTACTGTACGGAAAAATGTTCGAATTTGGGATTTATTCATATTTTCCGATCACAGGACAGCTAATTTTCATCCATTATTGATAACTTTCTAAAAAAACCAAACGCTTTATCATGACAAATCCATTCTATTCAAGCCCAAAAACTCTCCTTTTCCTGTTGACCATATTGCTTAGCCTACAACTTCAAGCCCAAAATTCCCCCGAAAAATTCAAAGAAGAAGTTGAGTCAATCGTTCAAAATACCCCTATTCCAAATTCAGCAGAACCAATATACCTTTTTACCGGAAGCTCCAGTATTAGAAAATGGACAGATATTCAAGAGTATTTCCCTGATCAGACTATAGTCAATACCGGATTTGGCGGCTCCCAAGCCCATGAGCTATTATTCTATGCCAACCAACTTATCATCAGGTATCAACCACAGAATATATTTATCTATGAAGGTGATAACGATATTGCCAGCGGCAAAAACCCCGTCACCATCCTTAACACCATGAAAAAACTGGTCACAAAGATCCATAAAAGTTTACCAGAGGCAGAAATACATTTCATCAGCCCAAAACCCAGTCCGTCCAGATGGGAATTAAAAGAGCAATATGAAGCCCTCAACAGGTTAATGGAAATCTATTGTAAAAAGACGGACAAAGTGTCTTTTATCAATATATGGGACATTACACTTAATGAAAACGGAAAACCAATGCCCGAAATCTTCATCGAAGACATGCTGCATTATAACGATAAAGGCTATGACCTATGGTACTCGGTCCTAAAAAACTATATACCTCAATAGTACCCAACAAGAAATTTTAGATCGCAAAATATAAATTGTTTGGAATTTCAACGAGGCTAATGTTACTTTGTATCACTTCAGGCAACTGATTTATAAAGAAGAGGCGAGAGATCAGGCTCATTGACCCTCTGGCAACCATTCGCCACAACGAAAAGGTGCCAAAACCTGCCCAAAATTAAAGGGAACTATAAATTAGACATTATGATCCATTTACGTACACAATTCTTTTTCTCTATTCCCCATCGTATTTACATAAAATATGCCATGTCCGGTATAAGGAAAAGTACGAATTGTGACATTAATTAATTTTACTAACCTGAAAAATCCCATCATGTCCAATAAGCATTTTGAAACCGAAGCTATAAGAATCGCTTCTTCTAAATCCAACCAAAGAGAACACTCTGCCCCTATTTACCTGACTTCTAGCTTTACTTTTGATAGTGCTGAAGAAGCCCGTCAGATGTTTGCAGATGAGATACCTGGAAACATCTATTCTCGATATGCCAACCCTAACAGCTCTGACCTCATAGAAAAAGTTTGTGCAGCAGAAGGTACAGAAGATGGCATAGCTACAGCATCAGGTATGGCTGCTATGTTTGGCAGTATGGCCTCTATCTTACAACAAGGAGACCATATACTTGCTTCCCGCTCACTATTCGGATCCACCCATCAGTTGCTCACAAGGGTTTTTCCAAAATGGGGCATTACATCTACCTATGGTGACATTTCCGACATTCAAAACTGGGAAAAACTGGTTCAGCCCAATACTAAAATGTTATTCATAGAAACCCCTTCCAATCCCGGCTTGGAAATCATCGATCTGGAATGGGTAAGTGCTTTCGCAAAGGCGCATAATCTGATCCTGGTTGTGGACAATTGCTTTGCTACTCCATACCTACAACAACCAGCCAAATGGGGGGCTGACATTGTTGCCCATAGCGCCACCAAATACATAGATGGACAAGGAAGAGTATTGGGAGGATTGATCTTAGGCAAAAAGGAATTGATCCAAGAGGTACAGTTTTTCACCAGACATACCGGCCCCAGTCTTTCACCATTTAATGCTTGGATACTTTCCAGAAGCATGGAGACTTTGGCGGTAAGAATGGATAGACACTGCTCCAATGCCCTTACCGTAGCCGAATATTTCCAGGACAACAAAGACTTGGAATTTGTAAAATACCCATTCCTTAAGAGCCACCCTCAGTATGACTTAGCCAAAAAACAAATGAAGCAAGGAGGTGGCATCATCACCTTGACATTAAAGGGGGGAATCGAGAGGGCACAAAGGTTTATAGACGAATTGCAGATGATCACTGTCACTGCTAACTTGGGCGATAGCAGAAGTATCATCACGCACCCTGCCTCCACCACACACAGTAAATTAACAGAAGAAGAAAGAGAAAGAGTAGGCATCTTGCCTGGCTTGATCAGACTTTCCACGGGACTGGAACATCATGATGACATCATCGCTGACGTAGAAAGAGCCCTGGAAAAATCCAGATAAATAAAATTTCGATTTTTGAACAAAATCCTTCATATTTTAAATGTGAAGGATTTTTTTTTGTAGCATTTTTTCATCGTGTCTCGTCTAGACACTATCTAAATAGCGCTAAAACCATGAAAAAATATTACTTCTCTATTTTTGTCATTTTTCTGGCACTTACTTCCTGTATGAACGGAGATCCAGAAAACGCTCCCTTGGCCCCTAAACTCAGAGTACTCAAAGACTATGAAAAAGACCTTGCCAACAGCAGCAGCAATTTCGCTATTGACCTTTATTTACAACTCAAAAAATCCGGAAACCCTAATTTGTTTTTCAGCCCATTCAGTATACAGCAAGCCCTATCCATGACCATGAATGGTAATAAAGGAGAAGTACTGGAAGAATACAAGGAACTACTTGGCTTTGAAAACACTAGCCTAGAGGAAGCAAATAATGCCAATCATGAACTCACTCAATTTCTAAAAGAGGTAGATTCTAAAGTCACCTTGAATATCGCCAATGGAATTTGGTACAGGGAAGGACTGAGCGTAAAAGCTGCCTTTCAGCAAACCATGCAAAAGCAATACCTCGCCGCCTTAAGTACCTTGGATATGAAAGATCCAAATTCTGCTGAGATCATCAATCAATGGATAGAAAAAAACACCAATAACCTCATCAAGGATATGATTGACCAAGTCCGTCCTGACGCAGTTATGTACCTCGTCAATGCCATTTATTTTTATGGAGACTGGAAATATCAATTCGACCAAAACCTAACTTCCAAAGCACCTTTCCATACCAGCCCTAGCGAAAGCCATCAGGTAGATATGATGAGTCTTTCCGACCCTGCTGACATCAATTACTTCAAATCAGATAACCTTACCTATTTGGAGATACCCTATAGTACTGGTCAATATTCCATGGGCATTATTTTACCAGACGGACCCAACTTAGCTGCTATAGAAAATGAACTTTCCCTTTCGCAAATCGACCATTGGAAAGAAAACCTTCATCCAAGTGCCGCTATCATAAAAATGCCCAAATTCAAAATGAGGCAAAAAATCAACAACTTGAGAGATGATCTAGAGGCAATGGGACTGGTCACTCCATTTTATTTTGACAACAGAAACTTCACCGAATTATTCGACAGTCATACTGACCCATTAAAAATTAGCAGGGTTATACATGATGCTTTGATTGATGTAGATGAAAAAGGTACTGAAGCTGCTGCTGCTACAGTTGTAGAAATTGAACTCACTGCTGCTAATCCTACTCCCCTTATCATCTCCATGGACAGACCTTTTATCTTTTTCATTCAGGAAAAACACAGTGGAGCCATTTTATTTATGGGAAAACTCTCCGACCCAAGTATTTTATAAAAAGCAAGGGCCGATCCAAATGGTTCGACCCTTGCTTTTTATCATTTCTACTCTTCTTGTTTTAATAAGGGTGAAGAATAATAATTCACCTCTAATGCTTTCATTCTTTCCTCATGCTTAATAAGCCTGGATTTATAATCATCCCAGTCCCTTAAAGCTGGCTTGGTCCAAGCAATCTCTGCTATACCTATCAACCTTGGAAAAACCATATACTCCAATTCTTCCATTGTTGAGATGGTTTCAGTCCACAAAGGAGCCTCCACGCCCAAAATATCGCCTTTATCAATTCCCTCTTCCAAGGTAGCTGGATCCCACAGATACGCACTATCCAATTCTATATAAGCCGCCCAATGCAATCCCAGTTGGGTCGTAGAATCATATTGCATATCCAAATAGGCCCTTGTAGCTGGAGATATCAAAACTTTCGCACCTTGATCTACAGCCATTTTCGCATTTTCTGCTTTTGCCCAATACTGCGCCGTGGCACTAGGCCTCAAAGCGGCATGAGCAATTTCATCCCAGCCTATCACCTTTTTATCATAAGAATTTACAATATCCTGCACCTGCTCTATAAATGGAATATAATCTTCCAAAGGTGTCACGTGAGATTCATCTCCCCCAATATGGATATATGGACCGGGAGTAAGCCCCACTAATTCCTTAACCACATCATCAATAAATTGATAAGTAATCTCCTTATCAGTACAAAGCGTACTAAAACCAACCTCAGTGCCTGTATACAATTCTGGTGCTTCTCCATTACAATTAAGCTCAGGATAAGAGGCCAGTGCTGCATTCGTATGTCCAGGCATATCTATCTCAGGTACGATCGTAATAAATCGCTCTTGAGCATATTCTACGATTTCCATATAGTCTTCTTGGGTATAAAAACCTCCTTCGCCACCGCCTACTGCAGTACTACCACCGATTTCTGTAAGCATTGGCCAAGACTTGATCTCAATCCTCCACCCTTGGTCATCTGCGAGATGTAGGTGCAAATAATTCATTTTATACAATGACATCAAATCAATATACCTTTTGACATCCTCCACCCCAAAAAAGTGACGCGCTACATCCAACATACTACCTCTATAACCATATTCTGGAGCATCTTCTATCTTAACCCCAGGCACCTTCCAGGCCCCTCCTTCAAATCCCCCTACCTTTTCTATGGCCGAAGGCATCAATTGCCTCAAAGTCTGAAAGCCCCTGAAAATTCCCTCTGGCGTGGCACCTTTTATACTGATCCCATCAGGCCTCACATCGAGTTCATACCCCTCTTTTGGCACATCCAATCCCAAACCCAAAGCAATATAATCCCCCTCCGGTTTTTCGGTCACTACTTGTATATTAAAACCTGTCGAATGGTTAATAAACTTGGAAAAGAATTGAGCAACATCTTCCAGCTCCGACCGGTCGATATATATCTTAGTATTTTCATCAATAGTAAAAACACCGTCTTGTGCTTGTACTTTTTCAGGTAAAGGAATAAGTGCTTTATCCGAAAGTTTCGGATCAGGATCACAAGCCAATAGCCCTCCTATCAAAAGAAGAATGGACAGCTTTAAGAATTCACTTTTTATCATATTGAAATATTTTAAATTTTATCTCGTTAATGATTTAAACTTAATCAATTTTTAATCAAAACTTAATACAGGTTACATTAAATTATAAATTAACAATTTAATAAACTAAAGGACATTTTAACGATTTAGCAATCAATTAGTATTGCAATTCATTTAAAATGACTAAAAAACCACCTTAACCGCTTATCCCCAATTAAAGCCATTAAGGCTTAAAATCTTTTTTTCACATGGAAGAAAAAAAAGATTTCCCTAAATTATGCTTCATTTTGAAAAATACTCAATATTCCCAATACAAGTTTAATACTCATGAAAAAACAAGAACCTTCTAATCCCAACAATTCCCGAAGGGATTTTTTAAAAGGGGCTGCCACAGCTGCCGCAGGATTTTACCTCGTGCCAAGACATGTACTTGGTGGCCCTGGCTTCACCGCACCTAGTGATAAAATTGTCATAGCAGGCATAGGCGCTGGAGGAAAGGGACAAAGCGACATCAATGAAATGCACAAAAGTGGTCAAGCAGAAATCGGTTACTTATGTGATGTAGACGACAGAAGGGCAGCTACTTCCAGAAAAAGATTCCCTAAAGCCAAATACTATAAGGACTTTAGAGAGATGTTGGAAAAAGAACACAAACATATCGATGCTGTAACAGTTTCTACCCCCGACCATAACCACGCCGTTCAGGCTATGGCCGCCATGCAGTTAGGCAAGCACGTGTATGTTCAAAAGCCTTTGACACATGATATTTATGAAGCACGAATGCTTACCCAAGCAGCCGAAAAGTACAAGGTAGTCACCCAAATGGGCAACCAGGGCTCTTCAGGAGATGGTGTGCGTAGAATGATGGAATGGTACAATGCGGGTATGATCGGTGAGGCTACCAAAGTTTGGTGCTGGACAGACAGACCAGTTTGGCCACAAGGTATCAAATGGCCAGAAAAAGGAATCACTCCTCCCTCTGAACTGGACTGGGACCTTTGGTTAGGTACAGCCCCTTACAAAGAATATGTGGATAATTTGGTACCATTCAACTGGAGAGGTTGGTGGGACTATGGCACAGGAGCACTCGGTGACATGGCCTGCCACATTATGGAACCTCCCTTCAGAGTTTTGGGGCTTGGTTATCCTTCTGAAGCAGAATGCAGTGTAGGCTCCGTATATGTAGGAGAGTTCAATAGGGGCTATTTCCCTGATGGCTGCCCTCCTTCTTCTCATGTTACACTGAAATTTAAATCCGCAGGAAAAGAAGACCTTGAATTCCATTGGATGGATGGTGGTATCCAACCGGCCAGACCAGAAGAACTTGGTCCAAATGAGCAAATGGGCGACGGTGGTAACGGCGTAATCATAGAAGGCACCAAAGGAAAAATGATGTGCTCTACCTATGGTATTAACCCTAAACTACTTCCTACCTCTAGAGAAGACGGAGACAAAGTTCCTGTAACCATTCCTAGAGTGGAAAACGGAGACAACGGCCACTATGCACAATGGGTAAGAGCATGTGTGGCTGGGCATGGAAGCAAGGAATTCAATGAGCTCAGCTCTCCATTCTCCATTGCTGGTCCATTGACCGAATCAGTATTGATGGGTAATTTGGCGATTAGAAGTTATGACATCAGAAAGCCTCGAAAAGATGACGATGGATTTGATTACCCAGGAAGAGGCATCAAATTGGTGTGGGACGGACCAAATATGAAGGTAACCAACTTCGACGAAGCCAATCAATTTGTAAAAAGACAATACAGAGGTGATTGGAGCCTTGGCGTATAAAAACAACACTAACAAACCGGTCTAAATGGCCGGTTTTTTTTATCCCTCTTTATAATGTACATTTACACACTAATCCCCCCTATAAGAAGCCAGACCAACCAAAAACTCCTCTAAACGCTATGAATATTAGACACATTCTCAAAACCCGCGAAAACTTCATCACCCTACTAAATGGCTTGAGCCTTGAACAGATCAACACCATTCCTGAAGGATTCAATAACAATATTGCCTGGAATTTCGGGCACAGTATTGTCACCCAGCAAATCCTATGTTATAAGCTTTCTGGACTGCCACTATTGATCGACGAAGAACTAGTAGAAAAATTCCGAAAAGGCACTAAGCCTGAATCTCCGCTTACAGAAAAAGAATTGGAGCATTTGAAAATAATAGCATTATCTTCTTTGGAAACGCTAAAAAACGACCTGATAATTGGCTCTTTCAAAACCTTCCAAGAATACCCCACCAGCTTTGGCATAACACTTAAAAACATTACTGAAGCAATCAATTTTGATGGTATCCATGAAGGTATGCACCTCGGTATAGCCATGGCAATGAGGAAAAATTTGAAATAGGGTTATTTACTCTAAGCAATAAAAGTTTATCTTTTCTTCTACTGGATAAACTTTTATTGCCGCTGTTTTGGGCATCACCTCTCCATCAATCTGAAAATCCGCCCCATCTGGATTACTGATCTCCACTTTATCCGCAGACCATATTTTAACCACCTCTGAATCTGCCAGTGTGCCCTTAAACATATCTATGGACAGGCGTAAAATTTCCTCAAACCCCTCTGGATTAAGGACCACAATTTCAAATAAGCCATCATCCACTTTGCCTTGAGGATTGATCAAGGCCCCGGTTCCATATTTACCCCCATTAGCAATTACCAACATTTTGGCTTCAACCTCCACTATCTCATCTTCAAATTTCAATGTAAAATGATAAGGTTTCAATTCAGCAAACTGTGCAAATGAGCTTTTAAAATAAGTCATCATCCCCCTTGAACTTTCATCCCTTGATCGCTTCACCAATCCCGCGTTGAAACCAAAATCACTAAGGTGAACAAACACCTCATCATTGATCTTCCACAGATCAACAGCTCTAGTTCTTCCCTTAAGTATGGCATGACAGGCATCTGAAATACTGTGAATCCCAAAACAAGTGGCCAAGCCATTTGCTGACCCCAAAGGAATAATACCAAAAGGCAGATCATTCCCTATAGCTGCTTCAACCACCATTTTGACGGTACCATCGCCTCCCCCTACCAGCAGTCCATCCCAATTCCCCTCAGACAACATCCCCTTGATCTTCTGGGCATCGCCCCGATTACCGGTGGTTTCCCAAACTTCCAAATCAATACCATGCAACTGTTGAGACAATAGTGCTATTACTTCTTTCCTATCATCCCCCTCACCCGAAATAGGATTAAGGACAAATAAATAACGTCTGTTCATATACCTTATGGAGCTATATATAGTTTTTCCCTTGCATGCCTCATGGCTTCTTGGGTTGATTTCACAAATACCAATTCAGGAGCATGGTCATATCGACCAATATCATGGATCAAATCTTCACGACGAAGATGCTCTTCATCACTGACCTCCCTAATATAAACGGACTTGATCCTACCCGGATAAGCCTTAATAATTTCTGCATACAATTCTGGATCATGCTGACCACTATCTCCAATCAAAAAAAACTTCATCCCTGAATATAAATCAAGCAGCATCTCTATCTTCTCCAATTTATGGGCATGGTCTCCCCCTCCTGAACGCCATATATTCCTTAAATTAAGATGCAAATCCTGAAGTAACATGGGGCCTGAAGGGATATTTCTATAGCGCAAAAAATCTTTTATCAAATCATATAAATTCCAATCACTGCTGGAAACATAAAATACCGGATTCTTGCCGTGCTGGGTGAGAGCCCTATAGAACTCACTGACCCCAGGAAAAGGCCTTCGGGTATAAGCATTCTTGGATACAGAAAGCCAAAGTTTTTTCCCTATATCTGTGGCATGGGAAATCAATATAGTATCATCAATATCAGAAATTACCCCAAGCGGATGATCTTTTAAATATTGACAAACCGCTATATAAGAATGTTTCTTTTCTGGCACCAAACCTTCTTCCTCCATCAAGCGGAATCCCACCTTATGTTTTTCTATGGAAAAATGATCTGAACACTCAAACTCACATGCTACAATTCCCTCTTCATCACTGACCACTTCCTTATGCGCTTCCATAAAACTCACCACTACCTTAGCATCAGGCACACTACTGCCTGCATACCTCCTCAAGGCCCCCAAAATATTTTGCAAGCTATTCTTTCTTGCCGATGGCTTACTTTGCTTATATGCTTCCAAAACCCGCGCTTTAACAAAAATCCGATCCTCATTCCCAAAAGCATAAAGTGGTTCTATCCTTATTTCTTCCAGCTTACCAAAGGCCTTTTTCACCTTTGAAATAGCATACCGTAGAGGAAATGTTAGAATTCTTAAAACCATTCATTTTTCGTTTTAACCAAAAGATAAAAAACAATACAATTTGGATTAAGCAAAAATCCTCCCAAAAAGGCTTATTCTTATAAATTTACCCTTTAATTTTCAATCTTGAAACATACTCAACCTGGCCAGCTAGATACCAATACGCCTATTTCGACTTCATCCCTTAACAAGATAGCCTTAGGAAGCTCTTAAGAGATTCTTCTTTTTTTTACTGAACCCTGCCCATTCTATTTGGTTTGGTTGTGTAATTTGGATGAAAGCACAAATATAGAGTTCCTTAATATTCAGAAAATCAAAAAAAATAACGCTGAATTCATCATCAATAAAATATTTGGCATTTTGAAGTGATTCCCCCGATTACACTGATCATGTTCGTCAGCTATCTGACCCAAGCCAACGTCAATATTTAACCGGATGCATTAGCACATCTTTACTAAGATAAAACCTGAGCTGACACCTTAGAAACAAAAAAGTACTCACTTGGAATTAGGATCATATTTCAATTTTCCAGCGGCATATAAATACAATACCTTTGAATAGCGCAACATAATCGGCAACAGTAATAAATTAGCACCAGCCACTGAAACGATATAAACCCAAACATCTGGATCTCCAAAAACAAAATTCAAAATGATCATCACATTGATCACCAAAGCCACCGAAAGGGCATAACTCACATACATGGCTCCATAATAAAAATCAGGCTCAGGTTCCAGTACAGCACCACAATTCGGACAATTATGATTTACTGCTGACAACTTCTTAAAACTTACAATAGAAACTGGGAATATATTGCCTTTTCGACACTTAGGGCACTTCCCCTCTAGAATAGCTGCGCCTGCACTTTTCATGAATAATTATTTTTTTCCTGCACAAAGATAACATAAAAAGCCACCAAATGGTACAAGACCTACTTAAAACAGAAAGATTCCAAGTAAACTAATGTTCCTAAAACAAACATCAATAAGTTTACAAAATAAACAACTATATTTACAAATAACTACAGGCAATCTCTTTCAGCCATGTTCATTAATTGCCATTCCTATTTTAGTTTCAAATACGGCACCATGTCCGTAAAAGAGTTAGTTGACCAAGCCAAGACTAAGGGGGCCAAGACCATGGCACTGACAGACATCAATTGTACCGCTGGGGTTTATGACTTTCTCAAGACAGCCTCCCAAGCAGGCATAAAACCTGTAATAGGGATTGATTTCAGAAACGGCATCGAGCAAAAATATATTGGCTTAGCCAAAAATCACCATGGATTTTATGAGATGAACCATCACCTTTCTTTGTACAAAAGAAAAAAGACTCCCTTCCCAGACAGGGCTCCCCAATGGCAAAATGCGGCCATCATTTACCCATTCCCTTGTACAATACAAAACCTTGATAAAAATGAATACCTAGGAATCCACCCTAATCAAATCAAAAAAGCACTCCGATCCCCTTGGGCCAAACATAAAGATCAATGGGTACTCCTCCAGCCCGTAACTTTTTATTCCCAACGTTCTTTTAATATCCACCGACTATTACGCTGCATAGACCTCAACATATTGCTCAGCAAACTTCCCGAGAAAGAACAAGGGGATATTTCAGATCAGTTTTACAGCATTGGAGAGCTTGCAGAACGATGCGACGCACAATACTGGCTACTCCAAAACACCCAAAAACTCCTGAATTCCTGCGACTTCTTCCATGATTACCAAGCCGTAAAAAACAAACAAAGAATTTTCGGAAATGAGGAAAAGGACTTTCAAACCCTGAGGGAAGAAAGCTATAAAGGCGCTAGACTCCGCTATGGACTTAACCTGTCCCAAGACCAAACAGAACGGATTGAGAAAGAATTGAACATCATTAAAAAAAAGGAATTTGTCTCCTATTTCCTGATCAACTACGACATCGTTTCCTATGCTCGAAAGAGGGGATTTTACTATGTTGGCAGAGGAAGTGGCGCAAATAGTATAGTGGCCTATTGCCTTTTTATCACTGATGTGGACCCTATTGAGTTAGACCTCTATTTTGAAAGGTTCATCAACCTGCACAGATCTTCACCCCCAGATTTTGACATTGACTTTTCTTGGAAGGACAGGGACCAAATCATTCAATACATTTTCGAAAAGTACAACACTAAAAGACGTGAACATGTAAGCCTATTGGCCACACACAATACCTTTCAGGTCAATTCTGCCATTCGAGAATTGGGTAAAGTTTTCGGACTACCCAAAACAGATATAGAGGCTCTCATCAATTATATGGCCAAACCTGTAAATTACTTTCCAGACAGCATTGGCAAGCTGGTATTAAAATACAGCCAATTGATCCACGGCATGCCCAACCATTTGAGCATTCATGCGGGTGGCATACTCATCTCCGAACATCCCATACATTACTATACGGCGACTGATCTCCCTCCAAAAGGTTTTCCCATCACCCATTTTGACATGCATATTGCAGAGGAAATAGGATTTGCCAAATTCGACATATTAAGTCAAAGGGGACTGGGACATATCCGGGACAGCCTGGATATCATTCAGGAAAATCAAGGCATCGTGGTGGATATTCACCAAATGACCACTTTCAAACAGGATAAAAAAATCAAAGACCTACTGAGAAAGGGACATACAATAGGTGCCTTTTATGTAGAATCCCCCGCCATGCGCATGCTACTGGCCAAACTAGAAGTGGATGAATACCTTGGATTGGTCGCTGCCAGCTCCATTATCAGACCCGGTGTGGCCCGGTCAGGCATGATGAGAGAATATATACTTAGACACAGAAACCCCAGCCTGAGAAAGTCCCGGTCCCATCCCATACTTTATGAACTTATGCCAGAAACCTATGGCATTATGGTTTACCAAGAAGACGTCATCAAAGTTGCCCACCATTTTGCGGGGCTCTCCTTTGATGAAGCCGATGTCCTCCGTAGGGGAATGAGTGGAAAATTCAGGTCAAAAGAAGAATTTCAACGCGTAAAAGACAGCTTTTTCAAAAAATCACTTGAAAAGGGACGTGAGCGCATTGTCACCAGCGAGATTTGGCACCAAGTAGAAAGCTTTGCCGGATATTCTTTTGCCAAGGGACATTCCGCCTCCTTTGCCGTAGAAAGCTACCAAAGCCTTTACCTAAAAGCTCATTTTCCCAAGGAATTTATGGTGGGCGTTATCAATAATTTTGGAGGATTCTATAAAACTGAATTTTATATCCGCGAATTAATGTCCACAGGAGCAAATGTGCAACTCCCCCATATCAATGAAAGCGATCAACTTACCCGTATTAAGGGGAACACTGTCTATTTGGGCTTCATCCACCTGAAATACCTTCAAAAAGAAGTCTGCCATAATATCCTGAAAAACCGAAAGCTGGAAGGTGATTTCATTGACCTAAAAGACTTTATTTCAAGGATTCCCATCAATCTGGAACAACTGCTTATTTTGATCAGAATAGATGCTTTCCGGTTTGTGGACAAAAGCAAGCAAGCACTGCTTTGGGAAGCTCATTTTTTACTGAATAAGCAAAAAAACGGTAGTGTCCATCAGCACTTATTCAAACAGCTGGTTTTTAAAGAAATCAAAATCCCAAAACTAGAAGCCAATGACACCAGACAAGACATTCTGGATCAATTGGAAATTCTTGAATTCCCTCTGGAGGACCCTTTCTTTCTACTCAAAGAAAATCACCCACCCAGCATCAAAGCCAAGAATATAGCATCCTATGCAGGTAAACATATACAAGTACTGGGCTATTTGGTAGCCATAAAATACACACGTACGATCAAAGGAGAAACCATGAACTTCGGAACATTTCTAGACAGAGAAGGTTACTGGATAGACACTGTACATTTTCCACCAATTGTAAAAAAATCTCCTTTGACAGGCAGGGGGATTTATCTGCTCGAAGGTAAAGTCACCGAAGAATTCAATTTCCATACCCTTGAAGTCAGTTCATGTAGCCGACTGCCCTACTGGAATGCCTCTGAGGAAAAATAAGGGAGATTTTTCAAACCTCCCTATCACTTACTTTTAACACTTCTTGATTAGTCACTGGATTGGCATACATGGCCAAGAAGTTCTTCATCGCCACCTCGTCACTTTGGTCTACCCCTTTCTTAAATCGCTCTTCAAAGGCTTCCTTTTCTTCTATAGAATATTCATCTCTATATTGCTCGCTATTATGCAAGATATCATGGGCTATAAAATTGGTAGGCCATAATTTAAAGTTAGAGATGATTTTTTGATCTATCACATTACACAAGGCCTGAAACTGCTTATTGGCTGATTCAACCTCTGTCATTATTTGGTCGATTTCCTCATCCAATGGATCACCAACATGAATATGAATACGCTTCTTTTGGCCTATAATACCATTCAGCACAGTGACAAAGTCTTCATTTTTTCCTTTCACATATACTTCTGCCCTAGACTTTGCCATCAACTCCGGCATTTTCAACAGGTCAGTAGGATCATATTCATAAGAAATTGATACCGGCACAATATGTAGCTTTTTAAAATAATTCATTTCTGACTCCTCTCCACGGGCCATGGAAATCATCTTCAGCACTCCTTTATGGGTAGCATCATTACCGTCTTTGGTCCTCCCTTCCCGCTGGGCAATCCATACAGAACGGTTCTCATGCATCAACAATTCCTGAATATATTGTGACATCAATTTAGAACTTTCCAGCAACTCCCGGGCAGGCAATCCCCTTTGAACCATAAAGTTTCTGGTAAGCCTAGAAAGGGCCATTAAAAAAGGTTTCTTCACCAGGTTATCACCGATAGCCGATGAAGTCATCATTAAGCCATTATTATAAAGGGTATAATTCAACAATGAAGTATCCAGAATAATATCCCTGTGATTTGATATAAATAGATAGGCAGTATGCTGATCCAACCCCTCAAACCCACTATAGCTAAGTCCTTCCGAACTTTTCTTCAACACCATTTTAATGGCAGGATATATAAAGTTTATCTGAAAATCCCTAATCGAATGGGTCTTTCTCAGCTGACTCTTCCACTCTGCCTCTTCCATATCCGGAAAGGTAAACTCCATGATAGCCTTCATCATGGGATCATCCACCACGCTTAAAATAGCCTGGTTGACTTCAGTATCATAATAAGGTCTTATATGATCAAATTTCGACATAAACGCTCTCTTTGCAAACCGCAAATTACAAAAAAATTAGCGTTGATGTGCCATTTACTACGCTAAGTTTGGTTTATCAGTACTCTCCTATGGATGTAAATAAAAAGAGGCTGTCTTCCAACAGCCTCTTTTTCTATTTTTTATTTCTGAAGTTCTTATCATAAAGATCTATACTCTCTTGGATAATCCTCATCGCATCTTCCTTACCAAGGAAATCCTCTACTTTCACCTCCTTGTTTTCCAACTTCTTATAATCTTCAAAGAAACGGTGGGTTTCTTTCATCAAGTACGGCGGTAACTCATCGATATCATTGATATAATTCACTGATTGGTCATCTGCAGCTACGGCAATGATCTTGTCATCAGCCTCACCACCATCTACCATTCTCATTACACCGATCACTTTGGCCTTCACCAAAGTCATGGATGGAATATCAATCTGAGAAATGATCAAGATATCCAATGGATCATGATCCTCACAAAAAGTCTGTGGAATAAAACCATAATTAGCAGGATAATGAACAGCTGAAAACAACACCCTATCCAGCATCAACATCCCGGTCTTTTTTTCCAATTCGTACTTTCCTTTACTTCCTTTTGGGATTTCAATGACGCCCATTACGTATTCTGGAGCTTCTTCTCCTATTTGAACATCATGCCATGGATTAATCATATTAAAAACATTTTTTACATTCATAATGACTGAAACGGCCGGCAAATTACTGCCATTTGGCTTGTTAACAAAGTAAAAAAAAGAATTTGATACTTTTTTTTCACCCTCCCTGTTATTATGGCCTATGTTTTGCCGTATAGTTAACATAACCATTTTTAAATATCATGAAAAAAGTACTTCTAATATTTACCGTTTTACTGACTGGATTTTATGCTAGCCAAGCACAAAACATCAGTAATTCCAACACCATTCAGGTAAGCGGAAAAAGTGAAATCAGCATCAAACCCGATCAGGCAATCATTTCCATCAATATTGAAAAAATAGCCATGGATGCCTCCGAAGCAGCTGCTGCCTTGAATAAAAAAACAAACGAAATAGAAAAACTGGTCAATTCAGGTCAACTTTCTGACTTCAATTTCACAACCAGCCAATATAGAATAAATCAAAATAGGATTTATCGCCAAGGGACTTCAAAAGACAGTGGATATGTTGCTTCCCAGAACATAAAAATTGAGCTTGATGACCCAGAGAAAGACCTGGTATCTTTGGTGGATAGGCTGAACAAAAGTGAAGAAATAATGTTTCAGGTTTCTTTTTCGGTTTCAGAGGAAATGCAAAAAAAATATGAAAATGAACTTTTGACGAATGCCTTAAAAGACGCAAAGCAAAAAGCTGAATTAATTGCAGCCACCATGGACCTGAAAAACATAAAAGTTTTCAAAATAGACTACAGCGGACAACAAAGCTTTCCGCCTAGGCCTGTACAAATGGAATATATGAAAGTACAGATGAGGGGAGCTGATTCGGCACCGCCGACATTCTCTCCAGAAGAACAGAAGCTCACTGACGAAGTGCTGGTCATGTTCTATTTCTCTGAATAATGTAAAAAAGGAGTTCACCATATGGTGAGCTCCTTTTTTACTATCCTTCTTTTTTCCTTTTGCTATAAAGAAGGAATGGTGATTTTGAAGGAAGTCCCTCCTCCTACCGCAGAATTCAATTCTATATCCCCCTTCAGCTGTTCTACAGACTCCTTTACCATATATAAACCTATCCCTGCTCCCACATTTTTCTGTGTAGCCCTGTGAAATAATTCAAATACTTCACTTTGGTACTTCTCATCTATACCGATGCCATTATCAGCCACCTCTATGATAGCCTTTCCATCTTGAACCTGCACGTCCACCTTAATAAATTTATCAGGATTACCCTCCTGCTGGAATTTAAAGGCATTGCTAAAAAGATTATTGAAGATCACCCGAAGTTTTGCCTCATCTGATTCAAACTCCTCCTCTTGTTGTATATTTATTTCCAGTTGGATATCACTGAGATCCCATTTATTGTTATAAGCTTCGCACTGCTGTTCCAACAATTCATTGAAATCTATAGATGTTATTACATTGTCGATTTTAGTGGAACGGTAAAAGTCGAGCATTTTGTAAATAAAATCGTCCAACTTAAAAGTAGCCGAATCGATCATTTCAAAATACTCTAATATACGTTGATCAGCGCATTCCATTTTAGCCAATTTGGAAACACCCGAAATGCTCATCAGAGGCCCTCTAAGTTCGTGGGACAAACTATACACAAACTGGTTCATCTCTGAATGCATTTTCTTCAATCGCTGATTCTTCTCCTTGAGTTCCTTCCTGGTGAAGTAGATATCTGCGGCAGTTTTGATGGCATTTTTAATTTGTTCAATATTCCACGGTTTGTCGATAAACCTATATACCTCTCCTTTATTAATGGCATCTATTACGCTGGCTATATCTGAGTAGCCTGTCAGTAAAATCCGTATTGGGTCTGGCTTAATTTTTACCAATTTCTCAAAAAATTCCACCCCAGTCATCCCTGGCATTCTCTGGTCAGCAATAACAACATGAACTTCATTATTCTGCGCCAGTTCTAAACCTTCTTCTGCATTCAGCGCTGTAAAAATTTTAAAATCTCTTCTTAAGCTGGCTTTAAAAGAGTGTAAATTATTATCCTCATCATCCAAATATAAAACATGAATTTTACTGCTCATTGTTAGGTTGTTTTTGATATACAGGTAACTTGATCACAAACTTAGTTCCTTCCCCAGGAGACGTATGCACATCTAATCTACCTTGGTGGTTTTCGATTATCTTATAAACAATAGACAAGCCCAAACCGGTACCTTTCCCTACTGCCTTAGTTGTAAAAAAGGGTTCAAAAATTCTCTCTCGAACATGTTCCGGCATACCAGGACCATTGTCTCCTATTTCCAAAATCACCTCCCCATTTTGGGACATTGTTTTTATTAAAATCTCAGGAGAGGGGTTTTCACTCCCTTGCTCTCCCAAAGCCTGAATCGCATTGCTTATTATATTCATGAATACCTGGTTGATCTTACCAGCCAAACATTCTACCATGGGTATATTGCCATATTCTTTTTTCACTTCGATTTTCCCCATGGTACTGTTCAATAACACCAAAGTACTGTTGATACCATCATGCAAATCCACCTTCTTCACATCTTGTTCATCTACCCTAGAGAACAACCTTAAGCCTTTGACAATTTCAACGGTTCTCTTTGCTCCATCTTCCATCCCCTTTAACAATAAACCTATTTCCTCTATTAAATAATCATATTCAAGATCTTCCTCAAGTTCTTGCAATTCCTCAAGGGTTTTCTTGGAAAACTCTGAACTACCTTTTTCCCTGTAAGCATCCACAATCTCAAGGATGTCCTTGATATCCCTTTTCAATGGAGATACATTAGAACTGACAAAATTGATCGGATTATTGATCTCATGTGCAATTCCTGCAGTCAACTGTCCCAATGAAGCCATTTTTTCCTGATTGACCAATTGGGTTTGTGTATTTTGAAGATTATTCAGCGTTTTTTCTAACTCCTCAGTCCTCAATTTAACCTTTTCCTCCAAAATAACATTCTGTTCTCTGATTAACCTTTCATTTTCTTTTATAGCATTAAGGGTTTTCTGCTGTTCCTCTTCTTTTTCAACTTTAAGCACGTTGATTTTATCTGCCAATGCCAAAGAAAGTAAAATCACTTCCAATACTGAACCTACAGGCATAACATAAGCAGAAAACATATTGTATGGGATCAGCCCCATATCTCGGATTACAAAAAGAAAAATCCCCAACATAAAGAATGACCATGCCAACAAATAATACCTTGCGGGTCTGTAACCTTCTCTATTGACCTGAATACCTATCAGCATAATATACCAAACAATTATAGACTGGGTAAAAATCAGCACATTATAACTCAATGTTTGATGCCCTAGGATAGCCAAAAGCACTATAAGAGGATATATCAGGAAAAACACCCTCAAACCACGGTCTAGCCTGGGTACAAACTTTTTTGTATTAAGAAACTCTTTGAGAAAAAGTATCCCTACAATACTTACAGCTGATGAAAAAAACATATTTGCCCTGGAATGAATCCAATCCCATTCAGGCCATAGTATCTCTTGGGTATATCCCATTATGGATGATTGAGCCAACCACACAAATACAGTATGAAACACATACAAAAGATAAGCCCTATCCCTTAATGAAAAATAAAGGAATAAATTATAAAATAGCAGGCCAATAAAAATCCCAGAAAAAACGCCAAAATACACATCCTCCCTCTTTACTTCTTTTAAAACTTCAATTTCCGGCATTATTTTCATCGGCAGCACTTTCTTCTCAAAACTCTTTACTTTGAGGTAGATCGTATATTCTAAATCCCTTTCCAACTGTAAAGGAAGAATATAACCTGATGAAGATTGGTCATTATTCTTCTCTCTAAATCCCCTTCCCTTTATACCCTTATCGACCAAATCCCCTGATTCAAACAAATAATACTCTATTTCGTCCAAAGAAGGATTATCTATAACTAAAAATTGGTCCATTCCAGCGCCCTGATTCTTAACATAGAATTTAATCCACACCACATCATTGTTTACACCAAAATTAGGGGCAAAGCCCTCCCTTCGGTTAAACTGCGTGTTCCCAACCAGTTGATCAATTCCAGGGTTATCTTGCTCAGAAAACTCTTGATAATAAATTTTATTTATTTTGGCATTCTCTGAATTGATCAAGTTTATATCTTGATCAAGGTTCATTATACTGAGCAAAAGGGTCATTACAAACCCAAAAACACCTGCCATAATTGATATATTTATAATTCCAGTTCGTACTTAATGTGCATTTCCCCACGGGAAGTGGAATACACAGACTCGCAATTCAAGGACTTTCGCAGTTTAAAAATCTCTTCCCTTTCCTCCGCTAATGCCAATGGCAAATTGACCAAATCTTTAATAACAGCAGCAGTAGCCACCAAATCAATTTTCGGATAGTTAAACTTGCCAGAATTCCCTACGCCCATTTCAATTTCAAATCCCTTATCCAAGCAGGACCCTAAGGTATGCTCTGCACATAAAGCCAACAATGTCCCCATTTTAAGCTGTTCTGCCAACACTATTCCACAACGGATCAAAAACTTAATACCAATACCATAGCCAGCAATCGACCTTGAATTCCACAAACCACCAATTTCACCGGTAATATTCTCCCTATAATTCGCAACCACACAATGTATACTTTTATCCACCTCTGCAATGGCCGTTTCCATAGGCAGCGGATAATCTTCATGGGCAAGGTGAAGCCTCATTCCACTCACTACTCTTTTCTCTTCAGCATCTATAACCACGATGACATAAACATGAGGGTTACTGATCCAATCTCTCCTAGCAGAAGTGACTTTCGTCACCCCATATTCTTTGAGTACATTCCAGTGTCCTTCCAAAAATTCAAGGCATAACTCCTCATTATCAATTGCTCTGAACGCTTTAAATATAAACATCTTATAGAAACGCTATTGTATCCAACACATCTCTCCTTAAAGACCTTATCGAAACATCAGAAGCTGTAGTGAGCCTAAACAAAAACACTTCATTTGTATCAGGGGATAAATTAAATAAAGTCCTCAACCTTCTTTGTGCATCTTTGATGATTTCTCCTTCCTCTGTAGAAAAGTACTTTAACCCTTCCCTTTGTAATCTGTGAAAGAAAAATAATGAAGCAGAAATAGGTTGAAACGCCACATCTTCTTTATTTATATGTGTCCACACTCTTTGTAAGGCCTTTCCTCCCCTAAGATATGAATAAGGAGAAAAATCCTTTGCAGTCAACAAGCAGATAGCGGAGGAAGCATTAATGGTGTCCTTGGACATTTCCTTCAGACCGTCACCAAGTTGATTTTTCTTCAAAAATGAGATAGCCTCATGATCCCTTAATAGGGTAAGAGCCGCAACTCCCGTATTTTTAAGCTCAAGTGTTTCTATATCAATCCCGTCCCTGGTTTCAATAGTTTCTTTCTCTGTCCACCTTATTTCCCTTACAAAATCGGCATAGCCCCTCGGATTCATCACCCTAATCTTATCCATCACTCCCAAAACTTCAATCAGTTCACCAAACTGACCACGATCTGTCAGCATCTCCATGCCATTGCCCGAGTCAATAGCTATATTCCTAAGTTCTTCTAATATGGAAGATGCTATTTCTTTTCCTTGCTCGAGTTTACGGTTAGTCACCCTCTTTTCTATATATGGATATAAATAATCATATTGCGTATCTTCTCCATCTGCTATATTTTCACTAAAAGTAACTTTTGCGATATAGTCATCTTCAAATTCTAACTCATTAAAATTAATCTTGACACCTAGCCCCATATTATGTCCTGTCCAAACCAAGTTTTCTAAGGCCGCCCCCAATGCCATCAAGGTCCCCGTCCCATGATAATCCAACAGAGACTCACTTAATCCCTTGTCGTAAAAAAGGTGAAGCACACCTTCTTTATCAAACACCCACTTCCATGGCTGGCAATTCCCACCAGAAGGCGCCAGGTTCGCTTTCTTGACCAATTCCAAAACAGTCGATTTGCTCAGGACTTTTGGAGATTTCAGTTCACCTTGAGGGATAAACTGTTTTTTCTCACTTTTTGGGGCATGCACCTCGCTAGTTTTGCTTTGCTGATCTTGCCCATGATACAATACCTCATCAAAATCAAAATAATACCTACCGGAATCCCTGAATTGATCCAAAAATATCTTTCGTACTATATCTGCACAGACTGCCCCTCCGTGTATCACAGAACTGGCCAACTGGGGCCAAGTACCGATAGAAGTTCCCACCTCCATAAATGAAGCTTTCATTCTTGTAGACAGCGTTTCCATTCCGATCATTTTCCCTATAAAAGGCACTTTCTCCTCATTCGACAAGCTATTCAACTCTTCAGACTTCAAGTTTCCTGCTAAACCATGTAACAAAGGACGCTTGGGCTCCAAATCAAACCGTTCTACATCTACCATTCCCCTATCCGAGGTATCCATTACTACAGGCACTCCTTTTTCTCTGGCCTTTTCCCTGGCCAATATTTTTACATCAAGGCTATCGCATTCCTCAACTAACAAATCTAAGGCACCATCTTTTTCAAAAAATTCATCTATATTCCTATCATTAATTCCTTCCTCAAAAATTGTCACTTTCAGAAATGGATCAATCTCTGCTATTTCCCGGGAAACCATCCAGGCCTTTTTCAATCCTAAATTGTATATCCCCGTCCGGATCCTGTTCATATTACTCAACTCCAAGGTGTCAAAATCCGCGATTCTCAACTCCCCAAAGCTCCTCTCCATTGCCAAACTTAACGCAACACTTTGCCCAACAGACAATCCTATCACCCCAATTTTTTTGGTGGACAGTAAATCCTGTTCCTCTTTAGTGATTTTATATTGGTTCCTAGATGTTCTTACTTGTATAAAATCTGCTTCATCCAAGGTCCTTATCAACTGCCTTCTCCAATGATAATACACCCAACAACCATACTCTTCTCTAGGCTGATGTTTAAAAAAGTCCTTTACCATCACCGCCAGCTCTCCGTCTTTTAAGTTATCCTTAGGATGCTTAATTTTAATCAATTCAGCCATTTGCCCATCCAATTGATCAAATTTCTCTACCGTAGAATCTTTTTTCAGTTCATCTAAAAGTTGGATTTCCTCTTTTTTTATTGGCGCCGCAGGTAATATAATCGCCTCCCAACTGGGATTCGTCCCTTTTATATAATTCAAATCCATTTATGCCTTGGTGATATTTTTGATGACAAACGTAAGTAAAGTTATATGATTGACCTTGTAATTAAATGAAAAAACTAAAAAAATCATGCGAAATTGGACTAAAAATTCTAAATAGATTTACTTAAATTGAGTACAGATGACAGTTTTAGATATATATTTGTAATATAGTACGAGAAAGAGATTTTAGTTATATTTAAACATCCGCATATCTCACCAAGGTAAGCATTGAATTCAACGATTAGCACATGACTGATTCGACAAAAGAAAAAATAAGAATTCTTTATGTAGATGATGAAGAAAACAATCTTCAAGCATTTAAAGCTACTTTTAGACGTGAATACAAAGTTTATCTGGCCATTTCTGCTGATGAAGGAAGAGATATTTTAAAATCCAAGGAAATCGATCTTATCATCACAGATCAAAGAATGCCGGAAGAAACTGGTGTGGAATTCCTGGAGTCCATTATCCCAGATTATCCCGAGCCCATCAGAATACTACTAACAGGTTACACTGATATTCAAGCCGTAATTGATGCGATCAATAAGGGACAAGTTTATCATTACCTTACCAAGCCCTGGGAAGAGGACTATATGAAAACGGTCATCAAAAACGCCTACGAAGTTTTCTCTTTGCGAAAGGAAAACAAGAAACTTACCGATGACCTTATCAAAGCCAATGAACAATTGGAATTCCTATTGCGCCAAAAATTACTTTCCTAATACCTGGCCGCCAGTAACAGTTGGAGTTCCTTATGGTTCATTTGGAACTTTCTAGCCAAGTGAGCATTTGTAAGACTTCCCCTGTAGGTATAAACCCCTTTCATAAACCATTTATAATTAAAAATCATTTCTTCGGCGCCTCCCAAATCGGCCATTTGCAAAAGAATGGGAGTGAAAATATTACTGAGTGAAACCGAAGCTGTCCTGGAAACCCGTGATGCAATATTGGGTACACAGTAATGAATAATATCGTATAAGTTATATGCAGGCTTTTCATGGGTGGTCATCCTAGAAGTCTCTATACAGCCCCCCTGATCTATACTAACATCTATCAATACACTTCCGGGCATCATTGCTGCGACCATCTCCTCTGAAACCACCACCTTGGCTCTACCTTTTTCAGCTCTTAAGGCTCCTATCACCACATCAGCTTCCTTTAGCGCTTCGCCCAAAGTAAAGTTATCTATCGTGGAAGTATATACCTGCTGGCCCAAAAGCTGCTTTATCCGCCTCAGCTTATACAAATGATTGTCAAAAATTTTGATACTGGCACCTAATCCAAGCCCGGTCCTTGCAGCATACTCTGCGACAGTACCCGCTCCTACGATAACCACCTGGGTAGGAGGCACGCCTGTGATACCTCCTAATATCAATCCTTTTCCTCCTTTTTTTACACTGCTCAAATATTCCGAAGCAATTAGCATTACCGTACTACCTGCTATCTCACTCATCGCCCGTACCACGGGCATTCCTCCGACTTTGTCTTCCAAATTTTCAAATGAAACTGCAGTGATCTTTTTCTTGTTTAGCGAATGAATATACTCGGCCTTTTGCTTCCCCAACTGTAATGCAGAAATCAAACAACTGCCCGGTTTCATATAAGAAATCTCTTCCAATGTGGGTGGCTCAACTTTCAGCACCACCTCTGCTTCAAAAGCCTCTTTGGATGAATAAACTACCTTTGCACCTGCATCGGCATATTCCTTATCAGAAAACTTGGAAGGGGTTCCTGCCCCTGATTCCACCATGACCCTTTGGTTATTATTCACCAACAACGCCACAGCCTCAGGCGTAAGGACCATTCTTTTTTCATCCACCTCGTTCTCCTTTGGCAATCCTATCAAAATCGAATGATCAGAGCTTTTGACCCTGGCCAAGGCTTCTTTGGGATAAATTCCTGCCTCTTTGCTTATCTCTGCCATTTTAGCTCCCATCGTGTATCTTTTTAATGCTCATCTCCCTTGTTTCATTGCCGGTGACTTCAATAGAAATCAAATAAAATTCCTCCGGGAGATAATCTGGAATTTTTTCGGCCCACTCCAGCCAACAATGCCTACCACTATAGAAATACTCATCGATTCCTATCTCCAACACTTCTTCCTGCTCCTCCACCCTATAAAAATCAAAATGATAAAATATTTCATCCTGCTGGTTTTCATACTCATTGACTATGGAAAAAGAGGGGCTGCTCACTAAATCACCTACACCAAACGCTCTTGCGATGGCCTTTATCAAAGTGGTCTTTCCAGCTCCCATATCCCCCATAAATACCCAAACAGGTAGATCTTTGCAGGTTTCAATGATATTTTCAGCTACTTGTGGCAGCTGGCTTTTATCTTCACATATAATCTTTTTCAATGCTTTCTTTAATACTGCTTTGGTGAAAGGTGCATGATTGGTACAATTACCTCCTCCAAAGAAACCCCTCCATGTTGGAATGTATCTTTGTAGTAATTTACATAATAATTGTAATTGTTCGGATATGCAAAGAAATAATCTTCTACTGCAAAAACATAGCTCGTGGAAACATTAAATCTCGGCAATTTGGCTTCCTCAGGCCTGCTGATCTCAAAAACCTTCCCGGATTCGAAATTAAGATTCTTCCCCTGCTTATACCTTAAATTAGTGGTCACCTTTCTGTCTCCAATAATTTTATATGGTCTGTTTACTCGCTTAGTACCATGATCAGTGGTCACAATCACGTCGCAGCCTGCCTCACTTACCCTCTTAAATAACTCAAACAAGGTACTGTGCAGAAACCAGCTTTCTGTGATGGACCTATAGGCGGACTCATCGGGAGCTAGTTCTCGAATCATTTTCATATCAGTTCTGGCATGTGACATCATATCCACAAAATTATAGACCAAAACATTCAAATCATTGTTCATCAGATTCTGAAACTGCTCCAAAACGGATTTACCTTGATTAGCCTGCAAAATCTTATGGTAGCTGAATTTCGATTGCAACCTATTTTTCTTCAAATTAACTTCCAAAAATTCCTTTTCATGGTTATTCTTTCCTTCATCAGTATCTTCTCCTTCCCAAAGGTCTGGATGGAACCGGGCCATATCCAAAGGCATCATGCCGCTGAACAAGGCATTTCTGGCATAAGCAGTAGTGGTAGGTAAAATACTATAATAGGTATCCTCTGACTTTACATTAAAATAATCACTTAACAATGGCTCGATAATCTCCCACTGATCTAATCTCAAATTATCAATCACAACAAAAAACAATGGTTTCTGGCCATCCTGAAGATGTGGAAAGACTTTTTCTTTCATTACCCGATGGGACAAGATCGGCTTATCGGCATCGGCATCATTGAGCCAATCCAAATAATTATCCTTGATAAACCTGGCAAAATTCGCATTGGCTTCGGATTTTTGTGTATCCAAAACTTCCTGCATGCTTTTATTCTCTGTCTTATCGATTTCCAGCTCCCAATAGGTCAGTTTTTTGTAAATCTCCGCCCATTCTTCATGATCAATGGCGTCATTATAAGCCATACTGATCCGCGAAAAATCCTGCTGATAGGACATATTCGTCTTCTCACTGATCAACTGCTTGTTTTGAAGAATCTTTTTTACCGACAATAAAATCTGGCTTGGGTTAATGGGCTTGATCAGGTAATCCGCAATCTTGCCCCCAATCGCATCGTCCATGATATGCTCCTCTTCACTTTTGGTGATCATCACTACTGGGGTCTGAGGCTTCAATATTTTCACCTGCTGCAAAGTCTCCAAACCAGTCATCCCAGGCATCATTTCATCTAAAAATATCACATCATAATTGGAGTTTTCCACCATTTCAACGGCATCATTGCCACTGTTAACGGTAGTGATTTCGTATCCTTTTTGCTCCAAAAACATGATATGAGGTTTAAGCAAGTCAATCTCATCATCTGCCCAGAGAATTTTAAATTTTTGCATCTTTTCCGGTTTATTTCTTATAAATTTATAACTACTTTTGATTTCTATCAACTAATTCTTAGGCAATTGAAAAGCCATAAAATTCTTAACGATCCTGTTTACGGTTTTATCACCATTCCCAGCGAGTTGATTTTCACTATTATTGACCATCCTTATTTCCAAAGACTAAGGAGAATCAAACAACTGGGGCTCACAGACTTTGTATATCCTGGAGCACTGCATACCAGATTTCACCATGCCTTGGGAGCCATGCACCTGATGAGTATCACCTTGGACAACCTTCGCAATAAAGGACATGAAATCAGTGACCAAGAATATGAAGCATCATTAATTGCTATCTTATTGCATGACATCGGACATGGACCTTTTTCACATGCCCTCGAATACACTTTACTAAAGGGCATTCCCCATGAGTCATTGTCGCTACTGCTCATGGAATCCCTAAACAAACAATTAAACGGCCAGCTTGACCTTGCGTTAAGAATATTTAAGAATAATTATGAAAGAAAGTTCTTTCATCAATTAGTTTCCAGCCAACTTGACATTGACCGACTGGATTATTTACAGCGGGACTGTTTTTTTACGGGGGTCTCTGAAGGTACCATAGGTGCGGACAGGATCATCAAAATGATGAACATCAAGGATGATCAGATTGTAGTGGAAGAAAAAGGGCTTTACAGCATAGAGAACTTCCTGAGTGCCAGAAGGCTGATGTATTGGCAGGTTTATCTGCATAAAACCACAGTTAGTGCTGAAAAAATGCTGATTAACCTGATAAAAAGAGCAAAAGACCTTCAGCAATCCGGCACAATACTTCCAGGCACTGAAGCACTTAGCTACTTCCTGCAAAACAATTTTACCCTCAAGGATTTCCAGAAATCCACAGATATTCAAGAAATATTTGCCAGCATGGATGATTTTGATATTTGGGGAGCCGTTAAACTATGGCAGAAAAACAAGGACCGTGTGTTGAGCAATATTGCGGACATGTTTTTGACCAGAAATCTTTTTAAGATCAAGCTCAGCAATACCCCCCTGGAAAAGGACGAGCTCGTGGAGATGGAGAAAAAAATGATTCAGAACCTCAACATCTCAGAAGAGGAACTACCCTATTTTTTTTCCTATGGATCCATATCCAACAATGCCTATGTGGCCAAAGAAAGCATTCTAATTTTGACAAAAAAAGGAGAAGTCATAGATGTCGCTCAGGCAGCTGACCTACCCAATATTAAAGCCATGAGCAAAATTGTCAAAAAGTATTATGCTTGTCGGGCTAAAGATTTAACTTTGCGATAACATAATTTTAAACTCATGGAATTTACCGTTAGTCAGATTGCAGAGCTTTTAAACGGAGAAATCGAAGGTGATGGCACCAAGAAAGTAAGTAGACTGGACAAAATTCAAGATGGAGCTGAAGGGGGAATAAGCTTTTTGTCCAATATGAAATACGAACCGTACATTTATAGCACCCATTCTACAGCTGTAATTGTCTCCAAAGATTTTTCCCCTGCAAAGCCCATTAACACCACACTTATAAAAGTAAAGGATCCTTATTCAGGTTTTACCCAATTGCTAGAGGCTTATGCTCAGTTTACCAAGCGTGCCAAAACAGGCGTGGAAGAACCTTCTTATATGGATAGCTCTAGCAAAATTGGCGAGGGCGGCTATAGAGGGGCTTTCAGTTATATTGGTAAAGACTGTAAAATCGGCAACAATGTCACCATTCATCCACAAACCTATATTGGAGATAAAGTGAGCATTGGTGATAATTGTATCATTCATGCAGGAGTCAAGATCTATAATGACACTATTATCGGTAACAATTGTGAATTCCACCCTAATGTGGTCATTGGTGCCGATGGTTTTGGTTTTGCTCCACAGGAAGACAAAACCTACAAAAACATCCCTCAATTGGGCAATGTGCTCATTGAAGACAATGTCAGCATTGGGGCCAATAGTACCATTGACTGTGCCACGATGGGATCTACGATCATCAAGAAGGGAGTTAAAATTGACAATCTAGTGCAAATAGCTCATAATGTAATCATTGGTGAAAACACTGTAATTGCAGCCCAAGCAGGTATTTCCGGATCAACTGAAATCGGAAAAAGCTGTATCATAGCAGGCCAAGTGGGCATAATTGGCCACTTGAAAATCGCTGACAACACCACCATCGGCGCCAAAACGGGGATCTCGAAATCTATCAATAAACCCGGACAGACATTTTTCGGTTATATAGGATTTGAGATGAAGGAATTCCTGAAATCATATTCTATTTTTAAAAATTTACCAAGTCTACAGAATAAAATTAAAGATCTGGAAAAAAAACAATAAATTTGTGGGCGAATACAAAAGGATGCCCCAAAAACATCATTAATGAAAGTTAAACAGCATACCATAGGAAAACAGGTTACAGTTTCTGGAGTTGGCCTACACACTGGTGTAATGGCCAATATGACATTTGTACCTGCTCCTCCCAACCACGGATACAAGTTCCAGCGAATTGACCTTGAAGGCTCTCCCATCATCGATGCGGATGTAGACAATGTAGTAGACGTATCCAGAGGAACTACCATAGAACAGAGTGGCGCCAGGGTCTTTACTGTAGAACACGTACTCGCTGCTTTGGTAGGCCTCGAAATTGACAATGTACTCATCCAACTGGACGGACCTGAGCCTCCAATTATGGATGGAAGTTCCATTCAGTTTATTAGCATTTTGGAAGATGCCGGTCTACAAGAACAAAATGCCCTGAGACGCTTCTTTGAAGTCCCTGAAAGTATCCATTACAGGGATTCTGCCCGTGAAGTAGAGATGGCCGCATTGCCATTGGATGATTACCGTGTCACTGTCATGGTGGACTATAATTCACCTGTATTGGGCAGTCAGCACGCTTCCATTACCGACATTAGCCAATTTAAATCCGAAATAGCTTCTTGTAGGACCTTCTGTTTCCTTCACGAACTGGAGATGCTATACAAGCAAAACCTTATCCAAGGGGGAGACCTGAACAATGCCATAGTAGTCGTAGACCGTATTGTCACCGACGAGGAATTGGATGGCTTGGCTAAAATGTTCAACAAGCCTAAGGTAGAAGTAAGGCAAGAAGGAATTCTCAATAATGTAGAGCTGCGTTATAAAAACGAACCTGCCAGACATAAATTACTTGATGTGGTAGGTGACCTTGCCTTGGTAGGAAGGCCATTAAAGGCCCAAATACTTGCAGCAAGGCCTGGACATGCAGCCAATGTTGCTTTTGCCAAAAAGCTAAAAAGGGCCATGGAAAAAGCAGGACCAAGTCATATTCCTCATTATGACCCAAAACTGCCACCTGTGATGGATATTAACCAGATTGGGAATATCCTTCCACATAGATACCCTTTTCAACTTTTGGATAAAATCATTTATCTTGATGACACGGTAGTTGCTGGTGTTAAGAACGTTACCATCAACGAACCGTTTTTTATGGGGCATTTCCCAAACAATCCTGTCATGCCAGGAGTATTACAAGTAGAAGCCATGGCACAGACTGGCGGCATTCTTGTGTTAAGCACAGTGGATGACCCTGAAAATTATTGGACTTATTTCTTGGGAATAGAAAGCTGCAAGTTCCGTAAAATGGTCTTACCAGGAGATACTTTGGTATTCAAGTGTGAACTATTGTCCCCTATCAGAAGAGGGATTGCAAAAATGAAAGGTGAAGCCTATGTGGGAAACACATTGGTCTGTGAAGCCGTAATGACTGCTAGTATTGTAAGAAAAGACGCATGATAAGTAAGCTATCACAAGTACATGAAAATGCCAAAGTCGGTGAAAATGTAAGCATTGACCCTTTTTCGGTTATTCATGAAAATGTAGAAATCGGAGATGGTACTTGGATCGGTTCCAATGTCACCATATATCCGGGAGCAAAAATCGGTAAAAACTGCAAAATATTCCCTGGAGCGGTCATTGCAGGTGTGCCGCAAGACCTTAAATTCCAAGGAGAGGAGTCTACTGTCGAGATAGGAAATAACACGACCATAAGAGAATGTGTTACCATAAGCCGTGGGACCATTGATAAGCGGGTAACCAAAATAGGCAGCAACTGTCTATTGATGGCCTACGTTCACATTGCGCATGATTGCAGCGTTGGTGACAATGTGATCATTGCCAATACCGTTCAGGTAGCCGGCCATGTTTCCATAGATGACTGGGCCATTATTGGGGGCAGCAGTGCCATTCACCAATTTGTCAAAATCGGAATGCACTCCATGATATCTGGTGGTTCATTGGTAAGAAAGGATGTACCGCCGTTCACCAAGGCAGCAAGAGAACCTTTGAGTTATGCCGGAGTAAACTCTCTTGGACTTAGGAGAAGAGGATTCACCAATGAATCCATTAGCCATATTCAGGAAGTATACAGGTACCTGTTCCTTAATAGCCTCAATAATAGTCGGGCATTGGAAGAAATAGAAATCAACCTTCCTGCTACCAAAGAACGAGATGAGATTGTAAACTTTATCAGATCCTCTGAAAGAGGAGTGATGAAAGGATATATCAACTAACAAATGCTAGAAGTCAGGCTAAAGAATGCTGCAAAGCGATTCCAATACGACTGGATATTTAGAAACCTGGATCTACATGTAAATCCCAACACAAAAATCGCCATAACTGGCAGCAATGGTTCCGGTAAGTCCACTTTATTGAAGTGCCTTGCCGGAACCACTCCTTTTACCGAAGGAAGTGCAGAATACTTTTTCCAAAATGCACCTATCCAAGATACGGATCTGTATCAACAATTGGCCATTAGTGCTCCTTATATGGAACTTCCCGAAGAATTTACGCTTTTTGAACTGCTTCAATTCCATTTTGAATTTAAAAATACGCTTGAAGGAATGGATATCTTGAACATGATGGAAGCCATGTACCTGACCGAAGCAAAGAACAAGCAAATATCCTATTTTTCTTCCGGCATGAAACAGCGGCTTAAATTGGGACTTTGTTTCTTTTCTAAGGTTCCCTTGCTGATCCTGGACGAACCAACCTCCAACCTCGATAAAAAAGGAGTAGAATGGTACCTCAGTCTCGTGGAAAAATACGGAAAAGACAGAACTATTTTTATAGGTTCTAATGAGCCAAAGGAATATTCCTTTTGCAATCAAACCTTACACATTGAAGATTACAAGCTTCAAAAGTCCCTTTGATTTCAATTGAATATCCTTATATTTACCTGAAAATCCATTTGATAAACTATGAAAAAACTATTCGCATCTTACTTGTTAATTTTTTCTTTGGTCACTCTTTTTTCTTGCGGTAGTAAAGACGATCCAACTCCATCCAAAACTCCTGAACAAATAGCCACCGAAAAGCTGACTGGTGAAGGTAGCCAAACATGGGTAGTAACTGGTGGAGCTGTCACCCATAACGGAACAAATGAAACTGCTGACTGGGCAGATTTTGAAATCACTTTTTCATCAAATGGGAGTACAAAAGCCTATACCACCAGCAATGCCAACAATCTTTATGATGGAAGTGGAAACTGGTCCTTTTCTGGAAGTAATTTCGATAAAATCACCCTCACAGGCTCCCAACCTGCAGCTGGGGAAGAAATTTCCTTCTCAGGAGCAGGGAGCAATTTAGTTTTGGAATTCACCGTACCTACCCCAGCCAATGGACGGGTAAATGCACTAGCAGGATCTTATAAGTTTGAATTGAAGGCTAAATAATCCTGATCATGAAAAGCATAGCTCTAATTTTCTCTTTCTTATGGGCTATCTGCCATTTTAGTCAAGCACAATCAGAAAACTCCATTGACCTGGTCAATGCTGTTCAAAAGTTAACTGAGGCCATGATCCACCCGGATAAGACTGCACTTAAAAAACTGACGGACAAGAAACTGTCCTATGGCCACTCCAGTGGAAAAATCGAAAACCAAGATAAATTTATCGAAAGCTTATTAAGCGGTGCTTCTGATTTTGTGAGTATTGACCTACAAAATCAAAATTATGAAGTGGTGGATAATATTGGCGTTGCAAGGCATATCTTGGTGGCTGAAACCAATGATGGCGGAGTCCCAGGAAAGGTCAAAATCGGCGTCATGATGGTTTGGAGATATGATAATGACCAGTGGAAGCTATTGGTAAGGCAAGCCTACAAACTTCCACCGGCCTAAGCATTTTATCTTAAAGTCACCAAGGTAACCCCAGCACCTCCGCGATCAGCATGTTCATCTTCAAACTTCCCTACAGCAGGCATTGATCGAAGTAGGTTACGTGTTATATCCCTAAGGATACCGTCTCCCTTGCCGTGCACAATGCGCAGATCCTTGACACCTAACATATGGCCTTCATCCACAAAATTCTGGACAATGGACAAAACCTCCTCTCCTCGCTTACCTCTTAAATCCAAATTTGGAGAGAAATCCCTCATTTTGGAGGTAGTATCATAGCTCATTCTTGAAACGATAGCCTTTTTCTCCTTCTTAAGGGTAGTATTGGAAATCTTCTCTAACCTGTTCAGCTTCACATTGGATTTCAAATCACCGATGCTGATTTCAACATCCTTATTCCGCACGGAAATCACCTCGGCAATAGCTCCATTGTCTTTCAAGCGGACATGGTCACCAGCTTTGATTTCCCCAGCAATAACTTTGATTTCCTGTGGAAGCTTAGGCTTGATGGATTTATCCGGCTTAATCTCAGTTTTTAAACTTTCCAGCTCCTTTCTCGCCTTTTGGGTGGCCGCTTTCTCAGCCTTATTTTCTTTAATGGATCGAATAGTTTCCTCTATCTTACTGTTCGCACCATCCAATATGGCTTTGGCTTCCAGCTTGGCCTGTTGGATCAATTGCTTTTGGTTACCTTCAATGGTTTCCTTAAGCTCATTA
This sequence comes from Echinicola marina, assembly GCF_020463795.1. Taxonomy (NCBI): domain Bacteria; kingdom Pseudomonadati; phylum Bacteroidota; class Cytophagia; order Cytophagales; family Cyclobacteriaceae; genus Echinicola; species Echinicola marina. The sequence continues at coordinate 2,728,937 of NZ_CP080025.1, read as the reverse complement.
TATTCTTTTAGCCTTTTGGTAAGCAACCTCTCCTTTCGTTGCACTTCATCCAAAACCCTTTCATACTTGGATTTTTCTGACTCCAACTTATTCAAGAGCTTATCATACCTTACCCTTTCATCACCAATCTGCTCTTTGGCATAACCGATAATTTCCTTTGAAATCCCAATTTTGGTGGCTATCTCCAACGCAAAGGAACTACCTGGCTTGCCTATTTCTAGCTGGTAAAGTGGCTCCAGTTTGTCCACGTCAAAGCGCATAGCTCCATTGGTCATTCCTTGATTTTTGGCAGCTATCTGCTTCAGGTTTCCATAGTGCGTGGTCACTACCCCATAGGCTCCTGATTTATTCAAGGCCAATAAAATCGATTCGGCAATGGCCCCGCCAAACTGGGGCTCCGTACCTGTACCAAATTCATCAATAAAAAAGATGGACTTCTTATCGGCAAACTGGGTAAAGTACTTCATGCTCATCAAATGTGAGCTATAGGTACTCAGGTCATTTTCTATATTTTGTTCATCCCCAATATCAATGAAGAAATTTTGGAACACTGTACACTTGGAATGAGGATCCATGGGCACCAACAGCCCACATTGCAACATATACTGCACCAAAGCCACGGTTTTGAGGGTAACAGACTTTCCTCCAGCATTGGGGCCAGAAATCACCAAAAGACGGCTATTATGATCCAAATGAATGTTCAGGGGAACAATCTTTCGATCTTGCTGCTTAAGGGCATGTTCCAAAACAGGGTGACGGGCATTGTACCATTCTATGACTTTTTCCTTTTGAAGACTGGGTTTACTGGCATTCATCTTCAGGGCAAGCTTGGCCTTGGCTCGGATAAAATCTACCATTCCCAAAAAGCGGAAAGCACTCTTAAGCTCAGGAATATACGGCCTTAAAGTATTGGTAAGCTCTGTGAGGATTTTCTGCACCTCTCTGCGCTCCATATATTCCAGCTCCTTGAGCTCATTATTGATATCCAAAACCTCGGCAGGCTCTAAGAATACGGTCTGTCCAGTTGCAGATTCATCATGTACAAATCCCTTGATCTTTCTTTTATTTTCTGCCAGAACAGGCATCACCATTCTGCCGCCTCGTATGGTTATCGATGCATCATCAGGTGTCAATCCCTTGGCCTTTGCTTCACGAAAGATCCTATCCAAAACCTTTCTGAGTCGGTTTTCCTCATAAAGGATTTGCGCCCTGATCAAACTCAGTTCGCGTGTTGCATTGTTTTTGATTTTACCTTTATCATCCAACACCTTCTCTATAGACCTCAGCAAGGTATTATCAAGATTCACCAATCCCAATAGCTGAAAAAGCTGGGGATACTCTTCTTGAAATTTCGTAAAGAAATCTACACAGCCCTTGAGCGTAAGCAAGGAAAGACGGATTTCATGAAAATCATCCTCATACAAAAAAGTCCCTTCGATCTTGGCCTTATCCAAATAAGGATAGATATTCAGAAAGTTGGATGAAGGGAACATTTCACCGGACAATAAAATCTGGCGAAACTCTTCTGTTTGGTCCAACAGTTTGTTCAGCAAATTGATATCTTTTGAAAAAGACACTTTCTGAACAATATCAGTACCCAATTTACTGGTACATTCTTCCTTGATCCACTCTTTTATTTTATCAAAATTAATCTTGGACTCAAGATTATCCGGATATAGCATACTTTATTTTCCTTCTTTTTCTTTCACATTAAGTGAATCAATCACCCGACCATAAAGCTCCTCCATCTTTTCGGTATCTCTCAGATAATATTCCAAACTTTCCATGTATACTGTGTCTGCTACTTGATGATTTTCAAAAACACGGCTTTCAAATAATGGATATAGTTTTTTGGAAGAATCATAGGAGACAGGCAAAGAGCTGGCCATTCCTTCAGCCAAGTGGATATCTACCATGATTTCCACCATTTTATCTTCGGACAACAACTCATCAGGCTGCCCCTCTTTAGCGCAAGACAGCAGTCCCGAAAGGGCAATAATGAAGATTATTATTTTTTTCACAATGCAAAATTAGCCAATTCCGTTGAAATTTAGATAATATGTTATCCATTACTCGTTTTATTATTCAATCTAGTCCATTAAATTTAGGCCCTCGGAAAGAATTAGCCCATGAAGCAACTGCTGAAAAAACTTAGGAAATACGAAATCATGATCAGAAAGGTGGCAAATAACCACCTGCAAGGTGATTATCAGTCCATTTTCAAAGGTGCGGGCCTTGAATTCGATGACTTGAGGCCTTACCAATACGGTGATGATGTCCGTACCATTGAATGGAAAGTATCCGCAAAAGGACACGGCACCTTTGTCAAAACTTTTAAGGAAGACAAGGATCAATCTGTCTATTTTCTTTTGGACATCAGCGGATCTCAGGATATTGGTGATGAGAGAAGGAAAAAAATCGACTTGGGAAAAGAAATCGCTGGAGTACTGACCCTAGCAGCCATTCATGAGGGCAGCCAAGTAGCCTTGGTGTCTTTTTCAGATCAAAAGGAAAAAGTTATTCTTCCTGGAAAAGGTCCAAAGCAGGGAGTAAAAGTGATTAGAGGTATTTTCAAGCATGAAAACAAATCCATCAAAACCAATCTCAATGAGATGTTCACTTTTTCCCTTAACCTGATCAAGAAAAGAAGCATCATCATCGTGATCTCAGATTTCATCGATGAGAATTATGAAAGATCATTCAAAGCCCTCGGGGAAAAACATGATGTGGTGGCCATTCAGGTAACTGATCCCCGTGAATCAGCTTTACCTTCCTTGGGAATCATCCCGGTTTTTGATAAGGAAGAAGGCAAAACCACTTGGGTCAACACGGCTTTTGGTAGTTTTTCCAAAAAGATTTCCGATACATTTACCACAGATAGAAACTCTCTAAAAGAATTATGCAAAAAAAATCAGATTAACTATCTCCCCATTGATACCCAGGAAGACATTGTCCTTCCATTGATCGAATTGTTTAGGTACAGGAATAAAACCATGAAGCGTGGGTAAGTTCAAAGGATTCTTCATTAGCATTTTATTAGTAATATTCTCTTCTAATCTTCAGGCCCAAAAGCTGAAGCTGGATGGCTATTTCCTCCAAGATTCTGCCAAATTAGGGGAAAGAGTAGGCTATGTTCTTAAGGCGGAATACCCTTCGGAAATGAATATTGTTTTTCCAGATTCTACTTTTAACTACCAGGATTTTGCTTTCTTGGAGAAACAAACATTTACCTCCTATACCCCTGATAGTGTTACACAGGACAGTGCTATATACTATCTTTCCTATTTCTCTTTGGATCCAGTAAAGTCCTATTCACTTCCTGTATTTGAAATATTAAAATACGACAGCATTCAGCATTCTCCTATTGAAGACAACCTGACCTTGGAATTGACCATCAATCCCATGCCAGAAGAGCTTACCTTCAAGGACAATGATAAATACCAAGCCATTCCCAAGGAATTCAACTACCCTTACTTGTTGATATTTTTGGGCATACTCCTTATTGTCATTATAGGTTCCATCCTTTTATTCGGCAATAAATTCCAAAAAGCATGGGCCATTAGAAAAATAAAGAAGAAGCATAAGAAATTTCTTGGTAAATGGACTTCAGCAGTACAAACCTTACAATCCAATCCAAGCTTACAGGTTGCAGATGAAACCCTTTGGCTTTGGAAAGATTATATGGAAGAATTGACCGGTAAACCTTATAGGGAATGGACAGCCACTGAAATAGGTGAGTTCATGAACCTACCTGATTTGGTCAATGACTTCAGAAAAATTGAAATCATCATTTATGCCAACAGGACATCTGAAGACCTATTGGCGACTTGTGATAAATTAAAATCAGTGTGCGAAGATATGTATCACCAAAAAATCAAAGAAATCCATGAGAGCAAGTGATATAGCAGAATGGTTTTCGCTGAACTGGTTTTTCCCTGAGACCTTTCGCTCTTACGAATGGGAAAACCCTTGGGCCTTGCACCTTCTTTGGATAGTGCCTCTGATATTATTGATCAGAAAGTTCACTAAAATCCTTAAAAATCCATCGCTGGAACTTTCTCTACCAGAAAGTGTATCCAGCAGTAATCCTTGGACTTATTTGAGGTTAGTCCCCACACTCTTCTTTTCTCTGGCCATGCTGATGATTATTATTGCCTTGGCCAGGCCACAGCGGTCCAATGAAAAGGTGGAGCAAAGCACCGAAGGTATTGACATCATGCTGGTATTGGATATTTCAGAATCCATGGACTTGCAGGACTTCGAGCCCAACAGGTTGGAAGCCGCCAAAGCTACTGCCATAGACTTTATCAATGGCCGGTTTGGAGACCGAATAGGCATGGTCATTTTTGCCGGTGAAGCATTTTCCCTTGCTCCATTGACCACAGACTATGAATTACTGACTGACTTGATAGAAGACATATCATTTGATATGATGGATGTAAAAGGTACTGCCATCGGCAGTGCTGTGGCTACTGCAACGAACAGAATGCGTGAATCTGATTCCAAATCCAAAGTGATGGTATTGCTCAGTGACGGGGACAATAATGCCGGTAATGTAGATCCTACCTTCGCTGCTGAACTAGCAGAGGCCATGGACATTAAAATCTATACCATTGCGGTAGGGAAAGACGGAATGGTCCCATATGGAACGGACTTTTTTGGCAGACCTCAAATGGTAGAAACCTATTTGAATGAAACGACACTAAGGGACTTGGCCAGAATTGGAAAAGGGCAGTTTTTCAGAGCCTCTGATGGCAATGCCCTGGAAAACATATTTGAGCAGATCAACCAAATGGAGAAAGCAGAGATCCTAGAATCAAGGTACAAGGAAACCCAGGATTTCTATAGGCCCTATTTGTTTTTTGCCATTATCTTCTTCTTTATCTGGCTCACCCTGAAAAGCACCTTTGTCAATAACTTCCTTTTGGATTAAAAAAGATTTTAAGGACAGCAATTACAAATGGCTGTCCTTTTTTATTTGCCAAAAGTTGAATCCCTGAATAAATGAACAGAAAACAATAAAATCCCTAATGGAAAAAATACTTCTAAGTTCAAAACAACAGCGCATAAGTAAAACCAAACAGTAGTCCCATATAAATTTGCCCAAAGTAATTCCCCCACTTATCTTTGAATAAGAAAAAACCAAGGAATGAGCATAAAAGAAAACCTATCTGATTTAAAAAGTCAATTCAAAAAAAGAGATTGCCTGCTGGTAGCCGTAAGTAAGACCAAGCCTGTCTCAGACATACAGGAAGCCTATGATGCCGGCATCAGGGATTTTGGCGAAAATAAAGTGCAGGAACTGGTGGACAAGCATCCCCAATTGCCCGATGATATCCAATGGCATATGATCGGCCACCTGCAAAGGAACAAGGTCAAGTATATTGCCCCATTTATCCACCTGATCCATGGAGTGGATACTTTTAAATTGCTCAAGGAAATCAACAAACAGGCAAAAAAAGCAGAAAGAACCATTCCTTGTTTATTACAAGTCCACATTGCCAAAGAGGAGACCAAATTTGGATTCAACGAAGAAGAGATTTTGGAATTACTAGAAGAAGGAGCTTTTGTGGAGCTGGAAAATGTGAGAATTATCGGCCTGATGGGCATGGCTACCAATACCAATGATGAAAACCAGGTCAGGAGTGAATTTGCTTGGTTAAAAGGATTTTTAGATCAACTTAACACCAAAAACCTCCCCAACAATTTTGCCTTAAAAGAACTTTCCATGGGCATGAGCGGAGACTTCCTGATTGCCCAAGAAGAAGGCAGCACCATGGTAAGGGTGGGCAGTGCCATATTTGGAAAGAGAAACTATCTATAACATGAACTATACCAATACGATTAAACTTGCCGCTGCATTGGGAGCCTTAACAGTGGCCATTGGTGCATTCGGGGCCCATGGACTGGAACCCATCCTGGAAAAATATGGCCGGGAGGACACCTTTGAAACTGCCGTAAAATATCAGTTCTACCATACCTTGGCCATCTTTTTGGTAGGCATATTGCAGGTTCAGTTCCCTCATAGCAAAGCCCTGAAAAATGCGGTCTATTCCTTTTTGGCAGGTATACTTATTTTCTCAGGATCACTTTATATCCTTTCCACCACGGGCACCAACTGGCTGGGCGCCATCACCCCATTGGGAGGATTGGCCTTTATTCTTGGCTGGATTTTTGTTTTTCTGGGGCTTAAGCCAAAACCAAATAATTAAGCAATCCGATTAATGATTTTCATATCCTATTATCAGATAATATGCTAAAAAAACATCTCCTTCTATTTTTCAGTCTTCTCATTGGCTCTCCATTTATTTTTGCCCAACATGTTATCATAGAACACCCAGGTCTTGAACAAAGACTTGGAAATGATTCCTTCTTTGACAAGCACCAAACGGGCTTTATGCTTTATGACCTGGAAGAGCAAGAGGTGGTGTTTGAAAAAAACAGCCATCTCAGTTTCATCCCTGCCTCCACCACAAAGTTATTTACCTTTTATGCGGCTTTGATGACCTTGGAAGATAGCACCAAAAGACTTCGCTACCAAACCAAGGGTAATGACATTATTATCTGGGGCACAGGAGATCCTTCCTGGGAATACCCGCATTTGCCCGATGTGCAAATGAAAGCATTCTTTGCCCCTTATGACAAAATCTATTTCTCTGACCAAAATTGGGAGGATACTGCTTTTGGCTATGGCTGGCAATGGGATGATTATTATTATTCCTACTCTGCTGAGAGGTCTCCATTACCTATTTACGGTAATCTGATCACCGTTAAGAACCAAAACCGTCAGCCACAGATCCAACCTCGGTTTTTTGCCCGCAATATCAATATCACACAAAAGGAAATCAAAGATGTAGAAAGGGACTTCCACAGCAATAACTTCTACTATAATCCCAATACCTATTCCAAACTGGAATCCAAAGTTCCCTTTATGACCTCCACGGAAACTTTTGCTTTATTGGCAAGCCAATTCCTTAACAAAGAGGTCATCCCAAGCAAAGAACCACTTCCTGAGGAACATTATATATTAAAGGGAATTCCCTTGGACAGCATTTATAGGGAAATGCTTTGGGAAAGTGACAACTTCTTGGCTGAGCAGTTATTATTAATGGTTTCTGATGAAATCTTGGATGAACTTAACGGGAGTGCAGCAATTGACAGCATTAAAAACACCTTTCTTTTTGACCTCCCTGATGAGCCACAGTGGGTAGATGGTTCCGGTTTATCCAGGCACAACCTCTTCAGCCCCAGAACCATGGTCGCCTTGGTAGAAAAAATCTATCAAATCGTTCCGGACAGCACCTTATTCCGTTTATTACCCCAAGGAGGAAAGACGGGCACCTTGAAAAATTACTATCGAGCACCAAGTCCCTATATCTTTGCGAAAACGGGTACAATGAGCAATAACCATAGTTTGGCCGGGTATATCAAAACCAGTAGCAATAAGCTTTATGCCTTTGCCTTTATGAACAATAATTACCCCTATAAAGCCAAAGAAGTGATCAGGGAAATGGAAAAGGTCATGTTATATATCCGGGACAATTTTTAATTCCAAAACGGCTAATCATTGCCCGCTATGTAATGATATTACCATAAAGACATAAAGGTATGAAGATCATGAAGAATCCTTACCCAAAATCAAACACAAAACCTTAATGCTCCTTAATTCCTTAATGGTTAAAAAAACTAAACCATGAAGGCATGAAGATCATGAAGACTCCCTGCCAAAAAATCAAACACAAAACCTTAATGCTCCTTAACTCCTTAATGGTTAAAACACAGGAACCATGCAGACATGAAGGCATGAAGACCATGAAAAATCCCTACCCAAAATCCAATCCCAACCCTTAATGCTCCTTAATTCCTTAATGGTTAAAAAAACTAAACCATGAAGGCATGAAGACCCCCTGCCCAAAACCAACCCTTAATTCCCTAATGGTTAATTTTTACTTTTTTTTCAGCACAGCACTTAATAAGTCATCATGAAGTGATAAATGGACATTAATTGTTCCGCTTCATTTTCTTAACTCCCTAATGATTGTATATTTAACCTTTTGGATCCTTTCAAAAACCACCTAGATGAATAAAAGAACATTTATCAAAGCCCTGGGATTGGGCGCAGGCCTCTCCCCCATGATGGCTTTTAGAAGTGATATCATTGCAGCCAATAGTGATGAGGATAAAAAAACCTTACTTCCTGAGCCCCTAAAAAAGGGTGACCTGGTCGGATTGGTCAGTCCTTCCTCTGCCAGCAATGATGAGATATTATTCCAATTTGCCCAAGAGACCCTAGAAGCATTGGGCTTTAAAGTGCTAAGGGGAGAACATTTAAGCAGCCGAAGAGGGCATTTGGCCGGAACGGATGAGGAAAGAGCAGGCGATATAAACGCCATGTTCAAAAACAAAGATGTCAAGGGCACCATTTGTATCAGAGGAGGTTCCGGAGCAGCACGCATCCTACCGCTTTTGGATTATAAAACCATCAGAAAAAACCCAAAACCCATCCTGGGCTACAGTGATATCACCGCCCTTCATAATGCCATCTATGCCCAAACTGGCTTGATTACCTTCCATGGGCCCAATGCTACAGGCAGCTGGAACAGCTTCAATGTAAAGCAATTTGAGCAAATGTTCTTTGAGCAAAAGCTGGTAAAGTTTGAAAATGAACAGGAAAAGGGAGACGACCTGATCGTCAAAAAGAACCGGATACAGACCATACATTCAGGTACCGCAGAAGGAATTATTGTGGGGGGTAACCTTACGGTATTAACGGCCTTGGCTGGCTCTCCTTACCTTCCCGATTTCAAGGACAAAATCCTCTTTTTGGAGGATGTGGGAGAAGATCCTTACCGGATTGACAGGATGATGAGCACCCTGATGCTGATGGGGGCTTTGGATGAAATCAAAGGATTTATCTTCGGCCAATGTTCGGAATGCGAGCCTTCCGGAGGCTTTGGGTCGCTGACCATCTGGCAAATCCTACAGGACTATATCCAACCGCTTAAGATCCCTGCCTATAGAGGAGCAATGATCGGCCACATAAGCAAACAGTTTATAGTGCCTATTGGCGCAAAGGTCAGCATGGATGCCGATGCAGGCACCTTTGAACTAAAGGAAAAAGTCTTCGCTTCTTAAGCTCTTTTTCAAAGCTGCCCATAAACAAATTTAAAGTATGTCACCCTGAGTGACTAACAATTAGAAATCCTCAAACTTTGGTGACAATGGTAAAAAGAGTTCCCCGACGGGGAACAATATAGAGAGCCCCGGACAAGCTTGCGCCGACCGGGGTAAAGGAGACAAAAAAGCTCACTGCATTAGCAGCTAGAAAAGGTTGCGGTGAATTCCACCTACCGCTAATGCAGAAGGCCGTTTATCGTGGGTTTCTAAACTACCATCTGTAGTCCGTTGAGCGTTTAAACCCGGATTATGCATTAGTAATCGTAGTGAGGGCTGAAAATGCAAGAAAATCAGGCTGTTTGGAGACTGAGGCATAGCACCGCTATGGTGAAGTCGAAAACAGCAGCAAAGCGTCTGATTTTAAAGCATTTTCAGTCCGTAATAGATAAGCTAATGCATATTGCGGGTTAAATAGTCCTCGACTCTGCCAGTCTGCCGACTAGGCAAACAGGTAAGTTTCCTTTTTTGACCTACAGCAAAAAGTAATAACGTATAAATTGATTTTAATATTAATAATGTGCTAACACCGACAAATCCAGTATTCACCAGTAAACCTAAAAGAAGTCGATTTCTCTGGTCATTCCTATTGGCCTCCCTTCTATTTTCCTGTACCACAAACCAACACATGCAAGCCTATTCAAACAAGACTAATCCAGATATGAATAATAAAAAACTCAACTTCCTGGCCCTGGGAGACTCCTATACCATTGGTGAGGGCGTCAAGCCCAATGAGAATTATCCACACCAACTCGTCTCCATTTTGGAGGAATATAATTTTTCCGATCCCAAAATCATCGCCACCACTGGCTGGACCACAGATGAACTGCAACAAGGCATCAGTGCTGCCAATATCAAAGAAAGTACCTATGATTTGGTTACTCTGCTGATCGGAGTAAACAACCAGTACAGGGGACGAAGTGTAGACAATTTTAAAGAGGAATTCACGGAATTACTGGACCAGGCCATAGCCTTTGCCGGAGAGGATCAAACAAGGGTCATTATTATCTCTATTCCTGATTGGGGAGTGACATCATTTGCCAGCCAGCAAAATGTCGACAAACAAAAGGTGGCCAAGGAAATCACTGCCTATAATACCGCCAAGCAGGAAATCAGCATTTCCAAGGGAGTACATTACCTGGACATTACCCAAGAATACCGACAGATCGGTTCCTACCCCGAAAACCAAGCAGAGGATGGCCTCCACCCCAGTGGCAGAATATACAATTCCTGGGCAAAGAGACTCGCCGACCTGATCAAGGAGGAAGTTAGATTTTAGCATCTAAACATTAATATACCCCAGATGGGGTATTTTTTGTTTTAAGAGAAATCCGTAGGTTTAGGATGGCATTTTTTATCCTTTGGATTAAAAAACACGCATACTTTATAAATAAATATTAGCTGAGTGTCAATAAAACAAACCTAAGGTATAACAATCCAACAAATAACGGGGGCTTGTTAAACCTTTGGTTTACAGATATACAAGTTAGCGGGCATTAAAAAAACATACATCAGAGATTGAAATGGAAACCAAGACACACGAGATAAATAACATAAAAATTGCTGAACTATCATCAGACCAAATCCTTATAAACAACATAGATGATGGAGTGAATTTACTAGGGAACGTTTACTATCAAGGATTTGATAAAGTTGTCATTCATCAAAAAAATATTACTCCAGACTTTTTTGAACTCAAAAATCGAATGGCGGGAGAAATCCTTCAAAAATTTTCCACTTATCGAGTTCAATTAGCTATTGTGGGAGATTTTTCGACATTCAATAGCAAGAGCCTGAAAGACTTCATATATGAAAGTAATAAGGGAAACTTAATTAGCTTTGTTTCATCAACAACTGAAGCATTGACAAAATTAACAGGAAAGTGAATGTTACAAAAATAGACATAGAAACATTTATTACTGAGCAAATGATTCAAATTCCAAAAGGAAAAATAGAATTACGTGATGACAGAATAAATGAAAAATGGACAACAGAGATAAAATCGTTTTTCATTTTAAGATATCCTGTAACACAAGATTTGTATTTAGCAGTAACCAATCAAACCCCAAGTACATTTTAAGGTGACAAGCTCCCAGTTGAAACAGTTTCTTGGATTGATGCAGTAAGTTTTTGTAATGCTCTTTCTGAATCTTTAGGAATAGATAAATGCTATGAAATTGATATGGTTAATGAAAGTGTAACACTGAATTCAGACGCAAATGGATTTCGGTTGCCAACAGAAGCAGAATGGCAATTTGCTTGCCAAGCAGGAACCAAAGACATTAGATATGGAGAATTGAGTGAAGTTGCTTGGTTTAAAGAAAACTCCAATAATCACACGCAAGAAGTCGGACAAAAAATGCCAAACGATTGGGGACTTTACGATATGCTGGGAAATGTTTGGGAATGGTGTACAGATATTTATGATGAAACTGTTTATGGTTCTTATCGTGTATTCCGTGGTGGTGGATGGTGCGACCAAGAAAGAAGTGTTATGGCGACAACTCGAAGAAGAAGTCATCCTTTCTCATTCAAAATAGACGATTTAGGATTCAGAATTGTGAAGAATAAATAAAAAACGACCCGCTAACAATGTGTATAATCAATAGCAGGTTTAGTGCTGTTTTAAACGTAAAAATATAAACCAAAGGTTGATGCTATCTGACAGTTTCGTGGGTTAAAATCCGCTACTGCTCATACACGAAACCGTTGTGCCTAATGTAAAATGATACGAAAAGACAAAATCAAACAAATCGACTTTCTCCTAAATAAATTTAGAGAGACAAATCACGATTTTAAAGAATTGCCTAAGTGTTCATTCTTACTTGGTGCAGGATGTTCTAGAAGTTCTGAAATACCGACAGGTTATGAGATAATAGAACTTCTAAGAAAGCATTGGTACCTAAAGAACTTTGCGAATAGTTCCGAATTCTTGGAATCTACATACGACATAGACAATGAAGCTTTTCAAGTCATACAGGCTAATTTTCAAAGTAAATATCTTGAAGAAGAAACTACCTTAAAGGAAAAGGTTGAAAAAGTACTTGAAGACCTAAAGAAAAACACACCACCCTATCTTTCAAATCTTTTCAAAACGAGTGATGCGAAAACCTTAAAGCAGTTCGTTTTTGATGATTTGCTTTATGGTTTTTGGTTTGAGCGTTTTTCTGAAAGTCCAAAAGAAAGGCAAAAACTGATAGAACACCTGATTGACTTTAAAGAACCTTCAGGTGCATATTTGTTGTTTTCTCATTTAATATCAAATGGAAAAATTACCAATGTATTCACCACAAATTTTGATGACCTCATTTATGATTCGCTAATTAGATATACTGAAACTAAGCCAAAAATATATTCACATAATGAAGTTGCTCAGTACATTAATACCCTGAGCAAACGACCAAACATTATCAAATTACACGGAGATTTTTTATTCGAGAATATCAAGAATACTAAACCCGAAACAGGGTTGCTTTGGAGTAATATGGAGAATAAATTGGAAGAATGCTTAAAATCATTTGACCTTATTGTAGTTGGCTATAATGGAGCAGATGACTCTGTTATGAATGCTCTTGCTAAGTTGAAGTCTAAGGATTATGGTTTGCTTTGGTGTGGTCGCAACCCAGAAAACCTAAATTGGAGAGTAAAGGAACTGATAAACCAGACGAACAATTCATACTTTATTCAAATAGAGTCATTTGAACTTTTATCAATGAAGCTTTTTGAAGTCTACAAAGATGAAATTGATTATCCGGATTTTAGAAGCAACGCTGAAAGAAAAGAAAAAGAGTTTCACCAATATATTACAGAGTTCAAAACTGAATTAACAGAAAATGTAAAGCTTGAAGAAAAAGAAATTGAGAGTATAAACTCAACTTTAGATATTGTTCTAGACAGAAACAGTTTTTTTAGAGTTGCTGAATTAAACCATTCAGAACAGTTGGAATTTCTCAGAAAGTTAAGAATTGATGGTATAAGTCGTACACTAAAAAACATACACACGAATATTAATTGGGAGCACTCAAAAACCCTGTATGCGGATTTAGACAAAGATGATTTCTTCCAAAACAAGCTTTATGAAGTATCTATTCAGCATATTTCCAATGCCCTCTCAAATTTGAGAAAAATTGACGCTGAAAGAACCAAGAGTATTTTAGATTCATTAAATGATGAAAATCTCCTAGATAAAATTAATAGTGCTTCTTCCTCTGACTTGTATTCAGGTATTTCAGAACTAAAATCTATTAGTCCTAAAAAAATTGAATCAATTCTAAATAAAAGAAAGGTGTCTCCTGAATTGTTGGTTATAGAAAACCAAGACCTTAGAAAAGTTGCTTTCAAGCTTAAAACATTATCACCAAAAGATGGATTAGAGCTATTGATTTCGAATAATGAAGCTCTTCAAACTAAAATTAAAGAAGAGCCAATAAAAGAAGTTGTCATTTTTTTAGAGAATGTTTCTAGTATTTACTTTAAAGAATGTCAAGCACTATTTGAGCAACTAGAAAACTCCTTTTTAGCTGATAGAATATTAGAACAAAATCTGACACTACTTAGTATTTCGTTGAGAGTATTTAATCACCTCAATAGAAATAAAACTAAACAACTTATAAAGCTACTTGATAAGGATAAATTACAATCCAAACTGACTACAACAAGTTTGCAAGCAATCAAGTCGTTACTATTTGCATTAAAAGATGTGGACTTTCAATTATCTAAGTACTTACTAGGCTTGATTACTGATGAGCAATTTCAGGAAAAAATTGAAAAGTCAGATTTACTTAGTATTGCGGAGTCACTCGAATATTTATCCAAAATTGACAATCCAAGAATTTCAAAAATTGCAAAGGAGATAAACAGCGAATTAATTACTCATAAGATAGACAATGAAGATTTTACATTCCAACAATTTGGCAATGCAATGTCCAAGTTAATCGTTTTCGATTTTGACAAATTTTGTCTTGCTGCCAGAGAAATTGATGTTCCAAGATTGACTGACAAAATATCAAAGACTATAAATAAAACGGGAGAGCAAGTATTTCTGCATTTTGTTCCAATCTACTTCAAGGTAAATCGTGTGTTATTCTCTAAAATCATAAAAGAATCTCCACAAGACTATATTGACTCGATTTTAAAGTGGCCAAAAATTGACTTATACACCGTAAACCTACCTTATCTAAACAGAGTCTTTATTGAAAACAAAATGGATAAAGAGAAGGAATATGTTGATTACATAATTAGTAACAATCAAGATAAGTTTAGGAAAAAGAAAAGGAGAAAAAAGAAAAAACACTAGGCACAACACGGTGTATAGTGCATACCCTTCGGGATACGCACCATACACTAAACGTTGGGGTTAATTAGAAAAACATGTTCGGATTATTTAAAAAGAAAACATACAACATAGATTTCAAGGAGGAAAATAAAGAACGATTTACTATTCTTTTGACAGAAATCTATAAAATTCTTCGTGATTCGGCATATACTGCCCAGGCTAATTGGATCATGCAAATTTTGTCTACTGTTCAAAAAGAGGACAAAGACTTATTTAAAGAAAAAGTGATTTCTGCTGAACTTCTTGGTGGTGCAGGCTCTGTAGCTGATGTTTGGATAGAAGATGAAACAAAAATGAATAAACTTGATAATTTGATGAACTCCTTTTTGGAACTGACAATTAAATCAGGACTGAATCATAGAGCTGTTAAATCAAGAATAATTAAAAAGTAACATGTCGAAGGCATCTGAAAGAAATAAGAAAAGAAAAAAAGCAAAGGAGGTGCTTAAACATATAAGTGACAACCCTTCTGAATACTTGGTTATTCACTATTCATGTGAAAGCTTTTTCAACTTACCTCAAGGAAATACTCCAAGAATTACATCTATTGCTGTAAGATATGTTCGGAATGCACAAACACATTCTTTCTCTATTCATAAAATGGCAGAATTGAAAGGAATTCTTCCTGCTCAGATTAATCAGCACTACAATCAATTAGAAAAAGACATGCTGGACGAGTATTTCTCATTTGTTAGTAACCATCTTGATTACAAATGGATTCACATAAACATGCGGAATATAAACTTTGGTTTCGAAGCAATTAACCATCGATACAGAGTTTTAGGAGGTACACCAGTTCAGATTAACGACAATTTAAAGATTGACTTAGCTAGACTTTTTGTTGACACTTATGGGAAGCAATATTCGCCACACCCAAGAATGGAATCGCTTTATAAATTGAATAAAGTCACCATGGCAAGTTTTCTAAATGGAGAAGAGGAAGCCAACGCCTTCAATTCAGGTGACTACGTTGCTTTGCATCAATCTACTCTTCGAAAAGTGGATAATATGCATAATGTAATTTCCCTTTCTGTTGAAGGAGACTTAAAAACTAAAAGTAATATTTTCCAAGTTTATGGAATCAGTCCTGCTGGTATATTTTATGCGGGCAAGGATAATTGGATAGTTGCTATCATCTTATTCCTTTTCGCAAGTGCCGTTGCTGCATTTATTGGTATTGGTGTTACAAAATACGTTAATACAACAATTGATAAAGAAAAACTAACCCCAACAAAACCTATAAACAATAGTGCCTTTCAGGACACTACTGTTCATAGCTAAACCGTTGTGCACAACCAAAACAAGACAACATAATAGATGAAAGAAAAAATTGACGACCTAATAACTCAAGGACAAAAATTCACTTTTGAAAATAATAGTTACAGAAGTCAATACGGAGTATATAGTAAACCCTCTGACGAATTTTTAGCTTGGATAGCAACGGTCGAAGACTTTATTATTCAAAATTTTGGCGAAAACAGTTCAGTATTTCGGCTTTACAAGAAATTCGATGACAGATTTATTTCAGGTTACGAAAAAGATGACTTTGAAAGGCATCATACTAAATTGATCGCAGCTCTCAAAGCTTGCCATAATGCGACACCAATTAAAACAGTGAAGCCCTTGACCCAAGCTGACTTACTAAATGTCATTTTTGATAGATTTCACTCTGTAGTAATTCAACTTAGAAAACGTTACAATTCTAAACCAACATTAGATGTTCAAGATGAGTATGACGTGCAAGACCTCTTGCATTGTTTGCTTAAACTTCACTTTGCTGATATAAGAAAAGAAGAATGGACACCGAGTTACGCAGGTGGTTCGTCAAGAATGGATTTCCTATTAAAAGATGAACAGCTTGTTATTGAAGTTAAAATGACAAGAAAGGGTTTGGCTGACAAAGAACTAGGTAAACAGCTAATTGAAGACAAGGCGAAATATAAAGCACATCCAGATTGTAAAAGACTTGTATGTTTCACATATGACCCCGAAGGACGCATCACAAATCCAAAAGGAATTCAAAATGACTTAAATCAAGAAGATGAAGACTTTATTGTTGAAATAATCATTAAACCTGAAAACTAAAAGGCAGTGCACAACAATGGGTATAAAACATAGGGCGGACAGTGGTTTCCGAAAGTTTTCAGCACTTAGCAAGCTTACTTTCGGGCGGACAGTTAAAAGCTTCGAAATGCCCTACGTTTCATACCCGAGACCGTTATAGCCTATTGTAGGACGACAGCACCGTAAAACATAAAAGAACAGAAATGACATTAAAAGAAGCAGTTTTAAAGAGCCTTGAAGAAATTAACGGACTGACAAACTATTTGGAAGTTTGCAATCATATTATTGACAAAAAATATTATGACTTTGGGGCTGCCAAAACACCCGCTTCGACAGTTTCGGCTTTACTTGGTGACTTTATTCGCAACGGTGACACGAGAGTAAAAAGAATAAAACAACAAGGCGGAACCTATTCTTACTACTTGACAAAGAACGAGCAAAATATTGCAATTGATGTTCTTAGCGGTGAGACAGAAACTCAAAAAACCTTACCGAAAAAGCTGACCAAGTCAAAGACATACGAAGAAAGAGATTTACATAAACTTTTGAGCAGTTATCTTAAAAACACAGACACCTACTCAAAGACAATTTTTCACGAACAATCAAACGGAAAGGACAATAACCAAATTTGGACACACCCAGATATGGTTGGCATTAAGTTTTTAAACTTGCAGACAAAAGCCAGCCAGAATTTTTTAAAATCAATAAATCGGGTTGACACTTTCAAAATGAGTTCCTACGAATTAAAAAAGGAAATCAACAGCGACAGTGAACTTAAAAAAGCATTTTTCCAAGCAGTTTCAAATTCAAGTTGGGCTAACTATGGCTATTTAGTGGCTTTTGAGTTTAGCGACAGTTTGAACGAAGAAATGGCAAGATTAAATCAGTCATTTGGAATTGGAATAATTGAACTTAACGCCAACCCATACCAAAGCAAAATACTTTTTCCAGCGACATATCGGGACTTAGACTTCAAGACCATTGACAAACTCTGCAAAATGAACAATGAGTTTAACAGGTTCATTGAACAGACAGAAAAACTAATGACAGCAAGTGAAAAATATGTTTCCGGTGCTGAAAAGGAACTTGACGAATTTTGTGACAGCTACTTTGCAAACGACACAGAAATAGAAGAATACTGCAAAGAAAAACACATACCGACCAATGACGAATAGAATAACAACAGGCTATAACAGCACCTACCCAAAAGTGGCGGCTCAGTGGTTAAATCAAGTTTTGTGCTTCTATCAAAGTTTCTGCTTGGTTGACAGTGAATCGCTTCGAAATCGCCACCTTCGGGTAGCTGCAAAACGTTGGCGGTAATTCCCCCTACTTTAAAAAGTTGACTTCGTATGCTAACGGGCGAGATGGATAATCAGCTTTTTTTGCTAAATTCAATCACTCTCTGCAAGGCCGATTTTAGAACTGTCGCTCCCGTCCCTCGGGAAGCACGGGCGTCATTCTGGTTGGGATGCTTGCGATGACCTCAGTGGCGGTGCCGAGGCTTCGGCAACCCCGTTCAGAATATTTTCTTGCCAAAAGCACATCCTCAGAGAGTACTAAACCCTTCAGGTCTTATGGAACAAGAAATCATCTCCATGGAAGTCGTCAACCCTCAGGCTGCGGGTATTGACGTCGGCAGTCGCTCCCACTGGGTTGCAGTGGGCCAGTCCGAACAGGACGTTCGGGAGTACGGGGTGTTCAATCAGGATTTATTTGCCATGGCAGAATGGTTGGGGGAAAAGGGAACGAAAACCATTGCCATGGAAAGCACGGGCAGCTATTGGCAAAATCTGTATGCGATGTTGACTGCCAAAGGTTTTGAAGTGATCCTGTGCAACGGAAAGTTCACCAAAAACATCAAGGGCAAGAAAACCGACGTGAAGGACTGTCAATGGATCCAGAAACTCCATACCCTTGGCCTGTTGACCGGAAGTTTCCTTCCCGAAGGCAAAACCGAAGAGCTTCGGACCTATTGTCGCCATCGGGCAAACCTTCTTCACTCTGCCGCCTCAGCATCAAAGAAAATGCAGAAATACCTCCGGCTGCTCAACTTTCGGTTGGATGTAGTAGTCAGGGATATCTGCGGACTTACCGGACTGCTGATCATCCGGGCCATCTGCGAAGGGGAAACCAACCCGCAGAAACTTGCTTCCCTGCGTCATGGAAACTGCCGGAAAAGCGAAGAAGATATAGCCAAGGCCTTGCAGAGCAATGGAAGAAAAGATTACCTGTTTGCACTGAAACAGGAGCTGGAGACTTATGATCAGACCCAGGAAAAAATCGCCCGATGCGATAAAGAGATCGAGAAGATGCTGGATGATATCATCAATTCGGATGACAATAAGCGGCAGCACTATATAGAGGCAAAGCCCTACAAAAGGGTCAACAAAAACACCCCCAAGGACATCGACCTCAACCTGAAGGCTTACCGGATCTTTGAAGGAACTGACCTGTTGGCCATCGAAGGAATGAGTTTTTCGACGGTACTGGCCTTGATGAGCGAAGTAGGCATAGAGGGCATCAGAAAGTTTAAAACGGCCAAGCACTTCGCTTCCTGGCTGCGACTGGCACCGAACAACAAGGTGAGCGGAGGGAAGGTGCTCTCAAGTAAAGTTCCAAAAGGAAGTAACAGACTGAAAATCGCATTACGGAATGCGGCCAATGCCATTGGAAACCTGAAGGATTCTACACCACTAAGAGACTTCTTTCATAGAATAAGTTTTAGAAAAGGAAGGGTTTCGGCCATCAGTGCCACGGCCAGAAAGCTGGCCGTCATCATCTGGAACATGGTGGTGAAGGGAGTACCCTATATCAATCCGGAAGGTTATCTCTTCCTGGACCAGAAAAGAAAACTGGGTTTAGTTAAAAGGATTAGGAAGCAAATCGATAAATTCGGTCTGACAAATGAGGATTTGGGACTGGAAACAGTCCATGTTTAACCTATTTTTATTACGTTAGTCAGAATATTAAAAACACCCACACTGAATTAAACAACTTAACCGAAAAAGAACAAATCAAAACGACAAGAAAACATTGGCGATAGAATTATTTGATATTGATAAAGGGTATGCCCTCTTTTCCAAAAGTAACTACCAAACTAAAAAACATACGCACTACGCCATCGAAGTGGTTAGATGTACTAAAGGCTTTTTTAACATAGCAACAACTTCTGAACACACAAATATTAAGAGTGTTATCATTCCTCCAAATCTGCCCCATAGTTTTAACTGCCTGAAAGCCGAATGCGATTTGTTGTTTGTTGACCCACTTTCCGATATGGGCAAATATGTTATGGAATCATTCAATTTGGCATCCCATAAAGATGTAATCATAAACCCAACGGAATTAAACCAATTTCTGAATAATGGTACATTTAACATCGCATCTATTTTAAACAGCTCCGAGACATATCCTCGGAAGAGCTTGGATGATAGAATCCTTAAATGCATTGATGCGATTAATTCTCTCATCACAGAAAGCAAAATAACCATTACACAATTGTCTGAAGTATCCCTATTGTCTGAAAGCAGGCTTGCACACCTCTTTAAAGAACAGTTAGGGATTTCAGTACACCAATGTATTCTTTGGAAAAAATTATGCTTGGCAATGCTGAAATCCAGGGAAGGGTACACTCTAACCGAAAGTGCCCATTACGTTGGTTTCTCCGACTCCTCTCATTTCAACAAAGTATTTTACAAAATGTTCGGAATCAATCCTTTTTTCGTGCTTAAAAGTTAGCAGTTTTATACAAGTTTTGTTCGTCTTGGTTTAGGAACTTTGTTCCATTATTAACAACAAAATATACTTTTATGGAAACCTTAAATATGAATGAAACATTTATCCACATCCTTAAAGGAAATAAAATCTCCAACGGCGATGAACGTGATATACAAAATGTATGCTCCCTTTCTTTTTTTAAGATAGATAATCCTACCGATACCCATCCGAACCAGTGGGAAATTCATCCTGATGGTGATGAGCTGCTACTTGTAACCAATGGAAAGTTAGAAGTTGAAATTGTAACCGGAACGAACTATCTAAAAGTGGTTCCCCACAATCCCGAAATCAAAAAGGTGATTGTAAATAGTGGAGAATCAATAATCGTAAAAAAAGGACATTGGCATAGGCTGTTATTACAAAAGCCAACAAGCCTGATTGTCGCAGGCTTTAGAGAAAATTCAAAATTATCGCCAGTAATTTAAGAGAACAACATTTGCAACTTGATTATTAAAATATGGTTTTTGTTTTTAAAACGGGAGTCAAAACCAAACAACAAGTAAAATCAGTAACACAAAAAATAGGCTACCTATCGGAAATTGAATACTGGAACTTTGATTTGGAAGATATTGACAACATATTAAGAGTTGAATCCAACCAGCACATTGCCAGGGATATTATAAAAATGATGGACGAATTGAATATTTATTGTTTTGAGTTGGTTTGATTCTATTTGCAGATACTGCTAAAAAATACTACCGCCAACAGCGGCTATAAAAAATAGCTACAAAAGGCTTAACCCAAAGTTTTTTGTATTTTTAAAACCAATAAGGTTACTCGAAAAGGTTTGCGTGCACTTGCACGCTACTTTTCATAGCCGCAAACCGTTACCTGCTATGTGAAAAAGACGACCGTGCAAAACAACAACGTCACATTTTGACGGACTGACTTTCGACATTTGCAGAAAAAACGGGGAAAGCTGAAAACCGAAAAGAGTAAGCAACAAACTAAAATTTTAAAATATGGCAATATCAGACGTACAGACAAAAGGAAGTTGGTACTACATTATCGACAGTAGTGGAAAGAAATCAGCAACATTAGCCGCATCAACAGGCGACTTAATGGGAATTGGAATGGACTTCATTGTTCTTCAAAAAGGTAGTTGGTATTACACCTATGACGAAAAAGGTAAAAAGATTGCAACTCTTGCAAGTTCGACAGGGGATTTCAGAAATGCAGCAGGAAATTCATTCAACTTAAAAAAAGGTAGTTGGATTTACACCTTCGATAAGAATTGTAAAAAGACAGGAACAAGAGCAGCGTAAAAATCTCATAAGAAGGGTGGCTTCGCCACCTTTCTTATTTTTAATCAATTGAATGGAAGCATCAACCACTATAAAACAGATGTTGGCGGGAAATCGAATATTTGTGCCAACCTACCAAAGAGCATATTCTTGGGATACAGAACTTGAAAAATCAAATCTGCCAAAACAAATAAACGTTTTCCTCTCTGACTTAGAAGACTATAATCGAAGTACAACCAAATCAAAATATTACTTCGGACACTTTCTTTTTGAAGAACAAACAGAGAATAAATTTGGCGTTATTGACGGCCAGCAGAGAATGACGACTATCGTTATATTTCTTTCAGCTTTATTCACAAGACTAAAGCAAATCAGACCTCTAACTGAAAAGGAAGAAGAATCTTTTGAAGACATCATCAAGAGAAAATCAACTTATCGTTTTGAGACCGTAGATTATGACAAACAGCTTTTTAAGGACTATGTAATTGACCAAATCAAGAAAGATAAAAACGGACTTGAAACGGAATCAGCTATACGCATTGTAACCGCATTTGACTTCTTTACTTCACATTTAGCGGACAAAGATGAATCGTATTTGCTAAAAATGTTGGACACAATTCAAAATGCTTCGTGTACTACACATCCAGTCAAAGACGAATCGGAAGCAATCCAAATGTTCATTTTTCAGAACAATAGGGGAAAAAAGCCTTCCAACTTAGAAATAATCAAAGCTCAATTTATGTTCAACGTCCATTTATACGGTGGCGAAGAAAAAGAAGCTTTGATTGAAGAAATTAAAACACGTTTCGAGAAAATTTATAAATCCATTTCTTCAATTGAGTATAGAATTAACGAAGATGATGTTTTAGTCTATACGCTTCGAGTTCATTTCAATTCCCTTTGGGAAACAAATGCAGTTGACAAAATCAACAAACTGCTATCTGAAGAAAATCCAATCCCATTCATCAAGTCATTTACTCAATCACTTGCTACAAGTTTTGAGCATTTAACAACATTCTTTGGGAAAGATGAACGTGAGAATTTAGAAATTCATTCACTGATTACTCTTGGTGGAATCGGTATTGCAATGCCATTTATCATTAAAGCATACAAATTTGGATTGTCTATTAATCAAATCAATCAGCTATGTAATAAATTGGAATCAATGGTATTACGTCATAGACTGATTGGAACGAGAGCAGACATTACATCTCGACTAAATGGCGTTTACAAAGACTTCACAAACGAAAATCCAGATATTCAACCAATCGTTGACAGAATTGAATGGATGAAAAATGTGTCGTCAGACTCTTGGTGGTGGGCATATTGGAATAACAATGAATTGGAACGTTCAATTCAAGGTGGTTTAAATCACAGCATTGCAAAGTATCTGTTATGGAAATATGAAAATCATTTAGAAAGTCAAGGAAAAAGCGGTTACACACCAACTCGTTTTGACAAAATTGTAAGTCCTGAATTAGAACATATTGCCCCACAGACTGAAAATCCTGAAACAGGCTATGACAGCTATGACGAAGAATTTAGAAATCAATTCATAAACTGTTTAGGCAACTACCTTTTGCTATCCAAATCACATAATTGTTCAGTTGGGAATAAACCATTCAAAGAAAAGCGAGACAGTTACACTCATTTGGAACAGCAAAGAGAAATTCAAAGAATGACGACTGATAATCAAACTTGGACAAGAGGCCTAATCCAAGAGAGAAAAAACAAGATTATTGTGTTCATAATGAAAGAAATATAAAAAACACAGCAGGTAACAATGTATATAAAAAATAGGCGAAACAGTAGTAAAATCAAGGCTTTTAGCTCGTATCAAACTTTGTGCTTAACCGAAAATTTAGTGCTTCGAAATCGCCTACTTTTCATATACTAACCGTTAGCCGTCACCTTAGCAAAACAATCAACACAATAATTTAATAGAAAAAATATGAAAGCAATAGGATTTAAAACAAGTTTACCAATTTCACAAGCAGACAGTTTCATACAATTTGAAAAAGAAACACCAGTGCCAAAAGGGTATGAATTGTTGGTGAAAATACAAGCTGTATCAATAAACCCTGTGGACTATAAGATACGCCAGAATAGTCTGAAAGATAAAATCTCAGACAATCCCAAAATTATAGGTTGGGACGCTGTTGGTGTTGTTGAAGCGGTTGGAGAAAACGCCACTTTGTTTAAAAAGGGTGACAACGTTTTTTATGCAGGAGATATAACAAAGGACGGTAGTTATCAAGAATTTCAATTAGTTGATGAAAGAATTGTAGGGTTCTCTCCTAATAATATCCCAATTGAGGCATCTGCTGCTATACCGCTTACTTCATTGACAGCTTTTGAAATATTATTTGACAGAATGCAATTAAGTGCAGAAAATGACAATGGGAAATCAATTTTAATTATCGGCGGTGCTGGCGGCGTTGGCTCGGTAGCTATACAGATTGCTAAAAATATTTTAGGTTTAAAAGTAATTGCCACTGCATCAAGAGAAAAATCAATAGAATGGTGTAAAAAAATGGGGGCTGATTTTGTAGTAAATCATAAAAACTTAGTACAAGAGATGAAAAGCATCGGCTATGAAACTGTGGATTTTATTGTGGACTTTGTGGACCTAAATCAATATTGGAATACAATGGTGCAATTAATAAAACCACAAGGGAAAGTTGGTTCGATTAGCGACCCGACTGAGCCTGTAAATTTACGTCAATTAAAAAGTAAAAGTGTAAGTTTTCATTGGGAGTTAATGTTTACCCGCTCTATGTTTCAAACTAATGATATGGTACAGCAACATCGCATCCTTAATCAAATTTCAAAGTGGTTAGATGATGGGATATTACAATCTACCTTAACGACCACATTGCAAGGTTTTTCGGTTGAAAACTTCAAAAATGCACATACTCAATTAGAGAGTGGCACCACAATTGGAAAATTAGTAATTAAGTATTAAAAGTATAGATGACTAATAAAGAAAGGCGAACGGCTAACATCGTATTGCAATAGTGGGGCTGACAGTTGTAAATTCAACATTTGGTATTCTATCGGGCACTTGTGCAAATGTTGTGCTGACGTTTTTCAAATGCCCCACCATCGCCAATACGTAAACCGTTACCTGCAAGCTGAAAAAACATTTCAATGCCAATAGAAAACATACCTGAAATTTACATTAAGGACGATCAAAAAAAATCTGATTTGTTCATGTATGACTTTAAAATGACCAATGATGTTGTTAAAAGTAAGGTCAATTTAGGAATGAATATGTTTAGCTTTTTACAAGTTGGGAAAAAGCAAGTACACTTTGCAGGAACAACAGTTGCAGTTAACAAAGACCAATCTTTATTATTAAAAAAAGGAAATTGGCTTTGGACAGAATTACTAGATACAGAGGCTATTTATTATTGTAAACTCTTCTTCTTTTCAGAAAAAAAATTGAAAGAGTTTATAGAAAAGCACAAAAAAAATAGCAAAATAGTAAAAGAAGAAACACCTTATTTCATAATTAGAAATGACTCATACATTAGTTCATATCTAAATTCACTAACTACAATTAGTGAAGCACCAACAGTTTTTGCTGATAATTTACTTTCAGTCAAATTTGAAGAATTAATGCTTTATCTTTTACAAAAATATGGAAGAAAATTTGAACTATTCCTACATTCTTTAATAATTAAAGAAACTTCACCTTTTAAAAAAATTGTAGAAAGCAAAATATATTCAAATCTAAAGCTAGAAGAAATTGCTTTTTTATGTAATATGAGTTTATCTACTTTTAAACGCCATTTTATTAAAGAATATAAAACATCACCCGGAAAATGGCTTCAGGACAAACGACTTCAAAAAGCAAAAGAAACTTTAGAGCTCGATAATTTAAAACCTTCCGACATCTATTTGGATTTTGGCTATAACAATCTTTCAAACTTTAGTATTGCCTTTAAAAACAAATTCGGAATTAATCCAAGTGAAATAACTTCATAAGTTTCTTATTTTCAACTTTGTTTTCGAAATTGACCTTTTTTCATAAGTTATTGAACTGTTTTAGTAATTCATAAATACAACTCTCATTGTAGATTTGTATCAGAAATAATAACAAAACTAAAACATAAAATTATGAACATTACATTAGAACAAGCAGAAAAAGCAATTGTAGCAGCAAAACAAAAAGCTACGGCAATTGACACAAAAATGAATATTGCAGTTGTAGATGCTGGAGCAAATTTAGTAGCATTTGGAAGAATGGATGGTGCTTGGTTAGGCTCACTTGACATATCTATCAAAAAAGCAAAAACAGCTCGTTACTTTGATATGAATACTGGAAGTATTGGAGAGTTATCTCAACCAGGACAGCCATTATTTAACATTGAGCATTCAAATAATGGATTGATTACTTTTCCAGGTGGTGTGCCAATTAAAAACGCAAATGGCGAAATTATTGGAGCAATTGGAGTAAGCGGAAGTACGGTTGAAAACGACCATACTGTTGCAGAAGCTGGAGCATCAGCAATTTAATCACAGTTTAATTAATATAAAAGAGGATAATTAAAACAAATTATCCTCTTTTTTTTATTAAATAATTATGAAAAAATTTTTAGCTGAATTCATTGGAACGTTTGCTCTATACGTAATGCGGGGCAATTTCGTAAATTTGAACTTTATAGCAATTAATAAACAAAGTAGCGGTTTGATAGTGAAGTGCCTTAAAATCCCGCACTACGCATATTCGAGCCATTGAACAAAACCTCCTACGTCGGTAGTCAACCATTCCTTTATTTCTTCAATCAGGTCTTTTTCAGCGATTTACACTAAATTCATTCCATGTTTTACCATTAAATAAATAGCATCATGGAAAAAAAGCCTTCGTCAACGGATGTATGAGGAAATGCGGGTCAGGAACTATTCTCCCAGGAGCATCAAGACCTACATCAGCCTGGTATCGACAGTCTCCAAACATTTTGGAAAGAGTAACGACTCCCGCACATCGGGGACTTCCACCCGTTGGAACGATCAACTTTTTGACCTATATTCACCATTCAAGGCACACACATTTTGTATAAGTAATGGCAGGCAAAGCCGCATATTTCAAGGTTTGTAGCCGCTCAAACAGCGTAGCGGTTTGAGCGGGAAGTGCCACGCAATCTGCCACTACTCATACAATTTACCGTTGTGGGTAATATGTAGGACGCCCCAAATCCATAGTTAATCGTATATTTGTTTTAGATGAAAAAACTATACGTAATAGCAGGATGTAATGGAGCTGGAAAAACAACAGCCTCCTATACAATTTTACCGGAAATTCTGGACTGCAAAGAGTTTGTAAATGCAGATGAAATTGCAAGAGGATTGTCCCCCTTTCAGCCAGAAGCTACGTTAAATTTATTGAAAAAGCCAAGCAGTTGGGATATCAAGTCACTTGTTTGTTTTTTTGGCTTGATCCTGAAGAATTGGCAATTTCCAGAGTAGAAACAAGGGTGAAAGAAGGTGGCCATTTTATTCCAGAGGAGGTTATCAGGAGAAGATATACCGGTGGATTAAGCAATTTTTTCAACCTTTTTCTCCCAAAAGTCGATAACTGGCTTTTTGTAAATAATTCGGGGGATAATTACGAAATTATTGCGGAAGGTGCTTTAGGTGTATATTCCGATGATCTTGACCACCAATCCGGTCATCCTGACCACCCTTTCAATTAGGGTTTTCAGTTACCGTTTGGAGGCTGTTAAAGTTATTGTTTTTTTCTCATTGATTCTCCTTTTAGCTCGATTCTGTGTGCGGTGTGCACCAGTCTGTCGAGAACAGCGTCGGCTATGGTACTGTCACCTATGGTTTCGAACCATTTTGTAACCGGAAGTTGTGATACCACTATTGTTGAAGCCCTTCCATGGCGGTCTTCTATGATTTCAAGCAGGGCCATTCTTGCCATTTCATCCAGTTGCTGAATGCCGAAGTCATCCAGGATCAATAAATCCTGTTTTTCTATTCTCGCTATCTCTTTGATATATGAGCCGTCAGCTTTCAGCATTTTGAGTTTCGGGAACAGCTTGGTGGTATTATAATATTGGGTTCTGACCCCTTGCATACAGGCTTGGTTTCCCAGGGCCGAAGCAATGTAGCTTTTGCCGGCCCCTGTTGCTCCTGTGATCAGTATGTTTTCTTTTCGTTTAATAAAGGACATATCAGCAAGTCTGAGGACCTGCATTTTATCCAGCCCCCGGTTTGGAGAGAACTCAAGCTCTTCAACAGTGGCACTGTACCTGAACTTTGCCGTTTTGTACAGTCTGTTGATTTTCCTGTTCTCTCTTTCTTCCCATTCTGCCTGCAAGAGATGGTTTATAAGCTCTTCGGGATTGAGATCATGATGTTTGTTGCTGTCCAGAATGGTTTTGTATGCTTCCATCATTCCGTGAAACTTCATTTTGGACATCTGGTTCAATGCGATGCTCTGTGTCATAATTGTGTGATCGGTTATATGTTTGATAATTACCTGAAGCTTTCCGCTCCCCTTATGTTTTCGTGGTCAACTGATTTATCGGACTTGTTTTCAGTATCTAAAGGGATTGAATCCATCCCGCTGTTGAGTATTCTGGTGATGACCGAATAATTATAAGTGTTGTAGTGTTTGGCACGTATTACTGCGTTTATGAGCCTTTCCCTGCCTGCCTTTTTATCATATCCCAAAATCCCCAGACAGCTTTTATAGGCCTGTTCCGGATACGGGTAACTGTCGAGGATAACCTGTAAATAATGCCGGACTTCAGGATGTATCCCTTTTGCCCAGTTCAGGAAGAATTCAGGGTTCCAGTCACTTACAAACCTGTGGGCTGAAGGCATATGGTCCTGGACCGTAGTGTATCCGCGCTCCTTAAGGCTTCTTTTATGAAAAGCGATCCTTTCCCCATCGTAGAAAACAGAAACGTAACTGGCTGAGTACACAACCTTGACTTTTTTGCCGATATACCTGTAGGGAATAGAATAATAATGGTTTTCAGGGTTCAGGGATATGTGGGAGGTTTTAGTGACGGTGGCATACTTGAACTGTTTGAGTTCATATCTTTCGGCAGGCAGGGGGGCCAGGGTTCCCTTTTCTTCCCTGTCGAAAAGCTCCTTCCTTGTTTCCGGTCTTTTCTGGAAAGGGGTATTGTTATGGATATTGAGGTAGTGCCGTATATCCGCATTCAGTGTATTGATGTCATGGTAAACTTTGTTTCTGAGCGGGGCGTATATCCTGCTGTAGACAATGCTGACGGTCTTTTCCACCAAGGCCTTGTCCTGCGGCTTCCTGCTCCTTGCCGGAAAGACCACACAGCCGTAATGGTTGGCAAAGTCCAGGAAATCGGGGTTGATGGCCGGTTCATACTTGTCGGCTTTGGTGACCGCGCTTTTGAGGTTGTCGGGCACCAGGGCCCTGGGAACACCGCCCAGGTAATGTAAAGCATTTTCAGTGGCTGCTATGAAGTCTTCTTTTCTTTGGGAGGGAATGGCTTCTACATAGCTGTATTGACTGGCTCCGAGTGTGGCAACATACACTTCCAGATCAGTGAGTTCACCTGTTACAGGATCTACTATGGACAGCCTATCACCCGTAAAGTCTATATAGAATTTATCTCCCGGAACATGTTCAATTCTCATACTGGCAGATAGACCGGTACGCCACTGCCTGAAGCTTTCACAGAACTGTGAGTAACTGTATCCGTCAGGATGTTTTTGTCTGTATTCTCCCCACAGGACCCAACGGTTCACACCGGTCCGTTTAAGCTCCGGTTCCATATAGGGAAAAAAAGATATAAGCTCCTGGTACCGCTCCCCTGAAACATGGTCCGGATCAGAAAGTAGGGCATCAAGCTCTTCGTCATTCATGGACAAAAGCTCTCCGTAAGAAAAACCTTTGGAATCAATCAGCTGAAGGTACTTCTTGACCGTGTTCCGGGCAATTCCCAAGGTTTTGGAGATGGTCTGCAGTGCCATTCCGTTGTCACGGTGGCGAATTATCTGTTTGAGATTACTCATGGTTATCGTTTTTCCTGCCATGCTTTACGGTTGGTTTTAAATCAACCGTAAAGGAAACGATAACTGAAAAATTAAAGGTGGTCAATAATGTCATTCTGGCCATTCTGACCACTTAAAGTGGTGGTCAACATGGCCGGATTGACAGTGGTCAATATCACCGGAATTTTACCCTTCGACAAAAGTTGATACCCAGAAGGGGGGTGGTCAACATCATCGGAAAAAAGTGGTCAGCATCACTGGAACAGGTGGTCAACATGAATCGGAATATACATAGGGGAGGAAACTATCAATAATTTAGAAAAATGGAATGAACTAAAAGGAAAATATCATGGACAATAAAGAACAGTTAAAAGAGGAAAGGGACAGAATTGTGAAAGGGTTGGAAGAGACTTACAAAAGGCTTGTGGAATTCAAGAAACAAAAGCAAAGTCCTATGATTGTAACCAGAAATGGCAAAATTGAAGCGGTAGATCCAAATGAAATACTACCCACAACATTGTATAAGCGTAATGCGGGTTAAATAATTAAAATTCAATTTTTTTCTATAAATAAACTTCATGGTAAGTAGAGAGTGAATTGCTCCGAACTTCCCGCACTCCGCTTATACTTAACCGTCATGTGTAATGTAAAAAGCAACCGTAAAAACTTGAACATAAGAGATAATAATTACAAATGATTGAACTTGAAACTCTGAATAAAAATCTAATTGAGGTTAAAACAAAAATTTATAACAAATTATCTCTCAATATCTCCAACGTGAATAATGAACTTGAAGGAACCAAATATGACGCTTGCCAATTTGAACTGAATGGAATGAAAATAATTTCAAGAAGTTCAAAAATAACACCTAAAAAAATTGGACAATTTGTGACTTTCTGGAAGCGAAATCAAAACGGAGAAACAGAACCTTACTCTCAAAATGACCAATTTGATTATTATTTAATCAATGTAAAATCCGGAGACCGTTTTGGACAATTTGTGTTTCCGAAGTCTGAATTAATCAACAAAGGTTTCATAACCACCGAGAAAAAGGATGGAAAAAGAGGCTTCAGAGTTTATCCAATTTGGGATAAAACGCTGAATAAACAAGCGGAAAAAACTCAGAAATGGCAGTTGAACTATTTTTATGAGATTGATAAAACGACTGATTTGAAGAAAGTAAACGAATTATATAAAAAATAAAACACTACACACAAAGTGTATAAATCATTGGGCAGTAAGCGGTTAAAATGAAAGTAACTACATTTAATAAACATATTAGCGATTTGACAGTGAATCGCTTCGAAATGCCCTACGTTTCTTAGCCGAGACCATTAGCTGCAAGTTGAAAAAACCGTATGGACAGGAATAAAACAATAGAAATATTAGAAGCTCTTGCTTCAGGTTGTTCTCCTACGACAGGAGAAATGATAGAAAACGAAAGCGTTCTAAATGAGCGTGATGTTATACGAGCATTGCAAATTGCCATAGACAACTTAAAGACCAACGAACCTCAAACTGTTTCTGATGTCGAAATAGAGGAAACTGACATTAAATCGGTGATTGACCTATTCAAAGTAGAAGAACAAAATCCGACTTCAAATAAGTTAGTTGGATTCTTTCTTGGAACTAGAAAGTTTAAAAACGAAACTCTTGTATCAAACCAACTTTATGGTAAGTATCGAAATCTTTATCAAAAAGGACAACTCTTAGACTTTTTCACTCAATACCTTGCGGATAACAACCTAACCAACAGAAACAATCGAAAAAACAACCACTACAAGGAAATTGACTTCTTTCAAAAAGAAACATTCAATCGACTTTCAGAAAAAGCTATCAATCAATTAAAAGAAAAGATTGACGAATTAGGAATTTTAAAAACCGAGAACCTTTCAGAATACGTTCAGAATGCAAGAATCAACCACCCTAGAGCATACGAATCTTGGACTGACACCGAAAAAGAACTTCTTAGCAAAGCTATAGAGTACACAAATGACCTTGACTTACTTTCTGATTGCTTCCAAAGAGGAAAAGGTTCGATAGAATCTTGCGGACAGCGTATGATTTATGAATCTCAAAACTTATTAATTAAAAAGGATGAGTAAAAAGAAGAAGAAATATTACGTTGTTTGGAAAGGTTCAAAAACTGGGATTTTAAACTCTTGGGAAGAATGTAAAAATTCTATTCATGGGTTTAAAGGAGCAGAATATAAATCCTTCAAGACACTTGAACTAGCTCAAAAAGCCTATTCAGAAAGTTATTCAGAATACAAAGGAAAAGAGATTTTTGAAAGTACACTTACAAAAGAACAACTTGAACTAATTGGTAAACCCATCTTAAATTCAGTTTCTGTTGATGCTGCATGCAGTGGAAACCCGGGAGTAGTTGAATATCAATGTGTAGACACAAAAACCAAAGAGCAAATATTTCACTTTGGCCCACTTTACGAGTCTACCAATAACGTAGGAGAATTTTTAGGACTAGTTCATACTCTGGCACATATGAAGAAAACAAATGATACAAGACCAATATATACAGATAGTAAAACAGCTATTAGTTGGGTAAAAGGTAAGACGTATAGAACAAACCTTGATAAAAACGAAATAAATGTTAAATCATTTGAATTAATGGATAGGGCTGTGAAATGGCTTGAGAATAATGAAATTAGAAATGAGATTAAAAAATGGGAAACTCAAGCTTGGGGAGAGATACCTGCTGATTTCGGAAGAAAATAAAATATGCTAGAAACCAAAACTGATTTAAGCGGACTGAATGAGAAACAGAGACAAGCTGTAATTTCTGAGTGTAAAAGACTTCTTGTACTTGCAGGAGCAGGTTCGGGAAAAACGAAAACCTTGCTTCAAAAGCTAATTTACCTCATTGAAGAAAAGGGAGTAAATCCAAGCAACATTTTGGCAATCACATTTACTAAAAATGCCGCTAATGAAATGCTTGACAGGCTTATTATTTCCGCAGACGATACAGAAGAATATGCCGAAATATTAGCGGACAAGAACCGAACGGTTAAAGAAAAAGATACAGAACGATACTTTTTCACAAAAAAACATAAATGGATTGACAATCTAACACTAAAGACCTTTCATAGCCTTTGTTATGGAATTATTCGAAATTTTGGAGTAAACGAATTTGATAACAAATTCAAAATTATTGGAGATACGAAAGCCACAGATGATGAATTTGCAAAGTATTCAGCTACCGAAACAGCTTTTGAGGTCATTCATAAAATCCTAATTGAAAACTGCGAATCCAATGAGTATCTGCTCAATCTGAAAAGATACATTTTGGATTATATGATTGACAAAATCCACATTGAAAAAGACAAACGCCTTTCCTTGCCTAAGGATGGTAAATTTTACACAACATTAAACGGCACTAAGGTTCGTTCAAAATCGGAACAATATATTGCCGATTGGCTTTATCGCCACAGTATCAAGTTTGAGTATGAACCAAATGTGAATTTCAGAGATTTTGATTTTAGACCAGATTTTTTTATTCCTGAAGCCAATCTCTACTTAGAACACGTAAGCCAGAAAAGCTATCCAACGAAAGGTAAAGAACAACAGTTTAATAAAGCCAATAAACTACTTGTAAAAACATTTGAACACCAAACAAAAGATACTGCTTTGTTCAATTTGGTTTTAGAGCGAATTGTAAAAAATCGCCTTCCTTCAAATTACCACTTCTCTACTGCCCTATCTTTTGAAGAAGAGTTTAACTCTTACCATAAAGAAGTAAAAGATTTTTTACGCCAAACTATGCGTGTAATTGATATGGTAAAAGTAGAGAATATTCCAACACAAACAGTTTTAGAGCAATCACAGAAAGACCAACACGAAAGAGTTCGTGATTTTTACAAGCTTTCTATTCCAATAATTGAACAATATCAATCCTATTGCACCAACAAGTCATATCTTGACTTTAATGATATGATTACAAAAACTATTTCTCTGTTTAAAAATCACAGCGAGATAGCGGACAAGTTCAGAGGTAAGTTTGAGTATATACTTGTGGATGAGTTTCAAGACGTAAACAACTTACAAGTAGAACTGATTAAGCTTCTGTTAACAGAAAGCAATCAACTCTTCTGTGTTGGTGACGATTGGCAAAGTATTTATGGATTTAGAGGTTCAAATGTGGACTACATTGTCAACTTCAAAGAGCATTTCAAAGAATCGGAAACCATAAAACTGAGTATGAATTACAGAAGCACCGAACACATAGTCGGTGCAAGTAATGAGGTTATCAAACACAATAAGTTTAAGGTTGACAAAAATGTTCAATCCAATAAAAAGTCAAGTAGTAAAATTCACATTTACGCAGGTAAAAATGAAGCAGAAAACATTGAATATGTACTTGACCAAGTAAATAAACTCAAAGACAAAGGCTATACAAAGGAGGATATTCTATTCTTATACCGCAGAAGTAAAATGTACAGTCCATATTTTGAGCGTTTCAAACAAGCACGAGTGTTTGTATCAGGCAAGACAATTCACGCCTCAAAAGGGCTTGAAGCAAAAGCAGTTTTCATAATTGGCTTGACCGAAGGAAGTGGTGGTTTCCCTGACATTTGGATGGAAGACCGAATTTATCAAGTGATTAAAGAATCCAATCACGATTTGTTATTAGAAGAAGAGAGACGACTATTTTATGTAGCTATCACAAGAGCAAAAGACGACTTATTTTTAATCACAGAAAAAGGAAATGAATCAAGTTTCATTAAAGAAATACCAGACGACTTTACCTTTAAAACGAGTATTCCGTTCAAATCTGTAATTGAAGAAATAACACTTTGCTCTAATTGTAGCAACCGCTTGGACGAAGGCTTCGCTTTCTGTCCATATTGCGGAGAAGAACAAAAACTAGATGAATAAAAAATAAAAACCAGCAGCTAATAACACTGCATTCTGACGGCTGGAACAGCCTAGTCTGAATGCAGTGTTGAATGAGTGGTGATGGGAAAGGGATAATTATGGGGAAAGCTTTTTCCCCTTTTTATTTTATGTCGTTTTTGGGACGGAATAAAATTTCATGATTTTACAGATTACATCTATAAATAGTAAATTAAGGGCTTCCCCGAAAAAGTCAGAACAGGCTGCCCAGCTATGTTTTAATCGCAAGCTTGATTGTCTTAAGAAAATAGTTTATTTTTTGCCTAGATTACGTCTAAAACACTTGACGTTATGGCTAGATGCTGAATTTCAAATACGTATATGATGTAGTTCTTTCTGAATCCTAGTTCATAAGCAAAGACTGAAACGGAAAAATGATAAAAAATAAAAAAGCCAAATGGACGGTTAGGTTGCTTTTGCTGGTTGGCACAGCGGTATCTATGTTTTTTGTGCCCTGGATTTTGGTAAAGGCCTGGATTTTACCATTACCTGATACCGTGCAAGGGCAAGTAGAGGAAGCCATCGGACATGGATTTGATGGCATGATCGTATATGTGGACGAGGCGGGAAAACCTCCTGCATTTTATACTGGTGGCTGGAAAGATAGAGAAAACAAAATACCGGCCGACCCAAAATCATTGTTTAAAATTGCCAGTATTAGCAAGTTATATACCGCTGTAGCAGCTACAAAATTGGTCAAAGAAAAGCTTTTGTCTTTTGACAATAAACTTACCGATTACCTTCCAGAGCTTAAAGGTAGAATTGAAAATGCTGAAGAAATTACCTTGAAGATGATGATTCAACATCGTTCTGGTATTCCAAACTTCACAGATAACCCTGCTTATTGGGAAAACGAACAAGAAAAAGGCAAAAACCCCTTGGATTTTGCCCTAGACCTACCTGCCAGTTTTGAACCTAATGAAGGATATGAATATTCAAACACGAATTATTTATTGCTTCGAAGGATTATGGATAATGTTTTAGGGTATAGCCACCATCAATATATCAAAGAAAAAATATTGGCACCGCTTGATTTGAATAACACTTTTTTTTCGATAACTGAAGTCGATTTAAATGATGTCATGAGTGGGTATTATGTGGGGCATGAGGAAGATTTTAAAGCTCGTGAATATGGAATGTTGGCCACAGCAGAAGATGTAGGTATATTCTTGCGAGCCTTAAACGATGGTTCGGTATTTGACGAGGGAGAACAGGAAATCTATCCTTATGAATATAACCATGGAGGCTTGGTCATTGGCTATCAGAGCCTTGCAGAATACCACAAAGATATGGATGCGGTAGTAGTTCAATTTATTAATACAACTGATTTTAATGGATATGAATGGAATTTATCAGAAATTACGATGAACCGCATTGTAAAAATCTTAAGAAAAAAAGGATAAATGACTGTATTAGTAGTAGGAGCAAGCGGTGCAACAGGACGTCATTTGGTCAATCAACTTTTGTTAAAAGGAAATAAGGTCAAAATAATTGTTCGCTCAAAAGGGAACCAATCATGGGATGAAATGAATAATTTAGACATCTACACTGCCAGTATTCTAGAGTTAAGCGATAGCGAACTGATGACATATACAGCTGATTGTGATGCCATAGCCTCATGTTTGGGACATAATATTACTTTTAAAGGAATTTATGGGCAACCCAGAAAACTTGTAACAGATGCCACTAAGCGACTTTGTCAAGCAATTACAAAACATCAACCTAAAAGCCCCATTAAGTATGTTTTGATGAACACTTCTGGAAACAGTAACCGGGACTTAAACGAACCCATTTCCTTTGCTCAAAAGTGCATTATAGGACTGCTAAGATTGTTAATGCCACCCCATGTAGACAATGAACAAGCAGCGGATTATTTAAGAACTGAAATTGGCCAAAATGATAAATATATCCAATGGGTTGCTGTCAGGCCAGATGGCTTGATTGATGAAAATAAAGTCACCGAATACGAGACATACCCTTCACCAACAAGAAGTGCAATTTTTAATGCTGGCAAGGTAAGTAGAGTAAATGTTGGTCATTTTATGGCAGAATTAATTAACGATAATAATCTATGGAATAAATGGAAGGGTCAAATGCCTGTTATTTATTCTAAAACAGCTGTATCTAATTCTGAAAAATAAAAAACACTGCACCTAAAAACTACCTATCCTCACAAGCTATCCACCATATTTCAACTTTAGAACGCTCGATTCCGCTTCAGTGTCTAACCAGAAATATGCATTAGCTTATCTATCACGACCTAAAACCACCTTACAATCAACCGCTTTGCTTCTCGATTGATCGGAACTCATTTCCTTGTAGTTTCAGCTCTTCACTACAGTTGTCGGGACAGACTATAAGTATTCCTCCATGCTTAATTCCAGGTTTAACATCCGTTCACCTCTATTTGGATAAAAACAGAATAATCTTTGGATCATACAGGGATCTCCCTCGGATCACCTTCGGATTAAACTCGGAAATAACCGAGTGAAATCCGAAGATAATTTGGAATTGTTCCTTGAATAATCCCTATACAGGAAAAGGTAAATACCTGACTGATATAGGCTAATCACATAGTTGCATGGGAACTATGGCAATCCAAATGTTACAAAACCTCCACTAACAGGGCAGGGTGAAGGCTGATAAAACCGCTAAACTTACACTTTATGGAAAAGCAGTCAAGGCAGGTCCCTAGACTTCCTATTAGGTAGACTAACTGAAAATTCATTGGTATGCATGCCCGAAAGATACGCGCCCACCCCACTGCCGCTTGTCTACATCAATTCCAATGAATATCTTAGTTGAAGTTTTTCCTTTCCTTGATCTGGTTCTGACTATAGATTTAAGCTCTTAAATTCACGGGAGTTCAGCTCATTTTCTAAAGGACAGGTGCCATAAACAAATCCTTACCTCCTATTTTCAACAGACCTTAGTGAAAAATATAAAATACCTAAACAGAATATTCCCCAAATTCCACACTTCATCGGAAAAGACTGTATTACCAGATGACAACACTGTTTCTTTAAGCTCAAATAAAAACCAAGTCATGATGAAACAGTTATTGCTTTTTTTAGTAGTCATTTTAGCCAGTCTAAACTTAAGTCAGGCGCATCCAGCCCAAAGCCCCTTTGAAGAGACCACTTGGAATGTAATTCGGGAAAGGCTGTTTAACGGGGATAACTCCAAGGCCTATCGCTTTGAGGATGATATCCGTTTTCAGTTAACCGGGGCCAAGAACCATCAGGATTCTGCGGTCTTTGTCAAAATGATTGCCGAATTAAACGACCTGCTTGAAACCGTTCAAATTAAAATGGTAGAAACAGACCCCAACTTCAAACTAACTCTTTCACATGAAGCAGGAGGGCTATCCACCTCATCAGGACGACGAACCTCTGGTTCCAATATTATTTATGTCAATTTAAAACTTGGAATCCCAGGATCAATCGACGAAAAAGCAGCCATAAATCACATTTATTATCATACCATTCGCCAATTAACCAAGCTTTACTCGTCTCAAAATGGGAGTACTGGTTACGGAGGGATTTTTGATTCACCCAAAGCCGCTGATGCTGAATTTAAGGAAATAGACAAAAACTTGCTTAGAAAGCTATATTCACCTGATTTCTATGAAAATCTCAAAGAAAATACGGTAAGAAAGTTCGGCTATTCTTATTATCTTAATCTAAGATTTCAAAAGTTATTGAAAATCCTCCCGAGTGTATTCAAAGCCATTTTAATCATATTTGGCTTTATGTTTTTCCTCTCCAGAGCTTCTAAAAGAAAACAAAACCCCGGACTATTTTTATATATAAAGCAGAGGACCATCATCCTTTTTATACTTCCTTTTATCTTTTCCTTTTACCATACTTCCTACACGGCTACTGATTATAATCCCCTTTTAATATTCAGTCCTGCTGACTTTGGCATCAGTTATCTCATCACTTTTTCTTATGCAGTATTTATCCTTATTATTTTCTATTTTACCGAGCCCATTTTTCTCAAGAAGATAGATAATTTCGTAGGGAAACAGGCATTTATCTTTTTAAGCACTATCATCCTACCCTTCTTGGTCTCAGTCATCGCAATTTTCATCTTTATTTTATTTTGGAATAAAGCACTGCTTTCAGGATTTAGCCCTCTTACCTTCTTTACCCAAGATCCATCTTTTCTGTTGAAAATTATATTTGTGGCTACTTTGAGGGTTTTCTATAATATCGTTCACTACCGTATCCAAAGCATGGTCAATCAGAAGGATGTTGAAATTGCCAGAATGAAGGCACTAAAAAATCAAGCCGAGTTAAACGCCCTGCATTCGCGCATCAACCCTCATTTTTTATATAACTCACTCAATTCTATCGCCAGCTTGGCCCATATCAATGCGGATAAAACCGAAAACATGGCTACTGGTCTTTCCGAACTTTTCAGGTACTCCATCAATCAAGAGGACAAAACCTTCGTCACGGTGGCTGAAGAGCTAGAAATGGTAAAAAAATACCTTGAAATAGAAAAAACCCGTTTCGGTGACCGGCTGAGCTATGAAATAAACACTGATAAAGACACCCTGGACAAGCAGATCCCCAAATTCCTGATCCAACCATTGGTAGAAAATGCCATTAAGCACGGACTTTCGAAAATAAAAGGCCCAGGTAAAGTCCGCGTTGAAATAATAAAAGAGGGAAAGAACCTAATCCTATCTGTATATGATAATGGCCCTGGATTTCCTGAAGAACCGGTCAGCGGCTATGGATTACAAAACCTGTACGATAAACTGGACATTATCTATGGGAATAAGGCCAGTGTGAATTGGGAAAACGGAGAGCAAAAACATTTTAAGGTAATCTTAAAGAATCAATTTGAAAAATGACCACAAAGCAAGCATACAGCACTATTATCGTGGACGATGAACCCTTGGCCAGAATGAGGCTAAGATCAATGATAGAAGAATATCCTGAAAAATTTGAAGTCATTGCTGAAGCGGAAAATGGAGAACAAGCCATTGAAAAAATCAACCAACTGAAGCCAGAGCTTATTTGTCTGGATATACAGATGCCGGAAATCAACGGTTTTGATGTACTGAAAAACCTTCATTATTTGCCCAAAGTGATTTTTTGTACAGCCTACGATGAATTTGCCTTAAAAGCCTTTGACACCAACTGTATCGACTACCTGGTCAAGCCACTCACAAAAGAAAGATTTGCCAGGACCATAGAAAAAATGGAACAGTTGAGTGATAACAGATCGAATATCAACATGGATCAGCTCATTGAACAGTTTAATCGGCAGTTACAGAAAACTGAAACATCATCTATCCCAGTAAAGGTGGGCGATCGGGTTATCTTTATCCGCCTCGATGAAGTCTCCTACTTTCAAGCAGATGAGAAGTATGTGAATATTGTCACCAAACATGCTAAATCCTATATTTTGGATTCAAGCCTAAAAAAGTTAGAAGAAAAGTTACCTGATTATTTTATCAGGGTGCACAAATCATATCTGATTAACAAAAAACTACTGAAAGAAATCAATAAGTATTATAACAACCGTTTTGTATTGGTGCTAGACGATTACAGCCAAAGTAAAATCACTAGTGGAAGGAGTTATTACCAAGAAATAAAATCTTTACTTGAATATTAATGCTGAAGTTCCCTTTTATCCATTTATCTACATAATTGAAATAATGGAATTTGAACATATATGACGCAGCACACACGCTTATGGGATGAAAGAACATTTCCTGTAATATCATTTCGGCCGATTAACTACTTTATTTTGAAATAATTGACTAGTAAATTAACTTGATTACTGCAAAACCAGATGTCATATTGTTCACTTATCAGTATCAACCAATCTTAAAAAATAGAATAAAGAGTGAAAATTATTTTCTCCTTGTCCAAAGCACATTGACCGCATTCAAGTTATAAAAAACATTTGAAAGAAATATCAGAAAAAAACGAAGCAGATTGTCCCCTTCTTGTGATCCCAATCGTCATTAGGATGAACTTTAAAAAATTATAGAAATGAAAGAATTCGCATTAATTTTCAGACTGAAAGACATATCAGATTTCAAGCCTTCTCCCGAACAGATGCAGGAGCGAATGAACTGGTTGAGCAGCATTGCCGCTCAAAACAAATTGGTTGACAAGGGCAACACCCTGCTTCCTATTCCTGGAAGTGCAAAAACAGTCAAAGCAAACAATGAAGTAACTGATGGACCCTACACCGAAATCAAAGAATTTATCAGTGGCTATATCGTGGTAAAAACCGAAGACATTGACGAAGCGGTCGAAATAGCCAAGGGAAATCCTATATTCAAAATTGGAGGGACTATTGAGGTACGTGAAGTATTGAAGAAATAACCGTCAAACTCCGAAAACATGATAAATGTATTGGTAAGCTACACCGTAAAGCCAGAGTTTTCTAAGCAAAACGAGCTCAATATCAGAAAGTTCATACGGGATTTTAAAGAGTTGGACAGTTCACGTTTTACTTACAATGTTTTCGTGAAAGATGACAAAGTCACTTTTGTGCACATTTCAAGCTATCAAGATGAAAAAATGCAACAAAAGGTACTGAGCGTACCCTCGTTTTTGGAATTTCAGGAAAAGCGAGACCAAAGCGGACTAAATGGTACCCATACCGTTTCCATCATGGATTTTGTAGCATCGGCAAAACCTACGATTTAAAAATGGGTAATGCTCCTCATGAATTGATCCCTCATCTATTCCGACAGGAATACGCTAAAATGACGGCTGTACTATGCCGTCATTTTGGTTTGAAGCATATTGAAATTGCCGAAGACATTGCCAGCGATACTTTTTTGAAAGCATCAGAGCATTGGGCGATCCATGGTGTTCCGGAAAATCCTGCTGCATGGCTCTATACAGTAGCCAAAAACAAAACCAAGGACTATTTCAAACACCTCTCTGTATTTGAAACCCAAATCAAAGAAGAGCTGACTCCTAATGTTTCTGAAAAAGAAATCGAGTATGAAGGGCAAATTATTGCAGACAGCCAATTGGCGATGATTTTTGCCGTTTGCAATCCCCTCAATTCCAACGAAAGCCAGATTTGCCTAGCCCTTCAAATACTGTGTGGCTTTAGTGTGGAAGAAATAGCCAGTGCCTTCATAATAAAACCTGAAACCATTAAAAAGCGTTTGTATCGGGCAAGAAACAATCTCCGTAAAGACAATTTTCAAATCAAAACATTGTCCGGTGCTGAAATTAAATCTCGACTGAGCGCTGTTTTAAAAACACTTTACCTACTATTTAACGAAGGTTACTTTTCCCAATCCAATGATAATTTAGTACGAAAGGATCTTTGCGCTGAGGCGACAAGATTAACACTGCAATTGACCGAAAACCCATTAACGGACACCTCTCAGACCAATGCCTTATTGGCATTAATGTGCTTTCAAAGCTCCAGATTAGAGGCAAGGACAAACCATAAAGGAGACATTGTTTTATTTGACGAACAGGATCAAAACTTATGGGACCAATCACTCATAGAAAGAGGAAACTACTATTTAGTAAAAGCTACAAATAAGAAAGAAATTTCAAAGTACCACCTGGAAGCTGGAATTGCCTATTGGCACGCTACACCAAAAAATGAACACAAGTGGCAACATATATTGCTGTTGTACAACCAACTTGTCCTAATCGACTATTCTCCCGTAACAGCATTGAACCGCACATTTGCCTTTTCAAAAGTTTACGGAAAGGCTAAAGCAATTCCCGAAGCTGAAAAATTAAAGCTTGGGGAAAACAATCAATACTATCAACTATTGGGATATTTATACACAGAATCAGTACCATTAAAGGCAATTGAATATTACGAACAAGCCCTCAAAAACACCCGATCGGAAAAGAAAATCCTATCTTTAAAAAAGAAAATAGAACAACTTAAACTAAACAACAGCCAATAAACTTTAAGAGCAAAATTCTTACTTTGCCCCTAAATATGCATTAGCCTATCTATTACGATTCTCAATGCATAACCAAGATTCAATAGCACTAAAGCAATTTACTAAAACGATCATTTTTAAAGCCAAAAGATGAAAACCTGATTTTGAAAGCTATAATTTGTATTTTCAACCATTAGGTGTAATCCAAAAAAACAATTCTAATGGCAGAAAATAAAGAACTATACAAAATTGCTTTTGGACTGGCCGTATTTACGATAATCTACAACATAGCGGAGGGACTCATTTCAACCTATCTGGGGTTTGAAGATGAAAGCCTGGCCCTTTTTGGCTTTGGCTCGGATAGTTTTATTGAAGTCATTTCTGGGTTTGGCATAGCCCATATGATTTTAAGGATTCGGAAAAACCCCAGTAGTAAACGTGATGATTTTGAAAGAACAGCATTAAGAATCACAGGTACAGCATTTTACACCCTGGTTTTTGGGCTTATTGTTACAAGCATTTATAATATTTGGATTGGTCACAAACCACTGACAACCTTTTGGGGTGTCATCATCTCGACAATTTCTATCATTGTAATGTGGCTACTGGTCATTTGGAAAAGAAAAGTTGGGAGTAAACTGGACTCTGCCCCCATCTTAGCAGATGCCAATTGCACATTGGTATGTGTATATATGTCCATCATTCTGCTGGTAAGTAGCGGTATTTATGAATTGTTTGGGATTCCTTATATAGATAGCATTGGTACGCTTGGACTAGCTTATTTTGCTTACTCGGAAGGTATAGAGTGTTTTGAAAAAGCAAAAAGCGATATAAACGGCTGTTGTGACTGACTTCATTCCTTACACAGCTAGTATGAATAAAGCATCGACTACTTACTTCTTCCATAGTCCCCATCACTCCTTACTTCTTTATTTCTAGCAATCTGCATGTCATCGAGTTCCCTCCATTTTCTGAAAATTATTTTTTAAATTAGATAATAAAACGAACTGATTATGGCCTACAACACCGTAAAATTACATCGTGTTTTTGCAGCACCAGTGGAAAAAGTATTCAAGGCATTTGCTGATGCCGATGCCATCGCTTCTTGGTTGCCTCCTTATGGGTTTATATGTAAAGTGCATAATATGGACTTCAAAACCGGCGGAAGCTACAAAATGTCCTTTACAAATTTCACCACAGGTAATGGACATTCTTTTGGCGGAGAGTATTTAGAAATCAAAGCCAATGAACTTTTAAAA
Organism: Echinicola marina; assembly: GCF_020463795.1. Taxonomy (NCBI): domain Bacteria; kingdom Pseudomonadati; phylum Bacteroidota; class Cytophagia; order Cytophagales; family Cyclobacteriaceae; genus Echinicola; species Echinicola marina. Next base: position 2,685,278 of record NZ_CP080025.1, on the reverse strand, counting down.
TACACTGACCAATTTGACGACCCCAACCTACCGGGACAAATGATTACCACCATAGAATTCAAAGAGGTTTCCTGCGGAACAGAACTTTTCGCGACCCAAGAAGGAATTCCTGATGTCATTCCTACAGAAATGTGCTATTTAGGCTGGCAGGAATCCTTGGATAAGTTAAAGCGATTGGTAGAACCTGATATTCCGGACGCTTAAGCAACAATCCTAATACAGCAATAAATCTTTAAACCCGAAATATGCATTAGCTTATCTATTACGGACTGAAAATGCTTTAAAATCAGTCGCTTTGCTGCTGTTTTCGACTTCACCATAGCGGTGCTATGCCTCAGTCTCCAAACAGCCTGATTTTCTTGCATTTTCAGCCCTCACTACGATTGCTAATGCATAATCCGGGTTAAATAATGCTTGGTCTTCCCAAAAAACATCGAGGGCACCGATAGAAGATTTTCCATTAACCAAATTATTTGGTAACTTATAGTTATAACTTTCCTTCTAGCACTTGCAAAAATTTCATGCAGGTAGGTAATGTATTTTCACCTAAATACATTTCAACAAAAAATCACCCAACCTTCCATCAAGCCTTAGTGGCTATTTCGAGCTAACTAAAGATTTTACAATCATGAGGTACAGCACTTTATTGCTGGGTTTCCTTATTGGTTTCCTACTAAGCTGCAACCAAAACCCAGTTCAAAAAACAATTCATAATCTAGACAAGGAAAAATACACGGGTAAGATCATTGATATGCACATGCATACTGGGCTCCCCCACGAAATTCCAGCCGGTACACCATCTATCTGCCGCCCTTCTCCATGCGAAGGTGATGGACATGCAACAGTCGATCCCAAAGAGCTGCTGGAGAAAACACTGGCTGCAATGGAGGAATACAATATCAGCAAAGCTTTTCTGAGTGGCGTAGACTGGTCAGCTGTCCAAACATGGACCGAAAAAGCTCCCACTCGTTTTATTGCCTCCCCTTTTATTCTAAAAGCTGATAACAACCAATTGGACCAACTAAGAGAGAAATATTCTTCGGGTGATTTTAAAGGAATGGGAGAAATAGGCACCCAACTTAACGGAATTCCTCCCAATGACCCTAGCCTTGTCCCCTATTTCGACCTGGCCGAAGAGCTAGAACTTCCAGTACTTATACATACATTAGGAATTGGTCCCTATATGCCACACTTTCGCCCCTCAGCCGGCAACCCCTTATTATTGGAAGAAGTACTCATCAACCATCCTAAACTACGCCTTTTTGTAGAAAATGCGGGCTTTCCTTATCTGGAAGAAATGGTCGCCATGATGTACCAGTACCCACAGCTCTATGCTGACCTATCTACTATTACTTGGGTCATTCCACGACAAACTTTTTATGACTACTTAGAAGGGCTGATCCGTGCCGGTCTTGGAAAACGACTGATGTTTGGTTCTGACCAAATGGTCTGGCCAGAAAAGATTGGGGCTGCTGTTGAGGCTATTGATCAGGCCCCCTTTTTATCTACCGAACAAAAAGAAGATATCTTTTATAATAACGCAGCCACATTTCTAAGGCTTAAAAATACGGTTGAGGGCCAAATTAATTGAAAAACCAAGCCCCTCTGCATGAACACAATACCCATAAAATTCAATGCCCTATCCTAGTAAATAAACTTACCACTGGAATTCACCTGGTGTTAGAAAAAGACCAACAATATTATTCAAAAGGACCAAGCCTTCAAGAATGAAAAACATCATTTCACCTGAAGGCTTGGTATGATTTAACTTATAATGTCCAAGAACCTTGAATCACCAATAGCTCTTTTTCTATAGAAGAAAGTATTAGCCAAAAGCAGGCGCTTTTACTACCATTGTATCAGTTAAATCAACTCTTTGATAAAAGGATCTTCATAGTTTTCAATAAAGGCTAGTACATTGTCATATTGTGCAAAATCCTCTTTAGGATGTGCGGTGGTCAAAACGACCGCTTTCATCCCTGCATTTCGGGCTGCCTCCACCCCTTTTGGGGCATCTTCGAAAACAATACAATCTTCCGATTCAACCCCAAGCGCTTCCGCTCCCAATAAAAAGGTCTCTGGATGAGGCTTGCTCACAGCCACATTATCCGCAGTAATAATCGCTGAGAAATAATCCCTTAGTCCAAGATTATCCAAGACAAAATCCACATTGAAAGGAATGGCTGCTGAACCAATGGCCATTTTTACATTTTTGCTTTTGGCCTTTTCAAAAAAAACATCCAAGCCGTTGATCAATTTCATATGCGGCAAATATTCCTCTTGGTACCTTCTTTCTTTCTCCATGGACCAGTCCTCAGCTTCCTGCATGGTGAATTTATTTTTCCCAAAAACCCTTTCCAACACCTCCGGGTTTTTTCCGTACATCTCCTTTTTCACCTCTTCCCAGGAAAGGCTAGCCCCCAAATCCTCATTGAAAAGCTTATGCCAAGCCTTGGTATGAAAGTGCATATCATCGATTATAGTACCATTCAGATCAAAAATAAAGGTCATTTCTTTGTTACGCATGATGTTATTGGTTTAATAGTAGGTTGAATTAAGTTGTGTAAACACCTTTTAAAAATAAATGGTTTCTAATTTAGCCTTATTCCAGAAATTTACTCAATTACCTTAATTCTCAAAACACATTTAATTTCTAAAAAAATTGGACATTAAACTGTCTTAGCCTACTTTTAAATATACTGGTGGGAAGAATCAAATCCCTTTTCAATTTTATTAGAATTATCCATGATGGCCTTTACAAAACCTTTTTCAGAATTACCCGATGCTGTCCAGAAGGAACTGCCTTCACAGTTCAAAGAAGTCAATTTCCCCAAACAAAAGAGACTTTACCTTCAAAACCATTCTGGAATTGAGGGTTTCGATTTTATCCTAAAGGGTGGTTATGAGGGATATTTCTATGATAGGAACCAAAAGAAAAGGAGAATAGAAAAGTACGGCCCGGGCACATGGTTTGGGGGTATTTCCTATTTGTACAACAAAGGTATTAGCCTCCAGACAGTGGACACCCTTCCCGACACCAAAATCCTCCGGTTAAACCATGATCTATTTCTTCAGATATGTGAAGAGAACCCCGCTTTCAGGAACCACTTTGTCAGGGAATTTGGAGAAAGGATGTTGGACATGGAATTTGTTCATTTTATCAAAGGAGCCACTTATTACCCGCAACAAAACAATATCACCTCAGACAGTTTTTATTCCCATAAAGTAGATTCCCTTAACCCAAGGGAATTGGTTTCCTGTCATGAAAACACACCGATATCCGAGGCGGCACAAATAATGGGGGCTGAAAAAACCAGCTGCATATTCATCAGGGATATGGAAGGAAAAATCGTTGGGTATGTTACGGACATCACGCTTAGGGATCAGGTGATTGCCCAGGGCTTATCCATTAAGAACCCTATCAAATCCATCATGAAAAGGGACATGGTCTCTATCAACACCGATGCATATATTTATGAATCCCTGCTATTGATGTTTCAGACCAAGACCAGGTATTTATTGGTGGAAAAAGAAGGTAAGTACATAGGTTTTATTTCTAGGAACAAGTTACTGAGTGAGCAATCCCAATCTCCCTTTTTATTTATACAATCTGTAAAGCAGGCTACCTCTATCAAAGAATTAAAGGAAAAATGGTCTCAAGTCCCTGGCATCGTAGAACAACTGCTGCAAAGAGGCGTAAGATCTGAAACAGTTAATGAGGTCATCACAACAGTTTCGGACACTATCGCCCTCAGGGTTATAGACGAGGTACTCCATGAAGTGGGACCTGCTCCTTCTAAATTTGTTTTTATGATCCTTGGCAGTGAGGGACGTAAAGAACAAACGCTCAAAACTGACCAGGACAATGCCATTATCTATGAGGACAAAGCCAACGAACAGCGTGAACTGGTTCGTGAATATTTCCTGGATTTTGCTGACAAAGTATCCGAAAGACTTGACGCCATAGGCTTCAGTTTTTGCAAAGGTGGCTTTATGGCCAAAAATCCCAAATGGACCCATTCGCTTTCTCATTGGAAAAGAAATTATGACTCTTGGATGAAGGAATCCACCCAAGAAACCGTCATGAAATATTCTACTTTTTTTGACAAAAGACCCATCTATGGGGATTTCACCATCCTTGATGAGCTCCATGAATATATGGATAAGCAATTGGACGTCCCCTTGGAAAGGTTCTTCTTTAACATGGCCACTAATGCCTTGCAATATGAACCTCCACTGACTTTTTTCAGAGGAATCAGGACTTTTACCGTGGGTGAACAAAAGGTGTTTGATATCAAAAAAGCCATGACCCCCATAGTAGATATCACCCGGGTTTTCGCCCTAAAGCACAAAATATTCCTCACCAATACCGGAGAGCGGCTTGATGCACTGGCAAGGGCTGGCCATATTACCGAAGAAGAACTTCTGGAACTAAAACAGGCCTATTATTATTTAATGAGCCTCAGGTTAGACCGACAGGCCAAACAAATAATGTTAGACAAAGTACAACCAGAAAATTTCGTCGATATCGATGGCCTCACCAAAATAGAAAGGGTGACCATCATTGAAATTTTTAAGGTGATCAAGAACTTTCAGATGAAGGTTAAAATTGCCTTTACCAACACGATTTTCTAGCTTTTTCACCTTTTCCATTTTGGGGGCATTTGTCATTACTTTTTTGATCCTGCCCCTCTACCAATTTCTCTCTGATTTTTTAACTGATATTCCTCATACAACGCACTAAAACATGTGCTTGAAGCTTCTGATAATGTGTACTTTTTAGTAAATTATCATTCTGGACTTTGCATTGGACATCTTCTAAATGAATTAATGGTTTTAGCGATTCTGGGCATAAAGATGACCTGGTGCATTCTTCAGGTTTTTAATTAAATCCGGATTATCCAATGGACTTTATAGACTACTATCAAATCCTGGGCATCGACAAGAATGCCTCTCAAGACGAAATCAAAAAAGCCTATCGGAAGTTGGCAAGAAAATACCATCCTGACCTTAATCCTAATGATCAGGCAGCCGAAAAAAAATTCAAGGAGATCAATGAGGCCAATGAAGTCTTGGGCAATCCTGAAAACCGAAAAAAATACGACCAATACGGTAAAGACTGGAAGCATGCCGAGCAATTTGAAAAAGCCCATCAGGGATATAGCAGAACTCAAGAGAAAGCTCAATCATTTGGCGGTGACTTTGGAGGATTTTCTGGGGGAGACTATTCCGATTTCTTCGAGTCCTTGTTTGGACAGGGCCGAGGAGCTGGATTTGGCTCTCGAAGTCAGCATGTGAAATTCAAAGGGGCAGACCTTCGAGCTGAGCTTCAACTCAATCTGGAGGAAATATACCAAACCCATAAGCGCACGCTGACCATCAATGGCAAAAAAATCAGGCTGACCATACCTGCAGGAGTAGAAAACGGGCAGGTCATCAAAATCAAAGGACATGGTGCAGAAGGCGTCAATGGTGGCCCCAAGGGAGATTTATATATCACATTTAACATCATCAATAATTCCTCTTTCAAACGTCACCAAAGCAACCTTTATAGTACGGTTGACCTGGATCTTTATACGGCCTTATTAGGTGGAGATATTACTGTGGACACCTTTAATGGAAAAGTAAAATTGAAGGTAAAACCAGAAACCGCAAATGGCACAAAAATAAGGCTCAAAGGCAAAGGCTTTCCCATATACAAAACTGAGGGACAGTTTGGCGATTTGTATATCACTTATAATATTAAAATGCCACAAAACCTCAGTGATAAAGAAAAGGAATTAATCAAGGAACTGGCTAAAATCCGAAACAAATGATACCCGAAGGATATATCAGTATAGAACGGTTGAGCAGCCTTTATAAGGTGAGATTGACATTCTTTGAAGAATTGGATGATTATGGTTTGATAAGGTTTCAAACCCTGGAGCATTTAAGGTGTGTTCATGAAGACGAAATAAAAAAAATTGAAATTATCATTAGACTCCATCATGAATTAGAGATTAATACGCCGGGTATAGAGACTATTTTACATTTGCTGAAAAAAGTGGAAAACTTGCAGGAAGAGTTACAAAGGATCCAAAACAGGCTTGACCTTTATGAGGATTAGATATTATAACAGAAAAAAGCACCAAAGCTAAGATTTATAAAACTTTGCCTTGGTGCTTTATAATATTAAAGGCTAATAAAAGCCGCTATTTTCACTTACTTTCTTTGATCACATTTGAAATCAAAGCTACTTTTTCGATGGGTTCGGAAGCGTTGGAATAGATCCTAACAATGCTTCTCTGCTTTCCCATTTTACCTGTTGAATTAAAAGTTACTTTAATTTCAGCAGACTTCCCTGGAGCTACAGGCTCTTTTGGCCATTTTGGCACCGTACATCCGCAGGTAGCTGCCACATTAGAAATTTTCAGTACCTCTGTACCTGTATTAGTGAACTTGAAAGTATGTTCTACTTTGGTACCTTGTGAAATATCCCCGAAGTCTTTTTCCGTTTCTTCAAAGGTAATCACTGGTCCTTTCACTTCTTCTACTTTGGCTTCTGCAGTTTCGGTTTGGGCCTGAACAGCCATAGCAGCGAAGGCTACAAAAAACATTAAAACTAATTTTTTCATCATAGTCTGTATTTGGTAATCACTTGTTTCTTTCAATATTCATTCCAAAGTTAAAACTTCCCTTAACTTCTGTGTTAATCTAACGTCACTCTACTGGGTAAAAGTTTCGATTTTTTAACTAATAACCAAGTTACCACTTAAAAAAACACGCAGAAATTCCTCTCCTATATTATTGTACGAAAAAACGCGGGTTAAAATTCACTAAAAACAGCTCATCTGTCGCCCTGGTCAGGGCAGTGTACAACCACCTAATATATTCCGTATCCAATTGTTCTTCTGTCACATAACCTTGATCCACAAAAACGGCATTCCATTGACCACCTTGGCTCTTGTGGCAGGTAAGTGCATAAGCAAATTTCACCTGCAATGCATTTAAATAAGGATCCTTCTTAATGTACTCACTTCGCTCCTTTCTGTTTTCCACCCCAGCATAATCTTCCACTACCTGTCGATACAGCTCCTTGTACGCTTCTTCTCCCAATGAAGTCGTCGAGGTATAAAGTGTATCCAGAATCACCTTTGCTTCAAAATAGGGTTCTTCTGGATAGTCTATCAACCTTAATTCTAAGGTAGCAAAACGCAAACCGTAAACTTCCTCGAAGGACCTAATCTTTACGACTTCTACAAAGTCCCCGTTGGCCAAAAAGCTGACCTTATCAGATTCTGCCATGTACGTATAATTGTTCCGGACGATCATCAACATATCACCAGTGGAAATCTCTTCTTCATAAAAATGAATGGCCTGGCGGATATATTGATTGAACTGAACAGCTGTTTTGTTAGAGCGGGTTACCACAATGGTGTTTTCCACTCCATATTTATCATAAGCATATCTCAGCCCCTCCTCAAGACGTTCACTGGTCATCCGATAAAAATCAGAAAATCCCTTTACCTTAAAGGAAATAACAGGTGCTTTTCTCAGCACCTCCGAACGGAGCTGGGTAGCATTATACAAAATCCCAGAATCCAGTTGTTGGCGCATCACTTCAGTAAGCTCTGCCTCCAGCACATCCAGACCAAAATGATGGGCCATATAATCTCCATTCAAAGCCGGACTGTTTTTAGATCCAACGGGAGGAAGCTGGGCGGTATCACCAATTAAAATCAAACGATTAGAAGGATGTTGAAAGACAAATTGGATCAAATCCCTCAGTAAATTCCCTCCTCCCAGCTCGTCATCTGCCAACATAGATGCCTCATCGACTATAAACACCGTCTTTTTATAATAGTTTTTTTGGAGATCGAAACCTGTGCCTACCATCCCCTCTTTGGATTTGGGCCTATAAATAATTTTGTGGATGGTAAACCCCATTCTCCCTGAATAGGAAGACATGACCTTGGCTGCCCTTCCCGTAGGGGCCAGTAAAAGCGAACGTAGGTCCATCTTTGAAAGCGACTTCACTACTGCAGCGATCACCGAGGTTTTACCGGTTCCTGCATAGCCTCTCAGAATAAAAGTAGCCTTCCTGTCAAATTCCGGGTCAAAAAATCTATCCATCAATCCAAAAAATTGGGACTGTCCATTTGTCGGCTGATGGGGAAAATTTTGACGCATCAATACCGAAGGCTTTGGGATATGTTCCTTATCTTTATTCATCAAAAGCGAATCTACGGCTTATATGCAGAATATTGAAAAAGATATCCATGAGAAATTTGGAGGCCGACTACGTACTAGGGTCAATGGTGTCTTGATAGAAGGGGATAAAATTCTGATGATCAAACACCGAATGGGAACAAACAAAAGCTTTTGGAATGTGCCCGGAGGAGGGATGGATTATAACTCAAGTGCGGTAGAAAACCTCCAAAGGGAATACCTAGAGGAAACCGGGCTGGAAATAGAAGTACTGGACTTCCTGACAGTATCGGAATTTCTTCAACCACCTCTTCATGCTATTGAGCTTTTTTTTGAGGTCAAGCGAAAATCCGGGGAACTCATCAAGGGAATCGACCCAGAAATGGACACAGAAAGACAAGTCATTGAATCCGTTGAATTTATGGACATAAATGATATCAATGCGATAAAAAACTCAGAAAAGCACCAACTTTTTTGGAATTTAAATTCGCTGAAAGACATAAGAATATGGAAAGGTTATTTTAATTTTGAAAATAAATGCATAAAATAGCATCCTATTATATACCATCAACCTTTATATAAGAAGAATAAATCGACTGAAAAATGAATCTGACTAAAATCTTATCAATTGTTTTTCTATTAGCTGCATTGGCAGTGGGATATAGACTCTACAAAGGCGTAGACGATGTCATGCAAGAAGAAAAACGTATAGCACGTATCGAAGCAAGAGTAATTGAGAAATTACAAATGTTGAGAGAAGCGCAAATCGCATATTTAGCTTCGAATGGGGAATATGCCGGAAATTGGTCGGACCTGAAGAAATTCATTGAAGAAGGCCAAATTTTCATCGTTCAAAAAACTGAAGAGACCAAATTATTAGATTACGGTGAGGAAGAAATCACCATCACCTATGATACTTTAGGTGCAGTTAATGTAATGGATTCTCTTTTCAATGAGAGAAAATATCCTGAATTTAACCTTAGTGCACTAAACGTTGTACCTGGATCAGGAGGAAAAACCTTCACCTTCTTTGCGGATAAAGTCGAAAGAGGAGCAAACAAAATCTTGATTGATGTATTTGAAATTAAAGATCCTGCTCCCGTTAATCCTGATAGAAGAGCCAACAACAACGAAAAAGCTTTGAGAGTTGGATCGAGAAATGATGCATCTACTTCCGGTAACTGGGAATAATTTTGACTAAGTCAATAAAAAATACATTAGTAGAATTTTATAGCGATAAGCTTGATGTAGCACTTACATCAAGCTTATCGCTTTTATTATGCGCAGAAAACTTTACCATCATGGCCAAAAACCAAAATGGTTCTATTCTGGGCGTAAACTCCTATACACTTGATTCTGAGGAAAGCATCGATCAAATCATCAATTCTGATAATTTCATCCAAGCCCTTCCAAAGGATGCCGAAAGCAGGCTTTTTGTTTATAATGAAAAATTCTGCTTGGTACCTGGCATGCTTTTTTCTCCCAAGGAACAACACACCTATCTTTCTTTTAGCGCAGAATTACTGGATCAGGAAGTTTATTATGATGGTTTGGAAAACAATAAGACCATTTTGGTTGGTAGTATTGATTTAGCAATCGCCAAAAAACTTAAGCAAAAGCTTCCCAATCTTAAAATCAGCCATGGTAGCGCATTGATTTTGGATTATCTCTTATTGGAAAAATCAGAGATGCTCAATCAGGAAATCTCCATAGTCATTGAAAAAGATCAGGTATACATTGCAGGCTTTGCCAATAAGGAACTTAAGTTGTTTAATCGATTTGAAGTAATCGACAACCAGGACTTCCTCAAATATACCTTCAGCGTGCTACACCAATTGGCTTTTGACCGTATGCACTGTAAAACCACCATTATAGGCAATTTAGAGGATGTGCATGTTCAGGAAGAAGTACTAAAGCAATACTTTAAAAACTTGGTGATTACAGCGCCAAGGACCAACCTAAATTACCTTGCAGGAGCAGAGTCTTATAAAGACACCAAAAGGCTGGCAGCCTTCTGGGCCAATTGACAATAAAACCATGAAAAAGATTGCTATTTTTCCGGGATCATTCGATCCATATACCAATGGACATCATGATATAGTCATGAGAGGATTGGAAATTTTTGATGAAATCATCATTAGTATTGGATATAATTCGTCTAAAGCAACCCGGTATTTTGACATTGATCTCATGGTCGAAAAAATCGAAAGTGTATATAAAGACATCCCCAATGTTAAGGTTGTGGTCTATAACGAACTCACCTCTAATTTGGCCAAAAACCACGATGCCAATTTTCTGATCAGAGGATTACGAAACACCACTGATTTTGAATATGAAAACACCATTTCCCAAATGAACCGCTACCTTAACGAAAACTTGGAAACGGTCTTCTTGATCACCTCGCCCCAATACGCCGCGGTGAGCTCCACCGTAATCAGAGAAGTGCACAAATATGGCGGAAATGTTAGCGAGTTCCTGCCTTACGAAGTGTGAACCTTAGGCACGCGCTTCAAAAAACGTTTGTAAAGATACCTCATAGAAGGATAAGAATTCACCAAGGCCACCTTGGCTTCCTGATGACTTAGCCATTTAATATCATCAATACCTTCTTCTTTCTGAGGTTTCATCTGGCTATCATCCTTACATTCCATGGCATACCAATAGGTTTTTTTCAGGATACTTTTTCTATTTTGAGTATAAGTATGCCAAGTTTTACAAATCAGTTCTCCCCTTTTCACAGTTATGGCGCATTCCTCCTCCACTTCCCTCACGGCACATTCCTCTGGGGTCTCTCCCTTTTCAAACTTACCCTTGGGCAAATCCCACTTTCCAAGCCTATGGATAAACAATATATGCTCACCCTTGGTCACCACCCCTCCCGCAGCTTTGACGATGCTAAACCGGCTCTTTATAAATTTCTTCATTGCCACCACATCTTCTGAAACGATGGTAATGGAATCAAGGTCTTTGAGTTTTCTGGTTCTAAGCAAGTACAATAGCTTGATAATAATATCCTTGGAGGGATGGGTGATCAACACATCGTCATGAAAATCCACATAGGCAGGCAAATCCTTCGGGTTATCATATACACATTCAAATGTTTTATCTTTCTGCACCCCACCTATTGAAAGGATATCCAAAGGCTTATCGTTGATGAAAATTCTCATAAGGCTAATGTTTCGAGTCAAAATTGCACAATTTTCTTAGCCATCACAATAGTCCTTACATTTTTATGAATTAATTTTGGGCCATGGAATTATTCAGCAAAGACATAGCGGGTCAGGTAGCCCGCAAACTACTCGATATCAAAGCCATTAGATTACAACCCCAAGAACCATTTACCTGGGCTTCGGGATGGAAATCTCCTATCTATTGTGACAACCGCCTCTCGCTTTCTTTTCCGGAAGTGAGGACCTTTATCAAAAACCAATTGGTGGAGGCCATCAAAGCCAACTTCCCTGGAGTAGAAGGTATTGCCGGCGTCGCCACAGCAGGAATTCCTCAAGGCGCCCTAATTGCAGAAGAAATGGGACTACCTTTCATTTATGTTCGCTCCAAGCCAAAAGGTCATGGAATGGAAAATATGATTGAAGGAAAAGTCGCCAAGGGAATGAAAGTAGTGGTCATCGAAGACCTAGTATCTACTGGAGGAAGTTCTCTCAAAGCTGTTGAGGCCTTAAAAGCTGCAGGATTTGAAGTCTTGGGAATGGCAGCCATTTTTACCTACGGCTTTGACCTTGCTGCAAAAAACTTTGAAGACGCAGGTGTTAAACTGATTTGCCTAAGTGACTACGAAGCCATGCTTCCGCAAGCTGTTGCCGACAACTATGCTTCTGATGAAGACTTACAGTCCTTGGCAGAATGGAGACAAGCTCCTGACACATGGGGCAAATAAAATAGAAGCTACATCTATAAATCATTCAAAGCTCATCACTTATATGATAAAGTGGTGGGCTTTTTTTTATAATGATTTATTCTAAGAAAGCTTCGGCTACTAATTATTCTTTTTTGTAAGACAGTACTAGCCTCCTATCCTAAACCAATTCATCCTAATTACCATAAGTCTACAATCATGACCTTACATGGAGATTCCCATATCTTTTAACAAAAAAAATATACTAGTCCCGAAATATTGAATATTATTGTAATAGGTAATATTAAAAGAAAATGAAAACAAAACAAGCTATTAAAACTTACGCAATAGTTTTATTTACTTTTGTATTCAGCTTTTATAATTCTCCCATTATGGCTCAGGAAAATACAGAGCGCCCAAATTACGAGGAGGATCAGTCCTTAAGGATAGCTGATGCAAAAAAACGCAACAATACGACTATTGAAGTCAGTCTAAACAATCATCAAAAAATACTTATTGATTTTTATGGTGATCATATTTTTAGGCTATTTCAAGACAATTCTGGAAAGGGATTGAGAGCTCCAGAAGCCAAACCGGAAGCCCAAATTTTGGTTAATAATCCAAGAAAAGAGGTAAAATCTCTCCAACTATCGCAAGACAGTGATCAGGTAACCATCTCCACAGATAAGATCCAACTGTCTATTGACAAAAACACCTTGCTTTTTGACATCACCAATTTGGAATCCAAAAAGCTCATCCTAGAAAGCTTAGAACCTATCACTTTTGCAAAGGACCAAGTTAGCATTACTCTTAAAGAAAGTACAAACGAATACTTTTATGGTGGTGGAGTTCAAAACGGTCGTTTCTCCCATAAGGGCAAAAAAATCTCCATTGAAAACCAAAACAGCTGGACAGATGGAGGAGTGGCATCCCCCACCCCTTTCTATTGGTCTTCAAAAGGCTATGGCATGATGTGGTACACCTTTAAAAAAGGTGAATATGACTTTGGAGCAAAAGAGGAAGGAAAAGTAATATTATCACATGAAACCGATTATCTTGATGTATTTTTCATGATCAATGACGGGGCAGGTAAGCTTTTAAATGACTTTTATCAATTGACCGGTAACCCAGTCCTCATTCCAAAATTCGGTTTTTATCAAGGTCACCTTAACGCCTATAACAGAGATTATTGGAAGGAAGATGAAAAAGGGATTCTTTTTGAAGACGGCAAAAGATACAAGGAAAGCCAAAAAGACAATGGAGGAATCAAAGAATCCTTGAACGGGGAGAAAGACAATTACCAGTTCTCTGCAAGGGCAGTCATTGACCGCTACAGTGATCATGATATGCCTTTAGGCTGGATATTGCCTAACGATGGATACGGTGCAGGATATGGACAAACTGAAAGCTTGGATGGAAATATTCAAAACCTTAAGAAACTGGGTGATTATGCCAGAAGCCATGGAGTGGAAATAGGCTTATGGACCCAGTCTGACCTCCACCCCAAGGAAGGCATCAGTGCTTTACTTCAAAGAGACATTATCAAAGAGGTTAGAGATGCCGGGGTAAGAGTCCTTAAGACTGATGTTGCCTGGGTGGGTGCCGGATATTCCTTTGGCCTAAATGGAGTTGCCGATGTAGGACAAATCATGCCTGAATATGGAAATAATGCCAGACCGTTCATCATATCCCTTGATGGTTGGGCAGGCACGCAACGATACGCAGGCATTTGGTCTGGTGATCAAACTGGGGGCTTATGGGAATACATCAGGTTCCATATCCCTACTTATATTGGATCTGGACTTTCTGGACAACCAAATATCTCCTCTGATATGGATGGCATTTTTGGAGGCAAAAATCCATTTGTCAACGCAAGGGATTTCCAATGGAAGACCTTCACGCCAATGGAGCTTAATATGGACGGTTGGGGAGCCAACCCAAAATATCCACAGGCCTTGGGAGAACCCACTACTTCCATCAACAGAAATTACCTGAAACTCAAATCAGAGCTGATGCCATATACTTACAGCATCGCTAAAGAGGCTGTAAATGGTTTGCCAATGGTCAGGGCCATGTTCTTGGAAGAGCAAAACAGCTTTACACAGGGTAAAGCCACCCAATATCAATTCATGTTTGGTCCTAGCTTCTTGATTGCTCCTATCTACCAAGAAACAAAAATAGATGAGCAAGGAAATGATATTAGGAATGGGATCTATTTACCGGAAGGACTTTGGGTCGATTATTTCTCTGGCGAGCAATATGAGGGCAACCAAATCATCAACAGCTTTGAGAGTCCTATCTGGAAATTACCTGTATTTGTTAAAAGAGGAGCCATCATTCCGATGACCAATCCTAACAATAATGTTTCAGAGATTAACAAAGAACATCGCATCTTTGAAATCTATCCATTTGAGTATTCTTCTTTCACTGAATATGATGACGATGGGATCACTGAAGCCTACAAAAACGGTGAAGGCACTCACACCCTGATTGAATCAGATGTGGACGCTAAAAACAGGTTAAAAATCACCGTACACCCAACCGAAGGGTATTTCGATGGATTCATAAAAGACAAATCCACCGAGTTCAGGATCAACCTTACACAAGCTCCTAAAAAAGTCACCCTAAACATTGCTAACAAAAAAGTAAAATTGAAAAAGGCTAAAAGCCTGGATGAATTTAAAAGCCTAAGCAATACATACTTCTATCAGGAGCGCCCTGACCTCAACCAGTTCTCAACACCGGGGACTGAACTGGCCAAGCTGTCCATCATCAAAAATCCACAACTTTTGGTAAAAACAGAAAAAACGGACATCAGTAATCACGGCATTGAACTCCAGCTAAAAGGCTTCAAGTTCACCCCAGAAAACACCCAAAAAGTACATACAGGACCACTATCAACACCAGAAAACCCAGGTGTAAGAGAGGAAAATAGGGAAGCCTATACACTAATACCAAGTTGGAATAAGGTCCCAAATAGCGACTATTATGAGATCGACTTTGAAGGCATGAGATATTCAACCATCAGGGACACTGAATACTTTTTTGAGGGACTGGAGGCTGAAACAGATTATACATTCAAACTACGTGCGGTAAATAAAGAAGGCTTTTCAGATTGGGGGGAATTTAGTGCTACCACCAAATCAAACCCACTGGAATTTGCTATCCAGGGTATAAAAGGAGAAACTAGTGCTGATAACCAAGGAGGTTATCAAATAGACAAACTATTTGATTTCGATGAGGGAAACACTTGGCATACCAAATGGGGTGAAAATTCCATTCCTTTTGATATGATCATAGACCTCAAATCCTTCAATCAACTGGATAAACTGCATTATTTGCCAAGAAGAACTGGCGGCAACGGCATCCTACTTAAAGGAAAGATTTACTTCAGTAATGACAAATCCAATTGGACGCTAGCGGGCAATATAGATTGGGAAAAAGACCATGAAACCAAGGTGTTCAATTTTGACAAACAACCTACTGCAAGATACATCAAACTAGAAATCACTGAAGGTGTTGGTGATTATGGATCCGGTCGGGAAATGTATATCTTCAAAGTTCCAGGTTCAGAAAGTTATATCCCGGGAGACATCAATAACGACGGTTTGATTGATGAAAATGACCTCACCTCTTATATCAATTATACTGGACTTAGACAGGGTGATTCCGACTTTGAAGGTTATGTAAGCATCGGGGATGTCAATAAAAATGAGCTCATTGATGCATATGACATTTCCCTTGTAACCACTCAACTCGAAGGAGGAGCTGACCCATCAGCTAATGATGCACTAAGCGGTAAAATAGAGATAAACGCAGATAAGGCTAATTACAAGCTTAACGAAATTGTCGAAATTACTGTAAAAGGAACTGATTTGAATGCGGTCAATGCCCTTAGCTTTGCATTAGCATATGATTCGGAGAGCTATGAGTTTATTAGTACTACTCCCCTTAATATGGGAGGAATGGAAAACATAACCAATAACAGACTCCATAGCAATGGAGAACAGGTGCTGTACCCCACCTTTGTAAATTTGGGGACAAAAGCCACTTTAAACGGTAATTCGGAACTATTCCTAATTAAGTTTAGAGCCAAAAAGCCATTAAAATTCAACTTAGAGGCTGAAAAAGGCCTGTTAGTTGATCCCTCATTAAATACCATCCAATTTTAAAAGTAAAAGCCCCGGGATTTCCGGGGCTTTTACTTTTAAAACTTTTCTTCTACACCCAAGCCAAAAAGGGCAAAATCATATTTTACCGGATCATCAGGATCAAATCCCCGAAGTCTTTCCGTCAGTTCCAAAGCGGTCAACCAATCTGTTTGTTTCCGTTCTATCAAACCTAATTTTCTAGCTACCCTATCCACATGTAAGTCGCAAGGACAAATTAACTGAAAAGGTTTGATTTTATCCCAAATCCCAAAATCCACTCCCTTATCATCACGGCGAACCATCCACCTCAAAAACATATTGATCCGCTTACATGCTGCTTTTCTCTTGGGAGTAGCCACATGCTTTCTGCTGCGCTGAGGGGCATTGGGATCTTTAAAAAAGAATTCATGAAAATTACTCAGCAATTCGCCCATAATATCCGCTTCATTCCTCCATCCCAATACAAAGGCCTCCTCCAAACTCTCATGATGGGAAAAGAAATCTTTAAAGAAACTAATAAACCAAAGGGTATCTATATCATTAAAGGTCCTATGCTTAAAATCCAAGAAAGGCTTTAAGTCTGACTCCTTATGGTTTAGCATAAAATCATAAGGAGCATTGTCCATCATTTCCATCAACTCCAAGCACTTATTGATAATGGTTTTTCGCTGCCCCCACGCCAATGTCGCTGCAAAGAAACCTGCAATTTCAATATCTTGTTTCCTGCTAAACCTATGGGGAATAGAAATGGGGTCGAGTGTAATAAAATCAGGCTGGTTATAGAAGGCTGTTTTTTCCTCCAAAAAATCTTTTAAATCCATAAACTTATTAAAGTGCTACTTTCACTTCTCCTCCCTGAGTTCCGTCAAACCATTTGAAGGACAATTGGTTCTCTTCCTTTTCTGCCAAATGCCAATCAAAGCATTTGATATTGGTCAAAGGAGTTAAGCGGTCCTCCTCAGGCTCATAAAGGCAAACCTCAAAATCAGGAAGTTTCTTGGGATCAACGGTATTCCATCTTTCCATCAAATAACCTTCTTCTATGACTTTGATCTTTCGCCCAAAATAATGGTCCTCTAATACAGAAGGCACCCCGTCCTTTCTCCTCAACTGATAACAGGACGGTCCGAACATAATCTGCTTATGGAGCTTACCTTCTATCAAATCCACCTCCTTGCTCAGCTGCTGCCAATCAGGGATATTGATTTCCTTAATGGATTCTTTTCTTTTTATCTTGGTTAGCAATGTGGAAATACCTGAAAAAAAATAAGTGATTCCAATAAATACTATCCCAAAAGTGGCCAGTATAGGGTAGGAAATAACAAATATCAAATTCCAGATAAACCTGAAAATATGATGGAATATGAGTTGTACTTTATTCATTCGACAGTTCAAACTTATGGCAAAAATAGGCTTTTTATCGGCAATAATCAAAATGCTCATTATCAGGACCAAAAACAAAAAAAAGACCTCATTGATTATGAGATCTTTTTTTGTTTTTGATTTACGGTCTCCTTAGTAGGATACCTCTACCCTAAATCTATTATTGACTGCCCTGAGCTGATCAAATGCAGCTTGGGATAATTTGATCAAAAGCTTATCATTATCTCCTGTATCAGGCAACTTGCCCACTACCCTTGCAAAAATCATCACATCATTTTCTTCATTTCTAATTCGCATGATCGTTCCTACAGGAGCTTTTCTGTGCAACACCAAATATTTTTTGTGATTGCCTGTCCCCTGAATGACTTCCGCCTGCCCTGATTCTTTAATATTCTTATATTCGGTACTTTCCTCTGTAGCCTTCTCTACTTTATTACTTGAAGCAGCCGTAGCAGCAGTTTCTTCCACTTGACTTACCACTTCAACCGGTGTAGCATTATTCACTTTTCCTTCTTTTCTGCCTACTTTAAGCTGCTGACCTTCTTTCAGGTTATTGGAAGAAAGCGCATTCCAATTGATAAGATCCCCCATATTGGCATTATATCTCTTGGATATGGAATATAAGGTTTCCCCATCCTGAACAGTATGCGTGATCCATCCTACCTCCGCGCCGGCAGGAATATTTTCAATTCTTTCCGTAACTACAGGAGTGCTTTTTTCAGCATCTTTCTGCTGGGCCTTTTCTTTTGCTTCATCTGCTCTTTTCTCCTCCTGCTTCTTCTCTTTGGCTTTTTTCTTGCCTTCTTCCATCATTTTCTTGCGCTCCTCAGGCAACTCGTTCACTTTGGTAGGAACTGCCTTCACTTCTGGGGCTTCTCTTTCTACCACTGCCTGAGACGGCTTAACTCCCTCAATGATCAAGCCTTGCCCCACGCTCAAATCATTTCCCTTGAGTTCATTCCATTTTTTTACATCATCCACACCTACCTCATATTTACTGGCAATTGCAAAAAGGGTTTCTCCTGGGCCTACCTTATGGAGCACCGCTCCTTCTGGCAAAGCTGCTTTGGGAATGAAAGGCACCTTAATTCGCTGACCTATCTTCAGGCCTTGCTTCAACTCACTATTATTTTCTATGATTTCACCTACAGGAGTCTCGTACCGTCTTGAAATAGAAAACAAAGTTTCCTTTGGCTTTACCTCATGAATAATAAAAGTCTTGTCACCTATTTTCTCTACTCCCACCGAATCAACAGCTGCATTCCCAGCAAAAGCGGCACTGACAAACACCAGAAAGAAAACAATCACAAAACTTGACTTAATAATTAATCGCTCCATACTCACTTTAAAACTCATATATTTTTCAATTATCGATTCAAACCTTCCGCGCATAGGACTACCTTAGGCAATACGCAAATTACTACAAAAATATTGCTAAATTTTTCATTAAAAAGAAAAAAGCTGGAGATGTACCACAATTGTTTGCTCCTGTATTAAGTTCAAAACTGCTATATTTAGTGATATGTACATTTTAAGAAATCCATATACAAATCACAATATTACATTTAGTATATAAAGCAAGAGCTTAACATTCTGACGATGAACAAGCTATACACTAGACAAACAGCTCCAAGCCAAACCATGAAAAACCATCTTATATTCTTCTGCATTATTTTTTCTTCCTTGATGATGAAAGGGTATTCTTTTCAAGAAGATGATCAAAAAAAGACAGTCTATGTACTGGAAATAATGGACAATATTGATCCCCGAATGAACCGAAAGGTGAGACTGGCCTTGGAAGATGCTGAAGCAAAAGAAGCTGATTTTTTCCTCGTTCACATGGACACCTATGGAGGGGCTGTCAATGATGCAGATGATATCAGGACTTTACTGTTGGAATCAAAAATTCCCACCTTGGTTTTTATAGACAAAGATGCAGCCTCTGCTGGAGCCTTGATCTCCATTGCTTGCGACAGCATTTATATGGCTCCCGGGGCAAGTATCGGAGCGGCCACAGTAGTCATGGGAGGCGGTGGAGATGCTGCTCCGGACAAATACCAATCTTATATGCGTTCCATGATGAGGAGCACAGCCGAAGCCAATGGTAGAAACCCTAAAATCGCAGAGGCAATGGTAGATGAAAAACTAGTGGTTGAAGGAATTTCCGAAGCTGGGTCAGTCATCACCTTTTCGGTCTCTGAAGCAATTGAAAACGGTTTTTGTGAAGGACAGGTCAATTCTATTGAAGAAATCATCGAAAAACAGCAAGTCGATAATTACGAGATCATCGAATATAAACTGAACACCAGCGAGACTATCATATCTTTCTTCTTAAATCCAGCCGTGAGTGGCTTTCTGATTTTAGTCATTTTTGCTGGTATTTATTTTGAAATTCAAACACCAGGCGTAGGCTTCCCATTAGCTGCATCAATTATAGCTGTAACCCTCTATTTTATTCCTTATTATCTAACTGGCTTGGCAGAAAATTGGGAAATCGTCGTATTTATTTTAGGTATCATATTACTCGCATTGGAATTATTTGTAATACCGGGATTTGGTGTAGCCGGCATACTGGGAATCATGGGCATTCTTACAGGTCTCACCCTCGGCATGATCCCTAATGACATATTCGACTTTACCTTTGTTCCTTCAGGAGACCTTTTCATGGCATTGGTCACAGTGGTTTTATCCGCAGTCATTGCAGTGGGACTGATTTTCATCATGGCCCCTAAGGTCAATCAATGGAAAGCCTTTAGTCATATTGCCTTAGCAGATACGCAAGACAAGAAGGCTGGGTACACCTCATCTTGGTATGGAGAAGAATTACTGGGCAAAGAAGGAATTGCACATACCAGACTAATGCCTAGTGGCAAAATCCTCATTGAAGCTGAAATCTATGATGCGCATTCAAGGGGTGAATTTATTGACAAGGGAGAGAAAATTAAAGTCATCAGTACAGAGGGCACATCCCTTACGGTCAAAAAACAATAAGGCTTAAATTGATCTCCATTTCAAATTTATCTTTTGCTAAAATTCTTTAAGTTTGTTTTTCGAATCATAGTATCATGAACGAATTCCAAACGGTTTACCAAGCTATTGGTGAAGAAAAAATCAAAGAATTGACCAGGTATTTTTATGAAGGAGTTGAATCCAATGAAGCCCTTCGGTCCATTTACCCAGAAGACCTGGCTCCTGCTGAAGAACGCTTATACCTATTCCTTCTTCAGGTATTTGGTGGGCCCACTACCTATTCTGAGGAAAGAGGCCATCCAAGATTACGCATGAGGCACCTGCAATGGGCCATCGATGATAAAATGCGAAACCACTGGCTCAACAATATGCTCAATGCCCTCGACAGAATTGAGGTGGATCAAAACGTAAAAGAATTGATGATGGGCTACTTTGTAAAAGTGGCCAACCATATGATCAACAGACAATAAAACATGGTATTTTTTAGAAGGATATATTCTATTTACGGCACCATCATTTTCATTCTTTCTTTTGTGTTGCTATTACCCCTATTTCTGATCACCATAGAAATTCCTGGGCTTAAAAAGTACGGAAGAAGGCTGAATGGTATTTGGTCAAGAATATTCTTTACCGGGCTCTTCATCAGGGTCAAGGTAGAAAACCGGCACTTGCTCAGATCCCACAAACAATACATTATCATTGCCAACCATTTTTCCTACCTGGACATTCCCGTAATTGGTTTGATGTCCAAAGACGCCATGTTTATAGGCAAAAGCTCATTGGGTAAGGTTCCTTTATTTGGTTATATGTTTAGAAGGCTACATATAGCAGTGAACCGTTCTAGTTTCAGGAGCCGTGGAGAAACCCTTAAGCGAACCATGGAGGCCATAGACCAGGGATCTAGCATCATTATTTTTCCGGAAGGGGGCATTAGAACTACCCAAGCTCCCCAAATGGCTGACTTTAAGGATGGGGCTTTTAATATCGCTTTTGAAAAACAAATCCCTGTAATTCCTGTAACTTTATCCTATAATCATTTAATTTTGCCCGACGATAACAAATTCTTGTTGAACTATAAACCGGTGAAGGTGGTCATCCACCCTCCTGTTTTTCCAAAGGGCGAAACTAAACAGGCCATTGCTGAAATGAAGGCAAGTTGTTTTAACTTGATACAGGAACAGCTTTGGAAGGACAATGGGGGAAAAGCAGATCAGCATTCTGACTTAACTACCACACAAAAAAACATAAATCATGAAGATTGACAACAATACATTAAAGAAAATTGCCCATCTGGCGAGATTAGAATTTGACGAAAACAGTGCTAAAAAAATGACCCGGGACATGAGTCAAATTTTAGACTGGGTGGAGCATTTAGAACAAGTAGATACAGAAGGTGTTGAACCTATCACGACCATGAGTTCCGAAGTCAATGTATTGAGAGAGGATGTGGAAGGCAAGCACCTTGAGCATGAAAAAGGACTGAAAAATGCCCCCCAAAGAGATTCTGATTATTTCCGTGTTCCTAAGGTCCTTGAATAATGCCCAAGCAATCATTGGAAAAAAAACATCATATCATCTATTTAGGACTGCCAATCGCCCTTAGTGTTATTGGCAGTTTTCTTTTATTGTATCAATACTTTTTTGCTTGGAATGAAGCACTGCCCATCCAAGCAGAAATTTTCTCAGAAATGATAGAAATTCCCTTGGATATCTACAACTGGGGCATAGAAAGGTATTCGCTCGATGTGGAAAATTACCTGGTCTTCCAAAATTTCGAAACACTACTTCCTACAACACAAATTCCAAAAACCTTAGCTTTTGGAATAATCACCTGGCTATTGATCAGTTTGGGACTTAGCCTTATCTCCACATTCAAGCGGTATCACTTTATAGCCGCCATGGCATTTTTGATTTTTCTATTGACCATTTCTGGCGTCAATGCCTTAAATATTGGCGGTATCAGTAGCAATCTTGCCTTGATCATATTACTCGCTGGGATGGCCGTCCCTGCCATGTTGATCAACGTGTTCTATGACCATATCTCATTGATCAAAAGAACCTTGATTATCAGTCCAATTGCCATTATCACCCTTCTGGGACTTATCCTCAGCAGCTCCGCCACAGCCCCCTTGCTATTGATGTCCGAAAATATCAGCTTGGCTGGAATGGCAATTACTGCAATTTTCTTATTATACATAGGCCATAGCTTGATCAATGGCTTTTTTCTTTTGTTGACTAAACTCAACCAAGGTATAGGGCTAAAAATCTCATGGCATTTGACTGTTTTCACCGTTCTCTATATCGGATGCTTAGTTTTCATTTTATTAGATTTGACAGGAAACCTTGAGCTTCCATTTCATGCCCCTCTTTTCCCTCTTTTCCTTTTGGCAGGCAGTCTTGGTTCGCTTGAAACACAGTCCAAGGTCAAGCAGATTAACCAGCCTTATTCACTCCCTATAATTGGAAAATCTTTGTATTGGATAGGCTTTGGAATCAGCACAATGGTCTTCTGGAAAGCCCAGTTTTCAGCTAACCGTCCCTTGATCGATTTCTTGGAACACTGGACCGTTTATACCCAAATGGCCTTTTCTTTACTGTTTTTCATGTACCTTTTGGCCAATTTCACCGGCTTTATGAATTCGGGCAAGCCAGTGGCTGATGTTATTTACAGGCCAAAGTTTTTTGCCTATCACCATATGAGGATCGGTTCCATCATGGCCTTATTTTCACTTATTGTATTTTCCGATGCCATAATAGGTCCACAAATAAGTACCAGCTCAACTAATTTTTCAGCAGATTACTACTATGCGACAGACAGGCCCACAGAAGCCCGCATACTTTTTGAAAACAGCTGGATCAGGTACAGAAAAAATGAAAAAGCCAAAGTGGCCACTATTCTTCTTTACCTAAAAGAAAACCAATCCACCATAGCAAAAAAACACATGGAGGAAAGCCTGGAATGGAGCCCTTCTGTACATGAAATTATCCTTGCCGCCAATTACGCGCATCATAAAAACAGGTATTTTGACGCTGTATTCTATTTGCAAAAAGGTTTGGAAATTTTCCCGGATAACAGCTATTTGGAAAACAACCTGGCCCTATTACTCAGCAAAGGAAACAAGGCACAAGATACCTATGAACTCATCTCCAAGGCTGCGACTAAAAACCAATCCGCCAGAGCCAATATGATAGGTTTACAGGCAAAGCACCTGATCAATTATGATGATAAAACACCCCATAACAATGACCTCATAGCCCAAATTAACCTTATGGCTATGAATAACCTAAGAGGGGATTTAGCTGCTTTTCACCTTCAAGCAGATCAATCTAAAGACATCACCGTAAAGCAGGCAATTTTACGAAACCAATGGAGCAACAATCCTAAAAAAAGCCTTACCGAAGACTTGAAGCTATTGGAAGAACTAGAAGAAGGGGCCAAAACCACCATGGACCTAAAACAGTTAAAAATTTCAAGGGTAATCAGGTTTTATCAAAGCGGACAAATTGGAGAAGCATTAAAACACCTGAATGGACTAATGTTGGATGACAAAAGTTCGGCAGGATATTACCACGCTTTAGCTGCCAAAATCCTAATCGGCCAAGGAGATTTAGAAAAGTCGGCCAAGGAACTCGTACTTGCTGAAGAATTTGGCTTCAGGAATTTCAACAGTAGCCTAATCCCTGTTTTATACTATGGAAAACAAAGACCAAAAGCCCTGGAAATCGCTAAAAAGTATGACATAAACGCCCCGGACTGGCTGGACTTACCAACAGCAGAAGCAACCCCGGCCAATGTGGACATGCAATATTTCCAATTTCTTTCAGAACTTTTAAAAGCAACCAAACAGGACTTTCTTCAAAAGATTGAAACATTGCCCAACAACCCTATGAAGCCTATTCTGGCCCATGAAATCCTCCTAAAAAAGGGTCATTGGTTAAATAAACAGGAAGTCAATACTTTAAAAGACTATTTACTTCAGCAAAACGGGATTGATGAAGCTTATATTCAAGAACTTTCCCAAACACTTCTTTCCGACAAGTACCCCGCATCGGTCTCCAGTCCTATTTTGGCTCATTCTATGGCTTTCCAAGAAGACCTAACGCCCAATCCGTACAACGCACCTTTTGTCCTCATGAAAGCTGCACAGACCAATGATCCTGAAGTGCAGTATGAATTATTAAGAAATGCCGCAGACTTTAACCCAGACCCCATCCTTTGGATTGAAATGATCAAAACAAGTGAAAAGATAGGACTTGGCAATTATGGCCAAGCTGCTCTGGAGGAACTTTCGGGCTGGGTAGATCAACAAACTGTACAAAACTTACGGGTTCAAAGCCAATAATCTCCATTTAGATAAATTAACAGCATTAATAAAAAGATTTTGCCTTAAAACTGTATCTTTAGGGAAAGAACAAACATTATTTTTATCATGGGGAAAATTATTGAAACAAACGAGATCAAGAAGACCTATATCATGGGAGCTGAGCAGGTTAAGGCATTAAAATCTGTTTCCATCAACATAGAAAAGGGAGAATACGTGGCTTTTATGGGGCCTTCCGGATCTGGGAAATCTACTTTGATGAACATTATTGGATGTTTAGACACCCCTACTGCCGGTACCTATATCTTGAACAATAAGGATGTCAGTGACATGTCTGAAAATGAACTGGCAGAAATCCGAAACAAGGAAATCGGTTTTGTTTTCCAAACTTTTAACCTTTTGCCAAGGGCCACCTGTCTTGAAAATGTAGCCCTCCCCCTTATCTATGCTGGCTTCAATAAATCAGACCGAGAAGATAAAGCTTATATGGCTTTAAAAAGTGTGGGACTGGAAGACCGTGTCAATCACAAACCAAACGAGCTTTCAGGTGGACAAAGACAAAGGGTAGCCATCGCTCGCGCCCTGGTCAATGACCCCAGTATCATTCTTGCGGATGAACCTACTGGAAACCTAGATACCAAAACGTCTTATGACATCATGAACCTCTTTCATGAACTGCACCAAAAGGGAAACACCATTATCATGGTTACGCACGAAGACGATATCGCACACTATGCCCACCGCATAGTCAGGTTAAGGGATGGACTGGTCGAAACAGATGAAATCAACCCCAAACCCACAACAATTAATTTTCAAGTTGTCACCGAATAAGACTATAAAAATCAAAAGTTAATGCTTAATTTTGCATTTCGATTTAGAGGTTAAAACCAAAAATCGCAGTGTTTTGTTTTCCCTAGATAAAACAGCTTGATCTGTTAAGTAAAACTATCAAAAGCAAAAGCACATTAAATGAAAGTTTATACTAAAGGCGGAGACAAAGGACTTACCTCCCTATTAGGAGGCAAACGAGTATCAAAAGCCCATATTAGGATTGAATCATACGGCACTGTTGATGAACTCAATGCCTATATAGGCTTATTAAGAGATCAACAGATCAATAAATCCCGAGCTGGGTTTTTAAAGGAAATACAAGACAGGTTATTTACCATAGGAGCAGCCTTGGCTACAGACCCCGATAAAAAGGGAATTAAAAAGCCTGACATACTGGAAGAAGACATCCTTAGCATGGAAAATGAGATTGACAAAATGGAGGAAATCCTTCCACCATTGAAGCATTTCATTTTGCCAGGAGGACACACAATAGTTTCATTTTGCCATATTGCCCGTACAGTATGCAGAAGGGCAGAGAGAAATGTGATTGCTCTGAATGAATTGGAACCAGTTGAAGCAGTAATAATTAAATATTTAAATAGACTATCCGATTATCTATTCGTTATAGGAAGAGTTATTTCTCGGGAATTAGAAGTAGGAGAAGTTACGTGGGAACCTAGAGTTTAAAACCATGAACAAGACAATTGACATCCAAATTACTAAAACAAGCAATTCAAAATTAGCAGGTACTAACTTTGAAAATCTTTCATTTGGTCAAATAATGAGTGACCATATGTTTGTGGCTGATTATATAGATGGTGAATGGAAAAACTTCAGCATCGAACCTTATGCCCCACTTCAACTCAATCCAGCGAATGCAACTTTACATTACGGCCAATCTGTCTTTGAAGGCTTAAAAGCCTACAAAAATGAGAATGATGAAATCTTGCTTTTCAGAGCTGATGCCAACCAAAGAAGACTGAACGAATCAGCTAAAAGAATGTGTATCCCTGAACTTCCTGAGGAAATTTTCATGGAAGGACTTAGGGAACTTCTAGAAGTTGACAGGGACTGGGTACCCCATCAAGCAGGCTGCTCCCTGTATATCAGACCTTTTATCTTTGCTACAGATGATTACCTTGGCATTAGGCCATCCAAATCATATAAATTCATGATTTTCACCTGTCCGGTAGGGCATTATTATGCCAAACCTGTATCAGTAAAAGTGGAAACAAAATACACCAGAGCAGCTGAGGGCGGCACTGGTCAGGCAAAAGCAGCAGGCAATTACGCCGGCTCCCTTTATCCTGCGCTATTGGCCCAAGAACAAGGCTACGATCAATTACTGTGGACAGATGGAAAAAACCACGAAAACATAGAAGAAAGCGGCACAATGAATGTAATGTTCATCATTAATGATGTCCTAATTACAGCTCCTACTACTAAAGGCACCATTTTGAAAGGTATCACAAGAGATTCTGTGCTCACTTTGGCACATGAAATGGAACTTACCGTTGAAGAAAGATTTCTTTCTACCTCTGAGCTGAAAGAAGCTCTGGACAACAACACCCTTCAAGAGGCATTTGGAACAGGCACTGCAGCCACTATCGCGCACATTGACAGGATAAATGTAAATGATCAGGACTATATTTTACCTGAAAAGCCATCCACTGCTTTCTCTCACAGGGTACTAGAAACACTGGATGCTTTAAAATATGGAAGAATAACAGACACACACGGTTGGATCATTAAAATTTAAGCATACCAAAACTTTCAAAAAGGCTTTCTCCAAAATAGGGAAAGCCTTTTATTATCAATTCCTTCAATAATTCGAGCTCATATACCTTGTCAAGAGGAGTTACTATTTTTAGTATGATGAAAAAGCCTCATTACCTCTCCATTTGTTTATTTATCCTTTTTTATTTGTATCTAGGTCTTGCCCAAAGTGAAGCCCAACGATATTTGATCCTACAAAAAGGGGGGAAGCAAAAATCAAGAATCATCTATAATGAAGGCGATGTAATCACCTATAAACCTAAAAACGTAGGATACTTTATGGATGACCAGATTACGGAAATCACACGGGAATTCATCGTAATGAGTGAAAACATCATCAGGCCAGACAGCATTGAAGCAGTAGATATTCGCTACACCGATGAAAGAAACATGACCATCAAAACCCTGAGCACCCTCACAGCAGCTGCCGCAGGACTCTTACTGACTGCCGAAACCATCAACAGTATCTATCAAGAAGGAAAACTGAGCTACTCAAAAGGCGGCTTAATCGTCTCCGGATCTTTACTGGCAGGAAGCTATATTCTCTCAAAACTCAAAAAAAAGGTCTTTAAAAACGAGGGTAGAAACAAAATCCAAATTATCTATTTGGACATAGAGAACCCAGATCCAATTGATTAACACAGTTTTATTCATACGATAAGAGAGACGAAACACCCAATTTATTACATCAGGGTGGAATTAGGTAAACCCATAAAATTTACCGAAATTCGCATTTCAAAATAAATTTAAACCAATATTTTATGACATCAGACCAGTTGAAAGACTTGAAGGCGCGTATCACGGCCTTAAGGAGGTATCTTTGACTACGATCGTAAGAAAGCAGAAATAGAAGATTTTGAGGCAGTATCTGCCCAACCTGATTTTTGGAACGACCCAGCTGAGGCTGAGAAGACCATGAAGCAAATCCAATCCAGAAAAGCCTGGACGACTGCTTACGAAAAAGCAGAGACCCTTGTGCAGGATTTGGAAGTTTTACATGAGTTTTACACAGCAGGAGATGTGGAAGATGAAGAAATCAAAAGGGACTACCAAAAATCCCTTGACGAAATAGAAGACCTCGAGCTCAAAAAAATGCTGAGTGGTGAAGAAGACCAACTAAGCGCCCTCATGGAAATCAATCCTGGAGCAGGTGGCACAGAAAGTAATGACTGGGCTTCCATACTCATGAGGATGTACATCATGTGGGGAGAAAAAAACGGTTACAAAGTCAAAGAAGTCGATCTCCAAGAAGGTGAAGTCGCCGGTATAAAATCCGTCACCCTTGAATTTGAAGGTCCACTTGCCTATGGATTTTTGAAATCGGAAATCGGAGTACACCGACTTGTCAGGATTTCTCCATTTGATAGTGGTGGCAGACGTCATACTTCATTTGCTTCCGTCTATGTTTACCCTGTGGTAGACGATTCCATTGAAATTGACATCAATCCTTCGGATATTGAGTTACACACTTCCCGATCTGGAGGTGCAGGAGGACAGAATGTCAACAAAGTGGAAACCAAAGTGCAACTGACACACAAACCCACAGGTATAGTGGTAGTTTGTCAGATAGAACGCTCGCAGCTTGCCAATAGGGAAAAGGCCATGCAAATGCTCAAGTCCCGTCTTTATCAATTGGAGATGGAAAAACGCAATGCCGAAAGGGCAAAAATAGAAGCAGGCAAGATGAAAATTGACTTTGGATCCCAAATCCGAAACTATGTACTACACCCTTATAAATTGATCAAGGATGCACGTACCGGTCATGAAACCTCAGATGTCCAATCCGTACTGGATGGAGGGCTCAACGAATTCATCAAAGCTTATCTTTTGGCACAAAGTGAAGAAGAGGCCAGTGACAATTAATATCATACGCCCTTTAAAATGAATAAAAGCGCACCGGTGTTCCACTGGTGTGCTTTTCTATTTACTGACCTTGCACTGATGATCCTAAGAAAATATATACCGCCATTTTTTAACCTACAGTTCCTACAGCTCTGCCTAAGCTCATTTCTTTTCTTTGCGAGCTTCAATATGATCATTCCTGAACTACCAGATTACCTTAGCAACTTAGGAGGTGAAGAATATAAAGGATTGATTATTTCCTTATTCACCTTAACTGCAGGATTATCCAGACCATTTAGCGGTAAATTAGCAGACAAAATCGGAAGGGTTCCCGTCATGATCTTTGGAGCCTCTGTTTGCTTCTTTGTAAGCCTGTTATACCCCTTGATCAGCAGTGTGGCAGGCTTTCTGCTACTAAGATTCTTCCATGGTTTCAGCACAGGTTTCACCCCTACCGGCATTGCCGCCTATGTTGCTGACATCGTCCCTTTTAACAGACGTGGCGAAGCCATGGGGCTCCAATCCCTCTTTAGCTCCCTAGGAATGGCCGCAGGCCCAGCACTTGGAGGTTTTATAGGAGATCTTTATGGCATTACGCCTCTTTTCTACTGCTCATCAGCAGTTGCTACGATATCCATTTTATTACTGGTCAAACTAAAGGAAACCGTCCCTCACAAAGAACCATTACAATTGGCACATGTCTACTTGAAAAAAAATGAGATCTTGGAAAAGAGGGTCTTCCCCCCTACTTTTGTACTTTTCTTCTCATACCTTTCTTTTGGCATTGTACTGACCATCATCCCCGACTTCTCTGCTTTTCTTGAAATTCAGAACAAAGGGATTTTCTTTGCTGTATTCACCCTTAGCTCACTCATCATTAGACTTTTGGCAGGAAGGGCCTCAGACAAATATGGAAGAATACCTGTATTGAAACTAGCTACGCTCTGCCTCGCTTCAGCCATGACGGCCATTGCTTTTAGCCAATCCAGCGAAATGCTTCTATTTTCAGGCATATTATTCGGCTTTGCCATAGGCATGACCTCCCCCACTATTGCCGCCTGGACCATAGATCTTTCGCTTCATGACTACAGAGGCAGGGCCTTGGCAACCATGTATATCGCATTGGAAGCAGGCATTGGGATAGGCGCACTGGCTTCCGGATGGATATATGCCAATAAAAGCGAGAATTTCCCTTGGGTATTTCTAATAGGAACCGCCGGTGCGCTCATTGCCCTGATCTTCCTATTAAGCTACAAACCATCCATCAAACCTGGTCAGCAACCTGATTAACACACCTTTGATCTTTCAAAAGGGCATTGATATCCTGCTTATCCCAATTGGCCTTGATTTCTTTAAGATTGGTTTCGTAATTTTGCTTGAATTTACGCCGATATATCGCCTCCACAAATCGCCTGACATCAGTAGGTGTTTCCAATATCAACTTGGGAACTTTACAAGGCTTATCATCATCACCTTTTGCCACCATCGTGAAATAACAGGTATTGGTATGCTTAATTTTTCCCGTCTTAACATCCTCTGAAACCACCTTGATCCCAACAATCATAGAACTGTTTCCCACATAATTCACGGAAGCTTTCAGGGAGACCAATTCTCCAACTTCAACGGGCTGTAAAAAATCAACAGTATCAACCGAAACGGTAACACAATAGCCCCCACTGTGCTTACTGGCTGTCACATAAGCCACTTTATCCATTAATGACAATAATATTCCTCCATGTATTTTGCCACCAAAATTGGCATAAGAAGGGATCATCAATTCTGTTATTGTAGTTCTGGAAAAGGCTGAAGTCCTGGCCATTTCTTGCATTGTACTCATGGTTGGTCGGGTTATTAATAAACTATAAAGTCGTGAATATAAAACAAAACAGCATCACTCTCCATTCTATCCTAATTTTATATTCAAAAAACCAATTCAAACCAAGCAATTTTTAACCTAGACCTTTTTAGCTATTCGCTTTTGTTGATGCAATAAACTTAAGCTTAACTTATTAAATCTCATCAGCAATAAAGCACCTGTGATGGTCAAGCCTATCAAAAGCCCATACCAAACACCTCTTTCCGCTAAACCCCAGTGAAAAGCCAATAGATAACCTAAAGGCAGTGCAATCACCCAATAAGCTATCAAGGTAAAAACAGTAGGAACCTTTACATCCGCCATTCCTCTAAGTGCCCCCAAACCCACAACCTGAACACCATCAGAAAGCTGAAATAAACCTGCTATCACCAACAAACTGGCTGTTACCTCCACCACTTGGACATCATCGATATAGAGTAATGGGAGGTAATTACGCAATGAAATAAAAAGGATAGCAAAAACACTCATAAATATGGCCACCATGCCAAAAATGGTGAATCCTGCCTCCCTGAGGGTTTTAATATCCTTTCTCCCCAACTGATTCCCTACCCTCACCGTAGCCGCTGCAGAAAGCCCTGAAGCCATCATATAACTAATGGATGCCAAATTAATAGCTATTTGATGGGAAGCCAATGCATTTACCCCTATCCAGCCCATCATGATTGCCGCAGTACTAAAAGCCCCTACTTCAAAAACAAACTGAAACCCTGTGGGCAGGCCCAGTTTCAACATCTTGGAAAACATAGGAAAATACAATTTCCTAAAATCAAATTTAATATGGTAGGCCTTAAATCGTTTTGAATTCCAGACAAAGTACCACATGATCAATAACATCAGCACCCTGGAAATCAAAGTTGCCCATCCGGCACCATTTAAGCCCATCTCAGGAAAACCCCAATTTCCATATATCAAAAGCCAATTTAAGCCTACATTGATCAGGTTACAAAAAACTGTAATCACCATGGCCTGTTTGGTCTGACTAAGCCCTTCAGCAAACTGGCGGAAAGTTTGGAAAATCATGAGCGGAATCAAAGACATACTGATAATCCCCAAAAAAGGAATCCCAAGCTCAACCACCTCTTCTGGCTGTTCCATATGGTACAATAGAGGAGCTGCCATTACAATTACCAAAAAAAGAAATACTCCTGTAAAACCATTAATGGCAAATCCATGGTTAAATATCCGGCTAATCATCCTGGGCTTACCTTCCCCATCCGCCGCTGCCACCAAGGGAGTGATGGCCATGGAAACACCTGTACCAAACATCATGATTACAAAAAATATACTATTGGCCAACGACGCAGCAGCCAATGGTACGGCCCCCAACCTTCCCACCATTACACTATCTGCCACACCAACCATCACCTGACCTAACTGGCTCAACATTACCGGATACGCCAAATAATAGGTTCTCGAAAAATGTTCTTTAAAATTTAACCTCCACAACATAAATGGCTCTTTATTACAATCCTAAACTCGCTTCACCGGAACTATACCAAAGGACTAAACCCCCAATATTCTAGCGACCTTCAACAAAACTGCCGCGCTGATGACATCCGTTATTTTTCCTTGCACCACCATTTCCAACGCTTCCTTGAGAGGCAATTTCCTGACAATAATATCTTCTGTGTCCTCATGAGCTGTCTCTCCCAAGCTTAATTCCTCTGCCATAAAGGCAAAACCCTCTTCATCCGTAACCGAATTTGAAGTATGAAACCGCATGACCTCAGTCCACTTTTCAGCCCTCAGTCCCGTCTCTTCCCGAAGTTCACGCTTGGCACTCTCCAGCAATCCCTCTCCAATAAGCCCGCCACCTTCAGGGATTTCCCAGCTATACTCATCTATGGTATACCTGTATTGACCAACCAGCCAAGTATTTAAATCCTTGTCTACCGGAACAATAGCCATACATTTGTTCTTGAATTTCACCTTTCCATAAAGCCCATCACTACCACCAGGCGTGACCACCTCATGCTCTTCCAGCTCTATCCAAGGGTTGGAATATATGGTTTTCTTACTTTTCGTTTTCCAGGGATTTTCTTCCATAACAGTAAAGATCAATCAAAAAAAAAGGGTGACCAAAAAGCCACCCTTCTATAATTATAAAACTTTTATCTTACATCGGGATTGGCAAAACCTTACTATCCTTGAAAGTAGAAAGGATAACCATAGATTGCATAGAATCTACCTCTTTGATTTCACTTACTTTCTCTAGCATCAGTTTCTGATATGAGTTAATATCCTTAGAGATAATTTTAAGTATAAAATCACCCGTACCTGTAATATGATGACATTCAATTACTTCCGGAACTGCATTGATTTCCTTCATAAAGGCATCAATATTGGCTTTGTTATGACCGATCAAGCTCACCAACACAAAAGTACTCACACCCAAACCGATCCTTTCTGGATCAAGCTTTGCATGGTAACTCTTGATAATTCCAGACTGCTCTAGTTTCTTAACACGCTCCAAAGTAGGTGCTGGAGAAAGACCAATATCCTTGGAAAGTTGGGCATTGGTGATTTTCGCATTTGCCTGAAGTATTTCTAGGATTTTGCGGTCAATTTTGTCGAATTTTACTTTTATGCTATTATCCATATTCTATAGTATTTGCAAAATTTTATGTCGTGCAAAGGTAATATAATTTCAGATTATTTTAAAACAATTCCCTACAAAAAACGGAGGCAAATGCAAAATATTGTTAATTCTTCCTCTAAATATTTAAAACTTTTCCACTGATTAACATTATTAAATAATGAATTTTCAAATTATCTCCTGATTAACACATTAGACAACGACCAATTTTAAATTAAAGTTTATTCTTTTTCAAAAAATCCCGTGCTTCCTTATGTACAGGATGTTTTCTTTTGGCATATTTTTTCACTTTTTTGAGGTACTCCTTGGCCTCCTCATCCTTATTTTGTTTGGCTGAAATCTTACCTAAATTCAACAATGCATAGAGATAATAACCACTTTCATGATTTTCGGACTCCTCCCCAAACGCCGCCGTTTTGCTATAATACTTTTTCGCCTCATCTAACCTATTATTCTTATGATAGAACTGGGCCACAAAAAACGCCGCATACCTTCCGCTGTTTGACTCATAACCAGTTTCACCGTTTTCAATCGCTGTCAAAATCTCTTCCGAAACTTCTTTGGCTTCAAGTTCCTTCCCTAGAGCATACAACTGCCGCGCATAAAACCGATGGAAATAGGGATTGTGGGGATACTTATTATGCAAATATTCAGTTATCTGAAGGGCATCAAAAGGGCGCTTCTCCTCTGAAGCATACAGCCTGAACAAAAAATACTGGGCCTCCACCCTAGCATAAAAGGAGTTTGATGCCACTTCTTCCAATTGACGAAGTCCTAAGCCCTTATCTCCCTTAGGAAAAAGGGACATCACTGGTCTCAATAAGGGATAATTTTCAGGTATCCATACAGAAAAATAATTATACAAAGCATCTCCTAACAACAACTCTGGACTCAGCTCTTCCTCTCCTTTACTCATCTCCATATATTTCAATGCGTTTTTTCCTGCAAAAGCCGTAGCCGTCCAACTCTCACGCTCACTCAACAATCGTCCCTTAAAACCATAAGCAGCGGCCAAAAAGAAGGTCGCTTCTTTATTCTCAGGCTCCTCCTCCAGCATTGCCTCCGCCTTTTCGATGGTCTCGTCCATAAACCTGAAAAACAGGCCATCATACTGTTCATTTTCTGTATCAGGGATAATCTTCCACCACTGGCTTAAGCCCATCAAAAAATAAGGTAAGGGATGATTCGGGTAATTATACCGCATTACAGCAAACCCTCTCTCGGCTGTTTCAAAGTCGAAATCATACATACTGTTTATCGCCTCTGTGATACGGAATTGTAGGCCCTTATTGAGCAGCAGATATTCCTGTTTCCCTTTCAGACCAGTCGAATCAACTGGAACCTGCCCACCATAAGTTACAGTAGTTAGAAAGACCAAAACAATTAAAAGGTATTTACTGAATTGCATAATTATTTTTTTCCAAAATTACGATGAATTCCCTTCATTCAAGAATTAATTCTGCTGAATCCACCTAACTTCATTCATGTATAACGGAAGCGTCTTCCCCAGATTATTTCCTTTTGAAACTATTTGTTTTTAAGATTCAGGAGAAAACGCAAAAACCCCTTACTTAGTTTCCCTTCCTTGAAACTTTTCAAAAAAAAACCTGGACTCGCCCTAAAGACTTAGTCCCCAAAATATCAATCATTTAGAAAAGCTCTTTGCCTGTAAATCCATATCTCCATGCTTCACCAAGAAGCTAGTCATTGATCAAAAACAAACATCTAGCACTAAATTTGTTTAACTAAGCGCCACGTTTTTTGATTACACCATTAGTTAAAGGCCAAAATCAGTTTTTTTCGGTCAAAATCCCCTTTTAATGGGATGTAAATTTTTAAAAATGCGATAAATCCTGTAATCTCGTGGTATAAAAGAAACCAACTAGAATAATACTAACCACATATTAAAATGAAGAGAATCAGCATCATAGCACTTTTCACTTGTATCACCCTCTCCACCACCACTTATGCTCAAAATACACCTGAGCAGGAAGAGGATAGCAAATCCTTAAATGGCGGCACAATTGAAAGCCAGTTTGACTACCTTAACTCCATCTCGAACAATTATCAAGAGTACAAAGTAGTCAAAAAGACCAACCTGGAAAAAATCAAATCCAACATCCTGGATTCGCTGAATTTGTTCAAGGATCAGATCATTGAAAAAAACGGAAAAATCAATGATCAAAAGGCCAAGATAGATGAATTGAACAGTGGCATTGAAAATGCACAAATGGAGCTTACTGAAGCCCTTGAAAGCAAAGACAGTTTTTCCATTCTAGGACTGCAGGTATATAAAACTACCTATAGCACCATCATGTGGGGAACCATCATCATATTAGCCTTGGCCTTGGCATTCTTTGTTTTTAAATTTTCAAGAAGTCATAAAGTCATCTCTAACACCCAAAAAGACTTACTGGAAATCAAGGATGAGTTTGAAAACCACAGGAAAAATACCCTCGATAGAGAACGAAAACTAAAAAGACAATTGGTGGATGAAATGAACAAAAAGCAAGGCATTTCATCATAAAATATATTTAGGGGGGCTTTTCCCCCTTTCTTTTTCTACATGGGTCACTCATTTTTTTAAAAATGGTTAATTTCCCCTTATTTCCTGAATTATTTTTTATTTTCGCCATTCACATCAGTGTAAATTTAACATGATCAATTACAAAAAAGTCAATGACCTTACGGGGTGGATTGTATTTTTATTAGCCACGCTAGTTTATTTACTTACCATAGAGGAAACAGCCAGTTTTTGGGATCCGGGAGAATTTATAGCGGTATCCTATAAACTGCAAGTTCCCCACCCTCCAGGAGCGCCATTTTTCCTATTGATCTACCGCATGTTCGGGTTCTTGGCCTTTGGAGATGGACTTAGTGTCGCCTATTGGATGAATGTGGGGAGTGCCCTATTTTCCGGCTTCACCATACTTTTCCTTTTCTGGTCCATTACTTTACTTGGACGCAAATTATTCAAACTTGAAAAAGGAAAAGAAAGTAAAGGGCACACCATTGCCATTATGGGAGCGGGAATCATTGGTTCATTGGTCTATACCTTTTCTGACAGTTTCTGGTTTTCGGCCGTGGAGGCAGAAGTTTATGCCATGTCCTCCTTTTTCACCGCCATTGTCATCTGGGCTTTCCTAAAATGGGATGTGATTGAAAACCCTAAAGACGAAAATCGTTACATGATTTTCATCGCATATTTAGTAGGACTTTCTATAGGGGTTCACTTGTTGAACTTAGTTACCTTGCCTGCACTGGCCTTGGTAGTTTATTTCAAAAAATTCAAATCTCCGAATCTAAAGGGAGCCATTATAGCATTTTTACTTGGAGGAGTGGCCTTGGTCATCATCAACAATATCATCATTCCTGGTTTACCAAGCATCGCAGGTTCACTGGAAATCTTTTTTGTGAACAGCATAGGACTACCATTTGGCTCAGGAATTATTTTCTTCGTCTTCGTTTTCCTTGGGGCACTTATAGCAGCCTTAATTTATTCTATCAAATCAAAGCATGCCATTTTAAACACGGTATTGCTTTCATTGACCTTTATTTTGATTGGTTACGGCTCCTATGCCTTGATCGTCGTTCGTTCAAATGCCGACCCTGTCATCAATGAAAACGCGCCCAAAGATGTATTGAGCTTTGTAAGCTACCTAAAGAGGGAGCAATACGGCTACAGACCATTAATGCACGGACAGTACTTTACAGCAGAAGTGATTGATCAGAAAGAAGGAGACCCCGTTTATGTAAAAGGAGACAATAAATACGAGATCGTTGATTACGGAATTGTCAATGAATACGATCCTGAAAAAACAACCATCCTTCCTAGGATCTACTCCACCCAACCCAACCACAAACGTATTTATCGCGCCAAGCTAGGCTTAAGAGAAGGAGAAGAACCCACCTTTGCAGACAATATCTACTTTATGTTTTCCCATCAGCTGGGACATATGTACTGGAGATATTTCATGTGGAATTTCTCAGGGAGGGAAAGCGACTATACAGACGCTCCTGCAATGACCTTCTTATCTGCCTTTGAGGATTTCCCAAAATATATTTCTGAAAACAAAGCCCATAATAATTACCTCATGTTGCCCTTAATATTGGGAATTATTGGTCTGTTCTTCCAAGCTAAATATGATCAAAAATCCTTCTGGGTTACCATGATGTTGTTCCTGATGATGGGAGCTGTTTTGGTGCTATACCTAAATTCTCCTCCAGTGGAACCTAGGGAAAGAGATTATATCTATGTAGGGTCATTTTATGCCTTTGCCATTTGGGTGGGACTTGGCGTATTGGCCATTGCCCATGCCATTGCAAAAGTCAATAAAAACTTTGCCGTAGCCTCGATCATGGCCACCTTGATTGCCTTCCCTGTCCCCATGCTTATGGCCAACCAAAACTGGGATGACCATAATCGTTCTGACAGGTATTTTTCCGTAGATTCCGCTAGAAATTTCCTGGCCTCCTGCGAAGAAAATGCCATCCTATTTACCGGTGGTGATAATGACACTTTCCCTCTTTGGTATGTACAGGAAGTAGAAGGTTTCAGAACTGATGTAAGGGTAATCGTATTGAGCTATTTTGACACAGACTGGTATGTGGAGCAAATGACAAAACCTGTCAACCAATCCGCTGCCCTACCTTTCTCATTGGAGAAAAAGAATTTCAAAAAGGGCACAAATGATGTCTTGTACGTCAATGAAAGACAAGGGCTCAACGCTATTTCTGCCAAAGAATATTTGAGGCTTTTGAAAAACGAAAGTGACCTGCTGAAGATCAACTCTAATTTCTCAACGCCTGTTTACCAAGTCCCTTCTAAAAACTTGATCCTCGAAGTTGATTCCGCTAAAGTAATCAAACAAGGAATCATTCCTGAAGGAATGGAAGACCTGGTACTTAGCCAAATGAACCTAAAGGTTAAAGGCAGGTACATGACCAAAGGAAACCTTATGCTACTGGACATGATCGTTACCAATAACTGGGAAAGACCTATTTATTTCAATAATACCTCTCTGTCTTCTATTGGCTTTGAACTTAGAGACCATGTGGTAATGGAAGGACTTACCTATAGGTTATTACCTGTTCAAAAACCTGAGTCAGCAGATGAGTTCCTAGTCAATACGGACCTGGCTTATGAAAATGTCATGGAGAATTTTGCCTACCGCGGCATGAACAATCCCGACAACTATTTTGATGAAGAATACAGAAGGTTTACCTCCAACCATCGAAGTGCCCTTAACACCATCACCGGTGCACTATTGAGTGAGGGAGACTTGGAAAGAGCTGCAGATATTCAAAAGTTGAGTTTGGAGAAATTCCCTAATGAAGCCATCCCATATGACTTGGCAAATGGCCAATCGGTAATTTATCTCTTTGAAATGGGTGAAGACGATCTGGCCTTGGACATTATTGAAAAGCTCTCGGAAAGATCCTTTGAAACCCTTCAGTTCTATAGAGACAAGGGTAGAGAAATGGACCGTGATGCCATGATCTCTTTGGAAATGATGCGTTATTTCGTACCACTATTGCAAGAACGTGGTTATGATGAGCTAGCTACTAAAATCCAAAACAATTTAGACATTGTCCTTGGGCCATCTGGAAGCCCTGGAATGTTAAATAACACAAAATAAGAAAAGCGGCCTGGGCCGCTTTTCTTATTTTTACACGATCTAATTGCTTCGGTTTTTAAACTTGCGCTCTAGGTGAAATCCCTCATAAGCTTAAGTGTTTGGAAACAAATTTGCTATCGGTCCATTTCATTGTTCAACTCCATATGCAATATAGGATAAGGTTTCCCCATAGCGTCCAGTGCTGAACGACTGACTATACGAAACCCTAAATGAAGATAAAAACCCACTGCCTGCGCATTATCTTCATTAACATCTACTTTATTGGAATTAAGATTTCCTATGGCATGATTCATCAACAACTTGCCTATCCCCCTGCCCATGGCCTCAGGATGGACAAAAAGCATTTCCACTTTATTTTCTGCCACACCAATAAAGCCCAAGGGCATCCCATTTTCATTCCTAACACAAGTCAAATCCACCAGTCCCAAATACTGGTTTAAAATCAAAGGCTTGAAATATTCGATATCCCCTTCCTCCAGAAAATTATGTGTAGCCCGAACAGAAGCCTCCCATATTTCCACCAATACCGGAAACTCGGCAGCATCAACCTTATCAATTGAATAGCCCATTCTCAAGCAGAGTTAACCTTTCTTCTCCAAAACATAAAACAAATCCAGACCTTTGTCAGGATGGTCCACCACCAGAAAATCATCATGACTAATACCGGTTACAGCTTCCCCTCCTTGTTTATGCAGCTTATTACGGTTCATCCTATTCAGGATTTCATAAGGCATACGCAGTAGGGAAGCAGGCAATTTATGCTGCAAATCAAAAATATCGAAACGCATGATTTTCTGTACTGACTTCCTATTGGCTTCATGATATTCCCAGACTTTTTCATTCCCTCCAATGCCCTTTGCATCCACCTTATCAAAAATACCTTCACAAAGGTCTTTCAACTGCTTGCCAGTATATTCTCTGATATGCCAGGGGTTTCTGCTCAGGGTGTGACGGATATTGGGAGTAGAAATAATGGCTTTCCCACCAGGCTTTAGCACCCTGTATATTTCTTCCAAAAAAAGTCGGTCATCCTCAATATGTTCGATCACCTGAAAACTCACCACTGTATCATAAGTACCTGAAGCCACAGTGCTCAATGGGGGAATTACTGCCTGCTCAAAAACTACATCAGGATATTTTTGTTGAAGTTTTTCGATCACCCCACCGATTTTGTCCACCCCGTGATAAGCAAGCACATTTTCCCTGAGCACCTCCACTCCTCTGCCCTCACCACAGCCTATTTCCAATAATTCCCCATTTACCAAGGGCTTAGCTGCAATGTATGCTTTCAATAAACGTTGATGAATAGGGTTGTCACTGACCAACTTATCAGAGGCAATTTCCGT
Organism: Echinicola marina; assembly: GCF_020463795.1. Classification (NCBI taxonomy): domain Bacteria; kingdom Pseudomonadati; phylum Bacteroidota; class Cytophagia; order Cytophagales; family Cyclobacteriaceae; genus Echinicola; species Echinicola marina. Next base: position 2,644,506 of record NZ_CP080025.1, on the reverse strand, counting down.
TGTATAGGTAGCCATTTAAAATTTTATTATTTTCAACAAAAATAAGGTTAATTTTTAAAACCGAATGATGATAAAGATAAAGACACTAAATTTTAAACTTCTAGGTGCTCTTGCCCTGATCTTCTTAGGCTCTTGGACTGCTGAGGCCCAGAGCAGCCTAAAAGACATTAATCAAAACTTGCGATATTCTCGGTATTCCCGAATTTCCCCAAAGATAATCCCTATAAAAGTCTCTGAGCGGGAATTCAAATTACAAATGCCTATTGAAAAGATTGAGGAAGCACCCAATTTCGAAGATTATGTATTTTCATATGCGATCGTTGAAGACTTTGATCAAGAAATCAACGAAAAAAATATCGTCCCCCTAACCGCTTCTGACCTTAAACTCGACACTGAACGGCATTTTTATTTTGAGGAAACAGTGCGTATCCCAGAAAAACAAGAAGAAGCCTATGCGGTGATCATCTGCAAGGATATGAGGCAGGGTGACCAATATGTTTACCATACAGACCTTATCAGCCCTTTTGTAGCTGAAATCCCCAACTTTGGTGCCTATTACGATAATAACATACCTTTTGACCAAAACTTCATCAACAAAGAAGAAGCTCTAATCTTCAAGAGCAGTGAAGCCATGAGCCTCTTCAGCTTTTACTACCCTCGTGATTTTGACATCCCCTTACCTCCAATGGAAACCCGGCCTGCACCAGTGCCGAAAGACATCAGGGTGGTCAATAATGGTGATTTTCTCATCAATGTACCCAAGCCATTTAATGAAGATGGTTATTACTTCATCCAATCTGACACCTCAGGTCAAACAGGCTTTATGGTTAAAACCACTTCTGAATCATTCCCAAGGGTATCCAGTTATCATGAAATGGTAGATATGCTCGTTTACATTTCTACCAGAAGCGAACATGAAGCATTACGAGAAGCCTCTGACAAGAAAAAAGCATTGGATGAATATTGGCTCAACCTCACCAAAGACACTGAAAAAGCACAGGGAATTATTCGGGAATACTTCAGACAGATTGAATTTGCCAATATTCTTTTTACCGACTTTAAGGATGGCTGGAAAACAGACAGGGGTATGATCTACACCATCATGGGGCCTCCCACAGATGTTTTCTTCGACAAAGATCAGGAAATTTGGATTTACGACAAATTGGGAAGTAATTCAAAAATTAGGTTTACCTTTGCACGCGTAAAAAATATTTTCACACCGAATTATTACAAGCTGAACCGTTCCAGGTCTTATCAGCCTGAATGGTTCCAAAGTATTACATTATGGAGAAGCGGAAAGATGGCTTTTTGATAGAAAAAGGAGCTCACGAGAAAGATTTTATTTTTGGCACCAGGGCAGTGATGGAAGCACTTCACGCCCAAAAGGACATCGACAAGATCTTGGTCAATAAGGAACTGAACAATGACCTTATCAAAGAACTCTTGGCCCTTGCCAAACAAGAAAGAGTTCCTGTCGTAAGAGTACCCGAAGCCAAGCTTAACAGGATCACCAGGAAAAACCACCAAGGTGTAGTGGCCCACATGTCTGCCATACAATATGCCTCCATGGACAATGTAATCGAAGAATGCTTCTCCAAAGGTATTGATCCAATGATCTTGGTCTTGGATAGGATTACAGATGTAAGAAACTTTGGCGCTATCGCCAGAACCGCTGAATGCGCGGGTGTACACGCCATCCTTATCCCAGAAAAAGGGGCTGCCCAAATCAATTCTGATGCTGTCAAAACTTCTGCAGGAGCACTTAACTTCCTTCCTGTCTGCAGGGCCAAAAACCTGTTTTTTGCTGTCAAGGAACTGAAAAGAATGGGACTTAATATCGTTAGCTGTACAGAAAAAACCGAAAGAGACATGTACCAAGCTGACTTTACAGTGCCCACAGCCTTGATCATGGGCTCTGAAGAGGACGGTATTTCAGATGAACTGATGCAGCTCAGTGATGAGTTTGTAAGGATTCCTATGGGAGGGAATATAGAAAGCCTTAATGTCTCAGTGGCTTGTGGAGTAATGATTTACGAAGCGATCAGACAAAGAAAAACATCTAAATAAACAGCCAAAAGGCCTCTTGAATTTGCCTCAAGAGGCCTTTTTTAATAGCATAAATGAAGGTTCACATGCTGAAACCCTTCCTTTAAATTGATATAATGGAGTTTGGGACCAGCTGATTTGGCATCACAATTAAATCTCCCGGAAAAACTATAACCTTCCTTGGGCCTTCCAAAAAACGTATAATCCATTTTACCATTGGCATTGCTATCATGAAATACCGCTATCATATATGATCCCGCAGGCAATTTTTCTAATGTTATCGGTAAGCAACTTTCTGAAACCTTTACCGTTGTTTCCCACACCGATTTCCTCTCTATATCATTGACAAACCCTTGCTCATAAACTTGTATTTTCACCTGTCCGCCCAAAGAAAACTCGAGGTTATCAATTGAGAGGACGGTGGTGTTGAATCGCTCTGCCGGGTAAAGCAAAGCCAATATTAAAACGAGTAACTTCATTTTTTATCAGATGACGATTTAAATTATTAGACCTTATTGAATGCGGCTTTTTTGGAACCAGATATCCCCAAAATTGAAATTTAGATTGATCCCATGGCTAATTTCCTTTGACAGCTGTCCCAAAGTCCCCTGTTGGGCGTACTCATAGGACAGATTTATCCTGGTAAAGCCCTGTATGGGAAAGCCAAAACCTATACTTCCCCCTTTTCTTTCCACTGGACTTCCCTCTGACCGGATATAGCCAGTATCATAAAATATCCCCGCTGAATAGTTCACCCTTTTTAAGAACTCTATTCCATAAAAATCAGGCATATACTCTCCTCCCAAACTAAAACGGTGACTATTGATATACCCACTATCTTCCCCTGAAAACATTTTATAACTATAATCCGCAGCGATTAAGAGTTGACTGTTTTGATAAGAAACTCCCCCTTTCACAGATGAGCCTAACTGCAAGTTTTCTTTTTGTTCTACCAATTCATACATGGCAGAATCCAAGCTATTAAGGTATGCCAAAGAGGTTGTCCTTGCGTTTAGCTGACTAGGCATTTGATAGCTCAGCCCCAAACTCAACTGCTTATCAGCCTGCTTATACGCTACAAACTGAGCGCCTATATCAATTCCTAAGCCATTATAATTATCCCTATTGTTTAATTTAAGGCTTTCTATATTGCCATCAGTCACCTCCTCTGTATAATAAAAACTTTCGTGATTAATATGCCCAAAAGCAAAATAAGGCCTAAGTCCTAAAGAAAGTCTGGGCATTACATCCACTGCAAAATTCATATAGAGCTTATTGATATCGCCATAACCCGTCACATATTTATCAAAGGGAGTGGTGGAACCAGAAAAATATGCCTTCTGTAAAAAACTATAGTCCACACTGCTCACAGGCATCATCCCTAAAGTAAAAGCCGTTTTCTTTGATGTCCTAAACCAAAATGAAATCAAACTCAAATTGGTCCGGTTGATATTGATTTCCTCAGAGCCTGTATTAATATTCATCAGTTTATAGTTGATCTCAGCGTCCACCATAAAATTAAAAGCGTTTATACTGGTCCCGGAAGCAGGATTGAGCTGATTGAGAAAATAGGCTGATCTCACCCCTGAACCAGTACCGCTCAGTCGGGCCGCATGGCCAAACTGGTCCTGAGCCAACAAGCCCACCCCGAAGGAAGAATAGAGTGAGCCATCACCCCTTTGGGCAAAAAGCTCACTACTGGAAACCAGAAAACAAATAGCACTACAAATGATATATATGAAAGCACGCATCTTGATTACTTTTTGACGCAAGCTAAATAGGGAATCCCCCAATCATGACTTTTATAGACCAAGTCCCAAAATTTAACGACAAACCGGGCACTCATAAAAACAACCTGCAATTGACTAATTTCCTCCCTACTTCCCAGTCAAAGAGCCCTTCCTGCTATTCGTCGACAAAATCCTTCCTTAAATCTATAATACATCACAGTAACAGGCTTTTTAACTTGATTTGCAGGTATAAAAAGTATATCCGAAAAGATACCAGTAGCTTTTGAATAGTATGATCATCTTTCAAAAGCACACAAAAGTCCAGAGAAATAAGATTTTGTTCTCTGCAAAGCTGTCTACAATCAGGTAGCTCTGTGGAAGACCCCGATAAATCGGACAGGTTATGAGAAACAAATTCACACTGGTGTGACAACGGATAACCAGAAAAAAACAGTGCATCCATCAGTGCTATAAAATATGCAGAAAAAACACAACATAAAGCTCCTAATTCCCTTCTTTTTCCTAACGGCCTGTTTCGAAAACGAAAAGCTCACCAAACCACAGGTGGTAACTGATGGAGAAGACCTTGCCCTTCAAATCATAGAATATACAGACATCGATTTATTCACCTATTTCAATGACTCCTTGGCAACCAACAACCTCAGTTCGTTTACCCTAGGACATCATGAAGACAATTATAGAGGAAGTATACATGCCATGCCCTACCTACAGTTTGGCATCACTAATCAGACAGCTGTAAATGAAGACGCCCAATTGGATTCTGTCGTTTTGGTATTGTTCTACGAAAAGTACCATTATGACACCTTGCCAGGTTTTGATATTGAAGTTCACGAACTATTGGAAAACCTGGAAACCGATGATGATGGCAATATTTACAGTTACCAGAATTTTGAATTTGATCAAAGTCCACTTATTACACAGCCCTCAAGAATAGTCCCTTCAAAAGACTCCCTTACCGTTACATTGCCCTATGATTTTGGCCATAGACTATTTGAAATGGGCAAAGGCAATAACTCCATCTTTGAATCCAATGATGAACTGGAAGAAATATTCAAAGGCCTGGTTTTAAGTACAAATGAGAATAGCGCCCTGATGGGGTTTAACAACTCTTCTTATATTGGTTTCCATTATAGGGTTCCAAGCGATCTGGATGAGGGAAAAGGCTTACTCAAACTAAGCGTAGCAAATGGTTCTGGCAAATTCACCCATTTTGATATTGACAGGACCTCCCAATATTTCACCTCCCCACAAGCCTATGAAAACATCCCTATAGCAACATCCAACGGTGTCATCATGACCGACCAGATCATGGGAGCCGCCATTCGATTGGAACTCCCTGAAATTCTTGAGTTAAAAGAAAAAGCAGAAGCCTTTATCATTGCCTCGGCCAATTTAATTCTCCCATTGCAGCCAAATACCTATGACCGGTACTTCAATATCCCCGTCACCACCGTAAATCTCGGCATAGTGAACAAAAAGAATCTCTTGATTCAAAGCTTGGGCACCACCACACTCAGTTCCTGGGATGAACAGTTCCAAGAAAAAACCTTTTACGAAATCCCCATCAAAAGTTTTATAGACTATAAACTCTCTAAAGGACAACACAATGAAGATGCGCTATGGATCAATGTACCTAACAGTACAGACCTTGAAACAAGTGGCTTGATCCTTTCAGAAAGCACCAATGAACAAAAGATAAAAATAGACATCACATTTATTCCATTAAATTAACGAACAATGCTTAAAGTAAGATTTATCAACATTTTATTTTCCCTTATGGGAATCATAATATTCGGCACTTCTTGTGTAAGTGATGAAGAGGAAACCAGTGAAGGTAACTGGGTAAGAAGGTCCTATTTTGATGGAGACAGCCGGTCCAATGCCGCCAGTTTCACTATTGGAGAGCGCGCTTTTATTATGGGTGGGTATACAGGAGACGAATACCTCAATGATTTTTGGGAATATAACCCTACTGGCGATTACTGGGAGAGAAAAGCAGATTTCCCCGGAAAAGCCAGAAGTAATGCAGTAGCCTTTTCCATTGATGGAAAAGGGTATTTGGGCACTGGTTATGACGGAACAGATAAACTGAAGGATTTCTGGGAATATGACCCGGAAACGGATACCTGGAGAGAGCTCGCAGAATTTGGTGGTACTGCTAGGTACGATGCAGTGGGGTTTTCACTTGTGGGTAAAGGCTATATCGGTACCGGCTATGATGGTAGTGAACAAAAGGATTTCTGGCAATACGACCCAACAAGCGGGGCATGGAAGCAAATCATTAGTATGGGTGGCGCAAAACGTCAGGGAGCGGTCGCCTTTGTCATTGATGATATTGCGTATATTGGCACCGGAATCAACAACGGATCCTATGAATTTGATCTCTGGGCACTGAATGGGAATACCTTGGAATGGACTGAAAAAAGACCTATTGACTATGATGATGATTACCTTATCTACAGGTCCAATGCCAATGCATTTACCATTGGGAATTATGGTTACATCACGGTGGGCAATAGAGGTTCTATTCTGGGAAGTACCTGGGAATACAGACCTTCTAGCGATGAATGGTTTGAAAAAACAGATTATGAAGGTACTTTCCGGACAGGAGCTTCCGTTTTCTCCATCAATGATCAGCGTGCCTATGTTCTCTTGGGTAAAAGCTCAAGCCTGAGGTTTGATGATATTTGGGAATTCGAGCCATTCGTTGATTATGATGAGGAGGATTAATCAATTTAAACATGCAAATACACCAACAAAAAAGTTTTCTTAAAACGACGATACACCTATTAATTCTGGGGATAATTTTATCCCCAGCTTATTCTTTTTTGATTGGTGAGCATGATGGCCCCTTCTCCCTTTTCTATTTCAGCATTACCAATATCAGCATCATACTTTTTTATCTGGTCAATATTATCTGGCTCATTCCCCATTTCCTTCTCAAAAGAAAATACCTGCATTATAGCCTGATTTTCATATCGTTCATGGTTCTATTTCTTGCTATTCACCATTATTTCAGGGAAATCCCCCCTCAGCTTGATAGGCCTGTCCCTGGTGATATGGACAGGAAACCCTATCATTTTATACTATTTTCTCCTTCCCTATTGAGGTTGCTGATGATCCTGGGACTGGGGACTTCCATAGAACTGATATTACAGTTTGAGCAGGAAAAAAAGAAATACGAGGAACTGGAGAAACAAAGAATGATCAAAGAGTTAAACTTTCTTAAAAACCAGCTCAATCCCCACTTCCTATTTAATGCTTTGAATAATATTTATTCTCTTGCAAGAAAGAAATCAGCGGATACCACCCCTGCCATACTATTGCTTTCAGACATGCTCAGATATGTACTTTATGAATCCGGCAAAGACAAGGTAAGCTTAGGGCAGGAGGTTGCCTTTATCAAAAATTATGTGAATTTGGAAAAACTGAAGTTCAGCGCAGAAAATGCCCCCAAGATAAGCCACTCCTTTCAATTACTTCACGAGGACTATCCCATTGAACCATTGCTTTTCGTGACCTTGATAGAAAATGCTTTCAAACACGGGATAAGCTACCTATCCCCCTCATTTGTCATGATCTCATTGGTAGAAAACGAAAAAGAAATCCTCCTTTCTGTACTCAACAGTGTATCCCGGCAAAAGGATGGTCAATCTATCAACAATAATCCGGAAGGAGTGGGTATCAACAACCTAAGAAAAAGAATGGAATTACTTTATCCTGGCCGCCATAGCTTTAAACAGATTTACGAAAACAGCACTTTTAAAAGCTTCCTTACCATTAAAAAATGACAATCAATTGTATCATAATCGATGATGAATCCCTGGCCTTGGATATTCTGGAAGATTATATTTCCAAAATCCCCATGTTAAGCCTTAGAGGGAAGTTTGACTCAGCTATCAAGGCCATGGATACCATTATGCGTGAAAAAATTGACCTGATATTCCTGGATATCAACATGCCAGACATCAATGGCATCAAGTTTTATGAAAGCCTTCCCATAAAACCCAAGGTGATTTTCACTACAGCCTATAGCGAATATGCCGTTAAGGGATTTGAGATAAATGCCGTGGATTATTTACTCAAGCCCATCAGTTTTGACCGCTTTTTTCGGGCTGTCAGCAAAATCTTAAATATATCAAACAGCCCAACTTCAATCTCTTCTTCAGCGGAGCAGGAAATCCCAGTGAAGGAAAACCATGGTTTTATCTTTGCTAAAGTCGAACATAGCACCGTCAAGATAAATTTAAGGGACATCTCCTATTTTGAAGGGTATAAAGATTATGTAAAGATTCATCTCATCCATGAATCTCAGCCCATTTTAACCTTAAACTCCATCAAACATTATGAGATGAGCTTATTTTCCAAGGGCTTCATCCGCATCCATAAATCCTATGTAGTATCCATAGATCAGATCGCCAATATCAGCCGGAACAAAGTCAAGCTATACCATAAAGAGGTATATATATCCATAGGAGAAAGCTATAAGGATTTCTTTTATGAACTGGTGGTTAAAAAGAACCTTTGACATTCCGCTACTGGTCTAAAAACAAAAAAGCACCAGCTAAAAAAACCGGTGCCTTTCACATGAATAAAAGAAACTACTAATCCTCTTTAATTTCTTTACCTTCTGCATCATACTTTTTAGTGATACTTTCTTCACCTTCTCCAAAAATGACTTTGTAGATCACACTTCCTTCATCATCGGTCATCTGATAGACCTTGGATATTGTCCAATCCTTCGTTTCATCACTGTCCGCAATGGCGTCTTTAACTGGCTGAGGTAGATCTTCTGGAGCTATCTCCACTTTATCCTGAGCACTCAGCTCCATGGCTGAAGTAGGGAAGAGCTCCATCGCTTGAAGCCCAGTGGACATCAGCATCCCGATGGCAAGAATAAATACGTACTTTTTCATGGTTAATTTTTCTTTGGGTTATTTATAATTCCAACAAATTACCTTTATGGTCGAAAGACACTATGATATCCTCCTGATCTTCTGTGACAAAAGTCAAATCATAATATTTCTTTTCCCCATCAGTAACCGAATAAGCTGTTTCCAGTTCCAAGGTTGACAGTAAAGAGTCATTGGCTATCAAAGAAGTGATTTCCTTTGGTAAATCCTCTTCCTTTACCTCTACTCTCACTGGCTCTTCATTGGGTGTCTGGAGTTCGCTTATACCTTCAATATCAGGCATGGATTCCCTCATATGAATACTTTCTCCTTTAGTATTCAGTTCTTCGGAAGAGACTTGATCTTTTCCATCCCCACATGAAACCAACACAAATGCCGGTATGAATATTTTTATCAAAAGTTGTCTCATGGTCTTCTTGTTTACCTATAAAATAAACCAGTAGGTGCCGTCCCTAGCTTAGTATGGTAGGCTGACACATTTGATTCAGTTTTGAGCCTGTATCCTGTCAATCCCAACAAGGCCAAAATCGCGATCAAAATGCCTGCTAATAACATGAAAATTAATTTTCGAAAATTGCTCATATTAATCATTTACATATCAATATTCATAAGTTATGCCATTTCAAAAAGGGCCTTCAGTAGGCTATTTGAACATAATACGAGTAAAAAATGTAGAACTATTACACAGACTGTAGAAAAGAACAAGAGCAAAACAGGAGAAACTTACCTGCCAAAATCAAATAATTACCACCAAAAAAAAGCACAGCCCACTTAGGCTATGCTTAATTTCAATATGAATAAACCCATTCAATTTTATTAACGGAGCATTTGCCAAATTCTTTTAAGTCTACTGAAAAAAAAGATTTATTTTATCATGCCATCTTTCAATTTCCTCCATTCCACCTTGAAACATTGGTTTCCCCTTAAAAACAAACCACCCAAAAAAGCTTATAAACACGCACAACCAAAAAATCACCTAACAACCAACAACGCATTTTGCCAATTTTCGGCCATTATGCGCAAAGCATATTCGATCAATATAAAGCTTAATTTATTCCTGAAGTAATTTGTATAAACACTAAGCATTATGACCATGAAAAAGCTGCACACATTATTGATCGCTTTATTCCTCTTATCCCCCACCATCACGATGGCCCAGACCACTTTGGATGAGGAAATCCAATTAATTCAAGCTGAATTTGGACTTGACAAGCAAAAATTAATAGAAATATATATGGACTTACCAGAAAATCAGCAAAACAGTTTTTGGATGATCTATAAGCAATATGAAGAAGAAAGAAAATCAATAGCCAGAGATCGCATGATCATCATTAATGATTACTTGAAAAATTTCGAAGACCTAGATGAAACAAAAATGGACGACCTGGCCAAAAAGACCATAAAAAACGATATTGATATCAGTAAGCTGCACTCCAAATACTATAAAAGATTCAAAAAGGCCACTTCTGCTTTGATCGCAGCCAAGTTTCTACAGGTGGATAATTATATCCATAGCACCATTAAACTTTCTGCTCAGGAAACCTTACCGTTTATTGATGAGCGGTGAATAATTCAATCTACTCACCGCTCCCCTCTATTTAAACACATTAAACATAATGCCGAGAGGAAGAACAAGCATCCAACAAGCTAGTGAATAAGCTCTTCCACTAGGTTATAGTTAAAGTCTTACCAACACTCACTTTAGTCCTAACGACCTATTTTTAGTACCTTTATAAAAAGCACTAAAAATGAAGTTCAAAATCCTCTTAGTCATCCTATTATTGGCTTTCAGTTTTTCGTCTATAATGGCCCAAATACAAATCCAACCAGGCGAAGTAGATGCTGCATTAACAGATAATGGGGCAAGCCCTATTTTGGTTGGTTCATCGGCATTGAATCAAGATGGCTATTTTGTTTGGGGAGGAAATGTGGTCAAAGGAGAGGACGGTAAATATCATATGTTCTACGCTAGATGGGTATCCGGAGAAGAACATGAAAAATTCTCTGACGCCTGGTTGATCAATTCCGAAATCGCCTATGCGGTATCTGATTTTCCTGATCATGGTTTTGAGTTCGTAAAAGTAGTACTCAGAGGGCGTGCCAAGGATGGATAGCCCGGGGCTTGGGATGCACAGTCGGTGCACAATCCACACATCCAACTTTTCGAAGGAAAATATCACCTCTATCATACTGGATCAAAGTATCCGAGCAAGCAATCCCCAGGTTCCCCAGGAGGCAACCTGAGCAAAAGGGACCTTATCCAACAAAGCCAACAGCTTGGCGTAGTTACCTTTGATAGCATTGAAGAGCTCTTGAAGGGAAATATTACCCGATATGACAAACCTTTATTAAGCCCAAGGACAAGGGTAAAACCAGACAACGTCTTTAATCCATCCCCTAAAGGGACCACAGCTTTACCCGACAACCTAATTGTGGTGAATCCTGCAGTAGTTTTCCGGCCAAGCGATGGAAAGTACTTGCTGTATTTTAAAGGAAATATTTATGCCCCATCTTGGAGAGGTGTACATGGTGTCGCCATTGGAGACACCCCCATTGGCCCTTTTTATCCAAAAGACAAATATGTTTTTGATGTAAAAGATGAAAACGGTCAATTGGCCTCTGCGGAAGACCCCTACGTATGGTACCACAGTAAAAGCCAAAAATTCTATGCCATATTCAAAGACTTCACCGGAAAGATCACAAAAGGGGATCCAGGTCTTGCCATCATGAGCTCCAATGATGGAGAAAAATGGGAACAAATGGAACAAAGTATGTTTATGCCGCTAGAACTACAGCTCAAAAACGGTAGCAAGGTACAAGTGAAGAGGCTCGAGCGACCGCAGTTATTAATTGATGAAAATGGTTTGCCCAAAGTCCTCTACGCTGCATGTGCTGTTGAAGGGCCCAATGCAAAAAAAGATGGCAGCAGTTTTAATATCCAAGTCCCTTTGATAAGCGATTATGGAAAATAAGCAGTTGTAAATTATTATATCACAAAAAATCGTTTTGAAGCAGGTATATCCATAAAGAATAATATATCAGGCCAAAAATCTGCCTTCCATGAAGATCACCTAGGCTGACATAACTTTAATGATAGTATATAAAAGCGATTCCTCCGCTATATTATACCTTTATAATAAAACTGAAAGAGCTAGATGATGGACCTGATCAAGCTCTTTTCTTTCACCCTCCTCATCATTACATCAGCTTTATACTGACCGGCCTCACCCTCAAAACTTATAAAAATAGCGATTCCTACTTGCCCCACTGTCCTTCATACCGAAGTTCCCTTAGCGGATCATTCAAAGTCAACCTGAACTTGCAGATCCCCTTAGAATACTCCATAGTTACTTTAGGCTAGTGCTTCCGCTCCCTTTCCATCACTAAGGATTAGTCCAGGAACAATTCCAAATTATCTTCGGATTATACAGGGAAATATCCATGCTTGATCCGAAGGTGATCCGAAGATGATCCCTGCTTGATCCAAAGATAATTCTGATTTGGCCTAAACATGGCTTAAGGCATGATAAAAATAGTATGGAAGGAAGAAGGGATAATGAATAAAAAAAAACAGGCAATCCACCGGATTGCCTGTAATCATTTAATACAAAAATAAGACATTTAATCCCATCCTGTAGTTTGTTCCAAATTAGGATTCAGTGAAAGTTCATTTACCGGAAGCGGAAAATAATAGTTCTTGCTTTCATCAAACTGATAGGTTTGATTGGACATAATATAACCTTCTTCATTGAGCACGATATCCGTTCCAATCTCATAATCATCATAATGCGCAATGTCAGTTTCATTAAATCTTAATCCTAAAACAGGCGCTGTCAATTGTGCACCTTCTTTCCAACGGATCAAATCATCATATCGGAAACCTTCAAACGCCAATTCCACTCTTCTTTCTCTCCTCACATCAGCGACAATACTTCCTTGATCCAATATCAGATCGGCTACTTCCGCTTTCGCTCTCAGCTGATTGATGGTCATATTCACGTCAGCTTGAGTAATGTTACCCAACTCAGCTTTGGCCTCTGCATAGATCAGTAATATCTCCGCATATCGAATAATCGGAGCATCAATAAATGATCTGTCCCAAGCTTGCATTTCCTGGCTTTCTGCAAAGAATTTCACCACCTGATAACCTGAGGGAGAGTGTGTATATACGAATCCTTCTGGATCAGAACTCAAATAAAGTTGCTCCCCTACAAAATAGGTGCCTGGCTGAGCAAAAGTTCCCGCCAAGCGTTTATCCCTATTGGTAAATTCATCCTCAATGGTCGCATCACCTTGGTACAAGGGACTCTCTTCAATAGACAAACCATCAATACACAAATAATCATTTACCAAATCCTTGGTTCCTCCAAATGAAGGGCCGATAAGAAGATTGGTTACGTTATTGTATAATTGCAAAGCCTCATCATAATCCCTGAAAAACACCACCTCATTGTTTCCACTAAGGTCAACATTGGCAAACAAGGCATTGTATTCACCATTTACATTAATAGAATAGTCACCACTATTCATGATCTCCTGTGCGGATTCTACTGCTGCTTGCAAGTAAGCACTTTCACCTCCCAAAGCATGGTATTTTCTAAAAGTCCCCTCATGTAACATGATTCTTGCCCTGAAAGCATGGGCAATATTCCTATCAAAACGGTTAGTGGCAGCGCTACTGGCCATCCACTCTATGGCATAATCAAGATCACTCTTGATAAATGCCATTACTTCGTTCCTACTGGATTGGGAAGCATATAACAATTCATCATCCTCGGTCAGCACCCGGTCAATGATCGGTAGCTGACCATATAGTTTTAATTTGTCGTAATAATTCAATGCTCTTAGCAATCTTGCCTCAGCGATATATTGGTTTTTTAGGCTCTCTTCAATATCGGCTCCTGCTACATTTTCCAACATTTGGTTTACATCCCTGACCAATGACCAGTCCCAATCACTTCTTCCGGGACTATTGGTCGAATTTATACCCAATCTTACATCATCAGGACTTTGGGCAAATGAATTGTCACTAAGATTATCCGCAGTAAGCATGCCTGCGCTAAAACCACCTCTGCCAAATCCCTCGTTATTAAACTGCATTGCATATAGCTGATTGTTATAAGTAGCTAAATCCGATGGATTATTCCAGAAGTTTTCATCGTTTATCTGAGTTTTTGGAAAAGTATCCAAGAACTCATCGTTACATCCAGTCAACACCCAAAGACTGGCCAGAAGGTATATTCCTATTTTTTTCATGATCATTCTTTTTTAGTTGATGAATTAAAACCCTACTGTTACACCAAAAGAAAGCTTTTTGGACAATGGGTACAATTTACCGGACTGATTACCACCATTGCTAAAAGAAGTATTTCCCAAAGCTCCCTGACTTGGAGACAAAGCCTCTGGATCAAAGTTTTCGTTAAGTTTGGTAAAAGTCAGTAAGTTTTCTCCTGACACAAATACGCGCATGTTATTGATATTCACTTTATCAAGCACTGTTTTTGGCAAAGAATAACCTATGGTTAGGTTTTTCAACCTTAAATAGCTAGCGTCCTGAAGATACCTTGTCTGAACCTGCTTATTTCTATTGATTACACCACCTTGGCTTGGTCTGAAATAATAAGCACCTGTATTGACAGGTAATCCATCAGATCCATCACTCCAAACATTAGCATAAAGGTCATCTGTCACCACCACATTGCCATAACCACCATCACCGCCAAACATCAATGGGCCGTCTATCCAATAATCGCGCTTGCCCACGCCTTGGAAAAATATACTGAAATCAAAACCCTTCCAGCTCGCTCCACCACGGATACCGTAGAAATAGCGGGGAGAAGCGTTACCGATGATCCTTCTATCACCAGAATTCTCAACAGTATTTTGTCCCACTGAGATTTCCCCGTCTTCATTTAGGTCCGCATAATGCACATCACCAAGCCCCACAAGATTCCCTGCCCCCAGGGGAGTATGGTCTGCAGCATTGTTAATTTCCTCTTGAGTTTGGAATAGTCCTACAGTCTCATATCCCCAAATCTCACCAATGGTCATTCCCTCATAATAGCTCGCTGCAAGAGACTTGGAAGGGTTATCAAACTTAGTAATTTCACCTTTTGAGTCAGAAATCACAAAGTTTAGATTATAGGAAAAATCGCTCCCCACTTTATCATTCCATCCAATAGCAGCTTCCCAACCCTTTACCTGAAGATCTGCTGCATTTTGTTCTGGAGCCTGAGCTCCAAAAACGCTTGGCAAACCATCACTTTCCACTAGCATGTCCTTTGTATTCCTTGTGAAAATATCAAAACTTGCGTCTAACCTTCCACCGATAAAAACAAAGTCCGCCCCAATATTAGTCGTTTCAACAGTTTCCCAAGAATATAAAGTACCAATTGGATCTTGAGGCGTTAGCCCCAAAGGTCTTTGACCACCAATAATCCAACTTGTTTGAGGTACTGTTAAATACCCCACAAAAGGATAATCTACTTCAGTAACCTGATTACCAAGCTTTCCGTAGGAAGCCCTAAGTTTGAATAAATTTAACCAAGAAATGTCTTTCATAAACTCTTCATCGCTAACCCTCCAACCTGCAGATACCGAAGGAAAAAATCCAAACCTATCATCCTTCCTAAACCTGGAAGAGCCATCATATCTACTATTTATTTCCAGAAGATATTTGCCCATAAAGCTATAATTAATCCTTGTGAACCCACTTCTTAGGGCCCAATCCGAATATCCATCTGTGACTACAGGTGTACCTAATGTTGTGGATGTAGAAATCACATCATAACTGATCATGTCCGTATTGTAGACATTATCATTACTAAATGTGGCCATTTCCTGATTAAAACCTACTGTAGCCTCTAAGCTGTGTCCACTCTCCCAGTCTTTCCCATACTTTCCATAGATATCGAAAGCATAATAATTATCCACTTCATTAATTTTCCTTACATAGGAAGGCCCACCGTCTTTTCTTACACTCAAGTTGGCCCAAGGGGTAGTGGATTCGAAATCCACATTGTTCAATACGCGTTGTCTGAATTTAGGATTATAAGTGAAGTTTGAGAACACTTGGAAATCACCAAACTTCATTTCTACGCCTGCTTTTGTATTTAAGTTATATGCATGTCTATTATCACGACCTCCTTGCTCTAGGGTAGCAACGGGGTTCAAACGGATAAATGTAGCATAAGGCACACCATCCAAATCCATATAGGGCGTCAAAGTAGGTCTGGCTCTCCACACCGTATGGAAAATAGAAGGCCCATGGCCCGGAGGCAAGTTATGTACATCCTGCTCAGACTTGGAAAAGTTTACTTGGAATTTGGTGGTCAACCAGTTGTTCAAGTCCGTACTCATATTGGTATTGAAGTTGTACCGTTCATATCGGTCATTACCGATCTTCACAATACCATCTTGACGGGTATAAGCAAAAGATGCACGATAGGCCGTTTTATCAGTTCCACCAGACACACTCAAATTATGGTTTTGCCCTGGAGCAGCAGTAGCAAATACCAGATCTGCCCAATCCGTATTCGCATGCTCATAATAAAAAGAGCCAGAAGGGGCTAAAGTATAATCATTGGATATAGTACCATTTACCCTATCCTGAATCAACCCTAGGTGATCATCATTGAATACCCTGGCACCGTTGGTACTGCTCACCATGCTATTCACATACATTTCATATTTATAACTGTCAGACTTTTCAGGTAAAATAGTTGGCTGTGCTGCAAAAAAGTTCCCTGAATAGTTAAACTGAGGAGCTGCATTTCTAGTACCCTTTTTTGTAGTGATCAAAATCACCCCAAATGCTGCCCTTGCACCATATATTGCAGCAGAGGCAGCATCTTTTAGGACTGTTACACTTTCTATGTCCTGCGGATTGATATTATTGATATCCATCTGAGCACCATCTACCAAGACCAGAGGAGAACCTCCATTGATACTGGTGGCACCACGGATATTGATGCTGGCACCACTACCTGGTGTACCATTTGAAGGAATTATGTTCAATCCGGGCACGACCCCTTGGAGACCATCTGTAATATTCGTAATCGGCCTTTCCTGAAGCACTGCCCCGTCAGTCATCCCCACTGCACCGGTAAGGTTTCCTTTCTTCTGGGTACCATAACCTACCACAACTACTTCTTCCAAGTCGCTGACATCGTCCTCCAAAACTATATTAAGGGTAGATTGGTTACTTACTGTAACGGTTTGAGAAAGATAGCCCACAAATGAAAACACCAGGTTGGCTCCTTCTTCCACACTAATGGAATATTTACCATCCAAGTCGGTCACTGTACCATTTACCGTCCCCTGCTCCACCACCGTTACGCCTGGAATAGGCTGGCCGTCTTTTGCTGTCACGGTACCGCTCACTTCAACTTGTACAGTGATGGCGGGAGTGGAGTTTTTTCTCCTATGTTCCTTAACGCTGATGGTATTATCCACCTGCTTGAATGACAACTGATGACTTCTAGCCAAATTAATCAATACAGCTTCAAGTGATTGATTTTCTAGCTTAATATTAACTGGAGGTAAATTTCTGACCAGTTCATCTTTATAAATAAATTTAAACTCAGTCTTAGCATTGATCTGCTTAAAAGCCTCTGCCAAAGAAGCCTCATTAAGATCAAGGCTCAAGGACACCTTAGTGATGTCCAGCGATTCTTGTGCCTTGCTAGGCCCTGCATAGATCAGGTTCAGGAAAAGTAACTGAAACACAAATCCATACAGATAGTATTTTCCTATCATACATATTGCATGTAATGTTTTTTTCATAATTTTGAAATGTTTTACTGTTTTACATAAGGCATTAAAACATCGATATACGGCCTAAAGCCTGAGAAACTTGGCTGTCTATCGACCAAGCCAATGAGTGATCATTGGCTTTTTTTGTCAGAATTTATTCATTGGCATTTGTATTAAAGTATATGGTTATTTTTTTACGGTCTATTTTAAAGTCAAAACCCATGGTGTATCCTAGGCTTTTTAATACATTTTCCAAAATGGCATCCTTATACTCTCCTGATACTTTTTCGTCTTTCTTTGGGGAATTATTAACAGTTATCTCAACTGCATACCAGCGTTCCAGTAGTTGTTTAACCTCCGAGAATCTCATTTGGGTGAAACTAAGGACTCCTTCCTTCCAGCCAAATGCATTTTTCCGGTCAAACTTCCCCTTTTCTAATCCTACGCTGCCTAAGGAGGCTTCTTCTCCTGGATCCAAAAAGACTTCCTTTTCTTCATCATCCATGCTATAGACCCTTACCTTTCCGGTGGCCAGCTGTATACTAGGAGTGTCTTCCTGATAGGCTTTAATATTGAAGGATGTCCCCACTGCTACGGTCATCATATTTCTGGATTTTACCCTAAAAGGCAATAAGGTATCATGTGCCACCTCAAAAAATGCTTCCCCATTCAAGTCAATATCCCTATTACTCTTTCCAAAATTCTCTTGATACACAATCTCACTGCCTGAATTTAAGTAAACAATGGTCCCGTCAGGCAGGTAAAGTTTCGATTTTTGTCCCATCGGATTGGACTTGACCACCCTGCCCACTTCTTCTACTAAGGTTTCCTTTTCAATTGTTTTTATATTCGATAGGGCAATGGACAAGCCTACAACCAACAACAATATGGCTGCCGCCCTAAACCAGGCCTGGTTCCAAATAGAGTACTTTTCATGTGGAAGTTGATTCCTTGACTTTGTTTGGATGCTATTTTCAATCCTATTAAAAAGCTTACTTTGCATTGCAGCATCCATGATTTCTCCCTGATCATTTAGAGAAATCAAAATGGCCTTTGCCTGCTCATAAAGTAGTCGATTGTCCTCATTTTGAGAAATCCAATTCTTCCATTTAAGATTCCCTAATGGTTCACCTTGAAGCACCCAATCTTTAAAAGATTGATCAAACAATAAGTCTTCTATTTTATTATAGGCTTTCATCTTCTTTTGTACTATCTGAATCACAGAGTACAAAACCCCTAAAATCTCATCGCCTAATTCTAAAAAATTTTAAATTATTTTTCATATCTGGTATTGCGCCAAAGAACAAGGCCTCATCAGCCAATATTAGCTACTCAGGATGAATAAACACAGAATGCTGATCGCTATTTTCCTTAAATCCAAACTGCTCTTCAAGGTCCTGATGCCTTTAAAAATCAAATTGTAAATTGAAGGAACTTGTACCCCCATCAACTCGGAAATTTCCTCATAGCCCAATTCTTCTATCACTCTCAAATAAATTGCTTCCTTTTGCCTTAAAGGAAGACTTTCTAAAGCCTCGTTGATTTTCACATTGGATTCTGAGACAATTTGATGCTTGTGCAATAATTCCTCAAATGAGGATTCCCATAAAAACTGAGCATGGTAATCCTCTAAAGAATCCCTTCTATACTGCTCATTGACCACTTTAATCAATTCTCTTCTAAAAGTGGTAAAAAGATAAAATTTGATGGATTTCTGTATGGATATATTATTCCTGATGCTCCAAACATGTACAAACACATCATGCAACACATCTTGGATCAGATTCCCATCTTTGGTAAAACCAAAACCGTACCTATACAGATCATTGGAATAAGCCTTATAGACACGAGCAAAACTCTCCCTATCCCCTCTGACTATATTTCCCCATAGTTCAGCATCTTTTTCGGTATAACTCTTATTCATAATCAGTACTCTATTAAGCTTATTACAAAACAAACTTTTGGATTTAAACCAATATTAGATATAGACCATTTGTCCTAATATAAGAATCCAAATTCATTTTTCTTCTAAAAAGCCAGAAATCTTTATCTTTTCCTGAAGAAGATATTCCCCCAGAACTACAATTATTAGCACTGGTGTCAGATGCTGTTGGGCAATAAAACAGTGGCAAAGGCAGGCTGATTTGATAATTCCCTAAGCACCTGACCATGAGATGTACTGTCAAAGATCAATAAAATTAAAGGTATTTTGGGTTCTTGTACTTCATTGACTCTTTTTTAGCTTTCCCTACCAGACATCAATCACTTCATCCACCAAAGTTGCTTCCATACCTTTTCTCCTTCATTTGACTGGGGAGCTCCCGGTGTACTTCTGCCATCTTCAATATATTTGGTCAATAAGGCCTGAAGTTCCGCTACTTTTTCGGGATGCTCTGCTTGAAGATTTGTCCTTTCACTTGGATCATCCTTTAGATTGAACAGCTGAACAGGAGGTATCGAATCCATTGTTTCCACCTCTTTGGGAGTCGGGTAGCTCCAGCCGCCAGAACCTGCTGTCATGGCCAGCTTCCAATCCCCCTGCCTGATAGCGAAGCTTCCATTGATGGAATGATGGACGGTAGCTTCTCTGAAGCCGCCTTTTTGCTCCTTACCTTCCAAAAGCGGCAACATACTATAACTATCCTCTCCTTCGTTATCTTTCAAGGTATAGTTGACCAAATCAGCACATGTGGCCATTAAATCCGTGGTACAGATCGTTTGATCATTTACGCTTCCTGCCTGAATCACTTTGGGCCATTTTACGATAAATGGCACCCGATGCCCTCCTTCATAAATATCCGCTTTATGCCCCCTGTAGGTTCCACTTGGATAATGTCCTTCGGCTATCAGCTCATCGATCTTTGCCGCTGGAGAGCAGCCGTTATCACTGGTAAAAATAATCAAGGTATTGTCTTCAATACCCGCTTCCTTAACGGCCGCCAAAAGCTTGCCCATATAATCGTCTACCATCATCACAAAATCCCCGTATGGATTCAAACCACTTTTTCCTTGCCATGCTTCAGAGGGCAAAATAGGTGTATGTGGAGATGGTAAGGGTAGATAGAGGAAAAACGGTTTCCCCGTCTTGGCCCTCTCCTGCACATAAGCAATCCCTCTTCTAAAGAAGTTAGGGGTCACATCCAAATGGTCAAAATCCGGTGAAGTCGCTCCTTTTCTCCACCAACCATATTTATCTTTGCTTTCTGTAGAATCTGTTGGAACTGCAGTAACCTTTCCATTTTCCACATAGATATAGGGAGGAATATCCAAGGAGGCCACATGGCCATAAGCATAGTCAAAACCCTTGTCATTTGGGTTATGGGTAACTGGCAGACTGAAGTCTACTTTTCCAGCTTCATCTTTTCCCCAGTTCCAGCTAAGGTGCCACTTACCTATAAATGCGGTATGGTATCCCTGGTCACTTAACATAGAGGCAACAGTGGTCCTGGCCGTATCAATCAAGGGCTCCGAATATCCACCCAATACACCGTTTTTCAACCTCGAACGCCAATTATACCTTCCTGTCAAAATCCCATAACGGGTGGGGGTACACACCGCTGACGAGGTATGGGCATCGGTAAATCTCATACCATTTGCAGCCATTTGATCCAAATAAGGTGTTTTGATCTTTCCTTCAGGATTATAGGCCTGTACATCTCCAATCCCCATATCATCAGCCAAAACATAAATTATATTAGGGGCTGTACCATGTCTCCCCACTTCCTTAGAAGTATTTTGGCATGAAAAAAAGCTTATCACCAATGCACTGATGAGCAAGCGAGCAAAATTAAAATTCATCCTTTTATATTTTTAAAGCAATCTCAATAATTATTCGTTAATTTTCTCTCCAAAATCTTCCTAAAAGCCGTATTTTTTTTGCCCTAATGAAGAGAAACTATTTATCTAGTATGATTTTTCATTTTAACACCAATAAACTTATTTCCCACGGATCTACCTGGCCAGAGACAAGTACATTGATTTCATTTTGTATTTCTGAGAGATCAGGGTGCTCTTTTTAGAGAATATTATAAATGTTAAAACTTACTGGTACAATTGCGGACATACAAATCATTTAATTCCTGCCCCTTAAGCACAAAGGGCCGACAGCTATTCACTCCGGCCCTTTGTGTTTTTACTTTCCAATGATACTTTCTAACTCATTCTTCATTTCCTTAAGCACCTCTGGCTTCGCTTTGGATAGGTCCATTTTCTCCTTTGTGTCTAATTTCAGATCGAACAATTGGTCCTCCTTAGAAAATCCAGTTTCTATTTTTGGTCCCCAAGGCACCATTTTTGGACCTTTGTTGCCCGGTATAAATTTATATCCATCCTGTCTGACATAGGCAAGGTTACTAAAAAGTGCTTCTTGAACCAAAGCATATCGACCATCCTGATCATTGCCCACTAGACTTTCCCAAGCATCTTGGGTATCCACTGCTTGCTCCTGGTTATAAGCCACTTTAAAATGTGCTGCCATCGAACCCAACATATCTACCTGACTGAACAAGGCATTGGAAATCGTACCGGCTTTGATGCCCTTTGGCCATTTCACGATAAAAGGAACACGGGTACCCGCTTCCAATGCACTGTACTTCCCACCGCTTAGCGTCCCCCAAGGTTGATGATCCCCTAATTTTTCCCTGGCCTCATCTTCATAGCCATCATCGAGCACAGGACCATTGTCACTGGAAAAAATTACCATGGTATTTTCTTCCATGCCATTCGCTTTTAACAATTTCATCAATTCCCCCACTGTCCAGTCCAGCTGGGCGATTACATCTCCTCGAGGACCCAATCCTGTTGTACCCTGAAACTGTTCGTTGGCTATTCTTGGCACATGGATATCATGGGTAGAAAAGTACATAAAGAAAGGTTTTTCTGACTCTTCAGTAATAAATGATGCTGCCTTGTCCACAAAAGTTTGGGCAAAATCCTCATCTCTCCAAAGTGCTGACTCGCCACCCGACATATATCCGATTCTACTGACGCCATTTACTATCGTGTGATTATGTCCATGAGACCACATCATTTTCAATTGCTCCGGATGTTCCTTACCGGTAGGCCGATCCCCAATTTTCTTTCTGTAACTTACCTCAATCGGATCATTTGGATCCAAGCCTACCACATGATGGTCTTCCACAAATACCGTCGGTACCCGATCACCTGTTGCCGGAATGATAAATGAATAATCAAAACCAATTTCCAATGGGCCAGGCTTTAAGGCTCCGTTCCAATCCGGACCTTCTTCTCCTCCCAAGCCCAAATGCCACTTTCCTATCACAGCAGTTCTATAACCTGCGCTCTGCATTACAGAAGGCAAAGTTTCCATTCCTGGCTTAATGAGGGCAGAAGCATCCCCTGGAGCAACTCCTCTTCCTTTGGCCCTCCATGCATATTCCCCTGTCAATAATGAATAACGGGACGGTGTACAGGTAGCAGCCGTAGCGTAGGCATTAGTAAACAACAAACCATCCTCTGCCAGTTTATCAATATGGGGAGTAGGAACTTTACCTCCATAAACAGCAATATCCCCATAGCCCACATCATCTGTATAAATCAGCAAAACATTGGGCTTATTCTGCTTATCCCCCCCTGTAGTTTTGCCCACTTGTTTCTGACTGCACCCAAAGCCCGCAAGCAATATAAGACAGCCTAACCAATAAGATTTCTTCATTTTTTTGTATGTGTTTTTTTAAAAAGACGAATATAGTCCATCCGCACTATTTCATACTTACCGTAGATCAAAAAGGCCAGTTAAAATAACCGGCCTTTTGATCTCAAAAATCTTCGATATTTATTCGTAGCCTGGATTTTCAACTAAATTTGGATTTTCAGCTATTTTACCTCTACCTAGAGCGAAATAATAGTGTCTATCCTGGAATACTCTAGCTTGACCTTCTGCATTAGTAAGTGTAATGAAATACTCATCGGTATCTAAGTCATATTTATATTGATACCCTTGCATACGTCTTCCGTCGAGATATTCTTGGGCCACTCTCCACCTTCTCAAATCCCAATAACGATGCTCTTCCAAAGACAATTCAGCAGCTCTTTCACGTCTAATTGATTCTTCAGTCAAATCCATTAACAATGGCATACCTGCACGCTCTCTTAACATATTAATAGCAGAGAGTCCTGAACTGGTTTCACCTAGATAAAAACTCGGTTCTGCTAAGTTTAGGTACAATTCTCCCAATCTTAAATAATGGAAATCAGTACTTGATTGCCCTCCTGCTGGATCCAACATAGCTTCATCAACCCTCTTTTTAATATAGACACCAGTACGAACTCTATTTCTTTGTTCGGATGCAGCTGGCCATTCACCAATCTTACCAGATGTCATATATTTACGTTCCCCATCTATGGTTGCATAAGTTCCTGTATGAAAATAAGCAGTTCCACCTTGCCATTGAGTTTCTGGGTAAAAGAATGATGCCCTAAATCTAGGATCTCTTTGACCAAAGAAGTCATCAATATCCCATGAATTATCCGCTGTATATAAAGAACGATCAATTTCACCAGACCTTCCATCAACAAAATCAAACTGTTCTACCAAATCAACAAAAGCGTTGAAATTTGAATTCCAAGAGGAATTAAAACCTGCAGGAGTACACAAATTATCCCAACTATGTCCTCTGTTCAATGCAAAATCCCACCTTTCCGCAAAAATCACTTCTGGGTTATCCTCATCGATAAACAATTGATGATAGTTTTGCTCAGGATCGTTTGGAAACTTGTTATACAGCTCAAATTGACCAGAATTAATTACTTCCAGAGCTGCATTTTTGGATATTGTATAGTAATTCTGTTGATCAGAACTAGGGAAGCCTAAAAGGCCATCCAATTGCAGTGTCCCAAACCTAGCAATACTAGCAGCGTATAATGCCACACGGCTTCTCAATGCTAATGCAGCCCATTTAGTAGACCTTCCATTATCAGCTGCACCGTAAGTTTCAGGCAAAGTAGATGAAACAGCCTCAAGTTCACCTAATACAAAGTCATACACTTCTTTTTCGGAATTCCTTGCTACAAATAAATCTTCTGGAGAAGAATTTACGTCTTGCACATCCAAAACCAAAGGTACTCCCCCATATCTTTTGGCCATCTTAAAATACATAACCGAACGGAGAAATCGTATTTCAGCTATTCGTTGGTCAATATATTCTTGATCAAAATCTGATTCAGTAAGATCCATAATCATTTGATTAGCTATTCTTACTTCATCATAAGGCCAATAATTTAAGGCTCCTGCTCCAGTTTCATCGTAAATAGCAATAGATGCAGTATAGGGAGTTTGCCAAGCGCCAAATGGTCTACATTCACCACCTACACCAGCAATAAGTCCCATATTAAAGTCTGCTTGTCCTCCAGTTTGTTGAAAAGGCACTCTACTGTATAAGTTTAAGAGTAGAGCATCCACCAATTCTGGGTCACGATAAACAGCATTTTGCGAAATAATGTCTTTTGGTTCTTTATCCAATGCATCCAAACAACCCTGTAAAGACCCAATGGTTAAAGCACCAAGTAATATTTTATGTATAGTTCTCATGGTATTTCAAATTTTAAAGGCTAAATCTCAATCCTAAAGTATAGTTTCTGTGAAGTGGATAATTTCCACGGTCTGAAGGTGTTTCAGGATCTAAAGCATTCTTATAAATACCTAATTTTGAAAAGGTAACCAGATTGGTTCCAGATAAGTAAAACTGTACATTATTCAAACCAATTTTGCTAGTCCACTCACTCTTAAGATTGTAAGCCAAATTGATGTTTTTCAACCTCATATATGTACCATCCAATAACCAGAAATCTGAAGCAACATTATTATTGGCTGTAGCATCAATAGTTGCACCTGGTAATTTTGCATTTGGATTAATGTTCACAGTTGGATTATTTGGATCAGGAGTCCATCTGTAGTCAGCTTGGTATTGTAATGGAATTGAGCCATTAGCAAACATATTCCTTGCAGATCCGCTTACCATAAGATTAAACTTGGAAGCACCTTGGAACAATACATCCAAAACAAAGCCCTTATAACTTGCATTTAAATTCAAGCCATAAGTCATATCAGGAAAACCTCCTCTGCCAATTACGGCTCTATCCAAACTAGTTATAACACCATCACCGTTCAAATCCTTATATTTAATATCCCCTGGTATCAATGTAGTATTCCCTACTTCATCTTGATCAATTGGATGATTCTCAATCTCTTCCTGACTCATAAACAGTCCGTCAGAAACATATCCAAATTGCCTATTAGTATAATTTCCTGATCTCTGTGAAAGCCTAATATCATCAGGATCTGTGTATTCAGGCTCTTCAAAATGAATCCATTCAGACCTAGAATAAGTAAGGTTAGGTGAAATAGTAAAATTCATAGCCCTACTCTTCCTCTATAATTAGCCATTGCCTCAAACCCTTTAACTCTTTGACTATTTAGGTTCTCCTGAGGAAGTACTGCTCCCACAGTTGATGGAAGTGAGTTTTGTCTAGTAGCAAGGATACCTTCTCTAGTTCTGTCAAAATAATCTGCTTCAACAGTCAATTTACCTTTGAAAGCAGTAAAGTCGAAACCAATATTATAGATCGTCATATTTTCCCAAGTAACTCCTAGGTTAGGAATACCTGTTGATCTCAATGAGCGTTCTAAGACATCTCCTATCAAATACCCTCTTCCACCAACTATGTCGTAACCAGTGATATAAGGATATCCAGTAATATTACTATCATTACCTAACTGAGAATAAGAAACTCTTAGTTTCAAATCATCTAACCAATTGTTGCTCGCATCCATAAAGGATTCATCAGAAATTCTCCAAGCACCAGATACACTAGGAAAAAATCCCCATCTTGTATCAGGGGCAAATTGTGCATTGGCATCGTAACGGAAAGTAGCTTCAAAAAGATATCTGTCCTTGTAAGCATAATTACCTCTACCTACATAACTCAATCTTCCTGTTTCGCTCTCGCCTCCACTAGCGCCAATATTTTGATCACCTCCTGTGCTCAACTGAGGAACTTCAGCCGAAATCAAATCCCTTCTACTTGCTGAAAAACTATTTGAATGTGTTTCAATGGATTCAGTCAACAACAAGCCTCTTACTACATGGTCCCCAAAAGTTTTATCATAGTTAAGTGACAACATTGGATAAACCTGTAAATATCTATTGGTGCTTTCAGATAGACGGATATCTGTTCCACTACTAGACTTTAGGATGTACTCTTCAGTAGCATAATCGTACTCATACAAGTCATATGGAGTATTTAGCGTTTTGGTATATCGAGTACGGTTCATGACATTCATTTGACCTCTAACAGCCAACCCTTCGAGACCAGGAATTTTATATTCACCTTTTAGTATTCCTGTAAAAAATTGCTGATTATAATCATAGTTACCATAAATATCCCTTTGAGTCCTCGCAATAGGGTTTCTTTCATTGAAACCTGTATATGGAACTTTAGTTGGATCCATTAAAGCAATCGGATATCTAGGTTGGGCTACTTGAAGATCATTCCAAATCACACCTAAATCTTCCAAAGGTCTTGATGTATTTTCAGTTCGATAGGACAAATCCAAGCCAAAACTTAAATTCTTATTTACATCTACATCAACATTAGATCTTACATTTATTCTACTATAATCAAAGTCCCTAGAACGGAATACACTTTCTTGATTGGTATAACCCAAAGAAGTATAATATCTAACGTTATCCTTCTTTTGTGAAACACTTAAGTTATGTTGTTGCATTGGGGCGAAATTGTCAATTAAACCATCTACCCATCTATTATCTGTATACCCAGGCTCTGTACCTGCTTGATACTTAGCAACCTCTTCTTCAGAAAAAGTTGGGTTCATGCCCAAATTCAATTCACCTTCTCTCATTAAAGCTGCCCACTCTCCAACATTAACATGTTTTCTAAAGGCTGTCGCTTCCTGTAAAGTATAACTTCCGTTGTAGCTAATTCGAGCTTTGTCTGAAGAACCTCTTTTGGTAGTCACCAAAATCACCCCGTTACCTGCCCTGGCACCATAAACAGCAGCAGAAGCATCCTTTAAGACTGAAATGCTTTCAATATCATTTGGATCGATGCCATTAAGACTCATTTGAATTCCATCCACCAACACCAACGGAGACCCGAAACCCTTGATATTCAAGGTAGTGCCATCATCCCCAGGTAATGAAGATGTTTGTTTAGTAATTAAGCCAGGCACTCTACCTGTTAAAAGCTGTGATGTATTAGCCGCAGGAACTTGAACTAAATCCTCTGATTTCAAGGAAGCAACAGCTCCTGTAAGACTAGCTTTCTTTTGTTGTCCATAACCAACTACCACTACTTCATCCAAAGCTTGGGTATCTTCCTCCAAAACCACATTCACTTCTGATCTAGATTCAACTGTTAGTTCTATTGTCTTATAACCAATAGAACTAAATACCAAAACAGAAGACTCAGAAGGCACTTCAAGAGTATATTTACCATCAATATCAGTAATAGTACCAGTTGTGGTTCCTTTAATTTTCACTGTAACTCCCGGAATCCCCGCAGGCTCATTAGCTGAAGTCACTTTACCTGATACACTTTTTCGCACATTATCTAAAGCAACTGCAATATCGCGTTGTCTTCCAACATAAACGCTATTATTGACTTGCTTAAATTTTAGTCCGGTGGTCTTGGCGATTTCTGTAAGAACCATCTCTACTGAAAGTTCTTCATTACCAATACTCACCATAGGTTTATTATCAACTACGTCATCTGGATATACAAAAACATAGTCTGTCTTGCTTTCCATCTCTTCAAACAGTGCCCTTACTGTCCATTCCCGGCCATCTACTTTCACAAAGGCCTTATCCAAGGGCTTGATCTGTGCATTTCCTTCCTTGGCCATCAGTGAGGACAGAAATATACATTGGATGATTACACCATATAACAGGTTTTTAGACACCATCTTGATTAGGTCTAGTAGTTTTCTTTTCATAGTTTTGTTAAATGTTTTAAAGTTAGTCACTTGAAACTTTCAGGACAGTTATTCATTTGGCGATGGAAGGCTGTCCTGTCTTTTTATTCATAGGCATATTTATTTTTTTAGCACCACTTTATTTTCTTGTATTTCATATTTTATCCCTAGAGAAAAAGAAAGGCCTCTTAGAATATTATCCAAACTCTCATTATCAAACAAACCTGAAACCTTCCTGTTAGGCCCCACTCCTTTCTCCATCACAATATCTATGCAGTACCATTTTTCCAGATCATTAACGACCTCCCTCAACCTACTGCTCTTAAACCTGATTTTACCTTCTTTCCAAGCCATCACTTTTAAAGGTTCAAATTGCTCTATTTGAATTTTTGCATCTATTTCTGGAGTATAACTAGCCATTTGACCTGGAGCAAGCAACACTTCCTTGTCCTCGCCGTCCAAATCCAATTGCTCTACCATCACTTTACCTTCTGATAAGGCCACAGCTATTTCCTCTTCTCTTGAATAGGCATTAAAGGCTGTCCCTAGAGCAGTAGTCACCAAGTCACCAGTCCGCACTTTGAAAGGCCTTTTCTCATCAGAAGCTATCTCAAAAAAGGCCTCTCCCTTAAGCTCGACTTCACGGATTTCCTTCCCAAATTCCGAGGTATAACTCAGGGAGGAGTTGGCATTTAAAACCACAAATGTCCTATCGGGCAATCTCAACTTTAGCTTCTGCCCACTCTTGGTCTCTTTTGTATAAACCACCAACTCCTCTATCACCTCTGGTTCATCCATATTGTTGATCTGTCGATAAACCACTACTGATAATAGCGCCATAAGGAGCAATGAAGCTGCTAGTTTTGTCACTGGCCACCATATATCTCTTCGTTTACTATTTGGGAGCTCCTCCCCCTCTTTCTTAATCTTTTGATGGATTCCAAGAAGTATCTGCTCGGCATTTTCAGGGCTATCACAATTTTCTGTCTCAGCCCAGGATTCCTCTATCAAAGCATCCAACTTCTCTTGGGCCCCAGGCTGCTCTAGCCATCTACTTACCTCAAGCCGCTCTGACTGCGAAGCCTCATTATTTAAAAACCTTATGAGTTTATCCTTATTCACGGTGTTCTCTTTCTTCTTTGAGGTAATACACCTATAAAAAGAAAACTACTTAACGAAATATTAAAAATAATTTAACACAAAAACCCAGCCCCAAGGCCATATAAGAATTTTAAACCAAAACAATCATCAAAAAAGGCCTATCACAAAATAAAAAATCAAAAAAACTAATTATACAACTAAAAAATATTAGTATTTTTTTTCAGAATCAACAATATCTTTTTGATTATACCCTTATAGGCCATTCATAAAATGAAACCATGAGTACAAACTCATGAAATAATAAATGATGATCCAGCCCCATTCGCTTTCCTCATTTGGCAATCTCCAACACTATTAGAAATGAGGGCCCTGGAATATCCATGTTATTTTGGTAAGGAGACAAGTATCCCTTATAAAAACCTAAAGTGAAAGCATTAAGATGATCCAAAAAGATAAAAAGCAGCCTATCTAAACATTAAGCAAAAAGATCAAAAAGATATTAATCATTGAAGCATGCTGCAGCATATTGGCTTTTAATTGTTTATTGGCTAAGTAAACATGATGTTCCACTGTCCTGACAGAAATATTCAACATAGCTGCAATTTCCTTATGACTCAAACCATCCAACTTATTTAAGGTAAAAACCTTCTTTTGAATTTGAGGCAATTGATCTAGTAAAACAAAGGCTGTTTGCTCCAATTCTTCATTGGTAAGCTTATCATAAACATGCATTTCTGAAGAAGCTATATCAGCCCCCATATCTGCTATATCTACAAACTTCTTGGCACTCCTGATCTTGTTGTAAATTTGATTTTTAACCGCAACGAATAAGTAGCTCTTAAAATTCAATTCAGAATTTAACGAAGCCCTTTTCTCCCATACTTTTATAAAAACTTCCTGCACTGCTTCTTCCGCCTCCTGCTGATCACAAATAAAAGTTTTAGCAAATCCCAGCACCCTAGGCAAGAACCTGTAATATAACTCATCAAAGGCTTGCAATTCACCTTGTCTAAGCAAGTTAACTAATTCATTTACGGTATGTTCTGGGAGTGATCGCATAACTACTATCTCCCTAAACTTACATATAATTTCTCTAAATCAAACAAACCGAAAACATATTATTTCGTTTTATTACATAAACCACTACAAAAGTCAGATAAAAAATAAACAGCTTTTGTTTAATTATTTACAATCAAATATAATTATTCATATCAGATATTATATTTTCCGCAATCCATCAAGGTATTTTTATAAAAATAAAATAGTCGCTCAACAATCACATAAATTCGCCATTCATCACTATTATTAACCTCTTTCTGAACAAAATTTATTCTAAACACTTCATTTTCCTCATGAACTTCGCCCACTATAACCTTTCATTTCCTTTAATATCCACAACCAATTTTTCTTCTGAATATTTCATCAGGATTAACGCCCTGTCTTCACGCCCTAATTTAAGCTTGTCCCTAGTTATTATTTCAGGTTCATCATAGCAGATAAAATTCCCTTTACTCTTTTTAATAAATCCCCTGTTTTCAAACCTATTCCTTATCGATAATTTTAATTAATTGAAATCAAAGTCATAGGTCCTCTTCCAGAACATCTACGGAAATAAAAAACGCCTATTCTTCCTCCAAGCACATATCCACTTCCTTCTTTTATTTTTGAAAAGTTTCCAACTAACCTCTCCTAAGACAAGCAAACAAATACCCTTTCACTGATTTGGATGGACTCAATTTATCCCAGCCGTCTATCAGATGAAAAAACACATCCTGAACACTATTGCCCATAATTTATATAATCCATCGATATTATTGGAATTAACTACTTCAAGAGCCTGATCATCGCCATCCAAAAAAGCTGACCATGACGCCCTCTTGCAATGCAGCACCAACAATACTTTATCATTCATTTATTAAAATTTTCGATATCTTACCAAATATTTTCAACATACAATAAAACAAAACGATATGGAGAGAAACTAATAAAAGTTATATATTAGCCCAATGAAAAAGGGGCCTTCAGGTAAGGATTATCTGAAGATTCCCCTTACAGTGATCTTTTTAAAAAAGACGTCGGGTGGCGAAAAAATTATCATCTAATACAAACAACTATTCCAAGAACAAATAATTTAACCAATGAAAATCAAGCAAGCATTAACCATGTCCGCATTGGGTTTAGCTACCTTTTTGAACTCATGTGGCCCCAAATCAAGTAATGAGCAACAAGACCATGAAAAAGTCGAAGCTGCTTCCATCAATGCCGATTTCATCAAAAAAAATATTGATTTTTCTGTGCAGCAGTACCAGCACTTGGGCAGCCTAGTTCCTGAGGATAAACTGCCAAGGACTTATAATAAAGAAGAAGACAAACTGATCCCCTCAGGGACTTCATGGTGGACATCTGGCTTCTACCCTGGCACCTTACTGTACCTATTTGAAATGTCGGGAGATTCTTCCATGCTTGCCTTGGCAGAACAAAAACTGGAAATACTTGAAAAGGAAAAAGACAATAAAGGCACTCATGACCTTGGCTTTATGTTATACTGCAGTTTTGGTAATGCTTACAGGATTACTGGAAACGAACATTATAAAGATATCATGCTTCAAGGTGCCGAATCACTGGCTACCCGTTTCCATCCCGAAACCGGCCTGATCAAATCTTGGGATCATGGTACATGGAGCTACCCGGTGATCATAGACAATATGATGAACCTGGAATTTCTCTTTTGGGCATCAGAAGCAAGCGGAGACAATAAATATTATAATATCAATTTGTCGCATGCAGACAGTACTATACTGAACCATTTCAGAGAAGATAATAGTTCCTATCACGTAATCGATTACGATGCCACAACAGGCAAAGTGATTCAGAAAAAAACGCACCAAGGCTTGGCAGACGATTCTGCCTGGGCTAGAGGACAGTCATGGGGGCTTTATGGTTTTACAGTGATGTATAGAGACACCAAAGATCCAAAATACTTGGAGCAGGCCGAAAAAATCGCTGCCTTTACCCTAGAACACCCCAATATGCCTGAGGACCTTGTTCCCTATTGGGATTTCAACGCTGCAGCTTCTGACACTACTTACCGAGACGCTTCAGCTGCAGCCATCAATGCTTCCGCGCTGCTTGAACTGAACCAATACACCAAAGACGCTAAAAAAGCAGAATGGTATAAATCAGCTGCTGAAAAGATATTGCTTAGCCTTTCTTCAGAAAAATACCAAGCCCAACTTGGCAAAAACGGAGGTTTTATCCTAGAACATAGCGTAGGTTCACTACCTCATAATTCCGAGGTCGATGTACCACTGACTTATGCCGATTATTATTATATAGAAGCATTAAAACGATACCAAGATTGGTTTTTAAATTAGACCTTTCTCAATACACTAAAAAGCTGACACCAACAATTCCTGTTTTGTCAGCTTTTTTCCTTTTTACCATCTATCCACAATGAAAATATTTAAGCTCCTATTTCTCTCCAATCTTCTTTTGCAATTCGCATTTGCACAAGAAACACCTCCTGTTATCCCTACACCGCTCTCCTTTGAAGGTGGCACAGCTCTATTTGTTCTAAATAAAAATACCGCCATTCAATATGTAAATGAAGACTTAAAAGACGAAGCCCATTTCCTCCAAAAAGAGTTGCTTAAAAAGCAACAACTTCCCCTTTCTTTGACTCAAAGGAACACAGAGGCCGCTAAAATTATTTTAAAAACATCCTCCACAGAAAATGATGGATATAAATTATCCATTAGGCCAGAACAAATCCAAATCACCTCAAATGATGAAAATGGCATATTTTATGGAATAGTATCTTTGCTGCAAATCATCGATCAAGCCAAAAGCCAAGGGTCGGAATTCCACATAGCAACTTGGGATATCAAGGACCGCCCTGAATATGCTTGGAGAGGTTTTATGCTTGATGAATCCAGACATTTTTTTGGTAAAGAAAAAGTTAAATCAATCTTGGACTGGATGGCTTATTATAAGCTTAACAAATTCCACTGGCACCTTACCGATGCGCCCGGTTGGAGAATTGAAATTCAGAAATACCCAAAACTTGGCCTGGTTGGTGGAATAGGCGATCATATCAACCCATTCACTCCGAGCCAATATTACACCCAAGAAGAAATCAAGGAAATTGTCCAATACGCACAAGAAAGAAAAATAGAGGTAATTCCAGAAATAGACATGCCTGGGCATGCTACTGCCGCTAACAGGGCCTATCCTGAATTTAGTGGAGGAGGCTCTGAAAAGCATCCTGAATTCACCTTTCATCCGGGAAAAGAAGCTACCTACCAATACTTGACAGATATCCTTCGCGAAATAGATGTCCTTTTCCCAAGCCAAATGATCCATTTGGGAGGCGATGAGGTCAGCTTTGGCAACCAAAAATGGGCCAGCGACCCATTGATCAGTAAACTTAGACAGAAAGAAAATTTGAGCAGTTTAAAAGAAGTCGAAGATTATTTTATAAAAAGAATGGCCGACTCCCTGTTCTCGCTTAACAATAAAATTTTGGCTTGGGACGAAATGGCTGAAGCTGGGTTGCCCACTGAAAAAAGCATACTTTTTTGGTGGAGACATGATAAACCCGAACAATTGTCCAAACTAATGGAACATAATATCCCCACTGTAATATGCCCTAGAATACCTTTATATTTTGACTTTGTCCAAGATGAAACACACCGAAATGGCAGAAAATGGGGTGGTAACTTCAATCCACTTCAAAGGGTTTATGAATTTGACCTCTCCGAATTTAACATTCCAGAAAGTAAAAAAGACTTAATTCTTGGCTTCCAAGCTAATCTATGGACAGAAACAGTTTCCCATGAGGAGAGATTGGATTTTCTTGTATTTCCTAGAATTGCGGCAATGGCAGAAGCTGTCTGGAATCATAAGAACAATAAAAATTATGAGGATTTCAGTCTCAGGGTCAAAAACCACTTCCGCTTGTATAAAAATGATGGATTGTACTTCTATGATCCATTTCATCCCGATACTCACCCGGAACCGGTCATTAAGTAGTATTTACAGTGTTCCTTAAAAACAAAAGGCTAA
Organism: Echinicola marina; assembly: GCF_020463795.1. Taxonomy (NCBI): domain Bacteria; kingdom Pseudomonadati; phylum Bacteroidota; class Cytophagia; order Cytophagales; family Cyclobacteriaceae; genus Echinicola; species Echinicola marina. Next base: position 2,609,926 of record NZ_CP080025.1, on the reverse strand, counting down.
GCGGAATCATTGCTTAGCCTTTTTGACTTATACTATTTATGTGTTTTTCTGGTTTTGAGCAAACCTAGCACCTCTTCTAACTTCGCCTGATCATTCATATATGGAGCCAAATCAAATAATTCCACTGTTCTGAAATCTATGGGATGACTCTCACTTTGAAGGGATATAAAACCTTCCTTGATCAATTGACCATCTTTCTTAACAGTAGGGTCAAAATTATCTACATTTCCACCACCTATCTGTGGATCAAAATAAGTCAATACCGTGTCACCCTCTACAATATGATGAACAATGGAATCTCCGAGTACCAAAAAGTCTGCTGAAACCCATTGTTCTCCATGATAGGTTTTAGAGGATGAACTCACACAATGTGGCGTAAAGAGTTCATCATCCATCACTACATTTGTCCCCGGAGTGCATAGGTTACTGGTCGTACGATCATGGGTACCATCACCACCAAGCAGCTGTCCCTCGATAGAAATAGGGAAGTTCTGATCACGTCCCATAGTTCTTGGATCCTGTCCGTGTAGCATGGCACCACTATTTCTGAATGCCCAACCCTCACCACCTGGGGCCTGTTCGCCTACAAACCTATATTCTAAATGCAATAAATAGGCCGAGAAGGGCTGGTCATAAAAGATATGCCCATATTGATAATTAAAATCGTCATATTCATCATAACGGACTTTCATCATTCCATCTTCGATGCGAAAGGTATTGGCATAGTTTTCATCCAGTTCATGTTTAGCGATTTTAATCCTCCACTTATCAAAACTCTCTCCATTGAAAAGGCGCTGCCATTCCTGATCAACTCTTTCTGCTGTAATATGCTCTTCCTTATTACCTGAACAAGCAACTAAGGACATAACCAAGCCCATCAAAACACTGGGCAAAACAAATTTCCTCATAGATGTATTTTTAAATGATTCTTTCCAAAAAAGAAATAAAATGAATTTTATCAGCAAAACTTGACTAAAGTACAAAATAGAATTAAAATTCCTTCAATCCTTCTCGGATAATGGAAGGTGGATGATAAAGGTGGAACCTTTGCCCAGTTCAGATTCAAAAGATACTTTTCCTCCTTGCAATTCAACAAACTCTCTGGTAATCTTCAAGCCCAAACCGGACCCTTTTTCATATTTATGTGAATTGGAAGCTCTATAAAAAGGCTTAAACAGATTTTTCTTGTCTTCGTCCGAAATACCTTCACCAAAATCCTGCACACATAGGTTCAATTCATCATCCTTTAAATAGGTCTTAACCACTGGTTTCAAGTCCCTGCTGCCATACTTCAGGGCATTATCCACTAAATTCAATAAGGACTGTCTTACCAAATCCCCATCTATTACGATCTGAAAATCCTCTGGCAAATCGGTATCTAAAAAAACAAGCTCTTGATCCAAATAATTCTCAAGTACCGAAACCAGGTAATTATTAACATATTTCTTCTTGCGCTTTATGTGAATTCCTCCTTGATTAATTTTTTCCAAATTCAGCAAGTTATTAAGTAGCGTATTCATTCTATCTGCTTCACTATTGATCCTTTTAAAATGCTTAGTGAATTTCTCTCTGGACGGAATAGTGTCTAAATTTCTTTCCAGTTCAATTTTGCAAATTTCAACACTGGATTTAATCGTAGAAAGTGGCGTTTTAAATTCATGGGAAGTAATTGAAATAAATTGTGACTTTAAGCTATTCAATTCCTTTTCTTTTTGTAGTTCAAACTTCTGGTTAGACTTTAACTTTTCCTCGTTGGAAACATCTCTGGATACGGCTAAAAAAGCTTCGACCTCTCCCTTCTCACTCTTTATCGGACTAAGAACAGTATCAAACCATAGTTTCTCTCCTGAGATACTCTCAAATTCGAACCGCCCTCTTTTATTTTGATCAATAGTAGAATATATATTGTTTTTCTGGCCATTAAAAAACTTATTCAAAAACAGTTTCTTATTACTGGCATCGGGACAAAAACCTAGTTTTTCCTTAAATGAAGAGGAGCTATAAATTGGCTTAAAGTTTTTATCATAAACACAGATAATATCTGTAGAACCTCCCAAGAAATCTTCAAAAGAATATTTTTTGTCAGAATGCCCATTGGGCAAGGTCTTCAAATCATCAATAGACAGCAAAATCAGCTTCAAGCAGTTAAGGGCAATCGTTATATAATATTCCAGTTTTTCAAAATCAGTACACTTTGGCTCTATCAAGACAAGGATCAGCTGTAATCCTTTTTTGACTTCAATGGAAATAAAACCATAATCACTCTCTTTAGATGTACTATCTTGGTCATGAATTACTTTGTCTAAAACCAAACCCTCCACTTCATTTTCAGGACTTAGATTTTCAATAATTCCCCTCCATAAAGTAATTGAATGATCATTGCCATTAGAAAAATAACTCAAGCGTTCTTCTTTTACATCAGCATCAAATAGGATTGATCCAGCAAAGCTTGAGTCACTAGCCTTTTTCACTAAACCCAAAACATTTTGAAAAGAATCTTGAATACTTCCATTTTCCAAGAACCTTTCTTGCTCCTTGAAAATTTGTTGAAAATAATTTAACTCAAAATAATTGTTAGTCAATTTATATAAAATTTTATCTTGCCATTCTAAAGTGGACGTGCTATGAAAGCAATAATTAACCATTACCAGCCCATCTTAACAATTTCCTATTAGTAGGACTCCATACAACACGTTTGGGACTATAAAATCTAAGTACTTTTTAGCCATACTTTCTGTAATTAAAAATCTCTTCACTCCCCATCCCAATATAACCATTATGGTTATTTAATAAATCACCAATAATCAAATAATTATATCATATACTACAGAAAGATTACATAATAAACCTTTTAGACTACAAATCTAAGGATTTTTTAAAAACTCAGCTTAAATAGGGGTTTTTAAATACAGAAATTTGACATTTCTATATAAATCCATAAAATATTTGCAAATACATGGAATCTCATCAAGTAGGTTTTACTTGGTTTATTTAAAATTAACTATAAAAACTATTCAAGTTGTAAATATTCAAAAAATAAATTAATATGCATCTTTGTCCTATAAACCCCAATAATCAAGGCAATATCTTATCATGACAACCATTCCTTTTGATAATTGATTAAGATATTTTTTACTTAGGATCTCATATGGCTTATTAATATTATGAAGAAACAAATACTGATCGTCGAAGACAATTTTGAACTAGCGGATAACACCAAAGACCTATTAGAATCTGAAGGTTATGAAGTTTGCGAAATCTTGGATTCTGAGCATAGAATTGAGGAAGTCCTCTATGAAAATGCTCCAAATGCCATCCTTTTGGACATTCATCTAAACGGGGAAACGAACGGCATCGATATTGCTCATAATATTCGTGAAAAATTCAATATACCAGTAATATTTTTCACTTCTGCATCTGATAAGGAAACCATTGAAAAAGTAAAGACGGTTTCCCCTGATGGTTATATATTAAAGCCTTTTAGTAAAGAAATGCTTTGTACATCTCTAGAGTTGGCAATTAGCAATTTTGAAACTAAATCCCATAACAAAGTTTCTGAACTCATTTTTCAGGACAGGATCATCAAGGGATCTATTTTCATTAGGGACAAAGGCTATTTAAAAAAGGTGAATATACAGGAAATTGATTGGATCAAAGCAGATGGCTCATATACCCATATTTGTACTGAAGATCACACCATATACACCCTAAGAAATTTGATCAAGGAGGTAATCAATAAGCTTCCTTCTGTACTTTTTTGCAAGGTCAACAAGGCTTATATCGTTAACTTAGACAAAATTGAAGCATTAAATTCAAAGGAAATAATCATTAAGGGACAAAACATTCCTGTCGGAAGAAATTATTACCAGAATATCTTATCCCGCTTAAATCAAGTAACGAGATAAGTATTTAAAAAAATCAATCAATGAAATACTGGTGTTTGCTTATCCAGCCCACTATGTAGTTATTCTATTGGAGGTCTCAATCAAATCACCATATCACTTTAGATCTTGAAATGATTTCTCCTTTCATAAATAAGCAATATACATAGACACCAGGCTGAAGCTTAATATTGTCGTCCAAAGTAATGTGAGACCATGGGGCAACTTCATCTATCGCAGTATGATACACCACAATACCGTTTCTGTCAAAAGCTTTTAGTATTAAATCATTATATAGATTACCTGTTCTATTATAAAGTTTGGGTTTTTCATAAACTGGATTAGGTGAAATCGAGAACGAATGATAGAAAGCCTGCTGGAACTCAGCTCTAATAACTTTGGAATATTCCATTTCACCTTCTATATCTACTGCTATTACCCTATAATAATTATTCCCTACTGCAGGATTGTCATCATCAAAATCAAAGCTTCCTTCACCCAATACACTGTTTTCATAATTAATTTCACCCAAAATCATCCACTCAACACCTGTAAAAGACCTCTGTACAATAAATTTGTCCACACCCCTATCTAATCCAACGAACCAATTAAGTTCAATCCCACTTTCCTTTTCTTTCGCAAGGAAACTACCCCAAGTCAAAGGCAATATCTTGAATACCTGTTCGACTGCTTGAACACTTTTACAACCTGTCTCTCCATTTTGAAGAATTAAATAAACTTCATCGATTTCCTCATCAGCCACCAGGCCCTCAATTTCCATATCACCATTCGGTAATACTCGATAAGTAACATCATGATCCCCTTTATCAATGATCTCTTCACCTACTATTTCCGGATCTCCATCAGGACTAAATGACCAATAAAACTCAGGGTTTTCTATATCTGCATCTAACTCCAAAAATGGTTCTAAAACTACTTTTTCACCTTCACCATATTCCGCTACACTTGGTAGTGCCTGATAATCCTCTAACTGAGGCACTTTCAGTGCATCTACTTTAACTGCTACTCTGGCAGATTCCATCATCGTACCATCACAGTTATCAGAGGATGCCACATAATAAGTCTCATCTGAATTTACGGAATTCAAATTCAGGCTCTCCCCTGTTCCAATGTAATTTCCTGCTTCATCATACCACTTCAAACCCGTACCGGTATAACTTGACGGGGATATTGACAAACTCTCTCCCTCACATATAGCATATTCATTTCCCGAAGCCGAAGCTTCAAAGGAAGGCATCCCAATAGTTCTTTCAACTTCGTGGATATTTAGTGCTTCAAACACATCAACATCTAATAAGGAATTCACTTTTATTTCGAATCTGTCAAAAGGTAAATCGGGGCTAATTGGAAAAGTCACTTGCTCTCCATCCATCAAAAGACCTAACAGATCTAATTTTAATAATCCTAACAACTCATCAGCCAAAGCTCCTAAATCCTCATTATAAACTTCAGTATCTCCATCATAAGCTATAAATGATAAATTACTAAAAAGCTCAAGGTTAAGCAATGTAGGATCTCCACTTATGGTTACCATTACTTCATCGGACTGATCAGAAATATTGGAGAAATAAAAAAGTTGACTCATACTACCTGCAACTCCTGCTAAACCTGTACTAAGAGAGGAGCTTGTTGCTGCATCTCCATCTATCGAGTTTTGTGGAGCACTCACCGTCCCTCCTCCCAAACCCAATGCATCCAAGCTTATCCCATCGCCATCATAGGACACAAATTCTGGCAAATAATTACATAAGGGATCAAAATGAAAGGCATGATAAACATCCAATGTAAATTCTGTTTCTAAACTCACCAAGGCTGATGACTTGTTTGCAATTCTAATTGACTTATAGGGGGATTGCGGAACAATCCGGAAATAAAATTCGCCATTTTCATCCATCACCACTTTCATTTCCCCACTAGATAATCCACCATTTGAATTCTCATCTAATACCACATTTCCACTCTCATCATAAGCTATCACTTGAATGATTTGCATACCTAAAACGGCCCCTAATACATCAGAAAGTAAATCCCCCAACGTACCTGCTAATAAAGCTTGAAAAAGATTTTGATCTCCATCAACACGTATGTAGGTCGGGGTATTTGCTGGAACTATATCATCAAAGCCAATTTCAATAAAACCATTATATCCCCCTAAACCTAATAATCCAGGACTACTGTATAGTGTTGAAAAACTACCATTATCTTCTAAAGTATTTGAAGGGTTTTCAACAACCTCTTTCACACATGATGTAAATAAACATTCAAGACCTCCATAAACAATATCTGGACTATAATTTTCAAGATTCTCTGCATATATTTTACCATCACTACTCCGTGAAAATGCGTTAAATGAAATAAAAACAAAAAAAGCCAATGACACCTTGAAGGTGCCATGGCTCTTTAAAACACTAAATTTGAATCCTTTCATACTGACCAGAAAAAATCAACAAACTGGCAATTGGTAATAAATCAATAATCCACAATGGTAAATTCAGTTCTACGGTTGTCCTGATGTTCTTCGTCAGTACATTCCACTCCGTCATCACACTGATTTAACAATCTCGACTCACCATATCCCTTTGCTTCAATCCTCACCCTGGAAACACCCCTTGAAATGATATAGTCCACGGCAGATTGCGCCCGCTTTTCAGATAAAATCTGGTTATAGGAATCAGAGCCCCGACTATCTGTATGTGAGTTAAGCTCAATTTTCATAGTTGGGTTATCATCCAAGATCTTTACCAGCTTATCCAGTTCAAGTGCTGCATCATCCCTAATATCCCATTTATCAAAATCGTAATAAATATTTTCCAACTCGATCGTCTTTCCTATCTCAATCTTGTCCAGGTACAAGTCCTTTCTAATGGTAGTATCAGCAAACAGTCTCAGCCCTTTAGTACTCAAGCCCTTTAGTTCCGCTGAAATATAATCCGTCTTTTTCCCTTCTATATCATAGACCGTCTCTTCTCCTAGAACGAAGTCATATTCACCATCCTCATTGGTTACAAAATTAAAGTTGGTTCCTGTGGTTTTATCCATCAGTTCCACCACGGCATTTTCTAAAGGCTTCATGGTTTCTTTATCCATCACAACGCCCTTCAGAAATATCTTAGAATTGACTTCCAAGATAAATGCATAAATATCATCCATTCCATTGCCGCCAGGTCTATCAGAACTGAGCACTCCCCTATCAGGAATATCGCTATTGAAATAAAAGGCAAAATCATCTCTACTGGAGTTAATCGGCGCCCCCATATTCTCTGCCTTAGCCCAAGAACTTCCAGCCTTTTCCGATTTATATACATCCAGACCACCTAATCCCCCTCTTCCATCCGAAGAAAAAAACAATTCCCCTTTTTCATTGACATATGGAGTCCTTTCATTTCCAGAGGAATTAACATTTTCTCCCAAATTCACCGGAGTAGACCAATTATTCTCTCCAAGATATTTGGTAAAATAAATATCTGAATTTCCTGTACCATCAGGCTGTCCTGAGGAAAAATATAGTTTTTTACTTTTCTCATCCCAAAAAGGATCGCTTACGCCATATTCATAGGGGCTATTGAATGGCAAACTCTTCAGTTCAGTCCATTCTTCCTCCACTTTTTCCATATAAAAAATCTGTGGGAATAAGGTAAAGTCTTTTTTACTTCCACTCGGCCTATCAATATCTTTTCCAGGCTTTCCTGCTTTCACCCAAAATATAAAATCTTCTGCCTCATAAATAGGACCACTATGATGGGGACTTTTGTACTTTTCTAGACTTTTGATACTATCCGTTTCAAAATCATCCCAGTTCCCCTTAGCCTCATATACCCTTAAGAAGCCATTGCCAGTCCAGCCATAGATATCACTCCTTAATGCATTATATTCATCCACTTTTGCATTTGTAGGCATACTATCCAGCCTATCACTGGCAAAAACCAACTTATCCCCTTCTATTAACCCGGAAAAATCAGAATATCTCGAATTAATCTCTTTCAGGTTTTTAATTTGGACATCTTTGGGGTCGTTTAATAAATCCTTTGCTTCATTGATCAAACTCAACAACTTGCTGGCCTCTTCAATATTTAAGCCCTCTTGGCCAGACCTTTTATATTCATTGAGTTGTCTTCTTGCCTCATCAAATTTTGAATTGGCAATAAGCGTTTTCGCAAAATTCAACCGATCTCCATAGGTAAGTTCATCCAGTCTATCCAATTTACCATACCAGGATTCTGCCAAATCAAACTCCCTCATCTGGTAATAAGAATTTGCCAATCCTCTGGCTGTCTCCGGCAATTCCTCCTGATCCCATGCCATTGAATAATGTTCTACCGCTACAGCATAGTTCATCATATCAAATTGCTGATTTCCTTTCACAAACTCCTTGTTTTTTATACCAATACAGGAGTTTACCAACAGCAACAAAAAGAACAAGTGTATAATATTTTTTTTCATCGTCTGTATCAATTAAAAGTATCTAGGAGAAACTAACTTTACCTTTTTAGGAGGGAACATATATCCTACAGAAAAGTCATGAGTTGAAAATGTTTTGGCACTAAATCCGGAAATATTGTGATCATAGGCATAACCAATCCTGAGCCTGTCATTAACGTAGAATTCAACCAACCCCACTACCGAAGCAGGTCTTTTTTGGTCCATTTCTCTGAATTCATCACCTTGGAAGTTGACAGACGTTCGATATGAAGCTCCCAACCATAACCTCTCACCTAATAAAACAAAAGTATTAAAGTCCAATCTTGATGGACCAGCAAAATCATCCACATAAAGGATTGAGGGTTTCAAAGCCACATTATAAGAAATATCTATTAGGGTTCCAGCCGTCAAATAAAGATTGGTCTTGGGCTGTACCATCATTGCTCCATTATCAAAATTAAATTGTGATGAAAACAGGTTATCAGCCGATGCTCCTAGAAAAAAGTGGGGGTTATAATAAAATACCCCTGCTCTTAAATCAGGATACAGCACCTGCTCATCACCTGCTGATACAGCTGGATCATTGGGATTTGTTGGGTTTAGCATAGATCCGTCCAATTTCGAATTGACCAAGCCTGCTCCCATGCCAAAACTCATGTATCCCTCATTAGACATCCTGAGGTGATAAGCAAAATTGGCATAACCTCCTGTGGTTTTTTGTGCTCCTAACCTGTCCACAAGAATATGACCTCCAATCCCCATATTTGTGTCACTGATCAAGCCATCACCTGATATGGCAAAAGTTTCAGGACTTCCAGGAACATCTGTCCATTGTTTTCTATAATAACTCTGCAAATAAACCTGCTGTTTGTACCCTGCATATGCAGGGTTTACAAACAGCGGGTTAAACATATACTGGCTAAAAACTGGAGCTTGCTGCGCCTGTAGGTCAAAGCAGCCAAAAATCAGCCCCATTCCGATCAAAATGTATTTAAAGCTTTTCATCGTCTCTTTATCTTATAATAGTTACATATCCTGTGAATTGCATCTCACTTCCAGATTCACTATCTCTAATTTTTAATTTATAATAGTAGGTTCCACCATTAAGAGATCCGCCATCCCAGTCATTGTTATAGCTACTGGATTTGAAGACCTCTCCACCCCATCTATTCACAACAATCACCTCATTATCAGGATACAGATCTGAAAGACCTTCGATTTCCCAAACATCATTTATTCCGTCACCATTTGGTGTGAAGACATTTGGAATATTTATGGCCAATTGATTATGTGAAATGGTCGCTGTATTATCCAAATCATTCAGTTCTAATTGATCTGGAGTTTCAACGGTCGCTGAATTGGTCACCAATCCTTTTTCTCTAGCTATAACTCTCAAATGAATGGTGATCTCTTCATTACCCGCCAATTCAGGAATAACAAAAGTCAAAGTTCCACTTGAAGCATCATAGGTCTCTTGAATTTCACTTGGTGCGTCAGATCCTAAATAATCAACTTGAGAAGGCATATAATCTGTTACTATAACATTTCTAGCCGGTACATTTGTATTATTAGTCACTTTCAGCTGATAAGTAAACTCCTTATCTACCTCAATGATAGCATTAGAAACTGTCTTGGCCATCGTTAGGTCAACATCATCAGGCAAAATTGGTAGTGGATCAGTATCATCCTCATCTGGCATGGAATTATCTCCTTCTACCTTAGCAGTATTAACTACCCCCTCGTTGACTTCCACAGCCATTACACTGATGGTTAAGGTCACAGACTCTCCAGGAAGAATTTCCACTATATTCCAAGTCACCACATTTTCAGCAATTTCACCTCCTCCATCGACTGTCAAAATTTGTAGAGAAGCTGGTACTTCGTCAGTCACCACAACATTATTAGCGGTCACTGCACCATTATTGCTTACAGTAATAGTATAAGCAAACATTTCTCCTACAATCACAGCACTAACATCTGCCACCTTTTCCACATCAAGTGCTGCACATTCCGAAACCATTACAGGAAGGCGTTCTATACTTTCACATCCATTGTTCAAATCAATTTGAGCAGCATAGTAGGTCATACCTGGAATCACCACGTCAGATGGATTTAGAAGATTTCCACCAGAAACAGCATCATACCAAACAACTCTCTCTTCATTCACCTGCAATGCTGAAATCGTTGCATTCGGAGTAGTACAGAATGACTGAATTGGCATATCTGTAGTAGGAGCAGCAACACTGTTCACAATTACCGTTACTTCCTTAGCATCGCCGGCTTTATTGGCACAGACACCGTCACCGCTCACTGTTACATAGTAAGTTGTTGTCATAGTTGGTGTTACATCTGTATCTGGTAATACTGTGATCAAGCTCGCATCTGTGTACCACGTAAATACTGCATTCGTAACAGTACTGCTGCTTGCTGTCAGGCTGAAAGTCCCCCCTTCACAGATCGTACCTCCATCAGCATCGATATCCACCGCGGTTGCATTCCTGTTTACCGTTACCGTTACTTCCTTAGCATCACCGGCTTTATTTTCACAGACGCCATCACCGCTCACTGTTACATAGTAAGTTGTTGTCGCAGTTGGTGTTACATCTGTATCCGGTAATACCGTGGTCAAGGCTGCGTCTGTGTACCAAGTGAATACCGCATTCGTAACCGTACCGCTGCTCGCTGTCAGGCTGAAGGTATCGCCTTCGCAGATCGTACCTCCATCAGCATCGATATCTACAGAAGTTGCATTCCTGTTTACTGTTACCGTTACTTCCTTAGCATCACCGGCTTTATTGGCACAGACACCGTCTCCGCTCACTGCTACATAGTAAGTTGTTGTCGTCGTTGGTGTTACATCTGTATCTGGTAATACTGTGGTCAAGGCTGCATCTGTGTACCAAGTGAATACCGCATTCGTAACCGTACTGCTGCTCGCTGTCAGGCTGAAGGTATCGCCTTCGCAGATCGTGCCTCCATCAGCATCGATATCCACCGCTGTTGCATTCCTGTTTACCGTTACTGTTACCTCTTTCGCATCGCCAGGTTGATTTTCACAGACACCGTCACCGCTCACTGTTACATAGTAAGTTGTTGTCGCAGTTGGTGTTACATCTGTATCTGGTAATACTGTGGTCAAGTTCGCATCTGTATACCAGGTGAATACCGCATTCGTAACCGTGCTGCTGCTTGCTGTCAGACTGAAAGTCCCCCCTTCACAGATCGTGCTATTTGCTGCATCTATATCTACCGCGGTTGCATTCCTGTTTACCGTTACCGTTACTTCCTTAGCATCACCGGCTTTATTTTCACAGACGCCATCACCGCTCACTGTTACATAGTAAGTTGTTGTCGCAGTTGGTGTTACATCTGTATCCGGTAATACCGTGGTCAAGGCTGCGTCTGTGTACCAAGTGAATACCGCATTCGTAACCGTACTGCTGCTCGCTGTCAGGCTGAAGGTATCGCCTTCGCAGATCGTGCCTCCATCAGCATCGATATCCACCGCTGTTGCATTCCTGTTTACTGTTACCGTTACTTCCTTAGCATCACCGGCTTTATTGGCACAGACGCCATCACCGCTCACTGTTACATAGTAAGTTGTTGTCGCAGTTGGTGTTACATCTGTATCTGGTAATACTGTGGTCAAGTTCGCATCTGTGTACCAAGTGAATACCGCATTCGTAACCGTACCGCTGCTCGCTGTCAGGCTGAAGGTATCGCCTTCGCAGATCGTACCTCCATCAGCATCGATATCTACAGAAGTTGCATTCCTGTTTACTGTTACCGTTACTTCCTTAGCATCACCGGCTTTATTGGCACAGACACCGTCTCCGCTCACTGCTACATAGTAAGTTGTTGTCGTCGTTGGTGTTACATCTGTATCAGGTAATACCGTGGTCAAGGCTGCGTCTGTGTACCAAGTGAATACCGCATTCGTAACCGTACCGCTGCTCGCTGTCAGGCTGAAGGTATCGCCTTCGCAGATCGTACCTCCATCAGCATCGATATCTACAGAAGTTGCATTCCTGTTTACTGTTACCGTTACTTCCTTAGCATCACCGGCTTTATTGGCACAGACACCGTCTCCGCTCACTGCTACATAGTAAGTTGTTGTCGTCGTTGGTGTTACATCTGTATCAGGTAATACTGTGGTCAAGCTCGCATCTGTGTACCAAGTGAATACCGCATTCGTAACCGTACTGCTGCTCGCTGTCAGGCTGAAGGTATCGCCTTCGCAGATCGTGCCTCCATCAGCATCGATATCCACCGCTGTTGCATTCCTGTTTACCGTTACTGTTACTTCTTTCGCATCGCCAGGTTGATTTTCACAGACACCGTCACCGCTCACTGTTACATAGTAAGTTGTTGTCGTCGTTGGTGTTACATCTGTATCTGGTAATACTGTGGTCAAGGCTGCATCTGTGTACCAAGTGAATACCGCATTCGTAACCGTACTGCTGCTCGCTGTCAGGCTGAAGGTATCGCCTTCGCAGATCGTGCCTCCATCAGCATCGATATCCACCGCTGTTGCATTCCTGTTTACCGTTACTGTTACCTCTTTCGCATCGCCAGGTTGATTTTCACAGACACCGTCACCGCTCACTGTTACATAGTAAGTTGTTGTCGCAGTTGGTGTTACATCTGTATCTGGTAATACTGTGGTCAAGTTCGCATCTGTATACCAGGTGAATACCGCATTCGTAACCGTACCGCTGCTCGCTGTCAGGCTGAAAGTCCCCCCTTCACAGATCGTGCTATTTGCTGCATCTATATCTACCGCGGTTGCATTCCTGTTTACCGTTACCGTTACTTCCTTAGCATCACCGGCTTTATTTTCACAGACGCCATCACCGCTCACTGTTACATAGTAAGTTGTTGTCGCAGTTGGTGTTACATCTGTATCCGGTAATACCGTGGTCAAGGCTGCGTCTGTGTACCAAGTGAATACCGCATTCGTAACCGTACTGCTGCTCGCTGTCAGGCTGAAGGTATCGCCTTCGCAGATCGTACCTCCATCAGCATCGATATCTACAGAAGTTGCATCCCTGTTTACTGTTACCGTTACTTCCTTAGCATCACCGGCTTTATTGGCACAGACACCGTCTCCGCTCACTGTTACATAGTAAGTTGTTGTCGCAGTTGGTGTTACATCTGTATCTGGTAATACTGTGGTCAAGTTCGCATCTGTATACCAGGTGAATACCGCATTCGTAACCGTACTGCTGCTCGCTGTCAGGCTGTAAGTATCACCTTCACAGATCGTGCTATTTGCTGCATCTATATCTACCGCGGTTGCATTCCTGTTTACCGTTACTGTTACCTCTTTCGCATCGCCAGGTTGATTTTCACAGACACCGTCACCGCTCACTGTTACATAGTAAGTTGTTGTCGCGGTTGGTGTTACATCTGTATCTGGTAATACTGTGGTCAAGGCAGCATCTGTGTACCACGTAAATACCGCATTCGTAACCGTGCTGCTGCTTGCTGTCAGGCTGAAAGTCCCCCCTTCACAGATCGTACCTCCATCAGCATCGATATCCACCGCTGTTGCATTCCTGTTTACTGTTACCGTTACTTCCTTAGCATCACCGGCTTTATTTTCACAGACTCCATCACCGCTTACCGTTACATAGTAGCTAGTCGTAACTGAAGGATTGACTTCCGTATTGGTTATCAAAATTGTCAATGCAGGGTCTGCGTACCAAGAGAATATTGGATTGGTAACCGTGCTGCTGCTTGCTGTCAAGCTAAAGGTATCACCTTCACAGATCGTGCTATTTGCTGCATCGATATCTACCGCGGTTGCATTCCTGTTTACCGTTACTGTTACTTCTTTTGCATCTCCGGCTTTATTGGCACAGACACCGTCACCGCTCACTGTTACATAGTAAGTTGTTGTCGCAGTTGGTGTTACATCTGTATCTGGTAATACTGTGGTCAAGCTCGCATCTGTGTACCACGTAAATACCGCATTCGTAACCGTGCTGCTGCTTGCTGTCAGGCTGAAAGTCCCCCCTTCACAGATCGTACCTCCATCAGCATCGATATCTACAGAAGTTGCATTCCTGTTTACCGTTACTGTTACCTCTTTCGCATCTCCCGCTTTATTTTCACAGACACCATCACCGCTCACTGTTACATAGTAAGTTGTTGTCGCAGTTGGTGTTACATCTGTATCTGGTAATACTGTGGTCAAGCTCGCATCTGTGTACCAAGTGAATACCGCATTCGTAACCGTACTGCTGCTCGCTGTCAGGCTGAAGGTATCGCCTTCGCAGATCGTGCCTCCATCAGCATCGATATCCACCGCTGTTGCATTCCTGTTTACCGTTACTGTTACCTCTTTCGCATCGCCAGGTTGATTTTCACAAATACCATCTCCACTTACAGTCACATAATAGGTAGTTGTTGTCGTTGGTGACACCTCAAGGTCCGTAAATTCATTTGTTAAGCCTGCATCTGTGTACCAGGTGAACACTGGATTGGTAACCGTGCTGCTGCTTGCTGTCAAGCTGAAGGTATCGCCTTCGCAGATTGTGCCTCCAGCTGCATCTATATCTGCATCCGTAGCAAAACCATTAATGGTAATGGAAATTTCAGATCTATCAACACCTATACATCCTCCTGCTCCTGTTACTTCTATAAAATAGTTGGCATCTGCATTCACATTACCAATGGTAATCATATTATCCACAACACTTACATCCGTGGTTATTTCAGTTCCTCCAGTTGCCGCATCAAATATTTTATAGCTCAAACCACCAGCATAATTGGTAATTTCAAAAACAGCATCATTACCAGGACCACATAGTTCTAGGTCTGCCTCCAATAATGTTGGAGCGGGCAAATTATTTGAAACTTGGACATTGATCTCTTTACCTAAAACATTCTCACATACTTCATCTCCACTTACGGTCACATAATAATTTACATCATCACCATCTGCAAGTCCAGAAATGGTCAATTCGCCAGATGCTGAAATATTATATGTAACCGCCCCATCAATATCGCCATCATTGATAAGAGTGGTTTTGTTTTCATCTAAATACCAATTAAATACTGGATTGGTTATGCTCGTAGACGGTATCAAAACAACCGGCACTCCGACACATTGAACTATTGGTCCATCCAAATTGATATCTGCATCAGTTGCATTTCTATTGATGGTAAAGTTGACAGCTGTAGGTTCTGCTGTACAATATTCATCTGCCGTTAGCTGGACATAATAAATATGATCGCCTGCAGCTAAACCTGTTAAGCTAAGGCTGGCATTTGTTTCAGCAGCCATAATCTCAGGCGTTCCATTATTATCACTGAACCATTGATAGGTCACTCCAGCAGGAGCTCCAGCAATAAGGTTTGCTTGTAAAGTTATGGGGTCGATTTCTTGACAGAAGACATTATCAGTAGTCCCATTAATTAAAACCTCTTCAAGCAATTGATCAGAACTACCTTTCACCCTTATTTCCAAGGCCCTTCTTTCAATGCCATCCTCACAGCCAAACCTTACAATCTGAACATAAACTGTTTGGGTAGTTTGTGGAGCCCACGTAGCAATATCTGCAGGCGTAATTTCATTTCCTCCCACTAGCGCATCATACAATTTGATCTCATCACAAGCTAATGAAGGCAAGTCAATTACATCTCCAGGGCATATTTCTATAAAATACAGATCATTGATATCATCATATTCTTCCCCAGGTATTTCACTGATTGGGAACAATTCTATTTCATAAACCCTTAATTCTTCTAATGCACTGACCACACCACCTGAAAGAATTTTTATCCTATCAAAAGGCACATCAGTAATAAAGTTCAAGGATTGGGTTGATCCCCCCCCCAGTAGCGTTAAGTTCAACAAATTAGAACTGGCATCAATTGGATTGCCAACAGTCTGATTACCTAGATACCTCTGGATTTCGTATCCTTCCAGTAAATTCAGATCCAACAAGCCTGTACTGGAACCTACCTTAATCGCTACAGAGTCGCCAGCAATCACAGGCGCGGCAAAACTTACATCCAGTTTACTGCTGATATTGGCTCCCACAGCATTGAAAATCGTAGCATATGTATCAAGGTCTCCATCTACGGATAAACCGGGGTCTTGCACTGAAGTCAAACCACTCGCCACATCCAAGCCGTCAATAATCGACTCAAACCCAGTCATTATATCTATGCTTCCAAAAGTACAAGTAGCAAGTGTCGCACTGGTTTCATGATAGTAGGCAGCATAAACGCGGACATTTTGCACCGCATTAAGTAAAGAAGCCAATGAAACTTTCACGCCATTATATGCTACCGGCACACCATTTTCATCGGTAGGAATAAAGGTATATTCAAACTCGTTTATTCCATTAACAGCGGACACCAATCCTCCATCTGCCAATTGTCTAATACCTAATAAATCATCTCCATTAACCGGATCTCCGTCTAAAGCTTGGACATATATACCTCCAGAAACTCCAGCTGCGCCATATTCACGGCCAAGCTTAATCGTAACCGGTGTTCCAGCCGGTACCATCCCGTTCCATCTTATGGTTTGGGAAGTCTCCCCTGTCAATCCCAAAAGACTGGTTCCTACGGTTTCTGACAATAGAGAATAATCAGCAAGATTATTTCCTGCTGCAAGCGTAGGATTAGTTACCGATCCTAATTGAATTCCCAATAGACTACTGGTCGTAAAATCATCCGCACTTGTGGCATACATTCTATTGTATACCAATGGACATTCGTCCGGATCAAAAACATTCACCACTACATCCACGTAATTGGTGCAAGTATTGCCCGTAGCAGAAGCTCTATATACATATCTTCCCCCAGCACTAAATACACCGGCAGTGTTTGGCATGGTCAAAGGTGCTCCATCCAAACCTGTCCAACTTACTGTCACAGGATTATCGTCTTCATTCACCGCTGTCGCCGGAGGAAGGACAAGTGATTCCCCTATAGCCACATTATAAACTGCGGCACCGTTTAATGAGATTAATGGATCTGGATTGATATCCACTGTTACAGGAACCCTAATGGAAGCTATTGGGCAGCCAGGCCTCTCTGCAGCTGCATAATACGTCACTTTAGATCCTACCACTCCAAGAGGGTAACTTGCCCCTGTATGCACCAAATTACCCGCTGTAGGGGCATCATACCATTTCACCTGATCACCTGTAGTCACATCCGCCAATAAAGTGACGTCTGTCCCTGCACATACTAATAAATTCTGCTCATCATCAACCCCTTGGATATCTGGTCTTCCTGGGGTCCTTACTACTTCATGTACTCTCAAACTTTCTGAAGTACCAAGGTTCAAAAGTGTCCCTACTTCGATAACAACTTTGTCAAAAGCCAGCCCTGGAGTATAAGCAAATGTCACAGGGTTTCCATCAGCCAAAAGGCCCAAGAGATCAACTTGGGCTATTCCTAACAAATTAGTTCCTAAAGTTTCCAAATCCTGTCTGGCCACTTCAGTGGTGCCATTATAGGCGACTATTTCAATATTTTCTAAAAGATCTACATCCAAAATACCTGGAGCACTGCTCAAGGTAAGCATCACCTCATCGCTAGCTTCTCCCTCTCCGTCAAAATAAAAATGTTGTTCAAGCACTCCGGCCAAACTTAAAACCCCTGGACTCAGAGAAGTATAAGTGCTTTCATCCCCATCAATGGCTAAATTCAAATCTTCCGCTGCTGAACCTGTTAGGTTTAGCAAATCCAGATTCACGCCACTAACATCATAGGAAGTTCCCAATGGACTTCCACAAATACTGCCTGAATCAAAGTCAAATACACTGTATACATCGGTACCCACTTCATCACCCAATCCTAACAGCGATAAAGACTGGTTAGAAATATTAATTCTATCGTAATCCACATCAGGAGTGATTGCAAGATAAAAATCCCCTGCTGCATCAGTAATCAACCTCGCCCTGTCAATATTAAAGCCATCCTGTGAGCTCCTGGAGTAAACATCCATGGAACCATTTTTGGCAGTAACAATGATCTCTTGTTCTCCTAGGGCCACTATACCTAATAAACTTCCTAGTAGTTCTCCAAGATTTCCTCCCAATAATGCATCCAGTAAATTTCCATCAGCATCCAGTCTTATATAACTTGTGGTGTTTGCTGATCGCATAGAAGGATACTTCAATTCTATTTCACCTCCATATGATCCCAATCCTAAAAGTAATCCAGGACTTGCCAATAAGCGGGCAAAATTATCATCGTCCACCGTAGCATTGTCTGGATTTTCCACGGTTTCCTTGGTATAGCCAGATGATGGCCCAAGGGATTCCACTAAACTGGCCGGTACATTAGGGCTAGAATAGGTCAACTCATCAGCCACCGTCCTGGTCCCTTGACCAAAGCTCATTAATGCCTGAAATAGAAGTAAGGCAGTTAAAAACCAGAATGGTTTAAACCGCCTTGATTTCGTAAAAATTAATTCCATAAATCAAGTACTTTAAATAATTGGTATAGAAATCCTTAAAGTTGTGTCAGTGATAAAACCATTCATCGAAAAGTTATATGCACCATTTAATACACTAGGGTCAATATTTTAAAATTGTATTATTAACTTCTATGTTATAATTATACTAGCTTGAAAAACAGTCTTATCCGGCAAACAACCACAAACAATTTCATATCGGTTAACCTACCGTTAACACTCACAAAACCACAGATAAGACACAATCCATCAATATAGGGGTTCAGTTTTTCACTCTAAACCCTACTTCAATAGATCAAAATTAACTACAAAAAAGTCAATTATTGTTAAAAATATTTATATGCAACAAAGAAACATATTTCAGTCATTATCGCACACTTTTGTGTAATTATAACACACATCAAAAAGATTCAACAAAAACAAAGGACTCACTTTAAAATCACTGCACCGAATGAAGATTGAATATTTGAAAAATTAGGAACAAGTAATTTCTTGAACCCCTTATCAAATAAGTATCAATATTATCATCACCAGAAGGAAACTTTTGCTATAAGACCAGCTAGCCAGAAATCCCTTCTATTCGGACCTAGCGCCGAAAAAAACAAAAAAGGCCACTTTTGATTCAAAAGTGGCCTTTTAGGTCATACTTAATAGTTTAAGGGTTTTGAGTCAAACCATCATGAACCAATAATTGTGCCTCTGGAAGGTATTCAATTATCGCATTATCATTTGGTGAAACACTAGAAACTGGTGAATTTCCTGCCAAATGTGTTCCTGGATATGCCCTATCCATAGTTCGGTTATTTCGGAACACATCAATTTTTCTATGTCCTTCATAAGCTAATTCCAACTGTCTTTCCTCTAGGACTACATCTAAAACAGTCTCGTCTCCTAAATTGTCCATAGAATACAATCCCGACTCAGGAATACCTGCACGCGCTCTAATCAAATTCACATCTTGAAGAGCTAAACCTGTATTGCCCAGCTTTGCATTGGCCTCGGCTCTGTTCAAGTAAACCTCTGCCAATCTAGAAATCACAGGTGACCACAAATGCGTTTGCTCTTCCTGTCCCGAGCATTTCAATACATAATATTTAGGATATCCATTTCGTACATCTAATTTATGGTCTATAAGTACTTTTTTAGCTCCTTCCTCTGTTTGGATAAAGTAATTGAAGCCCCCATTGCCATTTGCTGTTTTGTCCAAGGTGATTTGCTGTCCCTCTTCTTCATATGTATAATCATCACCATTTTTACTGACAACTTTCCAGTTATATTTATTGGCGTTATCTACATACAGTGCCCAGGTAACCTCTTCATCCAATACCACTGGACGGATAAATTGATAACGCTGATCCATTGGATATTCACGTACCAACTCAAGATATGGTCTTGAGGCATACATTTCCCCCCAACCACTACCATCTATATTGGCGTATAGAGAGCCAATGGTATAAAAACCATTGTTTGCATAATCTGCATCTTTGACAAATTTGATAGCGAAGATGGTCTCAGAATTATTCTCCGGAGCCATTTTAGGATAATCTACTAATTTCTCCGTAGGGAGCAAGCTGAATTTACCAGAATCAATCACCTTATTGGCATACTCAACAGCTTTTTCATTATTTTCCTGATAAAGATAAACTCTTGAAAGCAATGCCCAAACAGCTTCTTTACTGGCGTAAATATTGGTTTTCTCCTCAGTAAACAGCTTTTCGGATTTTAATAAATCAGCCAATATTTGGTCATAGACTTCACCTACCGTAGAGCGCACAGGGTGCTCCAAATGGTCTCCGTCCAGTTTTAATGGCACACCTTCATTCTCCCTACCTTGAACATATGGACTTCCAAACAGGTTAACCAACTGAAAATGCATCAATGACCTGATATAGTAATTTTCTACCAAAAGCTGATCATCCTTGTCAGATGCTCCTTCTGACAAGGCTTCGATCACCTTATTTGCCCCTACAATAATATAGTAGGAGTTTTTCCAGAAACCCGCTACAGTGGATCCGTTAGGCACGCGCTGGTAGTTATAGGAAAAGAAAAATGGATTGGTTGTCATACCACTCAGGGCTACATTGTCAGAGGGGTATTCGAACAACCTGTGCCAATCTGTACTCCAAGCCTTCATTCTACTGTAGGTTCCTAAAGTAACTGACTCTGCACTTGTCTCTGAATTGGTCAGTTCATCTGAAGTAATGGAATCATAAGGATTCCTATCAATATTACAGGCAGACAGGGCCATGACCATGATCCCAATCCAATATGTATTTTTTAAGTTTTTCATCTTCTAAATTCGTTTCGGTTAGAAAGAAAGGTTTACGCCCAAAGAGATTCTTCTTGGCAATGGATATGGCGATGAATTATTTCCGTTCAATGCTGCTTCCGGATCGAGTCCTGAATAATCCGTAATGGTAAATAAGTTATCCACGGCAATGTAGGCACTCAAGGAGCTCAACTTCCAAGCATCTGTAATTGCCGTAGGGATATTGTATCCCAAAGTCACATTTCTTAACCTCAAATAACTTGCATCTTCCAAATACCTGGATGAAGCTTTATGGGCATTATTATTACCGCCATACATTGGTTGAGGATGGGTGGCATTTGGATTTTCCGGGGACCATCTGGACCATCCATCCTGTAATTGCATGAAATTATATGTAGGATAAGCGCCATCACTGTCAAACATCTCTCTGGCGACGTGATACACCATGGCCCCTTTAGAGTAAGCAAAGGCAGCTGTCAAGTATACGCCTTTGTAGCTCATAGACGAATTCAAACCGCCAAAGAAATCAGGGGTCGCCGTGCCGACTTTCTGCAGTGAAGCAGAAGCATATTTTCCAGTAGTTCCGATTTCTCCTGTAGCAGGATCAACCGTTTCCAAAGTGGAGTCCCGTCTACAGGGTTTACACCGGCCCATTCTCTCATGTACCAAGTATCAATATCTTCACCTACCTGAATGATCTTTTGGCCTGATATCTGGCTCTTTCCTCCATACAGTTCGGTAATCTTATTCACATTCCTTCCTATATTAAAGTCCAGCCTCCAATTGAACCCAGTAGGATCAGCCAATACATCTGCGCCCAAAGTAAATTCAATACCTCTATTCCTCACGCCACCGATATTGTCATAATAACCATCATAACCTGAAATATTAGGCAATGGCACAAAGTGAAGCAAACCACTGGTGCTTTTGTTATAAACTTCCAAAACACCATCAAACTTCTCTATCAAACCAAACTCCAGACCGATATTGCTATCATAAGTCTTTTCCCATGTAAGGTCATCGTTTCCTAATGTAGACGGAACTGCAGCAGGATCCCCTCCATATTGCGCTTTCAAAGAATATAATTCATACTGTGGATATAAGGATGAAGGAGTATTCCCCACACCACCATAAGCAGCTTTTAATCTCAAATAATCAAAAGCATCACTTTTAAAGAAGGCTTCTTTATGAATATTCCATGAGGTACTGATCGCAAAAAAGTTACCGTACTTGTGGTTATCGCCAAATCTCGATGCACCATCCCTTCTAAATGACAACTGTGCATTGTACTTGTTTTTATAACCGTAGTTTACATTCATCAAAATTGACTGGAATGCATAGTCATTTTTGGTACCGCTAATGGTGGCTGGCTCTGAAGTATTATCAATGATCGTAGCACCAGGCACTATACCTTTACCTATTGCGCCTAATCCATTGTAGACATAGTCACTATACTCATATGCTGCCAAAGCATTAATGAAATGATCATCAAAACTCTTGGTATAAGAAAGCATCTGGTTAGAGAACCTGGTGATCCTCTTCGCCATCGAGTTATTTACTCTTCCATTATCTGCAAAGCCGGCATTGGATCTTGGATCCACATAGCTCAGTGACTCTGAGTTATAATAGGTAATATTATTGGTTGAAATGAAAGAAAGTTCATCCGTAATATCATACTGAAAATCCATATTGGCTAGGATATTAAAGGTCGCATTATCCGAATAATTCCACTGCAAGTCATAAAGGTAATTGCTGTTATCCCTGCCATACCAAGTAACATCGCCCATCTGTGGATTTACAGGATTTCCTTCTTCATCATAAGGATTGTCCCAAGGAAGATTTCTGTACATATCATAGATACTATGCTGTCTATTATCTGTAGAAGTATAGGTAGCAGCTAATTTAGGCTTAAAAGTCAACCTATCAGAAAGGTCATAATCTACATTTAACCTACCAGATAGTCGCTCGTATGTAAAACCTTTGACCGAGCCTTCTTCTTTGAAATAATTACCTGTGGCATAAACTCTAGCCCTTTCAGAAGTTCCAGTATAAGAAAGGTTGTAATCCTGAACCATTCCGGTCTGGGTTCCTATATCCAGCCAATCTGTGTCAGTTCCCAAAAGGTCTTCATTATAATATTCAGGAATGGCATTTTGATTAGGGAATTGCCCCCATAGATCATACAGTTCTTGGGAATCAGAAATTTTAAATCCTCCAGAATTGAAGGTTGAAACCCCTGTTTTTGCGCTGATGTTTATGGAACTCACATCTGCACCTTTGGCAGCTTTGGTAGTGACCACTACAACACCATTAGCACCTCTAGAGCCGTATAATGCAGCAGAAGCGGCATCTTTAAGCACAGAAATACTCTCCACGTCTGCAGGGTTAAGGTTAGGCGTTCCATGCCAGATTACACCATCTACCACCCAAATTGGGTCCACTGAAGATCGTATAGAATTTTTCCCTCTAATTCGGATTGTTGGCTGAGAACCCGGAGCACCACTATTGGTGGCGATATCCACACCGGCCAATTTTCCTTGTAGCATATTGCCAATATTAGGAGAAGACACATCTTTGAGCTGATCACCATCCAACACCGCAATAGAACCGGTAAGGTTTTCTCTCTTTTGGGTAGTATATCCTGTTACGACTACCTCATCCAAACCTTGGGTATCTTCTTCCAGTATAATTTCTAAATTAGAGGCATTTCCTACGGCTACTTCCTTGGACTTAAAGCCTATAAAAGACACTTGAAGCACGGCATCATCAGGTATGCCCACAAGAGAGAAAGTACCATCAAAATCAGTAATAGTACCTTTAGTGGTTCCTTTAACCAAAATACTTACTCCTAGCAATGGTTCCCCAGTAGCGTCTAATACAGTTCCTTTTACATCCTTCAAAACAGCAGGAGCAACTTCAGCTTCTTGTGGAGCCAAAACATGAACGGTTTTATTGATCTGCTTAAACCTGAATCCATAATCACTGCCCAATTTTTGAAGGACCTTTTCCAGGCTCTCCTTCTTGGCTGCAATTGAAACTCTTTTGGATTCTATCTGGTCATTATATGTAAAATGAAACCCGGTTTTTCTTTCGATTTCCTCTACGACATTCTTAAATGGTTCATCTACAAATTCCACAGACAAGATCATTTTATCCAGATCGTTTTGCCTCAGCGAAGTACCTTTATGGGCATACTCTTCTGCTTGCAAAGGAGATAACACTACCAATAAGGACATCGTCCAAATGGCAGCAACTCCCAGTTTTTTAAATAAATTATGCATCATAGTTTTTAAAATTATTAATTGCTTAACTGTAAGCTTCCTGGTCTCTCATCAGAAAAGACCATTGGATCATTTTAGGTTTTAATCTCTCAGGGTTTATATTTTGAAAATGGTCACTTTTTTATTTTCGATCTTATATTTAAAATTCTCAGAATAGGAGAGTCCTTTTAACACATTGTCCAAGATTTCATTTTCATACCTCCCGTTTATTCCTCCCTTGAACTTTACATTATCTTCTACTTGTATTTTGACATCATACCATTCTTCTAAAATCTTAAAGACTTCTTTATGGTCTGTATTCTCAAATTTTATAATACCGTCTTTCCAGCCCATCACTTCCTCGGGATCAAATTTCACCTTAACCAATTCGTTATCTGATTTCCTATAGCTCACCATTTCTAGAGGACTAAGTTGCTCTATCATACCATCAGCTGTAATCACTTTTACCTTCCCACTTAGAAGAGCAACTTTCTGTGCTTTATTTTCGGGTTTATTATTTACATCAAAGGAAGTCCCCATCACTTTGATTTGTAAATCACCGGCAGCAACTACAAAGGGAAGCTCCTCATTATGTTCCACATCAAAAAAAGCCTGACCGATAAGCTTCACCTCTCTTAAACTATCTGAAAAACTTTCCGGAAAGGAAATTGAACTGTTGGAATTGAGTTTCACCAGTGAACCATCTGGAAGATGGAAAGTCATTTTAGTGCCTGCCTTACTGCTTTTGGTTAGCCATTCTATTTTTTCATTTTTTATTTCTGAAGGAGTTTCTGGTTGAAAATCCAATGTCAGCAACCCTAAAAACAAAGTAACCAAGACCAAAACAGCTGCTACCCTATTGGCCATCAAAAAATCTAATAAAACATAAGCGCTTGATCTTTCCGTCAATCCATCTTTTGTCTTATTGTGGTGCCTGATGATCCTATCAAGAATCAGTTCGCTGTCATCTTCATCAATTTCAAAAGTCCTCAACGTCAAACCCTGAACACTCTCTTTTGCCCGTTTCATCAGATTGGCCTTGCCCGGATTTTTCTGGAGCCAATTAGACCAATAACGATCCGACTCATGATCAGGCGCCATTATCCATTGAACAAAATGTTCATTAAGTAAAAAGTCTTTTTCCGTTTGAGGATCAAATTGCATATGAAAATGTATTCTTTATTACGTTTGTATTAATAAAGAGACACACCTGCATCAAAAGACCACTAATTGAAATATTATTTTTTACAATTTATTTCAATTAATAATACTAAAACTTACGTTAACAAACTTTTAACACACTAGAAAAGAAAAGATATTAGGAAAATAAGGGACAATAAACTTCTCTTGAATGGACGTAGTTTATCTGAAAGTTTATTAAGAATCCGATAGAGCATCGTTCTCACCGTTTTGGCATTTGCAAGATCCAGCATTTCCGCTATTTCTATATAGCTTAGGTTTTCGAAAAATCTAAGGTTTAAAATCTCCCTTTGACGGGCAGTCAATTCATTACAGGCATTTTGAACCATCTCTTTTTGCTTTGCATTCAGAAGTGCATCCATGGCAAAATGATCCTCATCTACTAAAAAATAAAAAGATTCCCCATCTTCTTCCTCATCAACATACTTCCTTTCCCTTTTAAGAGACCTGAGAAGCACCCTCCTAAAACTTGAAAAAAGGTAAAACTTAACGGATTGGGCTACTCCAAGTTGATCTTTCTGATCAACCAGCTTAAAAAAAACATCCTGTATGGCATCCTTAATCAATACTTCATTGGATGTAAACTGTCTACCGTAGGTAAACAACTTATTGGAATAGGCACGATATATTTTTGATAGTGCTGCATTGCTCCCTTTTAAAAAAGCTATCCATAATTCAGTTTCAGCATACTCCTGAATCACCGGAATTTCCTTTTTTATTTCGGAAGTCTTCTCCTCATAAAGCCTATTCAATACCGTCATTAAACTTGTAATTGCCTACTTCACTTTTCAATAATGGCCGTAAAAGTAAAAAAATAAATTTTCGTATCAATTTCTTTTATCACAAAAACACTCACAACCTTTACATTCAATAGACAAAACTTTGCATTTTATTATTTCAGCATATTATTTGGCAAACAAAAGCCCCCAACCGAAAGGCAGGGGGCTCCAAGTTTTTGCTATCGAAACGGCTTTTAATCCAAGCTTGAAAAATCAATTTCCGGCTGATTACCCGTAGCTTCTCTTGTATGCATACTATTTAAATCAACCATTTCATTAAAGAATCCTCCATTTCTCATAAAGAAGACTCCGTTTTCCTCTCCACCAGCAAAATCCTGCCTGTAGCCTCTCCTGGCAATATCATCACCAGTAAATTTAGCTTCTGTAAGCTCTATCCAATTCCCTTCGGTATCCATTGCCCATTGGTTCGCATAAAGTCCTTTTCTGCCTATATAGCCATTACTGTCTCTGAAATTTTCCAGAAATGAATGTGGTCGCTTATACCATGTATCTGTTTTAGGCCTCAAGAAACTGGCGATCAACTTCCACTCTCCTACCTCTGGAGCAAAGAAATAAGCCGTATAAATAGTATTTCCATTGCCATCTGGCTCAACAGAGTTAAGGAACTTATAGGTATTTCCTGTGATCCATTTGTACCTGAAAAAGCTCTGTCCACCGGACCCTTCATTTCCAAACTCACCTGTATTAACCCCCTCTCCCTTTTTCAACAATTTGATTTGTTGGTCTTCAGGAATTTCATCTGGATTATTGGTATGAAAGGGACTCCAAACCGAAAACAGCACCCTTCTTTCATCATCGGAATTGGCCTGCATGCCAAAATAACCTTCCCCAAATCCATTGGCCATATAATAGGATCCATTAGGGTCTTCACCTTCAGGAACGGTCACCTCATTATAAAACCATTTGAAATCTTTGTCCTTAGGCAATGTATAGGACAAGTGAACAGAAGGACCTCTTCTACCCCAGTAAAAGCGATTACTTTCATTATCCTTTACATAGGTAATCTCCAAATCATTTTTTGTTCTTACAATAAGGGACTTTAGTGAAGGGAAAGTCGCTCCTGCTTTAGACAGCCCTTGAACATCCACTTGGGCATAACCTGCAGGAAGTTCAAACAAGCCCACACTCACGGTATCTTCAGCTCCTGCCTCCAAAGCAATAGTTTGGACAGTTTCCCCTACAGTCACCTGCAATTCACTAGAAGACTCCCTACTATCCAATACCAATTGCAATAAAGCCTTTTCAGCTTGGGGTAATTTAAAATAAGTACTTAGCACGGCCTCTTCGTTGGTCCAGTCCTCAACAGCACCACTTCTTCTACTGATTTTTGCACCTTCATAGCCTGATGTCACATAAGTATTCCCTCCCACTGGAATAGATACTTCTGACAAATATTCCTTCTCAATTTCTTCCAAGGAAACATTATTGCAGGCCATCAGGCCTGCAATAAATGATACAGTTAAAAAACTTTTAAATCTCATAGCTCTTCAGTTTATTTTTGGATTGGTTCGATGATATAGCTATATGCATAATCTTGGTATAACACCCTGTACTCTTCCAATGCAATAGAGCCCCAACTGTTGATACCAGCCACACCCATTTGGATATGATCTACATGTAGATAGGTAAATCCGCTTGGCTCTAACTCGCCAGAGTGAATGTTTTTCTTTTCCTTACCAGGATATAACTGATCAATGCTATAAGGCAATGCACTTACATTCAACAAGTCTCCGACTGCAGAGATTTTAACCCCTTGCTTTCCTGACTTGGTCACTTTTGCCCATCTCACATCAGTTTTGTTTCCTGACTCTTGCGGACGTACATAAGGATGATACTGCTCAAGTACACTTCCCTCATAAAGACCTACTTGCGAACTGTATTTCCTATCTTCATAACTCTCCCAAGGACCTCTACCATACCAAGCAAAATGATCCAATTCACCTGGAAGCTTCAAGTCAGTTCCTAACTTCAACAATAACTCATGCTCACCCTTGATGGCCTTGAAGTCATTGTCCACCTTGATTTTTCCATCATTGTCAAAACTGTAAATTTGAATGAAAGAAGCATCCCCCTTCAACACATCGTATACTACGGTAACTTGATAAGTATCTTCCACGGCTTTATGCGCTATACTTTTCAGCTGAGCGATATCACCATTGAGGTAATCATAGTTTTTACTTCTTCCACCACCAAAGTCATTATCTACCAAAGGACGGAAAAGTGACAAACTTGGACCATCCACAATAAGTGCTTTCTTTTTGAAAGTGTAGTCATGGAACTGTCCTGTAGTCTTATCAAATACAACAGAGAAGTTTTTGTTATTGATAGTAAGGTTATTGCCTTCCTCATTCACTTCTACTACAGCTGCCACTGGCTCAAAAGTCGCCAAAACTGGAGCAGTCAATGCAAACTCTTCTTCAGCCAATAAAGTACCAGGAGCCATTCTTCCTTCTTCTTCAATGATCTTACCTTCGATCTGAAGCCTGTACTCTGCGGATTCATCCGTATTTAATTCAAATGGCAAATCAACAGTCATGGTTTGCCTTGGAGCCAAAGCAAATGCCCCAACATTTTCACGCTTAATCTCTTCGCCATTTTTCAATAAAATAGCCTCAAATTCATAGTTAGCTATATCTCTAAAGAAATACTCGTTGAAAATCTCCAGCTTACCAGCTTTGGTCAACTTAAACGAGACTTCTTGATGTACTCTTCTAACTTCATAGGCATGTGGATTCCATCTTCTATCCGGCATGATTACCCCATTGATCAAGAAGTTATCATCACTTGGAGTTCCTTCAGGTCCCCAATCACCACCATAACCAAAGACAGTCTTACCATCTTTTTCTAGATAAATACCTTGGTCAACCCAGTCCCAGATATAACCACCTTGCAAGCTTGGATACTTTTTGATCACTTCCCAGTACTCCTTGAAGTTACCTAAGCTGTTCCCCATTGCATGGGCATATTCACTCATGATAAATGGTCTTGGAGGATTACTTTGTGCATATCTCTCCATGGATTTTGGATGCGGATACTGTGGTACGATGATATCAGTGTTCCACTCATAAGTTGATCTTTCATACTGTACCGGACGTGAAGGGTCATAAGCTTTGATCCAGTCATAAGCTTTATAGAAGTTATAACCATTACCTGCCTCATTTCCCATACTCCAAGCTACCACTGAAGGGTGGTTTTTATCTCTGAAAACCATTCTTTTGATTCTCAAAAGGTGCGCATGTTCCCATTCAGGAGCGTTACCCAAAGATCTCTCTGGGCTATAATACATACCGTGTGATTCAATATTGGCTTCATCGATTACATAAAAACCATATTTATCACATAGCTCATACCAATATGGATCATTAGGATAATGTGAAAGCCTTACAGCATTCATGTTCAGCTCCTTCATGATGCGAACATCAGTTTCCATCTGCTCTCTGGTAATCACATGATGCGTCTCAGGATGTGACTCATGACGGTTTACCCCTTTGAACAAAACAGGCTTACCATTCACCAAAAACTGATTTCCTACCACCTCATAAGTTCTGAAACCTACATTTTGGCGGATCACCTCCACAGCTTCACCTTCTTCATCTGCCAATACCAATTCCAATTCATATAAAGTTGGAATCTCTGCAGACCAAGCATCCACATTATCAATCTCAGTAGCAAAATTCAAAACGGTCTTGCCTAGCTTTCTCTTAAGCCCTGTGGTTTTTTGGGACTTTTCATAAATCAAGTTACCATGTTGATCAAAAAGCTTAGCAGTAACGGTATGCTCTCCTTGAGAAGCATCGGTCCTATTCCAAAGATCAACCGTTACGTTCAATTTCCCATCTCTATAATTATTGGTCAATGGGCTTTTTACAAACAAGTCATAAAAATGAACCTTTGGTCTGCTGTACAAATAAACATCCCTTTCTATTCCTGAAATTCTCCAGAAATCCTGTGCTTCCAAATAAGAACCATCATGCCATCTTCTCACCTCAATGGCAATTAGGTTTTCTCCAGCCTTCACATAATCAGTAAGCTCAAATTCTGATTCTAGCTTACTGTCTTCACCAAGACCTACATATTCACCGTTCACATACAGTCTAAAAGCTGATTTTACGGCTCCTAAATGAATAAAAACCTGTTCATCTTCCCAGCCCTCTGGTAAGGCAATGGTCCTACGGTAAACACCCGCTGGATTGGTTTCATGCTCGATATAGGGTGGATTTGGATTTTTCACTGCAAATTCAAATGGATGATTCACATAAATTGGTGTACCATAGCCATTGAATTCCCAGTTGGCAGGCACTTTAAAATCATCCCAGCCGGCATCATCAAAATCTACCGATTCAAAGTTTTGCGGAAGCTTTTCATAATGATCGGCCCATAAAAACTTCCAAGTTCCATTTAGGTCAAAAAACCTTTTGGAAGCAGTTTTATCATTCTCTTGGGCCAATTCTTCATTTTCAAATGGAAAATACGAGGACCTCATCGGCAACCTATTTTCCTCCTGTACATTGGGGTTTTCAAATATAGGGTCAGCTTTCTTTTCCTGTGCAAATCCAGTATGCACCAGCGTCATCACGCACAAAGCTGTGGTAACTAAGGACTTCATGAAGTTCAAAATTTTAATTAGTGATTGAAATTAGGTTGTCAATGTTTCAAATCCTGACTTTTTACAAAATTAGTACTTTCAGAATATTTCTTTTAAAACACGATCAATTACAAAAAAAAGAAATAAAAAGAATTTATTACACCTTATTTGAAAATTAATTAACACAATTTTCGTAAACGAAACACCAAACACCACTCATCCCCTTATTGTCCCACTCAACCGATCACTGTATCCCTCCCTTATCTAACCAAATTCCTCAAAAGAAAAAAAGCAGGAGTTTCCCCCTGCTTTTCCCTCTATACCATTCTATCTAATTAATTAAGTCTTTGCCTTTTGATAAACCTGGTCACTTCCTTCCTCTCCAGAAGTAGACTCAATGACAATCACCATTGGAGATTTAATTTTCTCTTCAGAATTGTAATGAATAAAATATTCATTTTTATGGATTTCTTCCGGTGTAAACTTCTTACCATCTTGAAGAGAGTACACCTTGTCCAATTTCACCTTATCCGGGGTCTTTACCCTTAGTGCACCATTCAGTGGCATATTGAACACAACCATATAAATCTTCCCTGTCTTGCGGTCCTGTGTATAATATCCCCAGTCCTGTTTTTCCCAGTCCAGGTAACCACAATCATAGATTGCTTCATGATTGACATCCATCCAATCTCCGATCTCTGCAGCCAATTGAGTCTCTTCTTTTCTGATTCCTCCTTCACCGTTTGGACCAAAATTCAAGACAAAATTTCCATTCAAGGCTACTGAACGAACCAGCATCTCAATGAGCTCAAAACTGGTCTTCACATGCCCTCTCCAATCCGAATGGTAGCCCCATTGGTTTTCGGGCACTGTCATCACACAATCCCAATCGTTCCCTTTAACATCCTCTATGGTCTTTGGCAATTTTCTTTCCCAGCCTTGTTCATAGTCTCCCATCAGGTCTCCATTGCTATCAAAATGCCTATTGCCATAATCATCCGGTCGGAATCTACTTCCTATAATCAAGCCTGGAACCATTTCTCTGAGCTCAGCCTCCAACTCATCTGCAAAGGCCGCTTGCTCTTTCCAAGCAGCGTCCCAGGTACCATCAAACCAAAGCCCCTTGGTACTCGGATACCTTTCTAGCAACTCCACCAATTGGTTTTTGGTAAACTCTTTGAACTCCTCATATTCCTCCCGGTCTTCTTCGGTCTTCAACACCGACCTATAGCCCGGATGGTTCCAGTCAATCACAGAAAAATAAAGGTACACATCTATCCCCTCTGCGTCATAAGCTTCCACCAATGGCCCGATAATATCCTTTTTATAAGGAGAATTACTCACATCATAGTCTGTAAACTCACTTGGCCATAGGCAGAACCCATCATGGTGCTTTGTCGTAATGATCATGTATTTGGCCCCCATATCCTTGGCTTGCTTGGCCCAAGCTTTAGCATCAAAGTCCTTCGGATCAAATTGCTTATAGAGATTATCATAAGCATCCTTGGGCATTTCTCTCCAAGAACGAATCCATTCTGCTGCTCCGCCATAATATTTACCTTCCCAGTGCCCTCCAGCTATCGCATACACACCCCAATGGAGAAATTGGCCCAAACCATAATTCCTCCACCTTTCCATCATTGGATCGGTTCTTTTCCCCAGATCATGTGCCCCATGCTTCAAAGCTATGGAGGTTCTTGGCGTATTCTTTGGCGTTTGCGCCACAGCCAATTCAGCATTGCTTCCTGCCAATAGTGCAGATAATGCCGCTCCGCATAACAACTTTTTCATCTTAATTAACAAAGTTATATTGGTTAAAATAATTTAAATTCTTGTTTGACCCAGAATATGCATTAGCTTATCTACGCCACGGCGCACAAGTATTACGGGCTGAAAATGCTATAAAATCAGTCCTCACTACGATCACTAATGAATAATCAGGGGTACCCCCCCTTTGGTTTCTATGACAATGCCCCCATCAGGTCTTTGGTTTTTGATAGGCCTTTCCACCTTCTTTATCCACTAAAGATGACTCAATAACGAGCACAAACGGAGATCCCGAAGATTTCTCCACTGGATAATGAACAAAATATTCATCTTTATGTATCTCCTCTGGAACATAGACCTTACTAGGATCTTTTAATCCATAAACCTTGTCCAGTTGAACTTTTTCAGGAGTCTTGACCCTCAAAGCGCCATTGATAGGCATATTGAACACGACCATATAGATCTTTCCAGTGTTCCTATCCTGTGTATAATAGCCCCAGTCCTGCTTTTCCCAGTTTAAGTAACCACAATCGTAAACAGCTTCTTGGTTCGCCTCCATCCAATCTCCAATCTCTGCGAATAGTTTCCTTTCTTCCTGTCTAAATTCACCATACCTGTCAGGACCGAAATTCAAGACAAAATTCCCGTCCAAAGAAACCGACCTCACCAACATTTCTATCAATTCAAAACTGCTCTTTACATGGCCTTTCCAGTCATAATGATATCCCCATTGATTTTCAGGAACTGTCATCACACAATCCCAATCATTTCCTTTGACCTCTTCTATCGTCTTAGGCAACTTTCTTTCCCAACCTTGCTCATAATCTCCCATCAAATCACCATTGCTATCAAAATGTCTATTGCCATAATCATCCGGTCGAAATCTGCTTCCTATGATGATCCCTGGTATCATTTCCCTCATTTCCGTTTCCAATTTATCCGCAAAGACAGCTTGTTCTTTCCAAGCGGCATCCCAAGTTCCATCAAACCAAATTCCTTTAGTGTTTGGATATCTTTCCAATAATTCCAGAATTTGATTTCGGGTAAAGGTCTTGAATTCCTCATATGCTTCCCGGTCTTTAGAAGTTTTCAGTTCCGTTCTAAATCCTGGATGATTCCAATCCATCACCGAAAAATATAAGTATACATCAATCCCTTCTGCCTCATAAGCCTCCACCATGGGACCAATAAGATCTTGCTTATAAGGCGTGCTCGCTATGTCGTATTTGGTGTATTTACTTGGCCATAAACAAAAACCATCATGGTGCTTGGTCGTAATGATCATATATTTTGCCCCCATGGTTTTAGCTTGCTTTGCCCATGATTTTGGATCAAAACGATCTGGGTTAAACTGCTGGTACAACTGATCATAAGCCTCTTTGGGCATTTCTGACCACGAACGAATCCAGGAAGAAGCACCCGGATAATCTTTTCCATCCCATCTACCAGCCGTAATCGAATAGACTCCCCAATGGATAAATTGTCCTAAACCATAGTTCCTCCATCTTTCCATCATCTGGTCTGTCCTTCTCCCCAACCGATGTGAACCATGATCCAGGGCCACTGAAGACCTTGGTTGACTATGCGGAATTTGAGCCTGTACCTTTTCTGCACTTATCACCGACAGCAACAATAATGTACCTAATACGAATCTCCTTAAACTCATCTCTATATCAATTAAAATTGGACTCAAATCATCAATCCAGTATCCATTCCATTTTATCTGAAATCACATTGCCTGCATCATCCTGTCCTTCCGCAACAATTATATTATTTCCTTTTTGAAGGCTTACCTCAAACTTTTTGTGATGTGAATTGACACCCTCCAGTTCCTTGGCAACTTTCTGCCCGTTGACTGTCAGCTCCACAGAAGATAAATTGGTAAAAAGCTGCACTGTAGTATTTGCTTCAGTACGTTTATTATCACGGCTATTGGCCAAGTGGATCATCGGTTCAGGATTCCAGTTGGCTTTGTACCAGTAAAAACTGTCTTTCTTTCTTTTCCGATCAAAAGTAATCAGGCCTTTGAGGTTTCTTGCATTCACCCCACCGCGGTTCCACATGGGCACAGCAAACTCAAACATATTCCACAAATAGGAGGCAGTTATATAGGGATGGTCCTCTATAATGGCCCACTGTTGAATATGAGTTTCGGTTTGATAGTTTTCAGGAAAAAACTTTCCACTGACAGGATTCCTGCTTTCAGGTAATTTTTCAGCTCCTTGATCCATATTACCATCTGCTCCATATTCTGCAAGCATTACAATGTGCTCAGGATACGCTTCTTCCAAGCCTTGTACCCATTGTTTCATATCTCCAATCTTTCCCTCATACCAGCCATAGTAACGATTCATCCCTTGCACATCAGTGGCCAGATTGGCTGGGCGCCACATTTCTCCATAGCCGCTTACAGCTACGGTAGGCCGGTCCGGATCATTGGTTTTGGCGAGATCATTAAGTTGCCTTGACAGCACCGCCACATACTCATCTTCCGTTTTGGAATACACTTCATTGTGAATGCCCCAAATATAGATGGAAGGATGGTTAAAATTCTGACGGACCAGTTCCGTCATTTGTTGCTTGGCATTTGCAGCTTCCTCTAAGGTGTAAGTATTAACAAAAGGAATTTCTGCCCAAATCAAAAAGCCTAAACTATCTGCTATAGCGTACATATCTTCTGCCTGTTGATAATGGGCCAAACGTATCGTGGTCGCACCGATTTCTTTAATCAACATCATATCTTCCAAATGCTGTGACCTACTGAGTGCATTACCATACCCCCATCGATCCTGGTGTCTGGTAACACCATGCATTGGATAAGCCTTTCCGTTTAAAAAGACTCCCTTGCCTGCCTTAATTTCAACCGATCTTATTCCTAAAGGCTGGGTCACCGCATCAAGCACACGATCCCCATCTATCAATGATGTGGTGAGCGTATATAAGTACGGATCTTCAACACCTTGCCAAAGGTGCGGTTGCTTAATTATCAATTCCTGCTCTCCCAAAGTCACACCTTGTGGACTGATTGACAGGGGTTCCTCAATGACCTTAACACTTTTGCCATCTGCATTTTTCACCTCCGTACGGAGTAATACATGCCTAAAAGTATTTTCCTTATTCTCAAGTTTTGCTTTTACTCTCAGAGTTGCTTGCTTGGCTGAGACATTTTTTTGACGAATAAATATTCCTGGAGAAGCATGATCGGTCACCTTGATGTTCACCTTATCGGTGATAATAAGTGATACAGGTCTATAAATCCCCCCATAGATAGGAAACAAAAAATGATTAACCGGCAAAACATCTTTTCTTGCCTCATTATTGGTCTTTACCAGGATGGTGTTTTTTTCACCATAGTTTACAGAATGGCTAATCTCAAAGGCAAATGCCGAATAGCTCCCCTTATGTTCTCCCAAAAAACGGCCATTGACATAAACCTCAGCTACTGAACCTACTCCTTCAAAACGGAGAAACAAACGCTTTTCCTTCAGAGAATCTGCTACTGTGAATATTTTCTGATAAAAACCGTCCCCTGTATAAAAATCCTTGCCCAGCTGCATATCCTCACTATTATAGGTATGAGGAACAGTCACTTCCTTCCATTCTTCCAGGGCAAAAGAAACACCCTTATCATAATCATTGGCTCCTTTCTTAAAAAGCCACTCCTGATTAAAATCAATTTCCTTTCGCCCTTGGGCTAATAAACTCGAAGCGCTTCCTAATAGTATGAAAATGATTAGAATACTTGAGAATAAAGTTGGTTTAGGTATTAAGTTACCCTTTTGGCTCTTTAAATAATTCATTTATTCGCTTAATTGAAAAAGGCTGTAAAACAAGTTCTCTATGCCTACAACCCAAAATACATTTTGCTCATTTTCCTCAGCAAGTATCAAAGACACTTTATTATCATTTACTAGACAATAACTAAGACTGATTGTCATAAGTATAAAACAGCTTTTTCATCATCCCAACCCCTCATGGTTCCCCGTGAAAAATGATATTTATTTGATAAATCAATAAAAGGAGTAAGAAGAGGCAAAATTGCCTCTTCTTACTCTATCAGCCCTAACTTGCTAAAGTTTATTAGTTGGACTCCCATCCAGGGTTTTGTTCGAGATTTTGGTTCAATACCAGATCCTCTATTGGAATTGGGAAAAGATACTGTTTCTCCTCATCAAATTTTCGTCCGTCAGGAAGTGTTTGGTAGTAAGGCAAGATATAGCCATCTTCACTCAAAAAGACATCTTTATCCACTACTACAGTTGGGAATTGCTCCTGTACAAACTTGATTCCCTCAACTGGTATTTCTAAGAAACGGCCAGCCTTCCATCTCATTAAGTCATCCCATCTGAAACTTTCAAAAGCCAATTCTACCCTTCTTTCTCTTCTAATTTCTCGCAAAACAGGCTCTGGAACATAACTGCAATACGTGGCGTAATTTCCATCCATAATTGGATCTTCAGGAATATTCCCCATTACCAAAGGAGGCATATCCACTCTTTCACGAATCGCATTAACCGTCTCGTCCAACACGGCCTGATCAAGCTGACCTAACTCATATTTGGCTTCTGCATAGTTCAATAGTACTTCAGCATACCTAAACACCAATGCCGCTTGCATCCCATTAGTTACACGATCCCAATCTGCAGGATCATTCAAAAACCATTTAGCCACTCTGTAACCAGTAGGACATTTATTCCCATTAAGTCCTGGAATATTTGGTTTAGGAGCATTATTCGCCCCTTGGACACCTGCTTGAAGGTTATAGGTCCCGAAATTTGCAACTGTCTGAGGTAATCTTGGGTCACGATTCATCATTTCTCGCTGGATGGAATCTTTCCCCATGAACAATGGACTAACAGCAATAGGCAACCCATCTTCACAGAGATACTCATCTACCAATGACCTCGTCGCTCCATGTCTATGACGTAAATTCTGGGCATAATAACGACTAAAAGCTACTCCCATGGTTAGATCTTCTGAATATTCTTTCCATAGTATAGCTTCTGGGTTCCCATCATAACTATATGTGGCAAAAAGATCGTTGTAATCATTGACAGCATCACCTGTTGAATAAAGGCTATAAGTGCCTCCCATCAATTTTTCTGCTGCGTCAACTGCTTCCTCCAAGAACTTAGTCTCATCCAATCCCAATTCTGTGTGGTATTTTCTATAGGTCCCTTCATAAAGACAGATCCTAGACTTTAAATGCAAAGCCACATCTTTGTTCAAACGATCTGGCTTTTCCGTACCTTTTTCGGGCAGGTACCCTATTGCCTTATCCAAAATGTGCAATACAGAATCCATCACTTCTGCTCTTGGCGTCCTCGGTGCCAATAACTCAGGTGAATTGGTTTGCACCACATGTGTCAACCATGGCACATCCCCAAAGGTCTTTACCTTTTTGAAATAATCCCAGGCCTTGAAAAACAAGATTTCCCCTGCATATACATTTCTAACCGCAGGATCTATATCACCTCTCTGATAGTTATCCAAGAAATAATTAAATTCTCGCATATCACTCCAGCTCCATCCACCACTTCCACTTCCTCCACTGATATGACCATTATATTGATCAGCAGTAACTTTTGAATAGGATTGAGGTGCTCCATTATCAGTAATCACATCACCATATGCAATAGCTTCATTATAACCATAGGGAGCTACAGAATTTGTTCCCCAACCAGAGCCGAAACCTTTAATGTAAGTAGGGTAGAAATTGTTACAATACAACTCTAGATCCTGCTCTGTCCTCCAGAAATTTTCATCACTGATCTGGTCCAAGGGGTAACGTTCCATGAATTCATCATTACACCCCCAAAGGAGACCTGCAAAGCATGTTATTACGATATATATTTTTTTCATGATTGAGACTTTTTTGGATTAAAATGTAACTTGAAGACCTATCGCCATGGATCTAAGCATAGGATAATTACCACTTAGAACCTCTGGGTCAAATGTATCCGGCACCTTGGTTCCTTCCCAAATATTGTAGGCTGAGGTATACACCCTTACTTTGTCCAAATTTATTCGTTCTGTCAGGTATGCCGGAAGCGTATAGCCTAAGGTCAAATTTTTCAATCTGATATAAGATGCATCTTGCAAGTACCTAGTTTGTACTTGTCTATTGGCTCCACTACCTCTGTAAGCAGGGAAATAAGCATCTGTTCTTTCTGGCGTCCATGAATTATTATACACTTCATATGTACCCGAACCTCCAGCGATCGCTCCCCAGAACAGGTTGTTTCCTATCCAAACATCTCTTTTAGCAACACCTTGGAAAAACACATTGAGGTCAAACCCTTTCCAAAAGGCATTCATGTTAACACCAAACCGATACCTAGGAGTATTGTTACCAATTATTCTTCTATCTCCAGCATCATCCACTGTACTTGCTCCTGGTCCTATCTCTCCATCACCGTTGACATCCTTATACTGTACATCGCCAGGATACCATAAGCCTGAATTGATCAATTCTTGGCTAGGTGCATTATCTATTTGTTCTTGGGTCTGAAATATCCCCTCAGTTTCATAGCCCCAGATTTCCCCCATTTTTTGTCCCACATAGAGACCACTTAATAGATTATTAGGATTACCGTCGAAGCTCACTATCTCACTTTGATAGTCACTTAAGTTCAAAGCAATATCATACCTTAAACCATTATCCAGTTTATCTCTCCATTTGGTGGTCAATTCCCAACCAGTGGTTTTCATCTCTCCAGAGTTTTTAGTAGGAGCTCCTGTACCTAATACTGCAGGAAACTTATCTCCAGCTACCAAAATATCGGAAGTAGACCTTTCGTACCAGTCAAAGGAAACATCCAACTTGTCAAACAAGGCCACGTCAACACCGAAATCTATTGTCGTTGCGGTTTCCCAAGTCAAATTGGCATCCACCAAACCAGGAGGGGTAATCCCTACCGGACGATTATTGTTAAAGATATAGCTGACTTGTGCAATCGTGCCATAAGAAGGTACATAGATATAATTGGCCACGTTTTGGTTTCCTAAACTACCATATGAAGCTCTTAACTTCAATTCATTTACCAGGGGTTTCAAACCTGAAGCCCAGTCTTCCTCTGAAATCCTCCAAGCACCTGACAAAGAAGGGAAAAACTTGAACCGCCTATCTGTAGGAAAACGGGACGTACCGTCATATCGCCCATTTGATTCAAGTAGGTATCGATTGTCATAATTATAAGTGAATCGATAAAAAGCTCCTCTAATTGCCCAATGTGATTCACTGTCATAAGCATATTCATTGCCTAAAGTTTGGCTGATCACCGGGATGAAAGGTGTCAAGATTTGCTCACCCCTTCCACCCAAATAATCATACTCATACCATTCTTGGTTAAAACCACCAAGCAGGTAAAATTCATGTTTATCCAAGTTCAATGAATAATCCGAGAACACATTTATTGTGTATTGATCCGAGTGTTGACTCCATCTTTGTACAGAACTTGGATTAGTGTGTACCGTGGTAGGAGCATCCCACCTGTTATCAATTCGCTCCAACTCAGGAATAAACTGCTTTCTTCTAAAATCATATGATTTATAGGAGATATTCGCCTTAATATCCCATCCTTTTAGCAAGTGGATGGTTGGCGCCACTGCCATTAATATATGCTCTTTGTTCTCATTATTCCTGGACCCATAGTCCATAAAAGAAAGTATATTATCCGTATACATGGCCCCGACAGGTGAATCTTCTGGGGTCATGACAGGCATATTGATATTTCTTCCGGCCTCTTGGGACATGGCCGTCCACCAACCTCCTTTACCCGCGGGGCTAACAGGCTCTGAATAATTAGACTTGCTATAAGAAGTTCTAAAATCTACCGAAAACCAATCCGACACCTCTGAACTTACGTTTAGCATCATATTGTATCGCTGAAATTTATCCGTATTGATTTTATACAGACCTTCTTGCCCCTGATATCCCAAAGAAGCATAATAGGATGTTTTCTTAGTGCCTCCCGAAAGATTCAGGTTATGCTTTTGCATGGGAGATGAACTCCTCAACGCCTCTTCATATGGTCTTGTATTTCCTATCCAAATGATATTACCTCCTTCATCCATGTAATACGGGTCCATATTATTAGGATCATCCATATATGCTTTGATCCTATCCCGTTTTTCCAGCATATCTGAAGAAGGTGTTTGATTCTGTAGTTCAATGGCTTTGATAGCAGCATCTTGAATAGTATAGGCATCTAACAAGTCCGGAACTGCAGATGGCCTGTTCCACTGAAATGAATTACTATATGTAACCTTAGTTCCCTCTGCACTAGCTCCCTTCTTGGTGGTTACCAGCATCACACCATAGGCAGCCCTTGCCCCATAAATCGCTGCAGAAGCAGCGTCTTTAAGGACAGAAACACTTTCAATATCCTCAGGATTAAGCTGGTTAATATCCATCTCTACACCATCTACAAGGATCAAAGGACTTCCATTGGTAAATGAATTCCCTGAAAATGAAGTACCTCCACGTACATTAAACGATGGAACGGTATTAGGACTACCATTGGAAATACCCACGTTTAGATTGGCTATCGTACCCTGAAGCGCTTGTCCAATATTGGCTACAGGCCGGTTTTCTAGCATTTCTGAAGTAACTTGACTTACAGCTCCAGTCAAGTTGACCTTTTTCTGTGTTCCATAACCCACAACGACTACTTCGTCCAATGCCTTGGTATCTTCTTCCAATTGTACATTGAATGTCTGTTGGTTCCCCACAGTAATCTCCACAGGTTTATAACCTATAGAACTGATGATGATTATCGAATTTTCATCAGGGACATTGAAGGTAAACCTTCCATCGATATCTGTAACAGTACCTGTATTTCCTCCTTTCAGCCTAACAGTGACTCCAGGAATCCCTTCAGGTTCACTCTCAGAAGTAATCCGGCCAGATATGGTGATTTGTTTTATCTGAACAAAAACAGCCTTGTTTCTTCCGGATTTATTTACGCTAATGGTCTCATTGACCTGCTTAAATTTCAATTTGGACTGCTTGGCGATCTCTTTTAAGTGATCTGCCACAGTGGATTTTCTTTCTTTAAGGGTGATCTTCATGTTGGTATCCATCCCTTTATCCACCATAAAGAAATGGAATGGGGTTTTATGCTCTATTTCTTCCAAAATTTCCTTTAAGGAAACATCGGATTTGTGAAGCTCTACCACCACCTCATCTATACTTTTCACCTGCGCTTTAACTGACTCAGCAGCAACAGAAGACATAGCAAGAACCATGATCAAGCACCCGTACAAAGCGTACTTGGTTGACATGATTATTAATCGTAAGTATTTATTCATAATTTTACAATTAGTTGAAACATTGGATTAAACTGATCATAGCAACAGAGCATCGCCAAACCCTCTCATTGCTATTGATTGATTCGATGTTTACCTGGAGGGTATTAGCAGTACCTTCCAGGTTCTTTTCATGACATGCTCTATTTCATAAGTTATCGTTATTGGTTTTGGATAATAATCACTTGATTTCCTTCAATTTTGTATTCAAACTCAACGGAGTAACTCAACACCTTCAGCACATTTGCCAATGACTCTCCTTCCATAAATTCACCTGAACATTTTTCATTAGCAATTTCTCCTTGTAAATGGATTTCTACTCCGTACCAGCGCTCTAACCTTTTGATGATTTCCTTGAATGAGGTATTCTTAAACACCAAAATCCCCTTGACCCACTGAGTGACCATGGAGACATCTGCAGTATATTTTTCTAATTCCTCAGTTCCTGCTTTTATACTGGCCGCCTCCCCAGGAAGCAGCGTCAAAGATTGGCGTGTTTGCGAATCACTTACCCTCACCTTTCCACTTGCCAAGGTTACCTCCACTGCGCCATCTGATTCAAAGGCCCTAATATTAAATGTAGTCCCCAAGGCCACCGTGGTCAAGCGATCACTGGTCACCGAAAAAGGATGTAAACTATCCTTTTTCACCTCAAAAAAAGCTTCCCCACTTAGGCGAATTTCTCTATGGCTAATAAAATCTTTGGGATAACTTAATGTACTTTCAGCATTCAAATAAACCACAGAACCATCAGGTAAGTGTATCCGTGTTTTAACTCCAGAAGGATTCTTTCTGGTAACCATCTCTATGCTGGATATGTCTGGCTCAGTAACAGGCTCCTCTCCCCATTTAGTTAAAAGAAAAGACAATGAAAAAAGAATTACCAACCCCGCGACTAACCTCAACCAAGGGAATTTATGAGCGCCGCTCTTTGAAGCATGATCACTCCGCTTTTCTTCCCTAGAAAGGCGCAAAGTACTCCCTTCTCCTTTTGCTATCTTGGTTCTGCTCAAGAGCTTCTCCATATCATATTCCGGATACTCTCTTTCCTTTGCCCTTTCAGACCATTCTTCATCGATGGTAGCAGAAAGTTCATCCTCTCCTTCCTGAGACATCAACCATGTCAAAAAAGCCCTTGCTTCCTCATTGGAAAGTTTCCCCGCAATAAAATCCTCGAACTGTTTTCTCTTGTCCATTTACCTTGTGTTACTATAATTATATAGACATAAGGACATGAAAAGACCCAGTCACCACAAAAAAAATATTAATATTTTTTTTGAAATATTTATTAAATACTGGAAACCAAGCACATAAATCCTATCAAAGAAATAATCTCACTTTCCATTAATTTCTCTTTTAGTGATTTGCTTGCCCTAAAAATTTGGTTCTTTACTGTTTTTCTGGAGACTTGAAGCTTCTCCGCTATTTCATCTACACTCAAATGATCAAAACTCTTCATCATGAACACCTGTTTTTGCCTCGGAGGAAGACTTTCCACAGCCTTTGAGGAGATATCCATCATATCTGAAAAAATCACATAATCTTCCGTAGCTGTATCCTTTTCATCCAAAAAAGGTAATTGATATGCCTGATAAGAAGTCAGTTTAGCCTTTCGTTGGATCTGTCTGATAACGATAGACCTCACAATTGCGATCAAATAGGCATTGAAGGAAAGTTTCGCATCCAGACGCTCCCGGTTATTCCATACCTTGATAAATACTTCTTGGACCACTCCTTCTGCATCCTCATGCCCTAAACGCATTTTTCTGGAGACATGGTAGATTTTTTTTGAATACTTCCTGAACAAGTGATCAAATGCCTCTTCAGAACCTGAGATAAGTGCAATGACTTTTTCCTTGTCAATATTTCTCTCAGTTTTAAACATTCAAGCTTGTGGCGTAATCTGTGGTTGATAATTTAATATTTCCTTAAAGTTAAAACAATATTAAAAACAACAAAACCGAAACAAAACAAAAATTTTATTATTTCATTATATATCATTAACAAAACAAGCCAACACCATTCAATATATCTCCCAATTTCCTTCCATCTATCATTACTTCTCCCCTATACATATTAGTTCCTTTAATGTCCTATGGTAAAGTCTTCCATCGGCAAAAGAAGGCGTATTCACTGACCAAGTTCCTCCTTCCGGACCAAGGTCATTTACTGAAACCAAGGCAGATTCATCAAATTTCTCGGTTTTGGCATCTATAATATAACATATGCCCGCCATGGTAGTAAAAAATATCTTGCCATTGACACAAATAGGGTTCCCATTAAAATTCCAGTGCCATCCATCTCTTTGGGATC
The DNA here is from genome assembly GCF_020463795.1 of Echinicola marina. Taxonomy (NCBI): domain Bacteria; kingdom Pseudomonadati; phylum Bacteroidota; class Cytophagia; order Cytophagales; family Cyclobacteriaceae; genus Echinicola; species Echinicola marina. Next base: position 2,565,658 of record NZ_CP080025.1, on the reverse strand, counting down.
TTTTGTCATGGGCCACATCTATCCCTTTATTATTTAATGTGGCAGCCTTTACTTCTTGATTCCAGATATATTGTTTGACATCATCCTGGTATCTTACCTGCACCGGCACCTGAAGATACTCCGCTTTTCCTGTATTGAGATCTACTTTGGCCAATGCATATTCTGGTCCAATATTATTTCTATATGGTCCTTTTTTAAAACACATGAAAAACAGCTTATCATCCACCAAGATATTACTGTACCAAGCAGGAAAAACGATAGGATTAAGTTCCTCACTTATATCAATATTCTCCAGCACTTGATAATGACTCTTATCCTCATCCCAAATTCTTACATCCGCATTTTTGGTCAGGGACACCTTCTTTTTCAATATCCCTGTCTCTGCGTCCAACACATGTACTTCATTTTCTTTCTCTGTATACCAAAGCGCATAATCTTGGTTCCAAGTAGCATTATAAAGTGCCATTCCCTTTTCTGCCTTATACTGCCAAATGCTTTTTCCATTTTCAAGATTAACCAATGAATATCCTATTGGTTGTTCAGGAACACCATGATGTCCTCCTCTCCCAATCATCAAAGCAGGGACACCTTGCCTTGTCTTGCCCATAATTGGTGTATTGTAATGCGTCAAGGCGTTTTCAGAAATCCAAACGACCTCCCCAGATAGTTTATCGATTCCATGAATATAATTCCAGGCATATTCGCGCTTCCCATCCTTTTCCCAATAAGGCTCCATATTAAAGATGAGCTCTCCATAAACAAATGGTTCAAATTGCTTATTGAATGGAAAATGCACCCCGTCTAATTCTTCCACTGGTTCCCATCTTCTTTCCCATTCTAGATTGCCATCATAATCAAAACAAGAGAGATTACCACTCGCATTATAAAACCAAACATATTCTCCATCAGTCACTGGGCTTGGCGTGGAGCTATCGCTAAAGCCATACATATACTCAGAAAGGCTGCTACCTTTCATTTCCCTGCTCCAAAGTATCTCACCGTTTTCAGCATCTACACATAATGCCAACACGTCACTTCCCATCAGATCCTGTTTGTTCTCCACTTTTTCTACTGGCTTCATAACCGTCAAAAAAATCCTATCCTCCCAAACTGTAATCCCACTTTGTCCTCCCTCTGGAAGCACTGAGGTCCATTTGATATTTTCACCTGTACGCACACTGAAGCTAGTCGGCACTGGTGCAGCAGTAATCAATTGCCAATTCCCATTTGGGCCAGCGGGCTGTGGCCAGTTATTCTGCGAGAAATTATCAGATCTATTACAAGCACTGACCAAGACTAACACCATGATCAAAAAACTAAGACATTTCATACCAAATCGATTTTTAAAACTCTCTTCTACTCAAACTCATCAAAACAATTCAATCAATAAAAGAACTAAACCCCTATCTAAAACCTACACAATATTTTACCTTTTAACACAAAAAAATTATCAATTAGTCCGCACGCCCTTATCTCCTTCAGCTAAAATCACTAGATTTATTGATCGATATTTCAATATATTTATCGCTTAACCTATTTAAAAAATATCTAAATAAACTTAAGTAATATTAGATAAAACAGAAACTCACTATAATACCCATATTTATAGACTATGATATCCATATTAAAATCAAGTTTCTTTAACAGCCTTTTGATCATCTGCGGAGGATTATTCAACCTTCTTCTAGGTGCATGTCAACCCACTACTACTGAAGAAAAAAAAGTAGCCCCGGAAAAATCCAAACCAAACATCTTGGTCATCTTTGCAGATGATCAAGGGACCTTTGACATCAATGCTTTTGGTTCAAAGGATCTTGAGACCCCGAACTTGGACAGAATTGCAAACGAAGGTGTACGTTTTACCCAGTTTTACGCAGCAGCTCCGGTTTGCTCTCCTTCAAGAGCCAGCCTTCTGACTGGGAAGTTCAACTTCCACGCTAGGCTTTTTGGCAATGTGGCCCCTCCACATGCTGATCCGGAATTTAAATCCGGGCTGCCTACCGAAGAAATCACCATGGCAGAGGTTTTCAAAGCCAATGATTATTCTACTGCCTTGATCGGAAAGTGGCATTTGGGGCACAGCCCAGAAAAACTTCCAAACGGTCAAGGCTTCGATTATTTCTTTGGTCACCAAAGAGGCTGCATTGATAATTTCTCCCATTTCTTCTATTGGGACGGACCAAACATGCATGATTTATATAGAAATGATGAAGAAGTCTATCACCAGGGTGATTTCTTTGGTGATCTGATGGTAGATGAAGTAAAAAAATTCACTGCGCCGGAAAAAGAAGATCCGTTTTTTATCTATTGGGCGATCAATATGCCTCATTACCCTTATCAAGGGAGAAAAAAATGGCTTGACCATTATAAAGACACGCCAAGTCCCAGGAAAGAATATGCCGCTTTCATCAGTACTTTCGATGAAATGATCGGTGAAGTTTTGGATCATTTGGAAGCTACTGGACAGCTGGACAATACCATAATCGTTTACCAATCTGATCACGGTCACAGTACAGAAGAAAGAGCTTTCTTTGGCGGAGGTAATAATGGCCCTTTCCATGGCGCTAAATTCTGTATGCTAGAGGGTGGTATCAGGGTGCCTGCCATGATCCGTTATCCAAAAGCCGTCCCTGCCAACGAACTCCGAAACCAAATGGCCAACAGCATTGATTGGTTGCCTACCTTGGCTGAACTGACCAATACTGAAATCCCGAATAAGGATGAGATAGACGGCAAGAGCTTAATGCCGATCATTCAAGATAAAAATGCTCCTTCCCAACATGAAGTCCTCCACTGGGCTACAGGCAATCCTGAGAGCAAAACCAATTCTTGGGCTGTAAGAAAAGGAGACTGGAAATTGCATGGAAATCCTTGGGATCCTGAAAAAGAACTGACCTTCGGAGACGAAGACAAATTATACTTGGTGGACATGGCCACAGATTCCACTGAATCCACTAATCTAGCCAAGCAGCATCCTGAAATAGTGCAAGAGCTACTGAAAATACATAATGACTGGAATCAGGAAATGATTGAATTGAAGAATAAATAAATCTTTCCCAACATAGCGTTTAGACCCTCTGTATCTCGGTATAGAGGGTTTTAATTTTATAATCACCGAAAATCTCATTTAAATATGAAACATTTCAATCTGCTCCTCCTTTTACTCCTGATGACTTCTTTCAGAACTTTTGGAGCAAATTCAGATACCTTGGAGATCATCAGCCATGATCAAATCACTGTGGTGACAGACCCCTCTAAAGGAGAAAAAAACTACACCCATTGGGCCGTTTTCCCTGATAAGGATGAAGCCATTCGAAAAATCATCATGAAGGTCAAATTTGCCTGTCCTGATAACATGCGCTGTGCGGACTGGGACTATCTGGACCATATTACCATCAAAAGAATCGGGGGAAAAAATGGAGAAATGAAGGATTTTGAGATAGGCAGGATGTTAACGCCATACGGTGGAGCTTTTGGCAAAGATTGGGAATTTGACTGGCAGGTGGATGTCACTGATTTTAGTCTTTTGCTCAGAGACAGTGTAGAGATTGAATACAAGCATACTGGATACGAGCCGAATAATGACAGGGGCTGGAAAGTATCCCTTGCCTTTGACATCATCAAAGGACAACCGGTAAGAGAACCTATCTCCATTACCAAAGTTTACCAAGGAGCTTATAAATATGGTGATAAAGAAAATCCGATTGAAGAAGCTTTGAAACCTGTAAGTATAAAAAAAGCCAGTGATGCTGAAATGGCTAGGATGCGTATTATCCAAACAGGCCATGGCATGGCCCGACCCGATGGCTGTGGAGAGTTCTGTAATAAATTCAGGGATTTTCTTCTGGACGGAAAACTTGTCGCAAGTAGACAAATTTGGAAAGCCTGTGGCAACAACCCACTATACCCACAAGCCGGCACCTGGATTTTTGACCGGGCTAACTGGTGTCCAGGAGATCTGATCCAACCTGATATTTATGAATTCAAGCTGGAAAATGATGAACATACTGTTCAGTTGGCCATGGAGGATTATCAGTCTCCCAAACCAAGCGCACAGGAATTGATTTCAGCCTATGTCATCCAATATAAGCCTTCTAAAGAAAAAAATGATGTCGCTATTGAAGATGTGATTATCCCTTCCAATAAAGCCATCCACAGCAGACTGAATCCAGCAGGTTTTGACCCTACCATTATCATCAAAAACAATGGAGCCAACACCTTAAATAGCCTACAGATTGCTCATGGAGGTGAAAACCAAAAACCGATCAAATTTCAATGGAAAGGTAATCTAAAACCTGGAGAAACAGATACTATCAAAATGGATGGACTTATCCCACAAGAGGGAAAATTGCAATACCATTTTGAACTGAACAAACCAAATGGAAAAAGGGATGGATACACCCAAGACAACCAAATGACTTCTAGCTATTCCCCTACTCCCGTTCATGAACCAAACGTGATTTTCTATTTGGAAACCAATCATGCAGCCGAGGAAAATGCCTATAAAATCATTGATGCTAAAGGGAATATCATTTTTGATAGAGCGCTAGGCACTTTGACAGCAGACACTACCTATAAAGATTCACTTCACTTACCATCTGGAGCATATCGATTGCTACTGACCGATAAAGGAGGTGATGGTCTGGAATTTTGGTACAAAACAAGGGCTGGACGAGGGAAGGCCATTTTACTCAACCAAGAAGGCAAAATCCTCAAAAGTTTCGATTCTGACTTTGGTAGTAGCATTTCCTATAATTTTACTATCGGAGAAAACGCTGACCCAATCAAAGAAGATGAAATCTCCTTAGGAGTATTTCCTACCAGAACCAATGACTTCACCTATTTTGATTACCTTTCCAACAACCCTGAAGAAATTTTTATCAAATTGATAAAGGATCCTGGTGGAGAAGTGGTCGAAGAACATCATTACCTAAACTTCAAGGAAGGAAAACTAACCTTTGACCTGAGCAGGTATCCCAAAAGCCGGTACTACTTCCGCGTCTATGTCAAAGGAAAAGTAGTGTACAATAAACGGGTACGCGTCAAAGAATAAATAAAACTAAAGACTCCAGGTTGAATTCAACCCGGAGTTTTTTGTTTTATCCATATAATCTCCCTTGTCTATATTCGGAAGAATATCTTCTTTTTATATAACCAAAAGCAGATGTACCACATCGCAAAAAGCACCAAAAGACTGAGTACAACAGCAGCTCCCAACTCTCCCATCCAAGCAAATAGGCTGTTAGAAAAAGGAAGTAAAATTTCCCGGATCAGGTCCGCTCCACCCACATGGGCAAAGAGATAGATAAATAATGGATTCAGTCCAACGATGGCAAAGAACCACACGCCTCTCTGATTTTTACGAACATCTATCCACCAATAACATATAGCCAAAGCAATCAACGACCAACCTCCAGAAGCAAACACAAAGCTACTCGTTGAGATCCGCTTGATAATCGGAGTAAATGGGCTAATTCCATAACCAATTATCAAAGCCAATAGCCCTACCAACAATAAAATTTGGAGTTTTTGCTTATCTGAGCTTTTTCCGAGTAGCAATTGTCCGGCGCAAACACCCCAAATGGTATGAGCCGCGGTAGGAATGGCGTTGAACATGGCCCAATGACCTCCATCTTCTTTACCTGAGATCAATATATTAAACCAAGCGCCAAAGTTCTCTCCTGCAACAAATGCTTGATCAAAGCCCTCCACAGGAAAAAACCTATACAGCAACTCACTGATCAATATCAATAAAACAGAAAAGCCAATCTGAATCGCAGGAGATTTACGAAGAACCCAAAAAGCTAAAATATAAGTAACTCCCAATTGAGCCAATACATTCTGAAAGCGAAAAACTATCCTTCCAGGGCCGATACAATACAAAACCCATCCTAAAACCAATAACCAAAAGGCTCTAAAATAAGCATGCTTGCTAAGTTGAGCATATGAATCCCCTTTCTCCATTCTTTTGGTAAAAGATAGGGGCATGGCCACACCTACAATAAACATAAAAAAGGGTTGGATCAAATCCCAAAAATGTAAGCCTTCCCATTCGACATGATGAAACTGTTCGCCCAATGTGTAAATAAAAGTCCCTTCCAAGTCAGGGGACACCAAATAGGAAAACAAGTGAGAAAATTCAGCGATTAAAAGAAACATGGTCAGTCCTCGATAAAAATCGAGAGACTTTAGTCGATCATTTGAGGTTTTAGGTATTTCGGGCATGATGAATTTAGCAGGTTTTATTTTCATCTATCTTCTTGAAGCAGCGTCATCTTCATTCACCTAGCCAAGCCAAGTTTCAAGAGAACAAGGTTTAAATTAATAATAATTAATTTAAACCGAAACTTCGCTTTCAATCGCCCTTAAGTTCTGTTTATTTCTTCTTTGATATTTATTTCATTTTTACGTATAAAAACACATTCCCTCTCCGCTGGTATCCTTACTACATTAAATGCGACAGTTTCTTGAGCATGTGTTTTTATGAAATTTATCAATTGTTTAATGCTCCTTATAACCATTTGATATGGAACACTCAAATTGCATTTCCAAAATATATAAGGTGGTCCTTAACGCTATCAACTTTATTCTTTTAGTTAATACTTCGAAGGGCAAGTACAGTCAATGAAACCACCATTAATTTACATTTTTTTCTATTTCGTCAAGTTATAAAATGTAAAATAGCTACCTCAAAACGATTTGAGATAGCTATTATTTTAAATTACCCAACAAGCTTAAAATCCGTATATCTCTGCTAGATGAGTGAAATTGGTATTACCATAGGTACTGGTAATGGTTACGCGGAAGTACCTGACATCTTTAGGATTCTTTAAATAAACATGATTGATATTGTTATTATCCATAAGTCTTCCAGGAAATATCTCCTCTTCCTGCCAGTTCACACCGTCCACACTTACCTCTACAAATATTTCATTTACATTACCTTGATCCCTATTCTGCCTTTGTATAAACGAAAGTCCGCTCAGCAATTTACTTTCCCCCATATCAATGGTCATAATATGAGGCAAGCCAGGGGACGCTCCCTGCCATTGTGTATGCCAGAAAGTTTCGATATCCCCATCCAAAGCATGCTTGGCATGTCCATTGTTTTCACCTTCTCCTGAAACTTCTTCTGAAGAAACATCAAAGATATTCCATTGCGACCGGTCAAAAGCCTCATAAACGGGTGGATTGGCGTCCACCAAAAAATATGTGGTTCGCAATGACTCATTGATCGGCAGTTTACTCTGTACTGATTTGATGGTCACGGGAAGCAGGTATTGCGTTTCAAAATCGAAGCCCTTGCCAGGATTCACCCACACCTTCAACGATTGGGACTGCATTTCTCCCGATGTAATGGAAGCCCTATCCCCCGAAAGTTCGTAAGCTCCTTCTGGTATCATTTCGTAATCTGTTCCATTTTCTTGGTTAAACTCCGCCACCATTTCTGGAGCCAATTCAAACTGAATTTCCATGTCCATCCCCAAAATATCCGGTGACCCGTAGGCAGCCCCAAAAACAAGGGGCTGCACGCTATCTGTCATTACCAAAGTATGTTGGGAAGGCTTATTTATGGCTTGAGGCATATAAATCTGCGCAAAGGGGCTGATTTCAAGTTCCTCATTTTCGCAGGACGGCAAAGTTGCCATTATAAGCAAACCGGCCATTCCCAAATGAAATAAATTATATTTTTTCATATTCTTTACTACGTTTTTAATTTGGAATCTTACTACCGACTAGTAACCAGGAAACTGAACCAAAGCTTTATTCCTGTCGATTTCCCTTTGAGGTATTGGATAAAAATAGAATTTATCCCTCCAGTCTGCCCGGGTAAAGGCAACCACTCTTTGATGGAATGCTGGATCAGACATATATCCACCTGCTTCAATATTCATCCCATGAAACTCTCCTCCTTGGTGATCTTCTTCAGTATCAGGAATTTTCCATCTTCTTACATCCCAGTAGCGATGTCCCTCGTACATCAATTCAATCTGTCTCTCCAATCGGATTTCCTTTCGCATAGTGGCTTGATCTGTACTTCCTTCATAATCTGCCAAACCTCCCCGGTTCCTGATTTCATTGAGATAAATCAATATATCAGGATGGCCCGGAGAATATTCATTGAGTGCCTCTATATAGTTCAGGTATATCTCTCCCAAACGGATCATCATGGCTGGTCTTCCAAAGCTTGTTCCACTTCTGAAGTCGGAATTTGGATGAATGTTCTTCCTTGCCGTGTATCCTGTAATCGGCCAATCCCGCGGAGCCCCTTGCTTACCACTGTTTCCAGTAAAATAAAACTCCACATAATCAGACCCAGGCACGGACACTACCGGCACAGTAGCCCCATTAAACGTTACATTGACATAGAACCTTGGCTCCCTTCCGACATACATATTATAAGTACCCGCAGCATAATATTCACTTGCCTCTGAAGTAAATCCGGATTCAGTATACCCACTGGTTGGGTTATCAATGCTTTTACCGTTGGCCATTCTAAAATCATCCACCATCTCTTGGGTTACAGCGATACCATTCCAAGCTTGGCCATTGGCATTCCTAGGAGAACAATGTCTTTCCCAAGAGCCGAAAACATTATTGTCCGGCCTCAACCAAATCCCCTCTGTATCCCAACCATCGTACATCAATTCTTTACTAGAGAGATATCCTTTTACAAAAGGATCTTCATGGTCTACTTCATAAAGGTCCCATAAGCCCATATCGATCAATTCCTTTGCTGCATCAGCCGCATCCTTCCATCTTGCCTCCTCATAAGTCTGGTTAAACAAAACAGTCCCATCCTGGTTTTTAAAATTACCCAAACTTGTATTTCCATTGAACAAAGGGCTGGCATGATACAGCAAAATTTGGGATTGTACTGCTTTGATGATTGGTTTGGTAATCCTTCCTGTTTGCTGTAAATCCTCTTGGCTCGGATTATTGGGATTTAGATGCTTTTCTGGCACCAGCTCATGGGCTTTATCCATTTCAGAGAGCACATATGCTACACATTCGTCCCAAGTACTTCTTGGAATTTGAAAATCACCTTCTGGAGGTAGTGTGCTTTCCCCCATAATCACTATTGGCCCGTACTGCTTCATCATCAACCAATAGAAATATGCCCTCAAGAACCTGGCTTCTCCCTTGTATTGGGTAATCAACTGTGGTCCGCCTGGTTGCTCAAATATTTCCTGGTTCATATCAATATTTTCGAGAAAAATCCCTGCAGACCTAATGGTTTGATAATACCTGTCCCAATGATTGGGGTTGGTATTTACCGGTGTAAGTGCCCCTGAGTTGATCGCCGGTTGAGACCATGCATAGTTTACTTCATCAGACTGTCCGCTCCATGGCGTACCATAAGGCTGATCCCACATCTGGGGAATGGGGTTATATATCCTGGCCAGCCATTCTTCGGTCATGTTTTTGTTGGTAAACACGTCCTCCAGCGTAGTGATATTATCAGGAACAGTATTCAAAAAGTCCTCATTACAACTTGAAGAGAAAAGCAACTGTCCCATTAAGGCCAAAGCAATTAATCTATATTTTTTATCATTAAAGTTCATCATTTTTCTCTAGGTTTTATTGAAAACTAGCTCTTACACCAAGGTTAATGGCAGTAGTATTTGGGTATGCAGTTCCTCTGCCATCACCCAATTCAGGATCCCATATTTTCCAAGGAGAGAACGTCAAGAGATTGGTTCCATTCACATAAACCCTAAGGTTTTTCATACCATATTTTTCCAAGGATTTCATACTGAAATTATAGGCTACCTCAGCATTCTTCAACCTGATATAATCAGACCTGTACAGCCACCAGGTACTCCCATAATAATTGGTAGTCACATCCTGTCTAGTGGATAATCTAGGATAAAAGGCATTAGGATTGGGATTTTCGGGAGTCCAACGGTCCAAGGCTTTTTTGTATAGGTTCCCCCTTGTTGGACCTTCTGCAAAAGGAGTGGTACCTGTTCCTCCTGAGTACATAAAATCAGACATTCCAGCTCCTTGGAAGAACACCACAAATTCAAAGCGTTTAATCCCTACTCCTAAATTAAGACCGTACAAAATCTGGGGAATAGAACCGTAACCAATCGCTTTCTGGTCATAACTATTGATCATCCCGTCTCCGTTCAAATCTTGGTATTTGATATCCCCAGGACGGATATCTCCAGCCTGCTCAGGAGAATTCTGGATATCTTCTTCATCTTCAAATAATCCTAAAGCAACATAACCAAATCGCTGATCTATACGATGTCCTACCCTATTTTCCCAAGGATGTTGCCAAGGAGGAAGCCCATCATATACGTTTTTGTTTTGGTTGTAATTAAATGTTCCCCTAAACGACACAAAGTCCAAAAGAGCACTGGATGGAAAATATTTATTATAGTTGAGCGTAACATCAATCCCCTTGTTTTCTGTGATCCCTATATTGCCATACGGGATATTAGATGTAAATCCAGAGGCTCCAGGAATATCATTTTGTATCAACAAAATCCCTGTACGACGTTCTTTAAAAAGTTCCACGATCAAGGAAAGGTCATCATCTAATGAACTGATTTCTATCCCTAAATTATGGCGCTTACCGGTTTCCCAAGTCACATCTGAGCCTACTTGTCCCTCTTCAAGTCCTTCCCAGGTTCTTGTATTTCCTGGCACACCAAATGTATAGCCTGAACCACCTCCCAAATCATTTATTCTTGTTTGGAAAAGGAACCTTGAGCCGGTATCACTGTTACCTGTCAGTCCGTAGGTATACCGGAATTTCAAATGACTGATGACATTTTTAATGGGCTGAAAAAACTCCTCATTGGAAACCAACCATCCTGTACCAAAAGAAGGGAAAAAGCCATATCTTTTCTTGGGAGAGAAGTTTTCTGACCCAGAATACCCAAAATTGGCCTCGATAAAATACCTTTCATCATAACCATAGGTTCCTCTTCCAGAAAGTCCTCTATGTCTAAAAGGAATGGAAGCAATTAAATCACCTGCATCACCATTCACATAGTCGGATTGATAATACAGTAATAGGCCTGAAACATCGTGCTTACCAAAAGAGCGATTGTAATTGAGGGCTGTTTCCGTATAAAATTTCCTGTTTCCTCCTCTTGAATTATTAAAACCAAGGACATCGGATCCCGGCGAAACCACTTGGGTAATCAGTTCTCCATTTTCATCTCTTCCAGTGGCAATATAGGTCTGTACGCTTCTAGTTCTGTTCAAGTTATTCCAGCCATAAGCATCAAAGGAAAACATGGTCGTTGCACTTAATCCTTCTGTAATGGCATCAAGTTCTTGTCTGAGGCGAATATTTGACCGGATAGTGTTTCTGAATTCTGTAGCATAGCCGGACTGTGTCAAATCTTTATAAGGGTTGGGAATATTCCCGCCTCCCGATACTTGTGGCCATTGACCATTGGAGTACCTTGTTGGGATGACATGGGGAGGTGTCTGTGTAGCCTCGTCAAAAAGGGCTCCTGTTCCAATACCAGGATAATTACCATTAATGATAAAACCGTTAATTCCCAATTCCAGTTTTGTGGTCTTGGTCACCTTTACATCCACATTTGTTAGGAAATTGAATCGATCGACTTTTAACTGGGAATTATAAGACTGTACCTCATCATTTTTCAACATGCCTGTTTCTGAGAAATACCCTGCTGAAACATAATAGTTGGCAAAATCCGAACCTCCTCTAACATTCACATTGGCACTTCTATTATATCCATATTTATTGAACAGCTCATCATACCAATTCACGTTGGGGTACAAATCAGGGTCTTCACCGGAAATATGCTTGAGGATCTGTTCTTCAGTGTATTGTGGACTTCTGCCCCTAACTTCCAAACCTTCATTGTATAAGCGCATAAAATCCGCTGCATCCACAAACTCCGGCAACTGGGTGAACTGGGTGACGGCATGATTAACTTCCACATTGATTTGTGGTTTTCCGGGCTGACCCGATTTTGTGTTGATGATGATCACCCCATTGGCCCCTCTAGCACCATATACTGCTGTGGCAGATGCATCCTTCAGGACTGTAAAACTCTCGATATCTTCGGGATTAATGTCATTGATCCCCCTATCCGGTACACCGTCCACTATTAACAAGGGACTACGCGGACTTGAACCAAATGTAGCAATACCTCGAATAAATATATCCGCACCATCATATCCCGGTTCCCCACTTCTCTGTACTGAAACAACACCTGCTAACCTTCCTCCTAGGGAATTGGTCAAACTTCTGTTGGGCAATTTAAGCTCTCCTGCTTTTACAGTTGATTGGGACCCTACCAAACTCACTTTTTTCTGTTCTCCAAATCCAACCACTACCACTTCTTCCAGGGCCTCGGTGTCTTCCTCCAGAACTATCTCATACTTACTAGAAGCACCGATCTCCACTTCCAAGGACTTATAGCCCACAAATGAAACCAGGATCTTCGGATTTGCTGTGATCAATGTCAGCGAAAACTCACCATCCACATTGGCGGCTACACCATTTGTGGTCCCGATTTCCACGATATTTGCACCGGGAATAGTAATCCCTTCTGTATCTTTCACGACGCCAAAAATGGTCCTCTCTTCCTTGACCTGAGGTTCCTCCTTTTTTGTTTTGAATTTGGCCTTTACGACATTGACAGTATTGTTGAGCCTCATAAAATCCAGCGAGGCCTGATTACCAATAAAGCCTAGCACTTCAGTTAGTTTTTCATTGTTAAAAGCTTTCGTGATACGTACACTCTTATCCAAATCCTTGCTGTCATAGGAAAACTTCAACGGAGTCTGTTTCTCTATTAAGCTGAAAGCCTTTTCCAGACTATGGTTTTTGAAAACCACATCCACCACAATGGGCTCTTCCTGCCCATGTATTCCCATATTTTTTCCATCTGCACGTAAAATCCCCACCACTCCTATACATAACCCCAATACCAACAGGAAACAATGTCGGTATTTAAGTTCAAGTAATGTTTTTTTCATACTTTTGTTTGGTTTTAATAATTAAGAACTGTTAAAACATAATGCTCAATTCCTGTTCATCCCCATGTCCAGAATTGAATTGCAGGGGTAATGCACATTACCCCTGTTTTGTTTTATGAAGTATTTATTTTTGACATTTTGGGTTTATTTTTGGTTAATATATTTTCACTTGGTCTCCGGTTATTTCAAACTTAAAGCCTTTTACAAAGGCCATACTTTCAAGGACATTTTCCAGACTTTCATTATCAAAGCTTCCCGTATAATTCCAATCCTGTTTTTTTATTTTTTCTCCCTGAATGGCTATCTCCACCCCGTACCACTTTTCTAATTCCCTCCAGACCTCTTCGCTATTTGATTTGTTAAATGAAAGAATGCCCCGTTTCCATGCCAGTACATCTGACTCATCAAACTTCCCCTTTACAAAACTTATTTTATCCTTGACATCTACAGCTACCTGCTCACCAGGTATCAAAAGCGTAGATTCCTTCATCCCTGTATTGCTGACCATATTGACCCCAACCTTACCGGTGACCAATGAAATACTTACCCTTTCCTTTTCCTGCTTTATATTAAATGAAGTGCCCAAGGCAGTGGTCACCGTACCATTTGATTTGACCCTAAACGGGCGGCTATCTTTGGCGACATCAAAAAACGCCTCTCCTTTCAAGGTCACCATTCTGACCGTATCATTAAAAATTTCCTCAAAATAGATCTGGCTAACTGAGTTTAAAGTTACAATAGTCCCATCGCTCAACCTAGTTGTCAATTTCTGTCCCTTTTCCGTAGATTTGGTTACATAAGGCACCTCTTTGAATTCTGGAATATCTTCCCTTGTATCTTCCCATATCCACATTCCAATAAATCCAATTATCAAAACAGCTACCGAGGCCACCCAAGCCCAACTATTACTTCTTTGGGACTTATATTGGTAATGCGTTTTTCTATCATGGAGAGCCACTATTTGGGCCTCCTTTTTAGAATTTTCAGATTGATCGATTTTTTTATTGATTCTTCGTTGCAGTTCCGATATTCTTTCAGGACTTTGCTCTTGCTCAAAATTCAGCTTATTGATGATTTTCCTCGCTTCTTTGGCATTATGCTGTAAATGAGGGAACCATGCAAGCACCTCTTCCCAGTCAACCTTAGAATCCATTCCTTTTACCCAGTCAATAAACGACTCATCCGAAAGAAAATCCTCTACTTGGTACTTTTGATATTTAATATTCTTGTCTTTCAAGGTAATTCAGCTATGATCTTTACCCCTAAATCCCCCGATCCAAGAAATTACTCCCTGATTTATGTGAAAATTTGAAAAAAAATTCTGTTCTAAAAAATGATGATATTTTCTTGACAAACCATCGGGTAAGTTTGACGGCTCCATAAACACTTGGCTGTCCCTGACTTTATAAATATGGAGCAAAATAGAGACCTCAAAAAAATCAATTTTCACAACCTTTTTAATATGTACCCTGTCTGATTATCCGCCATGATACCTGAAGCTAGAAATCCTTTGATGAAGCGGGGCTGAATCCTGTCTAACTCCCAAGTAAAATGGAAGATTGAAGGCCGAAGCAGGTATTGTTTTAGTTTAAACAATCGTTCAGAACCTCTTTTAATCTTAACTGGTACAATTGGGGATATACATATTATCCGCAAATAAAAATCAAGCTGACATATTTTTTCTCAAAATCATCATGGCCTTCGAAAGTGCATTATAAACCGACTTCTTTGTCAGCCCAAGGATTTGACTGACTTCATCAAAACTCAAACCATTATAATACTTTAAATAAACGATTTCTTTTTGCCTAGAACTAAGCTTTTTAAAGCACTGGTTTAAGATCTTCATTTGCTCCTGACGGGAATCTTCCTCCATAAAGGATGTTTCCAGTTTAGCATTAAAATCAATTGAAGAATCTGGTAGCAACCTTCCTATCAAAGAGTACCTCTTAGTATTTCTCTTTAGTGTTTTAAGTAATTCTTTTCTAAAAGCAGCCATTAAATAATACCTTATATTATCAGTGACTTTTAACTGGGTTCTTTTCTGCCATATCCTACAAAAAACCTCCTGCAAACAATCATCTATTATATGTTCATCACTTGTAAAACTTTGACCGTATGACTGTAAATGCCCTACATGAACGTTAAAAATATGGTCAAAAGCTAATCGATCACCTGATTTCATGTCAATCCATAACTGATGATCCTCTTTTTGGCAATAGGAAACTTTAATTAAAGGCATAATAAGGTCAAATGGGCTAATCTACTATCACAAACAAGTTGAAAATATCAATAAAAACTCATAAATAAAAACAAATAATATCCATTGAATTAATATATAAAATTTTCAACAACAATTCGGAAGTTAAACAGATTTAAACAATTAACAAAAAACACCCATTTTACTTAAAAGAAAAGTTTTACCGTAAAAGCTAATATAGTATGTCCGCAACGGCAACTAAATTAGTATTTGCCAATTGGTATCACTTAAACTGCGTATAGCTAAAACATTAAAAAGTATGTGCCCTTGCTTTTCTAGGACATAATGCGGACAACCCTTAGTCTATGATAAGATAAACACTGGGGCCTCTCATCTTTTATTTAGAACGCTATTGAATTAAGTCCTTTTGAATAAGAAAGGCCGAAGGAATTATCCCACGGCCTTTCATTATTTTTACTTAAGGGAAAACTTACCCCATCGTAATGTACTGCATAAACTCAGCTCTGGTCTTTTCGTCTTGATCAAACTTACCACTATAAAAAGAAGTAACGGTCTTACTATTCACATCCTTAACTCCTCTAGAGGACACACACATATGATGAGCATCGATCACTACAGCTATATCTTCTGTTCCTAAAATTTCCTTCAACTCATTTCCTATTTGCATCGTCAACCTTTCCTGAACCTGTGGACGTTTAGCAAAATACTGGACGATCCTGTTGATTTTGGACAGACCAATTACATGACCATTAGAAATATATGCGACATGGGCTTTTCCATATATAGGCACAAAATGATGCTCACAGTGAGAGAAGAAGGTAATATCTTTCTCCACCAACATCTCGCTGTACTTATACTTATTTTCGAATAGTTTTACTTCAGGCTTATTCTTTGGGTCCAGACCACTGAAAACTTCCTGTATAAACATTTTCGCAACTCTACGAGGGGTTCCGCTGAGACTATCATCCTTCAGATCCAATCCTAACACATGCATGATCTCTTTAAAATGTTTTTCGATAAGCTCCATTTTCAGCTCATCATCCATCTCAAATGCATCGTCTCTCAATGGTGTCTCATGGGAAGTCCCTATATGTTCATCCCCCATTTCATCTATAGACCTATCTATATTAATCCCCGTCGTATTCAACATAATTTCTTTCTGTTTCATATAATCGAACCGTTAGATCGTATTTTTCTTCTATTTCTTTCCTTAAAATATTCCAAATAACCACAGCAATGTTTTCTGCAGTTGGGTTAAGTTGTTTGAATTCATCTGTATCGAGATTTAAATTTTTATGATCAAACTTCTTTAGTATTCGTTCCTTTATGAGATCGCTTAGCACCTTCATATCATACACGTAACCTGTTTGTGGGTCGATCTCTCCTACCAATTTAACGACCAACTCATAATTATGGCCATGAAAGCTCGGGTTATTGCACTTACCAAAAACTGATTGATTTTTTTCATCTGACCATTCTGGATTATACAATCTATGCGCCGCATTAAAATGCTCCTTTCGGTAAACCGATACTTTCATATATTACTTCAACTTTTTAAATCTGTCTGATAGGTGATCCAAGAATCCTCACATTCCCTATCAAAACACATATTTGCTCTATAATGTTTTACCACGCAGAAAAACTTGATCAATTTGTACAAACCAAGTTTCTTGAAATCAACTGCTTGATATATTTTAAGACCGCAAAACTAACCAAATAATATTTCAAATGCACCCCATTCTACGATTAAGCTTTTCAAATACCAAGTATTGATCAGCTTTTACGCTTATTTCAGGATTAAGAACATCAATAATTAGATTTTCAGTTCATTTTCACAATGATTACTTTAATTTTGCGTTATGAACCAACGCAACTATTCTCCTGTTTTACAACAAATTACATCACCCACTTCTACAAAAGAAAATAATTTCAGTAACGATTACCTATGCTAAAGAAATCTGGATTTATCCTGACACTTTTGATCAGTCTCATCTTATTTGCTTACACTCCGGCTCGGGAAATAAAGCCAATACCTCATTCAGCCGAAACAAGGAAATTGAGCACTGTGATAATAGAAAAAATAAAAAAGGAGCTATTGGAGGGGAATTTTGATAGTTCATTATCAGAGGAAGCCTTAAACCATGGAGTTTATGGATACCTAAATTTAATCCAATCCGGCCTGATAGCCCCTAACAAACCTTTGACGATCATAGACTTCAGTCTTCCATCCTCTTCTAAAAGACTTTGGACCATAGACCCCAAAGATGGCCAGATCCTTCACCACACTTATGTTACACACGGCAGAAACAGTGGCAACCTAATGGCTACCAAATTCTCCAACACCAATGCCAGTTTTATGAGTAGTCTCGGTTTTTACCTGACTGCAGAAACCTATTATGGAAAACATGGCTATTCTCTAAGACTCGATGGATTGGAAAAAGGACTCAATGACCAAGCCCGTGAAAGGGCCATCGTTATACATGGTGCCGAATATGCCAACCCTGAATTTATCCAAAAAACGGGTAGACTTGGACGAAGCTTGGGCTGTCCAGCCTTACCTATGAATGAATACAAGAAAATCATCGATACCATCAAAGATGAAAGCTGTCTGTTTATTTACGCCCCCCAAGAAAACTATGTCAGTAGCAGTCAATTATTGGCAAGGCAATAAAACATCAGCAAACATTTTGCACCAAATCTTACCAGCTACTATTCTGCTTAATGAAAAAGTGCCTCGGCGATTGCTTCATCCCTGTCATAGATATCTTTTCTGATATAATCCTTTCCGCTGGCATCCCTCCAAAAAGTAAGATATAAAATCACCACAGGTATTTTCTTCTTAAGCATCACGGTCGTTTCCTTTCCTGAATGCATGGCTTCAAAGATTTTTTCCTTGTCCCATAGAGAATTATCCTGAAGTACGATCTCGGCAAATGCCTCAGGCTTTTGAAGCCTGATACAGCCATGGCTGAATGCCCTAATATCTTTATCAAAAAGTGATTTGACGGGAGTATCATGAATATAAACATTGAATTTATTGGGAAAAATAAATTTCACAAGTCCCAGTGAATTATGTGGGCCTGGTAACTGCCTAACCATATAAGGAAAATTCTTTGATGAGACCTCCGACCAATCTAAACTGGCAGGATCCACTTCTTTACCCGAATATGTCAAAATCTGCATATGGTTGCTGCTTAAATAACCTGCATCCTTTTTGATCTTTGGAATCATCTCTCCCCTGACAATAGAAGCAGGCACCGTCCATGTTGGGCTAAACACAATATAAGACATCTCACCATTAAACACCGGCGTTGATCTATACTGCTTCCCTACGATCACCTTGGAGCTGAACAGCGTATCCAAACCATTGCTCTGAACATAATCAAGCTGATAGTTGGCAATGTTCACCATAATAAACCTATCCTCTATCACTGTATCCGGCAGCCACCTGAGCCGCTCCAAATTAACAGCTATCCTTCGAATCATATCTGCAGGAGTTTCATTTAAAGCCCGCACGGTTTCTGGGCCTATTATCCCATCTGCATTTAAGCCAAAGCGCTTCTGAACCTTCAAAACTTCCTTCATCAGGGCCGAATCATATAAATCATCCCCTCCACTTTCTCCTCCAACCAACCTTGATCTTATCTCAGGTATCAGGCGATTGCTATCTCCCAACTTAATCAGTTTTTTATAAGTTAATTTAGCCACTCTCTCCTCTGAGGATGATGCCATTTCATAATAGTCCCTTAAACTTTCTCTGATATTTGCATAAACCTTATAGTCTGGCCAAAATGTCTTGATGCTTTGCCCAATGGTATCACCCTGAATGGCACTTTCAAGTACCTCCTCAAACTTCACCTTCACCTTTTTAGCCTGAATTTGCCAACCTGTTTTGATGGCTTCTTGTGGAATCTTCCCCTTGTACAGGTCTGTAGCCATCTTCAGGTAGCTCTCAGAAAAAATCAAATCAATATATGCCAGTTGAAGGGAATTTTCTCCCATTTGTTCAATCTCGAAATGTTGAATAATATCATCTATTTGCTCCAAATAATAGTCACTGGGCAATAATCCATCATAAAGCGATGCTTCCACTTGATCTCTTAAAGCCACTGCTTGACTACTTAGTCGGCCTCCACTGGTCCAAGCTGCTTGAAATCCTCTATTGGAATAAAATTTTATCAATAAATCATATTGACTAAAATTCCCTATGGCACCATGGGACAGTTCTCCCAAACTACTTGACTCTAACAAATTCCTGATCTCCCCAGATACATCAGTCTCCTTTGATTGGGCATAAACGGAGTTTAAAATGAATAAAAAAGAAATAGCGAAAGCAAAAATGACCTTATTCATATACAAAGATTTATTCCCTTGAATTTAAAAATTAAAAAGCCGATCAAATCGGCTTTTCAAACTTATTTATTGAACTTCAAAATCCACATATCGCTGACCAAGGCTCCAACTTTCCTTCAGCATGCTCAAGAAATCCGCCATCCTATGTAGTGGAATCATATTAGGCCCGTCACTAAGGGCCTTGGCAGGTTCTGGATGTGTTTCAATAAAGAACCCATCCACGCCAGTAGCTGCTGCAGCCCTGGCCAAAAACGGTGCAAACTCCCGCTGACCACCACTGGAACCGCCTTGCCCTCCAGGCTGCTGCACAGAATGGGTAATATCAAAAACAACTGGAGCAAACTGTCTCATGGTTGGCAAAGACCTCATGTCCACTACCAAATTATGATAGCCCATGGTAAAACCTCGCTCGGTAAGGCATACATTGTCATTTCCGGTTGACCTTACCTTGCTGACAGCATATTGCATATCCTCTGGCGCCATAAATTGCCCCCTTTTGATCTTAATGGCTTTGCCTGTTTTTCCTGCTGCTAAAAGCAGATCTGTCTGCCTACATAGAAATGCTGGGATCTGTAGTACATCGGCCACCGCTGCTACTTCATTGGCTTGATAGCTCTCATGAATGTCAGTTACGATAGGCACGCCCAGTTCCTTGCCTACTCTTTGGAGCACTTCCAGGGACTGATCCATCCCTATTCCTCGAAAGGAACCTGAGGAAGTCCTATTGGCTTTATCAAATGATGCTTTAAAAACATAAGAAAAACCATTCTTTTCTGCCTCTGCTTTTACGGTACTGCCTATTTCCATGCAGATATCAAAACTCTCCACGGCACATGGCCCCGAAAACAATACTGGCTTATCTTTGCCCAAAACCACTTCATCGGTGATTTTCATGACCTGCTTAAATACTTGCATGATGCTATTTTTCTATCAATTCTTTAATAATCTTTTTCAATAGTCCCTTGGAGCTCAATATCAAATCACCTACCTCGCGGAAAACACCCCTTCCACCGGCCAATGAAGAAACCATGTCCACTTCCTCCCTTACATAAGGTAAAGCATCCAATGGTGCTACGGACAGGCCTACTTTAGCAAGGATAGGTAAATCAATCAAATCATCACCGATATAAGCCACCTCTGATAATTTAAGATTAAACTCCTCCAATACCTCATACAGCTTTTCTCGCTTATCCCTAATGCCATGATAGTGAAAATCAAAGCCCAGCTCCTTACACCTACTTCGCACCACCGGCGAATTACGACCAGTGATGGCACCTATCATTACACCATTGTTTTGCAAAACTTTAACGATCAGTCCATCTTTTACATTGAATTTTTTCAATTCCAGATAATGATCATCATATATCACTCCTCCATCTGTCAGCACCCCATCCACGTCGGTAATGAGCAGTTTGATTTTGGAGGCTTTTTCATAAATTTCTTCAGGAATATCCTTAAGGTAATTTTTCATATCAATTATTTTTTTTCCACTGTATGGAATACAAATCCAGTCTTCTTTGCTCCAGGTTCCTGACACTTCCCACCTTCCTCAACTTGGTCAATAAGTCCAAATCTACATCAGCCACAATAGTCGTTTCGGTATTAAGTGAAGCTTCTGCCACTACGGCATCATGCGGAAAAGAGAAGTCTGAAGGAGAATAAATCGCTGCTTGGGAATGCTGAATATCCATATTTTCCACCCTCGGCAAATTCCCTACGGAACCGGTAATGGCCACATAACACTCATTTTCCACAGCCCTGGCCTTGGCACAAGTACTCACACGAAGGTAGGCATTTTTGGTATCAGTCCAGAAAGGCACAAATAAAATATCCATCTCTTGCTCAGCCAAAATCCTTCCCAATTCTGGAAATTCCACATCATAACAAATCAAGATCCCAATCCTCCCCGCATCTGTATCGAAAACTCGTATACCATTTCCACCTTGAAGCCCCCAGTAAGACTGTTCATCCGGAGTGATATGTAGCTTATATTGCTTATCCGTGGTACCATCCCTACGACAGAGGTAACTCACATTCCTGAGCTTCTTTCCATCATACTCAGGCATACTACCGGCTATGATGTTCACATTATAGGACAAAGCCAAATCCTGCATTCTTTGAACTACCTCATCTGTATAATCAGCCAAATTCCTAATTGCCTCAGAGGCATCCATATCATTGAAGTCAGCCAGTAATGGGGCATTGAAGAATTCAGGCAGCAAACAAAAATCCGATTTATAGCCCGATACAGTATCGACAAAGAATTCAACCTGTTGCATCAGGTCATCCACATCACTGAATCGGCGCATTTTCCATTGCACCAAACCTAAACGGACAATGGATTTTTGGTTGCCGATGAGCTTTTCTTCTTTCTCGTAATATATATTATTCCACTCCAGAAGGGTGGCATAAGCCCTGGATTCTTTGTCTTCCGGGAGGTACTTTGTAATCACCTTCCTTACGTGAAACTCATTGGCCAGCTGAAAGGACAATACCTGATCATAAATTTCCTTGTTTTTGACCAGTTCAATGTATTTCCTTGGCGTGATTTTATCGGCGTAGTTCTTATAGCCAGGAATCCTCCCGCCAGCAATGATAGATCGTAAATTGAGGTTTTCGCAGAGCTCCTTTCTGGCATCATATAACCTCCTGCCCAATCTTAACCCACGATATTCCCTATCCACAAACACATCTGTACCATACAGGGTATCCCCATTTTCCATATCATGGGTATCAAACTTCCCATAACCGGTGATTTCGTCATAGGTATGGTTATCACCAAACTTGGAATACTCTACTACCAAACTCAATGCAACAGCGACCACCTTCCCATTGTCCTCAATACAAATCTGACCTTCTGGGAATGCCTTGATTTGATTCTTAAACTCTTGCTTGGTATAGGTCATTTCCTTTTCCTTATAAATAGAGATCATGATATCTCTGATATTTTCAAAATCGGAAAGGATTACATTTCGGAGTTTCAGCCGGTGCTCCAGCTCTTCTTTTTGTTTGCTCATGCTTCAATTAGCTCTATGATCACACAAATATGGTAAACAAAATCAGTGTTCTAATTTTCAACACAAAAATAATTCCTTTAACCCACAACTGGTTTCCCAATATAAATATTATTATTTTGTACCATACAAATGTTTTTGAATCTCAATTGCCCAAAAAACATGGAAGAACTTTTACAAGATGTAAAGAAGGACGGTTTTAGTGCCTTCTTGGACAAGTTTAATGAATTATTGGAATACGTAGTCGTCACCCTCGGCGAATCCAAATTGACCGTAGGTGAAATTATTGCGATTGCCTTTTCTATTTTTTTATTGCTTATCGTGACGGAATGGATCCGAAAATTCACTGTCAATAGATTGCTCACCCGTTACAATATGAATATTGGAACCCGACAATCGGTAGGGACCATTATTCGCTATGCCCTACTAATTTCGGGCTTTGTCATCATCGTCCAGAATTCAGGAATCGACCTAAGCGCACTGGGAATACTTGCCGGTGCCCTAGGTGTCGGCATCGGTTTTGGCCTGCAAAATATCACCAATAATTTTATCAGTGGCCTAATCATCCTTTTCGAACAACCCATCAAAGTCGGGGATAGAATAGAAGTGGCAGATGTCAATGGTGATGTCATCAAAATATCCGCCAGGTCAACCATGGTGGTCACTAATGACAATATATCCATCATCGTTCCAAACAGCCAATTTATAGACAGTCCAGTAATCAACTGGTCACATAACGACAGAAATATCCGCTTTAATTTTCCCGTGGGGGTTTCTTATAAAGAAGACCCACAAAAAGTCAGGTCTATTCTCATGGAGGTCGCCACCAATAATGAAGGGGTCCTCAACAAGCCCAATCCGGATGTTTTGTTTACAGATTATGGGGACAACAGCATCAATTTCAACCTAAGGGTTTGGACCTCTGATTATATCAACAGACCTAATGTATTAAAGAGTCAACTTTATTATGAAATATTTAGAAGGTTCAATGAAGAAGGAATAGAGATTCCATTCCCACAGAGAGATCTACATTTAAAGTCTGGATTTGAAAAGCTTGAAAATTAGTTGTTTATTTACATTTACAAGTAGGAATAACGCAATTTATAGTATTTAAAACACGAGTTTTTCCACCCGATCAATTTATTTTGGATGAAGCGTTTACTGGTCATATTTTTTATCCTATTATTTTCATGGGAAAGCTATGCCCAAAGTTTTTACCGTTTTAGGTTTGAAGAAGCATGGTCCGTAGGAATGGGAGGAGGAGTCACCCAATATTTTGGAGAATTGTATTCCCTTTGGAAGTATGAAGAGGGTGTACAGCCAGACTTTAATTTTTCGGCCAATGTCCGCAGAACTATTGGCACAAAAACCCGACTTAGACTAGAAGGTTCCTTTATCCAAATGTCCGGTCAAGATCCACCGGCAGATCCCCGAAGTTTGAGGGTCCCTAGAAATTTACATTTCAGGGCTAGGAATTTTGAAGCAGCCTTTTTGTTTGAATACCATTATAAACCCGTCAAACTGAACAATATCACCCGTCACTTCCTCAACTGGTACGTCTTTGCAGGAGTAGGGGCCAGCACCAATACCCCCAAAGCTCAACTGGATGGCGAATGGGTCAGTTTGCGACCTTTGGCCCTAGAAGGCAAGGAATACCCTGGAGTAGTGATGGTTTTCCCCATGGGATTGGGAATGAAATACAAACTCAATGTCTATACCGACCTTTTTTTGGAAGGCAACTATCGCTTTACCTTAACGGACTATATGGATGACATAAGTGCTTTTAATATCAAGGACTTTTATTTGGATCTACTGGAAAGCTATGGTGACTTTGGTGAGGGACCTATGCCGGAAAGATTAAGATTGGCTGTAAGAAACCCTGACTGGTTGGATGATAATGGCATGCCCGATGTAGAAAAGATAAGGAATGGAACATACGTTGATAAATACGGGAATTTCCAGCACCGTATCAGGAGAGGCAGTGGTCTTACCCACCGCTATGACGGGTATTTTACCCTCAATATTGGAGTAGAAATCTATTTCTCACGAGACATCTGGGAAAACTGGCTTAGAAGAGGGCGGACCAGACATCGTGGCTGGAGATTCTGGTAGCAGTTAGAATGAGACTTGAAACTCCCTTCTCATTTCTTCTTCGCACGCTTCGTATTTCACACCTCAAACTTGGAACTTAACCTGACTTACTGGACAAATACAAAGGCATATCCCATTTATTTTTTTTAATTTTGCAAGCAATCCTATTCTAAGTAACAATTTTGCTAAAAATGGCTGAATATAATTTTCAAGAAATAGAAAAAAAGTGGCAGGACAAATGGGAAGCTTCCCAAATCTTCAATGCCAAAGTTGACCCTCAAAAACCTAAATTTTACAGTTTGGACATGTTTCCTTACCCTTCTGGAGCAGGATTGCATGTAGGACACCCACTGGGCTATATCGCCTCAGATATCGTCACCAGGTTCAAAAGACTACAAGGTTATAATGTTCTACACCCAATGGGCTATGATTCCTTTGGATTGCCTGCTGAGCAATATGCCATCCAAACTGGTCAACACCCAGCCATTACCACAGAGGAGAATATAAAAAGATACACCGAGCAGCTTAAAAACATCGGTTTTGCTTTTGACTGGGACAAAGAAGTCAGAACTTCAGACCCTAATTACTATAAATGGACACAGTGGATTTTCATGCAACTGTTCAACAGTTATTATGATAAAGATGCTGACAAGGCCAAGGACATCGCTGAGCTGATCAAAACTTTTGAAGCAGAAGGAAATGCCAAGATCAATGTGGTGAGTGATGAGGATACCGAAATCTTTACTGCTGAGGACTGGAACAGTTATTCAGAAAAGCAACAGCAGGAAATATTATTACAATATAGATTAACCTACTTGGCTGAAACCACTGTAAACTGGTGTGCAGCCTTGGGAACCGTACTTTCAAATGATGAAGTGAAAGATGGCTTCTCTGAAAGAGGAGGACACCCTGTGGAAAGAAAGAAGATGATGCAATGGAGTATGCGTATAACAGCCTATGCCGAGCGTCTTCTTAATGACCTTGAAAAAGTAGATTGGCACGAGCCTATCAAGGAAATGCAACGTAACTGGATAGGACGCTCCACTGGCGCTGAAATGGTTTTCCAAGTTAAGGACTCCGACAAAAAAATCAAGGTGTTTACCACAAGAATAGACACCATTTACGGTGTAACTTACCTTGCTTTGGCTCCTGAAAGTGAATTGGCAGCTGAACTGATCACTGAAGACCAAAGAGCGGAAGCAGAAGCATATATTGAAGTAGCCAAAAACCGTTCTGAAAGAGACCGAATGAGTGATGTCAAAACCATCTCTGGTGCTTTCACGGGCAGTTATGCCATTAATCCTTTCAATGGTGAAGAGATCCCTGTTTGGGTAGCAGATTATGTTTTGGCCGGATATGGAACTGGGGCTGTGATGGCCGTTCCTGCCCATGACGACAGAGATTACAGATTTGCAAAGCACTTTGGAATGGAGATTCGCCAGGTACTGGAAGGTAGTGCTGAAGAAATTCCTTATGATGGATGGGGTGCTACGGCGATGAACTCTGATATCATCAATGGATTACCGATGAGGGAAGCCATGGACAAAGCCATTGAATTCCTTGAAGAGAAAAAAATCGGTAAAGGCAAAATCCAATACCGTATGCGGGATGCCATCTTCACCAGGCAGCGTTACTGGGGAGAGCCACTTCCTGTTTACTTCAAAGATGATATTCCTTATTTGGTAGAGGAAAAAGACCTCCCAATTGTACTTCCTGAAGTAGACAAATACCTACCTACTGAGGATGGGGCCCCTCCACTTGGCAGAGCAAAAGATTGGACCTATAAAACCAAAGATGGAGAATATCCGCTTGAATTAAGCACCATGCCTGGCTGGGCAGGTTCATCCTGGTATTTCCTTAGGTATATGGATTCCAAAAACAATGATGAATTTGTAAGCAAAGACGCCCAAAACTACTGGGAAGCTGTTGACCTATACATCGGTGGTGCTGAACATGCAACAGGACATTTGCTTTATAGTCGTTTCTGGACCAAGTTCCTTTATGACCGAGGATTGATCAATATAGTGGAGCCTTTCAAAAAGATGATCAACCAAGGCATGATCCAAGGTCGCTCGAATTTTGTCTACAGGGTAAAAGGCACCAATAAATTTGTCAGTCATGGACTGAGAAAAGACTATGATACTGCTGCCATGCACGTGGATGTAAACATTGTGTACAACGACCATTTGGACCTTGATAAATTTAAGGCTTGGAGACCAGATCTTGCCGATGCTGAGTTCATCCTTGAAGATGGCAAATATGTTTGCGGTGCTGAAGTGGAAAAAATGTCCAAGTCCAAGTACAATGTGGTCAATCCAGATGATATCATAGAGCGCTATGGCGCGGATACTTTGCGACTATATGAAATGTTCTTGGGGCCATTAGAGCAATTTAAGCCTTGGAACACCAATGGTATCGATGGCGTATCCAAGTTCTTAAAAAAGGTATGGAGACTATTCCATGATAAGAATGGTAATTTCGCTGTTTCTGATGCCGCTCCGAAAAAGGATGAACTGAAAGCCCTTCACAAAACCATCAAGAAGGTAGAAGAGGATATGAACAATTATTCCTTCAACACTTCTGTATCAGGTTTTATGATCTGTGTGAACGAGCTTAGTGCAATGAAATGCAATAAGCGTGAAATACTGGAGCCATTGGCGGTAATCCTTTCACCCTTTGCCCCTCATATTGCTGAAGAATTATGGTCACTCTTAGGTCATGAAACCTCAGTTGTGGAAGCCAGCTTCCCTAAATACAATGAAGAGTATTTGACTGAAAATGCCCATGAGTACCCGGTTTCTATCAACGGTAAGATGAGAGCAAAGCTTCCTCTTTCCTTGAGCTTAAGCAAAGAAGAAATTGAAAAAGCGGCACTATCGGATACTAATGTTACTAAATGGCTAGACGGAAAAACACCGAAAAAAGTCATCGTGGTACCTGGAAAAATCGTCAATATCGTGGTCTAAGTACATTAATAATCATACAATAAAGGTCACTCTTCTTTTGAAGGCTGACCTTTATTTTTTTCACTCCTCGGCGCCAACAACAAGCCACTGCTAAAGAGACGTTTATACCCTTCAAAAACAACAAAAAACCACATATTTTGCTTTTTATGAGGAAGAATCGCCCAAATTTATATCTTTGTTTTAAAAGCAAAACATAACACATGGAAATATCCAACAATAAAGTAGTAGGGCTAACGTACGAATTAAAAGTAAGCAAAGCAGATGAGGAGTCAGCTCCTTTCAGCGTAGAGGTGAGGGACCAAGAAGACCCTTTCTATTTCATATTTGGAAATAGTGGTTTACCGGAAAAATTTGAATCATACCTTGTAGACAAAAATGAGGGGGATCACTTTAATTTTGTTCTTGAAGTAAATGAAGCTTATGGTGAAGCTGATGACGAATTAATCGTTGATATTGCCAAAGCCCAATTAACAGAAGAAAGAGGCTTTAAGCCGGAAATGCTCCAAGAAGGCAACTTTCTGCCACTTGTAGATGAAGAAGGCTATCCTATGCAGGCAAAGGTACTTAAAGACCTTGGAGAGGATTTATTATTGGATTTTAACCATCCATTAGTGGACTTCAAACTACATTTTGATGGCGAAGTATTGGAAGTAAGAGATGCTTCTCCTGAAGAACTGGCACATGGACATGTACATGGAGAACACGGTCACCAACATTGAATTAGACTTTATATCAGACGACAGAAAAAAAGCTGGTCAAGATAAAAATCTTGACCAGCTTTTTTTTTGCACTCATCATTTATCAAAGCGGATCAGCTTCAATGGATCATAGTCTAATTGGATCTCATCTCCTACTTGGAATTTCCTCGCAGTATCCTCCACTTTCCATTTCAGATTTCCTTCTTTTAGCCCCACTGTCAACAAATTATAATGAATCAGGTATTGCTGCTTTTCCACTTTTGCCTTCACACCATTCTTATCATTAACAATTAAATCTGATGGGCGTATATAAGTTTTTTCCTCTCCTGGAATTTCATTAAGGTTACCAAAAAGCTTGGCCACGTACTCATTCACAGGTTTTCTAAAAATATCCCTAACATTCCCCTGCTGGCTGAGCTTTCCCTTCTGAATAATCATCAACTCCTCGCTCATCAGTAAAGCATCATCCACATCATGGGTCACAAAGATGACCGTCACATCTAACTCTTCAAAAATCAGCTTCAACTCTTCTATCAGTTCACGCTTCTGAATAGCATCAAGGCTACTGAATGGCTCATCCAAAAGAAGTACTTCCGGTTCAATACTAAGCGCCCTACCGATCGCTACTTTTTGCTGCTGCCCACCTGAAAGCTGCCTTGGCTTCTTGTCCCTATGCGCTTGCAGGGAAAGTAAATCAAGTAATTGCTCCACCCTTTCCCTTTGATAGTCCTTATTGTATAATAATAAAGGCCTCGCTATATTCTCCTCCACAGAGGAATTTGGATACAATTTATACTCCTGATGAATCAACTGAATCTCATCATAACCGGGGACCAACTTTTCTTTGGGATTCAATATCTTCTGGCCACCCAAATGAACCACTCCGGAATTTTGAACTTCCAAACCAGCAATAATCCTCAATAAAGAGCTTTTCCCGGAGCCACTTTCACCAACCATAGAAACAACCCCGCCTTTATGAACTTGCAAACTAAACTCTTGAAGAGCAATATTCTCCTCATCATAATGTTTGCTAATTTGACTGACCTTAAGAAAACTCATGAGGAAATTTCGTTTTGGAGCTTTTTAGGAAGCCCCTTAAATATCAAATTATACGAATGGTCAACCAATTCTAAAATCAAAGAATCTGGCACATCCCCCTTACTAGACACGGTATTCCAATGTTTCTTATTCATATGAAAACCAGGAATAATCCCATAGTACTGCTCTCGCAACTCCACTGCCCTCTCTGGATCACATTTTAGGTTTACACTTTCAAAAAGTGATATATCTGTAATGGCAAAAATCTTCCCTCCCACTTTAAAACAAAGTGCATCTGGGCCAAAAGGAGTATCTTCTGTTACTCCTGGTTTTGCCAAGCAATAATCTCTAAAAAAAACTATGTCCATAAGCAGCAGAAAAGGAACTTACATAAACCTTTTGACAATCCAGAAGATCAATGCTGCCAAAAATATCAGTATGGAAATTCTGTTAATTCCATGCATCATGCGCAGGTTTAAATTACTCTTTTGACTGGGATCAGTCTTCTTAAAAACCCTGATAAAGTAATTTCCAACCTCTCCTAATTGAAAAAACGCTTTTAACTTATTATCGGCCATATTTCCCAAATCTTATTTTCTGTGTATTCATTCCTCTTTCACAACAATCAATCTACAGCTTCCGGTTCTATCCATTGGCCATCTTCTCTAATTATATTGATCAATTCATCAACAGCATTTTCTGATGGAACAGAACGCTTCACCACTTCCTTGCCCTTATAAAGGGTTATTTTACCTTTTCCTGACCCCACATAACCGTAATCTGCATCTGCCATCTCCCCAGGACCATTTACAATACAGCCCATAATACCTATTTTAACTCCTTTTAGATGATCTGTACGTTTTCTGATCATGGCTGTGGTTTCCTGTAGATCAAAAAGGGTCCTACCACAGGAAGGACAGGAAATATATTCTGTCTTGGACATCCTGGTCCTAGCTGCTTGGAGGACGCCGAAACTAACTGAATTATGAAGCTTGATTGTATCCAACAAATCTTTACGATCTTCCAATTTCTTCTCTCCCAATCCAAGCATCACTCCATCTCCTAATCCATCTATTAGCAAACCGCCAACGTCAGTGGCTGCGTAAAGCATGGTTTGGTCAGCATCCTGTTCTTTATAGTCCACCTCAGTCACCACTGGCAGAGCCACTCCAGCATTGATCAGGGCAATATAAGCCCTTCTTAGCGCCGGCATATTGTGCTTATTGTCACTATGGAGGATGACCACTACATCCTTTCTTCCTGCCAAGGCTATAATGGCTTTCTCTACTTCAATATCTTTTAACCTCAGGAAATTCAGCTCCTGATGGTAGGCTGAAGCTTCAATAAATTCGGCAATAGAAAAAGCAGGAAACTTATTTTCATGATCACCAAGTTCTTTCCAAACAGACCAATCTACAATTTCTTTTAGCCCAT
Organism: Echinicola marina; assembly: GCF_020463795.1. NCBI lineage: Bacteria > Pseudomonadati > Bacteroidota > Cytophagia > Cytophagales > Cyclobacteriaceae > Echinicola > Echinicola marina. Next base: position 2,534,868 of record NZ_CP080025.1, on the reverse strand, counting down.
TGGGCAACATAAATGAAATCGGCTGCTTACCAGAATACACAAAGTCGCATCCAAGGTCATTCATCTTCCATTTGTCCAATTCAGGCAAATAAAAATGCCCCAGTTTTTTCATTTCCTTTTGGGTGATACCATCCACCTTGGAAATATCCGTAATCACCCTTGGTACATTCTGACCTCCAAAATTATACACCTCAAAACTGTTTCTCTTTTTGTATTCAAATGGATCGATCGGGTATTTATCGATGTCCCTTATAGCTCCATGCCCTGTTCGTTTGGCATATCTATCTATCAATGCCCTGGCTACTGGTGCTTCGAATTCGGGATCTTCAGTCAAGGAAACCCTCACAGTATCTCCTAAACCATCTTCCAATAGAGTCCCAATCCCAACAGCGGATTTAACCCTACCATCTTCTCCATCTCCAGCCTCCGTGACACCTAAATGAAGTGGATAAGGTTTAAAACCTCCTTCATCAAGCTTCTGAACCAATAAGCGATAAGCCTGAACCATTACCTGCGTATTGGAAGACTTCATGGAAATCACAATATCAAAGAATTTTTCCTCTTCACAAATCCTGAGGAATTCCAAAGCCGATTCTACCATCCCCAACGGAGTGTCCCCATATCTACTCATGATTCGATCAGAAAGTGACCCATGGTTTGTACCTATCCGCATCGCCGTACCGTGCTCCTTACAAATCCTTACTAATGGCAAAAACCGCTCACGAATACGGTCAAGTTCCTCTTGATAACTCTCATCTGTATACTCAATTACCTCAAATTTCTTTTTGTCGGCATAGTTACCTGGATTGATCCGAACTTTTTCTACTATCCTTGCGGCTACCTCCGCGGCATTAGGAGTAAAATGAATATCAGCAACCAACGGTACATAATAACCTCGCCTAGCCAAGCCTTCTTTGATATTTTTAAGATTCTCAGCTTCCTTAATGCTTGGTGCGGTAATACGAATCAGCTCACAGCCACTTTTTATCATCCGGATACACTCCTCTATAGAGCCTTCTGTATCCATCGTATCTTTGGTGGTCATGGACTGCACCACAATTGGATTATCACCTCCTACCCATACATCACCGATTTTAACCGGAATGGTCTTCCTTCTAGAATACTGGGTTAGGCTGTCACAATAATTGATATTTGCTAAGGTTTCTTTGACTTCCATCATTTCCTATATTTACAGATCCCCGAGTTGAGGCCTGATCACTATCTCTTCAACAACAGATTGGGGCGAAAGGTTATACGCCGACCAAACTGATTCTGCCACATCACTGGCTCTCATAAATCTCTCTTCAGGAATATCCACTCCCTCCCAACTGGCAGTAAGTGTAGCCCCCGGCATTATAGAGGTCACTTTAATACCGTGGGGAAGTAATTCCTGTCGCAGGCACTTGGTCATCCCAAGCATGGCCCATTTAGATATGGCATAACTTCCGCCATTGGCATAGGCAGTCAATCCCGCTATAGACCCCATAGAAAAAATATGCCCTGATTTTCTCTTTATCATAGCTCCAGTGAATTCCCTGACCAGATAATAGGCGCTATACAAATTGGTCTGCATCATCAATTCAAAATTACCATCAGGTTCATCATGAATGGCCCCAGGTAAAAACACTCCAGTATTATTAATAAGAACATCCGGAATGAACTTTTCCCTTACCGCTGTAGCCAATGACAAGACCTCCTCTTTGATGGAAAGATCTGCTTGCTTGGTATACAGACTAATATTTGGGAATTCATTTTTTATTTCCTCTCGAAGCTGATCAAGATCATTTTGATGTCTTGAACAGGTAAAAACATCAAATCCTTCTCGGGCAAACCGCTTAATCAACTCTCTTCCAATCCCTTTGGTTCCTCCTGTCACTAAAATGCTTTGGGGCATATTCGTACTTTATTTTAATTGATTGCTTTTTCAATAGTTAGTATAACAACTATTTACTGTTCACAAAGTTACATTTTTTTAAAAGAATCGCATGGTGTTTTAGAAGGGTTTCTTATTCTTAAAACTTTCTTTCCAGACCCAGAACTATCTTAAAAAAATCAAACAAAGGCCTTTTCAATGGTTGACATAGGTAAAAACATTTTGCCAGAATCAGGAAGAAAAATGAATCCATATTTTTCATAAAACTTTACGGCTTCTTCATCTATAGGATCAACAACAACTGCCATTGATGCCACGGATGATTTTGAAATACTTAATGCTCTATTTAACGCATCAATAAGCAAAAATTCTCCATGACCTTTACCTATGTGACTCTTGTCGACTGCAAGTCGGCCCAATAAAGTAACAGGGATGTTAGTATATGAATTCGGAAGTCTTTTAGAAAATTCTTCGGGGATATCCGCTTGTAAAATACTATAACTTGATAATGTATAATAACCTTTTACAACATTTCCCTCATCAACAATAACAAAGCAAACGGCAAGCCCCCTTTTAAAATCTTGGTTTACTTGCTTTCTAATATAATTATCTAATAAATCTTTACCACATTCAAATTCTGCTCTCTTATGCTTTTTTTCTAACAGAACAACTTCCGAATTTTCCATTAATTATTGTTTTTCTTTATACCTTTTTATAGCTTCCTTCAATCTAGAATTAGGTTCCAAATCTGACAATATTGCATTAAAGAAAGTTTTTTTATCTAACTCTGATGCCAATATTCTATCATGCTCTTCAATAATTAGACTAGCTTCCTTTTTTGCTGCTTCAGAAACAAAACCAGCCAAAGAAGAATATCCTTTTATTTTACTAGCTCTTTCAATTAACGATTTATCATCGTCTGAAATTCTCATTTCAAAACGAGATTTTTTTACAATTTCCATAACTTTCATTTCTCATTTCGCTTATACAAATGTACGTATTTTTTCCGTACAAATGAAATATCAAAGAAAAAAGAACCCTTCACTTTTATAACGCTGGCCTTTTAAGCCATTTTCTATTTCTTCAATTTGATGGCATATCAAAGTGGTGGCATCACAATCGTTGGGGCTTTCCTTGATCACATTGCCCCAAGAAGACTGTTTGAAAATCTTGAATATGAAGAAGTAAACTATCAGCATTTATGTAGCAAATGCCATAGCCAAAAAATGGCTTTAGAAGCGAGGATTGATGATAAAGATGAGTGGTTAAGGGAATTTGTTGATGGTAGGTTAAAGTTTATTTGTGAAGGTGCTAAGAGGTTGGAGTTACTTAGATTCCTTTAATTTAACCTTTGGTAATTTATCCCTATCAATTGTTGCTGTTGAAATAATAGTTTCTTTTCCATCCTTTAACAAGACATACGAAATATGTTGACCGTACCTATTACCTTCAATATCTGAAAATGAAATATCAGCTGTCAAAGTATAATCATGCTTAGTTTTTAAAGTATTATTCTTAATATCAAATATTTTACTCTCCCCAACCGAAAACAAATGCATAAAGGGGAAAGTAGCGTTTTTGTCTTTGTGCAATATACTATTACTGTAAGTAGGCCATTCTATCCCTACATCTTTAGGATAAAGTTTTCTTGACATATTAAATTCAACATCGTAAGCATCACTATTTCTAACATAATAATCAAATGTAACAACGGCACTAAATTCTCCATTTTCACCTTCTTGTTTAATACCTAACAACTTAGGTTTAAGTTCAAAGTAAGGTTTAATATTTTGTACATGCTTATAATTCTCAATACTTGTAATTCTCTGCTGCTCCCTAAATGTCAAAATCAAAAATATAGCAGTTAGGCTTGTCACTACCACCATTGCCCAATCTGACACAGTACCCCAAATATCTGGGCTGAAAGGTTGGTTAAGCCAAATAAAAACACCAAAGCCAACGCAAACGATTAAAATTAAGTACCAGTATTTTATAAAAAATTGCTTTTGGTTCTTCATACTATTTCAAGATTATTAAACTAAAAAAGGGGCTTTAATTAGCCCCAGCAAATTCCAAAGTTTCATATTGATTCACTGTAGGAGAATTGAATTTCAATAAATCCCATTCCTTTTCATTTAACTCAATAAGATATTCATCCATCAAAAACTTTGTTAAATCCTTATTTGACCTTATTGAGAAAACCAAACTTACATCAACAGAATTAATTTTTCCCTCCCACTTATTACTATCAAATACCTCGTAGGGAATTCTTTCATAAAACTTAAATTTCACCTTCTTTTTTTGTCCTTTAAGTAAATTGGAAAGATTTTTATTTACTTCATTAAAATACAAACTAATCCCATATCCTCTTTTCCCATTTCCAAACATTGAAATGATAAAATCTAATAATTTCTCATCCAATTCATCATGAAATTCAGTCACTTCAACCCTATAAGTTCTAACATAAGAAAGCATTGAGAAATATGAACAACCATTATCATCCTTTAAACTAAATACAATAGATTTGAAATGGTTGTTCGTACTACAGTTTTCATTTTTGGTTAATAAAATCATAATTTATCTTTATAGTTATAGCTTGAAGATATATCAAAAAATCTAACCCTACAACTGTCAAACAAAAATATATTTTGCATTTTCAATTTTTTGAAAAATAAAAAATACCTAATTCAGTAATTAACGAACGTTTTGTTTAAACAAAAAAAAGGCTAATTAATGCCCCTTCTTATATGATGTTAACCTTCTTTTTACGCCAACTTTTGGATTGATTTTTATAGCTATTTCCCAATTTTCAACGGTCTTTTTTATATCACCTTTTTCCTCATAGAATTCCCCTAGATTTCGAAAAATTTGATCTAATCCATAAATCTTATCTTCACTATCTACAGCTTTGTTTATTAGTTCAATATATCTAGGGTCTGAAAACTTTTTGTTTTGTGGTATTCCGTTGTATAAAGATAGTACATCTCTAATATTCCCCTTTTTTCTCACTTGATTCTCATAATCCTCAATGTTAGTCTGGCGACCTTCAAAATCTATTATCACTTCATAATCATCACTGTTCAGAATGGAAATTTCTTTGGAAACGGAATATATATCTAACTCTTTAATTCCACATGGACGTACTAATTTTTTTATCACGTCAGCTTTAGGGACATCAATAATAAACAATTTATCACCATGAATATTATCCATATTATGAGTCTCAAAAACAGCATATTGAGAATCCTCACTAATTGCACACAAACCTAAATTTGCTCTTGTCTTAAGTGTAAAAATCTGATTTCCTTCAGAATCAAAAATTATAAACCTACCAGATGGATCACCATCGTAATTTATCCAATCACAGCAAATTACAATACCATCATTACTAACTAAACAATCATTAGGTCTACTGACACTTTTCTTATAAACAAGCTTGTTATTTTTTATTAATGCCAATTTCCCCCGCTTTCTTTTTCCATCTTCTAAATAACCCTCAGAAAAGCAAATCTGATAAACACCATTAGGTGAGGATTTTTCAGAACCAAAAAAACCAGAAATATCATATATATCATCAGTCTTTTTGATATCAAATGATAAAGTACCTTTTTCAGCCCTTCTAATAAATTCCTCTTCATTTAAATTCACAGATACTTTGTAGCTGTTCCCAGTATTTTCTTCTACTTTAATATCATACAATTCTTCACTATTTCTATTATTTTCATCAGCCTTAATTACTGGCACTTTCTTTTTTGATACCGCTTGATTAGAATTATTGGAAACAATGAAATAAAGAATGACTAGCACCACTGAAAAGACAATAACAAAAGTTAACATAACATGTTTTTTTAATGTACATCAAAGTTAGCTTAATATACTAATTTCAAATTGATACACTTCATTAGGGATGATACACCAAGTAAATACGTTAATTAAAAAAATATTTTTGATATATTTTTTGAAATACCAAATACTATAAAATACTTTATGTGTATCCGTTTTACTGCACGTATGGGTAAGTGCCCGCAATAACGAGCCTTTCAAAGAGTCCTTTGCCAAAATATCTTCGGTTCAATCTGTAAACAAACTCATTTAAATAGTTCTGTAAATATTTATAAGTTATCATGTGATATACCCCCAACAGGGTTCTTTTAAGATTACTGATTGCTTTGTGTACCCATTTTAAGGTGTCGTTTACGGACTCCTTTCCCGATGGAACGGCCAAATGGGTGGCCACCACTTCCTCTATTTTCGAGTAGGCCGTGTTCTTGTCTGTAAACAGTACCACATCCCCTACGGTATTGGCCCGGATAAAGGCATTGACACTCTCGCAGTCCACTTTGTCCATGACCCTCATTTTGAAATAGCCACAGCGCTTTGTTTTCTGCCCGGAATCCAGGTCTTCCAAGGGTACCGATTCGGCCGCCACCGCTACTGCGGTCTGTTTCTGGCTGCCTTTTCCACGTTTAAGCTGACCCAAGATCTGGTTCTCCTGTACGGTTTCCATATAACACTCGTCATATTCAATCATGTCACTGAGGATATAAAGCTCATCTCGTTGTCCCATGGCTGACCGTATCCTGTGCATCAGACGGAAAGTGGTCTCATATCGGCTAAGCCCCAGTTGCCGCTGGAGCTCAAGGCAGGAAAACCCTTTCTTGGTCGCCGACATAAACAGCATGGCCAATAGCCAGATACGGAGCGGAAGCTTGCTGTTTTCCATTACCGTCCCTGATTTAAGAGAAGAACGTCTCCGACAACTGCTGCATTCGAAAAACCTGCCGTTGGCAAACCAATAGTGTCGGGTTATCTTCTCACAGTTTTTGCACCGTATACCGCTTTTCTCACGGTATTTCTTGATGTATTGTTCACAACTTTCCTCATCTGGGAAATGGCCCGTAAATTCTATAAGGTTCATAGCTTTTCTTGTTTTTATGCAAGAAAACAACTATCCTGATACCTTGAAATTTAATGACACGTATTGTCATATTTTATTACGTGCACTCTTACGGATACACATAAAATACTTATTTTCATCTATTTATATCATTAAAAAAGGTTGTACAACAACTATTTACTGTTCACAAAGTTACATTTTTTTAAAAGAATCGCATGGTGTTTTAGAAGGGTTTATTCTAAACACATCTATAGAACTAAACCAAGGAAGTTCTACTCATTTTGTCTTTTACTGCGCTACCCTCTTTAATGCGCATCCTTCATTAAAGAATAATGACCTTATAAATGAATGTCAATTCCTAGCGTTACAATTCATTTTTCTGCCCTAATTTTTGTAAATTATACAAGCGACATTTTAAACCAAAACTATGATCATCCCATCCATCAAATCGAAACTAGAAACTAGCAGCCACCCCATAGCACAGGCGCTTCACCAAAACACTTCCTTCAGGGTATTGGCCATTGCCTTTAAAAAAGGCATGGTGCTAAAAGCCCATAAGGCCCATAAGCCTTCCAAATTATTCGTCTTGGAAGGAGCCGTCAATTATACAGAAAACAATAAAACAGTTTCCCTTCGGCAATATGAAGAAACAGATATCCCAGTGGAAATCATCCACGAGGTAGAAGCCATAGAGGACAGTTTATGTCTGCTCACACAAGGGGATTAATCATCTACCTGAAAGGACAAAAAAAGGCTGTCCCAAAACAAGACAGCCTTTTCTTAAAATGAAGAAAGTTTTATTATTCATTATTTTTTGAGATTGATTGCTTTTTCAAACTCCACCCAATGCTCATCAGTCATTCGACCTGGAGTAAACAAACAAACACCCTTTGCCCCACTCGCGATAGAGTTTCGAATGGCAGCTCCCATTTCACTTGGAATTAGGCCGTGACCTTCCGGATCTTCAATCTCCGCTTTCTTTTCAGGATTAGGACAGATAAATAATCCGCTATAAACTGGAAACTTACCATTAACAGCCTCTACTTCTTCTTTAGTGATGCTTCCTATCCAATCAGTTCCTTCTAGGTAAAAATCATTATAATTCATAGGGAATACAGCATCCAAATTCCATGTATTCCACTCCTGACGAACCATTTTCATGGCATTGGAAGGCCCTGGGAATACTGCCGCATTAATTTCCTTGCCATACCCATGTACCATATCCGACAATCTATTAACAATACTGGTAATCAAATCATATCTAAACTGCTTCCACTCTTCCACTTGGGAAGGATCTTCGGCAGCTTTGATATCAATACCCGTTTTTTCTTTAAAGTCACCAGTACACTCATCACAATAGCAATAGTCAAACTGAGGATATTCCCTATCCATGGTCAAACCATATTTATCCCAAAGTCCACGTGCGAGGATCACATCTGGAAAACGGATATAATCCAAATGGATGGCATCCACCTCTTTTACTTGGGCCACTTTGCTGTACATGTTTTCCAAGAAATTATACGTCCCTTCCTTGCTTGGACACAAGAATGTATAGTGTGGCACATAAGCTGGCTTTTCAAGGGCTGATTCACCCAATCCATTTACCGCATACCAATCTGCATCAATCTTATCTGTTTTATGCTGCACCATGGTTGGGATCCAAGCATGAAAGCCCAGACCTACTTCCTTCGCAATCTTCCCTACTTTTTCATAACTAGCAGGATCGTGACCACCGTTATACATCAAAGCATCTATTCCATGCTCCTTAAATTCAGCAAATTCAGCTTTGATTTCTTCTTCTGGCTTATCATTATAACCTCCCAACCAAGCATGAACAGGGATTTTGGCCGGTTCAACAGCAGTCTCCTGACGCTCACTTTTTTCCTTAGGACTGGAGCAGGCAAATCCTAAGCTAAGTGCGACAAATAACAGTAATAACTTTTTCATAGGTTCTAATTAGATATAGGGTTTTATAGACTAAATAAGATTATCATTTTTCGAGTCACATCCTTGCAGGTGAAGTATTATATAAAATTAAATATATGTATCCGTTTTACTGCACGTATGGGTAAGTGCCCGCAATAACGAGCCTTTCAAAGAGTCCTTTGCCAAAATATCTTCGGTTCAATCTGTAAACAAACTCATTTAAATAGTTCTGTAAATATTTATAAGTTATCATGTGATATACCCCCAACAGGGTTCTTTTAAGATTACTGATTGCTTTGTGTACCCATTTTAAGGTGTCGTTTACGGACTCCTTTCCCGATGGAACGGCCAAATGGGTGGCCACCACTTCCTCTATTTTCGAGTAGGCCGTGTTCTTGTCTGTAAACAGTACCACATCCCCTACGGTATTGGCCCGGATAAAGGCATTGACACTCTCGCAGTCCACTTTGTCCATGACCCTCATTTTGAAATAGCCACAGCGCTTTGTTTTCTGCCCGGAATCCAGGTCTTCCAAGGGTACCGATTCGGCCGCCACCGCTACTGCGGTCTGTTTCTGGCTGCCTTTTCCACGTTTAAGCTGACCCAAGATCTGGTTCTCCTGTACGGTTTCCATATAACACTCGTCATATTCAATCATGTCACTGAGGATATAAAGCTCATCTCGTTGTCCCATGGCTGACCGTATCCTGTGCATCAGACGGAAAGTGGTCTCATATCGGCTAAGCCCCAGTTGCCGCTGGAGCTCAAGGCAGGAAAACCCTTTCTTGGTCGCCGACATAAACAGCATGGCCAATAGCCAGATACGGAGCGGAAGCTTGCTGTTTTCCATTACCGTCCCTGATTTAAGAGAAGAACGTCTCCGACAACTGCTGCATTCGAAAAACCTGCCGTTGGCAAACCAATAGTGTCGGGTTATCTTCTCACTGTTTTTGCACCGTATACCGCTTTTCTCACGGTATTTCTTGATGTATTGTTCACAACTTTCCTCATCTGGGAAATGGCCCGTAAATTCTATAAGGTTCATAGCTTTTCTTGTTTTTATGCAAGAAAACAACTATCCTGATACCTTGAAATTTAATGACACGTATTGTCATATTTTATTACGTGCACTCTTACGGATACACATATAAAATTATTGCGATTTTCATGCTTGATATATCAAACAATTTTTTTATTAATTGACTTAAAAGAAGCATATGGTGGAATTTGAATAAGTTTTTAATTTAATCCCAGAGACTTGTTCCAAAATTATTTAACTTTATTCCGATGAATACCTCGTGCTGTTGTGCCGAGGTTGTTCCCTAATAAGCTATTGGTCACTGTTTAAACCAAGATAAATCTGTTAGAATTTACCTTTCGAATGATTATATACTTTTAATAGAGATATTCTAGTTTAACAGCAAAATGATCTCTTCTTTTATCTAAAACTCCTATTTTTCCAGTTTTAGTCCAATAAATGGCAGCAGAAAGGCTTTCCTTAGATTTATCTTGAAATGGAATTATTAAATTATTTCTTTTATCCTTGTCTAAATTGACAACATCAAAAATCAAAAATACTCCTTTGTAATTTGCAGGAATACGAATATTGAATTTTTCTAAATCAATTTTGTTCCATCCATAGTTGGTTAATTTAATGGGGTATGCATTTTTATAAATTATATCGTAGAAATCACTTACATCATACAATAGCCCTTCCTTTGGATTATTCACTTTGTCGGAGACCAAAACTCGTAAGGTGATAGAGATATTCCTGTCACCATTTTTGGATAAATAGACCCAAAGGGTGGAGAGAAGCTTAGTATTTCTTTTCCTAAATTGAACATAACTTGCGTATCTATATGGGTTCGCGCCTTCTGCAGTAGTAGTGTTAGCACCTGAAGTTGCAATGGGTAGGTGTTCATCTCCAATCGTATTGCTTACAAGTTTCTCAGACTCTATGGTTACAGAAGGCATGTTAACCATTTTTTCATGGAGGAATATGGTGTTTTTATCACCGTTAAATTCCGAAACCGAAATAGTTGAATCTTGATAACCCAGTGCCGATATATATATATATTCTTTATTATTAAGTGTATTAATATCTAGGTTAATTGCTCCTCTTTCATTTGTAGTTCTCCATATCTCCATTTCTGGTATAGCAAAAACTGCAAAAGGAATATTTGAAGAATCTTTCGCCGATTTTAATAATATCTGTTGTGCATACACATTAGTCTGCGGTAATAAATATAAAACCAACAGAAAAAGTGATGTTAATATTAATTTATCTTTCATTTTAAATTGGTATATCTAAGTAACGGAATTTTACTACAATCGTATTTTTTAAATCTATTTCGTTTAATCTTTGGTCTGGCATTCCCAAATTCTTTAAGGTAGCCAATGAATATTCATCCGGGAACAGTAGGATATAATTGTAACCATCAGAAACATTCATGGGATTAAGAACATAATCTCTAACCTCTTCATTTAGATCAATTAAAACACCTTTTTTGTCTTTAAGGTGATAAAGCCCAAGAAGCTGTTCGTCAATTGTTTTCTTAAAAAAATTCAAACTTACCAGATCATTGGAAATGTTGAAATTATGGATCGCATAATAATAATCACCTCCAGCAATTATTTCGTAAAAATTCTCAGCTTCGGAGGTATATACACTCTCAAAGGGGATGCTCATCGCACCGAAATCCGTATGATATTTGGGGATAAATTTTTTGTTTCGATAGACATAAACTGTTTCAGTTAATGGTTCTGCATAATATAAAGAATCATCGATTGTCGAAAAATTATTGAATTGTGTTGTTTCTATAATTCCTGGGAATTTGCTTTCCACTTCTATTTCCTCCATTTTCTGATTGAAATATACTATTCCATTATACATTTCTTCGTTGACGAAGTCATCACTTACTCCAATAATATTTTTAGAATTTGGTACTTGAATAAGATTTTGAATGTAATTGTCACAAGGTATTGAATACTCAAAATTAAAATGTGGTAGTTTATATTTATTTATCCTTCTCAGCTCCCTGTCATAAATAAAAATACTATTCATTACGGTAGCATATGCATATAAAGACAAGTATTCTTTAGGTCCTTCCCCAGTTTTTTTTGATTGAGATATGTAATTTCCCATTTTATCAAAAAGATAGATTTTATTTGCAATTTCAGGGTCATGTAAAAGGAGGTAATCATTTGAACTATTAATCGACCTAATACTTCCCAAATAAACCGAATCAGGAATAGACAATGTGATAAATTCAATGTCCTTTTTCAGTTCTAAAAAATTTAATTTAATTGTTTCAGATCTGGATAAATTAATTTTCTCCCCCAAATCCCTTCGTCCTGCCTTATTACATCCGAATAGATAAATTGAAATAATTACAAGGTTTAAAAAAATTATAAATCTTGTTTTTGTTGAATGTATTCCCACCATGCTTTATTAAGATTGCTATTATTCTTACCTGAAAGATAAATATTTTCAATATATCCAGAGGAATCCGTCACGCCCCAATATGGATTCACCAGAAAATCTTCTAATTTTTTAGATTTAATGTTATGAATTGAAATTCCTTTCGGAACTGAAAACTGGTCTCTAACAAAATCTTTGCTTAATCCATTAATTAAAATAGCTTTGTTATATTTACTTGTAATCTCATTTTCAATTAAATAACCAATATTTTCTTCAATACAACTTGAGCACATGTCCTGAGAAATAATTAAAAAAACAGTTTCCCTGCCAGGGGAAACTATCTGATGACCATTAAGATAGTCCTTAATAGCCCAGGAATAGTAAAAAAGAATACTATCATCAGGAACCGATGTCAAAGGGGAATTTAATTGACTGTTTCCATTTCTATTAGAACAAGCTAATAAAAAAATATGTGTATCCGTTTTACTGCACGTATGGGTAAGTGCCCGCAATAACGAGCCTTTCAAAGAGTCCTTTGCCAAAATATCTTCGGTTCAATCTGTAAACAAACTCATTTAAATAGTTCTGTAAATATTTATAAGTTATCATGTGATATACCCCCAACAGGGTTCTTTTAAGATTACTGATTGCTTTGTGTACCCATTTTAAGGTGTCGTTTACGGACCCCTTTCCCGATGGAACGGCCAAATGGGTGGCCACCACTTCCTCTATTTTCGAGTAGGCCGTGTTCTTGTCTGTAAACAGTACCACATCCCCTACGGTATTGGCCCGGATAAAGGCATTGACACTCTCGCAGTCCACTTTGTCCATGACCCTCATTTTGAAATAGCCACAGCGCTTTGTTTTCTGCCCGGAATCCAGGTCTTCCAAGGGTACCGATTCGGCCGCCACCGCTACTGCGGTCTGTTTCTGGCTGCCTTTTCCACGTTTAAGCTGACCCAAGATCTGGTTCTCCTGTACGGTTTCCATATAACACTCGTCATATTCAATCATGTCACTGAGGATATAAAGCTCATCTCGTTGTCCCATGGCTGACCGTATCCTGTGCATCAGACGGAAAGTGGTCTCATATCGGCTAAGCCCCAGTTGCCGCTGGAGCTCAAGGCAGGAAAACCCTTTCTTGGTCGCCGACATAAACAGCATGGCCAATAGCCAGATACGGAGCGGAAGCTTGCTGTTTTCCATTACCGTCCCTGATTTAAGAGAAGAACGTCTCCGACAACTGCTGCATTCGAAAAACCTGCCGTTGGCAAACCAATAGTGTCGGGTTATCTTCTCACAGTTTTTGCACCGTATACCGCTTTTCTCACGGTATTTCTTGATGTATTGTTCACAACTTTCCTCATCTGGGAAATGGCCCGTAAATTCTATAAGGTTCATAGCTTTTCTTGTTTTTATGCAAGAAAACAACTATCCTGATACCTTGAAATTTAATGACACGTATTGTCATATTTTATTACGTGCACTCTTACGGATACACATATAATTAAAATATTCCATCATCAATAACCATCTTTATATATTTTTTTCACAAACGATTATAATCCACCCTATTCTATAGGCACAACAATTAAACTTGAACTTACAAAAACACGCCCCTCGACTCTGTCTCCCTCTGAACACCTGTTTTTTCTCTTTTTCAATCTTTGAAAGTTGTATTAAATTAACATTCACGCTATATTTAGTTATATTTATTTCTTTCGACTCACTTTTATGTGCTTAGGATTTTTGATCTAATACCATCTTATTAACACTCTTTAATAAAACAATGTTAAAAGCCTAAATAACTATGAAAAGCATCATCATTCTACTTATCGCATTTATTGCTACACTTCCTCTTGCTGCACAAACTCATGTACCTGCATCGGAATCAATTGTTGGAATCTGGAGGCAAACAGCTATTATGAATAATTTTACTGGCAAAATGATAGATGTAAAATCCGGAAATTATAAAGTTTTCAATTCGGACAGGACCTATTACACTTTTATCATTTGGGGGAAACAAAGTATTACACAAGAGACTACTATTGGGCAATATGGTAATTATAATATCACTTCAGACAGTACTTTGATAGAGCATATCATTGAGCATACTGTTAACCCTAAAATGAACGATTCAGAGAGTCATATTCGCTACGAATTGATTGATGAGAACAATCTCATTATTAAATGGAGTCTAGACAATAAAACTTGGACCTCCGAAAAATGGACTAGACTCCCATTGTCCATACCCAATATACAGAAGAAACAACCTCTCAAAAAACACGAACAAACTGTAACGCTTTAACCACTTTAAAAATCAGAAAAATGAGGTTTTCATGACCAATAATATCCTACATAGGTAATAAAAACTTACTTTGACTTTGGCTAATTTTGTTTCAACACTCCATATGATTAAGGCAAGCTATATTTTAAGCATTTTATTTTGTGTATTACGTTTTCCCCTTGCATTTGCCCAAACCCCAATAGTTGAGCTAAAAACAACCAAAGGGAATATCACTTTTGAATTATATCCTGAAAAGGCCCCAATCTCCTGTGCTAACTTTCTGAAATACATCAAAAACGACAAGTTTGAGGGAGCCAGTTTTTATAGAACCGTGCGTATGGACAACCAAGCTAACAGCAAAGTGAAAATTGAGGTAATCCAAGGTGGTTTAGGGCTAGAAGCAGACCAATCTCCCTATAAGCCTATTGCCCATGAGACTACTAAAGAAACAGGCTTATTACATAAAAACGGCACATTATCCATGGCAAGGGCAGAACCGGGAACGGCCAGTTCTGAGTTTTTTATATGTATTGGGAGCCAGCCAGCATTGGATTTCGGCGGAAAAAGGAATCCTGATGGCCAAGGCTTTGCTGCCTTTGGCAAAGTAATAAACGGAATGAAAGTAGTGAGAAAAATCCAACAGCTAGCGGATAACGATCAGATGCTGGTAGAAAAAGTCGAAATCTTATCCTTTAAGATAATAGAAGAATAGCCATTTGAAAGAGTTAAAACAAGGCAGAAATCTGCATTCTTCCCGTATGCACCAACCTGTTTAAACCTTCAGAATCCCTTCCTTCATAACTCATGTTTAACTGAAGACCTTCTCCAATCTTTTGGATCCAATTAATGCTCCAGCTGACATTGCTGCCCACTGTCAATGCCTCCAACATTTCATAACCTACTGGTGAATTGGCAACACCATTATAGTCAATTTGAGTATATTTCACCAATGCATTGATTGTAGTCTTGATGGCCTTGGCATACCTAACTTTAGCCGCCAGTTCATGTAAGGCTGCCCTCTCATCAAATTCATCATTCTGCTCATTACGTTTGTCCGTATAACGATAATTCAGAGAGGTCCGAAATATGGTGGAAGGCTGCCAGGTCAACTCAGGGCCAAAGGCAAATTGGTCAACCTGATAATTTCTATTATCAAGGTAATCAGATGCCGCATTTCTTTGTCCTTCATTAAAAACCAATCTTAGGTTCAAATCCTTCTTGAAATTTACTCTTGTATTCATCCTCCAATCCAACTGCTCAGTTTCCTCAAAACCACCTGTCAGCAATTGTTTATGCTGGCTCTTTATGGTACCAAGATCAAAACCAAAAACGGATGAACTACGATTAAAAAACAAGGTCGACCTAAAAACCTGTCTTAAGGACACCAAATCCTCATCGGGAATTCCTGAAATAAATGGACTTATCCTTTTCCAAAACTCCCCTGCAGTAATTTTCTTTTCCACATTCCAACTTGTCGTATTGGAGAATTTAAACAAAAGCTGTTTTAATCCTTGCTCCTTCCTCCATTGATCAGGAAAACGGGCGTTGAGTCTATAATTAAATAAAGTGGTATAAGCTTGAATATACTCATCGGTCGGAGTGAAGACCTTGATATAATTCTTTTCTTCAGGATTAATGGCCAAATAAAATTCATTGAGCTGCTGAATTCCATCTTCATTATCATCACGCCAAGTGTGGGTTCCCTCCCCCGTGGGAACAGGTAAATACACAAATTCCCTTTTCAACTCTCTCCCATTTCCTATGGTATAGCTCAATTCATTTCTAAGATTATTATCAAATAAAGCACTGTAATAATCCAGCCTGCCCATCACAGTACTTTCTTCGAGCATTTGCTCCCTCAAATGCTTTAGTTTTCTATAGGTGAAAGTACCTTTGATATCATGCTGCCCAAATGTTCTTTTAAGTCCATAGTTGGTGGTAAAAGCCTTGGTATTTGGCAGAATCAAGCCATTCACCGGAAACCTATCTTCACGCCAATTTACATCGGCAAAAAAACTATAATTCAAGGTGTCATTTGACTTAATATAAAATTGGTGAGAGAGAAAGTTCATGGCTGTACTGATAACCGAATCCTTTTCGGTATCCAATACCTTATTCCTGTCCACTTTGAATTGATATCCCGGAACCAATACTTTGGAACGGTAAAAAATTTCCGCATCGTACCTGTGCCAGGTTGATGCTGTGTTCGGCATTTTACTATCCAAGAGAAATAAGTTTTGTGCGGTAAAAAATCGTTTCCCTAATTGCTGGTAATATTTAGCCCTTTGCTGAGTACCTTCCAATTGCCCCCCTCGTTTTCTATAGTTGACCTGATAAGTCAACTCATTTGCTGCATCCTTTACCAAGCCAGCTGTCGCCATAATCAATTTTTCACTTGCGGGACTTTCCAAATCCTGGTTGACCAGTCCCCAATCCCTGTCAAACTCAACATATCTCAAGCGGTCAATAAACTTAAAATCCAAAGAATTATACTCCAATTCCGTTCCTGCCTTAAACTGATAACCTTCAAGCCACCCCACTTCCCGGCCTTCAGAAAACAATCCCGTTTTCAATGCATATCCATTATTATCCTCCATATCCAACTCTGAAAATAGGTTTTGATCTTGGCTGGACAAGGCTGCTTCTCCGTACACTTTCTCATAAAGGCCTAACTTCATCTCACCTCCAGTCGTTAGCATTTGTTTTTTATTTGGGGCAGGAAGTTGAGAATACAATGTATAATTCCCTTGTTTTACACCATTAATTGGGGCTATATATTCATACACAAAGCCATTGGCCAATTGTTCCTTTCTGCGGTAATTGCCATTCCCCTCTCCTACTTCAGTAAATGTGACATTATAATGGGCTTCCTCCTTATCATTGGAATATTCGTAATATACCATCAAACGGCCTTGAAGATCAGAACTATTCACTCTTCGGTACAATATCCTATTGGGATCATAAGCCACACTATCTACCCTCGGAACCACCGCAGCATCCAGTTCATCTCCGACTGAAGCCATCAGCCGCTTATCAGTCTCACTCAGCTCATTAAATAATGGGCGGTTCCTATTATCTTGCTCTTTATAATAATTCACATAGAAACTGGCTTTGTCATTCTCCTGTATATGATTGGCTGTGAGAATAGACCTACTAAAGTTCCTTTCTGCATATTCATAATCTATCCTTACCCTAGAATATTGAGTAATCAACACATTGGTGGTAAAAGTAAGCTGACCTTGATTATAATCTATGATATAGTCTTGATTAAAGCCCCGCTTCAACAGTTTCCCATCCAGAAAAACCTTTTCTGAATTGGCCATTATAATCACATAACGTTCATTTTCTGGTCCCGGAACCCTATATGGCCCCAAGGTTCCTTCCTGCACCTCCATGATCACCGAGGAAAACTTTCCTTTAGCTATGGATGCCCCCAGTTGAGTGGATGCCCTCCATTTTTCATTGATATTATAATCAGAGGTAAACTGTAAGCCCTGTACATTTTTATAATACCTCAAAAAGGAGGATTGACGCTGCTGAAAAACAACATCCCCTGCTTTTATGCTCATTTTGTCATTATACAGCTCCACCAATACATTATCGAAATCCTGGATTTGTTGGGTATTTCCTTGAGGTTGAAAAGGGACATTCTGATCGGTAATACTTGCCCTTATAAATAGATCCTCCGTAAGCTCTCCGTCCATTTGGAGATTGAGCGATGAATTAACAAATACATTTTGAGCATTCCCAAAAGATATTCCTCTGGTGAGATTTCCTGATTTATTGAGTTTATTGGATGAAAAGATCTCTTCCCGAAAATCGAAGGACTCTATGATTTCTTTCTCCTTCGATTTAAAATAAGCCATAGAATCATAATCTGCTTCTAAAGTCCTGTGGGCATATTGATGATGAAAGCTGACCGGAAAGGTCTGATAACAAAGCTTTAGGGAATCCGGGAAATTTTGCTCAACCGGTTCAATGAGTATAAATCCCGAATTGATATCATAAGCAAACGGAAACGCCTTCCCTTTGCTATCCAAGACTTCAATGCTACTGTCCAGGACCGATAGGGAATCCAATTGAAAATAAAGGCTGTCCAGACCATTCTCCACAGCTTGCCACCTGCAATTTCTTTCTTGTGCAAAAGCCGGCCGACTGAGACCAAAAAGTATCATCCACATGCCGCATAGCTTGCCAACCATGTACATATTTTCCGCACAATATTTCATTCCTTAAATAATCCTGAAGCATCAGTTTTTGGGACCATCCACCATTGGAAAAGTTAAGTAGAAAGAGGTTCCCTTCCCTAATTCGGATTCAAACCAGATTTTACCTCCTGCTGTTTCTACCCCCCTTTTGGCGATGGCCAAGCCCAATCCTGAGCCTTCGCTTTTCGTACTGAAGTTAGGAATAAATATTTTATCCGTTAAATCTTCTGGGATTCCGCGGCCATTATCCTTTACCTCCAAATTGACCCAACGCTCATTTACAGACAGAATCACCTCAATATAAGCCAGTTCATTTTCACTAACCGACTGAATACCATTAATGATCAAATTAGAAATCACCCTTCCAAAAAGCTTATCATCTCCCATTATCGGAAGTTTCCTTTTGGCCTTGTTTCTCAGAACCACCTTGGCTTTTTCATGATTTTTAAAAAGTTCCACCGCATTGAATACCACCAATTGGAAATCCATCCTTTCATTTTTTGGCAATGGCATCTTGGCAAAAGTAGAAAAAGAAGAGGCGATATCACTTAAAGTATCTACTTGATTGATCAGGTTATTCACTGGCTTACGAAGCTTCTGGGGATCATCTATCCTACCCTCTGCCTGCAACCTCAGCAGATGCTGCAATGTCAACTTCATCGGGGTCAAAGGGTTCTTGATCTCATGTGCAACCTGCTTGGCCATTTCTCTCCATGCAGATTCTTTTTCATTGGATGCCAACACCTTTTTACTGGCCTCGAGCTTAAAGAGCATATTATTATATTCATTCACCAAAAGACCGATTTCATCTTTTATCGGCCAGTACATAGGCTCATTATCTTCCAAATTGGTGGTTTTAAGCTTCTGGGTAAGTAGCTTAAAGGGATCTGTCAACTTTTTGGAAGCAAAGAAGGAAACGACCAAAAAGATAATAAAGATGACGACAAAAATATTGATAATGGTACTGAACACATCCACAATCAGCACATTCAGATCATCTTCTGACTCAAAAAATGGAATCGAAATGATGCCAAGAACTTCTTGACGCTTAATATCCCTTAAGGCCAAATAAACAGTTTTATAATCCAGACCTCCCACCTTTTCATCTAAAATCACGCGATTATTCTGCGCCTCAATCACCTCTGCATAAGCTATTGGATTAAGGTATTCTGTTAGCACCTTTTTCTCGAAAATATTTGGCTGGCTGGTCACCATTAACTTTCCATTTGGCAAGTAAATATTGATATCAGATGCAGTAGTACTGGATAAATTATGTACTTCTGTAAGAAAATCATCCCTATCCATAGTGCCCTGAACCTCCTGCTCCAAATATTTAGCCAGATAATCTCTGATAATCCCGGCCTTATCAAAATACTGCCTATGAAGATCCTCCATATAAGAGTCGCTCAGCAAACCAATTGAAACCCCACTAATAATCAACATGGGCACAAAAAAGGCAAAATTGAGGTAAAACTGGATCTTAGTAGCATAGTTAAACTGCATTCTTCCCAAACCGGAAATCAGCACATATAAGGCTATAAAAAAGAGGGTAAGCCCTATATAACCCACAAAGAAAAATGACACATCCGCCAGCACATAATTATAGGGATAGATAGGACTTGAAATCAGGATGGTCCTAGACTGTATCTTTACAGCATAGTGATGGTATTGGTTTTTAAATACCCCGGTGGTATAGAGGTTTTCGTTTTCCAGTAAGCCAGCTACCTCTGGATCCCTAAAATTGAAAACACCTACACTGTACTGTAGGATTTCGTCAGAGAATACAGCATAGTCAAAATTTCGATCATAAATATCTTCCGCGTACTTCTTATCCAATAGCAACTTGGGGAATACGCTGGTAGACTGTACCCTTTCCTGAACAAGCTCCATTACTATAGTCCCCAAAAACAAATCATCTTTATACATCCCCATGAAGGCATAAAAGCGATTTCCTTCAATACCTTCATTTCCCTTCACAAAAAATAATTCCCTGACACCTGTTGCAAAATCGCTATTCATAAACTGATAGCGATAATCGTCCAATTTCTTTTCATTACCACGGTTCAGTATATCCTCTCCCTTAGGATTAAAAATCATCACATTGAGATTATACTGATCAAAATAATTCGGCAAATAAATCTTTTCAATCTTTTGAACTATGGGGGACTTAGAGCCAAGAGGATCCATCATTTTGTTCTTGATAAAAAGGTCTTCTTCTATCCTTTCTATGACATCACTTAGCAGGAATTCCGCCATCACATCATTCTTCAACAAAACCTGATTAGCCAATTTAATTTTTGAAGAGATCTCGCGCTTTCTAAAATCCTGATACGAAGCGGCACCGGTGATCACTGCCCCCATCAAGCAGCCAAAGAAAAATGTCAAAAAAGTATTTAGTTGTAGTTTGAATACATTATCATATAATTCGAATGTGATAATAGCGATCAGAAGAATTAAGTGAGCGATATAAACGACCAGATAAATAAAATCAAAATAACCTGCTAGGATCAAAAAGGGAATAGAAAAAAACAAAAGTATCCTAAGCGCATAAGCTTTTTGCCACCTACTTTTATAAAACACCAAATGAATGGACATTAAAGTAAATAGTAAATAGGCCGCCCCACCAAAAAACAGAATAAGAATGCTTATCCCCTTCAAATAGTCAAATGTGGGAATATCAAGAATACTCAAATTCCACTGTGAATTATTCGAAATATTGGTAAAAAGTAAAAAGAATAGAACCAGGAATACTGTAGAGAGCAGGTATGCGAGCAGATAATAGACCCAAGGTGCCTTCTTTTGTCGTACTTTGGCAAAGCCCAGGATCACCTGTCTTCTTCCCAATAGACTTATCAGCATAGCCAATACAATAATTACAGCGATCACATTCAATAACAAATCCCCCAAACTTGGATTTAAGGAAGAAGAGGCATAATAATAGGGATCAAAAAGGGCCAGATCAAAATAATCTTGCGGAAAATTAAACACCAGCATAATTGCCCTTACACTTCCCAAGATGGAAATGGTGTAAAAAAGCGCCACCTTTTTATTACCTCTCCTCCAGAGTCTCATCACAAAATCTCCACCAAGAATAAATACCAAGCCTGTTAATGAAAAGAAAAAGAGGATCAAAGTGGTATTGGATTTACTCCCAACAGCCTTATAACCACTTCTTAAAGAAATGGAGAAATAAAAAGTACCATCTTCAGCTTTAATATTTTCATATCCAGACATGGGCTCGGAGGCCAAGATAAATCTATCATTCCCGAAAATTTCTTGATTAAAACCAGAACGCAAATACTCATTATCTATCTCGACCTTATCATTTAGGGAATAGACTTGGGCCATCCAGTAAACCTTATTATTCCTGATCACACGCCTCACCCTACTGAAATAGGTTCCCTTTTGATTATCTATCAACTGATAAGGCCTGTAGTTTGCCCCGGTCTTGAAAAGCTCAAAATCAGGTATCATGGTAATACTGGACCAGTACAAGAGCTTCCCATCCTCACTGTACATATAAAATGGATGTTGGGAGGGAAAATTAAGTGAGCTAAAAGAAATCTGCTTTTCAGGCCTATTGTTCATCAAAAGCTGAATAAAATCATCATCAAACTGCTGAGCAATGATTTGAATTTTGTCCTCAATTTTTTGGATGGCCTTTTCTTCTGGATGTAAAGGGCTTGAAAAAAAATTAATGGCCAAGACAATCGCCATTGAAATGATCGCAAAAATTAATATAAGCCTTCTTTTCTTTAGCATAATTTATTTCACAATAGACTAAAAATAAAAAAGCAAAGTTGATTTTCAAACTTTGCTTTTTTATTTATGTACTTCAAATTTCCTTATACAGCTTGTTTTCTCCGTTTTCTGGAATTCCTATACCATAAAAACCCAATAATCCCTGCTAGCAAATAAGGGGCCACAAACAAATAAAGAATTCCCATATTCAAACTCGCCCCCACTGTGGTATCTCCATTGGACACATTATTTTCTACAGAGGCCCTACACATGGCACATTGTGCCAAACCATAAACTTGAGGTAAAATCACCAAAAGAAAACTAAAATATACTCTTTTTAGTAAGCGCAACATAATATTCAAACGTCTAATCTCAGCTATTAGTTTAATGGGTGTAATAAGGACTGATCATCCAATACACCAGCACACCACTAATCGTTACATAAAGCCAAATTGGGTAAGCATACCTTACGATCTTTTTGTGCTTCTCTACCATCCCCTTGGTACCATAATAATAAGCCAAAAGAATCGGAAAAAGCGCCACTGCTGCCAAGATAATATGACTTATCAATACAATAAAATATACAGTTTTAATAATCCCTTCCCCTCCAAAGCTAGTACTTTCGGCAGAAGCATGATAAATCACATAGGACACCAAAAAGATCGCCCCAAGACCAAAAGCAATGCTCATACTTGCTCTATGATATGGAATCATTTTGTTTTTAATGAAAATCAAACCAGCTATCAATGCCAAACTGGCTGAGAAATTGATTACAGCATTGAGATGAGGAAGAAAATACACCCATTCACTGGCCAGATCAAGCTTGGCCGGCATAAACAATAAGATAGCCACGACTACCGGAATCAAAACCGAAACAATGGTAATCAATTTAAACATTCCTTTTTCTGCAGGATTTGCCATATTACTGCTTTCCATGTAATAATATTTTTGTCTCTAAAATCAATAAATCCACATCCTCTCTATTCGTACCGCTATAGTAACCTCTTATTCTTCCTTCGCCATCTATCAAGGCCAGTTTGTCACTATGGGTGAAATTCTCAGGGACGCCTTGCCCATCTATGGTAGGCAATACAAAACCGCACCTTGCCAAATCATAAACTTCATCTTTTGGTCCATTCAAAAAGAACCATTTTCCTTTCTTGGCACCATGTAGTTCACTGTATTTTTTAAGGACTTCGGGAGTATCATAGCTTGGGTCTATGCTAATGGAATAAAGCTGTACTTGTTCCTCATCCCTAAAGGCATCCTGAACCCTTTCCATTTCAAGGGACATCACAGGACAAATACTAGGACAGCTGGTAAAGAAAAAATCAACGATGGTCACTTTTCCCATCATTTGGGACTTTCCTATCCTACTGGAATCTTGGTCTACAAATTCAAACTCAGGAATATAATGCTGCCCAACTGTGTCCAGCTGACAGTCCCCAAATGGGTCCTGAATGCCATTTTCATACAGTATGGGGATCTCATATTCATTTTCACCGAAATTACGGAGAAACAGTATAATCAGAACAGGTACCATCAAAATACAGACAAGCACCATTCCTTGCAATAATCTAACAACTTTCATATCTCCACTACAAACAAAAAAGTAGGTTGGAAGCATTCCCTCCAACCTACTTTTTTTATCAAATTATTTTTGGATTACCATCTCATCAAAAAGATTTCTGCTCCTTCCTTGGAAAGTGCTATGAGCAACCACACCAAGAAGATCAATGGAAGCATGATGGACCAAAACAAAACTTTTGATTCATCTTTTAAGTGCATAAATTCCATCATGATATATGAAGCTTTTACGATGGTCAGCCCTACGAATATTGCGAATAACAACATTCCTCTTTCCATAGTAAAGGCCAAAAGAAATTCAACAGCCGTAATAACCAATAAGATCAATGCTGTCTTCCAAATCTTTCTAATCTTTTCCTTATTTCGAGGAAGAACCTCTAAGGTTGTTTTATTTTCAAGTGATGACATAACTAATAAATATTTTAGAGGTTAGACAAGGTAGTAGAAGGTAAATACAAATACCCAAACTAAATCTACAAAGTGCCAGTAAAGGCCTATTTTTTCGACCATTTCATAATGACCTCTTCTTTCGTATACCCCCACTGCAGCTTGGTAGAATGCCAAGAAAAGCAATACTACACCTATAGTAACGTGGAATCCGTGGAACCCAGTGATAAAGAAGAAAAGTTGTGCAAACGGAGCCGGTCCGTATTCATTCACATGAAGATTTGCACCGAACACTGTTTCGGTTACCGTTTGACCAAATGAGTTCACATAAGTCATCAAAGTACCTACATCAGTACCGTGGATGAAGTGACTCCATTCCCAAGCCTGACAGCTCAAGAAAGTAGCTCCACCTACGATAGTCCATAGCAACCATTTAACAACATCGTCTTTATCATTTCTATGACCAGCTTCTACTGCCAATACCATAGTTACTGAAGACATGATCAGAATAAAAGTCATTATGCCTACGAAAACCAATGGAGCATGAATACCATGGACAAAAGGCACAGCATCAAAAATCATTTCAGGAATAGGCCAGTACTCATTGGAACTGGTGAATTCGTTTACATGACCAGAAAACGCCGGATAACTTACCCTAATAGCACCATAGGTAATCAGAAAAGCGGCAAAAGTAAAGATGTCGGAAAGTAGGAAAAACCACATCATAAGCTTTCCATAGCTGGCCTTCAAAGGCTCATTTCCACCACCCCATGTTCCTCTCTTGGAGTTGATTTCAATTGCAGTCGATGACATATATTCTAAATTTTAACTTTATATTTCAATGATTCAATAATAAAAAGACAAACAAATAAATCCAGAGACCTCCAAGAAAGTGCCAATAAGTGGCGCACATTTCCATGGTATTCATCCTCTGAGAATGTATTTTATATCTATAGGACGAAATTAATACAATAATTAGAAATATCACACCACTAATCAAGTGGGCAGCGTGCAATCCTGTCAACACATACATAAATGAACCTGCCGGATTACCCACAAAATAAACATCCCTTTCTACCAATGCTTCCCAACTAAACCATTGTCCAACCAAAAATGTCAAACCCAGTATGGCAGTAATCGTCAAAGCTATTTTTAAATTCCCCATCTGATCATTCTTAGCAGAAACATATGCCCAATGCATACTACCACTACTAAGTAAAATCACTGCAGATGTAAACCACAATACCTCAGGTAGACTATAATCCAACCAATTCCCCTCTCCCTGTCTTACAATAAATGCGCTAGTCAAAGCAGCAAATATCATCACTACACTAACGATAAATAACCACAGGGCAAACTTCTTTGGATGCATAGCAATGGGTTGCTCTGCCCCTTCAGTATATGCTAATTTCTCTTCCATTATGGTATTTTATCTAATAAATAAGCTATCTGCACTATAGGTAAATATAGGAACGAACCAAACATGATCTTCAGGGCTGATTTCCTTGAACAGTCTCTCATTAATGAGAATGTCTGCGCCAAAAATAACACCCCACAAATAGTGGCTACAATTCCTGAATTCAACCCTGTCAAGCCAAAGTAGCTTGGCAATAATCCTAGAGGCAATAAGAACAGCGTATAAATCATAATTTGTATCGCTGTATTCAAATCTTTCCTTCCGCCTGAAGGAAGTAATTTAAAACCAGCTTTCTTATAATCTTCATCACTTACCCAAGCAATGGCCCAAAAATGGGGAAATTGCCAAATAAATTGAATTCCAAATATAATCAATGCCTCATAAGTAATGGCCCCTGTTGCAGCAGTCCAACCCAATAATGGCGGCATAGCTCCTGGAATAGCTCCAACAAACACAGCAATAGGTCCTACTCTTTTTAAGGGTGTGTACACGAAAACATAAAGAATCATGCTCAATATACCCAAACCAGTAGTGATAGGATTAGTAAAGAACCATAAGATACTTATCCCAATCAAAGCCACTATTACCGTAAACCAATACGCTTCATTTAAAGAGATAATATTTAACGGTAGAGGACGATTTTGCGTCCTCTTCATCAACTTATCATAATCTCTTTCCAATATCTCGTTCGCAGCTCCAGAAGCACCACTGATCAGAAATCCTCCGACCATTAGCGCAAAGAACTTGCCCCAAGAAAACATCACCCCACTGTCTCCTAAAATAAACCCGAAAACAGCAGAGAAAGTAACTAATGCTGAAAGCCTGAATTTAATCAATTCGTAATATGCTTTCGAACGGATTAATATGCTGTCAATTAAGGACGCTTCTGATAAATTAACTGTCCTCATGAATTGGTTGTATTTAACACTATTCTTTTCTGATCACTTAACTGTAATAGGATCACAAATTGCACTCCAATAATCATCGATCCAACCAAAAGATGAATCGGCTGAAGGAATGCAGGAATACCAAAATAGGCCATCCCCACACCAGTGACAATCTCAAATAAGATCAATATCACTAAGATTTGCGACCACTTAAATATATTTGATCTCCTAAAGGAGACTTTATACACCTTGTAAATAAACAAAAGGTGTATTCCCAATAAAATCAGAGAGAAAGACCTATGTATAATAAAATCGATACCAAGAAGTCCGATCCAATTACCACGGAAAAGATCTCCTAATCTGGCCGCGATCATATCCACTTGCTCTCTAACTTGCGTACCCCAAATTACTTGAACAACCATTAAAATAAATGCGACTAATAAAAGCCCAAATAAGTTTCCTGGTTTATCCAGTTGCTGCCTCACAGTATGATTAATTTTATTCGCTCTAAAATGAATATAAAGTAACAAACAAACAATCAACAGCGCCAACAACATATGAACCGTTATCATCCAATGCAAAAGATTGGTAGATACAACTATGGAACCAATCCAACCTTGAAAGATAACCAATACCAAATTCAAAAAGGAGAGCACAGCAAGGGTTTTGTCCTCTTTTCTAAGTCTCCAAGAATAGATAAAGGTAGCTACAACCAAGAGTCCAATGATTGCTCCTGTCAGCCGGTTCAGGTATTCAATCCAAGTTTTAGTGGCATTAAATTCACCTTCTATAAGTATTGCCTTATCATGCTTTATTTCTTCGGCCTTTTTATGAAAACCAAAACCATGCAGCATTTTGACAAACCTTTCGTTCTTCTCTAACCTTTTGTTGAGATAGATATCTTGATAATTGTCCGGAAGCTGGCTTACATCCGTTGGAGGCACCCAGCTTCCAAAACATTTTGGCCAATCAGGACAGCCCATTCCGGAACCGGAACTTCTCACTATCCCTCCTACCAAAATCAAGAAATAAACAGCTATCACAGTGATCAAACTGACCCTGCGAAAGCTGTTAATATTTTTAAGATTCTTTTGATTCATTAGCTACAAGGACATCAGCACCCTCTTCAGCCATAATTTCTCTTTCCAATTTAACCTGCTCAGCTTCGTGAGGAAGATTAGATTCTGGAGTAGAGGACAATGGTACAGTTTGAGGGATGAAATCATCCTTTGCACCAGGCTTAGAGTAATCATAAGGCCACCTGTAAACTGTAGGAATTTCTCCAGGCCAGTTACCATGACCAGGTTCTACTGGTGTAGTCCATTCCAATGTATTGGATCTCCAAGGGTTCTGAGGAGCTCTTCTTCCTTTGTACATGCTATAAAAGAAGTTGAACAAGAAAATAAATTGAGAACCAAAGGTAACGATAGCAGCGGCCGACACGAACATGTTAAGATCAGTGTACATATCTGCAAAGTTGAAGTTGGTCCAGCTGTAATATCTTCTTGGGAATCCTGCAATACCGATGTAGTGCATTGGGAAGAACACCATATAAACCCCTACGAAAGTCAACCAGAAGTGGATATACCCCAACTTCTCATCGATCACTTTACCGAACATTTTAGGGAACCAGTGATAAATACCGGCCATCATCCCAAAGAATGCCGCAGACCCCATTACCAAGTGGAAATGGGCCACCACGAAGTAGGTATCATGCAATTGAATATCAATGGCTGAGTTACCTAAGAAAATCCCTGTAATACCACCTGAGATAAAGAAAGACACCATACCGATGGCAAACAACATCGCAGGCGTGAAAATAATATTTCCTCTCCAAAGTGTGGTCAGGTAGTTAAATACTTTTACAGCTGATGGAACCGCAATGATCAAAGTCAAGAACATAAAGATTGAGCCCAAAAACGGATTCATACCTGACACAAACATATGGTGCGCCCACACCACAAAGGATAATACAGTAATACCCAACAAAGACAGAATCATGGCCTTGTATCCAAAGATCGGCTTTCTGGAGTTGGTGGCGATCACTTCAGAAGTAATACCAAATGCCGGCATGATCACAATATATACTTCAGGGTGTCCCAAGAACCAAAACAGGTGCTGGAACAATACTGCGCTACCTCCGGTATTTGGAAGAGCCTCACCACCAATATAGATATCGGACAGATAGAAAGATGTACCGAAACTTCTATCGAAAACTAATAATAAGGCTGCTGAGAAAAGTACAGGGAATGACAACAAACCAATTACGGCAGTCAAGAAGAATGACCAGATGGTCAATGGAAGTCTTGAGAAAGACATCCCTTTAGTTCTTAGGTTTATTACAGTAGTGATATAGTTAATACCGCCCAACAACTGAGAAGCGATAAAAAACACCATAGATATCAACCAAAGTGTCATACCCAATCCAGAACCTGGAATGGCTTGCTCCAAGGCGGACAATGGAGGATAGATAACCCAACCACCACCAGCAGGACCAGTAGAGATGAACAAGGAGATAAACATGATCACACCAGCTACAAAGAAGAACCAGTAAGAAAGCATATTCATAAAGCCTGAGGCCATATCCCTTGCACCAATCTGCAATGGGATCAAATAGTTCGAGAAAGTACCACTCAAACCTGCTGTCAATACAAAGAACACCATAATGGTACCATGCATTGTCACCAAAGCCAAGTAAAAATTGGTATCTAAAGCCCCAGACTCATCAATCCATCCACCTAGGATAGGCTTCAAGAAAGTCATGTCCATGTCAGGGAAACCTAACTGTAACCTAAAAAGGATAGAAAGGAAACCACCAATTAATGCCCATACAATACCGGTAACCAAAAATTGTTTACCGATCATTTTATGGTCGGTACTAAAGATATACTTAGTGATAAAATTATCACTATGTGCATGATCATCGTGATGATCATGCTCCGTAGTACCATGCGTTGATATGTTAGCTACTGCCATAATTATTTTATTATATCAAGTTATATCTTATTCAGCGCTTTGAATCTGAGCCAATTCTTTGATCTCAGCTGGAGCATCAGCGATCAAAGTAGGATCCATCTCAATAAAGGTCTTTTGCTCGGCCATCCACTTTTGGTATTCTGCTGGCTCTACTACTTCAATTTCTCTTCTCATGGAGAAGTGACCGCCACCACAAACCTCTGTACAAGCAATTTCGTACACAAATTCATCGTCCCCCAATTCAGCTCTCATTTCAGCAGTTGTCTTGGTAGGTACAAACCAGAATCTAGTAGGCATGCCTGGTACTGCGTCCATTTTCAATCTCATATGAGGGGCAAAAACTGAGTGAAGTACATCTCTAGAACGAATCTTAAATAAGACTGGCTCTCCTTTTGGAATCACTACCGTTTGAGCTGGAAAATCATCCAAGGCATTTTTATCAGTAAAGTCAATACCTCTAGAGTTAGATGGATTGATCAACCTATAATCATAATTGCCTAATTGATTGTCCTTACCTGGATATCTAAATTCCCAAGCAAACTGATATCCCATTACCTCTACAACATGAGCATTTTCAGGGGCTGGAGCAGTAATATCAGTCCAAGACTTCCAACCGTAAACAATCAATACTGTCAATACAAGAGCCGGAACTGCAGTCCAGATTACTTCCAATTTATTGTTATCAGGGAAGAATGTAGCTCTACTATCTTCCTTGTATTGGTATCTATAACTAAACCAAAACAAAAGTATATGGGTAATAATGAAAACCACTCCCGTAATAGCCATAGTCACCCAGAACAATTGATCAGTTACCACACCATGCTCAGAAGCAATAGGTAGGTTATAATTATCGAATTCCTTGATAGAATACCAGAACATCAATGCTCCAGCTGCTAAAAGGAAAACGATGAAGAGCGCAGCATTAACTTTGTTACTTCCAGTAGCAACTTTCTTTTCAGAACCCTTTACTACAGAAACCAAAGTTTGTATCCTGTATACCATCCAAATGATGGATACCAACAATAAAACACCTAGTGCAATAAGAAATCCGTACATAATTTTATCTTTTTCGGATACGTATTAAATGTGATGATGATAAGTTTCCTCCAACATTGGATGATTCTTAGCGATAAGGTTTTTCTTAGCAAGACCTGTCAACACTACAGTAATCACTACTGAACCATATAATAAGAACATACCAACTTCCATAAATCCTAGTCCACCATTGTGACCCAATGTACCTGGCTGAACCATCAAGAAGAAATCAACCCAGTGACCTACGATAATCAAAGTACAAACTACTTTCAAGAAGATAGTATGTCTTTTAGCATCTCTGGTCATCAAAACCAAGAATGGCAATACAAAGTTTAGGATAATATTCACAAACATGAATGATCCATACTTATCACTATTCAATCTTTCTAAGAAGTAAACGGATTCTTCAGGAATATTGGCATAATAGATCAACAAGAACTGAGAGAACCATAGGTAAGTCCAGAAAATGGAGAATCCAAAAATGAATTTACCTAAATCGTGCAAGTGGTTTTCATTGAACATCTCCAAGTATCCTCTTTCTTTCAACATGATGGTTACCAAACAAATAGAAGAAAGACCAGCTACAAACCAAGATGCAAACACATACCATCCAAATAAGGTAGAGAACCAGTGTGTATCAATTGACATCACCCAGTCCCAAGCACTAATAGAAGACGATACAGCAAAAGTAACCAAGAAAATAGCAGACCACTTTCTGATATTGTACCAATAACTATCCCCCCCATTGATATCTTCCTGTAAAGAAAGATTTTTCAATTTATTGAAGAAGAAGATCCAAAGTCCGAAGAAAATGACCAATCTAGCTACCCAGAAAATAGGGAAACTACCTTTGGCCAATGGCCAATAGAAGAATCCGCCTTTTCCATCTATAATAGCATCGTAATGCCCGCTATCTTTAACAAAAAGATCATGGTGAGTCCAGTGGAACAAGTCATGACCAGCAACGAAATAAGTAACGATCATCAAAATAGCTGCAAACGGGAGCCAGTTACCAAAAGAGATCATTACCCTTAAGATCGCTGTAGCCCATCCGGCCTGCGCAGCATATTGTATTGCAAAGAAGAAAACACCTATAATAGCAATACCAGCAAAGTATACATTATTGATCCATAGGTTAGCGAAAAAACGCTTAGACCAATGGAATTCATCATGTCCACCAGCCTCATGTCCTGCTTCAGCAGCGTGTGCATCACCATGACTATCTGCTGCAGCTACATGTTCGGTCTGATGACCTGCAGCTTCATGTCCTCCATGTGAATCACCTCCCATAGAAGTGAAGATACCAATGACCAACAAGATCGCCCCAATACCTCCAACCATCATGATGGTTTTCTTCAGGGCAGCCGTGAAGTCAAATTTTTGATCCAGGTTAAAATTTGTAACGTGCGCCATTATTATTGTTTCTGAATTTCTTGTTTAACATAGTGAACAATCTTCCATCTTCTCTCAGGAGTAATCTGAGAACCATGGGCTCCCATTCTACCTTTTCCGTGCGTAATCACATGGAAAATGTGTCCTTCTGTAAGGTTGATATAAGCACCACCGGTCAAGTTAGCCACACCACCGATTACTTCACCTACTTTACCATCTCCTTGACCACTGGCTCCATGACATGGAGAGCAGTATTGTGTAAACAAACGCTTACCGTCCGCCAAAACCTGATCAGTCAGTTCAATTGGATTTTCTACTGCATCAGCTCCTTCCAGATCAGCTACTTTTAATCTGTAAGGAAGCATATCATATTGATTACGAGCTACTGTGTTAGCCACAGGCTCTCTCATATTCATATTGTGTGGATTGTGAACATTACTATTGAAAAATTCACCTTTTCCATCTTCTCTGTTTGACAACCAACTACCAGCTTCTTCATTTTGAATTTGGGTAAGTGGCTCATAAGCTACAGAGTGGTACATTTGAGGAGCATATTCCAGCCCCTGATCATCGCCTGAAGCCCCGCAAGATACTACTCCCAAAGAAGCAGCAGAAAGCGCAACTAAATATATGGACTTAATAATTTTCATATCTTCAATGTTACCTATTCAAAACTTTTATTATTCACCTCTGAAGCTCCTGAAGATTGAAGCAATTCTTTGATCTTCGCTTCTTCAATATTAGCATTGTTGGCAATATCAATCGCCATTACATGCTTGTCATCAGTACTTCTCAAATCAAAAATTCGAGGTTGAGCCCAAGGCTTCAGATCACTGCTTATCATAAATACTCCTACCATACCGAAAGAAGCTAATAATACAGTAAGTTCGAAGGTTACCGGAATGAAATCAGGAAGCGGAGCGAAATCCTTACCACCAATGATCATAGGCCAGTCTACTGACATCATTAGCAACTGCATGGTCAAGGCCAAACAAGTCCCTAACAATCCGAATAAAAAGGCCGCAATTGGCAACTTACTTCTATTATATCCTAATACATCCTCAAGACCGTGCACTGGATATGGAGTAAATACCTCATGGATCTTTACACCACTCTCACGTACCTTGGTTACCGCATCTTTCAAAACATCCTCATCTTCATAAATACCGAGGATAAAATTCGTATCTCTTTCCATTATTTATTTACTTTTTCAGATGAAGACTTTAATACTGATTTCACCTCAGCCATGTTGATTACTGGGAAGAATTTAGCAAACAATAAGAATAAGGTAAAGAACAAACCAAAGGTGAATAGGTAAACTCCAACATCTGCCCAAGTTGGGTAGAACATTGCCCAAGAAGATGGCAAAAAGTCCCTATGAAGTGAGGTTACTATAATTACGAAACGTTCGAACCACATCCCGATATTTACTACCAAAGAAAGTAGGAAAGTAAAGACGATTGAAGTTCTGATTTTCTTGAACCAGAAAAGCTGCGGAGAAATCACATTACAAGTCATCATTGACCAGTATGCCCACCAGTATGGTCCAAAAGCCCTGTTGATAAAGGCATATTGTTCAGCTTCTACACCAGAGTACCACGCGATAAAGAACTCAGTAATATAAGCTATACCTACTATTGAACCAGTGATGATAATTACAATGTTCATCAATTCGATATGAACCATAGTAATATAATCCTCCAGCTTAAATAATTTCCTAGTGATGATCATCAAGGTCAATACCATGGCAAAACCAGAGAAGATCGCTCCCGCCACAAAGTATGGAGGGAAGATCGTGGTGTGCCATCCTGGTATTACGGAAGTTGCAAAGTCAAAGGATACGATGGTGTGTACAGAAAGTACAAGTGGCGTGGCCAAACCTGCAAGAATCAAGGAGACTGCTTCATAGTGCATCCAAGTCTTAGCAGCTCCAGTCCAACCGAAACTAAGCGCACCATAAATAGTTTTTCTTAAGCCCGTTGCTCTATCTCTGATGGTGGCAAAATCTGGGATCAAACCGATATACCAGAACACCAATGACACAGAGAAATAAGTAGAGATCGCAAACACGTCCCAAAGCAATGGTGAGTTAAAGTTAACCCAAAGAGATCCGAAAACGTTTGGAAGAGGCAATGCCCAATAAGCTCCTAACCATGGTCTCCCCATGTGAAGTACCGGAAACATCGCCGCACAGATAACGGCAAAAATCGTCATCGCCTCAGCTGCTCTGTTAATAGAAGTTCTCCACTTTTGTCTGAAAAGAAGGAGTACTGCTGAAATCAAAGTACCGGCGTGACCGATACCTACCCACCAAACGAAGTTGGTGATATCCCATGCCCAACCTACTGTCTTGTTCAATCCCCACATACCAATACCTTCCCAAACAGTAGCTCCCACAGCTATACTACCCAATAATAAGGTGCCTATAGCCACAGCCAAACCAAGCATCCAACCCACGGTTGGCTTGCCTTCCACCTGTCTGGCAACGTCATGGGTAACGTCTTTGTATGTTTTACCGCCCGTAACTAACGGCTCGCGTACGGATGAAGTAACCTGCATATCTTATAAAATTATTATTTACGCTTCTTTTTTGTCCTTATTTCTAATCTTGGTGAAGTACCATACATTAGGGCTTACGTTGATTTCCTCTAATACATGGTATGCTCTCTCCTCATTCACCTCTTTCACTGCTGAAGTAGTATTTTCTTTGATCTTCAACAATTGTGAAACCTGGCTGTTAGGATCATTCATATCACCGAATACCAAGGCGTCAGTAGGACAGGCTACGGCACAAGCAGTAGTTACTTCTCCATCCTTGATCTTCCTCTTCTCACGTTTGGCAGCCAATTTACCGGATTGGATTCGCTGAACACACAAGCTACACTTCTCCATAACCCCTCTAGCCCTTACGGTCACATCTGGGTTAAGTACCATTTTACCCAAATCATCGTTTTGAGCGACATTGACTTGAGAGAAGTCTTTATTATCGTGGTATTTGAACCAGTTGAATCTTCTTACTTTATAAGGACAGTTGTTCGCACAGTAACGAGTACCGATACATCTGTTATAGGTCATTTGGTTAAGACCTTCAGAACTGTGCGTGGTAGCAGCTACTGGACAAACCGTCTCACATGGAGCATTGTTACAGTGCTGACACATCATCGGTTGGAAAGTTACCTCTGGATTGTCAGAAGCTTTTTCCAAACCTTCCAAATCTCCCGCTTCAGCGTCTGAGCTGTAATAACGGTCAATTCTGATCCAAGCCATTTCTCTACGGTTAAGCACTTCCTGCTTACCTACTACCGCTACGTTATTCTCTACTTGACAAGCTACGGTACAAGCACCACAACCAATACAAGAGTTCATATCAATGGCTAATCCCCAGTGGTGCTGACTATATTTGTGACCGCTCCAAAGAGATACCTTAGATGGTTTTACAAATTCCCCATCTTTATAGATTTCTGGAGAAACTCTACCAGCAGATGGATCTTTTTTGTATTCAGACAAAACTGACTCCTGAATCACGTTTCCACGATCCATATAAGTTTGGTGCGTCTGAGTTTGTGCAATTTTATAACTATCAGAAGTAAGCTCAATACTTACTCCAGAAGTAATATCATAATTAACAAAGCCTTTAGAGTTGTCCAATAATGGGTAAGCGTTAACCCCTACTCCATTGGCTACTCTACCAGCTTTAGTTCTACCGTAACCTAGTGCCAAACCTATAGTACCTTCAGCCTGTCCTGGTTGGATCAATACTGGTACAATAAGAGACTTCCCGTTTACAGTGATTTTAGCTTTTTGGGTGGCTCCTTCAAACATCTTCAAACCTTGCTCATTTGCCCATTTCTGAGATACTGTCAAGTAGTTGTCCCAGGTAGCTTTAGTAACCGGATCGGACATTTCTTGCAACCAAGGGTTATTGGCAAATGTACCTACACCGATACCTACTTTTTGGTAAACCACTAGCTCTGCACCAGAATTAGAAGCTGAATAAGCTTTTCCGATTGCAGCAGCTGCTGCACTGATGTCTCCAAGCCCTGTTAGAGGTCCTTCAGAAGTCGGAACTTCAATAGAATAAACCCCATTATAAAGGGCTCTATCCCAATTCTCTTGGAAGCTAGCCGTTTCACCTTGAGCAGCAAATAGGGCAGCCCAATTTTCTTGAAGGAAATCGTAATAATTAGTAGTAACACCTGCCCAAGTCAAGAAAGACTCTTGCGCTTGTCTAGTATCAAAAAGTGGGGAAATAGCAGGTTGAGATAAACTGAATTCACCGGCTTTTGGTTGGAAGTCATTCCAAGATTCCAAATAGTGGTGATCAGGAGCAATGTACTGAACCATAGATGAAGTTTCATCCATAGTAGCATTGGTACTAACAGATACCTTTGCTTTAGCAATTGCCTTTCCTAACTCTTCACCTTGTGGGTAATCGTAAACTGGGTTACAGTTGTAGAACAATACCCCATCGACTCTACCAGCAGCAAGGTCTGCTACAAACTTAGCCATTCCAGCATCATTTCCTTTTTTGAAAGAAGCGGTATTGCTATAGTCAATAGTTGAATTATTATTTCCCAGAAGTTCGTTGATCGCATTGATCACGATCTGAACATTAGGATCATTAGAACCAGATACTACCAATGACTTGCCTTTATTGGCCCATAGTTCATTGGCAGCTTTGCTCAAATGAGCCACTTCAACGGCAGCTCCCTTTACAGTAGCAGCTCCAGCTTTCTTAGCGATCAGGTTATAAAGCGCCAATACCGCCAATCCACTTTGAGAAGCTTTGATTGGAGTTCTGTAGTCAGCGTTAGCACCAGTTAATGAAAGGTTAGATTCAAACTGGTAATGACGAGACATATTAGGGCTTTCCTTAGAAATCTTTCTTCCTTTTGAATATTGCTTAGCAAATTCAATTGGGGAAATCCAAGTACCCAAGAAATCAGCACCAAAACTTACGATAACATCAGCCTTATCAAAACTGTAGCTTGGAAGCACATTTACACCAAAATAAGTTTCATTGGCCTTCGTAATACCATAAGTAGAAGCTGCATCATAAGTAATCACTTCTGCGCCTCCTATAACTTCAGACAGGGCTGCAATAGCTTTATCTGTTGAAGGAGATAAAATGGTATTGGTAACGATTTTAACATTGCCGGCAGCCTTAAGCTTAGCAGCAACCTCTTTATCTATAGTAGCCCAATCGGATTTTTCACCATTTTTATATGGGCCTGCTAATCTTTCTTTGTCGTATAATGACAATACTGAAGCTTCCACGATGGCATTTACACCACCTTGAGTAATTGGGGAAAGCTTATTACCGTCAATTTTGATAGGTCTACCTTCTCTGGTCTTAACTACTACAGAAGCATAGTCACCACCAGAAACAAAGGTTGAAGCGTAATAATTAGGAATAGAAGGATTTACATCTACTGGCTTGTTCACATAAGGAATAGCCTTTCTAACAGGAGCCTCACATGCTGCCAATGAAGCAGCAGCAATACTGAATCCCATCAATTTTAGGAAATCCCTTCTTGATGATCCTCCCTCTTCTTGTCCGCTTATTGGAAGGTACTCAGGAAATTCCCGATCTGCATTCTTTACAAATTCCGGATCGTTTGTCAGCTGCTCTAATCCCTTCCAGTATGTCTTTTTATTTTCTTTCATTTTATATTAAAGAAAAGAATGTTCTTAAAAGATTTTTTAATTAATAGTGGCACTTAGCACATTCCAACCCTCCGATGTCTTTCACCTTCAGGGCATCCTTAGATGCTGAATGCAATTGTACCAACTTATCGTAGTACTCATTACCAGCAGTTTTGATTTCTGTCTGTCTGTGACAGTCAATACACCAACCCATGGTAAGGGCGCTGTGCTGGCGTACTACCTCCATCTCCTCAATAGGACCATGACAAGTCTGACATTCAATCTCACCAACCTTCACGTGCTGGGAGTGATTAAAGTATGCCAAATCAGGTAAGTTGTGTACCCTTACCCACTCTATTGGTTGATCATTATCTACCGCATCATATATTTTTTGGATCTCTGGAGAAACTCCCTCCTTTCCACCCACATTCTGAATGTGCATATGACAGTTCATACAGATATTTGGAGAAGGTATATTGGCCGATCTACCGATTTCAACACCAGTATGGCAATACTGACATTCTATTTCCTTTTGACCAGCATGCAATTCATGAGAAAATGCAATTGGCTGAGTCGGCGCATATCCCTGCTGAACCCCAACCGAGAAGAGGCCGTCTATAGCAGTCTTTGCCACCAAGGCCACCACCAAGGCCGTAATGATGATGACAAACGCATCACTCTTTAGTACTTTTTTGAAATCAGTCTTTTGGTTGATAAACTCTTTATCATCATCATCCAATGGCTGCTTGTTCAAGTATTTGCTCAATACAGAAACAATTAACCCCAAAACAATCAGGATCAACAACAACACAAGAACCAAAACCGCTAAAATAACAGTAAGATACTCACTTGGGACACCGCCCGCAGCAGCGCCAGCCTGAGCACCTTCACCTGCAGCTCCAGGAGCTACTGCTTCTTCCTTACCACCGAATTCAATATAGGAAAGCAAGTTCATCACATCTTCATCACTTAAGAATGGATGAGCCGGCATAACCGTGTTGTTAAACTCAGCGAAAAGCTCATTGGCAACAGGGTCACCTTCTTGGATCACTTTTTGTGAGTTCTTTACAAATGCCTGGATCCACGCAATCTCTCTTCGGTCACTCACCCCACGCAGAGCTGGGCCAGTAAACTTCTGATCAAGTTTGTGACAGGTCTTACAGTTGGCATTGAATAGTGACTCTCCGGCCTTAACAGCCTCTTCACTATCAGAAACTTCAGGATCCGCAGCAAAAGCATTAATTCCTATCAAAAGGAAAAAAATCAACGCCATGTTGCAAAATCTGAAGGGAACACTTAATAATGAGCGTTTGATTGACATATTTATAACTCTTTAATCAGTTTATTTCACGGTTTTTAAAAACTCCTCACAAATGTACTACCCAACTTCTATTTTTCAAACCCGTACACTTAGCCTAACCTTTTTTATCAATCTCCGTAAAAACCATTTTACCACCTGATAAACAGCTATTTAACCTAACCACACCCCATAATCGGGTTATTTAGAATTTTTATAAATAACCCGATTCATGTAAATAGTTCATATATGCCCCATTTTCCTTGGCTAATTTACTCAAAACCTCAATTCTGAAATCCCACACCTTTTCATTAAGCTTGAAAATTCACTAAAATTTAAGTGACGTAATTTTGCTTATGTAAAAATATCTCCTACATTTGCAACTCAATTCTGACAAGGTCGAGTGGCCGAGTGGCTAGGCAGAGGTCTGCAAAACCTTGTACAGCGGTTCGAATCCGCTCTCGACCTCCTTAAAAGCATCCCGATTTTTCGGGATGCTTTTTATTTTTAGTCCAATCCCCCACCCACTCTTCATCTTTAGGGATCAGGCCTAGAAGTTGGGGAAGGAATATTTCTGGGGATGCATTATAAATAAATATCCCTGTTCATCTTTATCCATCTGTGGTTAATAAATAACACATATCAAAGCTAAAACAGACTGTTTTTCCCCGGCTTTTCGGCTTGGTCCAACCTTGTCCCAAAGTAATACCAAAGCTGGGGCAAAGCTGTATCAAAGCTGGGGTAAAGCCGGGTTTAGCCCTCTTTTTTGTTCATAAACTCCTTTTTTAGTCCAGATTTGCAACCTCCAAGTTGATCCAGATTTGCAATCTGGATCCATAAATAAACGGCATTTGCAATGCCATTATCCCCAAACTATTCACCAATTTCCCCTTAAAAATGGATCATTCCTAAAAGTTAGGGATCAAGCAATATTTCTGGGGATGTATTATAAACAAATATCCGTGTCCATCTTTATCCATCTGTGGTTAATAAATAACACCTATCAAAGCTAAAATAGACCTTCCCCCAGCTTTTCGGCTTCGTCCATCTTTAGATCAAGTAGACCTTTAGCTAAACAGGACGTATATTCTTCCTATATTTTTCTTAAATTAAAAGGTCCATAAAACTTAAAAGACCAAAACATGAAATTCGGAAGCGTTGAAGATCCATCATCAATAGATTTCACCTTACCGGAAGACCATCCGGAAACAAAAAAAATCCTCAATAAACACAAATCAGACGAGCCTTTTGAAGTATATGTGGGATGTGCCAAATGGAACAGGTCTGACCTAAAAGGATTCTACCCAAGAGGCACCAAGGACGAGCTGACCTATTACTCCACCCAATTCAATTCCATTGAGCTCAACGCCACTTTCTATAGCTCTCCCAGCATCGATCAAGTAAAGACATGGGCAGACAAAACACCTGAGGGCTTTAAGTTTTTTCCGAAAATCCCTAATTCTGTCAGCCATTTCAAACGACTGATCAATGTTCAAGAACCAGTTATGGCTTTCACGGATGCCATTGCCAATTTTGAAGACAAGCTGGGCATGGCTTTTCTTCAAATGCATGACAATTTCAAACCAAAGGATTTTGACAGGGTGGAGAAGTTCGTTAATGAATTCCCTCCTGAAATCCCACTGGCCTTGGAGTTAAGAAATGCAGAATGGTTCGCCAATGAAGAGGTCCTGAACAAATATTGTAATCTATTGGTTGAAAACAATCGGGCGAATATTGTTGTCGATACAGCAGGCAGAAGGGACATGCTCCATATGAGATTGACCAACGACACAGCATTTATTCGCTATGTAGGAGCCAATGCTGAGAGCGATTACAGCCGATTGGATGATTGGATGGAAAGAATCATCAGCTGGAGAGAGATGGGATTACAAAAGCTCTACTTTTTTGTGCATCAAAACATTGAAAAGGAATCTCCACTCCTTTCCGCATACCTCATCAAAAAACTGAACAAGCAATTTAATCTAGATTTAAAGATCCCAAATGAAGATTAGTAGTAATTCATGCCATGACTTTGAGTCATAGCATGAATTACCATATTATCAAAAGACTTTTCTCAACAGTCCCAAAAACAAAAAAAGCATCCCGATTTCTCGGGATGCTTTTACTTTTATAGCGGAATAAGCTAATGCTTATTTTTTGTCTCCACCTTCCATTTTCTCTTTCAAAGCAGAAAGAGCGTCTAGGTCACCAAGAGTAGATTTCTCTTGAGGCTCAGTACCGGCAGCTTTCTTCTTAGGAGCAGCCTTCTTAGCTGGCTTAGCAGCAGGGATAGCTTCTTCTTTGAAAGTAGCAGTATGAGAAAGAACGATACGCTTATCATCTTTAGAGAATTCAGTTACTCTGAAGTCAAGAGACTCTCCAACTTCTACTTGAGAACCATCTTCTTTCTCTAGGTTTTTGATAGTAGCGAATCCTTCCAATCCGTAAGGAAGCTCTAGAACCGCTCCTTTGTCATTTTTAGAAACAACAGTACACTTGTGAACAGAACCTACTGGGAAGATACCTTCAAAAGTATCCCATGGATTCTCTTCCAATTGCTTATGACCTAGGGCCAATCTTCTGTTGTCAACATCAAGTTCAAGAACGATTACTTCTAATTCATCCCCTACCTTAACATATTCAGATGGGTGTTTGATTTTCTTAGTCCAAGAAAGATCAGAAACGTGTACAAGACCGTCGATACCTTCTTCAAGTTCAAGGAACAATCCGAAGTTAGTCAAGTTTCTTACCACACCTTTATGCTTAGTACCTACTGCGTACTTAGTCACCATATCTTGCTTAGTCCAAGGATCTTCAGTCAATTGCTTGATACCAAGAGACATTTTTCTATCGTCTTTGTCCAAAGTAAGTACAACAGCTTCGATTTCGTCTCCTACCTTAACAAAGTCCGCAGGATTTCTCAAGTGCTGAGACCAAGACATCTCAGAAACGTGGATCAAACCTTCAACGCCTGGAGCCAACTCAAGGAATGCACCATAGTCAGCAACGTTAACGATCTTACCTTTTACTTTAGAACCAACTTCCAATTCAGCAGAAAGAGAATCCCAAGGATGAGCAGTAAGCTGCTTCATACCCAAAGAGATACGTTTCTTATCATCATCAAAGTCAAGTACCACAATCTGAACTTTGTCATCAAGGTTAAGTACTTCTTCTGGATGGTTGATTCTTCCCCAAGAGATATCCGTAATGTGAAGTAGACCATCCACACCACCCAAGTCGATGAATACACCGAAGTTGGTCATGTTCTTGATCACACCTTCCAATACCTGACCTTTCTCTAGGTTGTTTAGGATTTCTGCTTTTTGCTTCTCTAGATCTTTTTCGATCAATACTTTGTGAGAAACAACTACGTTATCGTTAGCGTGGTTGATCTTAACCACTTTCACTTCCATTTTCTTACCTACATAAACATCAAAGTCTCTGATAGGCTTCACATCAATTTGAGAACCTGGCAAGAAGGCTTCTACACCGTAGATATCTACGATCAAACCACCTTTGGTTCTTCTCTTCACAAGACCTTCGATCACATTGTCGTTCTCAAGCGCATCTTCGATGTCTTGCCATGCACGAACCATTTTGGCTTTCTTTCTAGAAAGTACCAACTGACCCAAAGCATTTTCTTGCTCTTCAATGAAAAGTTCTACTTCGTCACCGATTTTGAGATCAGGAAGGTCACGGAATTCAGTTCTTGGCACCAAACCATCAGATTTGAAACCGATGTTGATGATAACATCCTTATCATTGATACCTACTACAGTACCTTTGATTACTTCCTTCTCACTGATCTCAGTCAAAGTTTGGTCATAAAGCTTTTCCATTTCCGCTCTCTCAGCAGAAGTGTAGCCTTCTCCAAAACCTTTAGTTTCGAACTTTTCCCAGTTAAAATCTTCGTTATTAGACATATTAGTAAACGACTCTGATTTTCAACAGCCCTAGAGTCTTCAGGCTGAGGTTTTTAGTTGTAAAATTCCCAAATCCAAAAAAGAAAATCAGGAACCGTTCACCCGAACGGACTGCAAAGGTACGTAAATTTTATAACTAGAAACAGTAACCCATAAAAAAATTAGCAGTAAAAAGAGGGATCTCAGGAAGAAATAAACACTGTATTTCAATAAGTTAACGAATTATTACAGCAACCATAAGCCCTTTAGCATATTATGACCATGCATTTCTTAAAAACCGTAGCCAATTACCATGCATCACTTTTTCTATATCTACCGCCGTATAACCTCGTTTGGCAAGCATATCAGGTAACTTCTGCAAATCTGCAATGGTTTCTAAATCATAAGGACATTGCTCCCTCCCAAAAGCACCATCGAGATCAGTGCCAATACCAATATGGTCCGCATTTCCTGCCAGCTGACAAATATGATCCAGATGATCCAGCATCTTCCATAAATTACAATCAGTGCCTAATGGAGTAGATACACCCCTCACCCATCCAGGCACCATCATCCAGGCATCCAGAGCGCCGCCAATTACCGCTCCCCTCTCTATTAAAGCTTTGATCTGATCATCACTGAACTGGCGATTATGATCCACCAATGCCCTGCAATTATTATGACTTGCCCAGACAGGGCCATGATAGTGGTCCATTGCTTCCCAAAAACTATCATCAC
Organism: Echinicola marina; assembly: GCF_020463795.1. Lineage (NCBI taxonomy): Bacteria > Pseudomonadati > Bacteroidota > Cytophagia > Cytophagales > Cyclobacteriaceae > Echinicola > Echinicola marina. The sequence goes on along the minus strand of NZ_CP080025.1, from coordinate 2,491,251 downwards.
ATAAATGAGTAGCATCTAAGATAATCCCCAATCTGCCCATCTCTTTTAACAATGCTTGCCCCTTCTTTCCCATAAAACCACTAGCATCTGTTCCTTGGGCATATCTACCCGGTCCGTAATGGGCCGGACCAAGCGCTCGGAGCCCATTATCATATGCTCTTTCCAAATAACTCAAATCAACTATGGAGTCCGCTCCTTCCAAAGACAAAATATACCCCACAGGCTTTTTGGCATTTGGAGCATCATTGGACCATAATTTAACATGTGAATCCAGTCCTGACAAATCTTTCACTTGAACCATCTCCCCAGCATCTTCCATAGCCTTGTACCAAGCTAACTGACCTTGTGTCTGCGCCCAGGCCTGGGTAGGTGAATGCCAACCAGGAAGAGGATTATCTGGCCCCACATATCTGGCAATTTGCGTAGCGACCACCAAACCAACATTTCCTTCCCTTAATGCAGGCAGGGAAACTGTGGCTTTTCCTCGGTCTGGTTTATCATCAAGCCCACACTCCCTTCTATTGATTGCTTCCACACTTTGGGTCAAATCCCTGTTCCACTCCAAAGCATTCATACTTAAATCCAAATGGGCATCAATGGTAAACATCATTTTGGTATTTTTTTTCAAATCAACAATGAGTGCAATCGAACTGTTAAAAAAGCTTGAATAACCCTCTTAAAGTCCAACCTTACAATACACCTTGGAATCGCTATCCTAAGTCTAAAGACACTTATTAAAATTATTTTCAAATATTTATTCTCCTACGTCTAGCACTGGTAACCCATCTTTCTGACACTTTCTCATATTCTATGGACAAGACCCTATCATACATCGCGACAGTGGGACAAATATGATAAGGTATAGCATACAATAATTTCCCTACCGTCAGATCCATATCCTCTTGTACCCGGAGCACCATATGCTCCTCGCTATGGCTGACAGGCTCTAAATCTGGATAATCCAAAAACCAAACCCTATTCCCCAACGGTCCTTCAGAAGCTACGGCCTTATAACCCAGATCGACACAAATCAAATCTTTGGCGGGCCTTGAAATCACTCGACATATCAATACTGCCGCATAGGTAAATTTTTGCTCAGGTAAGCTCAGTGCATAGCCCCTGTCCCAATAAGGAAAAGTACCTGGGCTACAAACCACACCCTCCCTTTTCGCGTGGATAGGAAACGTAGGACTTCCTCCAGCAATGATGGAAACTTCCTTTCCATATTTCTTTTCCATTTTAGAAGCCAGTTTCTGAACCGGCTCAAAGGCCTCATTACACGCCAATCTTCTTTCCTTTATATCAATTTGCCGAAGATGCCCGTCATACACATGCAAACCCATTATGATCAAATGACTGGTTGACTTACAGAGGTCATAAAGAGCCTCGGCGTTTTTGCCTGGTTTCATGCCAGTACGATCAGTACCTACATTTAGGTCCAGATACACCCGAAGATATACCTCGGCCAAATGCGTGTGATCAGAAAGATGCTTCGCTTGGGCAGGACAATCCACCAGACAAGAAAACTGGGTATCCTGATAAGCCAAAATCAACTTGACCATCCTATCCACCTTTGGCCCTACCATCGGGTAAGCGATTAGAACTTCTTTAGCTCCAGACATGGCCAGCATTTCTGCTTCAGCTATAGTAGAACACTTAAACTTATAAACACCTTCATTCATCATCAAATGCACCACCTCTTGACATTTGAAAGTTTTGACGTGAGGCTGAAGGAATTCAGGTCCTCCAGCCATACTAACAGCCCTTTTAATATTTTGTTTTACCCTTCTGGGATACACCAACAAAGACGGTGAATCTATCTTTTCAATCCCCTTTACATCATACCAATTTTGTAAGTCTTCTAAAAGCATTTTTAATGTAATTCAAAAACTGCCTCCACTTCTACAGGAATATTATCAGGCAAGGAGCCAAAACCTACAGCACTTCGAACACCTATGCCATTTTCCTCTCCCCACACAGCCGCAAAGAGTTCACTTACCCCATTGATAACATAAGGGTGCCTTTCAAAATCCGAAACACAGTTTACCATCCCCAGCACCTTAATCACACGCTTCACTTTGTTGAGACTTCCCATATTTTCACGAATGGTAGAAAGCATCGCCAAACCAACTTGACGAGCGGCCAACTTTCCCTCTTCCATATCCAAATCCAAACCTATCCTTCCCATAATAAGACTTCCGTCATCCTGCACAGTCCCATGACCTGAAAGGTATAGGTATTTCCCATCGATCAAACATGGCTTATAAACCCCTAAAGGCTTGGGAGCCGGAGGTAAGCTTAGCCCTAGCTTATTAAAATTCTCTTCCGCAGACATCTATTGTATATTTTATTGTTGATCCCTCTATTGGGACATAAATTTTTCTAGAACAAAAGCCAATCTAAAGTCATAACCCCTATCAACCCCACAACCGCCACAATGGTCTCCATCAATGACCAAGACTTAATGGTATCCTTAATACTTACATTAAAAAACTCCTTGTACATCCAGAACCCTGCATCATTAAAATGAGAAAACATCAAACTACCGGCCCCTATTGATAATACCACCAAATTTGGGTCCACTCCAGAGTCATGGATTAAAGGAGCGATAATACCTGCCGTGGTCAGCCCAGCGACAGTTGCCGAACCCACGCAAACTCTAATTACTGCTGTAATGATCCAAGCCAGCAATAAGGGGTGTACATCCCAAGTTTCCAAGGAATCTGCGATTACCTGACTCACTCCACTATCCAACAAGACTTGTTTCAAGGCTCCAGCTCCAGCAATAATCAGGATAATCATAGAAACATCCTTCACCGCCCGAACGTATTGCTCCATCAATTCCTTCATCTCCACCTTCATCCCCAAGCCCAAGGTAAATGTAGCCACTATCAGTGAAATTAACATAACCATTCCAGGATCAGCCACAAATATTATATATGGATACCAAAAGCTATTCTCAGGCACTTTCAAGGCCAAAATAGTCGTCCCAATCAATAAGGCAACCGGCAATAAGGCTGAAAAAAAACTATTTAATACGCTAGGAAGCTCTTCTTCTGGCTTTGGACTAGCACGAAAGGTTTCTAATGGATGCGAAGGTATTTTCTTAAGGAATTGAGCAAACCAAGGCCCCGCCACCAAAATAGTGGGAATGGCAATTATAATCCCGTACAATAGGGTCAATCCCATATTGGCATCAAACTGAGCTACCAATGCTGCCGGTGAAGGATGCGGTGGCAAAAAGCCATGCGTGACGGACAAAGCTGCCAACAAAGGAATCCCCACAAAAATAGCGGGCAATTTAAACTGATAAGCTACGGTAAACACCAATGGCACTAATAAAACAAAACCCACAGTATAAAACAAAGGGATACCAACGACCAAACCGGTCACCATCATTGCCCAGTGAATATATTTCTTCCCGAATATCCTCATCAGAAAGCTTGCAATCCTCTGTGCAGCACCACTTTCAGCCACCACCTTCCCAAGCATGGCTCCCATGGTAATGATGATAATCAAGTCACCCAATAATTTGCCCATCCCACTTTGGACAGAACCAGCAATCTGATCTACCGGAATGCCCAGTAAAAAACCAGCAGTAATGGAAGTGATTAAGAAAGCTAGAAAAGGATTGATTTTTGCCCAGACAATGAGCAACACTAAGAGCAAAATGCTCAGCAGGACATAAAGTATAGTCAACGGTAACTTAGATTTTGGTTAAAAATCCAATATAAAAATTAATCGATTAAATTGTTTGTCATTCACCCAAAAGAAAAACAGAAAACACCTTTTATTACCAGAAAAACATAATATTCGTTATGTATATCCGCTATTGCACCAGTAAAGTTCACCCTTCAAAACATCCCCTAAAAAAACGGGGCAGATCTGACTGAAATGAGGGTTTAAATCAGTGAAAACCTGTCTTCCGCCAGGTAGATCTGTGGAATCTGTGAGAAATAAGGTTACTGGTATGAAAACGGATAATCATATTATTCACTTTAGCATTCGTGCATTTTTCAGATTAATAGGCAAATCCAGAAAAACTCAGCCACTTTGGACCGTCTTCATATCTAAAAACGGCACCCATTCCTCTGCATTTTTTTCCGCATACTCTGCCAAAAAATAAGAAAGGTTTGGTTTAAATGGCTTTTTCCTCAATAACATCCCCACCTCTTCAGGTTTTTTATCCCCCTTCTGTACATTACATCTATGACAAGCTGTAATTAGATTTGTCCAATTGCTCTTGCCTCCCTTGGAACGTGGCACAACATGATCAATAGTAAGGTGTTTTTGTGAGCCGCAATACTGGCATTCGTTATTATCTCTTTTGAACAGATTGCTCCTATTCAGCAGCACTCCCCTGTAGGGCACATTTTTGTATTCATCTAACCTTACCACGGCCGGATATTTAAATTCCTGGTCTATCGTTCGGATGCTTAAGAAAGAATAATCGGCCAATACGCTTACCTTTTCCAAAATAGTAAGCACCATCGCCTTTTGAGCCGTCACCACGGCTATTGGCGTATGATCTAAGTTAAGCACGAGCACCTTCTTTTCCATTATTCTACATTAAACGCCTAATTTTCAAAACCTGATATAAGGGAGAATTGTTTTTAGCCATTTTGGTCCCATCCAATCTCACCGCATCCACCCTCACTTTCCCTCTTACATGAATCACCTGATTTTCACCCACATATATTCCTGCATGATGGGGAATATCTTTCGAATTTCCAAATATGACGATATCACCAAGCTGTATCTCAGTATAGGAAACTTCTTTGCCTGCATCAATAAATTGGGAAATAAACTTCGGCACCATATAACCTGCCATTTTATAGACCAGTTGGATAAAACTACCCGAACCAATCCCAAAAAATCCCCTTCCGCCTGACAGAAAGGGCACATTGACAAATATTCGGGCAAGAGACACCAATTCCTCCCTGCTCGCCTTCTCTTTAAAACATCTTGAATTTCCTTTGAAAGCAACCGTCCCATCCATCTCAAAAAGTTCACTGGAACCGATATGCAAATTACTCCCTGGCAATATATAGAGGGTTTCCCCTCTGAATTTCAATGAGGAAAGCGGTGAAGTGACCACCTGAAAATCCTCTTCTTGATAAAAATCAAATGCTTCTTTGGATACACTTTCATGTTGTATGGCCGGAATCCATCCTACCGACCCATCTACTTCCACATTCACTTTAAGCCATTTTTCATCTGGAGTACCTTCCATCACTTGGTAAGTCTCTCCAAAAAGTATTTGGGTAAGCAGGCCTGAACCATGTCTTGGCTCCTGATATACACTTATCAGGCTTAACCTGCATATACCGTATGTTTGTTCAATAGGCCATTTTATCAAGTTCTCGTTTTGCATCCTTTTTCTTAATGTCCTGACGTTTGTCATGAAGTTTTTTACCTCTACCCAGGGCTATCTCCATTTTCGCTAAACCCTTGTTATTGATAAATATACGAACAGGAATAATAGAAAGTCCTTTCTCGCTTAATTTACTCTCTAATTTATCAAGCTCTCTTCTATTAAGCAAAAGTTTGCGTTCTCTTACCGCATCATGGTTAAAATGTGCAGCTTGGGTATATGGAGAAATATGCATTTGCTTAACAAATAACTCTCCTCTTCTAAAATAGCAAAAGGCCTCTTTTAAAGACACCTTCCCTTCTCGGATAGACTTGATCTCTGTCCCCATCAAGGACAATCCTGCCACATACGTATCCAAAAACTCAAATTCAAAACTTGCCTTCCTGTTCTTTATATTGATTACTTTACTGAATCTATTTTCTTTCGCCATCTCTAAACGCTAATTAACCGATTTTCATTTTCGCCATTGGACTGACATCCAAATCACAAAACTCTCCTTTCAGGTATTTATAATGTGCCGCCATCGCAATCATAGCTGCATTATCTGTACAATACTCAAATTTGGGAATATAAATATTCCAATTCAACTCCCCTGCCAATCTTTCCAATTCCTTTCTTAATCCGGAATTGGCCGACACCCCTCCTGCAATCGCTATTTCCTTCACTTTATGCTCCCTGGCCGCTCTTTTTATTTTTTGCATCAACATTTTGATCAAAGTATATTGAACAGATGCGCAGATATCTGCCATGTTCTTCTCTATAAAGTCTGGCTCCTCCTTGATATTATCCCTCAGAAAATAGAGTACAGCAGTCTTAATCCCGCTAAACGAATAATTCAATCCTGGCATTTCCGAAACAGGGAATTTATAAGCCTCAGGATTACCCTCTTGGGCATACTTATCTACCAAGGGCCCTCCCGGATAGGGCAAGCCCAACAGTTTAGCAGTTTTGTCAAACGCCTCCCCTACCGCATCATCCAAGGTTTCACCGATCACCTCCATCTCCAAATAATCCTTCACCAAGACCAATTGGGTATGTCCTCCGCTTACCGTCAAACAGATAAAGGGAAATTGAGGTTTGGGATCATCAATAAAATGTGCCAAAATATGGGCCTGCATATGATTTACATCGATCAATGGTATCCCCAATGAATAGGCAAATGACTTGGCAAACGAAACACCGACCATCAAGGACCCCATCAAGCCCGGCCCTCTGGTAAAAGCAACCGCTGAAAGCGCTTCCTTTTGCAATCCAGAAGTGGTAATAGCCTCATGAATCACCGGAATAAGGTGTTGTTGGTGTGCTCTAGAAGCAAGTTCTGGCACAACCCCCCCATATTTTTCGTGAACCGATTGCGTGGCGACAATATTATTAAGTATTTTGCCGTCAGATATAATAGACGCTGATGTCTCGTCGCATGAGGACTCTATAGCGAGTATATTAATATTCTTCATAATCCTTTGGAAAAGAAATCGAAAGTTACGGAATTTTTGCAGAAAGCTTTGCGGGGAATGCTTCGAGTAGCAGTTTTTCTGCTGATCCTTTTACTTTTGGTTGCTGGAGCATTGCAAATCCCAAGAATTCAAACTGAAGCTACCCAGTTTTTTGCTTCTATGCTCAGTAAGAACACGGGCTATGAAACAAAAATTCAGACAGTAAATATCCGTTGGTGGGACACCATCAGTCTAAAAGGCCTTACTGTAAAAGATCCTCAAGATAGTCTAATGGCTGACTTGGATGAAATTTTCATAGATTTTTCCCTTCGGGGACTGCTAGACACCAACAGGCCAGGCTTCGATGAAATAAGATTGAAGGGGGGGAAGCTTAAATTCCTCATCCATCCAGGTGATTCCGCTCCCAATATTTCCGGTTTCATACAAAACATTAACAGCTTCTTAGGAAAGAGAAAAAAGAAAAACCATTCAAAGAGCAGTGAATTTATTATTGATAATATATTCTTTGAAGGAACGTCTCTTGATATTTTTGACCTTCGAAAAGACAAAATTGAAAACGGATTTGATTACACACGTCTTAGGTTTAGAAAATTATTTGGAGGAGCCCAAAACTTCGTAGCATCAGGAAGCAACTTCAACTTTGATATAATGTACCTGCGTGGATTGGAATCCACTTCAGGAATGGAATTCCAACAATTGAGGACTTTGTTCAGCTATTCGCCGCAGGAAATGGAATTCCAAAACTTATATTTCAAGTCCAATGAAACCATCATAAAAAATTACTTGAAATTCAGTTACGAGAACATCAGATCACTTAGTGACTTTAATAACCAGGTAAATATTATTGCCCAATTGGATGAATCCGTTCTGGATATCAAAGACTTGAAATACTTCACCAGCAAGATTCCCGACTTTGATGACAAAATCTATTTGAGCGGTCAGATCACAGGAAAAGTCAGCGATCTATTTTCTGAAGAATTATTGATCCGATTTGGAAAAAGAAGTGCCCTTTTCGGAAAGTTTAATATCGATGGCCTCCCCAAATTAGACAGCACCTTCTTTCAACTATCCTTAGTCAATTCCACGGTAAATAGTACCGACCTTGCCCCCTACTTGGATGAAAAAGGCAGAAAAGAAATGAATAAATTCAAGACCTTTTTCTTTGATGCCGATTTCACAGGCTATCTTACCCGCTTCCAGACGCAAGGTGAATTCAGAACCCAAATTGGAGATTTCACGGGCAAACTAAACTACCTGATAGACAAAGGACAACCTCGCTACTATGGACAACTTAGCTTACAGGATTTTAATTTAGGCAAGATAATGGAAGACCCAAAAACCTTCCAAAAAGTCAGCCTTAAGGGAAACCTGAGAGGAACTGGTACGACGCTGGAAACTGCATTGGTTGAGCTTGACACCAAAGTCAGCAAAATTGGGATTTTAGGTTATAATTACTCAGGTATTGAAACCAATGCCACCTTTGGTAAAGACTTATTTAGAGGAAAACTAGCAGTAAAAGATCCCAATCTAAAAATGGATATTGACGGTGTACTGGACCTTCGCGACCAAAAAGATTCTGCCAGACTTACCGCAAGACTGGATACTGCCTATTTAAAAGCCATTAAATTAACAGAAGAGGAGTTTTTTGTAAGCGGAGGAGTGGAACTGGATACAAAAGGAACCGATGTTGACAAAGTAGAAGGCATCGCCAGATTCAGGGACTTGCTGATCAGTCACGAAGGTAGAAGTTTAGGCATCGACAATTTCTTTTTCCAATCTGTATTCACGGAAGATTCGAGAATGATCTCCCTTAATTCGGACCTACTGGTAGCCAGCATCTCTGGAAATTTCAAAGCTAAAAAAGTCTATAGTGACATACTGCTATTACTTGATAATTACCTGGCCATCCTCACCAACTCAGAAATGCAAACAGAAGCAGCACTTACAAATGATTTTGAGGAATACAATATTGATATCAACATGAACTTATTCGATATCAACCCCATCATTAACCTATATGAACCTTCCTTATACATTTCCAAAAACACCTTAGTGGAAGGAGCCTTTTATCAAACAGCAGAAAACACCATTTTTAATTTTTATTCAGGTATAGACACCATACAATACGACAACAAAATATTTCTTGAGAACGACTTGGACTTTAACACCTCCAAAATTCGGAATTCAAGAGAGGTCTTGGCAGCTTGCTACATTAATTCCAAAGAACAACAGCTCACTCCCGACATCAACTTCAACTACCTCAGTCTAGAAGCTATCTGGAATGAATCTGCCATAGATTTCAACCTCAATATTGATCAGCTAAAAACGGAAAGTTATGCAAAGATCAAAAGTGAAATACAACTCTCAAAAACCAACACCAATATAATTTTCGCGCCTTCAGACATCAAAATCCTGGATAACTACTGGGAATTTGCCACTGATAATTCGATTACCATTTCTGATGGGCAAATTGATTTTGACAATTTAAAGCTCTTTCATGAGGACCAATATTTAGCTTTTAATGGTCGTATTAATGATAACCCCGATGAGATCCTCGGCTTTGAGGTCCATGAGGTAAACATGGATTTCCTGAACACATTTGATAATAAGAAGTACAAGGGCAAGGCCAATGGAATTTTTGCCTTGAACAATTTTAGTGAACGCACAGGAACTTACGGAAGCCTTACCATCGACAGTTTATACATCAATAAATTTCTAATCGGAAACATTGAGGCTGCGACCTATTTTGAAAATGATAAAATGAACCTGAATCTGGCCAATTACAGGAGCAATAATAAAAACATAGAAGTAAAAGGGTACATAGATACCACAGATGACCAGCTTAACTTGGACGGAAAGCTAGAGAACACCAACCTGGACATATTGGAACCTTTTCTCTCCACTTATTTAACTGAATTCGGCGGAACTGTCTCAGGAGACCTAAAAATGACAGGCACGCTCAACCAGCCCAATATTGAAGGAATTGGAAAAATCAGCGGCGGTGCTGTTAGGGTAAATTACCTCAACACCTATTATACAGTCGATGGAAACATAAATTTCACGCCAAATGAAATCAGTTTTAGAGGCCTGAACGTAACCGATGTCCAGAAAAACACGGCAAGGATGAGTGGGGGAATTGCTCATGACGGCTTCAAAAACTTCGTATTGGATATTTCTTCCGATCTCAGCAATTTCCAGGTGCTCAACACATCAGCAAGGGATAATGATCTCTTCTATGGCACAGCATATGCCAGCGGAACACTGAAAATCTTTGGTGCAGCCTCTAATCTGGACATTACGGCTAATGCTACCACCCAACCCAATACCAAAATTTATATCCCAATAGGAGAGTCAGAAGGCCAGACCCAAGAGGAATTTATCAATATCATCAACGTAAGGGACACCACACGTGAAATCAAAATAGAAGAAACCATAGAAAAACTCGCGATCAATAATGTAAGGATGAATTTTGTATTGGATGTCACTCCTGATGCTTACACCGAAATCCAAATAGATCCAAGAACAGGCGAGAATATCCAAGGTAGAGGCAAAGGCATACTTAACCTTAATATTGATACACAAGGTGAATTTTCCATGACTGGAGACTATGAAATAGTAGATGCGAAATACAATTTTTCCCTTTATAATATCATTAATCGGCAATTTGAAATCCTCCCAGGAGGACACATTTCCTGGTATGGGGATCCTTATGAAGGGGTGATGGATATAGAAGCGACCTATGAAGAAAATGTTTCCCTTACCAGTTTACAAAACAGCCAAACCAGCAGTCCGGAATTTGAAAACTCCCAGCTTTACAGAAGATATCCTGTGAAGGTGATCATGGACCTTAATGGCCCTCTGCTTTCACCAGACATTAATTTTGATTTTGACTTTTCTGAATTTCCAGAAGGAGAATCCCAAACGACCATCTCAGCTTTTAAAAACAGAATAGCCAATGACGAACAGGAAAAAAACCGTCAGGTCTTCTCACTGATCATGCTGAGAAGATTCTCTCCTGAAGGCCAATTCAACAGTGCGGGAATCGGTTTCTCTAACCTAAGCCAGTTGGTTTCTTCCCAATTAAACGCCCTTATCTCACAGGTAGACCAGAACTTGGAGATCAACATTGACTTGGCCTCCCTGGACAATACTGCCCTGGAAACCTTCCAGCTCCGGGTGGCCTACACCTTTTTGGATGGCCGGCTAAGGGTGACCCGAGACGGAAGTTTTACAGACCCTCAAGGAAATGCAGATTTAGGGAGTATTGCAGGAGATTGGCAAGCCGAATACCTGATCACCAATGATGGCAGATACAGAATCAGAATTTATAACAGAAATAATTTCAGTAATCTATCCTCTCTGAATATAGACAGGGTAAATACCTACGGTGTATCCGTCTCACAGACTTTATTATTCAGTACCATTAAAGAGTTATTCCAAAATATCAGTAAAAAGAAAAAAGAGAAGCTACTGATCAATGACACGGATGATTTTCTAAGATACGACTACCAAGAAGGTGCGCCAAGTTCAGACGCTCCTTCTCCTGAAAGCCCCAACGATTTTCCACAAATCAATATCCTGGAATCCAGACCCGCCGAGGAAAAACTTAAAAATCAACCAAACAATCAGTAGTATTTTTCTATTCTATCTGTAAAAAACTAACAATGGAAAAAATATGCGTTTTTTGGTTTAGAAGAGACCTCAGGTTACAGGACAATACAGGACTGTTCTATGCCTGCCAAAATGAAGAAAATGTGCTCCCTCTATTTATTTTTGACACTACCATCCTGGAAGAACTTGAGGACAGAAAAGACCCAAGGGTGACCTTTATATATCAGCAGCTTGGATTAATCCATAAGGAGCTGAAAAAAAGGGGAGCGTCATTAATGGTTAAAAAGGGTAAGCCTCTGGATATTTTCAAACAGTTATCAAAGGACTACAAAATATCATCTGTTTATACCAACAGGGATTATGAACCTTATGCAATGGAGAGAGACCAGGAAGTAGCCAGATTTTTAAAAAGTCAAAAGGTCATTTTTTTTGATTTTAAGGATCAGGTCATCTTTGAAAAAGATGAAATTTTGAATGAAAGTGGCAGTTTCTATAAAGTTTATACTCCATATAAAAATGCATGGCTCAAAAAATTCAAGTCAAATCCACCTCAAATTTTAAAAACAAATTATAAATCCCTCTATCAAACTTCCGCTTTTGAAATGCCCTCTTTAGCGGATCTTGGTTTCGAGGAGACCGACATAAAACTACCTCCACAGAAGCTTGATAAAACACTGATCAAAGACTATGATCAAAACCGGGATTTCCCAGCCATGGATCAGACCTCCAAACTTGGCATCCATTTACGTTTTGGAACCATAAGTATAAGGTATTTAGCATTAGAGGTGGCTGAGTTAAATGAAGTTTTTCTTAGTGAATTGATATGGAGGGAATTCTTTATGATGATTCTTTATCATCATCCTCGGCTTGTCAAGCAATCCTTCAAAAGTCAATACGACAGGATTCCATGGCGAAATAATGAAGACGAATTCGAAAAATGGTGTCAAGGAAAAACAGGTTATCCCATCGTAGATGCGGGGATGCGCGAGCTAAATGCCACAGGTCATATGCACAATAGGGTGAGAATGATTGTAGCTAGTTTTCTCACAAAGCATCTTTTAATTGACTGGCGTTGGGGAGAAGCGTATTTTGCAAAGAAATTACTGGATTATGAGCTAGCCTCCAATAATGGCAATTGGCAGTGGGCCGCAGGAACCGGCACAGATGCCCAACCCTATTTCAGGATTTTCAACCCAAGCTCACAGATAAAAAAATTCGACAAAGACCATAAATACATCAAAAAATGGGTCAAAGAATTCGGCACAGACAGCTACCCTGAGCCAATAGTAGATCACAAAAAAGCGCGGGAAAGAGCGCTAAAAACCTATAAAGCAGCATTAGAATCATGAATATCGGAGATAAGGTGCGATTACTGCACGGAAATGAGGAAGGTACCATTACCAAAATTTCAAACGGAGGACGAATAGAAATAGAAATTGAGGACGGTTTTAGAATCCCTGCCATGAAAAACGAGGTAGTGGTCATCCATGAGACCGAAAAACAATATTTTGGAAACAAGAGCTCAAAGGTCCAGGAAAAAGAAAGCTCACTTCCTGAAGTAAAAAGCACCAAGACAACAGATGGTTTGTACCTAAGCTATGTCCCCATCAACGACAAAACATTGAGCCTCCATTTGATCAATAATACAGAAAAAGATTATGTCTTTATGGCTTCGGATATTTTTGGAGACAATTCCAAAACCCTTTCTTCTGGAACCATTAGCGCCTTAAGCGCTAAAAAACTAGACGAAAAATCTATCCCTCAGTTTGAAAACTGGCCACCGCTTTTCTTACAGTTTATCCCTATTAACCACCGGGCTGAGAAAACCATGGCTCCTTTTGAGAAGAAGGTTAAATTCAAAGCATCCTCATTTTTCAAAAATCAGCACATGGCTCCAGTGTTAGGAAAAAAAGGTTATTTATTTGCCATTGACCAGCAAACGCGGGCTTTGGACATCAATAAACTCAACCAGGAACTCAACGAAGGCAAGGGAGAAGAGCCCGTTAGCCAACAATTCAAACGCCCTGAAAAACAGATTGATCTCCATATAGAAAAACTTACTAAAGAGCATGAATTCATGAGCAATACTGAAATGCTCAAGCTACAAATGGAAACTTTTGAGAAAAACCTTAACTATGCTATTGCCACTGGGATGGATGAGATCACCTTTATACATGGCCTGGGCAATGGAATACTACGAAAAGAAATTCACAAATACCTCAGCCAATTGGAAAATATTAAGTATTTTCAAGATACCCAAAAGAGCCGATTTGGATATGGTGCCACTCTTGTACGTATAAATTAGACTCAAATGCAAGTTCAACAAGTTTCTCCGATATTTCAGCTCTTCGATCAGCAATACACTATTGCTAAAAAACTTTTTGCCTCTCTTGCCAAACAGTTTAAGTCGAAAAAAGCCATTGAACTGGAAGAGAAACTTATATTTTTGGAGATTTATATTGACTTGCTGAGCCGAATCCACTTCAGTGAAAAAAAACTGAAATTTGAGCTATTTGGTCCTTATAAACAACTTTTTAAAGCCCTGAAAAAAGTATTACATATTAAGCTCATTCAGCAAGCCTTAGAATCTGCTTCTGCCAAATCCAACCTTACTTACAGGTCTTATGAAAAGCTCCTATTAAAGGACAAAAACAAAATCTATACGGATGCCTATGACCTCATCATGGGCACTCCTTTTGAAATCTGGGAAGCGCTATACAAGGAGGCTTTTGAACATAGCAAATCCCTCAAGCCACTAGAAATCAACACTTCGACCACGCAAATCATCAATGAAGAGCTTGACTTCTTCAAATATGACAGTGAAACCAAACTTGAAGCCAAGGAAATCAAAGACATTTACGAAGGACTGCAGGTGATTATCACCCTTGAAAATGTCAGGATCGTATCGGGCCTTAACTCCACATTTACAGAAATGGTACATGAGCATATGAACCAACTCAGCCTATTGCTGTACAAATGGTATCAAAACCACCTTTTCCTGCAGCACCTTACCTTTGTGCACGCTAACACTGAAGAAACACCTTCGCAAAAGTACCTTGATCTGATCCTCACTTTAAAGAGTAATAAAAAAAAGCTAACCACCAAAGTGGTTAGCAAATCACAACATTTGTTTACAAATATCCTAGGCTAATTCCTTAGGGAAAAACAACCTTAAATCTTATCCAAGGCCTGTGCAAGATCATTCTTGAGATCCTCCGCATCTTCCACCCCTACACTCAATCGAATCAATGAATCTGAAAGTCCCACTTTCTCCCTTTCCGCTTTTGGAATACTGGCATGGGTCATTGTAGCAGGATGCCCACAAAGTGACTCTACCCCACCAAGAGATTCTGCCAAAGAGAAATAGTGAAGGCTTTCCAATATCGTTTTGGCATCATCAATTTTATTGCCCTTCAACGTAAATGAAATCATACCTCCAAAACCGCGCATTTGCTCAAGGGCAACCTCATGATTCGGATGATCTTCAAATCCAGGCCAAAAAACCTTATCCACTTTGGGGTGATTTCTAAGATAACCTGCGATGGTCTTCCCATTTTGACAATGCCGCTCCATTCTCAAATGCAAGGTCTTAATGCCCCTTAAGACCAAGAAACAATCTTGCGGACCTGGAGTAGCTCCACAGGAGTTCTGAATAAAAGCCAGATCCTCTGCCAATTTATCATTATTGACCACCAATGCTCCCATGACCACGTCTGAATGACCTCCAAGATATTTGGTTACCGAATGCATCACCAAATCTGCTCCTAGATCCAAGGGATTTTGTAAAAATGGTGTGGCAAAAGTATTGTCCACGCCCAATAACACATCATGTCTTCGGGCAATTTCTGCCAATGCCTTGATGTCTACAATATTCATCATCGGATTAGTGGGCGTTTCTGCCCAGATCATCCTAGTATTATCAGTGATATATTTTTCTATGGATGCAGGATCTTCCATGGGCACAAAATGGAATTTGATCCCATACTTCGCAAAAACCTTAGTAAAAATCCTGTAAGTCCCTCCGTATAGGTCATTGGTGCTGATAATCTCGTCACCCGGACTAAACAACTTAATGACCGCATCTATAGCTCCCAATCCCGAAGAAAAGCACAAACCATGTTTGCCATTTTCCAGGGCAGCCAAACTATTCTGTAAAGCTGTCCTAGTTGGATTATGCGTTCTGGAATATTCATAGCCCTGATGGTCTCCGGGAGATTTCTGTACATAAGTAGAAGTTTGAAAAATAGGCGTCATTATAGCTCCAGTTGTCGGGTCTGGTTCCACACCTGCATGGATTACTTTTGTTCCAAATTTCATGTTCTTATTCGTCATTTGTACTGATTGCTGTTGAACTTAAATCAAAGAAAACAAATTTATAGCTCTCTTCCCCATAAAACCCCAAAAAACACTTCAAAACGAATCGCAAAAAATGCAGCATTTCCATTATCAACAAGGAGACCAATATTCAAGGAAATTAAAACGGTCATTTACAAAGTAAAAATTATAAGCATCATCACCTAGCCAAACTATAATGCTAATCACCTCCATTTCCTAATCTATTGACCATGTATTAGCCCCTACATCACCCTCATCAACACTTGTCTCTAAATCTTCCGCCAGTGCTAAAAAAGTAGTGCTTGTGGTATTCTGATCTATTATTTGCCCTTGAAAGACTAATTTCAAACTATCTGCTTTTTCCATCTTTAGCTCATCCAAAACATAGCTGCTCTTTTCATTCCCTGTCCATTTGAAACCGTCATACTCCATAGAATAAAACACCTCACCTTGCTCATCCGAAGACAAAAAACCACACTCATAATCGGGCCTAACAGTATTTATTGGTACTCCAAATTGTTTTTGAATGGCTGACTTTGTAGCAGATAGTGGTATCCCGTTTAGTGTAATAATGGCTTTTTCTTGCGACAAGGCTGTAATGACTATCTCAAAGAATAAAACCAGTGTGAGCATTACTTTTTTCATATTAAAAAAAATTAAGTTCAGATATTACCAACCGTTACTTGAATAAACAAATCACATGCCTATTTGCTAAAAAGTACAAGATAGGAACCAAACAAAATATTTTACCTATTTTCGACGCAGATTAGATTTTAAAAATGCCTGCTAAAAGCACTTCCCCCCTTATCGACCGTCTTAAAACAACTTATCATAACAACCCCGCTATGGCCTTTGCCCTCCTGTGGGTGATGATTATCCCAATACTTGGCAGCTCTCTTACCCTAAGTTTTCTTTATGAATACAGTACATCACTTCCAGCGTCTATTGACCTCATAAACATTCTCAGTTTTATTATTATTGGGAGTATTATGATGGGAATTGCTTTTTGTCCCACCACTTTATTGGCCATCGTCTCTGGTTTTATATGGGGCTGGGCGGCCTTTCCTATTTTGGTTCTCGCATATTCCTTAGCTAGTTTATTGGGTTATTTTATTGGGCTAAAATTGGACCATAATAGCCTGAACATCATCCTTGAAAGTTATCCCAAAGCCGGCCAAGTTGTACAAGAAAAAAGAAGCAAAATAGGGAACTTGATATTTTTTGTAAGAATCAGCCCTGTCATCCCTTTTGCCCTGTCCAATCTGCTCTTTGCCTTACTCAAAACAGGTTGGAAAAAACTCTTGTTTTATGGCGTTCTGGGCATGTTGCCCAGGACGCTAATGGCCTTTAGTATTGGCGTAATGGCCGAATCATTTATGGAGGCCCTATCCAATAGAAAAGGAAGTCTTCAGATCTTCCTTTTTCTGGGATTACTGTTCCTGAGTATCTGGGGCATCATCCGCTTTTTCAGAAATTCATCTTCCAGAAACTAAGCCTTGATTATGATTTCAGCATAAATCATTTCTTTCCCATTTCACTTTTCACAAAGGCATCCAACCTCTTTCTGTAATGATCCATATTATCTTCATATACTGGAGACAATCCCTGCTTCTCCGGGAATGTTTCCATATGAACTGTTTGGGTTGGGAAGGCAAAGTTTACCCCCAGTTCATTGGCTAGTTTCACGATTTGGATCAATACTTCATGCCTTGCCTGCAACTCATCTCCCCAAGTTGGTACTTCAAAAAACACATAAAACATGATATCCAGACTAAATGCCGACATATTATTGAAGTACACATTATAATAATCCTTTCTGGTTTTAGGATGATTTTTCACTATCTCTCGCAAACCATCCACAAACACATTGATCAATTCTGGAGGTGTATCATAGGTAATTGTAATCGTACTATAAAACCTCCTATACTGTCTTAGACCATGATTATCTACAGTAGCATCGGCAATTTTCCCATTAGGGATATACATCAAAGAATTCCTAAAAGTCCTCACCCTCGTAGATCTAAAACCAACCTCTTCCACCGTACCATCCACATCTCCACTGGTAATCCAATCTCCCACTTGAAAAGGCTTATCTATGAAGATCATCACCGAACCAAAAAAGTTTTTGATGGTATCCTGGGCAGCCAAAGCAAAGGCCAAACCACCTATCGAAAGCCCTGTAAGGAATGGCCAGATATCCACTTGAAGACCTTCCTTCAGGATAAACAATGAACCTACAACCACCACAAATGCTTTTAAGGTCTTCCTTACCAGCGGAACCAACTGATCATCCAAGTTTGACTCGGTTTTGTCTGCCTGCCTTTCAAAATATGCGGACAACAAATCCACCAACTTGTAAAAAACAATGGTAATGATAAAAGGCTTGGCAGCATTTAGCAAAAGCGCTATCCATGAAATTATCCCTATTGGCAACTGTAAAACCCTAATAAAGATATCCAACAAAAGCACAATAAAATAAATACTGACCACCCTGGCCACAGGCAGGAGGTACTTTTCAGCGACATGAGCATAGCCCACTTTCACCGATAAATGATACATCCCCCTGTCAACAATAAAAGTGAACAATTTATGAGCGAGGAATACAAAAAGAATCAATACAAAAATTCCCACTAACTGCCACAAATGAAGCCCAAAATACTCTTGTTGACCTATCTTGGGCAATAAATTTAATAATTTGTCAGTTCCATAAGGATAAGTTTCCTTGTGCAACTCATCAATCTGGGCCACTGTAAACCTGGAAAAAACCCATTTATCCCCTTCTTTCTCTAGGAAAATCATGGGTAATCGATTGGTGTCAAAAAAATATTTGGCTTGATAATTATGTGTAGAGTCCACATAATTCTGCTCATTGGGAACATTATCTATATCCACAAACACTCCTCTTCCATCAAAGATCTGCTTTAACTCCACGACTTGATTAATCGCCTTTTTCCCTTCAATATCTCCTCCTAATGCCTTTACAGCCACTTCAGGCCGAAAATTTTCTTCCTGTAGGTTATGAAAGAAAGTTAAGGTAGTATGATAAGGTGAAGAGAGGTTCAAATAGGACACTGTATCATTCACAGCGACATTTGATACATCTGATAAAACCTGTGCAGATAAACCCTGACTTAAAACAACTGCCAAGCCCAGAAGGATCAGCTTTACTCGGAATCCCATAATTCAAGTATTTTTTGAAGATTTCACAAATCTACATAATTCCAACTTACAAACTAGACCTAACCTAAAGGGGCATTTTATAGCTTGCAAAACGGTTTTGATGAATGGCGTAAATGCTATATTCATTTTTACTCCCTGAATATTTCACCTCAATCTTATGACTACCATTAATAGGCCGGGTATTTAGGAGCTCACCCTCAAGATTATAGAGATAGATAAATTCTTGGACCTTATCTATGATCACGAAGATATTTTTATCCGACCCAAAGGAATAAAACTGAAATTCCAAATCTTCTGAAGCCATGTTTTTCTCAAAAAGAACTTCCAGTTCCGTATTCATGACCGAAACTTTATTGTACTCATGAATCACAAACAAATATTGATCGCCGGACTGGTCTTTGACCAAATTAAACCCTGTATTTCCTTCTGGCCTCAACAGCTGGTTTCTAAAGGTCACTTCGCCTCTAAAATTCACCCGAACCACTTCTCCATCAGCCGTGATGGTGACCATCTGTGTATCACTATGGTCGCCCCTCTGCAAAAGCACATAATCAGTCTCCACTCCATCACCCAAGTTGACAGGACTTCCGGTTTGCAGTTCTCCCCGCCTGTTCATAATATATAACTCGCCATTGGTGTTCAATGCCACCATATAATCTCCGATGCCTGAAAGTCTGTGATGAGCTGGCGAACTGGCCAATCTCCCGGAAGTTGTTCGGGGAGTCCAGCCTTCCAGGTTATTGCCTTTTTTGTCAAAAATGTATAAATCTCCTTCAGTAGAAGCTACAAAATACCTATAATCACGGGTATTATTATAATCCACTAAATTTAACTGCGCTATATCCTCACCATTTGGCATATGCATTGGATATCCAGGCAAGGGATCTCCCAGCCGATCAAAAGCATAAATGGCACTATTGGTAGCGAACAATACCTGAAGCTTTCCATTCTTATAATAATCTATTTGAAATATATCACTTACCACGCTACCATCAAGCGTCATATTGAATATTCTCTCACCCTCATCATTAAAAAAGTGGATGGTATTTGACTTATCCTGAACCAAAAAATCTGTACTCCTATCATTGAAATTCTCTATGGCTTTGGGGCCATAAACCAAATCTTCTTGAAATTCCAGCTCCATATTTTCAGCCAGTAAAATATCCTGAACGGATTTAATCGGTGCCAGATTATACCCCAACTCCAAGTTCACATATTGATGGTCCCCCAATTCACTTAACTGTAAAGCCACCAAATCAATAGATTTGAGTTGTGGTGCATACTTTTGCAGCAATGCCTGCCAATCCGGGGTGCTGACCTTAAGCAGAGTATTCCAGAAGCGCGGTATATTCATGATAAAATTAAAGCCTGCATTCTTGGAAACTCCTTCCAAAAACCGCCTTTGGTTAATGGACCTCCCCCAGGTATTATCATTATAGATATCATCCAAAAACACCTTTACGGCCTTCATATTATTGGCAAAAACCAACATATCCTCATAACTGCTGACATAGGTCCTTTCAAAACCCAAAAACTGTCCGTTAAACAAATGGGCAGGAAACTCTTCCTGATTGACCATAAATACTTCGCTTTCTTTATAATAGTTACTGATGAGCTGACTGGTATCTCCTTGGCTCAAAGAAAGACTGAACGACTTCAAAAGTTTCAATTGTTCCTCTAGTGATGTGGTCTTCAAAATGACCACTTTATCGGTATCCATATTGGGTAATTCCTCGAGAATCATATAACCAATCTCCCCTGTCAACCTCTCCAAGAAACCTTTGTCCACCAAGTATTTCTCCACTTCTCCCATCAAGGTATTCTTGCTTTCAAATGCATAATTGGAAATAGCCTGGATTTGGGAAGCCTCATTGATATTGTACTGGTAGTAGATCGAGGTACGATTGGAAATATAATTGCTGAACAAGCTCCCTCCTCCTTTCTTCTCATTAGAGAAATCCATTTTTTCTCCATTTTGATAAAAAGTAAAGCCATCTAGAAAAACTTTATTCTCAGCAAATTTTAACTCTAGGTTGGCAGAAATTTGATGTTGGGAAAAATTATTTACCAATCCTAAATATTCGTCCTGAACTATCCCTTTGATAAATGTCGCCACACCTTTGCTGCCCATTCTAAAAACCCCATACCCATCTTTATAGGAACTTTGAGCCTTATACAGTTCATTGTAGGTATCCCTAAAACTGTCCAACTTATCCGATTGAACATAGCGAATAGCTTCTTCTATCAAAAATGAATTATAACTCGCCGCGACCACATTCCCCAAAAGGGCAAAAGATAAGGTTGTCTGATGTTCTTCATCTCTGTATTCAAAAACCGTCTCCCCACTGTAAAGCCTACTCTCAATATTCTCAGGTTTTACTTTTTCCCTGATCGAGGCAATAAACTGTTCCTGCTGCTTATCCTTAAAGGCCACCAAAAACAAAAAATCAAACTCTGACTTGGCTGTAGGGTGCAGGGAAACTACGAACTGGTTTCCTTTCAATGTGCTTTCTAGTTTCCCTCCCTTGCCAGTAAGACTATCCAAAACCACAAGCTGCTTTTCCACTCCTTTCAAAGAAGGCACATCAGAGAGCCTTTTCCAGATGCGCTGATTGACCAACTGGTTCCAAACTTGAACAGGTTCCTCCGTTTCAAACACGAATACAGCTTGGTCTGAAACCAAATCCACTGCATCTATTTCATCGGTAAAAGCCTTTGAACTATAAAAAAGGTAAGCTGCCAATCCAATAATTATGATAAGCAAAATCACCAAAAGACGTTTTAACATACTCTCGTAGCCAATTAAGGTTTACTTAATTCAGTAAATTAAAAACTTACAGTAATACAATCAAACTATACCCCCATCAAAAAAACAAAATCCCGACCAAATGGCCGGGATTTCAAACTAATTCACCTATCAGTGCTTATTTAGCAGCAAGGTTTTCCAACACAGACATCACTTCTTTTACGTGAGTTCTGGACGTTTCCAACAATGCTTTTTCTTCCTCATTGAGGTCTAGTTCGATAACTTTCTCAATACCATTTTTACCGAGGATAACTGGTACGCCCAAATAGCAATCATCGATTCCATATTCACCTTCCAATTTGATACAAACTGGGAATACTCTCTTTTGATTTTTGACGATCGCTTCAACCATCTGAGCAGCTGCAGAACCTGGTGCATACCAAGCAGAAGTCCCCATTAGTTTCACCAATTCACCACCACCAAATTTGGTTCTTTCGATAATTGCATCCAGCTTATCCTTATCGATCAACTCAGTTACTGGGATACCAGCTACTGTAGTATATCTAGGAAGTGGTACCATAGTATCACCATGGCCTCCCATTAGGATGGCTTGGATTTCTTTTGGAGAAATATTTAACTCCTCAGCGATAAACGCACGGTAACGAGCCGTATCCAAGATACCGGCCATCCCCATTACTTTGGTACGAGGAAGTTTAGACGTGATGTGAGCTTGGAAAGTCATCACATCAAGTGGGTTAGATACGATGATCACGATAGCATCCGGAGAATGCTTGATCACATTTTCTGTAACAGATTTCACGATACCTGCATTGGTCTCGATCAAATCGTCACGGGTCATACCTGGCTTACGAGGAAGGCCTGAAGTAATTACCACTACATCAGAATTTGCAGTTTTGCTGTAATCATTGGTACTTCCTACGGTTCTGCTGTCATAAGCATTGATAGGGGCTTTCTGCCAAATATCCAAAGCTTTACCTTCAGCTACGCCCTCTTTAATATCTACCAATACAATCTCCTCAGCGATTTCTCTGTATGCCAATACATCAGCGCAAGTAGCACCCACATTACCGGCTCCAACTACGGTTACTTTAGTCATGATTTATGAATTATTTTATTTTTTGATTGAACTTTTGAAAAGCTCCGCTAAGATATTAAAGAAAGCCAATTTAATAAAGTATTCCACTGATTAGTTGAAGCCATTATTCAACTGTAAGCACAAGGCCTTTGAGCCTTACCAAATAAATTACTCAAACATTTCTCCAAGCTTAAAAAATCCAAAGGAACTTTTATAGGCTGCAAATAATCTGTGATTATTGGCATTATAATATTCGGCCAAAGAAGCCAGCATTTTAGCTTTGATTTTAGGGCTGCTATCAAACACCTCTTTGACCGCATAATGGGGGATAACCATCATTTCTGCCTCTTCGGAATCCACTATGGCTGTATAAACCCGTTTCGCATCAGTCAACAGGGCATTTTCTCCAAAAGCCATGCCTCGCCTTATTCTTAATACGTTTTCTAGATCATCCTTAATATCCACATTGAGGCTAACTTGTCCACTTTTTACGATATACAAGGCTTGACTGGGGTCATTTCTGAAAAATATCACCTCATCCTTTACATATTTCCTGTTATGTATGGCCGACAAAAAACGGTACATCTCCGCATATTTCAGTTTATTGAAAAACACGGTATTGGCCAAAAACTCAAAAATCTCTAATTCTCCCTCTGAATAGGTTCTCTTAAAAGGATTAAGCATAAGCCGCTATTTAAATTTCAAATACATCACCTCTTTGGTGGAAGGCGAGACCTTAAACCGATCATCAACTCTGTGCCCCATTACCCAAACGACCTCCCCATTTGCATCACAGAGCACTTTCACCGAACGCTTAGCAATTACAGGCACTTTCAAATCTATCAAAAAATCACTGATTTTTTTAAACTTTTTCATACCCAAAGGCCTAAACCTATCTCCCTCCTCCCAGTTTCTCACCACTAATGGAAAATCCAAAGTCCTTCTATCCAGCATGGCATTTTTAGGATTCTTGTCCAAAGAAACCTCTCCTTCTAACACCAATATATCATAACGCCTTTTCCCTAAATCAATATGTAAATCGCCCTCCTCTACATTTAATATATTCATATCCACCTCCAAATCCCCCAGGTAAATATAATCTCTGTCAATATTCACCATATGGGATTCCCCCTCAAATCTCCGCCCCACCTCTCCAGTCTCCATGACCTCCAGCATACCGCTCACTTGATCCGAATTAAAACCGTAATTCCTTAACCAGTAATAGAGCAAAGACCTCTTACCAGGAACATTTTCCAATACCGACTTCTCCATAAAAAAAACTTGATCTTCCTCATTTACATGCTTTTCCAACCAGGTTTCGTAAAGGTAAAAGAAGGCCCTGCCTGTATCCTTTAATCGATCAAAACTTTGATGAAGCTTATCTTCCACCAATAGATCCTGGGACTTCATCAAAGGCAAAACTTCATTTCTTAAAAAATTGCGCTTATAATCACTTTCCTTATTAGAGCTGTCTTCCCGCCAAGCTATCTGTTCCTTGGCTGCATACCGCTCCAACTCCGCCCTTCTGAATGGCAACAAGGGTCTAATGATATGATCGCGCCTCTCCGACATGCCATACACTCCTTCTATACCCGTCCCCCGCTGCAAATTCAAAAGAATAGTTTCAAGTTGATCATCAGCATGGTGCGCCACCACTATCCCTGAAAACCCCTCGTCCTCCAGAATTTCATCAAACCAACGATAACGTAGCTCCCTTGCTGCCATTTGAGTAGAAATCCCTTTGGAAACTGCATATTTTTTTGTTTCAAAACATTTAACGTAAATCGGCACTTTCAAGCTTTTGGCCAGTTCCCGCACAAACAATTCATCTCCCTCACTTTCTTCTCCCCGTAGTCCAAAATTGCAGTGCAACATGGTGAAATTAATTTGAGCGTTTTTTAACAAGATGGCCAAACAAACACTATCAATCCCACCACTTATTGCTAAAAGATAACGCTTACTGGTATCTAAAAGATTTTTTCCCCGTATATGTTGGATAAACTGATCAAGCATAAACCAAAAATACCATTTTTGATTAATTTTGTCGTTCATATAAACCAGAATGCTAAAAAAGAATCCAACATACTTCCTTTCACTGATATTTTTAATTTTCAGCTTTCAATTTAGCAAAGCTCAAAACCAAGGTACTTCCAAGACCTTAAAGATCATCAAGTCCGACAAACTTAGATCCGTGGGCAATATCCAAAAGCTGATCAATAACGTGGTAATGCAACAGGACAATACCATGATTTATTGTGATTCGGCCTATTTCTATGAAAAGGAAAACAAGGCCAAACTTTTTGGCAATGTAAGAATGAACAATCCCGTGGACACGGTTTCCAGTAGCAGTCGCTATGCGGATTATGATGGGAATACCCAGCTAGCAAAACTCAGAGAAAATGTGGTATTCAAAAAAGCGAGTACTACACTTTATACTGACTTCCTTGATTATGATAGAAGATATGGTATAGCTGATTATTATAATTTTGGAAAGGTGGTGGACTCCACTAATGTACTTACCAGCCAAAAGGGCCGTTATGAGACGCAGATTGAGAAAATCACTTTCCGCGACAATGTAATCCTGGTCAACCCTGAATATACCCTGAAATCCAATACACTCTATTATTATACCTTAAACAAAACAGCAGAAACAGAGGGACTCACCAATATCCGGTCCCCAGAAGGGGACGAATTAAATGCCAAAAAGGGAAGCTTCTATGATACCCAAAATAAATTGTTCAGGTTCTACCACGGCGATGTAGAAAATGAAACCAGCAGGGTA
This sequence comes from Echinicola marina, assembly GCF_020463795.1. Taxonomy (NCBI): domain Bacteria; kingdom Pseudomonadati; phylum Bacteroidota; class Cytophagia; order Cytophagales; family Cyclobacteriaceae; genus Echinicola; species Echinicola marina. The sequence goes on along the minus strand of NZ_CP080025.1, from coordinate 2,465,673 downwards.
GCAGGTGACACGCTCTTTTACGACGATATAAAAAAATATTACGAAGCTAGGGAAAACGTCAGCATCTTCAATAAAGAACGAAATCTGGAGATCTTTGGGGATAAGGGGCAATATTGGGAAGCCAGAAAATACTCAGAAGTATTCGGTAATGCACTCGTCCAAAAATATTTTAAGGAGGACACGCTCTATATGGCTGCTGACACCTTGATCAGTCAAGACAGTGAATTAGCAGAAAACAGGCACATGCTTGCTTTCCCCAATACAAGAATGATCAAAGGCAACCTTTCCGGCAGAGCCGACTCAACGACTTATGTCTATTCAGACTCAACGATATATCTTTTCGGAGACCCCTTACTTTGGAACAACAAAAGCCAAATATCAGCTGACAGCATCCACTTTGTCATCGCCAATGAAGATATAGACAAGGTCTTCCTTAAAGAAAATGCCTTTGTGATCACTGCAGACACCATTGCCAATTTTAACCAAATCAAAGGCCGACAAATGACGGGACACTTCACTGAAGGCGATATATCCAGGCTAGATGTAGAAGGCAATGGCGAATCCCTGTATTTCGCCTTAGAAAACGACACTACAGTCCAAGGTATCAACACCTTATTATGTGGAAAAATCATCATGCATTTTGAGAAAGGAAATGTAAGCAAGATCAACCACACTATAAATCCTGACGCCTCTTTTATCCCTCCACACCTCATTACAGAAGACGACACCAAACTGAAAGGCTTTTCATGGCGGATTGATGAAAAACCTGATATGGAGATGATTTATGAATGGAGAAAACCAATTGAGAAAGAAGAAAACCCATCAAATCTTTTCAATGAACCCAACATAAGAATCCCCTACCCAAATGAGGATGAAATTCAAGAAATCATCAATGAATGGCTGAATAGCCAAAACAAAAACCTAAAAAAACCTTAAGCACCTAATCTAAAAACATCCTGAACGCATACCGTTCAAATAAATTTTGCGAAGGTTAACATTTTTTAACCGTAAATCTTTTAAAAGAACAAATCTTATAGGTATTTTTATACGTATAAGATTAAGGATTACAATGAATTAAAAGAATATCTTATTGGAATAACATTTACATGAAAAATTTTTTATCGCTGCTCACCATGTTTTTTGTCTTTTTTCAACTGTACACAGTTGAAGCGAGACAAGTGCGTGTACTAAGCGATAAAGCCCAATTCACCGGAAAAATCAATAGCACTCAGAGGCAATCCATCATACTTCAAAATGATTCCGATAAAGCAAAAGAATACGTTTTGAAATTCATGCGTGGAGAAATAGGTTCCTCTCAAGACATCAGCTTATGCATCGGTGAAGAATGCTATGACCCAAGAAAGGACTTGGCAAAGATCAAAATCAGCTTGGAGCCTGGCGAAATATTCACCGATCTATATATAGAATTCAGTACAGGAATTACCGAAACCAAAGGCACCTTCGATCTTCACTTCTCCAATACCGAAAACCTTCGTGATGTCTTCATCATCGAAGGGGTCTATGAAGTCTTCGCTCCAAAAGACACTGAAATTGTAGATCATAAAGCCATTTCATTTGGCGAAGTTTATCCAAACCCAAGCAATAGAATTGCCCAAATAGATTATCAGATAAAGGATCCAAATGCCACGATCAAACTGGCCATTAATAGCTTCATTGGCAACCCCATTGAAGAATTGACCCTTTCCCCCCAACAAAAAACACTTCTGATCAATGTCAGTGACTTTAACCCCGGAGTGTATTTATATACTCTGATTGTAAATGGCAAAAATATAGTCACCAAGAAGCTCGTCGTTAAAAAATAATCATTGCCACATACCCGTTAACTAACTTTGATACAGAATCAAATTCCCTTATATTTGCAGATTGAAAATGATGAACACAGTTATTAAGTATACATTACTATTTGTAATCATCATCTCACTAGGTGCCTGCGGCAAGTTTTACAAGCTGGAGAAAAGCACTAATTGGGATGAGGTTTACACCGCGGCCAACGACTACTACCAAGAAGGTGAGTACAGTAAATCCATTATCCTTTACGATAAGGTGTTACCAGTAATTCGCGGAAGTGAAAAGTCAGAATTGGCCCAGTTCAATTATGCCTACGCTCATTTTAGACTAAAAAGATATATAGAAGCTGCAAGTTATTTTAACAACTTCTACCAAAGCTATAGCCGAAGCCCTATGGCGGAGGAAGCATTGTTTATGCATGCCTACTCCTTATACATGGATGCCCCCGATTATAATTTGGACCAAAAGAGCAGTAAAGAAGCAGTAACGGCCATCCAACAATTTATAAGCAGATTCCCTGAGTCAGATTCCTATGAACGCGCAATGAGCATGATCACAGACCTGCAGTCCAGGTTTGAGAGAAAAGCTTATGAGGAGTCCCAAATGTACTACAGACTTACAGAAGGACTTTTCCCGGGACAGTTTTATTTGGCCTGCATTGTTAACTTCCAGAATTTCGCCAAAAGGTATCCTAACAGCGAGCATAATGAAGAATTGGCCTATAAGTTAGTAGAAGTAAGCAGCGCATATGCCGAAAGAAGTGTTTTCAATAAGAAAGAAGAAAGACTTCAAGAAGCCATCGAATTTGGAGAAGATTTTAAAAGAAAATACCCTGAGAGTGATTTCAACAAAGAGGTGATTTCCTTGGTAGAGCAATCTAAATCCGAATTGAATTCCCATCAAAAGCTGAAAAAGCAATATGAGGAAATCAAAGCCCGGGAAGCAGCGCTAAGAAAAGAAAACGCGGACAAAGAAGAAACAGAAGAAGAATCTGAACTAGAAAAACCCGTAAAACCAGCCAATGCAGGCAGTAAATAATTTAATAAAACAGAAAATAAACTTTATATCGATATGGCAGTTAATCCTTCAATCATCACTAGAGACTTGGACAAAGTAGCCGAAAAGTCTGGCAACCTTTATGAGTCCCTTCATATAGTTGCTCAAAGAGCCAAGCAAATCTCTTTGGCTACCAAAGAAGAATTAAACAACAAGCTATCTGAATTTGCTTCTACTGTAGACAATTTGGAAGAGGTATTTGAAAACAAAGAACAAATAGAAATCTCCAAATTCTACGAAAGAATGCCTAAACCAACTAATTTGGCCATGGAAGAGTTTATGGAAGACAAAGTCCACTTCCGTAATCCTAACCTCGATTCAGAAGAAGAATAATCATCATGCAGCTGCAAGGCAAAAGAGTATTACTTGCTGTTACAGGAAGCATTGCCGCCTATAAAGCAGCTCATTTAACCAGATTACTGGTAAAAGAAGGGGCAGAAGTGCAAATCATCATGAGCACTTCTGCTCTTGACTTTATTACCCCGCTGACATTATCCACCCTTTCTAAAAGGCCGGTCTATCACCAATTCCACAAAAATGAAACCGGTGAATGGAATAACCATGTAGAACTGGGGCTTTGGGCAGACCTTTTTATCATAGCCCCTCTTAGTGCAAGTACACTTTCAAAACTTGCCCATGGCAACTCTGACAATTTACTTACCGCCACTTATCTTTCAGCTAGATGCCCAGTAATGTTGGCACCAGCAATGGATCTGGACATGTACCAACACCCATCTGTCAGAGCGAACCTTGACACTGTGGAGAAACACGGCAACATCCTATTGGAAGCAGAAAGTGGAGAACTGGCCAGTGGCCTGAGCGGACAGGGCAGAATGATGGAACCTGAACATATTCTGGAAAAAACCATCCAACTCCTCAAAAAATCAAAGGATTTTGAAGGCAAAAAAATCATGATCACTGCTGGCCCCACCCAAGAAACTATTGATCCAGTAAGGTTTATAGGAAATCACTCTAGCGGCAAAATGGGTATAGCCCTGGCAAAAAACCTGGCCAACCGCGGAGCAAAAATAGAATTAATCCTGGGGCCCAGCCAAATCACTATTAGCCATCCTAACATCAAAATCAGCCCGGTTACCAGCACACATGACATGTATAAAGCTGCTCAAGCGGTACATCCACAAATGGATATTTGTATTTTTGCTGCCGCAGTAGCTGATTACGCCCCTGCAGATCCCGCCAAAGAAAAGATCAAGAAGAATGAGGAGAACATGTCCATTATCCTAAAGAAGAATGTAGACATCGCTGCAAGTTTGGGTGCGGTAAAAAAAGATGGACAAATCCATATTGGTTTTGCACTAGAAACCAACCATGAGGAAGAAAATGCCCAAACCAAACTAAAAAAGAAAAACTTTGACTTTATCGTACTCAATTCCATGAACGATGCCGGTGCAGGTTTTAAACATGACACCAATAAGGTGACCATTTTCCACCAATCCGGCAAAAAACAAGTTTCCGACTTGTTACCCAAATCGGCCATTGCAGAATTGATCATTGATACATTAAAAAAACAATTGGACACGGAAAACTGATTTGAACATTATTTTTATATTTAGGCAATACCATAAGAATATGAGGATCAAACTACTTTTACTTATATGCTTTCTATCCACTTTTCAGGTAGCTGCACAGGAACTCAATTTCACAGTTGCTATCAATAGCGACAGGGCCAGAACCCAAAACAAAGACATCTTTGATCAGATGAAAAACTCCTTTGAGCAATTTCTAAATGGTAGAAGCTGGACCAATGACCAATTCACCCAAGAAGAGCGTATCAAAGGCAATATGCTGATCACCATTAATGACATGCCTCAAGTCGGTTTCTTTGAAGCTACCGTACAAATACAAGCAGTCCGCCCCATCTATGGCACGAGCTATGAAAGCCTCACCTTTAATTTTGTGGACAGAAATTGGAGTTTTGAATTTCTCGAATCCCAGCCCATGGAATTCAACAGGTATTCTCATTTAAGTGAAATTACTTCCCTACTCGCATATTATGCCAATATTGTCATTGGAATAGATTATGACACATTTTCCCCTGAAGGAGGGGAACCTTATTTTGAAGTGGCCAATAATATTGTATCCAATGCCCAGCAATCTTCAAGACCCGGCTGGGAACAAAGCCCTAGCAACAGAAGGAACAGGTACTGGCTGATGAACGAACTCTATAGTTCTCAGGTTACGCGATCTATCAGGGAGGCCTATTACCTTTATCACAGAATGGGGATGGATCAATTGACCAAATCTCCCGAGGATGCTTACACAAACATACTTGCTGCCCTACAGAAACTGGAAGAAGTAAACCGTACAATTCCCAACAGCATATTGGCCATATCTTTTATGGATGCCAAATCAGATGAAATCAGTAAATTACTAAAAAATGCCCCCGAGGAAATCCAAAAACAAGCTATTGAAATTCTGCTAAAGGTAGACCCCAACAATGCCAGAAAATACAACGACATCCTCAAAGGATAGCTGCTTTTTGATTACTTTTACCTCCAATCCAAGAAAAACAATATTACTGTATGCTAAAAAGCCTGAGCATTTCGAATTATGCATTAATTGAAACATTGGAAATGACCCCTTCCAACTCACTGAACATGATTACCGGTGAAACTGGAGCCGGTAAATCCATTATGCTTGGTGCTGTAGGACTTCTATTGGGTAACAGGGCAGACACTAAATCTCTTTTTGATGATTCCAAAAAATGTATCATTGAAGGAGAGTTTGATATTCACAATTATGGACTTGAGCCTTACTTCGAATCTGAAGATTTAGACTTTGAGTCACAATGTATCATTCGCAGGGAAATAGCGCCATCTGGAAAATCCAGGGCCTTTGTCAATGACACACCTGTAAAACTGGACGTATTGAAAAATCTGGGAAAATCCTTAATGGATATTCATTCCCAGCACGACACCTTACTATTGGCTGCTGGGGAATACCAGTTAAACTTAATCGACGCTTTTGCCCAAAGCAAAAAGGAAAAAGAACAGTATAGCTCCGCTTTCCAAGCTTTCAAAAAAATCAACAAAGCATTTGATCAACTTTCCCAAGAAGCCGCTGAATTAAGGAAGGAAGCCGACTTCAACCAGTTCCAACTAGAGGAACTCTCTGCACTCAACCTACAGGAAGGAGAGCAAGAGGAACTCGAAAACGAACAGGAGATCCTCGATAATGCGGAAGAAATCAAAGCCAAGATCAATGAAAGTTTACAATTACTAAACGGCGACGAACTGGCGGCCAGCACCCTTCTTATGCAGATCAACCAATCTCTTCAACAACTTAGCCGATTCAGTACACGATTTGAAGAACTAAGGGACCGCTTCGATAGTGTCCGTATTGAGGTCAATGATATTTCTGCCACGCTGGAGGACGAAGACAGTAAAATAGAAGTGGACTTTGAAAAGTTAGAAGAAATCAGGGAAAGACTGAGCAAAATTTACCAGCTTCAAAAGAAACATGGCGTCCAATCCGTGGAAGAGCTGATGAATTTGGAAAAGGAACTTGCTGAGAAAGCTTTTCAGATAGATCATTTGGACGAAGAACTAGAGAGACTGAAAAATGAGAGCGAACAAGCATGGAAAAACCTTATAAAAGCTGGCGAGTCACTTTCCCAAAAAAGACAAAAATGCTTTAAGGAATTTGCAAAAGAAATCACTAGTCTCTTGGCGCAATTAGGAATGGAAAACGCGAAAATCGAGTTCTCACACCATAAAACCAAGCCTACTTCCAATGGGATGGACGAGGTAGAAATCATGTTTTCTGCAAACAAGGGAGTTAAACCGCAGCCTATCAGACAAGTGGCCTCAGGAGGTGAGTTTTCCCGTTTGATGTTTGCCATAAAATACATTATGGCAGACAAAGTAGCCCTTCCTACCTTGATATTTGATGAAATTGATACAGGAATTTCTGGCGAAGTAGCCCTCCAAATGGTCTTGATGATGCAGCAAATTGCCACAAACCATCAAGTAATCTGTATCAGTCATTTGCCACAAGTGGCCGCAAAAGGTGATACGCATTATTTTGTCTATAAAGACAACAGCTCTGAACGTACGATCAGTAAGATCAGAACTTTGAATGAATCGGAGCGGATTACAGAAATTGCCAAAATGATTGCTGGCGCCAATCCTTCTGAATCCGCACGACAAAGCGCCATGGATTTATTGAAATAAAACCTAACCTTAGCCACCAGAGAACCAAGGACGGACATTTATCATATCAATCGCATAAGTTTGCCTAAAATTTTATTTATTTTTACAGATTATTTAAGCGAAATCAATTAAAAAACATATCATGCCTGAGAATCTACTTCAAGGAAAAAAAGGAATTATTACAGGTGCATTGGATGAAAACTCCATAGCCTGGAAAACCGCTCTTAAAGCTAAAGAGCAAGGAGCTAAGTTTGTCCTTACCAATGCGCCTATCGCTATGAGAATGGGAGCAATCCAAGAACTGGCAAAAGAATGTGATACTATCGTTATCCCTGCCGACGCCACTTCAGTAGAAGATATCGAAAAACTATATGCAGAAGCTAAGGAATTCTTAGGAGGAAACTTTGACTTCCTATTGCACTCTATAGGAATGTCTCCAAATATCAGAAAAGGACGTGAATATGGCGACCTTAATTATGATTGGGCCATGAAGTCTTATGACATTTCAGCCTTGTCTTTCCACAAGATGATGCAAGTAGCCGAAAAGCAGGACGTCATGAACGAATGGGGATCTATCGTAGGTCTTTCTTACATTGCAGCCCAAAGAGTTTATCCTTTCTATACTGACATGGCTGATGCCAAAGCCCTATTGGAAAGCATCGCTAGAGGATTTGGATACAGATATGGTAAAAAGAAAAAGGTAAGGGTTAACACTATCTCCCAATCTCCTACAGTTACTACTGCAGGTTCAGGAATTGGAGGATTTAGCTCTTTCTTCAACTTCGCCGAGTCACTTTCTCCACTTGGAAATGCTTCTGCAGAAGCTTGCGCAGAGTACATTGTGACCATGTTCTCTGATTATACCAGAATGGTTACCATGCAGAACTTGTACCACGATGGAGGTTATTCCAGCACCGGTATCTCAGAAGAGATCATGGAAAAGCTTATGGATGAAAAACAGTAAAACAAGGAGGCTGTCTCAAAAGTAGATAGTTTAAAAGGCTAGTCGATTTCTCGGCTAGCCTTTCTTGTTTAACTCAAAAATGTTATTTTGAGGTGTGCAAAAACAAGACTTAAATGTAGCTTTTAAAGACTACAATCCCAACCAACTGATGTTTCTTCCTCCCAGTTTGGAGGAATTGATTCCCGTCCATCATCCAGGCCGTGTAGTTCACCAGATCATTGAGCGGATAGATCTGAGCGAGGTGTATGGTCGATACTCAGAGAACGGATCTAGCAGTTATCATCCCAAGCTGTTGTTAAAGGTGCTGGTTTATGGATATTTAGAGAACTGTTATTCTTCCCGCAAGCTTGAAAAAGCGGTCCGGGAGAATATTGTGTTCATGTGGCTTGCCGGAATGCAGCGTCCCGATCACCATACAATCAATCGGTTCCGTTCAGAACGTCTCCGAGATGTGATTGGTGATATTTTTGCCCAAGTGGTGCTGTTGCTGCATGAAGAAGGACTTTTGGACATCAAAGAAGTGTACACCGATGGGACCAAGATAGAAGCCAATGCCAACCGCTACACCTTTGTCTGGGGCAAGGCGATTAAAAAGAGCAAGGAACGGATCAGCTCCCAGCTTCAGGAACTTTGGAACTATGCCGGTTCGGTAGCCTCCGCTGAGTTGGGGACAGAAGAACCCGACTTTGTGAATCCGAGTGCAGAGAAAGTTTCCCGAACCATCGAAAAGATCAATCAGGCGCTGGAAGGGAAAGCCGTTGACAAGAAGGTGAAACAGAAGTTGGGTTATGCCCAAAAGAACTGGCCTGCCAAACTGGAAGAATATGCCCAGAAAGAGGAAGTACTGGCTGGACGGAACAGTTATTCCAAAACCGATCCGGATGCCACGTTCATGCGGATGAAGGAAGACCATATGAGAAATGGCCAGCTCAAACCTGCCTACAACCTTCAACTCAGCACCCATGGACGGTTCGTGGTCAACTATTCCCTGCATCCCAATCCCAATGATACCTTAACCCTGAAGCCTCATCTACAGCAGTACCATCAGCATTACGGATTCTACCCTTCCTGTTGTACAGCAGATGCTGGATACGGAAGTGAAGAGAACTATTGCTTTCTGGAGCAGAACCGGATCGAAGCTTACGTCAAGTACAACACCTTCCACAAAGAACTCCGTCAGGAATCCAAATCAAAGAAAGTCCATGGCTTGCTGGAAAACCTGTATTACGATCCACAGAAAGATCACTACATCTGTCCGATGGGACAGGCGATGAAACCCAGTGGGGAAAGTACCGGAAAAACCTCGACCGGTTTTGTCCAGCATTACCGGCACTATGCAGCCAAAAATTGCCAGGGGTGCCCACTGGCTGCTAGTTGTAGACCAGGGGCCGGTAACAAAACCCTCAGGGTAAACACCAGGTTACAGCAACAGAAGACAAGGGCAAAACAACGACTCACCTCTGAGCAGGGAGTCCAGAAACGAAGGCAACGGGCCACCGATGTGGAACCGGTATTTGCAGACTTCAAACACAACAAAGGGAGGGCAAGGTTTATGTTAAGAGGAGCCGAAAAAGTAGCAATTGAAACCGGATTGATTGCCATCGCCCACAACCTGGCAAAAATGGCCGGGTAAGAAGGAGCTGACGCCGTTTTTAAGTTCAAAAACCCTCTGATCCCCCAAGTTTAAACTGTCGCTTCAGAACAAAGAACCTAGAGCTGAATTGACCGTAAGTCAAAAAAAAAATAGAGGCCGATTAATGAAAATCGGCCTCTATTGGCTAAAATCGACTGTCCCACTTTTTTAACTCTTGTTTTGAGACAGCCCCTTTTTTTATTTTTTAGCTTGAGTGAGTAATTGACATGAAAACAATAATTCATTTTCGCAAAACCAGATACATTATATTGTACGCTAAGTAAACAAACCCATTTGCTAATATTTTTTCATTAACAAACACAAAATAATTCTATAAATTTCATATTTTAGAAATACAGATGATCAACCATTGGTCATCTGTATCTATAGTTACCCTTATAAGCTTAAATAATAAAGCCGTTAATATTTAACATTCTACTAAAGGGTAATCAATGAAAAACGAAAGAAGAGACTTTATCAAGAAGGCTACCTTTTTGGGCCTAAGCACAGGATTAGGCATAGGAGCCTGTACCAGCTATATCCCCGCAGGTACAAAAGCCAATTTCTATATTAATACTTCAAAAGGCCTTCCTCCAGTAAAGGTCTCGCGAAAGCGAGTTATTAAAGAGTCCGTAGGATTAAGGCCATTTAGAAAAATAGGTCCCAGAGTTGAACTTCAGGAATTGGGCAACAAAAAAATCGTACACAATTACGGGCATGGAGGAAGTGGATGGTCACTCTCATGGGGCACTTCAAAAATTGCTGCAGACCTCATTGATACGACACCCCAAAAAGAGGTAGCCGTTATTGGATGTGGCATCATTGGCCTAAGCACGGCAAGAACCCTACAAGACAGGGGCTATCAGGTCACCATATACACCAAAGAAGTATTTCCTCAGGTTACCTCAGCCATGGCTACCGGCACATGGTCCCCTACCTCTAGATTGATTCTACAGGAACATATCACTCCTGCATTTAAAACAATGTTTCAAAATGCTTGCTCCCATTCCTTTAACACTTTTCAACGTCTATTGGGTATAAATCAAATAGTCAATTGGATGGATAACTATCATATCAGTTCCTCCAGTTCTCATTCGAATACTAATCATCACAAATTTGCTGCAAAAGACCAGCTATTTAGTTCTGATATGAACTTTTACCCTGAGCCTAAACAATTGGAACATCGGGAAAACCCTTTTAAAGCCAAACAAGTACATAAATCTCCTACCACTATTTTCAATATCCCCATTTATATGAAAATGTTAAGAGATGATTTCCTTCTGGCAGGAGGAAAACTTGAGTTCAAAACCTTTAAAAGACCAGAGGACATCGATGCACTTTCACAAAAATGCATTGCCAATTGTACAGGTTTAGGTTCTCTTGAACTGTTTGGAGATGAGGAAATGATGCCCATATCAGGTCAATTATGCTTTCTGATCCCACAACCTGAATTGAATTACAGAGCCAGTATGTCAGGCGTATATTTTATACCTAGAAAAGACGGTATCATGTTGGGTGGAAATGGAATTGAAAACAACTGGAACACCATTCCCGATAAAGAGGTTACTGATAGGTACCTAGAAGGAGTTACTGAAATGATGAATAACATGAAGGGATAACAAGCAAGCAAAGGATTCAGTCAAATCAATTGTGCCTTTAAAAAAAACGGAGCCCTTTTGGGCTCCGCTCAAACTATTCATATCAGTGGCAAACTAATTATTTCAAAATTTGCTCAGCCAGCCAGTCACCTACTTCTGATGTCTTATAAGACTTTCCGCCTTCAGCAATATCTTCTGTAACCACTCCTTCAGCTAGAGAAAGATTGACCACATCAGAAATAGCCCTAGCTTCTTCTTGAAGATCAAAGGCATATTCAAACATCATAGCGGCAGAAAGCACTGTTGCCAACGGATTGGCAATATCCTTACCAGCTGCTTGAGGATAAGAACCGTGAATTGGCTCAAATAATTTCACATCTGTACCCAAAGATGCAGATGGCATCAAGCCCATAGATCCTGAAATCACACTAGCCTCATCAGTCAAGATATCACCAAAAAGGTTCTCAGTGATCAATACATCATAAGCCTTAGGCCACTGGATCAACCTCATGGCTACAGCATCCACAAATTCATACTCCACTTTTACGTCAGGATATTCTGCTTCTAGCTCCTGAACGGTTTCTCTCCACAATCTAGATGTAGCCATTACATTGGCCTTGTCTACGCAGGTCAATAATTTTCTTCTCTTCTGAGCGAATTCAAAGCCCATTCTGGCCAATCTTTCAACCTCTTCCTTAGAGTAAACATTAGTATCAAAAGCTTTGGTACCTTGCTCATTTCTTCCTCTAGGCTCACCAAAGTAAACTCCACCAGTCAATTCCCTTAAGAACACAAAGTCAGTTCCTTCGATACGGTCTTTCTTCAATGGAGATTTATGGATCAATGAAGGGAAAGTGAAAGTAGGTCTTACATTAGAGAAAAGTCCCAATTTCTTTCTCATGGCCAATAAGCCTTGCTCAGGTCTTACTTTAGCCTTAGGATCATTATCATATTTAGGATCGCCAATAGCACCAAACAATACAGCATCGGCTTGCAAACAAACTTCATGCGTAGCGTCTGGATAAGGATTTCCGGTGGCATCAATGGCTGCCGCACCAACAACAGCTTCTTTAAAGGTAATAGTATGGCCAAATTTCTGACCAACTGCTTTGACCACCTTTACTGCCTGATCGATCACTTCAGGGCCAATACCGTCACCCGGTAATAGCGCTAGATTCATTTCCATATAAATTTTTGTTTTCTGATTTTCCTGTATTGATTTGTTCAATGATGTTGAGCATTTTCTCAGTGGCCATCATTGCTGCCACCGTTTGGTCACTGTCCAGGCCTTTGGTCTTAAAAATCCTGCCTAATTCCCAAGTGATTACCGTCTCCACAAATGCGTCGGTTTTTCCTCCTGGTGGAATACTCACACTAAAGTCTGTTAACTTTGGAAGTGGCTTTTCCAGTGATTGGTATATCTTATGAAGTGCTAGCATAAAAGAATCAAACTGACCATTTCCAGAAGCATGAGCTTCATAAAACTTATCATTGATCTTCAACCTTAACTGCACGGTTGGTTTTAAGCCCTTGGAATGGGTCATATGATAACCTTCTATGCTGATATCCTTTTTAATGGAATTGTTCTGCAACACATCAGAAATAATATAGGGCAGATCTTCCGTGGTCACCCTTTCCTTTTGATCACCTAATTCAATGATCTTTTGGGTCACCTTGGTCAACTCATCAGGTTCCAGAGAAATCCCCAGTTCCATCAGGTTTTTAAGGATATTGGCTTTTCCTGAAGTCTTTCCTAAGGCATACTTCCTTGTTCTCCCAAATCGCTCAGGAAGCAGGTCATTAAAATAAAGATTTTTCTTATTATCACCATCGGCATGAATTCCTGCGGTCTGGGTGAATACATTTTCACCCACTACTGGTTTGTTTGAGGGAATATGAAGTCCTGAAAACTGTTCTACCAATTTACTGATACGGTAGATCTTGTTTTCTTGGACATTTAACTGAACGTCTGTAAAGTCAGTTATACTGGCTACTATGCTTTCTAATGGAGCATTCCCCGCCCGTTCTCCAAGACCATTAATGGTGCTATGGATTCCTGAAATCCCATTGTTCACTGCTTCCAATACATTGGCAACAGATAGGTCATAATCATTATGAGCATGGAAATCAAAATGAATCTTCGGGTAACTGCTCGTTACTTCCGAAACAAACTGGGCAACCTCTGATGGCTTTAAAAGCCCCAGAGTATCGGGAAGCATAATTCTACGCACACCTTGACCAACCAAAAACTCGATTAGCTCCAAAGTATAATCCTTACTATTGCGCATACCACTGCTCCAGTCTTCAAGGTAAACATTTACCGAAATTCCCTTTTGAGTGGCATAGCCAATACATCTGGCAATATCACTAAAGTGCTGCTCAGGTGTTTTTTTTAATTGGTAGGTTAGGTGATTAAGAGATCCTTTGGTAAGTAGATTAAGGACTTTGGCTCCTGCCTCTGTCAACCAATCCACTGAGGCAGGCGTATCCACAAAACCCAATACCTCAACTTTATCCAAATATCCCTTTTCTGTAGCCCAATGCGTTATTTTCTTCACCCCTTCCAGTTCTCCCTCAGAAACCCTAGCGGATGCCACTTCTATCCGATCCACCTTCAGTTCCTCCAATAGCAACTTGGCTATCTGAAGCTTCTCAGAAGGCAAAAAGGATACTCCAGAGGTCTGTTCACCATCCCTCAAAGTGGTATCCATGATTTCTATTTTCTTTTGAAGACGCATTTGTAAAATGGGTATTGAGTACCTAGTATTCAGAAGCTGATATTATTATATCTCTTGAAAGTGATATTCGTGCCATGATCATATATCATGGCACGAATTCATTTCAATCTTTCTGCTACTAACTTATATTTATAATTTTTTCGCTGCTTCGAATTCGACGATCTCATCCTTCATATTCAAAAGGTAGTCGATATCATCAAAACCATTTTGCATATTCCCTTTTTTGTAGGTATTGATGTCAAAAGATTCGGCACTACCAGTGCTCAAAAGCGTAATGGTCTGCTTTTCGATATCTACTTCCACTTCAGTAGATGGGTCTTTTTCCACCTCAGTGAATATCTCCTCCAAAAATGCTGGAGAAACCGTCACCGGTAGGATTCCTACATTCAGCGCGTTGTTTTTGAAAATATCAGCAAAGAAACTGGAAACCACACACCTGAAGCCATAGTCATAGATGGCCCAAGCGGCATGCTCTCTACTTGATCCTGAACCAAAGTTTTTTCCAGCTACCAATACTTTACCTGAATAAGTAGGATCATTTAGCACAAAATCGGCCTTTGGGTTTCCTTCACTATCATATCTCCAGTCCATGAACAAGCTTTCACCAAAACCTTTTCTTTCAGTAGCCTTCAGGAATCTGGCTGGAATGATTTGATCCGTATCCACATTTTCTGTTGGTAATGGGACCACGGTGCTTTTTAATATATTAAACTTATCGTAAGCCATTTTTGATCAATTTTAGATGATTATACTTCACGAGGATCGGTTACTTCACCGGTAATGGCGACTGCTGCCACGGTCAATGGAGAAGCCAAAAGGGTTCTGGCTCCAGGTCCTTGACGACCTTCGAAGTTTCTGTTTGAAGTAGATACTGCATATTTTCCGGCAGGAATTTTATCATCATTCATGGCAAGGCACGCAGAGCATCCAGGCTGTCTCAATTTGAAACCTGCTTCCTCAAGAATCTCAACCAAACCTTCTTTGATGGCCAGTTTTTCCACCTCTCTTGAACCTGGTACGATCCAAGCAGTGATATTGTCAGCTTTCTTTTTACCCTTCACAAATTCAGCCACTGCGCGGATATCCTCGATACGACCGTTAGTACAGCTACCTACGAAAACATAATCGATCTTTTTGCCCTTAATAGGCTCTCCAGGCGCAAAGCCCATATAATCAAGTGACTTGATATAAGTATTCTTATTGCTTCCTTCCATACCATCGGTAGTAGGAATATTATCTTTGATCTTGATTCCCATACCAGGGTTAGTACCATAAGTGATCATCGGCTCTATGTCCGCTGCCTCATATTTGTACTCCAAGTCAAATGCTGCACCTTCATCCGTTTTAAGGGTTTTCCAGTAAGCTAATGCTTTTTCCCAGTCTTCACCTTTTGGAGCATGCTCTTTACCTTTTAGGTATTCAAATGTCGTTTCGTCAGGAGCGATCAAACCTCCACGAGCACCCATTTCGATACTCATATTACAGATGGTCATTCTCGCTTCCATGCTTAGGCTTTGAATTGCTGATCCAGCATATTCAATAAAATATCCAGTACCACCACTGGCAGATATTTTTGAGATGATGTAAAGAATGATATCCTTGGAAGTAACTCCAGCACTGAGCTCTCCATCCACAGTAATTCTCATGCGCTTAGGCTTAGACTGCATGATACACTGAGAAGCAAAAACCATCTCCACCTCAGAAGTACCGATACCGAAGGCAATAGCTCCGAAAGCTCCGTGAGTAGAAGTGTGGCTATCTCCACATACAATCGTCATTCCTGGCTGGGTAATCCCCAATTCAGGGCCGATTACGTGAACAATACCATGGTGGTCAGTACCCAGGTCATGAAGCTCAATACCATGCTTAGCACAATTTTCTCGTAGCTTTTCTACCTGCATACGGGAAAGTTGGTCTTTGATGGTTTTCTCCTGATCTATAGTGGGTACATTGTGATCTGGTGTAGCTACTGTTCTTTCCGGGAAGAGTACTTTGTTTCCTCTTTTTTCAAGGTTTAGAAAGGCTACTGGGCTGGTTACTTCATGGATAAAGTGCTTATCTATGAAAAACACGTCTGGTCCGTCAGGGACTGACTTCACAACGTGCGCGTCCCATACTTTGTCAAATAATGTTTTCTTTTCCATCGCTTCTGTTGTCAATCGTCATAAAGTCCAGAAGGAATAGGAATCAGAGTGATCTCTTTCTCCTATTCCTCCCGAAATTTTATTTCAGGGAAGTTTCTCGTCTTATTTCAACACCATATTGTATTCATATAATTCCCGAAACATTCCCCTTAAGTGTTATTAGTTGTTCTCTGGTCTCAGCTTACGTACGGTAGCTCCAGCTTGCCACATCTCAGACTCTCTCAACTCTTTCAACTCCTCTTCCAACTTCACTCTGTAATCAGACTTACTGTTAGATTCGATAGACTTAGCGGCTTCCTTACCATCTTTAACACTTTTATAAAGCTCTTCAAATACTGGCTTAGATGCATCTCTGAAAGGCTTCCACCAATCCAAAGCACCTCTTTGTGCAGTAGTAGAACAGTTAGCATACATCCAGTCCATACCGTTCTCTGCTACCAATGGCATCAAACTCTGAGTCAATTCTTCGACAGTCTCGTTGAAAGCTTCAGAAGGAGAGTGACCGTTAGCTCTCAATACTTCGTACTGAGCAGCGAAAATACCTTGGATAGCCCCCATCAAAGTACCTCTCTCACCAGTAAGGTCAGAAGTAACTTCTCTGTAGAAATCAGTTTCGAACAAGTAGCCAGAACCTACTCCGATACCCAAAGCGATAACTCTTTCTCTAGCTTTTCCTGTAGCGTCTTGGTAGATCGCAAAAGAAGAGTTCAAACCTCTACCCTCTACGAACATTCTTCTCAAAGAAGTACCAGAACCCTTAGGAGCCACCAAAATCACGTCAACATCCTTAGGAGGAACGATACCAGTTTGGTCATTGTAAGTCACACCGAAACCGTGAGAGAAATACAATGCCTTACCTGGAGTAAGGTGTTTCTTTACAGTTGGCCAAAGTGCAATCTGACCTGCATCAGAAAGTAAGAACTGAAGAATAGTACCTTTTTCACAGGCTTCTTCTAATTCAAAAAGCGTTTCACCAGGAACCCAACCATCAGCAACAGCCTTGTCCCAAGTTTTGGAACCTTTACGCTGACCAACGATTACATTAAAACCATTATCTTTCAAGTTAAGTGCTTGACCTGGACCTTGTACACCATAGCCCAATACCGCAATCACCTCGTCTTTAAGTACTTCTCTGGCTTTCTCAAGAGGAAATTCTTCTCTTGTTACTACATCTTCTTCAACTGTTCCGAATTTCAGTTTCATTGTTTCTAGTTTTAATTATTCAAATATTGTTCAATTGTTCCCATTGGTTTGGCCACCGCCACCCTTCCTGATCTGGCAAATTCAAGGATATTAAAATCCTTAAGAATTTCCAGCAAGGCCTTGGTGTCTTCTTTATGGCCGGTCATTTCGATCACCACAAATTCCTTCTCTGCTGAAATGATCCTGGCATTGTACTGCCTGATGACTTTTTCCAAGCCCGGATCAAGACTGCTAATTGGAATCTTATATAAAGCGATTTCTTGGTAAACGACCTCATCATCCTTATAATAGAAGGACTTGATGACATCTATGATCTTTTCCGTCTGCTTCACAATCTGAATCACTTGATCTTCAGTTGTGGTCACTTCTATGGTGATCCTGTGTACACCATCTTCCTTACTTTCTGAAGCGGTAAGGGCGTCTATATTCACTCCTCTTCTGGTGAAAATCAAAGTCACTCTATTAAGAATACCAATGAAATTCTCCGTAAAAAGGGATACTGTATATCGATTCATAATATGTGGCTTAGCTTAATCTAACTTCTTCTACTGAACATCCGGTAGGAATCATTGGGAATACATTATCCTCTTTTTCCACCACTACTTCAAGGAAATAAGGGCCATCATGTATCATCATCTCTGCTACCGAATCCCTAAGATCTTCCCTTTCGGTCACCTTAGAGGTCTTCATATTATAGGCTTCAGCAATCTTAATAAAGTCAGGATTATCCAATTCTGTAAATGAATAACGCTTATCGAAGAATAGCTGCTGCCACTGTCTTACCATTCCTAGGAAGTTATTGTTTAACAATACCACCTTTACAGGACTTTGCGTTTGCATAATAGTACCCAGTTCCTGGATCGTCATTTGAATACCACCATCACCCACTACACAAACTACTTGACGGTTCAGATCAGCCAATTGAGCCCCCAAAGCTGCAGGCAAGCTGAAGCCCATCGTACCCAATCCACCAGAAGTAACCTGAGTCCTTGTAGTTTTATACTTGAAGTATCTCCAAGCGATCATTTGGTGCTGGCCTACATCGGTTACTAAAATGGCATCATCCTTTTTATAATCATTGATATAACGGATTACCTCTCCCATGGTCAAACCTGATTTGGTAGGCAATAGGTCCAAAGATACCACGGCACTTTTTTCCTTTTCCTCCAGCTTCCTGAATTCTTTCACCCATTCCTCATGGTTGTTGTCATTCACCATTTGGCTAAGTAATGGCAAACTCTCCTTACAGTCTCCCAACACGGCCACTTCTGCCTTTACATTTTTATTGATCTCTGCATTATCCAACTCCAAATGAACCACTTTTGCCTGTTTGGCATACCGCTCCAAATCACCGGTAACCCGATCATCAAACCTCATCCCTATGGCAATCAAAACATCGCATTGATTGGTCAGCATATTGGGTGCATAGTTACCATGCATTCCTAACTTCCCTACATACTGAGGATGATCTTCACTCAAGGCTCCTGACCCAAGTAATGTACAAGCTGCAGGTATTCCCGTCTTATCCAAAAAGGCCTTTAATTCTTCCTCTGCTTTACCGATGACCACACCTTGTCCATAAAGTACATAAGGCTTTTTAGCTGAATTAATTACCTCAGCAGCTTTGGCTACTTGAGTCTCATCTACTTTTGGGTAAGGTCTGTATGACCTGATCCCCAAACAAGGTACGTAATTGAACTCACCCAAATCATTCTGAGCATCTTTGGTAATATCTATCAATACTGGACCGGGCCTTCCTGATCTAGCAATATGAAAACCTTTGGCTATAGCAGGAGCAATATCCTCCACCCTACGAACCTGAATGTTCCATTTAGTCCCAGGCATTGAAAAGCCCACTACATCAGTTTCCTGAAATGCATCAGTACCCAATAACGGGGAAGCTACCTGTCCTGTAATACAGACCAGAGGAGTGCTATCAATCATGGCGTCTGCTATACCTGTGATCAGGTTAGTAGCGCCTGGCCCTGATGTAGCCATACAAACCCCGACTTTTCCAGAGACTCGTGCATAGCCTTGAGCGGCATGGATAGCTCCCTGTTCATGTCTGGTCAGTACATGCTTGATTTGGTCCGCGTAATCATAAAGCGCATCATAAACTGGCATGATGGCTCCTCCGGGATAACCGAAAATATACTCTGAGTTTTCGGCTACCAAAGACTTGATTACGATCTCAGCTCCTCTGATTCTCGAATCTTTCATGTGTATTTAAATTATATTTGAGGTTTAAGTCTTATGTCGGTTGGTCTATTGTCTTACTGTTTGTCAGTAACACAACCCTCAGACGCTGTAGACACTAATTGGACATATTTCTTTAACGTTCCTTGGAGATGACTTAAGTCTTTGTTCTTCCAATTTTTCTTTCTTGCTTCAAACTCCTCATCTGAAACATCAACACTGATTTCTAGGCTCTCTGCACTGATAGTGATCTTATCACCATCCTGAATCAACCCTATAGGTCCTCCCAAATAGGCCTCTGGCGTCACATGTCCTACCACAAACCCATGCGTACCACCAGAAAATCTACCATCTGTGATCAAAGCCACATCAGAACCAAGTCCCGCTCCGATGATAATGGAAGTAGGCTTGAGCATCTCCGGCATTCCAGGTCCTCCTTTAGGCCCTACATAACGGATAACTACCACATCTCCTTTTTGAACTTCCTTGTTCTTCATCGCTTCATTGGCTTCTGGCTCGCTATCAAAGACCCTAGCTGTACCGGTGAAGGATTTACCTTCTTTACCGGAAATCTTAGCCACAGCTCCTTCTGGTGCTAGATTTCCATGAAGCACACATAAATGTCCTGATTCTTTGATTGGATTATCCAATGGATGAATCACACTATCTTTTGAAGTCTTCACTGGCTCGATTCCTTCTATGTTCTCTGCCATTGTTTTTCCCGTAACGGTCAAGCAGTCCCCATGCAAAAGCCCTTCATTTAAGAAGTATTTTAAGAAAGCAGGCAAACCGCCCATTTCATAAAGATCTTCCATCATAAACTTCCCACTTGGCTTAAAATCACCCAATACAGGAGTTTCCGCATTGATACGCTTAAAGTCTTCAAGACTAAAGTCAACCCCGGCAGTCCTGGCTATGGCCAAAATGTGCAGGGCAGCATTGGTGCTACCTCCAAGTGCTACGGTGACACGTACCGCATTTTCAATACTTTTTCTGGTAACGATATCCTTAGGTTTGATATCCAGCGCAAGTAATTGCTTGATATACTTGCCAATATTCTTACATTCTTCCCTCTTTTCCCTTGAAGTAGCAGGATAGGATGAGCTGAAAGGCAAAGACAACCCCATGGCCTCAATTGCTGATGACATGGTATTGGCCGTATACATACCTCCACATGCTCCCGCACCAGGACAGGCGTTTTTGATCACACCCATATAATCCTCGTCAGAAATCTGGCCGTTTATCTTCTTGCCATAAGCCTCAAAGGCCGAAACAATATTCAGTTTTTCACCTTTATAGTTTCCCGATCTGATCGTACCTCCAAAGACCATGATCCCTGGGCGATTGATACGAAGCATCCCCATCACCACACCGGGCATGTTCTTATCACAGCCAGGAATGGTTACCACACCATCAAAAGAATGCCCTAAAATGAATGATTCAATTGAATCTGCAATCACCTCTCTGGAGGGAAGACTATACCTCATTCCTGAAGTCCCCATTGATTGCCCATCAGAAATACCTATAGTGTTAAAAACAAAGCCGGAAAGGTCTACCTTATCCGCGGACTCCTTTATATCCTTAGCAAAACTGTTCAAGTGCATGTTACAAGGATTACTTTCATAGCCGCAACTTGCCACTCCCACAAAAGGCTGCTTCATCTTTTTATCACTGATACCAGTCGCATACAGCATGGCCATAGCCGCCGGATTCTCCTGATTATCACTGATTTCCCAACTATATTTCTTCAAATCACTCATATTATCTCTAATATTCTGTTATTATCTTTATAAAAAAAAGTGCCTCACGAGATGAGGCACTTTATTGCTTTATGGATGTTTTAACAATAGTTTAGCGCCTCACTTACAGTTGAAAATGAGAATGACAATAAGGTTAATGACGCTAACTATTTTGAACATGTTTATTAGTGTGTTTAGTGGTTTCTGCTCTTCACTTTTTATAATTTCTTTACAAAAGTAAAACCCTAAGTTGAGACTTACAATATTTTATTTCATTTTTTAAATTGAATCAAAAATTAAACTATTGCAAACCCACACAATCACAGGATTGTAAAACACCTTATTAAGGTATTACCCTTTTTTATCTTTTATAAAAAAAATATTTATTCAATTTTCAGAATTTTCTTCTGATTTTTATTTTCATTTAATTTTTATTAATAATTTACCTACTAAACAGTCCAGCAACCAATGTTTTGACAATTATTCAAGCATTCATTCAAAATTTATAAATAACATAAAGCAAGGCACTCAAAATATATACCCTGTTTTTAATAGATTTGCAGGACGAATTCTTTTGCATATTGATATGATACAATTCCCCAATGCCAAGGTTAATCTCGGCCTACATATTACCCAAAAAAGAAAAGATGGCTATCACGATATAGAAACCTGCATGATCCCCATCCCTCTTTGTGATGCGCTGGAAATATCCACAGCGGAAAAAACCACCTACACAGGTACGGGATTAGAAGTTCCTGGAAAAGAAAAAGACAATATCATTCTCAAAGCACTAAAATTACTTAGAAAGGATTTCAATGAACTTCCGCATATCAACATCCACCTGCATAAAGCCATCCCCATGGGGGCTGGACTGGGAGGTGGCTCAGCAGACGGTGCCTTTGCCATTAAAATGATGAACAGCCTCTTTGACCTCCATTTAGAGGATTGGTTCCTGGAGGATTATGCGGCACAACTAGGAAGTGACTGTCCTTTCTTTATTGAAAACACTCCCAAGATCGCCACCGGAAGAGGTGAAATCTTAGAGCCAATAAAACTTGACCTTGCTGGCTGCTGGATCGCTTTGATCAATCCACAAATTCATATTGGCACCAAAGAAGCTTATGCAGGTATTAGCCCCAAACAACCTGAACATGACCTAAAAAAGACATTGGCTGATCGCTCGCTATGGAAGGGACAACTAAAGAATGATTTTGAGGATAGCATATTCACCAGGTACCCAGAAATTGCCCAGATAAAGGAGCAACTTTACGAGCGCGGAGCTTTTTATGCAGCAATGTCCGGCTCTGGATCAACCGTATTTGGGCTCTTTGAAGAAGAACCCGCCCTGAGTGTTTGGCCTAAAGATTATTTCACTTTCAAAGGACTACTTTGACCAAACCTTTCCAAAAAACAGGAATTACTGCTCCATGCTCCGCTTCATGGATAGCATGGAGTTTTCTTCTTCTATTGCCTATACTAATAGGCACATCTGTCTGTTGACTACTGCACCCTCAATAATTGTTTGTTCTTTCTTCTTTTATAGAAATAATTGAACACTGGATACATGCATACTGAAGCGAGGATAATCAGTCCGCCTAAATAAAAGCCGGGAGTCATCTGCTCCTTTTCTCCAAAAATCAATACCGCCAAAACAATCCCATATACTGGCTCCAGATTGACTGTTAAATTAATCACAAACACACTTAGCCTTTTCATCAGCTCCACCGAAACCGAAAAGGCATACACTGTACAGACACCACTCAATAAAATAAGCCAAAACCAATCACTTATACTTGGAACCATCTGCAAAGAGCCGTTCTCTGCAAAATAATGTACATAAACCGGCATAAATAAGGCTGTAAAAACACAAGCCCCCATCATCTCATAAAAAGTAATCAAATAAGGGGAGTGTTTCTTGGTCAGTCGACCATTGCTGACCGTAAAACAAGCACCTAAAAACGCAGCCCCAACAGCCATCAAAAGCCCTTCCCAATATTGCAATTCAAAACTAAAAATCACATAAAGACCTCCCAAAACCATAATTCCCAAGACCACCTCGTACCATTTTACTTTAACCTTATTCACCCACGGCTCAATAAAAGCGGTCCATAGGGAGCATGTTGCCATCCCTGCAAGACATACTGACGCAGTCGAAACCCTGGCCGCTCCAAAGAATAATATCCAATGAAGGCCAATTAAAGCCCCTGTACCCAAAATCTTCACCAACTCATTGAGGGGAAGCTTTACTTTTCTCTTCCTAAAGGCAAAAAGCACTCCTAGGATAATCGTAGCCATCAAAGTCCTATAAAAGACAATTTCAACAGCCGGTATACTGATCAGTAGGCCCAAAATAGCCGTAAAACCCCAAATCAACACTATGAAATGGAGCATTACATAGTCCTTAACACCTTTTGCATTCATATGATTTATCTAGGAACTGTCTTATACATTACCAGTCCCGTTACCGCAAAAATAACATTTGGCAACCATACCGCAAACAAAGGATAGGAAGTACCCGCTTCAGCAAAAGTCCTCGACAGCAAAAACAAAATAATATAAATAAATGCCAGTAGAAAGCCCAGTGCAATCTTAAAACCCGAACCTCCCCTAATCTTTTTCGAAGAAACTATCACTCCAATAAAGGTCAAGATAATTGCTGCAAAAGGAGACATAAACCGAACATATCGCTCAATCTTATAAAAACTCAAATTATCTGCCCCACGATCCTCCAGCACCTTAATTTGTTTACTCAGTTCGGGAAGCGCCAAGGTTTCATGGTGATTTGAAGGAAGATCAAAATCTTCAGGAGTGATAGAAAGCACTGTATCCATTTTATCTCCCTCAGTGTATTTCTCCCCCATTTCATCCAACTCCCGAAGAGTCCATTTTCTAACCTCCCAAGCATTGGCAGTAGTATCCCACACAATGCTTTCTGCTGAAAGTTTTGACAAGAGCTCGCCGTCTTTGATATGCTCCAAAGTAAAAAAACGCCCAGTCTTTGTACTGGTATAATACCTTGAAATATAAGCATAAACTTCAGGAGCCACTTTTACATGGAAATTTTGATAATGGCTTTGACTGTCGTCTTTTAAGTACTCTCTTTTAAACTCATACACATCTGCAGTAGCTCCGGGCAGGACCCAACCATTCAACAGAAAACTGGATACTGCAATCAGAGATGCCCCCATAAAAAAAGGCAGCAACATCCGCATAAAGCTCACCCCACTGCTCAATATGGCCACGATCTCGGTTCTTCCTGCCATCCTCGAGGTAATGAAAATCACTGAGATAAAAACCGTAATCGGAGTAAGAAGATTATTCAAATAAAGCCCGTAATTGAATAAATACTCGAAGATTTCGGAAGCAGGCACCTCATTACGGATAAACTCATCATTCTTTTCGGTGAAGTCCAACACCAAAACAATCATGATCAGCATCAAAACCACAAAAAAGTAAGTTTTGAGAAAATCTTTTACAATAAGTTTATCCAGTAATTTCATCATAATCTTCTACTGACTTTACCCCTTCATTTTCATCCTAGCAAAGGTAAAACGTAAATAATAAATACTTATTAGTTGGTCAACTAAAAACCCCTTATTTACAGTCAAATCTCTCAATTAGGCCATTCTGAAAAATTACTCAAATACCTATCCCCTATTAGGATTGATAGGCAAAAAAATCATCCTCCATCTTCTTTGTCCTGTCCAATATTTCCTTCAAGGAAGAGAGCGGACCTTTTCTTGCTGTATAAATCGGCATCATACAAACGCACACCCAAAACAATCAATCCAACCTGTATTTTATCTAGGAACCGTCTTATACATCACCAGTCCCGTTGCCGCAAAAACAATATTAGGCAACCATACCGCAAACAAAGGATAGGAAGTGCCCGCTTCAGCAAAAGTCCTCGACAGCAAAAACAAAATAATATAAATAAATGCCAGTAGAAAGCCCAGTGCAATCTTAAAACCCGAACCTCCCCTAGTCTTTTTAGAAGAAACTATCACTCCTATAAAAGTCAGGATAATTGCTGCAAAAGGAGACATAAACCGAACATATCGCTCAATCTTATAAAAACTCACATTATCCGCACCACGATCCTCCAATACCTTGATTTGTTTACTGAGGTCTGGAAGGTTTAGCGTTTCATGATGATTGGGTGGAAGATCGAGATCTTCAGGAGTAATGGAAAGCACCGTATCCATTTGTTCTCCCACTGAATACTCCTCTCCCATTTCCTGCAGCTCTCTGAGTTTCCAGTTCCGTACCTCCCAAGCATTGGCCGCAGTGTCCCAAACTATCCTATCTGCAGACAACTTTGACAAAAGCTCTCCGTCTTTAATATGCTCCAAAGTAAAGGAATAGCCCGTTTTGGGCCCCGTATAATACCTGGAAATATAAGCATAAACATCTGGAGCCACTTTGACATGGAGGTTTTGATAATTGTACTGGCCATCATCTTTTAAGTACTCCCTTTTAAATTCATAAACCCCTGCTGTCGCTCCGGGCAGTACCCAACCATTCAACAAGAAACTGGCCACTGCAATCAAAGAAGCCCCCATCAAAAATGGTACCAGCATCCGCATAAAACTCACCCCACTGCTCAATATGGCCACAATCTCCGTTCTTCCTGCCATCCTCGAAGTAATGAAAATCACTGAGATAAAAACCGTAATCGGCGTAAGAAGGTTATTCAAGTACAGACCGTAATTAAACAGGTATTCCAGAATTTCCGCTGTGGGCACATCATTACGGATAAACTCATCATTCTTTTCGGTGAAATCTAACACCAAGACAATCATGATCAGCATCAAAACCACAAAAAAGTATGTTTTGAGAAAATCCTTTATAATAAGTTTATCCAGTAATTTCATTATAATCTTCTACTGACTTTTTTTACCATCATATCTTTCCAAACAGAAAACTCTCCAGACTTGATCTTTTCACGAGCTTCACCTACCAGCCAAAGGTAAAAACTCAAATTATGAATACTTGCAATTTGAGCAGCCAAAATCTCCTTACTGATGGTCAGGTGCCTCAAATAAGCCTTGGAATAAAAATTACTCACATAACTATTGATATTCGGATCGATAGGAGAAAAATCATCTTTCCACTTTTCATTCCTCATGTTCATGATCCCTTCTGAAGTAAACAACATGCCATTCCTTGCATTCCTTGTTGGCATCACACAATCAAACATATCCACGCCCAAGGCAATACACTCCAAAATATTGGCAGGAGTACCTACCCCCATCAAATACCTAGGCTTGTCCTTTGGTAAAATATCTGTCACCAACTCGGTCATCTCATACATCATCTCAGCAGGCTCTCCTACTGAAAGCCCTCCAATAGCATTACCATCCCTATCACAAGAAGCAATAAATTCAGCAGATTGCTTTCTTAGATCCTTATAGACACTTCCCTGCACTATAGGGAACAAAGTCTGGTTATAGCCATATTTCCCTTCCGTGCTATCTACTTGTTCTATACAACGCTTCAACCACCTATGGGTCATCTCCATGGATTCACGGGCATAACCATATTCGCAAGGGTAAGGAGTACACTCATCAAATGCCATGATGATATCTGCCCCAATAGACCTTTGGATATCCATCACATTTTCTGGCGTGAACTTATGTTTGGACCCATCTATATGGGACTTAAAGAGCACCCCTTCCTCAGTAATCTTCCTAGTGCCAGCCAAAGAAAAAACCTGATACCCGCCACTATCGGTAAGTATAGGTTTGCTCCAGCCATTGAACTTATGTAAACCACCTGCCTTTTCCAAGATATCCAGACCAGGCCTCAAATAAAGATGATAGGTATTTCCCAATATTATCTGTGCCTTGACATCATAGGTCAGTTCCCTTTGATGCACTGCCTTCACTGAGCCTGCTGTTCCCACTGGCATAAAGATCGGGGTCTGTATATCCCCATGATCTGTCTTCACCACACCTGCCCGGGCTTTACTCTTTTCGTCTTTATTTTCGAGAATGAATTTCATTTATTTTCTTTTTCAAACAAGATCAAAACGACCGTGTTATGATTTAGTTATCAAATCAAGCACAAAAATATAAGCTTATCCTTAAAAGAGTTGCTGTTTTTGATTTTATCTTTACGCTGTAACTAAACAACCCATGATCATCAATTTTCTGTGGCTCATTTTAGGAGCAGCAACATTAATCCAATTTATCTATCTAACTTTTGTGTATGGCAGGTTAAGCTTCTTTTACAAAGCAAAACCCAATCAAAACTTGCAGCAAAACCAAGAAGGAGTAAGCATCATTATTGCAGCCCGAAATGAAGAAGAAAACCTAAAAAAACTTATCCCCGAACTATTCAAACAAAACTACCCCCTATTTGAAGTACTGGTGGTCAATGACCGATCAAATGATGATTCACGTTTTTTGTTGGAAGGCCTGATGTCTGATTATCCCAGATTAAGAACGGTTACGGTCAATTATACTCCAGAACATGTCACACCAAAAAAATATGCCCTCACCCTGGGGATAAAAGTAGCCAAATATGATGTCCTTCTGCTTACCGATGCGGACTGCTGTCCTGTCTCGGAAAACTGGATCAGTCGAATGACCCAGCCTATCCGTAACGAAAACAAAATCTTTGCCCTGGGCTATGGGGGCTATGAAAAAGCAAAGGGTTTTCTCAATGCCCTTATCCAATACGAAACATGGTTTACCGCTATCCAATATTTCTCCTTTGCACTTTGGAAGGCCCCATTTATGGGCGTGGGAAGAAATTTGGCATACCGCAAGCATTTTTTTATGGATAAAAAAGCCTTCAAAGATCTGTGGAAGATCCTTGGGGGCGATGACGACCTCTATGTAAACAAATATGCGGGGAGAAAAAACACTTCAGTGGTCATCCATCCGGAAAGCATTACGCGGTCTATCCCCAAAAAGACATTTAAGGAATATTATATCCAGAAAAAGAGGCACTTTCAAACGGGGAAATACTATAAGACCACTGATAAAGCCAAAATAGGCATTTATGCAATTAGTCATTTGTTTTTTTGGACCGCGGCCATAGCTTTGTTGGGTATTGTTCGGCAATGGGAACCAATTGCCGTAATTATTAGTATTATAGTTATAAGGGCTATACTCCAGTTTTCCGCTATTAACGGTGCGATAAAGAAAATTGAAGGACATCAAAAAGTGTTCTGGACGATGTTTTTCGATTTAATGTATTTAAGTTATTTTTGGATTATTGGGGCAAAAGGTTACCTATCAAAAACAGTTAGATGGAAATAAACGAAAGAGGGTTCTCAGACAAAGCGCTAGAAGATTTTGACTTAATTGACAAAGCAGTAGATCAAAAAGACCAGCAAGCATATGCCACTTTAATGAAACGGTACAAGAAGGCCGTCTACTTCATGATCCTAAAAATGATCCGTGATGCAGATGACGCTGAAGACCTGACCATGGAAGCCTTTGCCAAAGCATTCCGTAACCTGCATAAATTCAAAAAGGATTATACTTTTAGCACCTGGCTTTTTAGGATCGCTACCAATAATACCATTGATTTTATCCGTAAGAAAAAACTCAAGACCATGAGCTTGAACAATACCCTTACAGATGATGGAGGAAACTCTGTTAATATCGACGTGGAAGATGATGACAACAACCCTCAAGATGAGTTCATCAAAAGCCAAAGGATCGAGATGGTCCGTATTTTCGTGGACAAACTCCCCGCCAAATACAGAAAACTGGTCAAGCTCAGGTATTTTGATGAGCTATCCTATGACGAAATTGCCCAAGAACTGGACAAACCTCTTGGCACGGTAAAAGCCCAATTGCACCGATCAAGGGAGTTATTATATGAAATTGCCCAAGGGAAGGATAAGCATATTTAGAGGCTAGACTGGAGATTTAAGACGTAACACGCTAGATAAAAGACAAAAGGCTGTTCTGGATTTGCAATCCAGAACAGCCTTTTCTATTACCTCTCTTGACTTAACCTTCCTGTCCATCCTTTTATCAGCTATTGCATGAGGCAATATTATCATCATTAGTGTGAAAGCCTTATCTTTGCCTAATTATAAGAGCAAATAACAAACAATGGCTATGAACCAGGAATTAGACCTGATTTTAAAATATTTCCCAGACCTATCGGACCGACAGAAAGAACAGTTTGCTGCATTGGGCGAGCTTTACCGGGATTGGAACCAAAAAATCAATGTAATCAGCCGAAAGGACATGGATTCCTTTTACATTCACCATGTACTTCACTCCTTGGGGATTGCAAAGGTCATGAATTTTGAACCAGGCACCTGGGTGCTGGACATTGGTACAGGCGGTGGTTTCCCCGGCATTCCCTTGGCCATACTCTTTCCTGACACCAATTTCCATTTGGTAGATTCCATTGGCAAAAAAATCACTGTGGTCAAGGATGTAGCCAAAAGTCTTAAACTAAGCAATGTAGAAGCCCAACAGGTCCGGGCTGAATCATTAGTGAGAAAATATGATTTTGTGGTTAGCAGGGCAGTAACCCGAATGGCCAATTTCTACCCTTGGGTAAAAGGAAAGTTTAAAAAAGAAGACTTCAACGAATTTCAAAATGGCATTCTCTACCTAAAAGGCGGAGAGGTAGATGAAGAAATGGAAGAACTGGACATTTCCTATGTCACCTACCATTTGGATGACTATTTCAAGGAAGACTTTTTCAAAACCAAAAAGGTGGTTTACGTTCCATTTGAAGGAAAAAGATAAAAATTTTAAGCCCCTGCCCATAGATTTATAATTTATGGGCAGTTTCATTTTTTTTATAAAACAAGCCGATTTCTTAAGCTATTTATTCACTATCGACGCAAAAAATGCCAAAATAGTGTTTTTCAACTTTCCATTTTTTATTATCTTCAAAGCTATTCCAGAATAGCCGCTCATTTTTTATACCATTCAACAATTGATTATGACTAAAACACATCATTACGGTACCGGACTAATCGGAAACTGTGCTTACATTGCCCACATTGAAAAAAACACCAATATTAGCTGGTTGTGTTTTCCAAGATTTGACAGTGATTTTATGTTTGGCAGCATGCTGGACAAAGAAAAAGGAGGTGAGTTCAATATACTTCCTGAAAGTGACAGCTATTCTTCCGAACAAGAATATTTGGAAAACACCAATATCCTGAGGACCACCATCAGTCTCGACAATGGAGAAGAAGCTTATTCGGTGACTGATTTTGCCCCAAGGTTCCATAATTTTGAACGATACCACAAACCCCTCATGGTGGTGAGAAAAGTGGTGCCCATCAAAGGAGAACCCAAAATCAAAATCAACTGTAAACCTGTAACGAACAGGGGGGAGAAAGTCTTGAAACCTTCCATGAGCAGTAATCATATTGAATACCTTGGCGGGGAACAACAAGTAAGACTTACTTCCAATTGCTCGGTAAACTATATCATAGAGGACAGAGCTTTTAGACTGCAGAGACCGATTTATCTGTTTTTCACCTATGGGCAACCACTGGAGGCTCCTGTAGAAAGCACCGCAGAAAGGTTCCTTCAAGCTACTACCCAATATTGGAGAGAATGGATCAAGTCCACCAGTATTCCCCACTTTTATCAGAAATTAGTTGTCCGCTCAGCCCTAGTTTTGAAGATCCACCAATTTGAGGATACTGGTGCCATCATCGCAGCCTCCACCACCAGTCTTCCCGAATCACCTGGCTCTACCCGAAACTGGGATTATAGGTACTGCTGGATCAGGGACAGTTATTATACTTTGAACGTCTTTAACTCCTTGGGACATTTCCAAGAATTGGAAAGGTATTTTGAATATATTCAAAACCTCCCCACTAATGCCAATGGCAGGTATCAGCCTCTATATTCAATTACTGGCTCGGCACTCTTGGAAGAAGAACTCAGTAGCCTATCCGGATACTTGGACAACCAGCCTGTTAGATTCGGCAACCAAGCCTATACCCATATCCAAAACGACCTTTATGGCCAGGTATTGGTAAGTTTATTACCACTGTATGCTGACAAGCGTTTTATTGAATCGGAAAAAAGCCACTCTGCTCCATTCATCAACAATCTTCTGGATAAAATCGAGGAAACCATGAATGAAAAAGATGCAGGCTTGTGGGAATTCAGAAATTTGGCCCAAGAACACTGCTATACCTTTATCTTCCATTGGGCAGGAAGCTGCGCAGCTATCAAAATAGCGGACAGATTAGGTAATGACAAAATGCGGAAAAAAGCAGAAGGACTGCGGCTAAAAGCCATAGAAAAGATCGAAGCCTGCTATGTACCGGAAATGAAAGCTTATTCTCAGGCCATAGGTACCAAAAACATGGATGCCAGCACCTTGCAATTGATTACCATGGGCTACTTTGGCAATGATATAGAACGTGCCAATAACCACCTAAAAATGTTGGAAAAAGACCTGCTGGCAAAAGACTATCTCTTCTACAGGTATAAGCATATGGATGATTTTGGTGTACCTGAAACCACTTTCCTGATCTGTGCTTTCTGGTATATTGAAGCACTGGCCTGTGTCAACAGGTTGGATGAAGCGGTAGAGGGTTTTGAAACACTTACCAAATACTGTAATCACCTACAGCTTTTCTCTGAAGATGTAGACCACGAAACAGGTTCCCAATGGGGCAATTTCCCTCAGGCTTATAGCCATGTAGGACTAATGAATGCCGCCTACCGAATTGGTCAAAAACTGGACAAACCTAACTTCTTATAAGCAAAAGAGGCCGTCTCATCAATCCACGTCATCACCAGCGAAGCGAAGTGATCTCCAAGTACTCAGATTGTACGTATGGAGAGATCACTTCTCTTCGCTATTGCTACAATTGCAATAAATTGGATCTTTGAGACAGCCTTTTATTTTTTATAAATACAAGCTTATTAATAAAGCAAATAACCTGACCTGACCTTTTTAAAATCATCCAAGCCCTCTGACCATTGTTGGATAATCTCCTCTGGACTTTCTCCATTTAATACTCCTTCCCTTACAGATGAAGTTTTCAATAGCCTGTCCATCCTTTCGGCTTTCCATTCCAGCTTTTCCGGGTATAATTCATACAAGGCTTTCATCATGTACACCCCTGCTTGGGCAGAAGCAAAATTGGTTCTATCCTCCACGGTTATAAGAGCACTTTCACACCTCTCTCCCAAAAACTTTGGCGGATAAATTTTTATCCCATCCACTATTTCTGCTGGAGTAAACTGACTAGGACGGAATGATACTCCTTCCAGTTCATAGCTATTAAGTTTATCCGCAAGGGCTTTTCCATCTACCCAAGTTGCACCGATATGCTCGAATGGATGCAATGTACCACGGGCTTCAGACATATTGGTACCTTCTAAAAGACAAGTCATGGGATATAAAGCTGCTGTCGTCAAGGTCAACATATTGGGTGATGGTTTGATCCAAGGAAGACCGGTCTCGTCATACCACTTTTCCCTTTCATAGTTTTTCATTTTCACTACTGTCAAATCGGCCTTTTTTAACCCATTCTTTGTTCTTTCTTCATTGAACATTTTTGCCAGCTCCCCTACAGTCATTCCATGGACAATAGGCAATTGATCCACACCCGTGACAGGTTCCTTTTGGTGTTCTCCCACCGGACCATCCACATAAACACCGCCTATTGCATTGGGCCTGTCCAAAACCAAATAAGGAATGTCATTTTCCGCTGCAGCTTCCAACACATGGTTCATCGTTGCGATATAAGTATAGAAACGTGCTCCGATATCCTGTATATCAAAAATAATCACATCTATCCCTTCTAGCATTTCAGTGCTTGGTTTTCTTACTTTCCCATACAATGAAATCACAGGCAATCCAGTACGACTATCCTTTCCATCTGACACATGGGTATCTTCTTCGCCACGAATGCCATGTTCTGGACCAAAAAGCAAGGTCAAATCCACTTGCTCATTTTCGTATAACATATCTACCAAATGCCTTCCATCAGGTAATACCCCGGTATGGTTGGTCACCAAGGCCACTTTCTTCCCCGATATAAAAGGAAAGTAATCCTCATCTAAAAGCCGTTCTGCACCAATGACTACCCTTGAAAACTCCTCTTCATCCAATGTGTCAACTGATTTCTTTGACTCATTTTTACAGGAAATCATTACCAGTCCAACAAGCAATACAAGGACAAACCTCGAAATCCAATTTTCTTTTTTCATAGCTACGCGATTAAAATTCTAAAAACTCTACTTTTCCGTCCATTGTTGCCACTACCAACGAATGACCATCAATTACGCTCACAGTATTGGCCATTGAATTGTCCACCTTATGAGCCCAGTTGATTTCCCTCAACTTAGGGTTGATGCTATAAACAGCACTGTTCTTTGTCCCAAAATACACATCACCTTCTTTTTCAATCAACATGGATGGCACGTGTTCATACCCGAAACCGCAATCCATCCGCCAAGCCAATTCGGCCTTCTCCTTACCCGTTTTAAAGGCTACAATTTCATCATTCATCGTCTTTCCATATACCCAATTACCATCTTCAGAAATCCCAATTGATTCTCTGACAGTTGCCTCATTGCTTCGCCAAAACTCCTCTCCATTCTCTGCATTGAGGGCAGTGATATAACGATCAGGAGCGACAATATAAACCACACCGTCATGAGCTACCGGAATACAACTGGCAGCAGAATACATTCTATTGGGAGAACCATTGGACCATTTCCAGCTTAAACTTCCATCTTTTTGGTCCAAGGCATAGAAATACTTATCCCAAGCGCCAAAATAAACTTTGCCATTGTACACCAAAGCCTTGCTAACTACTGGCCCGCCTAATCCCTCAAATGCCCAAATCTCTTTTCCGTCATTAGCATCCAATGCTCGGAACTGACCATCGCTGCCTCCAATATAAACCCTGCCATCCTCTATAACAGGAGAACCAAGCACAGAAGCCCCTGTTTTAGTCTTCCAAATGACCTGACCATCTTTCAAGCTCAATGCATAGACAAAACCATCCCCAGATCCAACTATGAGCTGTTTTCTATACTTTGCAGGTGAAGAAAATATCCCTCCACCTGTTTGAAAACTCCACTTCAGCTCACCAGTCAGGTTGGAAAGGGCTTCAACTTTTCCTAAGCTATTGCCATAAACCACCAAGTCATCAGTTACCAGTGGAGTGGAGATCACATTCGCATCACTATGATAGCTCCACCTTTTATTTACCCTTGGATAATCTTCATTAATACTGAAATCCGGCCTTTCAAAATTTTCATCCTCAAAAGTCCTAGCTCCCAATGCTACCTTCCTCCAAGGATCTAGGGTAGTTTGCCCAGGTGTCCTCTCGGAGAAATAAGCCATATCATCTTTGATTTCCACTATATTATAACCACCCACTTCGTCCTTTGCCCTGAGGTTTGACCTGCCCATTACCCCTGGTATTCCTTCAAAATCATAAGGCTTGTTACGGTGTCCATGACCGCAAATTGAAAATTGGGTATTATACTGCTTCAACCTATCTGTCAGTTCAAACCAATTGTCCAGGCTATTATCCAGAGGATAGTGATTCACATTAATAATTCGCTGATCTTTTGGAGTCGCCGCCAAAACTGAATCCATCCACACCACAGCATCTCTGGGGATATGACCATCAGACATCCTCACATAGGGTCCGGAAGCAGTTCCGATAAACTTGTACCCCTTATGCTCAAAAGCAAACTTATCATAACCAAACTCACGGATAAAACTCACTCCACCTGATTCAGACCAACCTGTATCATGGTTACCCGGTATGATATAAAATGGAACATTCAGTTGACTAATGATATCAAAAGCCATTTCAATCTCCGAATCCGTCCCCATTTCAGTGATGTCTCCAGTGAGCAGCACAAAATCAATTTCCTCCAAGCTGTTTATATCCTCAACAGTCAATCTCAAATCCTCACTCGGAATAGGATTGGCATCATTGATATGTGTATCTGTCACAAAAGCAAACTTGAAATTTTGGGCATAAACTGTCCCTAGCTGCATCACCAGAAGCAATGCCAGTAACTTTTTCATGATTTTCGACTTTATGGTTGTTCCTTATGCTATTTCTTCAAAGCCTGATAAACGACTTCCATCACATTGGTTCTGGTGTTTAGCTTATAAAGCTTGGTGTTTTCTCGTGTAGGATATACCCTGTTGGAAAGAAATATATAGACCAATTCGTTTTCTGGATCTACCCAAGCATAAGTACCTGTAAATCCAGTATGACCAAAACTGCTTTCAGGTGCGCTTGGCGCTGAATTTCCATTAGGATCTCCTGGCTTGGAAGGCCTGTTGAAACCAAGTGCCCTGAAATTATCAGGACAAAACTTACATTTACTATATTCACTTACCGTATTCCCCTTGATCAAAGTTTCACCCGCATAGGTACCATCATTCAGGTATAGCTGCATCAACTTGGCCAGGTCATTGGCATCACCAAATAGTCCTGCATGCCCACTGACACCTCCTAACATCGCTGCTCCTTCATCATGTACAGTGCCCGAAAGCAATTGCTTTCGGAACAAGCTATCATATTCTGTAGGGACAATTCGATCTGCAGGATAATCTTTATAGGGATTAAAAGTTAAAGTACTCGCTCCCAAGTGACTGTAAATCCCGTCTTTCAGATAAGACTCAAAATCTTCTCCAGTAATATTCTCTATCACCTTGGGTGCCAAAATAAATGACAGGTCACTATAAACATATTCCTTTTCAGGACTTACGGGAGAATTCATTATTTCCTTATAGATCTTATCCGCATACTTTCTGTGTATGTATAAGTTATCTGCCACTTTTATCGGGAACCTTTTGCTTTGATGGTCTTTAAATGTCGCCCATTTGAATTTCCCGCTTTTCTTTACCGTACTTTGCCAAAAAGCGATCCATGACTTCAATCCTGCTTGATGAGTCAGTATATCCGTATAAACCAAATCTTCTTTATTGCTTCCCTTGGCCATAGGCAAATAGGTTCCTAGGGTATTGTTCTCATCAAATTCCCCTTCACCTTTTAATTTCATTAAAGCGGCCAATGAAGTACTGATTTTAGTAACAGAAGCCATATCAAAAAGGTCATCATCACTTACCGGCACCTCTTTTTCATAGGTGTGGTAACCGAAAGAGTTATGGTAAAAAACTTTTCCCTCCTTGGCCACTAAAACGGTCGCTCCTGGAATGGCCTCTCCCTCAATAGCCTGATTGACCAAAGTTGCGATTCCTTGCAAATCTTTACTGTCAATCCCTACTGCTTCTGGCTCTACATAGGAAAACCTAAACCCTCCCTTAGTGGCCAGGCCATCGCCGATTTTAAAATGGGAAGAAATGCTTACAGGCAATTTGCCTTTGGCACCTACTCCTCCAAAAATAATCTGGGAAGCCACATCTTGGGTCAAATCTGATTCTTGGTAAGTGGCAATCAAGGCATCTGCATTTTCAATACCTTCAAATTTGTCCAAGCTGTAAACATTCCCAAACACACTGACAATAGTAGGGACTTCTTGGATCAGCTCTTTGAGAAATACATTCATCTCTGCTGTAATCCCAAAATTCTTCACACTGGCTTTCAAGCCCAAATTATGTACTCCTACTATAACTTTACTGTATTGCTCTAATTTCTTCTTCAATTCAATCAACTCCTCCAGACCAGCTTCTTTGGAAAGGAAGAACTCATCGGCCTCCACATATCGGGACAAGCCTTTTTGGAAGGCTGTTTCTTCCTCTGCTCCAATGGCCAAAAATGCCAGCTTCTCCTCTGCAAACCCCTTGATAGGCAATACTTCCTCATTATTCCTAAGCAAAGTGATGGAAGCCTCCACCAGCCTTCTATTGAGGTTTTGGGCTTTTGAACTGTTGATATCCTCAAAAACATTTTCCATCTCTACAGGTTCCCACTTACCTAATCCCAGCCAAGCTTTGGCCTTTAACACCTTCATCACCCTACGGTCAATTTCTTCTTGGGTAATCTCTCCATTTTCAATGGCTTTCTTAACTTCACTTATGGTGGTTTTCACATCCATGGTGTTCAGCAACATGTCATTACCTGCCAGCAGTGCCTTCACATCCACAATCCCTGGAGGGTAAAACTTCGCCACTCCCTGCATATTCAAAGCATCTGTAAACACCAATCCCTCATAACCAATTTCTCCTTTGAGCAAGTCGCTTACAATTGGCTTGGAAAGTGTAGAGGCCAAATTAGGCGTATCATCCAAAACAGGAATATTCATATGAGCGACCATTACACTACCCAATCCATTTTTCATGAGTTTTATGAAAGGATATAATTCTACTTCCTCTAGTCTCTCCCTTGAAAAGCTGATCAATGGCAATCCATAATGGGAATCCACATTGGTATCCCCATGACCTGGAAAGTGCTTTGCATTGGCCAAGACATGCTCATCCTGCATCCCTTTCATATAAGCCATGGCTTTGGAGGTCACATTTTCCTTGTCTTCTCCAAATGACCTGAATCCAATTACAGGATTGTTTGCATTATTATTGATATCTACCACTGGGGCAAAATTCACATTGACACCAATACGTTTGGCTTGCCGAGCGATCTCCCCTCCCATCTCATAAATCAAACTTTCATCCTCTATTCCACCTAAAGCCATCTGATAGGGAAAACTCATGGTACTGTCCAAACGCATCCCCAAGCCCCACTCGGCATCAATGCTAATCATCATGGGAACCTTGCTTATCTTTTGATAGCGATTGGTCATACTTGCTTGCCTACCAGGCCCTCCTTGAAAAAATATCAAGCCACCTACTTTATATTTCTCCACTAAACTGGCTATGGAATCCTCATGCTCCTTGTCTCTATTGGAATACACTGGAATCATGATCAGCTGTGAAATTCTTTCTTCAGGACTCATAGTCTGAAAAACCGAGTCGGCCCAATGACTTTCTTGCTTTAAAAAAGGGATTTTGGAAGCGACTGAATCCTGCTGAGCCGTAGCCTGCAAGCCAATTCCAGCAAACAACATCCCCATCAATCCTCTTTTTAGTAAATTGTATTTCATTTTATAATCAGTTAACTATTTCCTTTATAATTATCCCTCAACTCTACCTGGTGGTTAGACAGGTTCGCTCGGGAGGATAAAGCGCCTATCTTTATCAAATGACACCTTCGTATCAACTTAAATGAAATTGAAGGGTTTTACTGAACACCAATTATAAATCCCTCTGAGCGCCTCTTACCATGTCACCCTGAGCGCCCGCCTTCCGGAGGATAGGGAGTCGAAGGGCGACATGACCACTCACGCTATCTATTCCAGTGGGTCATCATCAATATAGCTCCTGCAGTTCCATCCATTGTGGGTTCGTTACTGCTATAATCTCCAATATCATCATGATAGACCACATGTTCATTTTGAAAAGCGGCAAACTTATCTGGCTCCTCCAAATGCAATCCAATCAAACTATCATAAATGGAGCGATATATGGGACCGTCCACCAAACCTCCCGGCACTTCCAAACCCAACAAAATATAAAGACTGGTATGTACTTTTTCAGGGAACTCCCCATCACTAGGAATACCTGAAAACATAGAAGTTCCCCAAGGATTTCTTCCAAACAGCCAATCCCTTTGCTTGGCCAGGTAAGCACTGAATTGTTGGTCCCCACTCATTTTTTCATATAATATTATTTGGGTAATTAACCCGGTCATTAAATTGTTGGAACACCAGATAAAGGGCACCCCAACTTGAAAAGGGTTTTTATTGGCCCTTTGCAAAGTGTATTTTATTCCCGCTAGATAATAATTTTCCAATTCCTTTTTAAAAGGCTCCTCGACCAAATCATGTAGCACAAAATGGCCCATATTAATAAAAGGATATAGTCGATAATGATCCGTAGAATCTACCACTGTCCAGGAATCAGCTGTATTACTTTTCAAGGCATAGGCTTTTGCCTGTTCCAAATATTCATCTTTTTTGGTAGTCTTATAAAGTTCCGCTGCTCCCCATTCCATATCATCTGCCCAAGTGGATTCATTATAACGATATGGGGCTGAATAGGAATTTCCTTGCTGGTAACCTTCCTTCTCTCTCCCTAAAGCATATAAGCTTAGGGCAGCCTGCTTACATTTTTCTGCAAAAACTGGGTCTTCCAAATCTTCCTTCCAGATCCTAGCCGCCAATGCCATTGCTGCAGCACACCTGCCCGCCAAATTGGCTACTCCTGTGGCCTCACTTTTATATTTTTGTAGTCCTTGAGGTTTACCAGTGGCAAAGTATACTGGCCTGTAACTGTTTGCCCCCCAACCGTAATCTGAATTGTCCTTATCCGGGATTTTGAATCCCTTATGGTCACGGTCATCAGCAACCTGATGATATAGTTGATCTGCTGCAGGGTGCATCTTCAAGATCCAATCCAATCCCCATTTTGCTTCATCCAATACATCTGGGATTCCATTTTTACCAGCCTGCCCCAAAGCATTAAATTGATCATCAAATCTTTCTGGATACATCTCATAGGCGATTAACATATGCGCAGTGGCATAGCTGGATGTTATCAGGTATTTAAGTTGGTCACCGGCATCATGCCATCCACCACTTACATCCACATAACTACTGTCTGGCAATGGCCCGTAAAAAGACCTGCCATCTCTTTGGTGACAAACCATGTCCAAGATAGGGTTATAACCACACCTTTGCTGACGCATAAATTCCAACAAGCTTTCTTGATGATTTCCGTAGGCATCACCTATGCTAAAAACGGTCGAACTTGCTCCACTTTTCTTTGCTTGTATCCTATATTCTCCCTTTACCTCTATCTCAGAAAAATCAAGTGTATAGTAATACTCAAATTCCCCCCAACTCTCTGCATTGTTTCTTTCCGCCTTTAATTGTAAAACCACATCACCCTCTTCATTGTCTACCAGCTCAAATTTTTCACGAACGGGGCTTTTGCTAAATACCACTGCTGATTTGGTATCCTCAGTTAAGTACCCTAGTTGATTGATACGGATATGTATATCTACCTCCTTTTCTTGGAGAATCAAGAGGTTTAACATCAATAGATTTAGTAATAAACTCAGCATGGCTATTTATAGATTTTTGGTGACCTCAATAGTTGATCAATCTTGACAAATTGATACCCCTTACTTTGTAATTGTTCCAACAGCACGGGAAGCAAATCATAAAATTTATCCTTTCTTTTCGGGCCAACACCAACATGCATTAACAGGATAAACCCATTCAGTCCTTCCTCCTCTTCATAACTTATAATACTCTTAAAAATCTCCTTACTACTGAGATAATTGGACATACCTGGATGGGTGTAATCAGCATTTGACCTTGTCCCTGGACTAAAGTTAATCAATTGTAAATTTAATTCTTTGGTCCATTTGCTAATGGTATCATTATACCATTCGTAAGGAGGCAAATAGTAGGGGGACTCTTGAAGAGCTATCCCTTTTTTGGACATTTCATGATAATTGTCCTTAATATCTTTTATAAATACAGCCTCGTCTATGAGCAAGCTGTCCCTATCTATCCAATCACAATAAAGGAGGTGCTGATCAGAATGGGCTCCCAAATAGTGTTTTTGATGATTAATCTTTTTGATCAGGTGCTGGAAGTCCGGGTTACGGTAAAAATCTCCCGTAAAGAAAAATGAAGCCTTCACATGATATTCAGCCAAGGTATTCAGAATTTCCGTTCCGCCCTCAGCATATTCATGGCCGGTAAATACCAAAGCAATTTGCTTTTGGCTTTGATCCCCCCGGATAATGGCCCCATGGGAATAAATGAAATTATTTTCAGACTGCGCCAATATAAGGTTAGCAAAAAGTAAACAAGGAAGTAAGAAAACAAGATTCCTTCTCCATAAGCCATTACCATATAAGCTTTTAGCTACTTCCATATCTAGTAAAAATCTGAAAAATGCCCCTCTTTTCATAACAAAAAGAAGGGCATACCAAACAAACATTCTAACAAATCAGTATTTTACTCTTCCCATCCGGGGTTCTGTTCCAAGGTCACTCCATGCTCATCATAAAGGGTAATCTGATCCAAAGGCACTGGATCAAGATAGACTTTTGGATCTTCAAATCTCCTTTGGGAAGCGGCAGCAGTAGAAGGAATGATATATCCTGTTTCACCCTCAGTAAGGGTCACACTACTCTGTAGGCCAGGGTAGTCCGCTTTATCTATCCAAGCGCCTCTGTTGATATTTTCATTGGCCTCTGTATCTGTGTATTCTAGCTTCTTCCAACGTTTCAAGTCATCCAAGCGGAACCCCTCCATCATCAGTTCTACTCTCCGCTCTCTTCTGATTTCCCAAATAATTGAAGGCACACTTGGGTCCCGAGATGGATCGTCATATGCTACTCCGTTTACAGCAGGCTCCATACCTAATAGCATTAGATGAGGCATTCCCACACCTGGACGGTCTCTTAATTCATTAATAGACATGTCTAAATCTGCTTGGGTCAATGCTGGTCCACCAACAGTCGCCAATTCAGCTACTGCTTCTGCATAATTCATCAATACTTCCCCGTACCTCAATACTGGAGAATCAGTATAGTTCAGATTAGAGCTTCCTTCTGGCTCATCCTTGATTTCTTCATTCAAAAACTTGAGCGTGGCATAGCCGGTAGTGCTATAATTAGGCAAAATACCATTTAATCTCAGCTCATCGGAAACCAAGGTTCCATAGATCCTTCCGTCTCTATTGGCCATCACATTCTCAATACCTCTGTCACCCTGATAATTTGGAGAAAGGCCTATTGGCAAACCATCATTGGCCAAATATGCCTCCACGGCATCCTTGGATACACCTGTTTGCGGCTCTTTATTATTATAACTGTTAAGGGCATGGGTAATCAAACCTGGCTCATAGTGTCTATAAAGGATCACCTCAGGATTGCTGGACAAATTTAGAGAGGTAAAGACTTCTCTATAATCCCCTAAAGAATAATTTCCCCCAGCCATCAATTCATTTGAAGCCCATTTGGCAGCTTCGAGATATGATTTTGCTTTTTCATTATTTCCCTCATGGTATTTTTGCCAAGTTCCTTCGAAAAGCATAATACGGGACATTAAAGCCAATACCACATCCCGGTTTACGGTCAATCCACTTGTACCATCGTTCTGACGAACATTATCAGCAGCAAACTGAAGGTCAGCGAGCACATTGTCCATTACTAGATCTCTTGGATCACGGGGCTTATACAACATGGCTTCATCACTTTCGTTCAGCTCCTCATCATACCAAGGCACGTCTCCAAACTGCTTCACCAAATCATGGTACTCCAAAGCCCTAAAGAACCTGGCCACGCCAGACCAATGATTGATAGCCTCTTCCTCCATAGGAACAGTTTGTATTCTTTGCAAGTAGATATTGGCCTTCCTTACCCAGGCAAATGTCCAATAAGAACTTGTTGCAGCAGTAGGGACATTTTGTCTAAACTGTGCCGGACTGCTAGGGCCAAAGTCATCATTCAAGCTTTGCCCAGAGAAAAATTTCCCCCAAGCATAACCAGAGCCATAACCACTGAAATAGGCCGTATAAAATCCATAGGAAAAACTCCTTACATTGTCCTCACTGGTCCAATAAGTTTCATCTGTGAGTTGATCCAATGGTGGCTTTTCTAGAAAGTCATCACAACTCACCAAGGTAAAAACAGCGACTAATATGCTTAATATTCTAATTTTCATGATTCCGCTTTTTATAGTGTTATCTGTAAACCAAAAGATACATTTCTACTATAAGGGTACACCCTACCGAATGTATTCGAATCGTTTAAACCTGCACTGGTATAATCCACTTCTGGGTCAATTGGCAAATCAAGATTATCAAATTCAAATAGGTTCTCCCCACTGAAATAAACCCTTACTTTGTCAATATTCAGTTTACCTATCAGAGACTGAGGCAAAGAATAACCAATGGTGATATTCTTCATCCTCATATAGGACATGTCCAAAAGGTATCTCGTCTGTCTCAGGAAGTTCTTGCTATTGCTGGATTGTCCTTGATTGGTAGGTCTAGGGTAGAAGGCATCCGGGTTCTCAGGTGACCAGTAGTCCAATTGATGTGCAAACCATGCTTCACCAGGTCTATAACCCGGCACAAAGATTGGCCCGTTTGCCCAGTAATCACGCTTACCCACACCTTGGATAAAGAAGTTGAAATCAATTCCCTTATAGTCACCACCTAGTCTAAAACCATACTGGTACCTTGGTGTGGAATTTCCAATCACCTTCAAGTCTCCATGATCTTCCACCGTATTGGAACCATAAGTGATTTCACCGTCACCATCCAGATCCTTGTATTTCACATCTCCTGGGCCATAGAAGAACCAACCACTTTCAAAGAGGGACTGGGAAGGAATACCTTCCTTCATCACGTATTTCCCATTTTCCAACAGTAAATCCCCATTGCCATCTTTTACAAAATCATCCTCTGTAAACAATCGATCCGTTTCATATCCCCAAATTTCACCCAGGGTCCTGCCTACTCTGTTGGAATAAATGCTCTTATTATCGGCAAACTCTGTGATACGCTCTTTGAAGTCAGACAGCATGGCCGTTGCATTAAGGTTTAGGCCATTTCCAAAGGAATGGCTATAATCGATGGCCAATTCCCA
This sequence comes from Echinicola marina, assembly GCF_020463795.1. Lineage (NCBI taxonomy): Bacteria > Pseudomonadati > Bacteroidota > Cytophagia > Cytophagales > Cyclobacteriaceae > Echinicola > Echinicola marina. The sequence continues at coordinate 2,421,851 of NZ_CP080025.1, read as the reverse complement.
ACCCGTAGTTTCCAGTTCACCCAAATTTTGCTTGGTAGCCCCTGTTCCATAGGAAGCCGGAAGCACCTCTCCTGCACTGTGCATATCACTGGTGGTTCTTCTGTACCAGTCAAAAGTCAAACCTAACTTATCCTGGAAGAATCTGGCATCAAAGCCATAATCCAAGGTGGTCACAGTCTCCCATGTCAAAGAAGAAGGCAAAGCGCCAGGTGTCCCAAAAGTCAATTGGTTATCACTGCCATTTAACCATCCCGAAGAATAAGACCCCATGATTCTATAGATATCACTTAGATAGGCATTTTGATTACCAATAGCCCCCCAAGATGCCCTTAATTTCAAGAAGGACATCACATTGGTTACTGGCTCCATAAAGGGTTCTTCTGTGATGACGTATCCTGCAGACATAGAAGGGAAGAATGCCCATCTTGCAGTTGGTGACAATCTGGAAGAACCATCATAACGGCCGTTCAATTCCAGAAAATACTTTTCTTTATAGTTATAGTTGATCCTACTGAAGGCCCCCATCGTGGCCCATTGGTTTCTAGAGCCGCCTACAAACTGATCACCGGACGCCAAGTCAAGCTCTCCTCTATCCAAATCCATCAAATCCCTTCTTTGAGAACTGTGATACCAATATTCATAAGACTCTATATCACCGCCTGCCATGAATTTGAAGGCGTGGTCTCCAAACTGCTTATCATAGGTGGCGAATAATTTACCTACATTCCTATTGCTCCATGAAGAACCATAAATCACCCTATTATAGGATGCACTTGAATAAGGCGCATACTCCAAATTGGCTCCAGTAGACCAAAAATTATATGCAGAAACCACTCCTCCAGTTTGGTGATCGTGGAAATTATTTGAATCAAATGTGTAATTGGCATTAATGGCCAAGCCTTTTACAGGACGAATGGTCGTGCCAAGGTTTATCCTGCTCAAAGAGGTGGTTTGTTCATTCATTTTTGCTTGGGAAACCTCCGTCACAGCACTTCTGAACGGATAACCTTCATAAGTTCCGTATGGATAGGTTTTTGGCCATCTGAACAGATAATACCAAGGATCGTATGTTTCACTGCTAAAATAGAATGGTCTTGTAAACTGGGTCTTACTGTAAAGCACTTTACCTCTTACTTCCATCCAATCCGTCACATCGGTATTGACACTTAGGTCCAAAGAATAACGGTTAAACTCATCTGGATTTACTTTTAACACTCCGTTTTGTCCAAGATAACCTACCCCTAAACGATAAGTTGTCTTGTCAGTTCCTCCAGCAACAGACAGGTCATGCTTTTGCTGTGGCGTACTTTCCCTCATAAACATATCCCCGGCATCCCAAGGACGGTAAAAGAACAACCTGCCATCTCGGATTTCAAAATCCCTACCTAAAACCATTTCATTCCCTAAATTCTGACCGCCATATTGCTGCTCCCACTCTCTCATTTTCTGAATGCCCTCTTCATCAAAGTACATTCCCACGACACCAAATACGTTAGTGGAAGGATTGGTTCTTTGTAAAGCTTTAAAGGCCATTTCTGCACCTTCAGCCGCTGGTGCTATAACAGGAGTTTTGGTAGGTGTTGCCCATGAAAAGTTATTGGAATAATTGATCTTGGGCGCTTCACCTTTTTCACCCGTTTTGGTAGTAATCAAGATCACCCCCCAGGCACCTCTGGAACCATAAATGGAAGCAGATGCGGCATCCTTCAACACAGAAATAGACTCAATATCCTCAGGGTTGATCATCTGGAGGTTGGGCACTTCCACATTGTCCACCAAGATCAAAGGCTGGGCACCACCTGAATTACTCAAAGTCCCGGTCATACCTCTCAATCTAATTTGCGGATTCTGGCCAATCTGTCCACTTGGAGTGGTAATGGTCAGGCCAGGGGTGGTCCCCTGTAAACCTCTACCCACATCGGTGATCGGTCTTGATTCAAGTACTTCCGTATCCACAGTGGCTACCGCACCTGTAAGATCACTTCTTTTTTGGGTTCCGTAACCTACGACAACCACTTCCTGGAGGGATTTGGCCTCAGCCGCTAGGGCAACATTTATTGTTCCAGCTCCCGTAACAGTTTGTTCCTGGGATATCATCCCAATAAAACTAAAAACCAGTACATCACCCTGATCTACTTCAATTTTATACTTACCGTCAATGTCCGATGAGACACCTTTGGTAGTTCCTTTGACCAAGATGCTTACTCCCGGCAAAGTTGTCCCATCATCAGCACTTGTTACTGTACCAGTGACATTGACTGTCTGGGCCAGTACCTGAAAATGGAACAGGAGAAAACAAATCGCTCCCAAAGAACAGCGTAAAAGTTTTTTCATGTTTAACATTTTTTGATTATTAGTTAAGTGAATTATTTTCCCAAAAGGACTGAAAAGCGATGGTTATTACCATGCTTTTGGGTTTATCGTCAATTGGCCACTGCTTTTCATCTCTATTGGTTCCTCAAATTTTTTCATAAAATCGAAGCATTCCATCCCTGAAAACAGGGATATTATCAAATCACCATTAATCCAAAAGTGCTTAACACCCCACTTTTGACCACAAAAAAAGGCCATGAAGCAATACCTTCATGACCTTTTATCCGGGGAGCTTAGCAACTTATTTTATCTTTAAAGCAGGAGGTTCTTTTAATGCCAAATCCTCGAGACGTTTCCGGATTTTCTTCATGAATCTTTCTCCCGGATCGGATTTGACCGTCCTGTATCCCTCATCCAACTCCCTCCATAAAGGATGTCCCTCAAAAGCAGTATACTCATGATGGCCTATGACATATTCTATATCATACTTCCTATTCAAATGCCTCACTAAAGCTTCATTGGCCCTCAATTGGGCTTTGGTCAATGGCTCCTTGGCACTGCCTACATTTTCTACTCCAATGGCACAATGGTTCAGTCCGATCACATGCCTGGCCATTATGGTATCGGGAAGTTGACGAAATATGGTACCATCCCTGTCTATTAAATAATGGGAAGAAACATTAAGGGAACTGGCAGCTGCAATACCAGTCCTGCTTCCAGGCAAATACACCGGATTCATGGCTTCGTAGGATCTTTCCAAGTTAGGAATCGCCGTCCAATGCAAAACAACCATTTTGGGCACAATGCTTGGCTCCTCTTGGACCATTCCATAATGCGCTTCCAGGTATTCTATTGTTAGGGATCTTCTTTCCTCATCAAATTTGATCGGCTTATGAAACACCCTAAAGGTGGACGGGGAACATGCGCCAAAAACAAGAATCCCTATGGCCATTAGTCCCAGTTTAACTGGCTTTATTTTTAATCTGTCTTTCATACACACTGCTATTCTTCCATAGGTCTTTCCTCAAAGATATTGAACACCTAACATGATGATTAATATGGATTTTATCATCCCTGAAAACAGTGATTTTTCAATACCTTACAAATCTCTTCGGACAATAAAAACCACCTCAAATCATTGAAAAAACCACTTTTTAGCCTTTCAACCCATTGCCTACCTGTTTTCCAGTATTTACCTTTAATGTAATTTATATTTTAAAAAAGTATAAATTAGGCTTAATTCCCTCTGAGTTGAACAAATAAAGTTACTTTTTTCAAGGCTAAACAAGAATACCATGATCAATGTACTGATTGCTGACGACCACCAAATGTTTATTGACGGCCTTAAAGCCATGCTCTCAGATATACCTGGCATTAAGGTGGTCGCTGAGGCCATGAATGGCAAAGAAGCCATCAACTATTGTGAAATTAGTCCGGTAGATATCGTGATCATGGACATCAATATGCCTGTAATGGATGGGGTAGAGGCTACTAAAACCCTACTTAAATCCCATAAATCCCTGAAAGTATTGGGACTCTCCATGCATAATGACCGACACTTCATTTCCGATATGCTCAAAACAGGCGCTCAAGGATATATCTTAAAAAATACAGGTAAAAATGATTTGATAGAAGCCATCCAAACCCTGCATGCTGGAGGAACCTATCTGGGTGAGGAAGTCAGCAAAACCCTGGTCAATAGTTTTATCAAAAAGCCGGGAAAAATGCAGCTGACAGAAAAGCTCTCCGATAGGGAAATGGAGGTATTAGGTTGTATTGCAAATGGCCTCACAACACAGGAAATCGGTGAAGAGCTGTTCATCAGTAAAAATACCGTTGAAACCCACCGCAAAAACTTACTTTATAAACTCAGGGCCAAAAACACCGCCGAACTGGTCAATAATGCCTATAAAAAGGGCCTGATCAAATAAGTACAACACTTCCTAATGAAATTACGATTTAATACTGCTCTCGCGGGGAAACACCCCGTTAATACCCAAAGTCTTTGGATGTAAAACATTCTCTAAACGCTTTCTCCCCTTATTCGCTGCCCCTTCATTTCTCATTCAAGAAACTTTTCCAGATCTCTCGGATCAAATCACTCTTTTCAGGGATTTTTGGCAATGAAATTGTTTTGATATTTGTACCTTAATCACATATTCAATTCAAAAACACCTATTTTGAACTGAAGTATATCCAAAAACCTGTTCTTGATGAAAACAATCCATTGCCTTGGCCTTATATTGATACTAACCAGCATTACTATCGCTTGCACCCCCAATCCCTATAAGTCCATCAATAAGCAACATAAAAAACAAGTAAAAGAAACCGCACAAAATATCCTTGAAATTCCTAAAGCTGGTGAAGAGGGCGACACGACCAATGTCACCGATCTGTGGGTGGGCACTACTAACTTCAGCATAAGAAGGCCCAACTTTGTCATCATCCACCATACCGCACAAGATTCTCTTGAACAAACGATCAGAACATTTACTTTGCCTCGTGCCCAAGTAAGTTCTCACTATGTGGTCAGTAAAGATGGTACCATTGTACAAATGCTCAATGACTACCTAAGATCTTGGCATGCGGGCCGAGGTAAATGGGGACATGATACAGACCTAAATAGTTCTTCTATAGGCATTGAATTGGATAATAATGGATCCGAGCCATTCACTCCAGCGCAAATAGAAAGCTTACTCAGCTTATTAAAGAGGCTTAAAAACGATTATCATATCCCAACGGCCAATTTCATTGGCCATGCGGACATTGCCCCAGCCAGAAAAGTGGATCCCAGTGCCTACTTTCCATGGAAACGATTGGCAGAACAAGGCTATGGACTTTGGTATGACGATCATATGGTCACAGAAATGGGAATACCCAATGAAAACGGTGAATATAAGATTGAAAAAATAATGCTGGAGCCAGTTCCCAGTCATTTTAATCCCAAAGAAGCCCTCCGCATCATTGGTTATGATGTGAGTGATTACAAGGCAGCCATCCGGGCCTTTAAAATTCATTTCATCCAAAAGGACCTAGAAACAGCCTTGGATGATAATGACTTGAGAATCCTACACAACCTCTACAAAAAATACCTGTAAAAAAGACAATACAGTGATTGTACCAAATCCCTATTTTCAGGGATGCCTAAGGCCCCAAATAAAAACATCTTTGTATCATAAGTGATACCACAAGTTGGAATAAATCACCCTTTGCAAATTAAAATTGAGAATATGCTATTAATTGCTGATAGTGGATCAACCAAAACTGACTGGAGACTAGTGGATGACGATGGCCATACCCTGAATTCGGTACAATGTAAGGGACTAAACCCTTACTTTTTATCGAAAGCAGAAATCGCCCTAATAATTCAACAAGAAATTCTGCCAGTAGCCCCAAACGTGGACAAGGTCATCTTCTATGGTGCTGGATGTGGACTTCCTGCCAAGGTAGAACAGGTCAAATCAGCCATTGAATCAGTGCTGCCGGTAAAATATCCCACTGAGGTTTATGGGGATATACTGGGGGCAGCCAGAAGCTTATTACAGGACCAGCATGGCATCACCTGCATCCTTGGCACAGGAGCAAACTCCTGTGTTTATGATGGCAAACAAATTATTGAGAATGTTCCTTCATTGGGATTTATTTTGGCAGACTGGGGAAGTGGAACAGTACTTTGCAAAGACCTGATTGCCCAAGTACTGCAGAAAAAACTTGACCCCAACATCATAGCCGACTTCCATAGCACTTATAATATGGATACCAGGCAGATCTTGGACAAAATTTATAATAGGCCCCAGGCCAATCGCTTTTTAGCTTCCTTCACGCCCTTCCTATTAAAACATGCAGACAGTCCATCCTGTCAAAAAATCATCAAAAATAATTTTCGACATTTTTTTGAGTTTTATGTGCTTCCTTATGGTAACCAACATTTGGCGTCAGCAATTACCTTTACAGGCTCCATCGCTTATCATTTTGAAGATTTTCTACAGGAAGTGGCCAGCGAATATGGCATTCAAATCAAAACCATAGTACAACACCCTATGGATGGCTTGGTAAAATACCACTGCCAGACCGTACCCGCAATCAAATAATCCCATTCAGCAATGACAAGTCCTACCATCCCTACCACTGAATCATCTTCTCTTTATGATCATTTAGAAGAAATGTCCACCAATGATTTACTTAAAAACATCAACCAAGAAGACCAAAAAGTTGCTAAAGCGGTTGAAAAAGCTATTCCACAAATCGAAGGCTTAGTAAATGCTGCTGTTAAAGGACTTGAATCAGGTGGAAGGCTCTTCTATATCGGAGCAGGTACTTCTGGAAGGCTTGGGATTCTGGATGCTTCGGAAATCCCCCCAACTTATGGTGCTTCTCCCAGCTTGGTGCAAGGCCTCATTGCAGGAGGTGACTCGGCCATCCGGACAGCGGTAGAAGGAGCTGAAGATGATCCCGAACAAGCATGGAAAGACCTAGAAAAGCGCCAAATCAACCACAAGGACATATTGATCGGAATAGCCGCATCAGGAAAAACGCCTTATGTCTTGGGAGGTTTAAAAGCGGCCCAGAAAAATGGTTTGGTCACGGGCAGTATCAGCTGCAATAAAAACGCAGCAATATCCCATGCTGCCAATTTTCCAATTGAAGTAGAAGTAGGGCCAGAATTCGTCACCGGAAGCACCAGAATGAAAGCAGGCACCGTGCAGAAATTGGTACTCAATATGATCAGTACCAGCCTAATGATCAAATTAGGGAAAGTAAAAGGCAATAAAATGGTCCATATGCAGCTGAGCAATAACAAGCTGGTGGACAGGGGTACCAAAATGGTCATGGACGAGATCCCCGATTTGGATTATGAAGCAGCCAAGCAACTGCTTAGCAAACATGGTTCCGTAAAAAAAGCCATTGAAGCTTACCACAATCAATGCATTTAATAACCAGCCCCATGATGTCAATTATCAAAAGGATTCCCTGCTTACTGTTATTTTTGATATTTTCCATACTGGAAATTTCGGAAGTCAATGCCCAGCAAGCACCAAAAAGAGAACTGCGGGCTGCATGGATTGCTACGGTAGAAAATATAGATTGGCCAAGCAAAAAAGGACTAGCTGCTGCCCAGCAGCAGGCCGAATACGTCGCCTTATTGGACACGCTAAAAGCAGCAGGGATGAATGCCATTATCATGCAGATTCGCCCTACTGCCGACACCTTCTACCCTTCAAGCTATGAACCTTGGTCTGCCTATTTGACCGGAAAACAGGGAAAGGATCCCGAACCATATTATAATCCTTTAAGCTTTATGATTCGGGAAGCAAAAAAACGCGGATTGGAGTTTCACGGCTGGTTCAACCCCTACAGGGCTTCCAACAGTAAAGATTTCATTCCTTCGGCAGGACATCCGCTCATCCAACATCCCGAATGGTTTGTACAATACGGAGGAAAATGGTATTACGACCCGGGAATTCCTAAAGCCCAAGAATTTGTCCTGCAATCAATCATTGAGGTGGTGAAACACTATGAGATGGATGCTGTTCATTTTGACGACTATTTTTATCCATATAAAATAGCCAATGAGGTATTTCCTGATAGTAGTTCCTTTGCTAAGTATGGTCAGCGCTTTGATGATATAGAAGACTGGAGGAGAAATAATGTCGACTATTTTGTAGAAGAACTTTCCAAGAGGATCAAAGCAGAAAAGCCTTTTATGAAATTTGGCATCAGTCCTTTTGGGGTTTGGAGAAACAAAAGCAAAGACCCAAAAGGATCAGATACCCAAGCAGGTCAAACCAACTATGACGACCTCTATGCCGATGTACTCAAATGGCTGAGGGAAGGATGGCTTGATTATATCACGCCACAAATTTACTGGCATATTGGTTTTGAGTTGGCTGAATACAAAACCTTGGTAGAATGGTGGGCAGAGAATAATTACGGAAAGCACGTGTATATTGGCCAGGGGATCTATAGAGTGGGGCAAAAAGGTTGGGAGGACGAAAACGAGATTGTGAACCAAATCAATTATAATCGGACTTTCCCTGAAGTAAAAGGAAGTATGTTTTTCAGTGCAAGAACCATCGCTGGCAATAAGGAAAATATCAATTCCCAACTAGCAAAGGCCTATGCTAGCCCTGCACTGCCTCCAACCATGCCTTGGATAGATCCATCAGCACCATCTTCCCCGAAAAACCTCCAAGCAAGGGGAAATCCTGAAAGAGGAATTACTTTAAATTGGACTGCCAATTTGGAAGGAGATATCAGTTATTTTGTAATTTACAGATTCGAAGAAGGTGAAGTGATTGATATTTCCAAGCCCAACCATATTGTAGGTATTGTTCAAAAAGATGCCTATCCCCTACAATCTTGGCAGGATAATGAAATAAAAAAACGCAGCAAATACACCTATTGTATCACCACTGTGGACCGCCTTCACAACGAAAGTAAAGCCTCCCTTCCACTTGAAATAATAACCAAGGGAAAAAGGAGAACCATCAAAACACCTTAATCATGAGCCAAAGTCTGGTATTTATTGTCATCGCTGCTTATTTCCTGCTTTTATTATTCATAAGTTACCTGACTTCAAGAAAAACCGATGATTTAACCTTCTACACAGCCAATCGTCAGTCCCCTTGGTACTTGGTCGCTTTCGGGATGGTCGGTGCCTCACTCTCTGGAGTCACCTTCATTTCCGTCCCTGGAGAAGTGGGAAACTCCTCATGGAATTACCTGCAGTTTGTGATGGGAAATATGGTAGGATATGCCGTCATAGCCTTGATTCTTATCCCATTGTTCTATCAACTAAAATTAATTTCAATTTATGAATACTTAAAGGGCAGATTTGGCCATAACTCATATCTGTCAGGATCAGTGATCTTTTTGATCTCCCAAACCATTGGCGCCTCTTTTAGACTCTTCCTGGCTGCTACAGTTTTGCAGATTGCCTTCTTTGATGCCTTCAACATTCCTTTTTTTATCACCGTATTCACCACTGCCTTGTTGATTTGGCTGTACACCTACAAAGGAGGTATCAAAACCATCGTATGGACAGACACCTTGCAGACGACATTTCTTTTATTGGCAGTGATTATCAGTATCATCATTATTAGCCAGGAATTGGAGCTAAATACAGTAGAACTGCTTGGAGTAATCAAATCAAACCCTTTGAGCAGCATCTTTGAATGGGATCCCCTATCGAGTAAAAACTTCTATAAAATGTTCTTTGCCGGGGTATTTATCACCATTACCATGAATGGCCTGGATCAAAACGTCATGCAGAAAAACTTGACTTGCAAGGATCAAAAAGAAGCCAAGAAAAACATTTTTTGGTTCTCAATAAGCTTCTTTATTTCCAATTTATTTTTTCTTTCCTTGGGAGTATTACTTTACTATTTTGCGGAACAAAATGGCATTGCCATTCCTAAAAGCACAGACGAACTGTACCCAATTCTCGCCTTAAATCATTTTGGTACTTTGGCTGGAATCACTTTCCTATTGGGGATAATAGCAGCAGCTTTTTCTAGTGCTGACTCTGCCCTGACAGCCTTGACCACCTCCTTTTGTGTGGACATCCTTGATCTGCCATCCAAGAGACATACCGTTCAAAAATCAACACGACTAGCCGTTCATATCGGGTTTACTTTCCTGATATTCATTATTATCATTTTATTTGATATGCTCAATAATAGTAGTGTAGTCAGTGCGGTATTCAAAGCCGCAGGATTTACCTACGGCCCTCTCTTAGGCCTTTTTGCTTTTGGGCTTTCCAATAAGCTTCAAGTAAAAGACCGCTGGGTTCCGTTAGTGTGCATCACTGCACCTTTGATCAGCTATTTACTGGATAGTTTTTCTGCAAACTGGTTTGGTGGATACCAATTTGGTTTCGAAATTTTATTGGTCAATGGCGCATTGACTTACCTTGGCTTGCTTCTTTTGGTAAGGAAAAACTAAATTTCCTTAAACAATGCATGGGCAAAACATCAATAATCTGTCTAACTCATATAATCAACCATGAATGGTCATCCAATAGGCACAGATCATATTTCTCCCGAAAACCAAGGCTTTTATAGCAAGCTGGAAAGGCATATCCAATATATGGCAGCTGGGAAAAACACGGAACAATGTGGCATTATTGTCACGGGTCCTATTGGTACAGGCAAAAGTTATTTGATCGAGCAATTTCTCTTTCAATTCAAAACTGATCAATATTTAATATTAAATATCAAACACCATCAGCAGCGCAAAAGCATCCCCTATGCCGGGCTAAAAATAGGAATTGCGGATTTTCTAAGAAATGTTTATAATGAGATGGACCGTGATTCCTTCAATACATTTTCATCGGGTCTAAGAAACAAACTAGGCGCTTACTTTCAGTTATTGCATGACTATATTCCAGAATTAAACCTTTTAAAGGGTACAGAATTCAAAAACCCTTCCTCTCCAAATCCAAAAATTGAGAACCAGCTTTACCGTCTCTTCAAAATCTTCTTTGAATTCCTGAGCGACTTTTTCAATAAGCCCGTGCTATTTTTTACCGATGACCTGCAATGGATGGATGGTTCCAGTGTCAACCTACTATACTATCTGGTCACCAGCCTTCCTCCCCAAAAAATGATCTGGATAGGCTCCAGCAGGGATTCGAAGGAAAACATGCTCCGGGTCAATCAGCTAATAGAATCCCTAAAATATGACAATAAACACATTAAAGTCATTCCCTTGGCCGGATTTAGCCAGGATCAAACCCTGCACTTTCTGGAAAAAACATTAGGCGGTCCCATTGACCTTAGCCTTAGCCAAATTTGCCATCAACTCAGTGCTGGAACCCCCTCCTATTTACAGGTTTTGGTGGATAGTTTAAAAAATGCCAAGCTAATATCAAAAAAGGCTGCCTTTTGGCAAGGAAACTTAAATCAAATTCATCAACAATACCAAGGCAGAAATTCTCAAAATATCCTTTCGAGCAGACTGGATAAACTTTCTGCTCCAAGTTTGGAATTACTCTATATCATGTCTTCCATGAGTAATTTCAAAAAGGAGACCTTATTGAAATTACTTTCTAAAGAAGAAAAAAACCTGGCCGCTGCTATCCAAGAAACTACTGATGCCGGCCTCACCGAATTTCACGAGGGTAAGCTCAGGTTTACAGAAACCTATATGGCAGAAGTGATCTATGACAGGATTCCCCAAACGGAAAAATCCAATATTCATTATAAAATAGCCAAAGAAACCATAGCTGTTCCCCAAGAAAATTCAGACCATACCCAAATAGTAATCGCAGCCCAGCACTTTAATCAAGCTCTCGATAAAGTAAAAAAACAAGGAGAAACGCTATTATGTGCTAAAATCAACCTTGAAGCTGGTAGAATACAACAAAAAGACCATGCTTACGAACAAGCAAGGCATTTCCTTAAAGTCAGTGCTGACCTGTTCAATGAGCTACCTTGGGAAACCATAAAAGATCAATTATGGGAAACCTGGATGGAGAGGGCCAAAGTCGAGTATTATATGGGAGAATATGACTTGGCTGAAATTTTTCTCGACCATCTTTTGGAGCGCTTACTCGACCCCTTAAAAAGGGCAGAAGCTTTTGTCCTTAAAATCACCATCAACAACCACCTTGGGAGGTATAGAAAAGTACTTAAAATATTAGGCGAAATACTATTGGAACTGGACGTATCACTTCCAAAAGATGATGCCACGTTTAAAACAGAAATTGAATCCCTAACAAAGGACCTAGGCAGGAAAGACGTCCCATCTACTGACAAAAACACTAATCTATTCCAAAAACAAAACGCCATCTTAAAACTACTTTATGTAGGGGGCATGGCACTGCATCACACTTCTGATATTATGATGACCTGGGCGGCCTTACAGATTATCCATCGCTCACAAGGCAGTCAAAACCCCGCCGTAAAGGCCATTGGCCATGTGAGCTATGGCCGGATGAACATCATAGCCGGCGACATTGAAAAAGGCTACGAATTTGGCCATAGAGGACTAGCCACCAACCAAGAACTGAATGATCTAGAGTACCGCTGTAGGGTTTATGGCGTATTTGCCTTCTACATCCAGCCGTGGAAAAAGAGTTTTAATCAAAGTAGAAACTTACTTACTGAAGGGATGAAGGCCGGTAGACTTTCTGGAGACCTAATTGGACTTTATATCCTTAAAACCCACCTTTTCAATCTTCATTTACTTTCTGGAGCACCCATTAAATCGCTATTGGGTTATGAATTCGAAGAATCCTACCCTGGTAAGGAATTGACTTATTATATTACCCATTACCAAAAAAGCCTCATCCAATACCTTTGTGGAGACAATGCATTTTTCTCCATTCCTCGCCAACAACCGAGTTGGTTGGCCGCAAAATTGACCATCCAGGAAGAACGTTTTTATAGAAACTACGTTTGGGCAAGGTATTATTTCCTGTTTGGCCATTATGACCAAGCACTGGCCTGTACCCGGGATGCCAGAAAAAACCAAAAATTACAGGAAGGATCGCCACTAGTACCAGCCAACCTTGTCCTGCTTTTTCTTTCGATCAGCCAAAACTGGAACAATTTCCCCTCCCATGCCCAACCTAATTTATTGGAAGAACTCAAGCTCATTCTTAGCGCAATGGAGCAGTGGAATATTCATGCCCCAGAAAATTATGCTTCTACTTATCATTTACTAAATGCAGAATATGGCCGACTAAAACATATTGAAAAAGAAAGTATCCATGCGGATTATGAACAGGCAATCGAAAAAGCCGGTACCAATCATTATGAACGTGCCCTGGCCCATGAGCTATTAGGAAAACATTTACTAAGCCTAAATGAACTTAACAATGCCTCCGAACAGCTACTAATGGCCATCCAAGCCTATCAGCAATGGGAAGGAAAGGCCAAAGCAAACCAACTTATCCAACAATATTCCTTCCTGTTGAATGAGCAAATGGTCCAAATGCCTGAACAGGATATAGAAACATTACTTAGGGAACTAAGTGGAGAGCTTGAATCCAAACCTCTAAGCAAAAAACTGATGGTCATGCTTTTAAGGCTATCCGGATCTACCAAAACCGTCATCCAATGGATAGAAAAAAGCGGGGAAGTCATTCACCAAACGGCCCATTCCTTATTACCCCTGACCGGCAATCCTGTAGCAGCAGCTGATCAAACCCCATCTGGCTTGATGTTAATGGCCCACAGGACCCAGTCATTGCTGCTGATGAATGAGCTGGAAAGTGAAAACAGCTTTTCTGAAGTCAAGGAATTACGGAAGCAGTCCGTACAATCGATGATGATCCTACCCATTAATATAAATGGCTACTTGTCCATGGTGGTGTACCTGGAAAACCGTTTTATAAAAAACATCTACCAAGAAGCCGCCATCAAATGGATTAGGATAGTCGCCAACCAAGGAGGAATGGTCATTGAAAACGCTAGAACACATGAAAAAACCTTAAAGCTGAACGAGGAAATCAGAAGAGAAATGGAGGAAAAAGAAAGGCTTTCTTCCATGATAGAAAACCAAAAAAACAATCACCTCAGGGACATCATACAAACTCAAGAAGATGAAAGAAAGCGAATTGCAGGCGACCTCCATGACAGCCTTGGTTCCTTGCTGTCCACGATCAAAATGCGTTTTCATAGCTTACAAGAAAACACCCATAACGAACGCTATAAGGATACTTTGGATAAAATGGACGAGGCCATTGAGGAGGTAAGGAGAATTGCCCATAATATGTCTCCAGTTTCCCTGAGGCGCTTTGGATTGGCCTCAGCACTTCAAACCTTGATAGAGGAAATCAACCTCAATGACCAAATGGAAGCCCATCTCCAAGTCTTGGGATTGGAAGAACGTCTACCCGAACAAATAGAATTGACCATCTACCGTATATGCCAAGAACTGGTCAATAACAGCATAAAACACGCCAAGGCTACGAACATCCAATTACAGCTAATCAATCATTTGGACAGCATCAACATCACCGTAGAGGACAATGGAATTGGAATGGATCCCCAAAAACAGAATTCAGGTTTTGGACTGCACGGTATCGAAGCCAAAGTACAAATGCTCAATGGGCAGTTCAATATTGAAAGTCAGCCAGGCAAAGGTTTTCTGGCAGTAATTGACATCCCCATCAATACAGCATAAAAAACTCAAAAGAGTATAATTGAAGGATTAGGCTCTGCTTTACCTGGTTCAGGCGGTCTTTGTACCATCAAGTACATTTGGCCATTGGACTTTGAATAAGGCATAAATTTTTCTTCTAAACCAGGTAAACTCAAACCCTCTTGGACCACCTTACCTTCTTTGGTGGACCTATCATAAATAAACAAGTAGGGACTGCTCCGATATTCATAACTAACCAAATAATATTGTTTATAGGCCATCACCTTTCGGAGATGGAAAATTTTCTTTTCTCCATCCCATATCGCTCTGGAAAATGCAAACCTTACTTTTGGTATAAGGCCTTCTTCCTGTACTTGGTACAAGGTATCGCGGTCAAATTTCCCTGAATAGGCACGAGAAGGAAGTAAAATAGGATTGTAAAAGTAATTAAGAGAATCATTTTCCGAGTAAAAAAGTAGTGAAGGCTGTCGCCTCGGTGCGCCCCAAGCACTTTTCAAGCTTAAATGGTCTGCCGTAAACTTATTTAGGATTTCTAGATCTTTATCAAGTCTATAAATTTCAGCTTCCCGATAAAATCTACTGTTACCACTACCATCAGTAACAAACTCTTCTGCTACTGCCCAATAGCCATCCTTGGAGCTTTTGACAAAAATAGGTTCAACAGGTAATTTTTCTGTCTCCCCAATCAGCCTTCCCTCCAGATTGAATTTGTATAGTTTGAAGCGATAAGTATCCGCAATGATTATAGCCTTTTCTTCTTCATCAAAGGCAATAGAAGTGGGAGTTGCATAAGTTTCAGGTCCTTCTTCAGCCTTTTTCCCAATGACCTTTATAAAATTCCCATCTTTATTGCACTGCAAAACGCCATTTTTGACATCATCAATATATAGGTGTTCATCAGATACAGCAATATCATTGATGTATTGAATGGTGCTATTTTCGGTCATCTCCAATGGAATTTCCCGGTAATCACTGGCAAAGTCTCTTAAAGACAACTCCTCCTTCTTATCGTGGTCGATGATAATAACAGGTAATGCTTCCCCTGTTTCATTCTTTTCTTGGCACTGGAAAAATAAGATGCAAGAGGCTAAAAACATTAGATTAAACTTCATAAGTAGACCTGTTAAAAAGGTGATGTTCAAACAATAACTAAATCAAAAAAACGAAAAAATAAGTTATCCCAAAAGGAATCGCTCTCTTTTGGGACAACTTTAAAACAATGATCTTTAATCCAAAAGATCAAGTCAACTTATTCAATAAATACCTCACCTCTTTAGGACTTTTGATATTATAATTTGCCTTAGTGTAACTATAACCTACCCGGATGCTATAGGAGCCCTTTGGCATGGCTTGGAAAGTATCCTCATCTGTCCAGTCATCACCTATCGCCAAAGTGAAATCATATTCATTCCCCTTCATAAAGCTGGTAGCAGCCCTGCCTTTATTGATATCAGGCCGTTTGATTTCCAGCACCATATTACCTTCCAGAACCTGTAGATTATGTCCCCTGGCCATATACTTCAAATGACTAAACAACTCTCTCATCCTTAAATCCCCCAATCCACTTTCTACTTTTCTATAATGCCAAACCAATGAATGGTGTTTTTCTTCAATAAAGGCTCCCGGAGTTCTTTGTACATAATATTCCATCACAGACCTGATATCTGGTTTCCAACTATCATCCACATCGGCATAGGGTTCCCAGTCTTTGGCTCCATTGGTCTTCAGCCAAACACCATGCTCGGCAATAAGGTCTACCTTTTGGCCTTTGAACCACTTTCCAAGCGTTTCCTTATCCCTGCCACTTATAATCACTACTTGGGATTTCTTGGTCAGTTTTGCTACTAACTTTTTCAATTCCTCATCTGGATAGGCATCCTCTGGTTTGCTCTTGAAACCCACCAAAGTACCATCGTAATCCAAGAATAAAATGGGCTTTTTGGCTTCCTGAAAATAATTATGCAGCTCGCTCATCACCTCAGCATCCACCTCCTTGGACTGTAATTCCTGCTGCTTTTTCTTCACATAATCCAACCTGCCCATGAACACCTTCACCCATTGGAAAATATCGTATCGCTGAATGGTATCCTGCATGGAAGTAATCCTACTTTTCTGCTCCTTCTCATCCATCGTAAGGGCCTGTTTTATAGCATCGGAAACCCCTTTATTATCATTTGGATTGACCAAAATAGCATCCTGCAACTCTTTACTGGCACCAGCCATTTCAGACAAGATCAACGTTCCTTTTTTGTCGATCTTACTGGCCACAAACTCCTTGCAGACCAAGTTCATACCATCTCTCAATGGCGTAACCAAAGCAATATCTGACATGCTATAAA
The DNA here is from genome assembly GCF_020463795.1 of Echinicola marina. Classification (NCBI taxonomy): domain Bacteria; kingdom Pseudomonadati; phylum Bacteroidota; class Cytophagia; order Cytophagales; family Cyclobacteriaceae; genus Echinicola; species Echinicola marina. The sequence continues at coordinate 2,405,088 of NZ_CP080025.1, read as the reverse complement.
AAGCACTCAACTCCTCAAAAGGAAAACTCCTATAAAAATAATGGATCGGTACCCAATTCAAAGTAGAATAATCACTATTGATCCTTCCCACCAAGGTATCTATTTCCTCTTTCAGGTTCTTATAGGATTTCACCTTGGCCCTGGATGGCACCACCACCATGATCATGGACACCTTGCCATGATAGTCGGGATTTTCGGACAAGAACCGGTCAAAGGCCTTAATTCTTTGTGGAATTCCTTTCGAATAATCCAAACGGTCAATGCTCAGCAACAACTTTTGATCATCCAATACGCCCAAAAACTTCTTGGCGATATTCTTGGTCTTTCTGGATTTGGCAGACTGGGCAAATTTCTCATAATCGATCCCCATTGGGAAGGAATCGACATTGATCAGCCTATTCTCGGCTTGTATATAACCGCTCTCATTGGACAAGCCCATTATTCTCCCCACAGCACTCAAAAAGTGCCTCATATCATCATAAGTATGGAAACCTATCAAATCCGCTCCACACATTCCCGAAAGAATCTGATGTCTCCACGGCAACATCCTGATCACCTCGTAGGACGGAAACGGAATATGTTGAAAAAATGCTATGGTCGCATGTGGCAATTTCTCCCTCAGCATTTGAGGTAATAATAATAATTGATAATCATGCACCCAAATCGTATCATCCGGATTGGCCTTTTTCAAGATGGCATCACAAAACTTTTCATTTACGCGCACATAGGCATCCCAATGATCCTCGTCATAATTAATATTCTGGGTAAAATAGTGAAAGGCTGGCCAAAGTGTTTCATTACTGAACCCCTCATAAAACTGCTCAATATCCTCACTGGTCAGGAATACTGGAGCCATTTTTAAATCGTGCAATTCAATAATGATTTCCGCCCGCTGCTCCGGATCTTCCACATCATTTCCAGGCCACCCTATCCAAATATTCTCTCCTTCCTTGTAAATTGACCCTAAGCCTGTTGCAAGACCTCCGGCACTGGGTTTGAACTCAAATTTTCCATTCTTATGCCTCAAACTAACAGGCAACCTGTTCGACACAATAATTGTTTTTCCCATAATTATTTAGTGATTTCTTTAAAAAGAAGAGAAGACTTACTGTATTTCGATATAAATATGACAAAATATCCGTCCAAAATTTTACATTTCAATTTACTAATAATTTGGCAAATAAAAAAGAATGCCCCATACATTCGCCCCATATAAACGATATCAAACAGGTGTAAAAAGAGCACTTTTACTCCTTTTTATAAGGCCAAATTCCAAGCATATTTTCTATGACAATTGCCGTCTTCTTTCTGGCAGATTCAAAAGATTAGGCTTAATTTAGATTCCCCAAATCCAAGAAGTACTTATGTATATTATTTTTGATACCGAGACCACAGGTTTACCCCGGGACTATAACGCCCCCATCACTGATCTGGACAACTGGCCAAGACTGGTACAGCTGGCCTGGCAGTTACATGATGAAAAAGGGAAGCTGATCTCCAACCATAATTACATTGTAAAACCAGAAGGTTTCACTATACCTTACAATGCCGAAAAAGTCCATGGAATTTCCACAGACCGGGCTTTGAAGGAAGGACATGACCTCAAGGAGGTACTTGAAATCTTCCATAAGGATGTGGACAAGGCCGAATACTTGGTAGGTCATAATATCGGATTCGATATCAATGTCTGCGGATCGGAATACCTCCGTGCTGATGTCCCCATGCAGCTTATGGAGAAAAAGGAGCTGGATACCAAGGACATCTCCACAGAGTTCTGTGCCATACCTGGAGGCAGGGGAGGCAAATTCAAATGGCCAACCCTTACGGAATTACACCAAAAACTCTTCGGTGTAGGATTCGAGGATGCTCACGATGCTGCCTATGACGTAGATGCTACGGCCAAATGTTTCTTTGGACTAATAAGTGCAAAAGTACAGCCACCTGAAGAGGGCATTGCTGTAGAAGAGGTCATTTATGAAGCTCCAAAACTGGATGCTGCTAACTTTGCTGCTGCCAAGGATGAACAAAAGCAGGCCGCACAGGATGTATTCAAGCAAGCCCGTAAAGCCGATATAGGTGACTTGGTGGATGTACCATTTAGCCACCTTCATGTGCACACGCAATATTCCATCCTTCAGGCCACCTCAGAGATTCCTGCCATGGTGGCCCGTGCGAAGGAATTCAATATGCCGGCAATCGCCATGACAGATCATGGAAATATGATGGCTGCCTTCCACTTCGTAAAAGAAGCCATGGCCAATGACATCAAACCTGTCGTAGGCTGTGAGTTCAATATATGCCAAAACCATCAGGACAAATCCAAAAAAGATGATGGCTTTCAGGCCGTTCTCTTAGCAAAAAACAAAGCCGGATACCATAATTTGGCCAAACTGGCCTCTTTTGCCTATACCCAAGGATTTTATTATGTACCCAGGATTGACAAAGAGCTTTTGGTGCAATACAAAGGTGATATTATTGCCTCCACAGGTGGTTTATGGGGAGAAATACCCTTCCTGATCCTAAACGTTGGGGAGACCCAGGCAGAAGAAGCCTTTGTATGGTGGAAGGAGCTGTTTGGCGATGATTTCTATGTAGAACTTAACCGCCACGGTGTACCTGAAGAAGAAAAGGTCAATGAAGTACTATTGCGCTTTGCTAAAAAATATGATGTAAAGTATTTCGCCGCAAACAACACTTATTATAACACAAAAAACGATGCCAAAGCCCATGATATTCTTCTTTGCGTAAAAGATGGGGAAAAGGTAGACAAACCTAAAAAGTACATTGGGAAAAGAGGCCGGGAATTCCGCTACGGCTTCCCCAATGAAGAGTTTTATATCAAAACTCCTGAAGAGATGAAAAAGCTCTTCGCAGACCTTCCAGAAGCCATTGAATGCACCAATGAGATCGTAGAAAAGATCGAAGTATATAAGCTGGCCAGAGAGGTACTGCTCCCCAAATTCAATATTCCTGAACAATTCCAGGATCCCCAAGATGATGAGGATGGAGGCAAAAGAGGGGAAAATGCGTATTTACGCCATCTCACTTATGAAGGTGCAAAAAAACGCTATCCGGAAATCACGGACGAAATCCGGGAAAGACTTGACTTTGAGCTTTCCATTATTGCTAACACAGGTTATCCCGGCTATTTCCTTATCGTACAGGATTTCACCACCGCAGCCAGGGAAATGGGCGTGTCTGTTGGCCCAGGAAGGGGATCTGCCGCCGGTTCAGCAGTAGCCTATTGCATCGGGATTACCAATGTGGACCCCATCATGTACGATCTCCTTTTTGAGAGATTCCTTAATCCAGACCGGGTATCACTTCCCGATATTGATATTGACTTTGATGACCACGGTCGTCAAAAAGTAATCGATTACGTAATCGAAAAATATGGTGCCAATCAGGTCGCCCAGATCATCACTTATGGTACCATGGCTGCTAAATCTGCCATTCGCGATACCGCTAGAGCATTGGACCTTCCTCTATCTGATGCAGATAGATTGGCCAAATTGGTTCCAGACATCAAACTCAAAGCATTATTTGGGCTGGCAAGCGACCGTGCCAAGCTTTCAGATAAGCTAAAAGGCAATGCTGAGAACATAGACAAGGCTTATGAGCTCATCAATATATCCAAGGGAGCTGATGACCTCGCGAAAACCATCAATCAGGCCAAGGTCCTGGAAGGATCAGTAAGAAACACGGGAATCCACGCCTGTGGGGTAATCATTACCCCAGACGATATTACCAACTTTGTCCCAGTAGCATTGGCCAAAGACTCCGACATGTACTGTACGCAGTTTGATAACTCCGTGGTAGAAAGTGCAGGCCTGCTAAAAATGGACTTCTTGGGACTGAAAACCCTTACCCTGATCAAAGACGCCGTAAAGATCGTCAAGGAAAGGCATGGCATAGAGCTGGATCCTGAAAATTTCCCCATCGATGATGCCCCTACCTATGAACTTTTCCAAAGAGGTGAAACAGTAGGGATATTCCAATATGAATCCGCTGGTATGCAGAAATACATGCGGGAACTTAAGCCTACCGTTTTTGCCGATTTGATTGCCATGAACGCCCTTTATCGTCCAGGGCCATTGGAGTACATCCCAAGTTTTATTAGAAGGAAGCATGGAGATGAAGAGATTTCCTATGACTTGGATGATATGGAGGAGTACCTTCAGGAAACCTACGGGATTACCGTCTACCAGGAACAGGTAATGCTCCTTTCCCAGAAATTGGCAGGCTTTACCAAAGGTGAGGCCGATGTCCTCCGTAAAGCAATGGGTAAGAAGCTGAAGGATGTCCTGGATAAGATGAAACCGAAATTTGTCAATCAGGCGGCAGAAAAAGGGCATGATAAAACTAAACTGGAAAAGATCTGGAAGGACTGGGAAGCCTTTGCTTCTTACGCCTTTAACAAATCCCACTCCACTTGTTATGCCTGGGTAGCCTATCAAACAGCCTACCTAAAAGCCCACTACCCTGCCGAATACATGGCATCGGTACTGAGCAATAATATGAACGACATCACCCAAGTAACCTTCTTCATGGAAGAATGTAAACGAATGGGAATTGAAGTACTGGGACCTGATGTCAATGAATCCAAAGAAGGCTTTACGGTAAACCAGGAAGGCCAAATCCGGTTTGGACTGGCTGCCATCAAGGGCGCTGGAGGAGCCGCCGTACATTCGGTCATAGAGGAAAGGGAAGAAAATGGCCATTATAAGAATATCTTTGATTTTACCCAGAGAGTCAACCTGAGGGCTGTCAACAAGAAAACGTTGGAATCCTTGGCCATGGCCGGTGGATTTGACTGTTTTCCTGACCACCATAGAAGGCAGTACTTGGAAGGTCCTGAAAATGATGCCACCCTAATCGAAAAAGCGGTAAAATATGCCCAGAAAAAGGCCCAAGAAGCTGAAAGCTCTCAGGTATCCCTGTTTGGAGGTGGTTCTGGCATGGAAGTTCCCATGCCCAGCATTACTCCTATCGAGCCATTCAGCCAGCTTCAGCAGCTCAATATCGAAAAAGAAGTGGTTGGGCTATATATTTCCGGCCACCCATTGGACCAGTTCAAAGTAGAATTTGAATCTTTTACCAATACCCCTCTTTCAGAATTTGCCAATACAGAGGCCTTAAAATCCAAGGGAGAAAATATTAAGGCAGCGGGTGTGGTAACATCCTTTGCTCACAGAACCACCAAAAACGGCAACCCCTTTGGCACACTGACTTTAGAGGATTATAATGGCGGCCACACCTTCTTTTTCTTTGGCGATGATTACGTCAAATTCAAAGAATACTTTATGACGGGTTGGTTCCTCTATGTCACAGGAAGTATACAGGGAAAACGTTGGAACCCTGAGGAACTGGAATTTAAAGTAGGAAATATTATTTTGCTCAATGAAGTCAGGAGCAAGATGGTAAAAGGCATCAGGATCAACATCAACCTCGATGACCTTACTTTGGATTTGATGGAGAAACTGGAATCCATCACCACAAAATACAAGGGAGAAGCCAAATTACATATCAATGTGACAGATGTAAAAGAAAGGATCGCAGTGGACCTGATGTCTACCAAATATACGGTTGATCCTTCTTTCGAGATGATCAAAGAACTGGAAAGCATACAAGAACTCAGCTACAAAATCATCTAAAAAATATTGCGTTTCAAGACCTTACAAGCCACCTTTGAGAAATATTTTCATCAAAGCGGAACTAAAAGAAACCTAAAATACTTTAGAATACTATATTTGAAACCAGAAAAACTATAAACACACAATATAATGGCAAAAGCAATTGAAATTACAGACGCTAACTTTGAAGAAATCATCAATTCTGATCAGCCAATCCTAGTGGATTTTTGGGCTGAATGGTGTGGCCCATGTAAAATGATCGGACCAGTAGTAGAAGAAATTGCTGGTGAATATGATGGTAAAGCGGTAGTAGGAAAAGTGGACGTGGATGCTAACCCTGGAGTAGCATCAAAATTTGGAATCAGAAGTATCCCAACGCTATTATTCTTCAAAAATGGCGAAATTGTAGACAAACAAGTGGGTGCTGTACCAAAAGCTGTCCTATCCCAAAAACTTGAAGCACAAATCTAATTTGGAAAATACATTCAAAAAAGGCTCCTTAATGGAGCCTTTTTTGGCACAACACTTAACTACTTTTTCAATTCTGAAACCCCACCAGAAACAATAAACTTCATCACATCGGCACTATTTGCATTCTGCAGCACACGCACATTCTTTCTGGGTACCAAGAAACAATTTCCGCTGAAATTATAAGAATGGGGAAAATAAATCGCCACCAAATCTTCCTCTCCTATCACCGTCAGGTCATCCTGCGTAATAAATCCCAAACGGCTAATGGTTTCGGTCAACTGTACTATTGCGGGAGTATTGAATTTTTTCTTATCCCCCACAAAGGCCGACATCAGATCCTTAATACTCGTGTAAATGATATTGACCAAAGGAATCTTGAAAAGCCCCCTTTCCAATAGTATAAAAATCGGCTTCGTAATAAATATATTGGCGAGATAACCTATAAAGGTAATCATCGCAAACACAATCAAAATTCCTAATCCAGGAACAGGAATAGGCAAAAGGTTATCCAAAAATCTAACAATCTGAAAGATAATATAAATGGTCAGTGCCAAAGGCGCTACGAAAAGCAAACCTTTTAGAAAGTAATTCAATATCCGTTTGGAAGTAAATGACATGGTATTCTAGTTTATATATATCCGCAATTATACCAGTAAAGATTAAAAGCAGGTTAAAACGATCGCTTTTATAAAGTATCAGCTGCTTCAGTCTTCCGACCACTCGAGCAAAGGATTAATGCTTACTGGCAACATAGCGGATATACAGATTATAGTTTAATGACAGCATAAAAGCTATAAAAATTATGCCTGAATAGCTAAAAAACAAAAAAAGCCCTGCCGATTTTTCAGCAGGGCTTAAAATTTAGTACCTATAAATTATAGGTCAATCCCCATGAAAGACATGAAGGCAATTCCCATCAAGCCTGTAATCAACATGGTAATACCAAGCCCCTTAAGACCATTAGGCACATTTGAATACTTTAATTTCTCTCTGATAGCAGCCAAGGCTATAATAGCCAATAACCAACCAATACCAGAACCAAAACCATACACAGTAGCCTCAGCTAAAGTATAATCCCTTTGGGCCATGAAAAGAGAACCACCCAAGATCGCACAGTTTACAGCGATCAAAGGAAGGAAGATACCCAATGCTCCATAAAGAGCTGGAGCAAATTTTTCTACAATCATCTCCACCAACTGCACCATGGCAGCAATGATCGCGATAAACATAATAAACCTCAAGAAAGTCAAATCTATCGTGGCGAAAGATTCACCCATGAAAGATAACGCACCTTCCTTAAGTACAAATTCATTCAATAGCCAGTTCAAAGGAACAGTGATCGTCAATACAAAGATAACCGCCGCACCAAGTCCCAAGGCTGTATCTACTTTTTTAGAAACGGCCAAGAAAGAGCACATCCCCAAAAAGTACGCAAATACCATATTGTCAATAAAGATTGACCGGATTCCTAAGCTAAATAATTCCATTTCTTAGCAATTTTTAATGTTCAACATAACCTGTTTTGGTACGCTGTACCCAGATGATCAAGCCAAGGATGATAAAGGCACCTACAGGACTCACCATCAAACCGTTGGTAGCCAATGAGAAATCCTCTCCAAATAAGGATGAAACGGTATCAAATACAGGCACGCCAAAAATGGTACCTGAACCCCATAACTCCCGGAAGAAGGCGACCGCCAAAATAATCCAAGAATAACCAAGGGCACTACCAAAACCATCAAGAATGGAATCATATGGCTTATTACCCATCGCAAAAGCCTCAAGACGTCCCATTACGATACAGTTGGTAATAATCAAACCCACAAATACCGAAAGCTCCTTATACATATCATAGGCAAAAGCTTTCAACACCTCATTTACCAAGGTCACCAAGGTGGCTACTACGGCCAACTGTACAATGATCCTTACACGGGTTGGAATAGTATTTCTCATGATAGAGATGGTCAAGTTAGCCATCACCACCACGAAAATCACAGATAGGGCCATTACAAAAGTAGGCTTCATCTGAGTGGTTACAGCCAGTGCCGAACAGATACCCAATACCTGTATAGTAACCGGGTTATCATCTACCAAAGGGTCACTGATCAGTCTTTTTCTTCGCTTGGACAGAAGCGCCTCTGCGGGCTTTTTAACTTCTACCTTTTCTGCTGTTTCTGTACTCATTTCAATAAATGTTGAGACGTTCTACAATATTTTTAAAACCGACCGCTTAAGAGTTGCCTTTTACCTTTTCAAGGTATGATTGATAGGCACCCAAATAGTTGGTCAGCATATTATTTACTCCTTTGGCGGTAAGGGTAGCTCCAGACATCCCATCGACCATATGAGGATTGGATGAATAGTCTTTTCCTTCACCTTTCTGCATTTCAACAGCCACAAGTGATCCTGACTCGTCAAATATCTCTTTTCCGTGATAACGATGCTGAATATCCGAAGTAGTGATCCTTGCACCCAAACCAGGAGTCTCCCCAGCGTGAGAGAAAGTCACCCCTTCTATTGTATTAAGATCTGTCTTCAATGCGACATAACCCCAGATGGCATCCCAAAGACCCGCACCAAACACAGGAAGAATATAAGCCACTACTTTATCCTCACTGCCTTCTTCATGGAAAATATAAACTGGATATAGTCTTTCTTCAGCTGGCTTTTTGTAGTTCTTCGCCACATCTACAGTTTCTGCTGTAGCATCAGCTACTTCTTCTCCTTTGATATTGACTACTTTTGAAGAAATGGTATTTTCATAATATGCCCTGATTTCCTTTGGCTTCATGGCTGCTATTTTCTCTGCATCCACTACGGCACCCAGAATCTGCTTTTTGGTATCTAAGGCCTCAGCTTCCTTTTGAATTGGTCCTAGCAATTCTGAAGTACCTGATAATAAAAAGCCCAATACCACGGTAAGGATTACCGAAAACGTGATAATATATGTGTTAGACTGTTGCACGTTGTAACCTCCTTTTCTTGTTTGCTTTTACAACATAAAAATCAATTAGTGGGGCAAAGACGTTCATCAATAGAACGGCCAACATGATCCCCTCTGGATAGGCTGGATTGGTTACCCTGATGATGACGGTTAAGAAACCAATCAGTAAACCATAAAGCCATTTACCGGATTCCGTTTGTGCTGCTGATACTGGATCTGTAGCCATAAACACAATACCGAATGCTACTCCTCCCATTACCAAATGATAATGTGCAGGCATAGCCATAAATTCGTTCACTGCAAAGGCATTCATGATCAAGCCCATGATATATGTACCCGCAAAGCCACTTACAATAATTTTCCAGCTGGCAACACCAGTACCAACCAAAACAGCCGCTCCCAAAAGGATCATCAATACGGAAGTTTCACCGATAGAACCAGGAATAAATCCTAAGAACATATTGGCAAAGCTGTAAAGGCTATCACCAATTGCACTGTTATGAGCTGCCAATGCAGTCGTTACTGCTTCACCACTCTGTCCTGCTTGAAAAGCTACAGAAAGTGCCGTTGCTCCAGAGAAGCCATCCACTGCAGCTTTGTCTCCAAGATAAGTCCAAACTTGGTCACCTGAAATTTGTGCTGGATACGCGAAATACAAGAAAGCCCTAGCGGTCAATGCCACATTAAGGATATTCATACCCGTTCCACCAAACACCTCTTTACCGATTACTACAGCAAAAATCGTCGCCAAAGCAACTTGCCATAAAGGAATATAAGGAGGCATAACCAAGGCGATCAACATCCCGGTAACCAAGAATCCCTCACTAATAGGGTGATTTCTGATCACACAGAAAGTAAACTCGGTCAATAGCCCAATTGCATAAGAAACAATCAGTGTTGGTACTACCGCCATCGCTCCGAATAATACCTGATCAAGGAAGGTAGCCTCTTCTCCAACAGCTAGAAAATGTTGAAAGCCCACATTAAATATTCCAAAAAGCAAGGCTGGGATCATGGCGATTACCACAGTAATCATCACTCTCTTCAAATCCACTGCGTCTTTGATCTGAGAACCTTTTGCTTTGGTCGTAATATCAGGAGCAAAAGCAATTGTCCGGTGTCCTTCGTAAAGGGTATAAAACTTTTCCCATTTTCCCCCTTTTTCGAAATTCGGCTTTAGCTTATCAAATAAGTTTTGTAATGCCTTCATATTTTAACTATACATTAATAATTCAATCCCATTTCTCACAATTTCCTGCAAATCATTCTTGGAAGGATCTACAAACTCACACAAGGCAACATCTTCTTCAATTATTTCATAAAGCCCTAGCTCCTCCATCTCGTCAAAATCTTCTGAAATAATCGCCTTGAAAAGGTAAGTAGGAAGAATATCCATTGGAAGTACTTTTTCAAATACCCCAGAAACTACAAATGGCCTTTCTTCACCATGTGTATTGGTATCCACTTTAAATTCCCCCTTGTTCAAGAAGGAGAACAAACCCAAAGCTTTGCTGAAACTCAACTTACTGGTCGTTGGCTTAATCCATCCTAGGAACTCCTCATAATCTCCCTCAGGGATCACTGTGATATGATGGTGATAATAGCCCACATAACCATCAGAAGCGATTTTCTCTCCAGTCAGAACATTTCCGGAAATTACCCTTACATGCTCTGATTTCAGGTTACCCCTGACAAAAGTGGAAACATTTGCACCAGTATAGGTTTTTACATAAGCGGCCTTGTTTACCTCAGAACCAGTAATCGCTACTAACTTGGAGGCATCTAGTATTCCGTCAAGGAAAAGTTTACCGATCTGAACAACGCCATAAGGATTGACAGTCCACACCAAATCCCCTTTATTGATTGGGTCAATATGGTGAATCTGCACACCTACGTTCCCCGCAGGGTGAGGTCCTTCAAATTTGTTCACTTGAACACCCTGAACACCTGCATAGGCTGGAGACACCTCAGACTGCGCGTCCAAGTTCAAATGTACCTGTCCAGAAGTAAGTTTTTGCAAAATGGAAATACCGGCTTGGAAGAATTTCTCCTGACCTTTTAGTAACACCCCGTAATCAGGAGCTAAAGGATGAGAATCAAAACCTGAAATATAAATAGCTTTAGGCTCTTCATCTGGATTGGCGACAATCCCAAATGGTCTTTGGATGATCTGTGGCCATACCCCGCCTTTCAGCATTTGGGCAGTGGCTTGCTCTTTAGATAAGGATTTGAGATCTGAATCAGAAAATTTGTCAAAAGTCTCATAACTCACTTCCTTGTCAGCCATGATCCTGATTTCCAACAATTTTCGCTTTTCACCTCTTTTGATTTCCACGATTTCTCCCGAAACAGGAGCTGCATAAAGTACCTTTTCGAGTTTCTTATCAAACAAGATCGGCGTACCTGCTTTTACAGTATCCCCCTCTTTGATAAGGACTTTTGGACGCTGCATTCCTACAAAATCTGTAGGCTTAATCGCGAAGGTCTGTGCTGGCTGAAATGCTTCAATTTGCTTTTCCGCCTTACCTGCCAGCTTAATATCAAATCCCTTCTTAAGCTTAACTAGTTTTGACATATTTTATATTGTAACTATATGGTCCTTTGAAAAACGCCTCAAATCTAATAAAATACATTAGTTATTAGAAGATAATTCTAGTAATATTTATAAGTGGGATATTGTCTTGACTAAAATTATTTTTTCGGTTACTGGGGGCAAGCTTCTTGGTCAAGGGAATTGATATGATTCATCACTTGCTCCATGAGCCACATAGGTGTGGATGTAGCTCCACAGATCCCTACTTTATCACCTGCATTGAACCAATTGGGATCAAGTTCCTGCTCATTTTCCACAAAATAACTTCTTTCATTTTGAGACTTACAAACCTGATAAAGGGCCTTTCCGTTGGAGCTTTTTTTACCGGAAACGAAAACAATTACGTCATTTTCATTCGAAAAACGGGTAAGCTGCGGTTCACGATTAGACACTTGACGACAAATGGAATCATTCGCAGTAAAATCCACCTCCTCCAAGCTTTGGTTGGAAGAAGCCATCCTTTGGGCTATCTTCTCCTTCAATGCGTAAAAACCCTTGGTACTTTTGGTCGTCTGGCTGAACAAAGTCACTGGCCTGGAAAAATCAATCTTCTCCAAATCATCATCTTCCATCACCACTATGGCCTTTTCCAGGGTCTGCCCTGTCAAACCTATCACCTCAGCGTGCCCCTTCTTACCATAAATAACTATCTGCCCTTCCTTTTGCTCCATCTTGTCAAAAGCAGTCTTTACCCTGTGCTGCAGCTTGAGCACCACAGGGCAGGAAGCATCGATCAGCTCTATATTATTCTCAATGGCCAATTTATAGGTCTCTGGCGGCTCTCCATGGGCACGGATCAAAACCTTACAATTAGATAGATTTTTCAGCTCCTCCCTATCTATGATCACCAAACCCTTATCACTCAAACGCTTAACCTCCATGTCATTATGGACAATATCGCCCAAACAATACAGACTGTTGGCATCTTCCATTTCATCTTCGGCCATCTTGATGGCAAACTCCACCCCAAAGCAATAACCAGAATTCTTATCTATTGTAACTTGCATCATATTAATTAGTTATCCGCATCCATTCTTTGCTGTGCCAGACTGGCAATTTCGTTAACTTGTTCCTGAAAGTCCAGTAAACTGGTGTCTATTTCAACCGCATCTGCAGATTTCCTCAATGGACTTTCTTCTCTGTTGGAGTCTATTTGATCCCTTTCGGATAAATTTTGAATAATTCTGTCCAATTCCACCAACTCTCCCTTTTCAAGCAATTCCTTTTGTCTCCGCTCAGCACGGATCTTTAAATCAGCAGTCATAAAAACTTTTAACTCCGCCTGGGGAAAAACCACCGTACCTATATCCCTACCGTCCATCACTACACCCTTATGCTTTCCAAGGCGTTGTTGTTGGGCTACTAACTCCTGTCTAACTTCCCTGATTTTACTGACCTCACTGACCCTTTCAGACACTTCCATCTTCCTGATTTTCTTCTCTACATTCAAACCGTTGAGATAGGTCTCCTGTAAGCCGGTCTCTTCATTTTGATGAAAAGAAACCTCTAAATCTTCTAGGGCTTTTTTTACATCCTTGGGATTGGTCAAAACCGTAAACTTATTGATAAAATGTAATGTAGCTGCTCTGTACATGGCTCCAGAGTCTATATAAGTATAGCCCAGGGCCTTGGCTACCTCCTTGGCTGTCGAGCTCTTTCCGCATCCAGAATATCCATCAATGGCTACAATAATTTTTTTCATAATTAAAAAGAAATGTTCTGCCTTTTATTTCCCCGCAAATATAAAAGGTTTGGATCGATTAATCCCCTTATCATCCGTATTGTATTCGTGGAAAACATTCATACTGAACCGCCAAAGATTGCCAATATTCAGCCTAATCCATTATATTTATTAAAAAAACGAAATCATCGTATGCTAGATTTTTCTGTTGAAGGCCAATTGGTCGATATCCTAAACCGAAATATTTTTCCTGCAAGAATAGTAATCAGTAATGGCCATATCTCGAAGATAACTCAACTGGCATATGCTCCTGATCAATATATCATGCCCGGATTCATCGATGCCCATGTACATATTGAATCGTCCATGCTTGTTCCCTCAGAATTTGCCAGGTTAGCAGTATTGCAAGGAACAGTGGCCACGGTCTCAGACCCTCACGAAATCGCCAATGTCTGTGGCAAAGCAGGAGTAGAATACATGATCGAAAATGGCAAGCAAGTAAACTTTAAATTCTTCTTTGGAGCTCCTTCCTGCGTGCCGGCCACCCCATTCGAAACTGCCGGAGGAGAAATCAATGCCAAGGACATCGATGATTTACTGTCCAAAAAGGAAATCAAATACCTAGCTGAAATGATGAACTGGCCCGGCACCATCAACAGAGACCCTCAAGTGATGGAAAAAATAGCCTTGGCACAAAAACATGGCAAGCCAGTAGACGGCCACGCTCCCGGTCTGAGAGGACTTACCGCCAAGAAATATATTGAGGCAGGCATAAGTACAGATCACGAGTGTTTTACAGCTGAGGAAGCTTTGGACAAACTCCAATACGGCATGAAAATCGCCATCCGTGAAGGTAGCGCTGCCAAAAACTTCGAAGCACTTATAGACCTCATTGATGACCATGCTGACCATATCATGTTCTGTTCAGACGACAAGCATCCCGACAGCTTCGCCTTAGGTCATATCAACCAACTCGCCGCAAGAGCGGTCATCGCAGGAAAAGACCTTTTCGAAATCCTCAAAGCTGCCTGCATTAACCCGGTCAAGCATTATAACCTGGAAGTAGGCTTACTCCAAGAAGGTCATCCAGCAGATTTTATCATTGTCAAAGACCTGATAGACTTTAGCATCCACGCCACTTATATCAATGGAGAAAAGGTCGCAGAAGGAACCGAAACACTGATCCCGTCCATCAAAAATAAGCCCATCAATAATTTCAATACTGCCCCAAAGTCTCCCGCTGATTTTGAAATCATCGCTAAAAGTAGCACTGTCATGGTGATAGAAGCCTTAAATGGACAATTGATCACCAATGAAGTACCAGGCAATATCCTTGTTAAAAATGGTCTCGCAAGCCCCAATATTAAGGATGATATTCTAAAAATCACCGTAGTCAACCGCTACGAAAACCAAAAACCAACGGTGGCATTTATTAAGAACTTTGGTCTCAAAGAAGGCGCAATAGCATCCTCAGTTGGGCATGACTCCCATAATATCATTGCAGTAGGTGTCAATGATGAAGCCATCGCCAAAGCTGTCAACTTGCTCATTGAGGTCAAAGGTGGTATCTCTGCAGTTTCAAGCAAGGAAAGCATGGTTTTACCTTTGCCCGTAGCTGGAATAATGTCGGGTGAAGATGGCTTTGAAGTAGCCAAAGCTTATACAGCAATTGACAAAATGTCCAAGAAAATGGGATCAAAGCTGGATGCTCCTTTTATGACCCTGAGCTTTATGGCACTTTTGGTCATTCCTGATCTAAAACTCAGCGATCAGGGACTTTTCGATGGTCAGCAATTCAAATTCACCTCGGTGTTTATATAGTATCAAAGTAACCTTTATTGCTTGCGCAGATTAAAGATACCATTTTGTTAAACCCAAATACAGATCAACTTGCTTTTTTATATTAAAAGACGCTGGAAAAAACTAACAGCCCTTTCACCAGAACAGGGCATGGAAGGTCGAATTTTTAATTCTACCGTCATATTCCTCATCCTTTATCTTGCTGGGATGGTCATCTTCAACCTGATAACTGGACAAAAAACCCTTTCCTTCATCCTTACCCTTACAGCGATGGTTGTGATCATCGCTTATATATTGGCGAGGAAAACAAAGAATTTCAAAAATGGCATTAGGATATTGGCCGCCATAAGCTATCCCATACTCGCTATCAACTTCTTCCTAAACGACGGCATAGACGGGCCCAGTGCTTATATTTTTCTGATGATCCATCTCATTATCCTAACTTTATCCGACCGTAAGGAATTTTGGTTTTGGGGAGCATATAACTTTATTTTCTTTAGCAGCCTTTACATTATTGGCATCAAATTTCCTGAGCTGATCCCTAAAAATTACGAAAACATCAACATTCAAATCTACGACCATTTATTGACCTATTTGGCCTGCCTTATCGGAATAATCGCCATCATCGCCATTCTTAAATGGAACTACCACAAACAAAAACTTAAAAGTGAATTCAGGAACAAGGCCTTCAAGGAAGCCAATTTAAGCCTCAAAAATAGCCTGGAACAAAAGAATAAAATCATTGCCCTTATCTCCCATGATCTCAAAAATCCCCTGATATCCATCACCAATATATTGCAGATGATCAAAGAGGACGAACTGAGCGAGGAAGAAACCAAAACAGTACAAGAAGACCTGCTACTAATGGCTACAAACACCCAAAAAATGGCAGAAGGTATTTTAGACTGGGCAGCCATAGAACTGAAGAGTAGCCAGCCCATTTTTAAAACCATCAATATTCAAGAGCGTTGTCTGGACACATTGGAAATTTATAAATCCCTAGCAGAGCAAAAGGGCATCACTTTCACACAAGCTTATTCAGGCCATTTGGAAATCATTACAGACCCCGACCGCATCCTGTTGATTATCAGAAATCTTCTTCAAAATGCCATCAAGTTCACTCCACCAAAGGGAGAAATCCATTTTTCTTATGAGCACAAAGGCCAATATGCCAACATCACCATCAAAGACACAGGTGTGGGTATTGCTGAGGAAAAACTGGAAAGCATTTTTAGTAAAAACTATATTTCGTCCTTAGGCACAGCATCTGAAAAAGGCTATGGACTCGGGCTATATATCTGCAAAGAAAATGCCTCAAAAATTGGTGGACAACTTGATGTCATTAGTGAAATTGGAATCGGAACCACTTTCTTCATCAAATTGCCCACAGCTTAAGCTTATATTTATCCATGCCTTGAACACTTCAATCCTGATCAAATACCCTGGATAAATCAAAAAACTTACTTAATGACTAGATTTCTTTTTGACATAATATCTTCAAATATCGCATGCGCATGTACAATGGTATTTTCAATAAAATACTCTCTCGTATTCAATCCTCCACAAACCACCCCCGCAAGATAAAGTCCTGGCACATTGGATTCCTGACTTTTACCATCAAAGCATGGTCTTCTTTTTTCATCCAATGTAAGCTCCACCCCTAGTTGATTCAACAGTTTATAATTGGGCTGATACCCCGTCATCGCCAATACAAAATCGTTTTCGACAACAACCTCTCCCTCAGGAGTATTGATAATCACCTCCTTTTCTTTAATTTCCTGAAGTGTACTGTCAAAATACGCCTTGATAGAACCTTCTTTGATCCTGTTTTCAATATCGGGGCGCACCCAATATTTGACATTAGGGTCCACGGTTGGGTTGATCATCACCATGCTTACCTCGGCACCTTTGCGCCAAGTCTCTAAGGCCACATCCACCGCTGAATTACCGCCCCCGACGACTATAACCTTCTGTCCAATATATGGCCAAGGTTCTTTATAGTAATGAGTAACTTTGGGCAATTCCTCCCCAGGAATGTTCATTTTATTGGGCAAATCGTAAAAGCCTGTGGAAAGAATAATTTTCTCCGCCAAATAATCTCCTTTGGAAGACTTTACCAAAAACGCTCCACCTGCCTGCTTTTCTATACTTTTCACCTCTTCATAAAGGTTCACCTTCAAATCATAGTGTTGGCACACCCTTCTGTAATACTCCAATGCTTCTGGACGTGTAGGCTGCTTATTAATAGACATAAAAGGAATCCCCCCCATTTCCAGCTTTTCGGAAGTAGAGAAAAAAGTCATGTTGACGGGATAATTATAGATGGAATTGACCAATGTGCCCTTTTCCAAAATCACATAATCAAGCTGATGTTTTTCTGCTTCAATCCCACAGGCCAAACCAATAGGGCCTGCTCCTACTATTAATACATCTATTTTTTTCATATTATTTAAAACAGAATTTGAGATGGAGAGTTCGCCAAGTAAGCAATAATATCAAAATTCCTTAACCACTTTAAAATTAAACATTCCTCAACTAAAAGATAAAGGCTAGCCACCATTTATATCAAATTCCATCAGACGGTCCTTAAATCCCCCGGTCTCTAATACTTGCTTCTCCAAAAACTGTACCTTCTGCCCCTCTTTCTCCCAGAGCAAAGCCGAAAGACCTACAGTACCATAGCGGTCAACAGGTTCAATAAAAGCAGCAGAAACAGCCTTTTCTAGTGCAATAGGCAAGCCCGTATCAGGCAGCTTCTCTAATTCCTCTTCTTGCTTGGTCATATTCACCTCTAGCAAATCATCCGGAGCTATTTCACCTTGCTTTATGACTTCCTGAAGCCTCATTTTACTCTCCCTTACCTTTTTCCATGGAACATTTATAAAAGAATTGCTAAGACCATGAATGCCTGCTGGTATTTCAACCGGACTTTCTCCATAATTGGATAAATACCACATTTCTTCTTGATTACCTACCAGTAAATTAAAACCATCAAATTGGTCTTGCTTTGCCTCTACCTCCGCTAAATAGGATTTTGGTGAAGAGGTACCTTTTAAAAAATCCAATACCAATCCTCCTCTACTCTGAGCTTGCGCTTTCTGGTTTTTCAAATCCCTATAATTGGTCAAAGCAGCAAACCTCCCTCTTGGATGAATCCCCATCCAGGTTCCGCCAGCTTTTAAATCTTTCCCGGCATAAATACCGTTTTCCCATTGGAACAAAGGCAAAGTAGGCCGGGTAAAAAACTCATCCCTATTAGCCACCAATATCAATGAATACTTGGGATGTGTTTTCCATGCAAATGTTATCAGACACATATTCCAAGTTAAAAAAAAGGCCGGAAAAATCCGGCCTTAGGGTGAATAAACAACTTTAATTACACTGCAATTGAGTTGGATATTCGTAATTAAAACACTTAACAGTTAAAATTTGAGGAAAATCCTCTTCATCATGAATCCTTTAATCTTTTTTACAAAGCTATAGTTCCTCACCCTCTTCATAAACCCCTAATATTCAATCGTTTTAACATATATTAACATTTATATACGAAATTCATCGTAGATTGACTTTGAATTACGAAAAACATCGTATACATTTATTACGAAATCTATCGTAACAAAGATTAAAATGAAATATAAGCCAACAGATGCCGAGCTCGAAATCCTTTCCATACTATGGGACAAGAGTGAGGCCAGTGTCAGAGAAATTCACGATGTACTGAGCCAAACCAAGGACACTGGCTATACTACTACATTAAAAACCATGCAAATCATGTTTTCCAAAGGTTTGCTAAGCAGATCAGAACAGGGTAGAAGTCATCTCTATATGCCTGCCATCACAGAAAAGGAAACACAAAATTCCCTATTGAGCAGTTTTATGGATTCGACTTTTGGTGGCTCAGCCAAGAAACTCATTATGAGAGCTATTGGCCAGAGCAATCCCTCGAAAGAGGAGATCAATGAAATCCGTCAACTACTCAATGAACTAGAAAACAAGCAATAATGGATTTTATCAATAAATTTATCCACGAGGAATACCTGCAAGCAATCGGATGGACTTTATTGCACTCCACCTGGCAAATCGTAGCAGTAAGCCTTTTGCTTTGGACCTTATTGAAATTCACAAAAAGCAAATCTTCCAACTTCAGGTACTTCGCCGGCCTTGCTTCCTTACTGATCATTAGCATAGCCAGTATCTGGACCTTTTCCCTTGTCCTGGAAATCCCCCAAGACCCCATTGGCCAAAACACTGGGTTATTGACCAACAAAGCATTGAACATTACTGTTACGGATAATCCCCATCCATACAGTGTCATTAGCGAAACAAAACCAGGTTTATTGGACCAAATCTGGTACACACGGCTAGAGGCATTCTTACCGACCCTGGTCAACCTTTGGTTATTGGGTGCATTATTTTATTTAGTAAAACTATCTGGAAGCCTTTTAGACTTGAAAAACCTACACAAGAAGCACAATCAACCTGTACCTGATCAATTGGTCAAAAGGGTAAACAGTATGATCGCTGCCATGGAGTTCTACAGTAAAGTCAAAGTGCTAAGGAGTCACCTGGTCCATGTCCCCATTACCTATGGCATCATCAAACCTGTAATCCTCATTCCTACGGCTTTGCTATTCAATACCAGCCCCGGTCAACTGGAAGCCATCATAGCGCATGAATTGGCCCATATCAAACGCCATGATTATCTGGTAAATATATTACAACACTGTCTGGAAGTCTTTTTCTTCTTCCATCCCTGCTTTTGGTGGATCAATGAAGTGGTCAGAACCGAAAGAGAGAATGCATGTGATGATATGGTTTTGAGATTGGGATTCAATCCCAAGGACCTGGCTTATGGCCTGGCTGAAGTGGCAGAACAGGCCCATGCTTCCACTCCTGAAATGGCATTGGCAGCCACAGGTCCCCAAAACCATACATTGAACAGAATAAAAAGAATAATGGGCCTCCAACCCCAACAAGAAAAACTTTCACCCCTAATCTCCCTTACCATGTTAGTATCACTTATGATCAGCGCTTCTCTCGTAATGGGTGCCATCCCCAATGAGGAAAAATTATTGTCCAATGAATACCTTTTAACCAATCTAAAAAGCAAAACCATCGTCAAAACATGGAACTTCCCTTGCCCTGATCAACTCAAAGGACAAAACAAGGGCACTAAAAACGGGACAAATACCAACCAACATCCAACTGAGCTTACTTATTCAAAAGAACATATTATCCTTCATAAGGATGAAGAGGATGTAATAGAGTTCCTCACCAATAATCACAAGCAACCATTAGTAAAAATCAATAAAAGAGCCATTCTGAAGGATCATGCAAACAGTGATACCATTCCTAAAACCGTAATCATCGACCAGTCCATAAACGTCGATGATCCTATGCCTGTACTGGAATTGAGCCCAGTACCACAAATGGATGTCCACATCCCTCCTATGCCACCGATGCCGCCAATGACAGGCATGGAATTTGTCCCTCCCCTTCCTGAAATTCAGTTGGAAATCACTGAAGAGGCCAGCAGAATTAATGAAATAGCAATGGAACTTGCTCAAATGGAGATGGACACCAGCATCATGGATGTTCAAAGAAAAAAAGAATTGGAGCAGGAACTAAAAAAGGTAGAGGCAAAGATGGAAGTCAAGGCCCAGGTCATGGAAGAAAAAATGGCTGAATGGGAGAAAAAACACAGCAAAACCATGAAGGAATGGGAAAGCAAAATGGAAGAGTGGAACAAGAAAATGGAAGTTAAACAAGCTGAATGGGAAACAGCTTATGCTCCCAAAATGGAGGAATTCCAGAAAAAGATGGAAAACTGGGAAAAAGAAAATGAACCCAAAATCAAGGAATTTGAACAAAAGATGAAAGCTTGGGAAAAAAGACAACGCGAAAGACAAGCTGAAATAGAGTAAAATACCAATCACTTTTTAGATTAGCCATAAGAGACCTCAGCAATTCCATCCAGAAATGCTGAGGTTCTTTTTTATTTCTTAGCCAATAAATAAGCTTTAAATGCATTAAAATCATTCTCCAGCGGAGCGACCTTTTTCACCCCATCCAAGAAAGCTGCTAGCCTTTCAGGCAAAACCACTTTTTCCTGATGAACTTCTTCCACCACATCTCTGAACTTACCAGGATGAGCTGTTTCAAGGAAAATACCAGTAACCTCTCCATTTTCTTCCATCCACTCCTTTAAGCCCAAATAGGCCACCGCACCATGGGGATCCATCAAATAGCCTGTCTTCTCTTTTACTTCCTTCATGGCCTCACGGGTAGTTTCATCATCATAAAAAGCCCCCTTAACCATAGACTTCAATAAGTCCTCATCATTACCATATAGGGCCAGTAGTCTATAGAAATTACTTGGATTCCCCACATCCATACTATTACTGATGGTTTGCAAAGACGGACGCGGCTTAAATGGTATTCCTTTAAGGTAATCCGGCACCACCTTATTGATATTGGTAGCTGCTATAAACTTCTCTATTGGCAGCCCCATGCGCTCTGCCAGCATCCCGGCAGCGATATTCCCAAAATTACCACTAGGCACAGAAAAAGTTACATTCTTTGTTCCTTTAGGCAACTGCGCATAGGCATAGAAATAATACAAACACTGCGGAATCCAACGGGCAATATTGATGGAATTCGCTGAGGTCAACAACATCTTTTCATTCAGCTCCTTATCTAAAAAAGCTTCTTTTACCATGCGTTGACAATCATCAAAAACACCATCTACTTCAAGGGCAAAAACATTTTCTCCCAAAGTGGTAAACTGCTGTTCTTGCAATGCACTTACTTTACCAGATGGATAAAGGATAATTACTTCCACACCGGGCACCTTATAAAATCCATTGGCTACAGCACTTCCTGTATCGCCGGAGGTAGCTACCAATACCCTTACTTTTTCCTCTCCCACCAAAAGACTCATCAGCTTGGAGCAAAAACGTGCACCGAAATCTTTGAAAGCCAATGTTGGGCCATGGAACAACTCTAAACTATAAACATTATCCTCCACCTTAACCAATGGCGCATCGAATGAGAGGGTATGATCCACCAAATCCTTGATCTGGGCATCATCCAAATCCGCACCAAACAGCTCCCCGATCACCTTATAACCTATGTCTCTAAATGACATTCCAGGAAGTTGTTCATAAAATTCCGCAGGTAGCTGAGGAATTTGCTCTGGCATATACAAACCCTGATCAGGTGCCAAACCTTTGATAACGGCCTCTCTCAAAGAAACCTGATGATCTTTATTATTGGTACTATAAAACTTCATTTTTTGATTCATTGATAAGGTAAGCTCCACGGACATTCACTGCAGAAACATACAAGTCCACTTCTAAGCCTATTTTATTAAAAACTTCCTGACAAATCTCACTTGCCTTCTGGGCAATTTCCCTGCTTGGAGAAAGAATAAATGTAGTAGGTCCAGAACCCGAAATACCAGACCCCAGCGCCCCTGCATCTTTGATGGCTTCCTTGATTTCATCAAAACCAGGAATCAATACAGACCTGGATGGCTCTGCGATCACATCCTGCAAGGACCTGCTGATCAATCCCATATCTTCCTGAAACAAACCTGCTACCAAGCCAGCTATATTACCGGACTGAATAATGGCATCTTTCAAAGAAACCTGCTGTCTTAACACACTTCTGGAATCAGCGGTATTCAGCTCAAAATGAGGATGAACCAAGGTACAATACAAACCTTCCGGCACATGTAGCCTTGTCACATCCAATGGCTTATAGCTCCTGATCAAAACAAATCCTCCCAAAAGGGAAGGCGCCACATTATCTGCATGCTCAGCCCCACAGGCTACACCTTCTGCCTTCATCGCAAAAGGTAGCAATTCCTTCCTCCCCAAAGGTTCTCCCAATAGGCTATTCGCCGCTACCAGGGCAGCAACCGAACTCGCAGCACTTGAGCCCATCCCACTTCCCAAAGGCAAGCCCTTGGAAAGACTGATTTCAATTCCTCTTTCAAATCCCACCTGATCAACGAAGGCTTGAATGGCTACGCTACAAGTATTTTTCTCTGATTCATAAGGCAGTCTACCTCCATCTCCCTCAATACTCACTACCCTTACTCCCGGCTGCTCTGATAGGGAAACAGTGACCTTATCACCCAATTCCTCCACCGCAAAGCCCAAAATATCAAAGCCACATGAAACATTGGCCACAGTGGCCGGTGCAAATGCTGTTACCTTTTTCATCTTGAATAGTTACCTAATCTGATTATATCTGCAAAAACCCCAGCAGCAGTCACATCCGCTCCGGCACCAGGGCCCCTTACGATCATTGGGAAGTCATTATATCGCTCTGTGGTAAACAATATCATATTGTCACTGCCTTTCAAGGTATAAAAAGGATGCTCACTGTTTAAGGAATTCAAACCTACCTTGGCCTTGCCGTTTTCTAGGGTAGCCATAAATCTCAATTTTTCCCCCTTTGCATTGGCCTCATCCAATAACTCCTGAAAATGGCTATCATGCGCTTTCAGCTTAGTAAAAAACTCCTCTACTGAGGCAGCATCTACACAATCCGTTGGTACCATGCTCTGCACTTCAATATCTTCAAAATGCAATTCTTGACCAGCCTCTCGGCCCAAGATCAAAATCTTCCTGGCCACATCCATTCCACTCAAATCATCCCTCGGATCTGGCTCTGTATATCCTTTTTCTTTGGCCTGCTTCACCACCTCACTGAAAGGAATCCCTTTTTCCAACTCACTGAATATATAATTCATGGATCCACTCAGCACAGCCTCTATTCTATGCACATGGTCCCCACTCAACATCAAATCCTGCAAGGTATTGATTACCGGCAAACCTGCAGCAACATTGGTTTCATAGAAAAACCTTACCCCTCTTTGGCCCGCCAGCTTTTTGAGTTGCTTGTACTTCTCCAATGAACCTGAATTGGCTTTTTTATTAGGAGTCACAATCCCTACCTTGGCATCCAAAATCCTGTCATAAACATCCGCCACATCCTGACTGGCTGTACAATCCACCAAAACTGAATTGGAGAAATTCATTTCGCTCATGGTCCCGATAAACTTGTCCAGATCCATAGGCATATCATTTTCATCTGGAGGAGCTACTGTCTTCAGGTCAAAGCCATCCTCATGGAACTTCATATACCTGGAATTGGCCATTCCATGAATCTGAATATCCAACATATTCTCCTCACGAAGATTGTTCAATTGGTTGTCGATCATTTTGATCAATGCCTTTCCTATCAGCCCAACACCAACCAAGAATACGTGTAGCACTTTGAAGTCAGAAAGGAAGAAGGCCTCGTGCAATGCGTTAAGGGCTTTTTGCAAATCCGCCTGAGAAATTACCGCTGAGATATTCAGTTCTGAACTTCCTTGGGCAATCGCTGCTACGTTCACATTATTTCTTCCCAGAGCTTGGAACATTCTTCCACTAGTCCCAGGATTATGTTGCATTTTTTCTCCAACCACCGCAATAACCGCCATATTAGGCATCACCTGCACTTCATCCATCTCTCCACTTTGGATCTCATACCTGAACTCCTCTTCTATCAAAGACTTGGCACGGGCCGCATCCTTCGAGGCGATGGCCACACAGATACTGTGTTCAGAAGAAGCCTGACTGATCAGCACGATATTGATCCCGGCATTGGCCAAAGTGCCGAAAAAGCGTTGGCTCGCGCCTACCACCTCTACCAAGCCCGGTCCCTGAAGATTCAAGATGGAAATATTCCCCATGGAAGATATCCCCTTGATAATTTTCCCATCACCAGCATCCTGGCTGATCTTGGTTCCCTCTTCTTCAGGTTTGAAAGTATTCTTTATATAAATAGGAATATCAGCCTTCATGGCTGGCTGCATGGTAGCAGGGAAGACCACCTTGGCACCAAAGTGCGACAGCTCCATGGCCTCACTATAGCTCAATTGAGGAATGGTAAAGGCAGTATAAACCAGTTTTGGATCTGCAGTCATGACACCGGACACATCTGTCCAGATCTCCAACTGCTCCGACTTAAGGGCTGCAGCGAAAATGGCCGCTGTATAATCAGAACCACTTCTTCCTACAGTGGTTGTCTCTCCTTTAAGGGTAGAACCAATAAAACCAGTGATCACTTTTATCCCACCATGCTTTTTGAAATAAGCAGTGATCAAACTATTGGTTGTTTCAAAATCCACTTTGGCATTGCCAAATCGATCGTTGGTTTTTACAAGATCCCTGGCATCTACATAAACAGCTTCCTTGCCCCTAGCCTGAAGCCCAGCCGTCAAAATAAAATTGGATAGCCTTTCACCAAAACTCAAGACATAATCCATGGTCCTGTCAGAACATTCCTTGATCAGGTAAATACCATGAAACAGATCCCCCAGCTCATTGAACCTCACCTTTACAAAGGTCAAGGCCGTTGATTGCTGCTGCACAGGCACCAGTTGTTTGACAATGTCCAAATGCCTTTTCTCCAACTCCTGAAGGATGGTATGATAGCTTTCCTCACTATCTTGGGCGATAGAAGCGCATTGAAGTAATTGCTCAGTAACCCCACCAAAGGCTGAGAATACAAGGGCAAAGTCCTCAGTTTTTGATTTATTTTCGATTATTGAAAATACCTTTTCGATATTCTCAATATTAGCGATGGATGAGCCTCCAAATTTTAATATTTTCATAAAAATGAATGATTTTTAATGGCTAGTTTGTTAACGGATTTGAAAGTCCATAATGGACCGTTTATATGCGGCAATATAATAGATAGACACGGGATTACCCCGTAATGGTGCTTGTAAAAAAGGTTCGTGTAATGATGCTAAAAAAAGCTCCACAGTCAATCACCTGCTGAGTGGCAGTAAGCGTTGAGATCATATTTTTTTTGACTGTGCTAAACATCATTTCTTTTTGATGGGACAATCTTACTCACAAATTTTCAATATCACAAATTTTCCTTAGCAAACTACTAATAAAAAGCCGTGTTTTTTACTTTATCTACAATAGCTTCTCAACACCAACACAAAATAAAATTCGTTAAAAGCAGCACTTATCCAATTTTACCCAAAAAAGGCCTAACACAGAACAGGCTCTCCTTACAAAAAATTATACACGTTAATAAAAAACTATACAGACCATTCGAAAGAATTTATCCCCATTATTTTTATTTTTAACTATTCAAACAATTAATTAAAACAAAGAAGCTATGAAACAGCTAAAACTCTCCACCTTTTTGATGGTCCTCTTTTTGGGATTCAGTTCTTGCAGTGCTGTATCCAACCTTAATCCTTTGGATTTGCTTACCGGCAACAACTGGGTACTCTCCTCTTTAATGGGCGGAGGTCTGGATATGTTTAGCGGCGCTTTGCCATCACTCAATTTCAACGAAAACGGCGGGCTTACCGGATCAACAGGCTGTAATTCCTTTAATGGAAATTTTCAACTCAGTGGCACAGACATCAAGCTTGACCCAGGGGCCATGACCAGAAAGGCTTGCCCTGGAAGTGGGGAAAACCAGTTTTTGAGTGCCCTTAAAAATGTATCTAAATTTAAAATCGCCCAGGATAAACTCACGCTTTTGGATGGAGCACAGGAATTGATGACCCTGATTCCACAAAACAAATAAAATCACAAGGCACTATTGCACTGCTGAGACCTGGTATTTCACGCCATTGAAAAGTACCTGGTCTCCAGCTTTCTTTCCCAATAATACGCGGGCAAGAGGCGCTTGTGGAGAAATCACAAAAATATCTTGCCCGTGTATAGTGACTTTTCCAAAACTGACTGCAATATACAAGGTCACCCTGTCTGTAATCAACAAGCTCCCTGGTTGAACTATTTCAAAAAATCCCTCAGGCTTGATTCCCCCAAGCTGCTTCAACTGCTTCAAATATTCACCTTGCATCTTTTCAGCCTTATCCAACTCCTGCCGAACCATCTCCCGTCCCGTTTCATACTTATCTCCCGCACTACTTTTGGTATCTTCGGCCGCTGACTGTTTTAGCTGAGCGATGCTATCTTTTATCAAGGCCAACTTATCCTTGATCTGTTCCGCCAAGGTTTCATGCACTAACTGCTTGGATATTTTATCTTCACTCATTTGATTCTCTTATCTACAGACCTTATTTCCCCCTTCAAAAGTAAGCATAAAAAATACTTCCCAAATCCTCCCTTTTTTTGTTTCTTTGGGCATGAGTATTAAAAACGGCTTTGTTTCAGCAATAGCAGTATTCCTGCTTTTTATCCTTTTCAAAGGCTCCATTAAAGGGGATCAGGCTCAGATCATATTTGTATCGGCTTTTATCCTTTTGGAAATCATCATCATTTCGGCAGTGGTCATCAAAAGATGGAAAAAACCTTAACAGCCCTTTTTCCTTCGGGTATCTATGATATAGACCACCTTCCAGCCTTCCTGCTTTTTGACCAGCTGAAATGAATTGACCCCACAGTGGCTTAAGTCTCCATTAATATAAAACGCATACGGTGCCCAAACTGAAGCCATGGCCCCATCCTGCCTGATCTCCATGGACAGTATTTTTTCTTCCAGTACCATTTCCGCAGGAACTGTTGCAAGCTCATTGACGAATTCCCTTGGACGCGATGTCTCCACGCTTGTACCATCCGGCCCTTGCTTGATTGTTTGTAAAACCGCTTCCTCTGCAAATGCCCCTTTTAGCAGGCCCTCATCCCTTTCATGCATCCCCTCAAACAAGGAAGCTATTACCGACCTGATTTGCGTTTCATCTGACACCTCTTTCTCTTGGGCCTTTAATCCAAAAGAAAACCCTGCCAACATAAGCAGGGTGAATATTAATCTATTAACAGCGCTATTCATCAGTTTTCTTTTCTAGCGATATCACCTCCAGTATTGCTTTTTACATCCACCAATTTCGGATCTCCGGTATACCAAACTTTTCCGGCAGTACCGGCCGTCCCTTTAATGGAATTTTCAATGGCAATGGTGGACACCGCAGCTGTATTCGTTCTTACAGAAGCGTTTTTTACCTTCAAGCTGTCTCCAGAAATGGTCGCTTTGGTGAAAGCCTCCAGATCGAGCTCATTGGCAGTACCTTCCACAAATATTTTCCCATTGGTCATTCCCACCAATTTCAAATTGTTCACATTGACCTTGCCCTCTATATAACTGCTGTTTTCAGCCAGTAAGGAGAGGCTCTTGCTTTTCAACATATCTTTTACAAATACCTTTGCACTACTATTGGCTGAAATTTCATCCAATTCCCCGGCATAGGTAATCACCACTTTCACGCTATTGCTACCAAAACTCCCCTTGCCCATCTCTACGTTTAATTGACGGCCCTCCACTTCGGTCACCACATTGGAAACATCCGTGCCAGAAGCCATGATCTGTACTTCATAGCGATCTCCTTTCACCAAATCCGCTTCGATGGAATTACTTACCTTCACACCATCAAAAATGGAAACTGTTCTGGTTTCTTCGTTAGTTTGGGCAAATAAGTTGATGCTGCTGATCATAAACACCAGCATAATAATAGTTGAAACTTGTTTTTTCATGGTAATGATAATTTAGACGCCACCGTATAGTTTAAAGGTCGTGTTTTTCAAGGATGGGTTGCTTACCGCAAAATGCATCGCCTCTGCAATTTCCGCTGGGCTCACCCATTTTGAATAATCTTGGTCTGGCATGGCTTCACGATTTGGAGGTGTATCAATGATACTAGGCACAAATACATGGGACTTCACCCCTGCGTCCTTACCTTCTTCGGAAACAAGCTCAGCCAAATTCAACACTAAACCTTTACTCAAAGTGTATGCCACAAGTGATTTACCATCCGCAGGCTGTAGCGCCGGCCTGGCCCCAACGAACAGGATACTGCCCTTTCCTGCCTTTTTAAACACCGGCAAAAATGCTTTGCTCATATTATAGGCACTGAAAAAATTCAATTGGAACATTTTCTCTATGTCCTCTTTGGACGTGTTTTCTATATCTCCCATGGCAAAACCTCCCACCAAAAGCACCATGGCATCCAGCTCCCCTCCGTATTGCACGGCATATTCCTTCGCAAATTCAGCCACAGCCTGTTCATCAGTCACATCTAACTCATAAACATCATCTGCCTCTTCCATTTCTTCCAACTTCCCTGGGTGCACGGTGGCTATCACCCTAAACCCCTCTCGTTTAAACTTTTCTACAACAGATTTCCCCAAATTTCCAGCAGCACCAGTAACGATGATATTTCTATTCATAATTTTGTTTATGGTTAAATTATTATTTTTTGCTAGTATTGATGCAAAAAGTATTCTCTTAAAATTAAGACTTTATTTCCGAAAAAGGCATGTCAACAGAAAAAACAGAAATTAAGGAAAGAGAAAAGCACAAAAGACTGCTCTTTATATTCAAGCTTATTGCCTTTATACTGATCAAGGTCTTTGAAAGCCCGATCACCAATTTTCTGGGATTATTCTTCACCAATTATATGGACCCACTGCGGGCAGTGACATTTTTACTGAGCAGCAATATCATCATTTCATTGGGCAGGATCATTACCGTACGCTTTTATCTTCGAAGAAAAGAAAAAGATCCCTTTAGGAGCAATTTTGTCCTGGGCATCAACCATATCGCCAGTATACTGAATGTGGCCGCTTTATTAATATCCCTTCTGTTTCTATTCGGAATTAGCCCCATCACCTTTTTCACCAGTATCACCATTGTCGCGGCTGCCATTGCCCTGCTCTCCAAGGACTATATCACCAATATGATCAATGGGCTGATCATCATGTTTTCTGACCAGCTCTCCCTGGGCGATATGATCAAAATCGGAGACCAACAGGGAAGGATCCGAGACGTCACCCTACTCAATATGGTACTCATCAATGAGGATGCGGATATCGTCATGATTCCCAACAGCACCATTCTCACCTCACAAGTGATCAATTATTCCAAACAACACCACAAAAAACTGAGCTTTGAATTCGAAATGAAAATCAACCATTCGCTGGAGGTCAACCAAATTGAAGCTCGCCTGAAGACCGCTATCACTGCTTATAACAAGGTCATCAATATGGACAGCTTTACCTTAAAGATCATGGAAATCATGAAGGAAGCCATTAAATTCAAATGCCAATTGATGATGACCAGCACCGACAAAACCAAAGAAAAAGAAATCAGAAGATTGATCAACCAAACCATCATAGAAATAGCCCGTGAAAACTGATAAAGAAAACTTCTTTGACCTGGTCTACCAAGTGGTCAGATTAATCCCAAAAGGACGGGCCACTTCCTATGGCGCCATCGCCAATTACCTTGGGGCAAAAGGCAGTGCCCGAACGGTAGGCTATGCCATGAATGCCTGCCACGGCATGGAGGATGTCCCTGCCCACCGTGTAGTCAACCGACAAGGCCTCCTTACCGGCAAGCATCACTTTTGCCCACCGGAGAAAATGCAGGAACTACTCGAGGCTGAAGGACTGACCATCAATGGGGATAAAATCCAAAATTTTAAAGACATTTTCTGGGATCCTAATATAGAATTGGCACTATAACTATTATTTACCAGTAATTCCACACTATCCGCAACAAACGCGTAGTTCCTCCACTAGCTAAGCTTACAAAATAGTTCACAAACATTACCATTATTGACTTTTTTACCATTTTATAAACCAATTTTTGGTCAAAAACGTTTAATATTAAAATTATGTACACTTTTTGTAGTACCTGTCTAGATCGAAAAGGATTAATTAAGTATGGAAAGAGGACTAAAACAACACATTGCTGAGAACCTTAGGAAATACAGGGTACTCAGAGGATTCACTCAGGAATACATTGCCGACTATTTGGGTAAAAAAGATTATACCGCTTATTCCAGATACGAGCAAGGACGTTCAAACTTGAAAATGGATGATGCCATAAAATTATCCGAGCTCTACGAAGTAGAAGTACAGGATCTTATCAACGGCTCACCGGGCATCAACCAGAAAAAAGAAGGTGATAGAAGCTATGAAAACGGCTTATCCCTTATGGTCAAATTGGACGGTAGCCAAGCGACCTTGGACAACCAACTAAGGAGATTGAAAAAAGTGAATTTATTAATCGAAAGAGGAGAAATTTAAAAATTTCTCCTCTTTTTTTTGCTCCATAAGAACAGCCCCAAAAACATCAGCCCACCGTTCAGGATGAGCACCTCAAAACCAAACTGATACCCCCAAAACCACTCCTTAGAGTTGGCACTTAATATATAAGCGATCAAGGGTGCCAGCACAGCTATAAAAGGGACTACTTTATCTTTCACCTCCCTTTTGGTAAATAAACCAAAACTATACAAGCCCAAAAGCGGGCCATAGGTATAACCCGCAATGGTAAATACCGCATTGATCACACTTTGGTCATTGATCCACCTAAAGGCAAGTATGACCAAAAACATCAAAGCCGTAAAGGCCAGATGGACTTTTTTCCTGATCCCCACCTGTTGCTTTTTGGGATACTTCCGCTCAATCTCCAAAAAATCATAACAAAAAGAAGTCGTCAAAGCCGTCAAAGTAGAATCAGCACTAGAATAAGCCGCAGCAATGATCCCAAGGACAAATACCGTTCCTGCAAACACACTAAAATGCTGGGTCGCCAGCATAGGATACAGGTCATCTGTTCTTTCCGGAAGGTTAATTCCATTCACCGCACAATATTGATAAAGCAGTACGCCCAGCACCAAAAAGAAAAAGTTCACAATCACCAAGATGATGGTAAACCAAAACATATTCTTCTGCGCTTCACCAATATTCCTACAGGTAAGGTTCTTCTGCATCATATCCTGATCCAATCCCGTCATCACAATAACTATAAATGCCCCTGAAGCAAATTGCTTGAAAAAGTTGCTTCCTGATTTCCAATCCCAATCAAAGATTTGGGAGCGGGAATCCTCCATGGCACTCCCCAGCAGTTCTCCCACACCAGATATGCCCAGGTCCCTAGAGATCAAATAAATACTGGTCCCTACTGCCAAAAGCATAAATAAAGTCTGCAAAGTATCCGTCCAAACTACGGTTTTGATTCCTCCCCTATGCGTATAGAGCCATATCAAGGAAACCGTGATCAGCACCGAACCCCAAAAAGGAATCCCCCAATCATCAAAAAGAATCAGCTGCAAGACGCCGGCTACCAAAAACACCCTGATAGAAGAACCTAGTGTCCTGGAAAGGATAAAATAAAATGCCCCCGTTTTATAGGACCAAAAGCCAAACCTATCCTCCAGATAAGAATAGATCGATACCAGGTTCAGGCGATAATATAGTGGCAGCAGCACCTTTGCCACAGTAAAATAGCCCAAAGTATAGCCCAAGACCACCTGAAAATAATAGAAATTACTGCTCCCCACCTCCCCGGGCACAGAAATAAAGGTCACACCAGAAAGGGAAGCCCCAATCATCCCAAATGCCACCAAAAACCATGGTGACTGCCTATCTCCGGTAAAAAATGTTTCTTCTGAAAGTTTTCTGGAGGTCATCCACGAAATGATGAACAACAACAGGAAGTAGGATGTTATGACCAGGAGTATTACATTTGAATCCATTGTATACGTAAATATTAAAGGCTGCTAATTTGTCTATTATTATTAACTTTGCAAAATGAGCATGCAACCATTAGAACATACTGTAGAAGAAGAAATTGAAATCTTACTGGAAGATTTGGTCGACACTGAAGAGCATGACTTGGTGGTTTTCAATGATGACATCAACACCTTTGAACATGTGACCAAGGTGTTGATCAAAGTCTGCAAGCACAGTCAGGAACAGGCCGAGCAGTGCACTATGATCATTCATTATAAGGGCAAATGCGCTGTAAAAAAAGGCAGCAGGAATCAATTGAAGCCAATGTGCCAATCCATTTTGGATGCAGGCATTCAGGCGGCCATCGTCTAACCATTCTCACCGGTGAACTTCCCTTCAAAACTTATAGAAGATGCGGTCAATGAAATCAGCCGTCTTCCAGGTATCGGTAAAAAAACTGCCCTTAGGCTGACTTTACACTTACTAAAACAGCCAGAAGTAATTTCGGACAGCTTGACAGAAGCCATCTCCAAACTTCGAAAGAACACCAAATACTGTAAGCTTTGTCATAATATTTCCGATCAGGAGATTTGCAGCATATGCCAGGGAGCGAGAAGGGACAAAGGGCTTATCTGCGTGGTAGAAGACATTCCCGATGTTTTGGCGATTGAAAACACATCCCAATATAACGGCCTTTACCATGTTTTGGGCGGCGTACTTTCCCCTATCCAAGGAATTGGTCCAGAAGAACTTAAAATTGAATCTTTATTATACCGTATTGACCATCCCCATGGTGAAGAACCGGTAACAGAGGTAATATTGGCACTTCCATCCACCATGGAAGGTGATACCACTGCTTTTTACATCACCAGAAAACTCAAAGAAAAAGGCGTCAAAGTAAGCACGATTGCCAGGGGCATCCCCATTGGCGGTGAGCTGGAATATACTGATGAGGTCACTTTGGGCAGAAGCATCCTTACCCGAGTCAACTACTCTGCAGATTAAGCACTTCCCTACACTTCAAGAAGCAGGTAACGGAGCGAGCAATCTCCTAAACACCTGACATCCCCTTATGTACCCCTTATGGATCAGCCTAGGACAAGTAAAGTATCCTTTTACATCTTTCTGGATCAAGCGGGGCTCTTATCCAAATTATCTTCGGATTACCCTCGGTATTTTCCGAGTATAATCCGAAGGTGATCCGAAGGAGGTCCCTGAGTGATCCGAATATAATTTGGTTTTTATAAAAATCAAGGTAAAGACAACCTAGGGACAATGTGAGGAGAAACAAGTGACAAGCACTGAATTGCTACTGGGCAGGGCTTCTGTTGGGTATCAACAAAGTTGAATGATTAAGCGATAAAATTAGGGCAGCGTTTTTTCTCCCCTTTAACCCGCATTATGCATTAGCCTATCTATTACGACCTGAAACTACCTTAAAATCAGTCGCTTCGCTGCTGTTTTCGATTTCACCATAGCGATGCTATGACTCAATCTCCAAACAGCCTGATTTTCTTGTAGTTTCAGTTCTCATAACGATTCCTAATGCATAAAGCGGGTTTAAGCTTTTACACAGTATTATGGAATAAAAAATAAAAAGACACATTTTATTCCTTTTTGCTCTGGCTTTGTTTTTTAGGAGCATTACTAATCCGCTATATCCCCAGTGTATCCCGGGGGATGCCGCTGCTATCCTTGCTGCGGGATCACCTTCTCCCTTAAAACTAAAATTCTACTGTTAAGTCAAATCTCTTCTATCAAAATTGTTTCAAAAAGTAATCAAATCATACAAGGCTATAATGGTAGCATTGAAATATGTAAACAATTTTGCTTATATCTGTGATATGAATGCTTACATTGAAAAATACAAAGGCATACACCGGGTATTGTATTGGAAAGGGAACTGAAAAGACGGGCTATTAAAAAACGTCCTTTTGCCCTGTCCATCCATGAATATCCGCAGCCCCTCAACGCCATCACCAAAGGTAGGAGAAACCTGAATACCGCCCTGTCCCTGAAAATCGAGGACAAACTGGGATTGGAAGAAGGTACCCTAGCGGTGCTCCAAACGTATTTTGATATCCAAAAAGTGAAAAGCACATTACCTTCAAAAAACCCTAATCTATCCATGCTTCGGAAATCGCTTTTCTGGGATACGGATATTCATCTAGTAGATAATAATTTGTAACGATCCTAGAATAGAAACCAATAGGATAATAATTCATTGCGCGGGAAGCTTGATATTCCCTAATTCAAATGGCATATTTCAAAAGTTTATTTCGATCAATATTTAATACAAGACTAAAAGCCTCATCACTTAATAATCTCCCAATTTTCCCAATAATAACCAATCTCATTATCCAAGGTCCCAATGAAGAGCCTCTCATTCCTGATTTTGAGTGTGACCCTAAAGCGATCATGTAACTTGATATCTTTGATGGCATTGGTATGGACCAACTCATCTACTTTATTTGCTGGTAGGATGACCACAGATTTATGTCTGTGTGGATGGATCATTACGAAAACATAAAATACATTCCCTGCATAACCCCGCTCAAGCGCTACCTTACGCATATCAAAAATATATGAGTTCTGGGAATTTAGATTCGATGTCTTTACCTGAAGGCTAAACAGTTTATTGTCCTTGGTTGCGATGATATCCATCCCCACGTCCACACTCATGATACTGGCATTATATCCGCGGAATAACAGCTCAGCGGTTACATAGTGCTCTCCGGCCTTGCCGATAAATCCTCCCTGTACCTTCTCCTTCTTTTTAGGAGCCAATGATTTTACCTCTTCCTTTTTTACAGGAACTGATGGGTTAGGATTTAAACCATAAGTACCAGGTCCTGTTTTGATAAATGCGGATGTCCCACCTTTGGAATTGATATCGGTGATCAACTGGGCATTCATGGAAGATTCTGGCGTTTTGCCTTCAGTGATCAATATCCCTTGTTTCAATGCCCTTTTGGTGATTTCCTTATAATGAAGGGAAGATCTATGCTCTGTCAAAATCTGTAGTGCTGCTTCTTTAAATTTATTCATGATAATTGATTGGCTAAAATTAAATGATGATAATTAAGCCCGACTTACCCCATTGATAAAGGTCTCTACGTAGCCCAACACCTTATCGGTAACCCGTTCAGCAACGGTACGTCGCTCCCTTAATCCAGGCCGTTTTTTCATCATTCCTATTACATCATCCCGCATAGGCCGCTTTTCTGTAAACATATAATTACCAATAACACCCTGCAACTTTTCCATATCCAAGTTTTCCTCCTTGCTCAAGTCCTCAATGGCCTGCATCTTCTCCTTGGTCCAGAAAGCATCAAATTCATCCGATACATCATCGGAATCCTGCACCTTGGGAAGGTTTTCATTGATAAACTTCTCTATCAGCTTGAGCTTACTTCTTAGCCGCGTATCTCCGGAAACCATATCCACAATGGCTTTCTGCTGCTTTTCCCTTTCTTCTGGTTTGGCATCTTTTAGCTGACTTAGCAGCTTAACGATATAGGCTACATTCACCTCGTCCCGATGGATCAGCTCCAGCTCAAAATCAATATCATCCAATATGGAGACTTTCTCCTTTTGGTTTTGGCTTCGTGACTTATCATACAAGTCCAAGTACTTGCTTTTATAATCTTCAAAACCTTGCTCGGTCATGGAAAGATCATCATGGTCAAACTCCGTAAAGGTCTTCAACACATTCCTTACCCTCATCAATTCCCTAAAAGCCTTGATAAAAGCCAGCTCATCCTCCTCGGTTTTCAAATCATTCACACTATTGACCGTAGGAGCGATTTGGAGCAGTTGGATAAATAGCTCATTGAACTTCTTTACATATTCCTCGTAGGGCTCCATAATGATTTCATCCTTGGCCTCAATATTGGAAAAAAGCTTTATGGCATTATCCGTGTTTTTCTTCAGGTTTCGGAAGCACACGATATTCCCTTGGGACTTGCGCTCGTCAAGTATTCGATTCGTTCTGGAATAGGCTTGTATTAACCCATGGTATTGTAGGTTCTTATCAACATAGAGGGTATTGAGGTGCTTGCTATCAAAACCTGTCAGGAACATATTCACTACCAAGAGAATGTCAATTTCCTGGTTTTTTACCCTCTTGGCTATATTCTGGTAATAATTATAAAAGGTCTGGCTGTCCTTGGTACTATAGTTAGACCCAAAGGTCTGGTTATAGTCACTGATAAAGTCATCCAAAAACTCCCGAGGGTGCTTGATGGTGGCTTGCCCATAAGGTCCGGCATCTTCTGCCGCAATACTCACTCTTGAAGAGATATTGTAATGATCGGTATTATCCTGTTCATCTTTGCCCAATAATTCATCATTGGCACCATAGGAGAAGATCGTGGCGATTTTATAATCATGCTGCCCTTCAGCAGCTTTTTTCTTGAACAATACAAAGTAGCGGATCAATACTTCCACACTGGGCACACAGAAGATGGCCGTAAAACGTTGGTTATGGGTTTTTCGCTTATGATGGGTAATGATATAATCAACAATATTATTTAATCGCGGAGAGGCTTCCATCACTTCCGCTTCATCAATAGCCTCTACATTGATATCCTGAACCTGATCCTTACGCTTAAAGGTCTGGATATATTCTATGGAAAACTTCAATACATTTTCATCCCGTATGGCATCTGTGATCACATACTTATGGAGGCAATCCTGAAAGAGCATGGTGGTCGTCCGCTTACCGTATTCGTTGGTGCCAGCATTTTCTTCAAAGATCGGAGTACCTGTAAAGCCAAACATCTGCCCGTTCACAAAGAAGTTTTTGATACTTTCATGGGTTTTGCCAAACTGACTGCGATGACATTCATCAAAAATAAAAACGATGCGCTTATCCTTTAGGGCTTCCAGTTTTTGAAAAAAACGCTTTTTGGTGACCGCTGTATTGAGTTTTTGAATGGTAGTGACGATCAATTTATTATCGCCTGCCAATTGCTTTACCAAGGTTCCGGTATCATTGGTACCGTCTATACTTCCTTTGCTAAAGCTGTTAAACTCCTTGGTGGTCTGGTAGTCCAAGTCCTTCCTGTCCACCACAAAGACCACCTTATGCACCTGTGGAAGGTTGGTCAAAATCTGACTTGTCTTAAAAGAGGTCAAGGTTTTACCTGATCCCGTGGTATGCCATATATAACCGTATTTGGTTGTGGTCTTTACCCGATCAATGATAGCTTCTGTGGCATAAAACTGATAGGGTCTTAAGATCATCAGTGATTTATTGGATTCATTCAGCACCACGTACTTGGTGATCATCTTGGAGAGGTGACAAGGCTCCATAAATACATCCGCAAAGGCAGAAAGCTGCGTGATCAGTCTATTGTGTGTGTCTGCCCAGTAAAAGGTCTGTTTGAACTGTCTGTCTTTGATGGGAGTATTCGCATAGTACTTGGTATTGACGCCATTGCTAATAATAAAAAACTGGATAAACTGAAACAGGCCTTGGCCAGTCCCATAGGAGTGAATCCCATACCTTTCTATCTGTTTAAAGGCCTCTTTCAATTCCAGCCCCCTACGCTTTAGTTCCACTTGTACCAGGGGAAGCCCATTGATCAGGATGGTCACATCATAGCGGTTCTTGTATTTTCCTTCTATGCTGATCTGCTGGGCCACTTGAAATTCATTTTGGCACCAGTGTACCTGATTGATCAGCTCAATGGTCTTGGTTTCATTTTGGGCATTTACATAGGGAACCCGATCACGCAGGATCTTGGCCCTGTCATAGATACTGCCTTTATTGATATAGTTTAGGATTTGGGTAAACTCCTGCTCACTTAGCTGGGTCTTATTGTGCTTTTCAAGCTGGGCTTTTAAATTGCTCAATAAAGCTGCTTCATCTGGAATCATCACTTTCTGATAGCCCAGTTGCTGCAACTGCTTGATAAGGTTATTTTCCAGTACCTGTTCAGGCTGTGTGGTCATATGCTATTTCTACTTAAAAAATCTACTTTTGACACCTAAGATAATGGTTTCATTACCGAAAGGCCTATAAAATGCTAAGAATTTAATATCTAAACGTATTTATTAAGACCATAAAGGTTCGCTTTTCCAATTTCCCTTAAAACCTAATGCATTGGGATCCACTGTAGGGAAATCCTCCAGAAGTTTGGCCAACCTCAAGGTAAAAGAATTGTTGGGCTGGATGGTATTCAAAAGGTACTTCATGATGCACAGGTGGATATATATTTTCTGGAATTCATGTTGCTTAGGTAGATCTTCAATCCATGGGTGTGGTGGTGAAGATAATAGCTTTGGTCTTCCCGGTAAATTTTTATTCCATAAGCGACTATGATGGGCACAATAATTCCTGATTTGGGTAATGGACTGAAGCCAACTGGGGAGAAATGTATGGTTTACCGCGCCATATTCTCCGGCAATGATATCCTTGGATTTTACAGAAGGTTTTAAATTTCCATAGAGTTTGGACAAGCCTCCTAAACTTGTAAGCTCTAAACTTTTCCAGGAAGGGGGGAACCTGAGGTCATCTTTATATTTCTTCTTGTGTTCTTTCATAAAGATATCCTTGCATCTTTCTACTTCCTCCTCCAAGTTACCAAGTGTTTTTACTAAGGAAGGAATATTAATGAATAGGTTGCTGTCCTGGAACCACCAAGGGTCAAATTCATGGGATAAATGGTAGATCATTTTGGTACGCAAGCTGATTTCAATTTTTTCAATCACATCAAAAAGCAGCATCCTAAGTTTATGATCAAAATTATATAAGGAAATGGCATCTTCAAATCGGCTGTTTTCCTTGAACTCGTGGGTTTCTTTATCAGCAAACATGGGGTACCAATATCCTACCAAGCGGTAATAACTGACATGGCTAAGGTACTTTTTTGCTAATGGAACGTTCTTGATGACCATTCCCCTTTCCAACAAAAGTTCTATTTGTTCATCAATGGTAGTAGGTTTCTTTTCGTACAGCATAGTGCAAGAAAAGTATAAAAAATGGTAATAAAAACCCCTAAAACGCAAAAGACTCGCCCTGGGACGCTGTTCTGATGGGTAGCGTGGCGAGTACTGTTGATACAAAAGTACACACTTTTGTCACATTTTGTAAATATTTGTAAATATTTTTGTCAATACCTGTAAATATTATTCTCGCTATTTCTACAACAATTGTACATATTATTAATATTTACATTAAGATTGATAAAAGAGTTCTAGCTGTTGAGAATGAGGCGCAAATAAATTAAATGATTACTACTTCAAGGCCATGGCCATTTTATCAATGGCTTTTTTCTTTTGCTCCATATTCGGATGAACATACAAATTAAGGGTAGTACTAATATTCGAATGGCCCAGCAAAACGCTCACCGTTTTATAATCACAATTACTTTCTATGCAGCGCGTGGCGAAGCTGTGACGCAAACCATGAAACTTTAGCCCGGCCATATTTAACTCTTCCATAAATTTCTGATAGTAACTTCTATAAGTCCTCGGCTCAGTAGGCTTTTGCTCATTGGTAAGGACGAAAAAAGCGGGGTTCATGATTTTCTTGATGGGTTTCAGCAAGCGCAATAAATCCCGACTGATAGGGATCTCACGGATGGAGTTCTTCGTTTTAGGCGTATCCAATATCAGTTCTGTTTTCCTTATTCCATTTTCTATTGTATAAATCCGCTGGATGGATTTGCTTACACGAATGATTCCCATATCAGTATCAACATCTTCCCAGGTGAGGGCACAGAC
Organism: Echinicola marina; assembly: GCF_020463795.1. Lineage (NCBI taxonomy): Bacteria > Pseudomonadati > Bacteroidota > Cytophagia > Cytophagales > Cyclobacteriaceae > Echinicola > Echinicola marina. Next base: position 2,364,728 of record NZ_CP080025.1, on the reverse strand, counting down.
CTCACCGATACGTAGGCCAGTACTCAAACAAATATAGATGCCCAGATTCCTGAAAGTAAAATGCTGCTCTATATGCTGCATGATCTTTTTCTGCTGGAATTTGCTCAGGACTTCTATATGATGTTTTTCTCGTTCTGTTGGAAACCGGATATCCAATGGGCTATCTCTAAGCCACTGGTTTTTCACCCCAAATTTGAGTATCATTTTCAAAACAATCAGCACATCTTTTACGGTTTTCTGACTGAGTCCTTGGGCCAATTTTCGGAAAACAAAATCCTGGACCATACTTTCACTGAGTTGACATTCATTACCAAATTCCGGAAGGATATGGTTTTCGATCAGCAGGACATAAGCCGAAAAGCTGGACTTTTTTACATACTGCCTTTTGTCGGTTTTCCATAATGTGATCACTTCCGAAATGGTCATTTGTTTTGACATGTTTTTGCATTTTAAGATAAATAAGGGCAAAAAAAGTTAAACTTGATGGAACCTTAAGGAAATTAAATGGCATAGTTCCCCCCTTTGAGATTTCCGGGCTTTAGTGGGGAGTGGATAGAAAAAAGACTTCAAGAATTATTTAAAGAATTTAAAAGCGGAAATGGGATTACATCATCTGATATAAAAGAAACTGGAGAATTTTCTGTTTTTGGCGGAAATGGCTTTCGAGGATATACTAATACCTATACTCATGATGGATTTTATTTATTAATAGGTAGGCAAGGAGCTCTATGTGGAAATATCAATCGATCATATGGTAGATCCTACATTTCAGAACACGCAATTGCCGGTATGGCAAATAATGAATCAGATACTGAATGGCTTGCTCAAAGATTGGACTATTATAATTTAAATAAACTCTCAGAATCTTCAGCTCAACCTGGGTTATCTGTAGCTAAATTACTTAGGTTTAAACTAATTGTTCCTAAAAAAAAAGAACAACAGAAAATCGCCACCTTCCTCACGACTATAGATCAACGTATCGAAACCCAAAACAAAATCATTGAGGAGTTAAAGACTTTTAAATTAGGACTAAGCAATCAAATATTTTTGGGAAAAGTAAAACTGACAGATTTTGATGAACCATGGAAACGAATTCAATTAAAAGAGGTGCTTGTCATTCCTGAAAAAATCAAACCTTCAAGCATTGACAAAAACAAGCTGCTAACAGTCAAACTCCACCTGAAGGGAATATCACGAAATGACAACTCTGACACACTATCAATTGGTTCGACCAACTATTATGTGCGAAAAAAAGGACAACTTATTTACGGGAAACAAAATCTATTCAATGGTGCATTAGCTATGGTACCCGAAGAATATGATGGTTTTCTCAGCTCTGGTGACGTCCCAGCATTGGACATTATTGATTCGAAAATAGATCCAGAGTTTCTATTTCAATATATCAGTAGGCCCTCCTATTATAAGCGCCTTGAATCAATAGCAAGTGGTTCAGGAAGTAAACGTATCCATGAGAATAATTTGCTTAGCCAAAGCATTATGGTTCCATCCATCAAAAGGCAGCAAAAAATTGCCACTACTTTATCCGCTATAGACCAAAAAATAGACCTTGAATCCAGGCTCCTAGAGCTACTGAAGCAACAAAAGCTGTACTTCTTGCAGAACATATTTATATAAACAGGTTTTGCAAAAAGTATTTTTTCTGACTTTGGTACTGGGTTAAAATTTCATTTTCAGCCTCTATCTTTTTACCAATAGCTGAAAGAAAATTAGCTATTTTTATTTGTTCTGAATGAGTAGGTAATAATATTTTCAATTTCATGAGCTCAACCTTTGACAAGTTAAACCTAGTACTTCCTTGAGCCAATTTTATGATTTTATCTCGAAATGTATTACTCCGAAACAGATACCTCGCAAAGTAAGGGTTAAGCATTTCAAGAGAAAATGGTCTATACCCAAAACAAAAACTATTTAAATAAACATTTTGTACATCATTCAATAAAACAGAACTCATTCCTATTTCATTTGGAGTTTCTGAGGAAACGGTAAAAAAAACATCTCCGAACTTTACCTTGTTTTGATTCTCACTTTCCGAAACATCAACTAATCCACATTTAATAATGTTAATCATTGATGAATCAAAAATCTGTTTGTATTGGATGAAATTTTCACCTCTGCCAAAATTTTTTTTTGTCTTTCCAGTAAGGCCATTATAGGTTTCCCCTATTTCCCCCAATTTTTTCTCCTCCCATTCTGGAAAATCATTCTCTTCATCATCCTTAAACCTTAGCTGCTGAGAAAAGATTTTTTGCCGAAGACCTGACATTAAGGTTTCTAATTGTTCAATGATTTTGATTTGGGTTTCGATTCTTTGGTCCAATGATGTAATAAAATCAGCTATCTTTTGTTGCTCGTCTAGAAATGGACAGATCACTTTTAAACCTAAAAAATTTGGTTTAGAAATATTTTTCATCGATCCACTTGTACCAGAACCAATACTTGAAATTATAGATCGTTGTTTAGGGGTTATTAATAAATAGGATAACCACTTAACATTAATATCTGAATTTGTTTTTGTTAACCATAATCTGTCAGGAATAAATAGATATGGATAGTCACGATTGACGTAAGCAATTTCTCCAACCAAATCAGGAGTATTCATTCTGCTGATAATAATTGAGTTTTTTTTTGGATTTAATTTTGCTCTACTAATCTCACTTTCAATTACCTCCTTGTTTTCTGATGGTTTGAAAATCCCTCCATAAACTGAACTCGTTTTTAGAATACCAAATTGATTTTCACCTGCAGGCCTGTCATAAGAATTTACACTCACACCCGAATCTAAAGAAATGATTAGGTCAGATAGTTTTTTCTCTGCCTATTTTCCACTAAACCCCGGAAATCTCAAAGGGGGGAAATTGCCTACTTCTTTGTTGTGCTTTGCCATTCTTGTTCGCTTTTCTCTTACCTAAAAAACATTAAGGATTGATAATGGTCAATTAAAAGTTCAAGCCTAGTTCTTTAAAATACCCGGCTATTTCCTGATCCAGTTCCGCTCGTTTGGCCTCCAAACTTTTGATTTCTTTCATTACGGCATCAATATCCACCGGTTCTTCCTCTTCAAAAGTATCCACATAGCGAGGGATATTGAGGTTATAATCATTTTCAGCGATTTCTGCTAAGCTGGCCACATAGCTGAACTTGTCGATTGTTTTACGGTTTTGATAGGTGTCTACGATCAATTCCACATCTTGGTCCCGCAAGGCATTCTGGTTCTTTTCCTTTACAAAATGATCCTCCCCACTGGCATCGATAAAGACTATATTATCATCCGACTTTCGGCACTTACTGAGCACCAAAACACAAGTAGGAATAGAAGTTCCATAAAAGATATTGGCAGGGAGGCCGATCACGGCATCCAAGTAATTGAGTTCCTTGATCAGATACTGGCGAATAATTCCCTCAGCCGCACCTCGAAAGAGCACCCCATGGGGAAGCACACAAGCCATAATGCCATTGTCTGCCAGATGATACAGCATATGCTGCACAAAGGCATAATCTGCCTTGGTCTTGGGTGCCAGCTTACCATATTGACTGAAGCGCTCATCAGTGGCATTCAAAGGATTGGCATCTGATTTCCAGTGAGCCGAAAAAGGCGGGTTGGCCACAATGGCTTCAAAACGTTCATTCTTATGCTGGGGATTTTCCAAGGTGTCCTCATGACGGATATCAAAATCACTGAAATGCACATCATGCAGGATCATATTCATCCGAGCCAGGTTATAGGTCGTACGGTTCAGCTCTTGCCCATAATATTCACTTACCGTCGCCTCTTTCGCTACCCGAAGCAGTAATGAACCAGATCCACAAGTGGGGTCATACACTGACTTTAGTTTAGATTTTCCTGTGGTCACGATTTTAGCCAAAATCTTGGACACCTGCTGCGGGGTATAGAATTCTCCTGCTGATTTGCCAGCACCGGCAGCAAATTTCGCTATCAGGTATTCATAGGCATCTCCCAATACATCCGAATGTATATCTTCCAGCTTAAAGTCAATTTGGTTCAAGCGATTAAGGATCTGCACGATGATCTCATTTCGGGCATTGGGTGTACGGCCGATCTTGGTGGAGTTCAAGTCCAAGTCCTCAAATAGGGCATTAAAATCATCCTCCGATTCCGTGCCCATGGTGCTCTGCTCAATATGGTTCAGCACGGCTTGGAGATCATCCAGGATATAATTACTGCCATTACCCTCTACCTTATCCGGATCCTCATAATCGGTATTCCCCTTGGCAGCCATAGCAGAAAATAATTCTTGAGGCTGCAAAAAGTAGCCCAATTTCAGCAAAGACTCTTCCTTAATGGCTTCCAATAAATCCGGTTCAGTCAAGCTCGCATAATCTTCTATTCCTTCACTCTTGAGCAGCTCATTGGCGTAGAGGTATTGTTTTTCAGAAAGGTATTTGTAGAATATAAAGCCCAGAATATAATCCCTATAATCATCCGCGCTGATTTTTCCACGAAGGAGATTGGCAATACCCCATAATTGGCTTTCCAGCTTTTGTTTTTGATCTTCTGACATTTCGGTGTAATCAATAAAAATGGAATATTAAAAATAGTAAAGACAACTGGGCTAGGCTAAAAATACTTAAAAAAGATAGTAAGAAAATTGTTTTTTTTAACTTTTACAAAAAATACTGGTCTCATCCCCAAATCAGCTTCTAGTATTCAGATAAAACATCCATAAATTAGCTAGTATGATACGCATTGCTGCAGGCCTTACAGCCATTTGCTGTTGAATAGATTTGTCTTGCCCTAGCTACTGCAGTTCGGCAACCATAATGTTCATCAAGACACCAATAATCGAAATGGACAGCACCCAAAAGAAGAATACCTAATTTGGGTTCCTATTGGGTTTAGCATAACCCGGTGGACATCATCATATTGTTTGATTACCAAAAGAGACGTGAACAGGATGCTTACAAAAAGATATTAGAGGGATTCAAAGGCTATCTCCTTTCAGCTCCCTGGGTATTACCGACAATCTTGGAGGCCAAACCGAAAAGCAGGGGAAAAACAGTCTATTTTAGCTTTGATATGCGCTATTTATTAACCACAGATGGATAAAGATGAACACGGATATACTTATTTATAATACATCTATGTTCATCCTTTTGCACAATTGACTGTCTAGGCAGATTTGTGACTTAAACTACGCTTAATCTGACAAGGGTAGATAAAATTTAAGTTTGAAATTATTCACCCTCAGAAATATTGATTGATCCGATCTTGGGAGAATATAAGATATACACAAAATACACCTCCTTAAAAAACAAAAAAACCGTAATCGTTTGATCACGGTTTTGAGTTGTGGAGAATATCGGATTCGAACCGATGACCTCTACACTGCCAGTGTAGCGCTCTAGCCAACTGAGCTAATCCCCCATTTTATTCAAGGCGGCCTTTATCTTCCCGATAGCTATCGGGACAATCCCCCTTAATGAGGGCACAAATATAGGATGGACATTTTTTTGAAACAAGACTTTTCTCCCTTTTGAGCAAGTTTTTTTTTTCACCCCTTTCTTTAAGGTAAAACGTCATCATGCGGAAACCTTCTATTCAAAAATCGGAGCTTCATATTTCGATAACCTAAACTTAAAATGGTATTTAGGCATCATTTTTTAACAATCCCTTACTTTGCGATTGTAAGCTAAACCATGAACCAATCCAACGATAGCATATCCGATTCCAAGCTCTTGTTACGACTTAAGCAAGGCGACAATACTGCCTTTCAGCTGATCTTTGACCGGTATTGGAAGCGACTGTATGCTTATGCTTACAGTGTTTATAGGGATGAAGGGGTCTGTGAAGATTGTGTACAGGAAATTTTTATCAGCCTCTGGCAAAACAATAATAACACCACCATCCTCCACCTAGAAAGCTACCTCTTTAAAGCCATCAAATATAAGCTGTCTGCACATATCAAGAAACTAAGGTTCGACTTTGTCCATGAGGAAACATTAAAAAACTTGGGCAACCAGGAAAGCGAAAGAACCAATATGGAATACCTTGAATTAGAGGAAGCCATCACAGCCAATATCAATCAACTTCCAGGAAAATGCCACGAAGTTTTTGTACTCAGCAGGCTGAAAAACAAAACCAACAGTGAAATTGCCCAAGAACTAAATATTTCCAAACGCACGGTGGAAAGCCATATCAGCAATGCCCTCAAACTATTGCGCAACCGCCTCCAAGAAACCAGCTATTTTATACTTTTTATTATCCTAAGGTTATTGTAATGTAACCTTCTCCATTGAAGAATTAAGAAACCTTTAAGTTCACTTTTTGGACTACGTGTCCCCCCACTTTTTCGCACTATCCCTTAAAGAGGAGATTTTGAAAAGAGAAGAATTCTTGAAGCTGGCAGAAAAACACCGGCAAGGAACCGCTAGCAAAAGCGAGAATAAATTGGTAGAAAAGTTCTACGATAACATGCAGCATCATTCCACTTCGGAAGATATTGAATCCATATTATCCAATGAAAAAGGACAAGCACTTTTCTTATCGATTTTAGGGACTTTATATGATGAAAAAAAGACCAACTCCCGGGCTATCTGGCCCATCCTTAAAGTCGCCGTTGCTCTGACCCTCATATTGGTCATGGGGATTACCTTTAAGCATATTGCTGACCACAGGAAAATAACTCTTGCCACCGGCATGGGAGAACAGAAGGAGATTCTCCTTAAAGATGGCAGCACCGTCACCCTGGCTGAAAACAGTAGCCTGACCTACCCAAATAGCTTTGGCAATAAAAGAGAAGTCATTTTAAAAGGCAGAGCCTTCTTCGACATCTACCGGGACACAACAAGCCCCTTTTTGGTCCACACCAAAAACACAGAAATAAAAGTACTGGGAACCTCCTTTGATGTAAACAGCCCAAAAAACGAATCTACCACTGTCAGTGTCATTTCAGGCCAAGTTCAGGTAAGCCCTCACATGCATCCTGAAAAGGCGGTAGTCATAAGCAGAAACCAACAGCTTACCTGCCTCCACTCCCAGATATCAGCTATTACCTCTTTTAGCCACCAGGAACCAATCGCCTGGACCAAGCTAATTGTCCTTAAAAACACCAGTCTTGGGGAAGCTGCCAAAATCCTGGAAGACCGCTTTGGACTTGAAATAAAATTTGAATCCAATGAATTAAAAAAACAACAGATCAGTGGAAAATTTAAAAACGAGACTGCTGAGAACATTTTGAAAAGCATCGCTTTGCTCAAGCAATGCTCCTATGAATACCTCCAGCCCAACATCATTTATATAAAGGAAAAACAGATCGATACACCTTAATACTATCCAAGCATGTCATCATACATAAAAAGAGCCAAAACCTATCAGGTAGTACATGCACCAAAATTCAATATCCGAGTGTCTGCTCTTCAAAGCATGACAGTTTTATAAACCCATTTCAAACAATGCATCAATAACTAGAAAAGAAAATCAAACACAACCAATCTAATTTCTGTTAAAATGAAAACACCCTTACAACTTTTAACTGCTCTGAACCGTAAAACGGGGCTTCTATTGCTCTGTTTGTTCCTCATGGCAGCCCAAGCGCATTCCTACTCCGGAGGAAGCAAACTCTCAAAAGTTCGATTATCCCTCTCCTTGGAAGATGCAAAAATCACCCAAGTCCTTGCCGAAATCGAACGGAAAACAGCGTTTTATTTTGTATTTGACGAAAAGGTAAGCCAAGAAAGTTCCTTGTTCTCTTTCCAGTTCAACAACGAACCTTTGCCGGAAATCCTACATCAAATCGGCCAAAAAACAGGCTTTTCATTTGAAACCACCAACAAAACCATTATTGTTTTGCCCGAGGAAGCACCTATGGCATCATTGACAGGAAAAGTCACCGACGCTGACGGGGGAGTCCTTCCAGGTGTCACCTTACTGATCAAAGGCACCTCCAAGGGCGGTGTCAGTGGCATCAACGGGGAATTCACCCTTGAAATACCATCCTTTCCTGTTACACTTATCGTCTCCTACCTTGGATATAAAACGAAAGAAATTCCTGTACAACAAGCGGGCAATATAACGATCGTCTTGGAAGAAGATGTCAATGCCTTGGACGAAGTGGTCGTTACCGCGCTGGGAATGGAAAGAGAAGAAAAAAAGCTAGGCTATGCCCAGCAAACTGTTAGCGCCAGACAGCTTACCGAAGCCCGCCCAAACAACTGGTCTGAAGCTTTGCGGGGCAAAGTTCCAGGCTTACAAATCAATGGACTGGGTGGCCCAGTAGGTTCCCAACAGATCATTTTGAGGGGCAATAGCTCGCTAGACCCAGGAAACAACGGAGCCCTAATCGTCATTGATGGGGTGCCTATCCAAAACGAACATCCTGGTTCAGGGCCATCCAATGGCTATATGGGCGGAAGTGCCAGCAACGACACACCGGTAGATTATGGCAATGCCATCTCTGACCTCAACCCTGACGATATCGAAAGTGTCTCGGTACTGAAAGGTCCGGCAGCTTCAGCCCTCTATGGTTATCAAGCAGCCAATGGAGCGGTCATCATTACCACCAAGTCAGGAAAGGGCCAAAAAGGCCTGGGCGTGACCGTCAGCAGCAACACCAAATTCGACAATATCCAAAGATGGCCAGATTGGCAATATGAATATGGTCAGGGAAGTGGAAAAGGTGGCTACCTAAAGCCTGCCACTGATGAAAATGGCAACCCCGTGCCCTATAATGACCGACTTTATTACACTTATGGAGCCTCAGAAGATGGCAACAGCACAGCAGGCAGTAGTAGTGCCTTTGGTCCTAAATTCGACGGACAGTATTATTATCAGTATGACCCAACCGTAGAAGGCCAATCCCCAGAGAGACAACTATGGAGACCTTATGAAGATAACCGCAAGGGCTTTTGGCAAACAGGTGTCACACAAACCACCAATGTATCCCTCCAAGGTGGTGATGAAAAAGGCTCCATGCGTGGCTCAATCACCCATTCTAAAAACGACTGGATCATGCCCAATACAGGATTTGAGCAACTTTCACTTTCTGTCAATGGAAACTACCAGATAACCGACCGCATCAAGCTCAGCTCGGTAGTAGACTATAGAAATCGTACCAGTGACAACCTTCCAGGCCAAGGCTACAACAACCACTCCATTGCTTATTTTATGATTTTCCAAAACCCTAATGTGGACCTCGCTTGGTACGAGCCTATTTGGAAAAAAGGACAAGAGCAACTGGACATGATCAGACCTTACAGCAGTTATATTGATAATCCTTATGCCATGGTCTATGAGATCCAAAACAGCCTGGACCAATATGCCATTACCGGAAACTTCAAAATGGATGTCGAACTGCACCCCAAAGTCAAATTAATGCTTCGTGGTGCCCTGAACATGTATGACAAAAACATGGATCAGGAAAGGCCATATGACATCAACCGATATGCACGTGGATATTACCGCAAAACCAATGTGTTCAAGCAAGAGGTGAACACAGACTTTTTGCTCAGCTATTCCGACACTTTTGATAATTGGGAAGTCACTGCCAATTTTGGAGGCAATAGGATGGACTATCGTTACCTCCGTCAAGATTCCTGGGCTGAAGGGCTAGAGATCCCCGGAGAATATAATTTGGTAAATGGCTCGCAACTTTTTACAAGTAAATTTGATGGCTATAATAAGGTCAACAGCTTGTACGGCATGGTGACCTTGGGCTGGCAGGACAAGGTATTCCTGGACCTTACTGGACGAAATGACTGGAACAGTATCTTACCAAAACACAACCAGTCTTATTTCTTCCCGTCGGCAAGTTCAGGGATTATCCTGAATGAAATTTTCGAAATGCCAAGAAGCATTACCTTTGCCAAACTAAGGGCTTCTATTGCCCAGGTAGGCGGGGCTGGAAAATACGGCAACCGATACAGCACTGACAAGTACTATCGACGCTCTGATTTCCCTGGCTCGGCCTTAGCTCCCACCTCTTTGTATAATACAGATTTTAAACCAGAAATCACCACCAGTAAGGAATTGGGAATCGACTTCAGAATGTTCCAGAGTAGGTTAAAATTGGATGTAGCTGTTTATCAAAACAACAGTAAAAACCAAATATTCAATGCCCCGCTCCCTTATTCATCTGGTTACCGAAGCGTTACCATCAATGCCGGTGAAGTACGCAACCGTGGCTTAGAGATCATGCTCAATGGTACTCCGGTAAAAAACAAAAACTTCAAATGGAACACCACCCTAACTTGGGCCAAAAATAAAGGCACTGTAATGTCCCTTCATGAAAACGCGGAAGGCGGCAGGTTCGAAATGTTAAGTTCTTCAAGTGCAAGACTTGTCGCGGTAGAAGGGGGATCTCCTGCTGCACTTTATGGTAGAGGTTACAAAAGAAGTCCACAAGGAGAGATTATTTTCGATGAGAATGGCTCCCCGGAAATGACTGATGACATCATTTATATCGGTGATACCCAACCCAAGTGGGTGGCAGGTTTTATCAATTCCTTCCAATATAAAAATTTCCGTATCAATGCAGTAATAGATGCCAAATACGGAGGCACCATTTACTCACACACCCATCACAAACTTACCCAACAAGGCAAATTAAAACACACCCTAGTAGGAAGAGAAGAGGGTGAACTTGTCGGCAAAGGTGTAGTGGACAATGGTGATGGCACATATTCCCCAAACACCAAGGCCATCTCTATAGCCAATTACTATAACCTGATGTATCCATTGGCCAATACAGAAGCCAATTCCTTTGATGCTTCTTTTATCAAACTGAGGGAAGTAACCCTTTCCTATGATTTCACGGAGAAGTTCCTATCCAGGACGCCACTGAATGAAATGCGACTTTCAGTTTACGGAAGAAACCTGGCGGTCCTCTCGGATTTCCCCATTTATGATCCAGAAGTGGCCGGATTTGCAGGAGGCACCAATATGCACCCCGGGTAGAAGTGGGCCAAATGCCTGTCCCCAATGAATATGGCGTAAACATCGTCATCGGATTTTAATCAACCTATAAAACTACCGTCATGAAAAAACACATATATACCCTGTTTCTTGCTTCCCTTTGTATATGGGCAGGCGCATGTTCAAAAGACTTTGAAGAGACCAATACAGATCCTAACAACCTGAGTAAAATCACAGCAGGAAGTACATTAAATCCGGTACTTTATAGCTTGGCCAGTCAAAATGTCAAGCAAATGCGCAGTGTCACCGCGCCATTGATGCAAATGTTCCTGCAAACGGATGATTTCAATAATTCGCCATTTTTCTATGATTTTGATCAAAACATCGGTGCTTCCACATGGAATAATTATTACACCAATCTGAGTAATATTGCTGAAATGGAAGCTGCAGCGGTACGCGATGGACTGCCCAATTATGAAGCCATTGCCCTGACCCTTAAAGCCTATGCCTACTCCGTGCTTACGGACTGCTTTGGAGATGTTCCCATGGCCAACGCCCTTCAGGCAGAAGAAGAAGTGTGGTATCCTGATTTTTCCTCTCAGCAAGAAATCTATACCCAGCTATTGGCTGACCTGGAATATGCCAACAGCATCTACGACCTAGATCAGGGAATGTCATATGTTAGTGATATCCTCTACCAAAATGATGTACAGAAGTGGCAAAAATTCACCAACTCTCTTCATCTGCGATTATTGCTTAGGATCTCTAACCGTCCTGAAATGGGTGCCTTTGACAAAATCACGGCAATGATCAACAATCCTGAAACTTATCCGGTATTTACTTCAGGTGAGGAAGCTGCAGTGCTGCATTTGAACGGTGTGGCACCTACTCTTTCTCCTTGGGACAGACCGCAGGACTTTGGGGTATTCAGGTATTACACGGAATTTTTTATCGATAACTTGAAAAATTTTGAAGACCCGCGAATAGGAGTATTTGCCAGTACGGCCAGGGGATTGGAAAGTGAAGACTATGGCTATATCGGACAGCCAACAGATTTTGTAGAAAATCCCTTACCAGACAGCATCGCAACCGCCTCAGGAGTGAAAAGAAGCTTGGCAGAGGCTCCGCTTATAATCCCTATATTGAGCTATGCGGAGGTAGAATTTATAAAAGCCGAAATGGCCCAGAGGGGCTATACGGCCAATGCTCAAGAACACTATGAAAATGGGGTTAGGGCAGCCATAGAAATGTGGAGCCAGGAAGTTCCAGAAGGATATTTCGACAATCCACTTGCAGCCTATGACGGCAGCTTAGAACGTATTTTACTTCAAAAATACTATGACTTATTCTTTACAGACTATCAAGCTTGGTTTGAGCGGCGAAGGACAGGGCTTCCTAGTCTCCCTACTTCTGCATCCATGCTAAATGATGGCGAAATGCCTTCCAGGTTTTACTACCCTATCGATGAAGCGAACAGTAATTTCCAAAATTACCAAGAAGCTGTAAACCGAATGGGAGGAGATGAAATCAATGTCAAAGTGTGGTGGGACAGAAATAATTAAACCCGGATTATGCATTAGCAATCGTAGTGAGGACTGAAAATGCAAGAAAATCAGGCTATTTGGAGACTGAGGCATAGCACCGCTATGGTGAAGTCGAAAACAGCAGCAAAGCGTCTGATTTTAAAGCATTTTCGGTCCGTAATAGATAAGCTAATGCATATTTCGGGTTAAAACCTGTTTTAATCATCAATTGAATAAAATGGCGCTTGACAGTATAAATGACAAGCGCCATTTTTAATTAAATGTATATCCGCAATTGCACCAGTAAAGGTTAAAAGCGAATCGAAATGTTGGTTTTAGTTAAAATATCAACTGCTTCGGTCTTCAGTCTTCAAACTCCCGACCACTTAAGCAAAGGATTTAAGGTTACTGGCATCATTGCGGATAATCAGATTTAATTATATGTAGGAATCCTCACAGTAAAAATTGAAGCCAATTTATTTTAATCTCACGGTTTTCCCAGTCGTTGCTGATTCCTTGGCCGCATCTAATATCTCCACCACCATTAGGTTATTCTCTAGACTATACAAACTGTATGGAGCAGGCTCAAAATTCCCTTTGATCACATTATCAAAATAAACAAATGGGTTACTGATCAAGTCAAGTTCCTCCGCTTTCACTTCTGATCCTACTTCTTTTTGACCTGCAAACCGCCAACGCATATGCTCATCATCCTTTGTAATCACATATCCTGATTGTCCATAAACCTCCATGTCCTTCCTATTGAAAGGCCAGTTCCAAGAAGCCTGTATAATTCCTTGTGCATCCTTATAATCTACAATTATAGTGGCTTCATCATCTACCTTATCATAAATCTCTGGCTTATAGTTTTTGGTTACGGCCCTCACGGATATTGGCCTTTCTCCGTGCCTCAAATAGGTCATGATATTGGCACCATAACAGCCAAAGTCAACCAAAGCCCCTCCTCCATTCAATTTTGGATCGGTAAGCCAAGCTAAAAACTCTGGACCAACCCCAATTTCCTTGGGCCCTTGATGGCCATGATGAAAGACCATTTTATGAATCTCCCCAAGTTGACCATGATCTTGCTCAAAAAGCCTATACGTTTTTTCAGTGCTTGGGTACCAAGAAGTCTCATAATTGGTCAGTAAATGGATATTATTTTCCCTTGCCAAAGCGGCCATTCTTTTGGCATCTTTCAAATTCGTGGCCAAGGGCTTTTCTACCATCACATGGATGCCGCGGGGAGCAGCTGCTTCCACTGCCTCCAAATGATAAAAAATAGGCCCAAAAACCAGTATTCCCTCAGGCTTTTTCTCCTCCAACATTTTATCCAGATCATCATAAATCAATGATTCATCCAAATCATACCGCTCCTTGAAACGATTGGCCAATGCTGCATCTGGCTCATAGACACCTACCAACTCCATTCCTTCCTGCTTCCCCCATTCAAAAAACCAGGGACTGTGACCATGTGAAAGCCCCACCATCGCAAACTGTGTCTTCTCTTGTGCCATTATCCCTTGGGGAAAAAAGTTCATCAATATCAGAAACAGTCCGATTACTGTAACATATAATTTCATAGTTATCTTGGTTTGTTATTTCATCTTATAATTTCCTACTTTCCCCAATAAGCCAAAAGAAAGGGGACTATCGTAGGATTATTTAGATGATCAATGGTTGTAAAGCCTGTTCAAAAAATGAATATAAACTATACTAGCATAAAAAGCACCCATAATGCAGCCCCTCCACCTATGATTTTGGCCATCTTCTTATGGGTATTATCGTTCAAATAATCATCAAAAAATGGTTTGAGTTTTTTGTGGGCCCTGGCCATTTGTTTTTCTATGGCCTTTTCGGATACTTCCAAAATCTCAGCAACCTCTCTGTACTTCAAACCATCTTCCCGCACGAGTTTAAACACTATTTTACATTGAGAGGGCAGTGTATCTACGGCCCGATCCAACCGTTCATATAATTCATTTAGAAAATAGCTGGATTCTGGATGAAAATGATCTACTGCTTTATCCAAAACATTAAGATTGTCCAAATCCATAAACACGGGCACCCTAGATTTTTTCTGAATGGCACTAAGTGATTTATTTTTAACGGCTTTATACAGGTAGGCTTCAATATTTTCAATTTCTCCAAGATCATGTCTTCTCTTCCACAGGTTAATAAAAACATCAGAAACCACTTCCTCGGCCACTTGATTGCTTTTTAGATAATAAAGTGAAAAAGTAAACATTCTGTCAAAATACTTCTCAAAAAAGCTTCTGAAAGTGGTCAAATCTTCATATTCAAAAAATTGGAGTGATTGCTTTTTCATATCATTTTAAACTGGCTAAATACAATACAAATCAACATAATTTAACCAGAAACCGAAAGAATAGCAACTATACACAACCAATAACAAAACATTTTATAAAACATGGAAAACATAGTATGTAAAATCGTCAACATACTATTATTTAGTGATTTTAGTTTGTCATGAATAACCCATAAACAAAAATCCCCAGATCACAAGTTTATTATGATCTGGGGACCTAAATACCATAGGCATTGCGCCTATGATGAGTCAATTATTCTCCCATGCCAAAAGCCGGAGCAGTTTTATCATACCATACTTTTTCAGCATTCAAATCTGCTACATCTTGGCTAAGAGGAGTGAATCCCTGCTCATCCAATGCTGATTGCCAATTGGCCCTATTCACTTCACCTGGATCTCTCAACCAAAATCTCCTTGGTACGATCTCGTTAAATTCCTCTCTTGCATAATAATCGGAGTCGAGTCTTGGATAACCAGTCCTTCTGCAAAACACGAATCCTTCATTAGGCTGCCTTAGAAAATTCAGGTATTGTTGAATATAAATCTTCTCTAGGTCATTGGAACCATTCAACATCACCTCTGGTCTTGAAAGAAAGGCATCTATTTCAGCTAAACCATCCCCATCAAAGGCTGTTGTTGACATGGCGCTTAAAGCAATATCATTCATCGTTTGGATGGAAGCCCTGATGCCTTGATTATACCAATCCTCAGCGGTTCCAGCCCCATTTCCATAGCCCTTTGCAATTAACTCGGCAATATAAAAACAGGTCTCAGCATGGGAAACAACGACATCTTTCCAAATCCCATTGCTGTTGTCCATCTTAGGAGAAAAGAATTTTTGATTGGCTACAGACATAAGGGAAAAACGCTCCGTGCCCACTACCAGTGGATTACTAAAATAATTTGCAATCTCAGGTGCCACTGTCCAATCTGCAGGACCTCCTTGGAACTGGATCAGAGGATCATTGGGATCGATGAATTCTGGTAAATCCACATTGTTTTCTTCCAACACTTCCTTGTAATTCCCTACCAAATCATTGGGAGAAAAGTATATGGATAATCGAGGATCATTGGTCTTCTTTAAGAAATCAATGATTGACATTGTCCCAAATCGGGTACTTCTGTACAAGATATCACCACCTCTACCAAAAGGAGAATAATTGTCGTGAGTAAATACCATTTGGTCATCATTGCTATCGATCGGCCCGATACTATGGTTCATTACTTCTTGAAATATTTCAGCCGTCCTTGTTGGGTTTTGGTTCTCCAATCGCACCGCGATTCTTAATTTTAAACTATTGGCCAATTTCACCCATTTGGTCCAATCACTTTGATAATAAATATCTGCAGATCCGTAAGATTCCTGACTATCGCCATCATTAGAACTGAGGGTATTGATCACTTCATCCAGTCTCTCCAACCAGGTATCAAAGAGAAACTCCTGACTATCATACTTGGGATCAAACTTAACCTCATACCGACCTTGGCCCGCCTCTGAATAAGGGATAGATCCATTCAAATCGGTAACTTTTATTCCATGAAGCACCTCAAGAGCATAAGTCACCATTTTCATGTTTTGATATGCCGCTGGGTCATTCATAGCATCAATCTGCTTTCTGATTTCAATCAAATTGGGCAAAATATCTGCATAAAATGCATTGTACCTTGTATTCACATTATTAGTCAACTCATAGGGACTTGCTGACACATGCTGGGTATACCTCAACAAATGCTCCATGTTCTCCCATACCCACTCCGTTCCTTGATAGGTCATCAACTTGTCCTCAGAATAGGTCAGCAAATATTTTAGATCTGGCTCTGACACAATACTCGGATCGGTATTGATTTCGGCAAAGTCCTTGGTGCAACTGAATGAAGCAATTGCTAGGACAACATATATATATTTTTTGAATAATTTCATAATGCTAGATTTTTGAGTTGCCATGATTAAAATTGAAACCTTAACGTAGCCCCTACAGAGCGAGTCATCGGCAAGAACCCTTGTTCTCCCGAGAAAGCCGTATTATTGGAGTTATTGGACGCAGGATTAAAATTATAAGGCAGTGAATTATAGATATAAAATAAATCACGACCGATCACGGAAAAATTCATCCCTCCTATACCTAGCTTATCTGTAAAGCTTTTTGGGAAATTATAGCCCAAAGACACTTCCCTCAATGACACCCAGGTACTCTCAAAAATCCAATAATCAGATACGCCCGTTGAAGAAGAACCATATCGATAGAAGAATTGTGGTGTATGGGTTGGTTCTACCAAACCTGCTTCATATGCTTCTTCATAAGTCATACCACCAACATCTGCTTGGCTACCATCAGGCTGTGTAATCATTTGTCCTTGAGCAAATACGCCGTGAGGAATCATTCCATCATCGTAGGTCTCTCCATCATATTCACTTGTCCAAGTAATCCCACCATATTCAGCATCTCGTCCAGGCAAAGTATTAGGCAATACCCCTGTATGGGTACCATATCTGTAAGAAAGCATCACAAAGTCCCCTCCTACCTTTGCATCCACCAAGAATCCCAAATTGAAGTTTTTATATTGGAAATTATTGCTCCAACCAGATCTAAAATCCGCATTGATATCCCCAACATCCTGGATCCTATTACTTCTTGCAGGGAATGCTGCCCGGGCATCAGATCTCCATGCAAACTGTGGCAAACCATTATTGGGATGATCAATAGGGTTACCGCTTTCATCCTTTGCTTGGAAAACTTCTGCCTGAATAGAAGACCTTAAGGTACCATAAGATTTGCCTACAACCGCCCATGTACTCACTTCTCCGATATTAGCACCTAGGTTATATTCCTCTCTACCATCGTACAGTTCCTTAATCAAGTTTCTGTTTCTAGAGAAAGTCAAGGTAGATTCCCATTGGAAATCCTCTGTCCTTACTGGTGTTGCGGTCAAAGTAAGTTCAATACCTCGGTTCTGGATATTTCCGGCATTTACCAAAATGGCGCTCACCCCTGATTCAACTGGAGAGGAAATTGGCAAAATCTGATTTTTGGTGTTATCCTGATAGAAAGTGAAATCCACTCCTAGCTTTTCTTGGAACAAAGAAAGCTCGATACCAATTTCCTTTGCAATTTTCCTTTCAGGCTTAATATTGGGCTGAAGCACTCTGCTATCACTGAAAGTGGAAGTTGGAATCTGGTTACCATTGATAAAGGTAAAGCCATTAAAAGAGAACCCAGGATTTAAAGTAAATGGATTGGTATCTTTTCCCAATGCGGCAATATTACCTCTCAATTTTGCAAAGCTGATCCAAGAAGGCATAGCCACTGTTTCTGACAGCACCCATGATGCACTGGCAGCAGGATAGTGGAAGAAATTATTTCCAGTACCATCCGAATAAGTCAAAGCCGATGACCAATCCCCTCTCCAAGACAAATAAAGGAACAATTGATCCTTGTAGGCCTGATCAACACTTGCATAAACAGAATTAATAGTTCTTTTGTAAGAAACTCCGCCCCTTGACAGCTGTGGTTCTACAGAATTCTCCAAGAAGAAATTTCCAGGATACAGTAATCCGCCTACGGTTTCAGCACTGTTGAAAGTAGTCTCTGTACGCTGTGATTCCGCCCCTATATAACCGCTGATATCATAGTTATCATTGATGATTTTATTCATCATCACCATTCCTTTCAGGAAGCTACTTTTCTTGGCAGTGTGGCTCAAACCATATTTTCCGCCGGTAAAACCCACATTTTGGCCCAACTCTTTCGTTTCATTCTTGGTATAGTAATTATTCAAATTACCTTCTAACCTTACCTTCATCCAATCTGTAACCTTGCCAGTCATGGCAATCCTACCTCTTACAGTTTGCTCATCCTGCAGATAATTATTGTTAAATAAGGAATACCAAAACCTTGATTCAGGAGCCTTGTTGGGTTCATCAGGGTTGTTTGGATTGGGAGCTCCTCCAAGAACACTGGTGTATTTCTCTTCTCTCATCCAATATTCAGTATCATAATTTCTTGGAAGCATCCAGCTATATAGTTTACCAAAGTTATAAGAACCAAAAGCATCCAAGCCTCCTAATCTAGGCGGATTCTTTCCTTCAAATGTGGTATAGTTAACACTAGCATCAACATCTATATAATCTGTCAATTCATGGGTAGCCCTGAAATCAAAGCCATTCTTCAAATAGTCATTGTTTTGAACAATACCTTCTCCCTGACTTCTTGTATAGGACAGTCTAAAGGAAGATCTATCCGTGCCTCCGTCCAAAGCCACATTGGTATTTGAAGCCCAGCCATTTCTGAACGCATCCATGAAGTTATCTGGCTGAGGAAGATATTTTGTAGGTGTACCATCATAGTTGATCACCTCTTGCCCTTCCATTCTTGGGCCCCAATTTTCCAATTCCCGGTTGATCTGATGGTCAATATAAGGCTGTCCTGTTACAGGATCTGTTGGAAACACCTTGGTTCTCCAAGCCTCATCTGCTTGATAGTTTGGATCTCTCCTATCAGTAAAGAAAGCCCCTACTGATCCCCCACCAAATACATTTTGGAATTCTGGCCCAGAAAAAGGCTGAAATATTTGGGCATTTTGAGACACCGATACGCCTATGCCCTTTCTTTTGCTACCTTTTTTGGAGGTGATCAGAATCACCCCATTGATCGCCCTTGAGCCATATAATGCAGCTGCTGCGGATCCCTTAAGCACGGATACACTTTCAAAGTCTTCCATGTTGAGGTTCTTCAATGCATTACCAAAGTCACGGCCAGTTCCTCCAAATACATCATTGTCGATGATAACACCATCGATCACAAAAATAGGCTGGTTATTACTACTCAATGTAGAGTTACCCCTGATCAAAATTTTGGAAGAACCAAAAGCTCCTCCACTTCCCTGATCAATTTGAACCCCAGCAACACGTCCTTGCAGGGCATTTACAGGATTGACCTCAAAGGATTTGGCCAATTTATCTCCTTTTACTTCTGTAACGGAATAGCCTAGATCTCTTTTACTTTTTTCTATGCCCAATGCGGTGACCACCACTTGTTCCAATAATATATCTGAAGTCAAGGTCACATTGATCTCCGTTTGGTTACCCACAGTAATTTTCTGGGGCTTAAACCCTGTGAAAGAGAAAACCAAAGTTCCCCCCTCGGGCACCTCTAAACTATAGTAGCCATCAATATCTGTTATGGTACCTATTGTAGTACCTTCTATTGACACAGTAGCACCGGGCAATGGTTCCCCACTTTCATCTACCACTCTACCGCTGATGGTCACTTCCAAATATTCTTCTTTTACATCAACCTCCTCTTCTGAAGACTTCCGTACATTGATCACATGATTGATCCTTTTGAATGCAAGTTCAGAGTTTTGAGAGAGGTCTCTTAAGACCTCGCCCAAGGGCTCATTACTGTACTTGATATCAAATCTTCTGTTTTTATTGAGGTCATCTGGCTTAAACGCAAATATAAAGTCTGTCTGACTTTCAATCTTTTCAAATATTTCTCCAACATTGGCTTGCTTTAATTCCAATGATACAAATATCTCATCGATGCTCTTTTGAGAATATCCACTTTTTGCCAGCAAGAAGCTACAAAAGAAGGTTTGTAACACTAACCCATATAGAGTATACCTTGCCATAAGCAAAACTTTGGGTAAAAGTTTATATTTCATATTTTTACATGTTTTTAGTGATAATTTTCAATTTCTAAGGACAATCGCTCTTTTGCCGAAGCCTCCTCGACCAAAACTTGGCTTAGGTAAAAGAGCATGATTTTTTTAGCTGCTGTCGTTGTACACTGTTGAGTTTCTTTTTTGAGCTTATATTATTTTTTATGCATCTTATTGATGTGAACGGTGTCCCCTTGAATCCTATAGTCAAATTGAAAGGTATAAGAGATCCCATCCAGGACATTATCTAGGCTTTGCTTGTCAAAGCCCCCTGTATACCTATCACTTATTTTGATTTTGCTATTGACCTTAAAGAATACCCCATACCAAGCAGAAAGTCGCTTGATCACCTCAGCAAAAGAGCTGTCCTCAAACCATATTTCACCATCTTTCCACCCCAAAACCATATGTTCATCAAAGGATTGTTTTATCAAACCTTTATTGTTCTTATCAAAAACGGCCATTTCTGAAGGAACCAACATCAATTTTTTGTTTTCAATAGCCTCATTCACTTCCACCTTGCCAGTCAATACAGCTATAGAAATGGTGGCTTCCTCAGGATTGGTCCTGATATTGAAAGATGTCCCTAAAACCTTGGTGGTCACCGCCTCACTATGAATCAAAAACGGTCTAAGTGTATCTCTTTTTACATCAAAAAATGCCTCTCCTTCCAAATACACCTCCCTCTTATCTGGTTCAAAATCCTTTGGTAGCCTGAGTTTACTATTGGCATTCAACTTCACCTTAGTACCATCTGGAAGCACTAAACTCAATTTCTGACCATTAGGCGTTACCTTTTCTATATAACTAATGGCTGCTTCATCCTCAAAAACCACCGCCTCTTCTTCCAAATACTTAAAAAGTACTATCGAAAGACATAATATAAGAGTAAGTGTGGCAACAATTTTCAACATATTCACGAATGACCAATTGACCTTTTTTAATTTCCTCTCTTCATGTTCCACTTCCCCGATGGCACCAACTACTTTTCTCCAAACAAGTTCCTTCGTCTTGCGATTAATTCCTTTTTTGCGCTGCCAAAACTCCTTATATAACTGCAATTTCTCCTCATTATCAGGAGATTCATTAAGCCAAGTTTCAAAAACGTCAAGCTCCTCCCTGCTTGCTTCCCCAGCAAGCACTTTAAAAATTATCCCGTCCGAGACATTGTTAAGGTTCATAAAAGAAATGGTTGTTCTAATATTAAAGACTACCATTTCTGATTTTACCCCCCTTCAATAAGGAAAAAAAATTAAATTACACTAGGATACTCTATCCAGTTCGAATTTTACAAAACTTTATTCGGCTACAATTCAAGCAATTACAGTGACCTACTTAGCCTTTCAATGTCCTTACAGGTCTTTTTGATCAAAGTCAACTGCTCTGTCAATAGCTGATCTTCCACTACTCCACCAGAACTAAGCAATTCTTCGGCATTGTCCAATACCCCAAAATCCACTTCAAAACCACTTTCACCCAAATGTGTTAAGCTCCTCAATAAATAGTTTCTGGACCTTTTGACCAAAACAAACTGGGAGGAAGAAGTAAGCTCCTGTTTAGCCTCAATCAGACTATGGGACAGTGAAGAAAAATAAGAAGACAAAGTATTGTTGAGCACCACTAATTTGAGCATCAATTCATTATTCTTTTGTTGCCGCTTTGGCTCATCCAACATCCTTTGAAAAGCGGCAGAAAGTTTTGCCGTTTGCATAAACATCCTTTTTCGCGCAAGACGATAGTCCAGCTCATTGAAGGCTTCTGGCTGAACGCTACTGATAATCTGTGACAAATAAACTAAATCCGCTTTCAAACTGTCTTTTAACAAGGATTTCATCCCCCCATATTCCCATGTGGGCAAAAAGTATTTGATAAACACAAAAGAGATTCCTGAGGCCAATAATATATCCACAACCCTCTCCCTAGCAACCTGCAAATCATTGCCCGGATATAAAAAACCAAAAACAATAAATATAAATGGTGTCATAAACACCACGCTCCAAAAATATCGAATGCGAATAAAGGCATTGGCGAGGATAATCAAGAGTACCAGAATAAGCATCCTCAGCGTGTAATCCTCCACAAAATATAAAATCAAAATGCCTGATATACCACCCACAAGTGTCCCCACAATCTGATTCAAACTGCGTTTTTTCGTCAGACTGAAATTTGGCCGCATGATCAACAAAATCCCTAAAACCACCCAGTAACTGTTCTTTCCCAAAAAAGAAACTTGTGATAGGAGGAAGCCCACAAAAGCTGCCGCTGCTAACCTCAGCGCATATCTAAAAACAGGAGATTCAAGACTTAAATTGTCCCTGATCAATTTCAAAGAAAAGCTTTGCTTCCCCACAAACCTGGACAGGCTTTCCTCCCAAGTCTGGGGGATAAAGGTAAACTGCTCTTCATAAAAGTAATTCTGAATATCCTCTACCCTATTGCTGATTGCACGCAGATTGGCAAAAATCCTGTTCAACACCAATGTTTTCACTCCCTTCGCTCCCAAACTATCTATTTCCGCTTTCAATCCCTCCAATGCAGCCTGTCGGGTTTCATTTTTTTTAGGTTTTTCATTAGCGATCAGGGCATAGCCCAGTAGGGACAGATCATCCGCCACCATTCTGATCACCTTCCCAAACATTTCCAAGATCCCATAGCGTCCATAATCCTTCCTGAGTTGCTCATATTCATAATGGGAAGAAATCATTTGGTCAAAAATATCAAGGATATCTACAAATATGACTATCAGCAATTGTTCGGGCTTAATGGATTCCTCCATCTTTACCCTTGACTTAAACAAAATCTCCCTGACCGTCTCCTGATGCTCGATCACCGAAACCTGCAATTTGGCCAATTGGCTATTGTTCTGCTCTAAATTTTCACTGGGGAAATAATACCTCGACCTGACAATTAAATACTTGGAAATTCGCAGCACACATTCTCCCAAAGCCTGCTGCGCAAGTCTAAATAGCCTTACCTGGGAGATAAAGAGGCTGAACAAAGTATACCACACCCCTCCTATCAATATAAAAAAAGCAAACTTAAGACTGCTGGCTCCAGTACTGATGGCCCCCATGGATATGGCCATAACCAGTAAACCCGCCAAGCCAACAGCCGAAGCCCTGGCCCCATAGACTGTTATCATAGAAAACAAAAAGCAAAATACAGGGACTTGAATGGCCTGCAGATATACATTTGTATTCAAAGAAACGGTCACCAAAGCACTGAGAAAGATACTGACACAGCTGGCCAACATTCCATTTCTCCTATAGGCCCTTGGTCCTGTGGTGTCTGCCAAACTTACTATAAGGGCTCCCAATGCCATATAAACCCCCAACACATAATTCCCTTGCAGATAAAAGACCAAGAAAGGCAACATCATTCCCAGAGCGACCCTTACACCATCTGTGAAATATTGACCACGAAATATGCTTTTTAAGATTCCTGCTTTCAGAATGTTTTCAGTTTATACCCTCAATAAATATCCAGATTTTTCATGGAAGCACCCAAAAACAAAAACGTATTTTTCAATGAACTCTACACCAATAAAAACAGGTACCTGAAACACAATCTGTTAATCCCCCAAATCCCTACTTAGTCGCTCAATATCCTTGCAGGTCTTTTTGATCAGCTTCAACTGTTCTGTCAACAGCTCATCTTCAGCTTCAGCCCTTGAAACAAGCAAGGTATCCGAACGATCTAAAACGGAAAAATCCACTTTATAAACCTGTTCGCCAAAATGCTCCAAACACCGTAACAGGTAATTCCTTGCTCTTTTGATCAAAACAACCTGATCGTGGGAGGAAAGTGTCATATCTGACCTAATCAAACTGGTAGAAAGCGTAGAAAAATAGGAGGACAAAATATGGCTGAGCACAACAAATTGGTGTAAGGATGCTTTCTTTTTCTGCTTACTTTTTGGTTCATCCAGCATCCGCTGAAATGCAGCGGACAAGTTTGCTGACTGCAGGTACATTCTTTTTCTGGCCAACCTGTAGGCGAGCTCATCAAATCTATCCGCATCTAAGCGCTTAATCACCTGGGCCAGGTATTCCAATTCCGCCTTGACCACCTCTTTCATCAAATGTCTGAATCCACCATATTCCCAACTGGGGAAAAAGAAATTACTGGCCAAATAAGCTAGACCTGAACCAACAACGGTATCAATGATCCTCTCACGGGCGATAAGAATATTGGCATCTGGATACAAAAAACCATATACAATAAATATAAATGGTGTCATAAAGACCACACTAAGTACATATTTGATCCTCAAAAAAGAATAGGCCAGCACCATCAATATCACCAAAATCACAAAGCGCGCCGTATGGTCCTGCACCAAATACAAAATCATAACACCAGAAACACCACCTATCAAAGTCCCTATTATCCTTTGGGCATTTCTTCTTTTGGTCAAACTAAAACCCGGTCTTAAAATCACCAAGATGGTCAATACCACCCAATAACTATGATGGCCCAAGGACAGCTGTAGAGAGATCAAAAAGCCAACCAAACAGGTCACAGACAGCCTCAAAGCATGCCTGAAAACAGTGGATTCAAAAGTAAGATTATCCCGGATCAATTTTAAAGAGAAATTTTGGTGCCCTACAAACTTGGAAAGGTTTTCCTCTCTGGTCTGGGAAATAAAAGTCAGCTCTTCCTTATAAAAATAATTAAAGATATCATCCACCCTTCTGCTGATAGACCTGAGGTTGGCCTGGATCTTGCGCAGCATCAGGCATTTTACGCCTTGCCTTTCCAAATCTTCAATTTGGTCCTTTAGCCTGGCAAGGATGACTGTTTTGGAAGACTTCTTTATGGGCTTTTCATTATTGATCAGCGCATAGCCCAAGTCCGAGAGCTGATCACTTATCAGCTGTATTCCCAGTCCGATTTCCTTCAAAACCCCATACTTCCCATAAATTTCTCTTAAACTTTTGTACTCGTAATGGGAAGACATCATTTGCTCAAAAATATCCAAGGTATCCACAAAGATCACAATCAACAGCTGACCTGACTTGATGGAATCCCCCACCTTAATCCTGGTATTATAAAGCATCTGCCTCACACTTTCCTGATGCTCATGAACCAACACTTGGGATTTGGCCAAATCCTGATAATTCTTGGAAACATCCACTTTGGTATCATAGAAATTGGCCTTTAATTTCAGATAACTGGCTAACTGCAAAACACATTCACCTAAGGCTTGCTGAGCCACGCGATAAGGCCTGATCTGCATGATAGACAGGCTCAAGACCATATACCAAACCCCTCCGGCAAGAACCAATAGTGCATAAAGCCAAAAAGCTGCCTCTGTCTTTTGAGAATCTATGGAAATGGCCATGGCCAATAAAGCACCCGACCCAACAGATGAAGCCCTAAGCCCATAGACCGAAAACATGGCAAAAAAGAAGCAAAAGACCAAGATCTCTATCGCCAATAAATACACATTGACATTTAGAATTCCTGTGATCAAGGCTGCCAAAAAAACGAAGCCACAACTGGCCAGCATCCCAGTTCTTCTATGCTCTTCAGGCCCTGTACTATCAGAAAGGCTCACAAAAAAAGCCCCCAGGGAAATGGAAAGACCGGTTCTAAAATCACCCATCAGGGAAAAGACCAAAGCAGGAAGTAACACGCCCAAGGTCATCTTCACCCCGTCAGCAAAGTACTGACCAAACAAAAAACTTTTTAATTCTACAGGTCTAAGAATTGCCATTCCTGAATTTTGATTCCAAAATTTAAATATCCCCAATTATAGGCGATTCACCTAATGAGCTGAATTATTTTAATAGTCTAAAAATACTGCTATTTTTACCTTGAACAACACCATCAGTTTTTAATATGAATAAGTTCAGCTTTTTAATTTTATTCCTGGCCTACTTCCTTTCTGGCTGCAGTTGCAATCCCGAAGCACTCATTGAGCTAATCGCCAATTCCAGTATGTTCAAGGGACAAGGTGAGGTAATGGCCATTGGGCATTTTAACCGAATTGAAGCCAATTTCCAAAAAAACCTTAGTGAGCAGCAAAGTAAAATTGAATTGAGACTTTATAATGGGAAATTACCGGAGTTATACGAAAATGAAGCCAATATTGCCCGAAAATGTGCCAAAGCATATATTGAAGCAACAGAAAGCCAAGACTATAAAGAAATAGAAATCTTTATCATCAAGACTTCCGAAGAGATTCCGCCTCAAACCCTCTACCAAAGCAGCTATCTATTTGAAGTAGCTAGCCTTTCAGAGGAATAAATAAGTAATTGGTTAATCAAAAGTAAAATGCAATTAATAGGGGACTTTTCTAATTACGCCTCATCTCAAAGGGCAACACCTCACTTTTAATTTACTATCATCGAAAATTCTTCATACCAAATTATCTGATAAATAATATGCAGCAATATAACTATCACCAAAGACCTCAAATCCCAGTTTCCACTGGTGATTGGATCATTACCCTTATAATTTCAGGCATTCCTTTTTTAGGTTTTATCATGCTTCTTGTATGGGCATTTGATAAAAGCACGCCTATTAGCAAAGCCAATTATGCCAAAGCAGCATTAATTTTATGGGCAATCGGAATAGCTTTTGTAATTTTGTTCGTAGGCATTATTGGCCTAAGTACATTTCCTTTACTATTTCCACAATACAGCTAAATGAACATTAAAGCCCTTTGCACAGATATAGACGGCACTTTTCTCAATAAAAACAGGGAAATTTCTGAGCGTACCATTGCTGCCATCAAACAACTACCTGAAGATTTTCCCGTCATTCTGGCTTCTTCCAGAATGCCCAGTGCCATGCGACATTTACAGGCCGACCTTGGCAGGCTCCAAAACCCCATGATCTGCTATAATGGGGGCTATATTATTCATTTTAATGGAAAAGAAGAAAATTTCGAGCTGTTGGACTCCGTAAAGATATCTCTTGATATTGTGGAGCATATCGCTTCCTTGGCCAAGGGAACGGACATTCACATCAGTCTTTACCATGAGGACGAATGGTATGTTCCTCAGGATGATTTTTGGACCCAAAGGGAAATTACCAGCACTAAGGTAAATCCAGTAATCAAGGGCTGGGAAGAAGTCAAAAGTCATTGGAAGGACAAGCAGGCGGGGGCGCATAAAGTCATGTGTATGGGACCTGTCGAGCAAATAGACTCTATTTTCAGTATCCTGGAAAATGAAAAAAATGGAGATTTACACCTGTACCGCTCCAAAGACACCTATATT
Organism: Echinicola marina; assembly: GCF_020463795.1. NCBI lineage: Bacteria > Pseudomonadati > Bacteroidota > Cytophagia > Cytophagales > Cyclobacteriaceae > Echinicola > Echinicola marina. The sequence continues at coordinate 2,337,101 of NZ_CP080025.1, read as the reverse complement.
GAAATTGCCCCTAAAGCTATTTCAAAAGCCAGTGCCTTAGCCCTTTTGCTCAATGAGAAATATGACATCAAGATGTCAGAAGTAATGGCCTTTGGTGACAACTATAATGATATAGAAATGCTAAAAGCTGTTGGCCATGGAGTAGCGGTAGGCAATGCCAGAGAAGAAGTCAAAGCTGTAGCCAATGAAATTACCGCCAAAAACACAGAGGATGGAGTAGCCATGATGATTGAAAAATATTGCTTGTAAAGCTTCCCAAAAACACAAAAACACCAATCAACCTATAATGGTAATTGGTGTTTTTGTGTCCCCAATTGTCTTGATTCTACTCTATACTTTCAAATGTGTCATCTAAGATGCCACACTTACCTCCCTCTTTTCAATCCTCTTTTTTCTGGCAGGCTTTTTCTTCATCTTATTGATCCAAATCAATGTTCCAGTAATTGGTAAACTAGTAGCAATCAAGCAAGCAATAAAATAAAGCAATTTGCTAAATCCACCATACACAGAACCAATATGTAGTGCCTTTATGGACCTGGCTATTCTTTGATTAAACGGTTGATCTGAAAAAATCTGAATATCATTGACCCCTGCGGTTTTAATATCCAAACTCACCTTGTCCCCTGCCGCGGGGGCAAAAAATCCCACTTTATTTTTCGAGATTTCTAGCTTACTATTGGCATCTTGAGGAATGCTGATCCTGTATTCTCCATCGTAGGGCAAATTTTCGTCCACGACTTTGATATACTCTTCAAAAGCCAAAAAAGAAGGTATTTCTGCCTGATGTTCTTCAGCATCATTTCCCTTCATGGCTTGAGGTGGCCCACCATGTCCACCTCTCTGGCCTGAGGCCTGGTAGGTCCCCAGTGTTTTTTGTAAGGCTGTACGGTACCATGGAAAAGACCATTGCGGACCTGTCAAGCCCATGATCAATAAAAATAAAAAAGAATAAAAAGCCAATGTATTGTGCAGATCATGATTGGCGCGTTTCCAGCTACCATTCAACTTCAATTTTAATCCCTGCTTCCAACTCTTCAACTTTTGAGGAAACCAAATCACTATCCCAGTAATCAATCCAATTGTAAACAATATAGTGGCTGTTCCTGAAATATAACTTCCCAACTTTCTATTTTCCAGTCCTTCGAAAATTGGTTCTTCTATTTTATCCAATAATAACCATCTGTGCAGACTGAACATGTCCCGCATAAAGCCGGCTATCGCATTTTTCTCCTCTGAATTCCCTACAATTTCCCCATTATACGGATTCATATAATACGTCGTACCAAATCGGCTCCGGCTTCCTTCTTCCTTAACGGAAAATTGATAGGTTCTCTCATCTGAATAAGGAATCGACACATTGGTAATATTTCCATCCACCTTACTGGATAGACTTCGAATCAAGTCTTCCACTGCTAACTTATTTTGTCCATCTTCCTTATCGATCCAATGAAGATGAGAGCTGAACATCTCCTGCAGTTCTGTATTATAGACATAAATGGTTCCTGACAAACAAATAGGGATGAGCACCAAAGCTCCTGCTAGGCCTACCCAAAGGTGGACATCATTAAAAAACTTCCTGACCTTTTGCCAATTGGTCTTTTTCTTTTTTGTCTTCATCTTCTTCAATTTTATAATCGTTAGCGTCTGGATTAGAATAATACTACCGGCACTTCCGAAAGGCTCATTCTAAGCAAAATAAACATCTTGGATCACGAAAAAACTACAGCCATTTTCAACTTACCTCTAAATCCATAAGGCCCCTGTACCAACCTTAGATGGTACAGGGGCAATATCAATGCACTAAGCTTATTTCTAAAATACGCCTATAAAGTGATTTCCTGGTTTATTGATCAATTTAGCACCTACAGATACTTCCCCAGTCTGGCTGTGAAGCACATAAACATTACCATCTTTACCCAAAGGAGCTACGGCTACCAATAAATCATCTCCACTTACCAGAAAACCTTGGTATTGATTGAACCTCACATCGGGATCATTTGGAATACCGTCTACCAATGCGGCAGATTGTTGGTTTAGATCTATTCGAACCAAATGTCCCTGGTTGTCTTCACCATGGCGAATCACGGCATATCCGATTCCCTTATTCACATATTTCCAAGCATCCACATAAACGTCTGTCAGACCAAGGGCCTCATCAAGGCTTATAGAGAAAGAATTGTCATATTCATTATCTGGGGTAATTCTTAGAATATGAGAACCATTGGTATCCCTATTTGTCGCCTGATAAATATAGCCGTCTTCTGCAAGGTGGTTCACATTACTTCTATAACCGGAGCAGTCACCATTGGCTTGGGTAGAGGTAATGATTCTAGGGTTTTCCAAAGAGGGGTAATCCACTACTACAGTCTTTGTCCCCAATCGCTCCCAGTCGCCTTCCCTTTCACCAGTAGCAGGGTCATATTTACGCATCCATGTACCGATCAATAATTTATCACCAGCTTGGTTCAGCACTGGTGCATCCAGTCTAAAAATACAGTGTCCAGCCAACTCTTCCTCTGCAGTCAATGGCAACTCATACACCTTATAGTCCTCTATATAATTTTCCTGTAAGTTCAGGTCCAACACAGTAGCTGTTCCTCTGTAGTATTCATATGGAACAGTTTCATCGGTTGCGTTATTTGCAGCAATATCAGCTACATTTACGGCAATACCGTTTTTGTCACCATTGAACAATTTACTCCATCTTGGACCTGTTCCTACATATTGAGAGATATTTACCGGTACATCTTCCTCTATATAACTGCTACCTCCGGCTACTTTAAACCTAGAATACTCCCCTCCATTTTCACCACCATAAGCTATATTAAACATGGTACCTCCATCTTCAGATACCTGTAATCTGGCTGTACGATTCGATTTTACCGGAGTACCATTATCAAACACATTAATTTCCTTTTCTGAGTTAATGGCATCCTCATAGCTTACCGCAAAAATCTTGGTACCACCATTTCCATCACCAGGATTTTCTCCCATAACTGCTCCTGCTATAGTGACCCAACGATCTGCTTCCAATCCACTATCTGGAGTTATATCTTCTTCATTATTACAGCTGGCCATGGAAACTACAGTCGCCGCAAGTCCAAATTGAAGAATTCTTGATCTTAAACTGTTATAATTAAACATTTTATCGTTATATAATTGGTTAAAAATTTATTAGAAATTATTGATTGAATAATTGATTTTAAGATAGAAAGCACGGCCTGGCTTTTGCACTGCAAAATTGTCATAAACCTGCTTATCAAATATATTTCTACAGTCTGCACTGATAGAAAGTCTTTGATTTGGGAGGATATAGGTAGCCCCAAAATCATGGACATATTGTCGAGGAGTTCTGAAATCCTCTATTTCCAACCACGTGGTGTAAAACCTCTCCACAAAACTAAAATAATGCGATAGTCTCAATGCGGACCCACTTTGGAAGATGTCCCTGACAGTATATTCAAGCGAACTATTTACCGTAAAGAAAGGATCATTGGGAATCTGCTGATTATAATGATCAAACACATTACCATTAGCATCATATTTTGTATTATATACAGAATTGAACTTGGAGAAATTCAGGGTGGCCAACAGGGCCTTTTTATAGGAATAGTTGACCTGTCCCTCAAAACCTATTGCCTTGGTCTTTCCTAGGTTTACAAAGGGAGCTGTCTGTACGGCATCATTGATCCTATCATTGATCTCACGAGTAATTTTATCCCTAGTATCCCTGATAAAACCCGTTCCTGAAAAGGAAAACTCATGTTCGTTACGCTCAAAGCTTCCTAATTTGAAACCAAGGTTGAAATTATTGCTTATTTCAGGCCTGATACTAAGATTTTCCACTATATTTTCACTGGGGCTTCCAAAGATTTCCCCTTCAGAAGGCATCCTTACCGCCTTTTCAGCAGAGGTCAGTATTAGCAGTTTCTTGGTAAGCCTGAATGAATAAGCCATACCATAGCCTTTGGTATTTCTTTTACTGGAAACTCGGTCCTCAACACGTACGCCATCTTCCAGTGCCGGATCCATCTTATTGATCCCCTGCACATAATATTTGCCAAAAAGGTTTCCTTTTAGCCGGGATTGCATCAGATTGAATTCATAGCCCAGTGAAGTGATGTACTTTTGGAGATCTCTGGTACCGATAAACTCCCGTTCCACGGCACTTCGCATCATATCCTGCTCATACCTATCGATATTGAAATAGGATTGGGACAGGATCAGCTTATGATGTTCATTGACATCATAGTTGGCACTCGCACGGAAAGTGCTTATATTTCTATCGATGTGATTGATAGTAGGAACTCCCTGCTGGGCACCTTCTGGTCGTAAAATAGGTTCACCATATTTCCCTAGGCTTCTTTCACCAAACCAATTATAATTCCACTTTACGGTATCTGTCACCACTTCTGATCTCTTGGAAAAAGAACCATTGAAATTAAGGTCAAGGCCTTTGGTAAGTAGATCCTCTTTGGAGTAGTTCAGCCCAAAGACATTTGATTGCGATGTAGTAAAGCGACCTTTGTAAGGAATAGACATGTAGGCACCATGCTGGATTTCATTATAATCATCTGAGCCAGTATAACTAACAAAAAACTGATCTGCCCAACTCACATTAGAAAAACCAAGGTCGATTTTTCCTCCCACAGACCTATAGCTATCATTAAACCTTTTGGCGCGCACATAATCATATCTTCCATTGGGCAAAATATTCCTGACAAATTTCCCCCAAACCTCATAGTCATTGTCAGAGTAGTTGTGAAAGGCAGAGATTTTTGCAGTAAATCCAGAGTTTTCATCTCGGTAAACTGCATTCAGGTTATTTTGAAAAGTATTGAAAGAGCCGTAAGAAACGGAAGCTGATAGGTTATTGGCCACTCCTTTTTTCAAGATCACATTGATGGCACCGCCCAGTGCATCATCCGCAAGGTGGGCAGGTATCACTCCCTTATAAATCTCTATGCGATCAATTAGAGCTGGAGGAATACTATTCAAGCTAAACGAAGGTCCATAGGTAGAGATCGGCAGACCATCTATAAATATGCGGACAGAACCGCCTGTCATCCCATTAAGGTTATAATCCACCCGTGAGCCTAGGCCTCCATTCTGTCGTACACGGACCCCTGCTGTTCTATTGAGCAGATCGTTGGTTTGTACAGATTGCAAGGCAGCCTTTTCGGTTTCCACTACCTCTACCGCAAAGCCCTTGGTTTCTATTTCACTTTTGACAGACTGCCCCTCCACGATCACCCCATCAAGTTCAGTGGTCGACTCTGCCAAAGAAAAATCCAGCTGAAGAACAGCATCCCCACTGTTCACCAATACTATCTTTGAATGGGCCTCGTAGCCCATGCACGAAAGTTGAAACTCAAAACTCCCCTCAGGCACATTAAGAATCTGATAACTTCCATCCAAGGATGATATGGCGGTCAAAGGACTGTCTTTTACCCTTATAATGGCACCAGGAACAGGTTGAGACTTTGAATCAAATATCCTCCCCTTTACTGTTGCTGCATCAACATCTTGACAGAAAGCAGTAAGCCCACAGAAAATCAGCAAAATTCCTATGCAAAATTGTATACCTGTTCTATGTAAAGACTTCCCCATACTATCTGTATTATTGTTTAGTTGGATTTCAATTGAAAATTCATCCCTCCTCTTATTCTAAAAAATCAGAAATAAGCCTAAAACCCTCTGTCTTATTTAGACTTAATCTAATTGAATGCAAAAATATATCACCATAAGCTATCTTGCAATACTTATTTAGATTTATTTTTAATAAAGAAAAAAATATTAGCTCAGACGCTCAAAAACCCCTTATATCGAATGATATTTTTTAAAAATTAGCGCTCTTCAAAAAATAAAAAACAGACTATACGGACCATGCCCGCCAAACTACAGTATCCCTTCTCCTCCATCACTTTCATCCACTGCCCTGGAAAGAAATTCATTGAACCTATCCATTTTCCCATAAGCATCAATACATATAGCCACTAAGCCCTTAGATAAGACCTCGCTATCTGTCAACGCTTTGGTGACTATAAAACTCTTCATCCTCAAAAAGTCAATATATGGATGCTCAGAAGGGTAATCCCTAGGAGATGTCTTGAGCTTTTCCCCTTCTATCCCCCCAAATGCATCTTTAAAAGACTTCGCTTCAATGATCTCCTTTAATTCTGCCCCCGAATAATCTATTTCTTGCCGGATCTTCTTCAGGACATCCGAAGCGGGCATCCAAATCCCTCCTGCCAAAAAACACTCTCCAGGTTGTAGGTGCAAATAGTACCCTGGGAGTGATGATTTTTTACCCCCTGGAGAAAAATATGCTCCCATATTATTCTTATAGGGTTCTTTGTTGGCACTGAACCGAATATCCCTGTTTTGTCTAAAAATACATTCCTTTGGTTTTAGGATGGCGAAGCGCGGATCCATTTTACTTAGCTCTGCTAATAATTCTCCTACAGTAGCTAAGAACCCCTCCTTTACTTCCAAATACCAATTTCTGTTCGCATCCATCCATTCTTTGCTATTATTAGCAGCCAATTGTTCCAAAAACTTCAGTGTATCCTTTTTCATCTTAATTATGCTTGATCTTTACAAAACCAGTCTTTAAAGTTAAAGTTTATTTTGAGCCCATTGATATAATTTGTTTCCCAATCAAACATGCCCTTCCAAATTCCCATCATGATCATGTATTAATAATACCCCTATTATTGCTTAAATACATCATAGGAACAAAAAACAGGTCTTGTCCAAGCCCTTTCATCGATCAAACTACGTAGAAATATAAATTTTACGTAAAATTAATTACGTATTTTTACTTATTTTAAAAATAATAACTTACCTTAGCATCAGTAGTTTTCAGTAATTCAAAGAAAACCACAAGCTGCTCAATAAAAGAGGATCCAATATTCAGTAAAAGGAATGAAAGTATTAGGATCCTCTTTGAACAGTATAATAGCTCATAGTCATCAGCTATAAACCTAAAATAATCCTGGCCATACCATATTTTACCTGCAAGTATAAGTACGTAATTTAAAATAACTACTAGCAGAAAATAATTGGTCCAGTAGCATGTGATTGACAGATCGGTTATACGGGAAAAGGTTGGGGCCTTTCAACTAGATGAATTTTCAACTGGAAGAAACGGCCAAGCCTTTTTATCAAGGCTGTCAGCCGGAATAGTAAAGTAAATTCTCTTTTAAGTTTAGGAACTATCCTTAAGGTCTAACAAAAAAAAGATTTAACCATTAACGCATTATTGACATGAAAAAAGTAGCCACAAAAGCCACCTCCATCAAGTTGTTGGATTTTAAAACCCCACAGATGCGGGCCTTTCACCTTTCTTGGTTTGCCTTCTTCCTATGTTTTTTTGGTTGGTTTGGCATTGCCCCCCTGATGGCAATCGTCAGGGAGGAATTGGACCTTAGCAAGGCCCAGATTGGAAACATCATCATAGCTTCTGTAGCTATTACCGTCATTGCCCGCTTACTCATAGGATGGTTAGTGGATAAAATAGGCCCTCGGATCACTTATACCTATCTATTGACACTCGGGTCTATTCCTGTCATGCTGATAGGCTTGAGCAATAGCTATGAATCCTTTCTATTGTTCAGATTGGCCATTGGGATCATCGGGTCTTCATTTGTGATCACTCAGTACCATACATCCGTAATGTTTGCCCCAAATGTAGTGGGCACGGCCAATGCCACATCAGCTGGCTGGGGAAATATGGGTGGTGGAGTTACCCAGATGGTAATGCCGATGATTTTCGCTTTGTTTGTATCGCTTGGATTTTTAGATGAGCAAGCATGGAGATACGCTATGATCGTACCAGGAATTGCCATGATCTTATGCGGTATAGCTTATTACAAATGGACCACAGATTTTCCAGAAGGAAACATTGCTGACTTAAGCAAAGCTGATTTGGACTATAAAAAGAACAAAAAAGCTGATGGCAAAGGCGCCTTTAAAGCAGCTATTACTGACCACAGGGTATGGGCCTTATTCCTAATTTATGGCGCTTGCTTTGGTATAGAATTAACGATCAACAATATTGCCGCCATTTACTACCACGACTATTTTCAATTGGACATAAAAACCGCCGGATTGATTGCTGGCTTATTTGGCCTGATGAATCTATTTGCCCGTTCTGTAGGCGGGATGTTTGGGGACAAAGCAGGAATCAAATGGGGATTGAAGGGACGTGTAGGGCTGTTGGGCGTAGTGCTTTTGATAGAAGGACTTGCCTTGATCCTCTTCGCACAAATGACCATTCTTCCATTGGCCATAGGCACCATGATCCTATTCAGCCTCTTTGTACAAATGGCCGAAGGCGCCACTTTCTCCGTGGTACCATTTATCAATAAAAAGGCCATAGGCACCATTTCAGGCATAGTAGGTGCTGGAGGTAATGCTGGCGCCGTAATGGCTGGCTTTCTCTTCAAAATGGAAGGCATTTCCTATGGACAGGCCTTGACTGTATTGGGCATAGCTGTGGCAGCGATCAGTGCCAGCACATTATTGGTTAGGTTCTCTGCTGAGGATGAAAAAGTAGCCCAGTATGAATTAGAAAAATCTCTAGAGGAGAAACAATTACAACCTGAATACGCAAATAGCTAAGCATTAACCCCCAGAGCAATGTCAACGACAAAAGCTGAAAGTTATAAAAGCACTTGTTCCTACTGTGGAGTAGGTTGCGGAATAATCGTCAACAAAGACAAAAAAGGCCGCGTAACCGTTGAAGGTGATCCCGAGCATCCAGTGAACCGGGGCATGCTCTGCTCAAAAGGCATGAACCTGCATTATGTGGTAGAGGATAAGTCAGACCGGCTACTCTATCCTCAAATGCGCTGGGGAAAATCACATCCCTTGGAAAAGGTGGATTGGGACACTGCACTTAACAGGGCTGCCGCCGTATTTAAATCTATCATAAAAAAACATGGGCCAGATTCGGTAGCTTTTTATGTTTCCGGACAGTGCCTTACAGAAGAATATTACCTGGTCAATAAACTGACCAAAGCTTACCTACAGACCAATAATATAGACACCAATTCGCGGCTATGCATGAGTTCGGCCGTGATGGGTTATATAAAAACCTTGGGCGAAGACAGTGTACCGATCTCCTATGACGACATCGAATTAGCAGACTGTTTCCTTGTGGCTGGCGCCAACCCTGCTTGGTGCCACCCTATTCTCTGGAGAAGAGTAGAAAAGCACAAGGAAGAAAACCCTGACACCAAAATAATTGTCGTTGATCCAAGAGTAACCCAGAGCTGCTCCTTGGCAGACCTACATCTTCAAATAAGACCTGGTACGGATGAAAGCTTATACTTGGCCATAGGACGCTGTATAATAGAACAAGGAGACATTGACCTGGACTTTGTACAACAGCACACTGATGGTTTTGAAGCCTATAAAGAATTGGTGATGCAAACCAGCTTGGAAGAAGCGGCAGAGATCTGTGATGTTAAAGTAAATGATATAAAGCTCGCGGCCTCCTATATTGGCAATGCCAAAGGCTTTCTTTCACTATGGGCAATGGGCCTTAACCAAAGTGCCGAAGGAGTCAATAAAAACCTTGCCTTAATAGATCTCAACCTTATTACAGGCCATATAGGAAAGCCAGGATCAGGACCATTTAGCCTTACTGGCCAACCCAATGCTATGGGCGGAAGGGAAGTTGGGGGCATGGCCACACTATTGGCCTCCCACCGAAACCTGCTCAATCCAGAGCACCGAGAGGAAGTCGCTAAATTCTGGAACGTAGACAGTCTTCCTGACAAGCCCGGCAAAACGGCCACGCAAATCTTTGAAGGCATAGAAGATGGTTCGATAAAAGCCCTATGGGTAATTTGCACCAACCCATTGGTCAGCATGCCCAATGCCACTCAGGTAGAGGCGGCCATGAAAAAAGCCAAATTCGTAGTAGTTCAAGATATCTCCAGCAAGGCTGAAGCTATCCCCTATGCTGACCTAGTTCTCCCAGCAGCAGGCTGGGGAGAAAAAGAGGGCACCATGACCAACTCAGAGAGAAGGATTAGCTACCTCAACAAATTCAACGAGGCTCCTGGCGAAGCCCTTCCTGATGCTGAAATATTGATCCGATTTGCCCAGAAAATGAATTTCGAAGGATTTGATTTTCAAGATATGGGAGCGGTGTATGCGGAATATTGCCAATTGACCAAGGGCACCAATATTGATATTTCAGCTTTGGATTATGAATACCTGAAAAGCAAAGGCACGGTACAATGGCCCTTCAAAAACAAAGAGGAAGGCGGAACGGCCAGATTGTTTACTGACAAAAAATTCTTCACTCCCAATGGCCGGGCCCAAATACTGGCCAATGGACCTAAAAATGATACTGAAAAACCAAATAAGGATTTTCCATTGATCCTTACCACTGGCAGGATCAGGGACCAATGGCATACCATGACCAGAACAGGTAAGGTTTCTAAACTTAACAAGCATATCCCTACACCCTTTTTGGAAATCCACCCAGAGGATGCCCGAAGCAGGGGAATCAAAGATGGCGAAACCGTCCTCATTTCAGGAAAACGAGGAGAAGTAAGGGTCCATGCACAGGTAAGTGAAAAGATCAAAAAAGGTGTGGTATTTCTTCCAATGCACTGGGGGAAAATCCTGAAAAATGATTTCTCCAGAACCAATAACCTTACGGGAAACGGAATAGACCCAGTATCCAAGCAGCCTGATTTTAAATATTCGGCTGTGCAGGTAGCTAAATATGTCAAACCAAAACAAAAACTGCTGATAGTAGGTGCAGGAGCTGCTGCTTACCGTTTTATCAATAGTTACAGGGAGTTTAATCAAAACGATGAGATCCATGTGTTCTCCAAAGAAAAATACCCCTTTTATAACCGGGTACTTTTGCCAGATTATGTCAACAGGCATAAAGCATGGGAAGACTTGCTAAAGTTCAAATCCGATGAGGAAATGAACAAGTTAAATATCAAACTTTATATTGAAAATGGGATTGAATCCATTGACCGTTCGAATAAAACAGTCACCGATGAAAAGGGCTTGGTCCATCATTATGACACCTTAATTCTGGCCACTGGAAGTCGAGCATTTGTTCCTGCCGATGTCCCTATGCATTTGCCCGGCATTTTCACGATGAGAAGCCGGCAAAATGCCGATCAACTCAAATCCTACCTGAACTATCAAGGACATGTCCTAATTGCAGGTGGAGGCTTATTGGGACTTGAATTAGCTGCAGCCTTGCGAGAAATCAACATAGATGTTACCATCGTTCAGCTGGGGTCAAGGCTGATGGAACGCCAACTAGACCCTATGGCCAGCTCTCTTCTTCGCGAAAAAATTGAAGAAATGGGCGTACAGCTCTATATGAACAACCAAGTATCCCATCTCGACAGTAATGAGGCTGAAAAAAGTGTTACTGTAAGTCTGAAAAGTGGAAAAACCATCCATTGTAATGCAGTGGTCTATGCCATCGGTACCCGTCCCAATATGGAACTGGCCAAATCATCAGGACTGGATTGTGGAAGAGGTATAAAAGTAAACGATTATCTCCAGACCAGTGATCCATCCATTTTTGCCATGGGAGAAATCGCCGAGCATCAGGGCAAACTAAATGGCATCACTGCTGCAGCAGAAATGCAAGCTGATATAGCAGCCAGGTTTATCACAGGGGACTTGCTGAGCATCTATAAGGGTTCTGTTCCAATGAACATTTTAAAATTTGCTGACCTAGACCTTTGTTCCATCGGCATACCAGAAATTCCTGCCAATGCAGAGGGCTATGAAGAAATCTTATTGATTGACACGGCACAGACTTACTATAAAAAATGTATCGTTTATCAAGACCGTTTGGTGGGAGCTATCTTAATGGGGGATAAATCAGAATTTGCAGAATTTAAGAGCCTGATTGAAGAAAAAACGGAGCTGTCCAAAAAACGACAAGAATTACTTAGAGGAAAATCCACTAAGGAAGAATTGATTGGGGAAATGGTTTGTTCATGCGGTAATGTAGGCACAGGCAATATCAGTAAGGCGATACAATCAGGTTGCCATGAATTCAGACAACTCTGCCAACAAACGGGCGCCGGACTGGGCTGTGGCAGCTGCAAGCCAGAAGTCAAAAGCATACTGGAAAAAGAATTGCCCGCACTGGTCAAAGTATAATGTATTCCTGTCCCTTGAGCTTGACTATCGGCCCTTTGAAAATCAAACCGTTAAGTTTAATACCGGGAAGCAAATACATTTTCGACCTGAATCACTCCAACACTATTAGGATAAAACAAACCAGCATCCTTCACAATAAAACCATAACTTTACCACAGCAAAAGCTATAAAAAAGATGCAAAAAGCGGATTTAGTAAGGGTATTTGTAAAAGGTGGCATCATCTCTCCAGGTGATTTCCTTAAAACCATCAACACAGCTTATGAACTTGGAACCAAATACATTCATTTAGGCTCTCGTCAGGACATCCTATTTCCTGTCAAGGATAAAAACCTGCAAAGTCTGGAAGACACTTTTAATGCGATCAATACGGCTTACGACACAGATGGTGAAGAATATCATAATATCGTAACTTCTTATACAGCCTTGGATGTGATGCCTACGACGCATTGGCTGGCATCGCATACCTATCACTATATTCTGGACACATTTGATTATCAGCCCAGGCTCAAAATCAATATCACAGATCCGGTTCAGAGTTTAGTGCCACTTTTCACTGGCAATATCAATTTTGTAGCATCCTCTATTGACAACTATTGGTTTCTATACCTGAGATTTTCAGAAATTGATCCAAAACCATGGTGTGCCCCTGTTTTAATTTATGGCTATGACTTGGCCAAAGTGGCAAAGGCCATTGAAGGAATAAACCCTGTAGAAAGCCATTTAAAATATAACGAAATCTTCCAAAAAGCTATTTCGCAAACTACCCCAAACACCAATCCTATAGAACAGGAACTAGACTATCCTGAATCCAATTCCCCTTATTATGAAGGCATGAACAGGATTGTAGGTGGAAAATATTGGCTGGGGCTGTACTGGAGAAACAACAAATTCACCATCAACTTCCTTAAGGCCCTATGCGAGCTTTGTATGGAGACCAATATTGGAAAAATTTGTATCACGCCTTGGAAGTCCATTATTGTCAAAGGTATTGCTGAAAAAGACCGCCTAAGCTGGGAAAAACTGCTCGGTAAATTTGGTATCAATATTAGGCACAGTTCGCTCGAACTCCACTGGCACCTTCCTGTACTCGATGAGGAAGCACTCAATATTAAAAATTACCTGGTGCGCGCCCTGGACAAACAAGACATCAGCACTTATGGCTTGAGTTTTTCGATAAAAACCAAGCATATGGCCCTTTTCACCTCTGTTGCCATAGAAAAGGCTAGCAAGGAAAACCCTAATGACCCGGATACATTTAACATCTTATATTCAAAAGATTTTAACCCCAACCTCTCTGAGTATTATTTCTATGCCAAAAATGTCCCAATAGATACTATTCCCCCGTTGCTTATAGAACTGAGTTACAAATATTATGACCAGCTGGAGGAAAGAAAAAATCAGGACAACAGTGACAGCGATCTTAATTCAGAGCAAAAGCACCATAAAAAATACCAATGCTCCAACTGCATGACCATTTATGATGAGAAATACGGAGATCCGGATTCGGATATATTGCCGGGAACTTCGTTTATGAAATTACCAACAAATTATTGCTGTTCCGTTTGTGAAAGTCCAAAATCTGCTTTTAAATTGATCACAAAATAATTTAATGGATCATGAAACTAAGGATCAACAATAACTCTATCAGACTTCGCCTTAGCCAAACTGAAGTTAAGGAAATAGGCAAAGGAAATTCGGTCACTGAAAACCTATATCTTGGCAATAATAATTTGGCCATAGCCTATAGTCTCATCCCCGACGAAAAGACACCAGCTATCTCCGCCCATTTCTTTGGGAATGAACTCAAAGTTTATGTACCCAAAACTCTTTCAGATAATTGGGCTGGCTCTGAGGAAGTCACTATGCGGCATATGCAAAATGAGGGCGATGAACATCAAAATTTGATTTTAATAGAGAAGGATTTCCAATGCCTACATAAAAGACCGGACGAGGATGAAAGTGACAGTTTCCCCAATCCTAAATCTGAAGAAGATTACAATAATTGCAATTGAACTTTTGTGATTTTCACCCACAGCATATCTTTGAAAATCTGCAGAACAAAAAACGGGCTATTTCAAATGTACAGGTCATTTCATACCTGTCTGCCGCAGGCGGGCAGGTTCGATATGCATCGCTTTTAGCCTGCTTTCCACAAGCAAACAAATCCTTATAAAGTAATTGAGACTGTATCACTGCACTCCGGATGACTTTTTGTCCAATGGACTAACGGCCAGCCAAAATTATCACAATGATTATACGGCTATTAAAACTTGATATCTTCTTCCCATAATCTAAAACCACCTTTGAAGGCATTTTTATTGGTGCCTAAACGACATCCTTCGGGAACCTTGGAAAGGTGTTTTGAATTCCCTCCACCCAGTACAATCTCATCCGGTTGGAAAGCCCTGAAAAAATGCTCAACGCATCTGTTCACATGCTTCTCCCATTTCTTTATCCCATTTTTATAGAAATAGGACTTGCCCAAGTATGCTTCAAAGGTTTTTTTTCTATAAGGTAAATGAGCCGCTTCCATCGGTATAATTGTATTGTTCACTACCATGGCAGTCCCAAGGCCTGTCCCTAAGCCCATAAAAAGCATCTTCTTACCTTCATAACTCCCCAAAGCCTGCATGGCCGCATCATTGATGATTTTTATGGGACGGCCAAAGGCGCCTTCAAAATCATAAGTTTCCCAGCCATGGCCAAGATTTATTGGTTCTGTTAAAATATTATTGTTTTTGACGATCCCCGGAAAGCCCATGGATACCACATCATACTCCCAATGAGAAGCTTGCTCCTTTACCAGAGGGATCATTTCTTCAGGTGAAAAATCACTTCCTGAGGGAATTTTTATTCTTTCCTCTTGGCCTGTGGCTAAAATTTTAATATTTGACCCTCCGATATCAATTACAAGTATTTTCATAAAATCAAATATAATAAGTCCAATGAAAATATTACCCAAAACAAGTGCTTTACATAAAGAACAAAGCTATATTTTTCAAACTAATCATTAAACCTACTCTATTTACACAAAAAACTCACTGCTCCATATACAAAGGATCAAGGTGTTATGACTATTAGATTAGAACTAATTTATCTATTCCTAATTGGCATCATTCAAATCCAGTAATCCTTCCACATGTTGGCTGATCATTGGATTTCCTTTATAATCCACCCTCGCAGCTCCCTCGACATCAATGGACAATTCTTCGGTGCAAAAGACCTCGTAGTCTCCACGCCCAGCAATTTCAATGACCGTTTCATTTGTCAACAATCCAAAATTGTTTACTTCTACGTTTCCTTCTCCATATAACACCTGCCTATCTATCTCACCAGAAAGTTCCAAATGAAATTCCCCATAGGAGTTTATTACTAATTCCTCCAAATCAAGACTTCCCTCACTCCTTACCGTGCTCAATCCATCGGAATTTACTTTTCGAATATTAGGCAATGTAGCCACCACTACGATTCCCTTATTAGTCTCCAAACACCTAACATTTCCCTCTAAACCAATCCTAAGTTCATTTTGGCTTAGCCTATAGTCCAACACATCCATCAATTGAGCTTCTGCCATTACCTTTAAAGAAGCTTGCTCATCTTGGATAATTACAAGATCAATGGGCCCAACAAGAGACACCTGATCAAAAGCCCCCAAATCCAGCTCATAAGTCCTTACACGTCCATCTCCTTTGATACACAAGTGATCATTTTCACAGGAAAAGGAGACCAATGTCAAAAGCAGCAGATAAATAATATTCATTTTCATAGTACATTGATTATAAAGAAATGAAATCCACCAATGAAAAGAAGCTCACTTTAGGCCATGAATTCACAATCCTGTGAATAGCTTAATTGGGTAACTTCTATTTTCATTTTTCCATCTGTACCAGAAAGACACCTAATGTAGGCTTATCCCCTATAGCTGTTAGGAATTTACTGACGCTCAAAAATCATTTTACATCACTCTAAGTCAAAATAACCCGGCTCCGTCCAGACTGCAAGCATTTCCGCCACAAGCATTAAGAATATCGAAGTGACCCAACAGCCAAAAAACATCAGAAAATACATCTCCAAAGAAATATCAACAAATATCCTTAGCACAAATGGAATCAAAAAAATGACTATAGCGATTCCCCTCATCACCCTTACAAAACTACCTATCCACTTATAGTTGCCTAAAACAGGTGCAACTTGAAAACGAAGAATATTGGGTTCATTGATCATGGTTACTTGGGTTTTGGTTAGTACTAGACTTCTACCGAACAGGTCATTACGATATAGAAACACCCTATTCATAACATATTATTTACAAAATATTCTGTAAAAATCCTATAATATCGCAAAATCATTACACACAAATAGCAGTTCAATAAGATTGATTTCAAACAAAATACGGATCAAGCAATATTTCTGGGGGGGATAATTTCAAACTTAAATTTTGTCTTCCCTTGTCAGATTAAGCGTAGTTGAATTAATCAACCTGCCTAGACAGCCAATTGCGTAAAAGGATGAACGCAGATATATTATAAATAAGCATATCCGTGTTCATCTTTATCCATCTGTGGTTATAAATAGCCATATCAAAGCTAAAATAGACTGTTTTCCCCCAGCTTTTCGGCTTAATCCCAAAATACTTAACCAGTACCAAAAAATTGCAGACTTCCATTTAGATAAAATATTGGGACTTGTAAAAAGCCAATTATGCTCCTTAACTTTATATAAACAATAACGAAGCCATGGATAATAGCGTAGAAATTAAATATTGTACCCAATGCAGATGGATGTTAAGGGCCACTTGGATGGGGCAAGAATTATTGAGCACATTTGATGGAGAAATCAAACATTTGATTTTAACACCTGGAACTGGTGGTATTTTTGAAGTATGGGCCAACGGCAAATTGGTCTGGTCAAGAAAGGAAAAAGGACGTTTTCCTGAAATAACCGAAGTGAAACAAGTTGTCCGCGATGAGATAGCTCCCGAAAAACACCTTGGACATGCTGACAAAAAGAAGGATGGAAAATAATCATGAAGATCCCATTTCATTATTGCTCTTATTATATAGTTTCTCCCAAAACTAACCCATCGCCCAAACCTTTGCTTACCCGCTAGACCTGTTTCTATTTTCTACAGCTACCAATTGGTCCATGAATTTTTCCAATAAACTATATAAATCCAAAACCTCCTCCCCAACCACCCGAATCAGTCAAATTATTGACAATAAACACTTTAAATACAATTCACAGACGAAACATAATAGATTTTATCTATAGATCCATAAAAACAATCAATTGTATTTATTACAATAATACGCAAGCGGCTCACTAATATTGCAGAAGCAAAACATCAACTAAATCCTTTATCTATGAAAAACACATTCGCATTTTTCTGGCTGATTGTACTAGCTTTTATGCTACCCGCTTGTCAGGAAAAAAGTACTGACCAAGAAACGGTCAAAGCAGATGGACATTCCGGAGCGACTAAAAAAAGCAAGTCGAATATTAAAGCAACCAGCAATAGCGACTGGTGGCCTAATCAGCTAAACCTAAGCATACTTAGACAAAACTCTTCACTTTCAAACCCTATGGACAAGGACTTTGATTATATAGAAGAGTTCAACAGCTTGGATTATCAAGCGCTAAAAGAAGACATCAGGAAAGTATTGACAGACTCCCAGGACTGGTGGCCTGCAGATTTTGGTCATTACGGCGGTTTATTTATCAGAATGGCCTGGCACAGTGCTGGTACCTATAGAACTGCCGATGGACGAGGCGGATCCCGTGCTGGACAGCAAAGGTTTGCCCCTTTGAACAGCTGGCCTGACAATGCCAACCTGGACAAAGCAAGAAGACTAATCTGGCCTATCAAACAAAAGTATGGGGATAAAATTTCATGGGCTGACTTGATGGTACTTACCGGAAATGTAGCTTTAGAAGATATGGGTTTCAAAACCTTTGGTTTTGCGGGAGGCAGAGAAGACGTTTGGGAACCTGAAATGGATGTTTATTGGGGGGCCGAAAAAGAATGGCTTTCCGATGAAAAACGATATTCTGGAGACAGAGAATTGGAAAATCCATTGGCAGCTGTACAAATGGGCTTGATCTATGTAAATCCAGAAGGTCCAAATGGTAATCCTGATCCACTTCTAGCGGCAGAAGATATCCGACAGACATTCGGAAGGATGGGTATGAATGATGAAGAAACCGTAGCCTTGATTGCGGGTGGTCATACATTGGGCAAGGCCCATGGTGCCGGGCAAGCCTCCCATGTTGGCCCAGATCCAGAGTCTGCAGATATAGAAGAACAAGGTTTTGGCTGGAAGAGCTCCTATAAATCCGGAAAAGGTGCTGATGCCATCACATCTGGACTAGAAGTAACCTGGACACCAACACCAACCCAATGGAGTCATTTGTTCTTTGTAAGTCTTTTCGAAAACGAATGGGAGCTGACCAAAAGTCCAGCAGGTGCTCACCAATGGGTAGCCAAAGATTCGGACATGACTGTTCCTGATGCCTTTGACGAAACCAAAAGACATCAACCAACTATGTTTACAACCGACCTGTCTTTAAGGATGGATCCAGGTTTTGAAAAGATCTCAAGGAAATTTTATGAAAATCCTGAAGCGTTTAATGAGGCTTTCGCTAGAGCTTGGTTTAAATTAACCCACAGAGATATGGGACCTAAAACCACCTATTTAGGTCCTGAGGCTCCAACTGAAGACCTAATCTGGCAAGACCCTATTCCTGCAGTAAATCATCCTTTGATCAACAAAAACGATATCGCTAAGTTAAAATCAGAGATATTGAACGCTGGTTTGAGCATCAGCGAATTGGTATCAACAGCCTGGGCTTCAGCATCTACTTACAGAGGTTCCGACAGAAGAGGCGGAGCCAATGGAGCAAGAATACGCTTAGCTCCTCAAAAAGACTGGGAAGTAAACAATCCTGAACAATTGGCAAAAGTATTAGGTACCCTTGAAAAGATACAAAGCAACTTCAATGCAAAATCCGGTGCAAAAAAAGTTTCTTTGGCAGACCTCATTGTACTTGGTGGTGATGCAGCAATAGAAAAAGCTGCTGCCAATGCTGGATACCCTGTAAATATTCCATTCGTACCTGGCCGAATGGATGCTTTAGCAGAGCAAACAGATGTGGAGTCTTTTAAATTGCTTGAACCAATGGCCGATGGGTTCAGAAATTACTTAAAAACCCAGTATACCATTTCTACCGAAGAATTGTTGATAGACAAAGCACAGCTACTCACCCTAACTGCTCCTGAGATGACTGTTTTGCTTGGAGGAATGCGCTCTCTAAATGCCAATTACGACAATTCGGATTTTGGTACTTTCTCTAGCAAAAAGGACGAACTAAGCAATGACTTCTTTGTAAATCTACTGGACATGAGTACTGAATGGAAAGCAATAGATGATACTAAAGAGATTTTTGAAGGTAAAGACAGAAAAACTGGGAAGGTAAAATACAAAGCTACCCGTGCCGATCTTATCTTTGGTTCGAACTCCGAATTAAGGGCCTTAGCTGAGGTTTATGCAAGCAAAGGCTCCAAGGAGAAATTCATCAAGGACTTTGCAGCGGCCTGGGACAAAGTCATGAAACTTGATCGATTTGATCTTAAATATCCCCAAGACTAAATAGCAATTAAAGAAAAGTAAAAATTAAATCAGCCGCATAAAATGTAAAAGCCATCCGCATGAACGGATGGCTTTTTTATTGAGAATTATCATCTTTATCCCAAAATATCTGTTTCCAATTTCCCTGTACTGTCAGAGAAGTTTTCCACCGGAATACCCATGGTATGTAACATACTGACAAACAGATTAGACATCGGACTGTGTTCATCGAATTTGGTATAGGTACCGTGATTTACTCCCATATTTTTTCCTCCCGCCAATACCAATGGATAATTAACTGCATCATGGGTACTACTACAAGCAGAACCATAAAGAACTAAAGTATTATGGATCAATGGACCATATTCGTCCTCAGTGTTCTTCATCCTGTCCAAGAAATAAGAGAATTGCTTGGCCAACCATTGGTCATAACTTCCCCATTCTACCCAGTGATTTTTGGATTGGTCATGGCTAATGGCGTGGTGTCCATTTTTAAATCCTAATGCCAGCTTAGGGAAGTTCTCTCCGAATCCCATTCCATCTTCACGGGCCATCATATAAGTCATTACCCTAGTGATATCAGTCTGCATACCCAAAACCATTAGGTCAAAAGAAGAGCGGATATAGCTCTCAGGATCTACTGTGGCATTGGGGTTCAAATTGATATGATCGGCATTAAATTCTTTCATAGGAACATTCAGCCATTTTTCATTACGCTTGATCTGCTCTTCTACTTGATTCAATGAAGTCATATATTCATCCAACTTCAATTGATCATGCTTACCCAATCTCCTTTGAAGGTGCTTACTATCGGCTAGCACCAAGTCAACAATTTTTTGCTCTTGCTGCAAACTTTTTCTTCTGGCCTGAGTGGTTTCCCCTCCTCCCGGAGCAAAATATCTTTCAAAGATCTCCCTGTGCCTGTGTTCTGAAGGAATAGGTCTTCCATTGGGGTCAAAAGAAAGCGTAGACACCCTGGATTTATAGCCTACCCCTCCGTCTGTAGATAAGGCCAAAGAAGGGAACCTAGTATGTTTGGCTAGATGTTGGGCTGCCAACTGATCCACCGAAATATTATTTTTGTATTCACTACCTCTAAGATCACCACCTGTAAGCCAGGTATCCCCTGCCAAGTGCCCTAGCAGCCTACGGCTTTTAGGATGGCTAAGCCCCCCTAAAATTGAAATCTCCTTTCTATGTCGCTCCAGTGGAGAAAGTGTCTTGGTAAATCGATAATCCTTGCCTTCACCCAAAGGAAACCAGTTCCAATGTTCATGGTGATAATTGTTTTGTGGGGGAAGCCCTACACCATTGGGAAAATAAACGAAGCAAAGCCTTTTTGGAGCCTCACTCATAGAACCAACTTTAGCCAAAGGTGTACTCATGGCCTCCATATAAGGCAGCATGCAGCTCACTCCTAAGCCTTTCAAAAATGTCCTTCGATCTAAATGCCAAGATTTCTTTCCCATGATTATTTTGTCTTTCTCATTAATTCATTTTCCAATGTACCGAAGCCTATTTGTATTATCATAAAGAATAAACCTAAGCCCGGTTTTATATATCAATTAACTTACAAATCTTCCTTAATTTCCCCCTCTAAAAGAAGGACTCAAAACGATGTTTTCAATTACAGATTGGAATCGATAATCATCCGACCTTACTTCTTTCACAATAGATTCAATTTCCCTTTCATCAACAAAAGTCACATCTCTTCCCATTGCATATGAAAACAAATGTTTTACCAAGGATCTGGTAAAATCATCCTTTTTCATATTTAAAATATACGACTTTATTTCATCAATTCCATCAACCTGCTCTCCACTAGGAAGTTCTGCCTCCGTGTCGATTGGTTTATCCATAGCCACAGTCTGGAACCTTCCCACTGCATTATAGTTTTCAAATACGATCCCGTAAGGATCTATCTTTTTATGACAATCCATGCAGGCCGCCTTATCCCTATGAACAAACAATTGCTCCTTTAGTGTCAATTCATCAAATCCTGGTGTTTCAGGATCAAGCTCTGGGACATTTGGTGGCGGGGCCGGAGGCCTGTCTCCAAGAATCTTGGTTTTGAGCCATACCGCCCTTTTAATCGCATGCGCCTGGGTTCCGTCTGAGTGTCCACTTAGGAAGGCACCTTGAGACAACAATCCTCCACGATGCATATCCGGCGTAATCGCAACTGGTCTAAAATGACTTCCTTTTACATCCTCAATGCCATAAAACTCAGCTAGATTTTGATTGAGCATGGCAAAATCGGACTCTATCATATTCATAATGCTCAGGTCTTGCTCTAAGACATAGTGCATAAAATGATAAGTTTCTTCAGCCATATCCCTTTTTACAAAGCGGGTATAATCGGCATATTGATTCACATTGGTGCTCATGGCTTCATGACGGTCCACCCTTAGCCACTCATTACTGAATGACCTCACCATATTCCAAATCCGATCATCCTTAACCATCCTGGCAACCTGTTTTTTCAAATATCGCTCTTTATGAAGATCTTCGTCTTCTGCCAGTTCCAATAACTCTTCATCGGGTGCAGAATCCCATAAGAAATAGGCCAATCTGGATGCCAAGAAGAATTCCTTCTCTTCCTCTTCTGTTTCTTTTTCTGGTTCTGCTAGGTAAATGAAATTTGGAGAACAAAGGACAGCTACCAAAACCTCCTTAACACCTTCCTCATAGCGTGGATAATCATCCTTGATGCCTTTCCAGAATTCCATATATGGCTCCAATTCCGAATCCTCGATAGGTTTACGGTAAGCTCGCTCCATAAATTTCTTAACAACCTCTTTCGTGTAAGCCTCTTTGTCATCCTCCTTGGAAGAAGGGAAAAAGATCTCCGTATGGCTCTTAGGAGGCCAAACTGGGTAATATGGAGCCTCAAATTCCAATTCATTGATCAATAATGGAGGCCCCGAATCTTCATTGTCCTTGACCAAATAATCATTCCACAATCCCAAAATCATGATATTGGCCAGTATCTCTGTCTCCACTGTATCGATCATTGGGATTGGTAGATTCTCCAATCTTCCCTTGAAAGTCAGGTGCTCAAAATCACCCACCTTGGAGCTTACCGTCTTGAAATCATCAAAAGTTTTATAATCCATCCCATCATCAGTCCTAGAACCTGCAAAGGTTCTGATCACTGGCACATCATTTTCATATTTTTGACGACTTTTATCAGCTTCTGATTTCAACTGTATAGTTACTGGATGGTCTTCAGGGAATGGACTTATGGTTACTTTACTAAAGCCTGTAAAGAATTTCCCTCCAATGGTGAATTTATGCTTTCCAGCTTTCAGATACGCCATGGTCAATGGCGTATACATTTTTGCAAGGTCTTTTTTATCATCCATAAAGTGGAAACGCTCTTCCAACTTAAACTTGTCCAATCTCATTTCCAAGGAAGGCATCCCATCAGCTCCTACATAAGGGTGTTCAAAATCAATTTGGTAATATCCATCTTTTGGAGCTTCAAACTCATAATAGGCCCAGCTAGGATTGGTAAGTTCTTTAGGTCTATAAAAATTCCCTTTCTTTATCAGGTTTTCTGACTTCAAGGCTTTCGAGGCTTCTAGAACAATGGCTCCAGGAAGATTTTCAGCGGGCTGATCATTTCTTAAACTTATCAATCCCTCCTTCTGTATCTCCCACTGATATCCACGGGAAGCTTTTACCCTCAACTCAAAATTACCCTGCTCAGGAAAATGCTTTCTAAACAACAACTTCAAATTGGGGGATGGCCCTTGCCAAGATTTAGGAGTAACCTCTTTGTGTGGTAATGCTGAATAAAGGATGATCCCTTCATCTACTACTTGATAGCGATCAGCATGTGAACCCCTCATGCCTACGCCAATATCCTTCTTGATGCGATCCAGCTCAGCCTTACTCGCACTATCTTTTCCTATTTTGGGTTGCCCCTTTTCATCTAGAATCTCTACAATAAAATCATCGGAATTTATGGGTGCACTTTGATAGCCTCCTATCATTCCAGCAGTTTTCCCCTTTCCTATCCCCTTGCCAAATTTGATCCTATAATGGGTACTTTCCGGTTTCTCTTCTGGGACAATGGCCTTATCGAGTGCATTTCTGGCAATTTGCTTATAATATTCTATATGCAAAGGAGAAACCTGAAGCACCTGTCCATTATTACTGAATCCCATTTCTGACTTAGCATCATCAGGAAGCACTTGACCAAATTTAACCGGTACATATAATAACTCTGATAAGGTATTGCTGTACTGATCTTTGGTCAATCTTCTGATCACTGGCTGTTGTTCAGATTTTTTCTGTGCTACCGCTTGGTGAATAGATGCTGTAATCCAATCTACCAATACCCTTCTCTCTTCATCTGTCAGCTGATCTTCATCCTCCGGAGGCATCTCGCCACTATTCACCATATTCAGCATGGCTCTCCAAGTTTCAGCATCATGCCCCTTTATCATATCAGGATCAATATCATCCAAACGAAGCCCGCCCTTTTTCTCATCTTCATTATGACAGCTTACACAATAATTCTTAGTAATTGGTGCGATATCCTTATCAAAAGCATATTTTGACAAAGTCTCATCTACCTCGTTACTTTCCATAGCCACCAAACCGTCCAAAGCAAATGGGTCGTCTCCCAGAAAAACCCTTACCTCTTCCGGTAAATCTTCAGTCAGGTAATTAGAGCCATGAGTCAAAGAACCTCCATAGTGGCCAGTTGCACTTAAGAACAATATATTTACCAATAATAAAAACCTATAGGACGAAAGTGGTTTCCCTTTCTCATCAATATCATAGCGCAATGCCAATAGCCAAGTACTTATCAAGGCCGTACCCAAGCCCAACCATTTATGCCAAACCATCACATCACTGCCATAGCCTCCACTCCCTGCTAACAATGCTCCCACAATTACAGTGGGAATGGAGGTGATTACGGCCAACCAAAGCAGTAAAGTACAAGCTGACTTCAAGCCCAGTGATGGCGAAAAGTATTGAGCCAATTCCAAAACGAAAAGTGCAATTAATACACCAATAGGTAAGTGCACCAATAACGGGTGCAACTTACCTAAAAACAATAGGGTCCAATGCGCTCCCTCTTCTCCAAACGGAATAAATACAAACGCAAGAAGCAACACGGAAAGAATTCCTGCTCCTAAAGTTATTTTTCTTGCATTCAAATTTTTAATGGTCTTCTCCATCAGTCGCTTTACTAAACTAATATTTTATAATGGACGAATGATTTTACGATAAAATCATTCATTGTATTTGATCAGTCTCATTATTATTTTTTCCGAAAAACACCTACCTAAAAGCACCTTACAAAAACAATAATATTTCAAAAACCACCACTTACACAAACACTTAGCTTATAATATTACCTATTCACATTTAAATCACCAACCTTTTTAGCACAAACGGACAATATACGTTATGAACCTGTTAAAATAATATCAGACTACCTCTATCAATCGATTGCAATAAGGAGTTAATCTTGAAGATCAAACAAAAAAATATTGGACAGCTAATAAAAGCCTTAAGAATTTAACTAATGGATTTCAGCTAAAAAATAGTCAGGATTCTGCAATTACCCATTTAGTAAACTCATCACAAAATTGCCTTTTCTAAAATTCCTAAACGCTATAAAAAAAGCATCTAGGATTCGGTAGGACTAGCAGTATTCCAAGTGTAAAAAAAGGCCTTCCTCAGTAAAAACTAAAGAAAGCCCATATCACTCAATAAAATAATTTTTCAATTAAACTACCCGTAAATTCACTAAGTAGCTGCAAGTGCTTTCTTTACAATGGTCAAAGCAGCATCGGAATGGCTCATGGCCAAAGCAGCATCATGCCCCTTTTCTGACATTTTTTTCCATGTCTTCTGAACAATATCCACCAGCTTCCCTTCCTCATCTTGATGTTTAACAATAAAATCATCAAAATAATACTTCAGAAACACCAAACATACCACATCTTCCAAAGCCTGAACCTCGGGGTCTGTTTTTAGTCTTCTTTTATTAAGCAGATCATCCACCTTCTGGATTTCACCCTCCTCATAGCCATGCTTCTTCATAATGGAACCAGCCAATTCACCATGATACTTTTTCAGTTTGGTTCTCCACATCAAATACCCCTTTCTGTCCATAGAAAAATCTTCTCTCGGGATGGCCCATCTCTTTATATGTTGGCATCTGGCAGCCAAGCGCAAGGTTTCTGAAGCTTCAGGGCAAAAATCCAATAACATCCCTGACATTCTGTGTCCATAAACCAGCTCCTTGGACACTTCTTTACCGTTAACCAATTCCTTATGAGGATCTTCCGCATTGATCGCATCTATCTCCTCGATGGTCTTATCAAATTTATTCGCAGTCATAATTCGAAAATTCAATTGAAAAATCAATTTAGGAGGATTTCCGCTTAGAAGGAAAATAAATAAGAACGAATGACCAAATGCTGGATAAAGGAGTGGTATTAAGTCACATTTACTAAATATGTTGGCCAAGCAAGCAAAGTCCCCATCCTAAATTCCTAAAAACCGTAGATCAAAGCACAATTCAGCTGAAACATCTCTCGGATCTAACATCTCTCAACCACTACTATTGGACCAACACTTTTCCCTCCAAATAGCTACCCAACTGCCTACCTCTTTCTTTAACTACCTGACCAATCACAATGATCGAGGGTGCCATCAGCTGCTCTTTTTCCTGAATACTAAGAATATTTTCAAGATCAGCGGAAATAAACCTTTCATCAGGTCTACTGCCATTTTGAATCATAGCGACAGCCTCATTTCCGCCCCGAAATTGCTTAAATAATTGAACGATTTCAGGCAGTTTTTTTACTCCCATCAATATAATCACGGTTGCAGATGATTGCGCAGCATATTTTAAATCCTGAGCTGTTGAGTGATCTTTCAAAGTTCCCGTCACTACCCAAAAGCTCTCATTCACTCCTCTCTTGGTCAAAGGTATCCCTGACAGTCCAGGCACAGACATCGCACTACTTATTCCTGGTACGTACTCAGTAGGAATACCAAATTGGGCGGCATACTCCAATTCCTCGTGTCCACGACCAAACACATAGGGATCTCCTCCTTTTAACCTTACCACATGCCCACAGGTCTGCGCATAATCAACAATCATCCTATTGATCTCTTGTTGTTGTCTTGAATGCATACCGGCCCTTTTCCCCACAAAAACCTTAATGGCCGTCTCAGGTACGTAAGCCAATAAATCCTCATTAGCAAGCGCATCATACAATACCACATCGGCACTTTTGAGCACTTTAATGGCTTTTAAGGTAATCAAGTCAGGATCTCCTGGACCTGCTCCCACTATCGATAGTTTCTTATTTATGTTGTCCATACTTGTTTTCTACTTAGTTACTAAAACAAATTTAAGTATTTTTATACGTATTTTTACGTATTATTAAATTTAATTTATAACTTAGCCGCTGTAATCAATCTAATAGTCAGTCAAATTACTTAGAAAAACAGCCTAACCTATAAACCAACAAACGTATGACAAAGATAGCAGTAATCGGAAATGGAATGGTCGGCTATAAGTTTTGTGAAAAACTTTGTGCACAGGAAACCGCAAAGGATTTTGAAATCACCGTATTTGGAGAAGAACCATGGCCAGCCTATGACAGGGTCCATCTAAGTGAATATTTCTCTGGATCCACGGCTGACGACTTGATCATGGCACCTAGATCATGGTATGAAGAAAACGATATCACTTTGCATACCAATGAAATGATCGTAAAAATCGATCGGGATCAGAAAAAAATCATTTCCCATTCGGGACACGATTATTCCTATGACAAACTGATATTGGCTACAGGCTCAGGCGCATTTGTTCCTCCTATTGATGGCGTGGACAAAAAAGGCGTTTTTGTTTACCGTACCTTGGAAGATCTGGATGCGATAATCAATTATTCCAAAAAGGTAAAAACAGCTGCGGTTATAGGTGGTGGATTATTAGGTTTGGAGGCAGCTAAAGCTGTAATTGATATGGGACTTAAGGCCCATGTAATAGAATTTGCTCCTAGGCTAATGCCAAGACAACTTGATGAGGCCGGCTCAGCGACACTTCAATCAAAGCTAGAAGAGCTAGGCATCCAAATCCATCTCAATAAAAACACAAAAAAAATCAAAGGCAATGGCAAGCTGGAATCCATGAAGTTTGCTGATGACAGCGAGCTACCTGTAGAAATGCTGATTATTTCAGCCGGGATCAAACCAAGAGATGAACTTGCCAAAGACTGTGGACTAGCCACTGCTCCCCGCGGTGGTGTAATTGTCAATGAGTTTTTACAAACCGAGGATGAAAATATTTTTGCCATCGGAGAAGTAGCCTCATATAAGAACATGATTTATGGCTTGGTAGCCCCAGGATATGAAATGGCCAGCCAAGTAGTCAACCAGCTGGTCAATGAAGAGGTTAGGCCTTTTATGGGCTTTGACATGTCCACCAAGCTCAAACTGATCGGTGTGGATGTGGGAAGTTTTGGAGATCCTTTTGGGGAATTTGAGCCCTCCAAGCCGATTATTTATGAAAACAAAAACAGTGGCATCTATAAACGCATCAATGTTTCCATGGATGGAAAGCGACTTCTGGGCGGTATTTTGGTAGGAGAGGCCTCTGCTTATAATATGCTATTGCAGATGTGCCAAAACAAAATGCCTTTGCCTCCTGAACCAGAAGACTTAATATTGGGAGCAAGAGGAGGAAAGGAAGCTGTAGGCGCGGGAGTAGAAAGTCTTCCTGATGAAGCCCAAATCTGCTCATGTGAGAACGTCTCCAAAGGAAGCATTTGTAGCCTTATAGAAAATGATGGCATCACCAAAATAGACGAAATCAAATCCTGTACTAAAGCTGGCACTGGCTGCGGAGGCTGTATGCCTATGGTGAACGACCTATTAAAGCATCAGCTCAAGGCCATGGGCAAAGCTGTAAAAAATGTCCTTTGCGAACATTTCGATTACTCCAGACAGGAGCTGCTTGACCTGGTCAAAATCAAAAAGATCAAAACCTATAATGAGCTACTTGATCAATTTGGTCAAGGTGATGGCTGTGAAGTTTGTAAACCAGCAGTAGCCTCTATTTTGGCAAGCACTTGGAATGACCTGATCACCAAGCAGGACACTATCCAGGACACCAACGACCGATTTCTGGCCAATATCCAAAGAGGCGGAACCTACTCAGTGGTGCCTAGAATCCCGGGAGGGGAAATCACTCCAGAAAAACTTATTGTAATTGGAGAAGTCGGGAAAAAATATGGCCTTTATACCAAAATCACTGGCGGCCAAAGAATCGATCTTTTCGGAGCAAGGGTGGACCAGTTGCCCGACATTTGGGAAGAATTGATCAACGCTGGTTTTGAAAGCGGTCACGCATATGGCAAATCCCTAAGGACAGTAAAAAGCTGTGTAGGGAGTACCTGGTGCCGATATGGTGTACAAGATTCCGTTTCATTTGCCATCCAAGTGGAAGAAAGATACCGTGGACTTCGCTCCCCGCATAAACTTAAGGGAGCTGTATCTGGCTGTATCAGGGAATGTGCAGAAGCACAAAGCAAGGACTTTGGCATCATTGCCACTGAAAAAGGATGGAACCTTTATATCTGTGGTAATGGAGGGTCAAAACCCCAACACGCGCAACTATTGATCAATGATGTGGATACGGAAACTTGCCTGAAATTCATTGATAGGTTCTTGATGTTCTATATCCGGACCGCTGAACCATTGACGAGAACCGCCACTTGGCTGAATAAACTGGAAGGAGGAATGGAATATGTCCGAGATGTAGTGGTCAATGACAGCTTGGGAATCGGAGAAGAGTTAGAAAGAGAAATGCAGTTTATGATCGACACTTATGCGTGTGAATGGAAAGAAGTGGTCAATAACCCTGAGTTAAGAGCCAAATTCAAACATTTCCTGAATGCTGATGAAGAAGATCCAAACCTCCAGTTTCAGGATATGAGGGGTCAAAAAATCCCATCCCCATGGTAACCCCATCAAATAGCCCTTTGATACCTTAACACTAAACAAAGACATCATGATTTCAGAATTGGAAAAATACAAAACAGCCGACACCTCTAAAGTCAAACATTGGTTCAAAGCAGCTCCCGTGGACCGCTTTCCCGAAGATGGAGGAGCCTGCATCAAATATGGAGATCTTCAAATTGCCATTTTTAATTTCACCAGAAGAAACGAATGGTATGCATGCCAAAATCTTTGTCCTCATAAAATGCAGATGATCTTATCCAGAGGCATGATTGGCTCATTTGAAGGAGAACCGAAAGTCGCTTGTCCTTTTCATAAAAAAACTTTCTCCCTGAAATCAGGCAAAAACCTTAATGGTGACACCTGTGATATTGCCACCTATCCGATCAAAATCGAGGATGGACATGTATTTGTCGGCTTTGAAGAGTAAAAGGGAAATGAAAGCATAGGTTTGTCTACCAAATCCTAAAGGCAGATTGGCAGATAATCAATTAGTAGTAGACCTATTTTTCGTAACTAAGCAGGGTTTGATTTTAAACCCTGCTTTTTCATTTTTTTAATGTAAATTATAGTTCAAAGCCTCTGGCATATTCGAACTATGAAACTACTATCCGTAAGATACCTGCGTGATCAGGCCCAACAATCCTTCAACCGGTTTCCTTGGGTCATGATCGCAGCAATATTGGCAGTTTCCTTTGCTAACTATTGTGTAGAATTCGCTTCTTCCTCCACAAATCTTTTTCCATTTATCAATGGAATGTTGGTCGCGGCATTAGGTATTTCCTTATTTTTTGGCATCATCATCTTTGCAGAGAAAAAAAAACTTTCGAAAAAGCAAAAAAAGGTTCTAGAGTTTATAGGCCTCGCGATATTGGTCGGCATATACTATACACTTCCTGATGGACGCAGCAGTCAAAATACTGCTTTGCCCTATTACCGTTTTGCCATTTTCTGTCTATGCTCCCATCTCTTGGTTTCATTTATGCCTTATAGCAAAAGCAAGCAGACTTTGGACTTTTGGAATTACAATAAAACATTATTTATCCGTACGACCATTGGTCTACTGTTTTCCCTGATCATTTTTGTAGGCATCATTCTGGCCTTGATGGCCATCCACTTACTTTTTGAAATCGAATTTGAGGATGAAATCTTTCTTCAGATTTTCATTTTTATCATAGGTATTTTCAATACTTGGTTCTTCATTTCGGGCATCCCAGAAGACTTCAAAGAAATAGAATTGGAAAACACTTTCCCTAGAGGACTAAGAATTTTCAGTCAATTTATTCTCCTGCCCTTGTTGACGCTTTATTTACTGATCCTTTATGGATATTGTATCAAGATCATCATCAACTGGAACTGGCCAGAAGGAATTGTCAGCTATCTGATTATTTCGGTTTCCTCTTTGGGAATACTGGCCCTGCTATTACTTTATCCTTACAGAAATGATAAGGATGAAGCATGGATAAGTACTTTCTCGAGGTTTTACTATTATTTGTTATTACCACTGGTACTTGTTCTCTTTCTGGCCATCGGGATCAGGATAAGTGAATATGGCATTACCATCAACCGCTATTTGATAGTTTTGCTGGGAATATGGCTCACTTTCACCTGTTTTTACTTCATTCTAGGTTTCCAAAATATCAAAATCATCCCTTCATCACTTACCCTGCTGTTATTATTAGCCTCATTTGGTCCTTGGGGTATCTTCTCTGTAAGTGAAAACAGTCAGTTCAATAGATTAAAATCCATCCTATCAGAATCCAATTCCCTCAAAGACCAAAAGTTAAGACAAGAAATTCTTTGGAAAACGAACCGTTTGCCTGAATTAGAGGCACTGGAAAATCAGAACCTCAATTTATCCTTGGATTCCACTCAAAAAGAAGAAGTCAAATCAATTATAAGATATCTTTCCGAGCATCACGGCCTTGATAAAATCGATCCTTGGTTCAGCCAAGACCTTCATCAAATCATGCTGGCAATCAAAAATGATCCTAAAGGAAACAGGAGCATTGACCAATCAAGACTTTATCTAGAAACAATGGGGCTCGACCTATCCAATAAACCGTATCAAAAAGATTATATTATCAGGGCAAAATTGGACAGACACAGCACCCAAGTAAGCGGATATGATTACCTCAGCCAATTTCACTTAAACCAACAGGATAGCATAACAATATATGCGGGTGGAAAGCAATTTGACTTATCTTTTACCAAAAACAGAAAAGGAGTGCGGATTCAAAACGGCCAGGACCAGGTCAAGTTGTCGATCGCTTCCCTCATAGAAGAAAATCAAGTACTATCAGCAAGTGAGGAAGACACCAACATCTCACCAAACCACCTGATGATCAAGAGCCAAGACGAAAGGTACAAACTCGAACTACACCACATTAGATATACTCGAAAACAAGACAAAGAGGTTGAAATCAATAGCCTATCAGGAATTCTACTTATTAACCAAAAAGAAAGAAAATAATTAATCCTTAGTTTTTTAAGTGTTATTACGTAATTTTAATATTGGATAAAAAAATAAATATCAACCATTACCCTTGTCTGAAAAACCAAAATACGAAAAGCTGGTCCGCTATTACTTAATAGCCCTTTGTGCCATTGCTACCAGCATCATTCTCAGCCAAATCCTGGTTCAAAAATTTATCAGTGAGCAAAAAAATGATTCACGGGTAATCAACCTTTCCGGAAGGCAAAGAATGCTCAGCCAAAAAATCAGTAAATGCGCCTTACTTTTAGGGGATTCCACACAGTCTTCCCAAAGAAACAAATATTTGCAGGAATTCAGTTTGGCCTTAAGCGATTGGAGAGACACCCATCTTGGATTAAAAAACGGTGATGGCAATTTGGACATTATTAGCCGAAACAGTAAAACTGTCCAGTTTTTATTCCAAAATATAGAACAAGACCACCTTGCCATTGTCAGAGCCGCAGAAAACATCATCCATAAACTCAACGAAAACATACAGGCCCCGACCGACAGTATAAAAGAAGACATTGATCAAATCATCAAGCATGAATCGGCATTTTTGAAAGGCATGGACATGATTGTCTTTCAATATGATGACGAAGCCAAAACAAAAGTCACCAACCTTCAGGGTATAGAAATATTTCTTTTGGTGATCTCCCTGGGTGTAATCATGTTTGAAATTTTCTTTATTTTCATTCCTTCCGCAAAAACCATCAAAAAGACTTTCAGACAACTCCTTCAATCAGAGCAAAAATCCAAAAAAATGACTTTGGAGCTCAGCTCGCTTTACAGTTCCTTGGAACAAGCCTACCAAGATCTTTTGGAGGTGGATGTGGATGTGGAGGATTTTACCATTTTTGCCAAATGCAAAGCCAACGGTGATTTCACCTACTTTTCTGATAAATTCTCTAAGTTGATGGAGTTTGAGGACAACACTCCTCAAAACCTCTTCAAGTGGCTACAAGAACAGGGCTATGAAGGTGCCTACCTTGAAAAAATCCAAGAGATGATGCCTTACGGAAAGACCTGGTCCGGAGAAATCAAGGTCATCAATGAAATGGGGGATTTCGTTTGGCTTAAGGTAAACATTACCCCTACTATGGGTGATAGCGGAGAGCTGGAAACCCTGATGATCATTGCCACTGATGAAACAGAAAAGAAAGAAGCAGAGGCCATTTCACAGGAAATCAACAGGGAAAGAATCGAAAAGAAAGTCAAGGAGCAACAATTCCGGTCAGCCTTGATCCTGGAAGGACAAGAAGAAGAACGAAAGCGTATCTCAAGAGATATGCATGATGGTATTGGTCAATTGCTGTCCGCCATGAAATTTAACCTAGAGGGAATCCACTCGGTAAACACCGACATCGAAAGAAATAAGTTAAAAACAAGCAAGGATCTCCTGAAAAACGTCATTAAAGAAGTAAGAAGGATTTCCTTTAACCTTACCCCAAGTGCACTTTCAGACTATGGTATTGTACCGGTGCTGAATAAATTCTGCAGGGAAATATCTAAACTTTCAGACCTTCAGGTATCTTTTGAAAACCAAACGGGGTTTCTTACCCGCTTGGAAGGAAAAGTAGAAAACAACCTTTACAGGATCTGCCAAGAAGCAGTAAACAATGCCATAAAATATTCCGAAGCCAAAGAAGTCAAAATCACCCTTTCGCACAATTCCCAGTATTTAAATTTGGAGATCAGTGACGATGGCAAGGGCTTTGACATGAGAAAATTAGAAGAAAAAGGGCATTTCTCTGCTTCTGGGCACGGGCTGTTCAATATCCGAGAAAGAGCTAACTTTATCAATGGACAGTGTACGATCTTTTCCGAAAAGGGAAAAGGAACAAAAATAAGCATCAATATACCTTTGGATTAATATGAAAAATTAAGAGAGGATGGAAAAAATAAAAGTAGTTTTGGCAGATGACCATGTTGTAGTCAGGAGCGGTATAAGGAACCTACTGGAAAACGAAGGGGAAGTGGAAGTGATCGGAGAAGCAGCCAATGGAGAAGAGGCCATTCAATTAGTAGAAAAAGTCAATCCAGACTTGCTGATCATAGACATCAGGATGCCCGTAATGAACGGTCTTGATGCCACCAAAAAGCTAAATCAGCTTAAAGACCCGACCAAGGTGCTGATACTATCCATGCATGATGATGAAGATTATATCCTTCAATCCATTGAATGTGGAGCTTCTGGTTATTTGCTAAAAGACACCAGCAAAGATGAGTTCATGAAAGCCATTCGTACCATTTTCCAAGGCGGCCAATATTTCAGTGGAGATATCAGCCAGGTACTGGTCAAAAGTTATCTCAACGTAAAGGACAGAAAAGTCACCAAAAACATTGCTCCTACCAACACTTATGAGATTACCAAGCGGGAAAAGCAAATCTTGAAAATGATTTCCGACGGGATAGGGAACAAAGAAATTGCTGAACAGCTGGGCAAAAGCATCAGGACCATAGAAACCCACCGGTTTAATATCATGAAAAAGCTAAAAGTGAGCAATGTCGTTGAATTATTGAAAAAGCTAGAAGAAGAGCCTGGATTGAAACAACATATAGAGAGTGCTTAAATCACCCTTCGTAACAGGAACTATTGATTGTTCCTACTATTCTTATTACCTTATCCCCACTTCAATAGCCAGGCCCTAAACCCACTTAATTTTGTACGTATTTTTACGTATTTATCAAATTATTTAGTACCTTGCTAAAAATGATCAGTAACCTTACACAAAGAACTGAACACCATTCACTTGAAGTAATTAAAATCGTTATGAAAGTACATGCATTTGGAGTTGCCAAGGACATTACAGGGGCAGCCATGATAGATTTCCCGATGGAAGAAACCTTTGTCAAAGTAAAGGATTTCAAGGACCTGCTTTATCAAAAATATCCAGATTTGATCAACCTTCCTTCTCTCGCCATATCGGTCAATCTATTCTACGCAAGTGAAGAAACTGTAATCAATAAGCACGATGAAGTTGCCCTGATTCCACCAGTAAGTGGTGGATAAAGAAATACACCATGGAAAGTCATATCGCCATTACATCTGAAATCAATATTGCAGAGGCTTACCAAATGCTAGTAGACCCCAAAAGTGGAGGAATCTGCACTTTCATTGGGACGGTAAGGGATCTCAACAACAGTAAGGAAGTCAATCACCTCTTCTTTGAAGCCTATGAAAAGATGGCCATATTAAAGATGGAAGAGCTAGCTGAAGACGCCGCAAAAAAATGGCCTTTGAATAAAATTGTAATTATTCATGCTATAGGCGAAAAAGAAATCACTGATCCAGTCGTTTTTATAGGGACCTCCTCAGTTCATCGAGATGCCTCATTTCAGGCCTCAAGGCACCTAATTGATCGCTTGAAAGAAGTGGTCCCCATTTGGAAAAAAGAAACTTACCGAGATCACAGTACTTGGATAAATGCCCATCCATAAAAGAATTTTATGCCATCTATAATTGACAATCACGGAAGAAAAATAAATTACCTGAGACTATCTGTCACAGATAACTGTAATCTGCGGTGTCAATATTGTATGCCCGAGGAAGGAGTCCAGTTTGCCCACAAGCATGAGTTGCTCAGCTGGGAGGAGATGTTCATCATGGCCGAAGCTTTTGTGGATATGGGCATAAACAAAATCAGGATTACAGGTGGTGAACCATTTGTCCGTAAGGGACTAATGGATTTTTTAGAAAGAATAAGCCAATTACAAGGACTAGATGAAATATCCATCACGACCAATGCCACACTGATAGGCCCTCATATCACCCAACTAAAAGCGCTAGGCATCACCACCATCAATGTAAGTTTTGACAGTTTGGACAAAGACCGGTTTAACCATATCACCAGGCGTGACCAATATGATACCGTCATGGCCAATATCTTAATGATGGTAGAACAAGGTTTCAATATCAAGCTGAACTGTGTGGTCATGAACGGCAAAAACACAGCGGATATCATACCTTTTATCAATTTTGTCCAGGAACATCCTATCACAGTAAGATTCTTGGAAGAAATGCCCTTCAATGGCCAATCCAAAGGCAAAAATGTACTCAAATGGGACTATATTGCCATTATAGAACATATCAAAAAACATTTTGGTGAAGTAGAGAAATTACCTGCAGCACCTAGTTCCACCTCACTCAACTACAAGATCAAGGGGGCAAAGGGCTCATTCGGTATTATCCCCAGTTATTCCAGAACATTTTGCGGCACATGTAACCGTGTGCGGGTTTCGGCAAAGGGAGAAATGCAAACTTGTCTTTACGCAACAGAAACCATTGATCTCAAATCACTGTTGAGAAATTATATAAATGTAAGCGGATTGAAATTTAGCATATACACTGCTTTGCAAACTCGTCATAAGGATGGATTTGAAGCCGAAAAACAGTCCGTCACCAAAAAATCCATGACACTAATCGGAGGATGAAAAATAAGAATACCCAATTGTCCCATGTGGACAAAGAAGGCAATGCAAAAATGGTAGATGTATCTGACAAAAACATTACCCAACGCACTGCCACTGCCCAGTCCAGCGTTAAATTCCCAGAAAATGTATTCAATAGTTTAAGTGCTGATAATTTCTTGGGCAAAAAGGGTAGCATTATCCAAACCGCCATCATTGCGGGCACCATGGCAGCCAAGAAAACTTCCGACCTGATTCCTCTCTGTCACCCTTTGGCATTGAGTAAAATCCATATAGACATTACTCCTGAAGAGAATCAGCTGACCATCCAAGCAAGTGTAAAGTGCGAAGGCAAGACAGGTGTGGAAATGGAAGCCTTGACAGCAGCCAGCATGGCAGCTTTGACCATATATGATATGTGCAAGGCCCTCAGCCATGATATTATCATCAGTGAAACCAAATTAATGGCAAAACAAGGAGGAAAAAATGATTTCAACAGATAATCTCTACGGACTGGTATTGGCAGGAGGAAAAAGCAGCCGAATGGGCCATGACAAAGGCGAATTGCAATATTACCGCACTAACCACCGGACCTACTTGTACCATACTTTAAGAGAATTGTGTCCAAAAACCTATATAAGCTGCAGAGCCGACCAAGAAAACATTACCCAATCGGGGTTAAGCTATATACTTGACGAAAACCACTACAAAGGCCCTCTTAATGGCATTCTCTCTGCCCACCATGCTTATCCTGACAAAGCCTGGCTGGTAGTTGCCGTAGACCTGCCCCACATACATGAAAGTACACTACGATCCTTGATCAAACAACGTCAACCCAAAAAAATGGCCACGGTCTATGCTACACATGAATCTCAGCTCCCAGAACCATTGATAGGTATTTGGGAACCAAAGGGGCTGAAAGAAGCTGAAAAATTCATCTTGGAATCAGGAAAAAGCTGTCCAAGAAAATTCCTAATCAATAGTGATACCGCATTGATCTATCCAGAAAAGGACCTGGAACTATTCAATGCCAACTATCCAGAAGACTATGAATTGGCCAAATCCAGAATAGACCAATAATCCCTATGCCTAGTTCAAGGTATCAAAAACATATTAAGCTCAAAGGTTTCGGCAAAGAAGCCCAAGATAAACTGGCCAAGTCAAAAGTCCTGATCATCGGTGCTGGTGGATTGGGCACACCTGCAGCCCAGTACCTCAATGGTGTGGGCGTAGGCACTATTGGCATCGTGGATCAAGACCTTATCGAAGAAAGCAATCTTGCCCGACAAACCCTTTTTCGTCCAAAGGACATAGGAAAAGCCAAAACCGACACCCTTATTTCCTGGCTACAGGAACAAAATCCTGAAACCAAACTCATTAATATTGCAAAATATATTGATCCTGGAAATGCATTGGACACCATCGCTGATTATGATGTGGTCCTGGATGCATCTGACAATTTCGGCACCCGATACCTTGTGAATGATGCCTGTGTGATTTTAGGCAGGCCATTTATTTATGGCGCCATTCACGATTTTGAAGGACAAGTATCTGTGTTGAATTATCAAGATGGCCCTACTTACCGCTGCCTCTTCCCTGAGTCTAGCCACAATCAACTCATACCTAACTGCGATGAAAATGGGGTTTTGGGCATTTTACCGGGACTTATTGGCACTTATCAGGCATTGGAGGCCATTAAGGTGATCACAGGAATCGGTGAACCACTATCAGGAAAACTAATGATCGTGGACACACTTGGACAAAATCATTTGAAAATAGGCGTGCCTTGCAAAGCTGAAAACAAGGCCATTAATAAATTAAAAAACGATTATCGTCAGGATGTTTGTGCCAGCAGTATGGATTATCATGAATTAAGTCCTGAAGATTTATTAGAAAAAATAAATGCCGGAACATCATTCCGATTGATAGATGTACGCAGCAATGCAGAATTTGACCAGGATCGTTTGGTACAGGCTATCAATATCCCCCTTCAGGAAATAAATAAAAAAACAGAAGAGCTCAGGTCGGTAAAGGAACTTATCATTATTTGTCAATCAGGAAAAAGGAGCCAGCAGGCAGCTCTAATGCTAAAAGAACTCTTCCCCACAGCCAATATTTTCAATGTACAGGGCGGGATGAATGCAGTGAGAAGTTCGAAGGTAGAAGTTGGAGGAGTAAAGTAAGAAGATAGAGGTTAGAAGCGGCAAGTTGGGAGAAAAATTTTACTGCTCGGGATTTATCCTCTTATTACGATTACGCTAGAGGCTGTCTTAAAAAAAATCGATGTTCATGTCATACTTACAAACGAAGCATTTCTATTAGCAGAATTAAATTGATAGAAGAGAAGCTTCCTATCGTCTGCATGACAAATTTTAAGACAGCCTACGCTAGGCTTGATTTGTAATTAAGGCTTTATATTACTAAGGATATTTAATATCCTTCTGAAAAAATTAAACTCGAAAGAATTTCATATTAATCATGATCACTATCCAGGAAGCCCTTGACTTAGTTCTTAGCCAAAAACAATCTTATGGAATCGAAGAGGTTCTCTTGACTGAAGCTGTTGGGAGGTTTTTAGCCGAAGACATCTTCGCGGATCGTGATGCGCCTCCTTTTGACAGGGTGATGATGGACGGCATCGCCATCAGTTTACCTGATCTCCATGAACCTTTATCCACCAATTATACCATTCAAGGGACACAAGCGGCCGGTGCTCCACAAATGACCCTAGCAGATACATCCCATTGCTTGGAGGTCATGACAGGAGCCATCTTACCCATTAATGCAGATACCATTATCCCTTATGAGGAAATAGAAATCAAAGATGGAAAAGCCCATGTTCATATTGAAAAAGTAAGCAAACGTTTTATCCACTATCAAGCAAGCGACTCCAAAAAAGGAGAGAAGGTCCTCGAAAAGGGCAAGAAAATAAATGTTGCAGACCTGGGTATTTTGTCAACTGTAGGAAAGGCAAAGATAAACGTAGCCAAATTACCTTCAGCGGCCATTATCTCAACAGGGGATGAATTGGTAGATGTAGACCAACCCCCTCTCCCTCATCAAATCAGAAAATCCAATGTATACTCACTTTGGGCATCACTTAAGCAGGAAGGTATCACGGCAGAAATGCACCATATCATTGACGACAAGGACGCTTTAAGGATAAAACTGGGTCAATTGGTCAGGGACTTCGATATTTTACTACTGAGTGGCGGTGTTTCCAAGGGAAAATTTGATCATATTCCGGAAATCCTGAACGAATTGGGTGTACAAAAACTATTTCACCGCATTGCACAAAGGCCCGGAAAGCCTTTCTGGTTTGGAGTTCACAAGGACTATAACACAAAAATATTTGCTTATCCGGGCAACCCTGTTTCCACCTATGTCAACCACTTGTTTTATTTCAAGCAATGGCTTCATTCCTCATTAGGAAAAGCTTGGGCCTTTGAAATCAAGGAGCTTGGAGAAGAAATACCTGGCAGCCCTCACCTAGCAAAATTCATCTCTGTGCGCCTATCTCCAACAAACGGAAAAGTGCTGCCTCTTAACCATAATGGCTCTGGTGATTTATTCAGCCTTGCCCAAACTGACGGCTTCTTGCTTTTGCCTCAAAGAGAGGACTCCTATCAAAAAGGGGAGAAATTTCAGTTTATAGCAATACAATAGAGCAACAATCCTTAGAATTATAACCTGTATAGAATAAAATCCAATCCCTGATATTGCCCAAACATCCGAAAAGACTTCGTTTTTATCACTGACTATCCTCCACATATTCCAAAATATCACAAGGTTGGCAATCCAAAGCTTTACATACTGCTTCCAATGTACTAAATCTAATGGCTTTGGCCTTTCCTGTCTTAAGTATGGAAAGATTAGAGACGGTGACGCCCACTTTCTCTGACAAATCATTCAAAGATATTTTTCGCTTGGCCATTACGACATCTAAATTTACAATTATTGCCATAGCTTATACAGTTAGATCATTTTCAGATTTAAGCTCAATCGCGTTCTTGAGGAGCTCTTGTAAAGTAGCTGCAAAAACAGCTATAATAGCTGGCGCAATGACCAAAATCACTCCCATAAGAATCCCTCCTGGCGCATCATCTCTCTCTGCGATATAATATATATAAGGCATAGCCATCAGATAGAAACCACTTATCATAAAAGAATACATCTTTATTTTTTTCAGTGCCTTCACAGATAGATCTGAAAAAGCAATATTACTGTCTATATAATTCAACAGCTGAAAAGCCTGAAAGAGCCCCAAGAAAAAAGGGATGGCTGTCAAAATCATCCCGAGAATTACAGGCTTAAATGCGCCAATATCGTCAGATACCAATAAAAGATATATGAGCGCGCCACATAAACCCGTTGCTGCAATGCCTATGAGAATTACCGTTCCCTTTAAAAATAAGGTCGGGCCTCTTTTTATTAGATTTGAACTTAAAGCCGTCATTGAAAATAGTTTGAAGTTATAAAGCAAATCTAATTAAATTTATTGAAAAACAATAAAAAATAATCGCAATACAACAATAAACTCTCCGAAACCCACTTCTACCACCTCTATAATCCTATCCACAGCAAAAGGCTTCTTCCAGAAATTCGCGAAGTAAACTCAGCTTTTGATTAGCATGGGAAACACCTTCCTTTAAATAAAGTCCACTAAACCTTCCAACCTCATGCCCCTACTACCCTTGATCAGGATCAAATGATCTTCCAGTTGGGAATCTGCCAGCCAATTTCTCAAGCTAAAAGGATCTGGAAAATAAAGTGCCCTAGGGGCTTTGGTAAGAGCATGCTGCACTAGTTCTCCTGTAAAACAAACCTTTTCAATATCATATTCACTCACCCAGTCCCCTAGCTTTTGATGTTCTTCGGCGGCACTTTCTCCCAGTTCATACATATCGCCCAAAATCACCATCTTATGGGACTTCCCGCTCATCTTTCCAAAAGTCCTAATGGCCTGCTCCATACTACTGGGATTGGCATTATAGGCATCCAACACAATCAGGTTGCTTCTCTTTTCTATCAACTGGGAACGCATATTGCCTGGTGTATATCCACAAACTGCCTCCAGAGCTGTTTTCTCTTCTACACCGAAATAAGTCCCCACTGTCAAAGCGGTAGCAATATTTTCAAAATTATACGCTCCCAACATTTTGGTCAGGTGTTCATTTCCATCATCCGTTTTGAATCTTACAAAAGGATTGGCCTCTACTAATTCACAATGATAATGATCTCCTTTTGCCGGGTAGGTCACTGGATGATCCATTCTTTTGATCATATTCGCCAAAACAGGATTTTGACTA
The DNA here is from genome assembly GCF_020463795.1 of Echinicola marina. Lineage (NCBI taxonomy): Bacteria > Pseudomonadati > Bacteroidota > Cytophagia > Cytophagales > Cyclobacteriaceae > Echinicola > Echinicola marina. The sequence goes on along the minus strand of NZ_CP080025.1, from coordinate 2,295,116 downwards.
TTTACAAAAATTTGTCCTTGATGACCGATCAAATACTGGTAAAGCTCCGTCTTTGCTCTTAAAACTCCCTCAAATCCCCCAAACCCTTCCAGATGGGCACGGCCTATATTGGTAATCAAACCATGGGTCGGCGCTGCTATCTCACAGAGTTCAGCAATATCTCCTATTTTATTGGCGCCCATTTCAACTATTCCCAGCTCAGTATTTTCATCCATGGCCAATAAAGTCAAGGGCACCCCTATATGATTGTTCAAGTTCCCTACAGTTGCATAGGTTTTATACTTTTTGCTCAACACCGCATTGACCAATTCTTTGGTGGTGGTTTTACCATTTGATCCTGTGATGGCGAGAAATGGAATATCCAGTTGTTTTCTATGGTAATGAGCTAGATGTTGCAACGTCTGAAGTACATCATCCACCAAAAAATAGCGCTCATCCCCTTCTACCTTGTATTGTCTTTCATCAATTACTACCGCAGAAGCCCCTGCTTCCAATGCTTTACCTGCCAAATTATTGGCATTAAAATTCGGCCCCTTTAAAGCAAAAAACAGGTTTCCTTCCTCTATCTTTCTGGTATCTGTACTTACTCCAGTGGATTTATTATATGCTCGGTAAAGTGCTGTTATCGCTGACATAGATGAATTGGCAGTTTTTATTTTTTCTTCAAAAGTTTCCATCCGAAATGTCTTAAAGCATACCGGCTAAACTTTCTTTCAAAATAAATGATTCCCTCACATCTTTGGGCAAGATTGTTCGTTTAATTTTAAATGAAAAATAAAGTTTCTTCATCTTTGTGAACATGAGATACCTGTTTCCCTTCTTTTTGATATTTTCGTTCTACTCCAGCTATGCCCAAAAGGCCTATCAATTTTCAGAAATATCCATCCAACAAAATGGAGAAATTTTACCCATGCCATTTGCAGGAGGAATCAATGCCGCTCAGGTTCAAAGCATGGACACCAATGGAGATGGGAAAGAGGAACTGGTCATTTGGGATATCAATTCCAGATCAATCAAGGTATTCCAAAACACCAATGGACAGTACAAAGAGCTTCCCTATATGCCTTATTTTTTTCCAAAGGACATAAGTGGCTTCATGGTCTTGGCAGATTATGACGGGGATGGAAAAAAAGACCTGTTTACCAGCACAGCCTTTGGCATCAAAGCATATAAAAACATCACAACAGACGGCAAAACCAATCCTGAATGGGAAGTAGCGGAAACCTATTTGAAACTCGAAAATGGTTCCAATTTCCAAGCCAACAACCTTGATATTCCCGCTATCCAAGATTTGGATGGAGATGGGGATTTGGACATTGTAATTTTCAACTATGCTGCTGGAGATTATCTGGAATATTATAAAAACACCAGCATTGAAAGAACAGGAAACAGCGATATTGATGCCTTCGCTGCGCCAGAGATACGCTGGGGGAATTTCGAGTTTTGTGGATGTGGTAGTTTTGCCTTCGGTCAAACCTGTGATGGCGACCCAATTTCCAGAAAAATCCCTGGCGATGAAAATAGCGCCATTGAGCATTCTGGCGGGCATTCCATTTTATTGAAAGATTTCAATGGAGATGGCATCGTGGATATGATGATGGGGCAGGATGAATGCAATACGCTTTATTATTTGGAAAATGAAGGCAGTAATACTGATCCCATTTTCAATAGCTTCAGCACCAATTTGCCCGGAAAAGGAAACTTTCCTCAATTCCCCATATTCCACATTCCCCAAATTTTGGATGATCAGCTTTTGGTCAGCACCAACAGTTCTGAGACTACCTTAACAGCAGGAATTGATTTCTCTCAAAGCCTTTATTTATTGGACCAAAACCTTTCCCCCATCAGCAAAGCCTTTTTGCAGGAGGACATGTTGGATTTAGGAGAAAATACCAGACCTTTCTTTAGGGGAAATGCCAGCTCTGGAGCACTTATCTTAACTGCCAATACGATCAAGAATGGTGAGGCGACAGGACAAGCCTTCCTTTATGATTTGTCAAATGAAACCCTGAAATTAATTGAGACCGATTATCTGGGTTTATCGCAATTGGGATTGAATGATTTGCAGTATTTGGAATATACCAACACTGAGCAGGATAATCACCTTTTTATTTCAGGCACTGAAATAAAAGACTTCCTTCTGGTAAGAAAACTATATTATTCAAACAGTCAAAACGTCCAAAACCTACAAGAAATCAGCATTCCCAACACTACTCTTCGTCCTAATGATCATTTTGAGTTTTACCAACACCAAGGTGAGGATTATATGTTGCTGGCCAAGCAAACTGGAGAGTTGCAGCGCTACAAAGTCACATTTGAGAACTCTCCCCAATTCGAATTGTTGGATAGCAATTATTTGGGTTTTGCTGACAGTCCTGCAAGTAGGAATTTGATCGTAAAGGTCAGTAATAACAATGGCCAACTGGACCTGTACGCCATTGACCAGAGCGGGGTATTGGCTTTCATACCTGGCTTCAACCAGCTTAACAGTGCTCTTAATACACAATTACTAAAAATACCTGATGGCAGCATTCAGGAAACAAGATTCAGCAGGAATACTTGGATCAGCACCATTCCCCAAACTTTTGGGAATAAAGTGGATTTATTATTGGGAAATAGAGCAGGAGGACTACGTTTATTAAAGGATATTTCTACAAACACCAATCCTCCAGAAGAAGGACAGCTTTTATTAAAAATCTATCCCAACCCCACAATCGGTCCTGTTGAATTGATCGCTAGTCAAGCAGGAGAAGCTAGGCTAATAAGTTCCATGGGACAAATTTTGATGGAAAGTTTTAACCTAAAAGCCAACACCCTACAAACCATAGACCTCAGTTCCTTTCCAAGCGGACTTTATCTCTTGGATTTTATAAGTAACAAAGGGAAAAGAATGACGAAGAAACTAATTGTCAGATAAAAAGATAATTGATGTTATAAGTTTATCAAATCTTCCCTTGCTATTTGATTTCACAACATTTTGAAATGATCGGCATCCTTCCAGGCAGGGAATTTTTGTCTATACTCCATAAGTCTTTCTGCATCCAACTCCACGATCAATTCTTCTTCTACCTTTTCCGAAAAGGCCAATGTTCCGCCCTTGAAATCATAGGCTGCGGAATGCCCCGAATAGGTAATGCCATTTCCATCTTCACCGACCCTGTTCACACCTATGGAATAACAAAGGTTTTCAACGGCTCGGGCTTTTAACAATATATCCCAAGCACTTTCCCTTGCTGCAGGCCAAGAAGCAATATAAAACACCATATCATAATCCATATTCCCCTCACCATCGGAGATATTTCTGGACCATACCGGAAAACGCAAATCATAACATACTTGAGGCAGAATTTTCCAGCCTTTCAACTCAAAGACCTGATTACCCTTTCCCATACTGTAATGATCATCCTCATTGGCCATTCTGAACAGATGACGCTTATCATAATGCAATACTTCTCCTTCAGGGGTAACCCAAAGTAGTCGGTTAAAAAACTCCTTGCCTTCCTTAACGATCACACTGCCGGTTACCACCGCTTTGCTTTGGGCTGCCATTTGTTTCAGCCATTTGGTAGTGGTAAAATTCATAGGCTCGGCCAGTTTCTCCGCCTCCATTGAAAATCCAGTTGGAAACATCTCAGGCAAAACGATCAAATCCACCTTTCCTTGCAAAGGCCAGATTTTCTCTTCTAACATGGCCAAATTAGCTGCTCTGTCTTGCCAATAAAGGTCAGTTTGTACAAGTGCTACTTTGAGGTTTTGCATGGATATTCCTTTTAACAAAAAAGTTGACCGGATAGGCTCCTGGTCAACTTTTGATTTAAAGATTTTATGAATACTATTTTACTGGATAGATCATCCTATAATCTGTAGGAATCTTTCCTTTGCTGACATCAATCAACTTACTTTTGACCATTCTTTTTTTAATGCCTTTGATATAATCCACAAAAAGTATTCCTTCCAAATGGTCGTACTCATGTTGGATCACCCTCGCGGTCATACCTGAAAACTCTTCTTCCTTTAGGTTCCAGTTTTCATCAAAATACTCAATGGTCAATTTCTCCGGACGAATGACTTCTGCCCTCACATCGGGAATACTCAAACAGCCTTCTTCAAAACCATAATCATCTCCATATTCATCAAGAATAATTGGATTGATAAAAGCCCTTCTGATCCCTTTTTCTTCGCTTTCCTCATCCAACATTAAAGTACTGTCAATAACAAAAAGACGAATACCTCTATTGATTTGTGGTGCAGCCAAGCCTACCCCGCTGGCATGATCCATGGTATCATACATATCCGAGATCAGTGCACTGATATCTTCTCCCTCGTTAATTTCCTCTGCTTCTTTCTTTAATATCGGATTTCCGTAAGCTACAATCGGATATATCATATTTGATCTAAATAGGTTTGTAATATAATGGCAGCACTGATTTTGTCCAGGTTGCCTGATTTTTCTTTTCTGTCCTTCTTTTTACTGCCCATGGCGATCATACTTTGCATGGCCATCTTGGAGGTAAACCGTTCATCTACCAAAATCACTTTCTTATCTGGATAAGCCTTGGACAACTTGTCTTTCAGCCTGATCGCAGGCTGTGTCATCTGTGTATCTGTGCCATCCATTGATTTTGGATGACCTACGACTATTGCCTCCACATCTTCCTTTTGTACGTAATCCTTCAGAAATTTATCCAGGTCCATTGTCCTGATTGTTTCCAACGGATTCGCGGTGATCTTCAATATGTCTGTAACGGCTATTCCAGTTCTTTTTGTTCCCAAATCTATCGCTAATACCCTTCCCATCTAATTTGACTTTATTTTTTTTAGAATATTCCTCTTCACTTCTTTTTCTAATTCAACAGCTTTGGGAAATAATAATTCATTTTCAATGGTAGCATGGATAATCAGCTCCTTTTCAAAATTTTGTAATTCATGGTACAATACCTTGATAGCTGTAGGTGCATTTTCGGCAAGTTTATAACCTTTTGTCAGTTTTCGAATCCCTTGCATCTCATCATCATGTGCCTCATGTTCTTCAGCCAATCCCGCTATGGACGGCATCTGAAGCACCTTCAAAGACTCCTCCAATCGGTAATGGTTACTTTCAACCTCCTGCAAAGTCTTGATCCTATTGAACAAAGTGTTTTCTTCCTCATGAATATGATGGATAAAGTCATCCACAAAGAGAGGAAACATCAAGCGAAGATCAGCCAATAATGCCACATACTCCCCTTTGAGGTTAACTCCACTGATAATATTGGAGAGGAAAGGCAGCTCATGTCTCAAAAAATAATGATGCTTGTTCTTCAAGTATTCCACCAAGACCTCAATAGGTCTTAAATACAGTTCCTCCCTGCTAGGTTCTTTTCTCCATGCCCAGGCTTCTAATTCATTGATCAACTGCCGGGGATTTATTTTAAAAGCCAGACACACATCCTCCAAGGATTGTTTTTCGTAATTATAAAAACTAATCCCAAAATAATGCAGTACTCCTGCAAAGACATAATTCTCCTGAACTAAGTCTCCTATAGAACGTTTCTTTATATGAGAAATGTGAGGCATGGTATCGACAAAAGTAAAATTTTTTCAGGTAATTATGATGCCTTTTAATTACCTAAATTGATTTTATTCCGATAGTTTAAACGAAATAGTTTAAAATCATGTTAAATTGTATATTTGAAGATTATCTTTAAATAAGAAATATACCAAAATCAAATAAACTGAGGATTTATCGTGAGCGAAGAAAACAATACTTCACGTCCAAATGTGAACACCCCAAAAAACACCAAAGCACAAATCAGACTCCCCATTATACTGGCATTGGCCATCTCTGCAGGTATATGGATAGGAGCTACTTTTGCCGAGCCCCAATCAGACGGAAACGATCTGAAAGCTGCTCTTTATAAACTGCAGGAAATCATCACCTACATAGACAGGGACTATGTAGACACTGTCAATACCACACAGCTGGTGGAGCATGGTATCCAAAAAATGCTAGAGGAGCTGGACCCGCATTCCAGCTATATTCCCGCAAAGGATGCAGACCTTGCCCAATCGCAGCTCGATGGAGAATTTGATGGTATTGGAGTAGAATTTGGCATATTAAGAGATACTATCTATGTAGTGGCCCCTCTAACAGGTGGACCTTCTGAAAAGCTGGGCATTCAGTCAGGAGACCAAATCATCAAAGTTGACGGTGAAACTGTAGCAGGCACCGGTGTGACCAATAGAGACGTTTTCGATCTTTTGAGAGGACCAAAAGGCAGCGTAGTAAATGTAGCCATCAAAAGAAAAAACAATAAAGACCTCATTGACTATGCCATCACAAGGGATAAAATCCCTCAGTATAGCATCAACGCTTCTTATATGATCAACGATGAGATTGGTTATGTAAAAATCACCCGTTTTGCTGCTACGACCTATGAAGAGTTTAAGGAGTCCCTAATGGACTTAAAAGCCCAAGGAATGACCAAACTGGTACTAGACCTTCAGGGTAATCCAGGTGGATATATGGGTGCGGCGATCAACATCGCTGATGAAATCTTAGCTGACAATGCCCTGATCGTTTCCCAAAAGGGTAAAGTCAGCCGTTATAATCAAAAGGCTTTTGCCATGAGACCCGGCTTGTTTGAAGACGGCTCCGTGGTAGTTCTGATCAATGAGGGAAGTGCCTCTGCCTCTGAAATTGTGGCTGGTGCCTTGCAGGACAATGACCGAGGACTAATTGTAGGTCGCAGATCATTTGGAAAAGGTTTGGTGCAAATGCCTATAGACCTTGCCGATGGCGCAGAACTTAGACTAACCATTGCCAGATATTACACCCCTTCTGGAAGATCCATACAAAAGCCTTATGGTGAAGATGCCGAGGAATACAGTATGGATTGGATCAACAGATTTGAACATGGTGAGTTTTTCAGTGCGGACAGTATAGAGTTCAATGACACATTGAAATACCAAACCACCAAAGGAAGGACCGTTTATGGTGGCGGAGGTATCATGCCTGACTATTTTGTACCAATGGACACTTCTATGAGCAGTGCCTATGTCAACAGGTTATTTGGAACTGATTCCCATAGAGAGTTTATCCTAGACTATCTTGAGAAAAACAAAAGCAAATTTGAAGACATGAGCTTTGAAGACTATTATAACAACTTTGAAGTGACTGACAAGATGCTCCAACAACTGGTCGCCATTGGTGAACGCAACAAGCTGGAGTTTGATGAAAAAAGCTTTAATAAATCAAAATCTTATCTCAAGACCTTATTAAAAGCCCATATGAGTAGAAATATTTATGATGACAATGCCTTCTATAAAGTCATCAATGACATCAACGAAATCTACCAACAAGGTCTAAAATTATTTGATGAAGCCGAATCACTGGCTTTCAGTCCTGAAGCTCAGGAAAACCAATAAGAGAAAAAGCGGGAATTCCTCCCGCTTTTTTTATTTTTTCGGCTATATTGTAAGCTAATTTTATGAGCATTAAACCTATTTTAGCCCTGTCCAATGAAAAATAATTTCAAAGTATTAGCCATTTTATTACTATCTCTAATCAGCATGAACACCTTCAGTCAAACTAAACTGAACCATATCGCTGTTTATGTGGAAGACCTGAAAGTCAGCAATAAATTTTATAAAGACTTTCTCGGTTTGGAAGAAATTGAAGAACCTTTTAAAGATGGGTTACATACTTGGTATAATATAGGTAACAGTCAACTTCACCTGATCGAACAACTCCCTTGGACTCCGCCTACCATCAACAAAATCAACCACCTTTGTTTTAGTATGGAAGATTTAGATGGTTTTATTGCCAAATTAAAAGAGAATAATATTTCATTTGAAGATTGGCCAGGGGTAAAGGGCAAAATCAATATGCGACCAGATGGTATCAGACAAATCTATATCCAAGACCCCAATGGTTACTGGATTGAGGTTAATGACGAACATTAACACATCCAACACCCCTCTCATTACCAATACAATAAGTATAGTGTTTTAGATTTTGGTAAATAATAAAAATAATACCTAATTTTATGTGTCATTATTACATATAATATCGCATTTTCTAAACTCGATTTTTCTCCAAAATCGATCTTGTATCGCAAACAATCATGATGAAATACTCAAATCAAACGAGAATCTTAACAGCCATTGACTGTATCATTTTTGGCTTTGATGGTTCTGACTATAAATTACTTCTTATCCAAAGAGGCTTTGCCCCAGAAAAAGAAAAATGGAGTCTTATGGGCGGTTTCTTGCAGCCCCAAGAATCTCTAGATGGAGCTGCCAATCGAATTCTAAAAAAGCTTACAGGCCTCGAAGATGTCTATATGGAACAATTACATACTTTCAGTAGACCTGATAGAGACCCTGTAGAAAGGACCATTGCAGTAACTTATTTTGCCTTGATCGACATCCAGAAATACCAAAAACAAATCAATGATGACTTTCATGCACATTGGTTTTCCATGAATGAGTTGCCAGATTTGATTTTCGACCATAATGAAATGGTTGAAATGGCCAAATCCCGTCTAAGGTACAAAGCAGCCTTGCATCCTATTTTGTTTGAGCTTTTGCCAAAAAAATTCACCTTGCCGCATCTTCAGGCCATGTACGAAAACTTATACGAGACAAAAATCGATAAGCGGAACTTTACTAGAAAGGTATTATCAACCAATATGTTGATCAAAGAAAAAGATAAGGATAAGACCAGCTCTAAGAAAGGCGCCTTTTATTACCGAATCGATCGCTCCAAATACAATGACCAGTTTCAAACCGTCCTAAATTTCATTCCAAGAAATGAAATGCCGGGTGTTAATGAGTAATTTTTTGCTCATTATTTTTTTTTCTGATTTTTTAGGTGTAAATATGACACTTAAATAAGAATTAAGTAAAATCATTTAGAATTAAGTATAAGATAAACCCTCAATATCATTATTATGTCAGTAGGATTTTCTACCCTAGATTATGTTATTTTCATCCTATATGCGCTGGCCATTGTTTCGGTAGGCTTATGGGTTTCCAGATCAAAAAAAGGACTGGAAAAAACCGCTCAAGAATATTTCTTAGCAGACAAATCACTTACATGGTGGGCTGTAGGCGCCTCACTCATTGCTGCCAATATTTCTGCTGAGCATTTTATTGGAACATCAGGATCTGGCTTTGCTATCGGTTTGGGCATTGCGGCCTATGAATGGATTGCAGCATTGGCCCTCATCTTGGTCGCCAAATATTTTCTCCCCATATTTCTGGAGCATGGCGTCTATACCATGCCACAGTTCTTAAGTGAAAGGTTCAATAAAGGAGTAAGTACAGCCTTTGCCGTTTTCTGGCTTTTGGTATATGTGTTTGTTAACCTGACCTCTGTGAGTTATTTGGGGGCTTTGGCTTTGGATAAGATCATGGGAGTTCCGCTTCAATATGGCATTATTGGCCTACTGGTATTTTCGGGAATTTATTCCATCTATGGTGGATTGGAAGCAGTAGCCTGGACAGATGTAGTCCAAGTGGTCGTATTGATAGGCGGTGGTTTGATCACTACATTCCTTGCCTTGGATGCAGTTGGAATGGGAGAAGGTATTATTGCTGGTATGGGCAATCTATACAGTGATGCCAAAGATCATTTTATCATGATTATGCCTCAAGGCGCCACCATGGTTCCAGATGGAGCAGGAGGAGAGAGAGATGCTTTTCAAGATCTACCTGGATTGGCAGTTATTCTAGGAGGAATGTGGTTGACCAATTTAGGCTACTGGGGATTCAACCAGTATATCATTCAAAAGGGATTAGCTGCTAAAAGCATACAGGAAGCAAAAAAGGGATTGATTTTCGCTGGATTTCTGAAGATATTGATGCCCATCATCGTGGTCATACCAGGTATTGCAGCTTATGTACTTATCAATGATTATACTCCAGAGCAATTATCAGCACTGCTGAACCTACCCATTGAGCATATAGGCCAAATCCAAAAATCTGATGAAGCTTACCCTTGGCTTTTAAAGAACTTTGTCCCTGACGGTATTCGAGGTTTGGCCTTTGCAGCACTCGCCGCTGCTATAGTCTCTTCTCTAGCCTCTATGATCAACAGTACTTCCACCATCTTTACCATGGACATCTATAAGGTTTACTTTAAGCCTAATGCCAATAACCATGACATGGTAAAAACCGGTAGAATAGTGGCCGTTATCGCCCTCCTAATAGCCATGTTTGTGGCACCACAATTGGCTTCTTTAGATCAGGTGTTCCAATATATCCAAGAATATACCGGCTATATATACCCTGGAGTGGTGGTTGTATTCGGCATGGGCTTATTATGGAGACAAGCTACCGCTAACGCAGCTCTTTGGACAGCCATAGCAACCATCCCAGCGGGAATAATCTTCAAAGTATTCTACCCAGAAATGCCTTTTCTACTTAGAATGGGCTATGTATTCATCATACTTTGCTTCATTGCCTCTGTGATCAGCTTTACGGAGAAGAAAGCATTTGCCAACCCAGATTTCAAATCCGGAAAGGAAGCGATCAAAGCTGTAGCCTCTGGTTACTTCTTCATCTTCTTGGGATTGGTTTCAGCCATTATAGGTTTTGCATTGTTTGACAGTTATGAATACCTGGGCATAGAATCTATCTTTATGCTGGCCGCACTGTTCTTAATGGTAGGCATTATACTGTATACCAATGTCAAAATGGAACATGCAGACAAAAAATCCTTCAATGTCGATCCAAGCCTTTTTAATACGGCAACTCCATTTAACCTTGGAGCCGCAGGTATTATCCTAATTGTATCTCTCTTGTACTATTTCTTCTGGATGTAGTAAATAAATATTGAAATCAATAAGTAGTGAATAAATGAAAAATTTAAAAGAAAACGAAGTTTGGTTTATCACAGGAAGTCAGCACTTGTATGGTGAGGAGACTTTGCGCCAGGTAGCCGAACATGCCCAAATCATAGCCAAAGAGTTGCACAACTCTGAAAAAATCGCTGTAAGTATTGTCTATAAACCTGTAGTAAAAACTACCGAAGAGATTTATGCGATAGTCCAAGAAGCCAATCAAGCACCCAACTGTATTGGTCTGATCACCTGGATGCATACTTTCTCACCTGCAAAAATGTGGATCAATGGACTGAAAATCTTACAGAAACCACTCCTCCATCTGCACACGCAGTTCAATCAAGACATCCCTTGGAATTCAATCGATATGGATTTCATGAACTTGAATCAAAGTGCACATGGAGACCGTGAGTTTGGATTTATCACTTCCAGAATGAAAGTAAGCAGAAAAGTGGTAGTTGGCCATTGGCAGGATAAGGAATTGCATGGGGAGATCGATGTTTGGTCCAGAGCTGCCAGCGGATGGCATGACTGGCAAGGCGCCAAATTTGCCCGTTTTGGAGACAATATGCGCTACGTTGCTGTAACCGATGGGGACAAAGTCGAAGCAGAGCTTAAATTCGGCTTCTCCGTCAATACCTATGCTGTGGGGGACTTGGTAGAAAAAATAAACGCAGTAAGCGATGTCCAGTTAAAAGCGCTGATTGAAGAGTATGAGGCAACTTATACACTATCGGATGATCTTAAGGCCAATGGTTCAAAAAGACATTCCCTACTAGATGCTGCCAAAATAGAAATCGGGATGAGGACCTTCCTTGAAGAAGGTGGCTTCAAAGGCTTTTCCAATACTTTTGAGGACCTTCACGGCATGAAACAACTTCCTGGAATTGCTACCCAAAGACTAATGGCAGATGGCTATGGCTACGCTGGAGAAGGCGACTGGAAAACAGCTGCTTTGGTTCGTGCCATGAAAGTTATGGGTACAGGATTGGATGGCGGAAATGCTTTTATGGAAGACTATACCTACCATTTTGACCCGAATAACAGCCTCGTTTTAGGCTCACATATGCTAGAGGTAGACCCATGCCTTACCAAGGACAAACCTAGCTGCGAAGTACACCCCTTGGGTATTGGAGGTAAAGAAGATCCAGTAAGGCTGGTATTCAATGGAACGGGTGGAGACGGTTTAAACGCTTCTATTGTAGATATGGGTAACAGATTCAGACTGATTGTCAATGAAGTAGAAGCCGTAGCTCCACTAAAAGATCTCCCTAAGCTCCCTGTTGCCCGTGTAATGTGGAAACCAATGCCAGATATGAAGACTGGTTGCGCTGCTTGGATTTTGGCCGGCGGGGCGCACCATACTTGCTTTAGTCAAAATTTAAGCAGTGAACACTTAAATGACTTTGCCACCATGGCCGGTATAGAAACTGTCAATATTGACAAAGAGACTACCATTAGAGGCATTCAGAATGAGTTGAAGTGGAGTGATGCTTATTACCAATTCAACAAAAAATAATATAACCACCAAACCTAGAAAAACTCACATTGATATCATTGGCCAATATACTTGATCACAACTAAGTTTTGTTCATGACAAATAGGTCAATGACCATTTTAGGACTAATCAATTAAAAAAGCGAACTAAATTAGTTCGCTTTTTTAATTGGAAATGGTCTGTAAGCCACTTTATCCAAATTTGCTTGGTAGAAGCTAGCTGACTTAATTTAACTATTAATTGATCAGATATATTGATTAATCAAGTTTTCAAACATTTCCTGTCTACCACTAGTAAGCTTTGGCTCACCTGTATCAATAGCATGCGCTCTCAGATCCTCCAAAGTAAGTTCTCCCTCCTCAAATGCTTTTCCCTTTCCTTCATCAAAGGAAGCATATCTAGCCTTTCTCCATGTCTTATAATCAGAATTCTCCAGAATATTATCCGCAATCAACAAAGCCCTTGCAAATGCATCCATACTGCCAATATGTGCATGGAACAGATCCTCCAAATCGGTAGAGTTTCTCCTCAGCTTGGCATCAAAATTAACACCTCCACCTTGTAAACCACCTGCTTCCAATATCACCAATAAAGATTCTGTCAACTCTTGAAGATTCAAGGCAAACTGATCAGTGTCCCAGCCATTTTGGTAATCACCTCTGTTGGCATCAATGCTTCCTAAAAGCCCCGCATCTGCCGCTACCTGCAATTCATGCTGGAAGGTATGCCCGGCAAGAGTAGCATGATTGACTTCAATATTCAGTTTAAAATCCTTATCCAAACCATAATGTCTCAAAAAACCGGTCACTGTGGCGGCGTCATAATCATACTGATGCTTAGTGGGCTCCATTGGTTTTGGTTCAATAAGGAAATTACCTTTAAATCCATTCTTTCTACCATAATCCCTTGCCATAGTCAAAAATTGAGCAAGGTGTTCGGTTTCACGTTTCATATCTGTATTCAGTAAGGACATATATCCCTCGCGACCACCCCAGAATACATAGTTCTCCCCTCCAAGGGCAATGGTCGCATCTATAGAATTTTTCACCTGAGTAGCTGCCCATGAAACCACATTGAAGTCAGGATTGGTACTGGCTCCATTCATATACCTGGGATTGCTGAAAACATTGGCCGTACCCCAAAGCAATTTCACCCCTGTCTCCTCTTGCTTTTGTTTAGCGTATTCAGTAATCGCCTTCATTCTACTCTCATATTCCTCGATGGTTGCTCCCTCATCAATAAGGTCAACATCGTGGAAACAGTAATATGGAGCACCAATCTTAGTGATAAATTCGAATGCCGCATCCATTTTGTCTTTGGCTCGCTGTAAGGCGTCTGCAGACTGGTCCCATTCATAGCTTCGGGTTCCCGGTCCAAAAGGATCATCTCCGGTAGCATTGAAACTATGCCAGTAAGCAATGGCAAATTTAAAATGCTCCTTCATGGTCTTGCCGGCCACTACTTTTTGCTCATCATAATATTTAAAAGCAAATGGATTCTTGGAATCTTTACCTTCGAATTTGATTTTATCAATTTCCGGAAAATATGTTTTTGACATGATATGTTTGGTTATTTAATAATATAATTTTCGTTTAAAGCCATTTATGCAAAATTGGCGCGGATCTACAAAGCCCCCCTATTGTTTTAGCGTACTTTCTCCAAGTTAACTTCCCACTGCTGGTATACTTCCTTATATACTTCCACTAATTTCTGATCAGGCATATAAGAAGCCACTTTCTCCAAGCCTACAAACGCTTCCTGATCACTGGAATAAATGCCCGCACCTATCCCCGCACCTCTTGCAGCCCCTTGGGATCCATCCGTATCATAAAATTCCAGGTTCACTTCATTCATATTCACAAAAGCTTCCCTAAAAATGGGACTTAAGAACATATTCGCCCTACCAGCTTTTACTGTGTTCAAACTCAGTCCCATGTTTTTCATGATATTAAAACCAAAAGTCAAAGCACTGACAATCCCTTCTTGTCCTGCTCTAAGCAAATGACGTTTATCATGCTTCAAGAGATTCAGCCCACTCAAATGCGCTCCTACAGCTTTGTTTTCCATGATCCTCTCCACTCCATTACCAAACGGAATAAAACATAAACCCTCAGCACCAGCTGGAACTTCTGCGGCCAAAGCATTCATTTCTTCATACCCCAACGATTCTCCACCTAACATTCTCCTTAACCAACTGTTTAGTATACCGGTGCCATTGACACATAATAATACTCCATAGTGTGGATTGAGCTGTTCATGATTTACGTGCAAGAAAGTATTTACTCTGGATAAAGGATCATAAACAGGCTGGTCACTCACACCATAGACTGTCCCTGATGTGCCTGCCGTGGTCGCCAGTTCGCCCCTATTCAGAACATTCAAAGAAAAAGCATTATTGGGTTGGTCTCCTGCCCGATAGGTGATTGGAATTCCTATATCTAAACCCAAGAGTTCAGCAGCATACGCATTTACCCTGCCCGTCTCAGAAAAAGACTTTACCGCAGTAGCTAATAAATCCTGGTCAATACCATAGTAACCTAAAAGCTCTTGACTGGTACTGTCCTTCTTGAAATCCCAAAATACCCCTTCAGAAAGTCCCGATTCAGTCGTAAAAATCTCGCCGCTTAATTTCATGGCAATAAAATCCCCTGGAAGCATGGCTTTATGGATTTTAGCATAATTTTCAGGCTCATTATCCTTCACCCATTTCAATTTTGAAGCGGTAAAGTTTCCCGGAGAATTCAACAAATTCGATAGGCAAAACTCTTGCCCCAACTCATCAAATGCCTGATTACCTATGCCAACTGCACGGCTATCACACCAAATAATTGCTGGACGGATGACCTCTTGATTTTGATCGACCAAAACCAAACCATGCATTTGGTAAGAAATTCCTATACCTTGTATTTCTCCAGATTTTACAGCTCCGCTATTGAGAACAGATTTGGTGGTGTTTATCACATACTTCCACCACATCATTGGATCTTGTTCTGCCCAATCTTTTTGAGGGGAATCTATGGGCATTTCTATTTTGGGCTGACCATCTGAACTGACTACTTTTCCAGTATCTGCATCCAATAAGGTCGTTTTTACCGAAGAACTGCCTATATCATATCCAATCAATAATCTACGCATGTATTATTTTGGGTTAATTTTCTAAAATTGACAAAATCAAGACAATAGACCACAAATCTCTTTCTCCTGATCGAAACAAATTTCGATCAAAAACCAAAGACCTTCTTACACTATTCAATTAATTTATAATACTCTTTGATCAAAAATGTAATCAAAGAGTATCAATTATTAAATTAGTGTCATGACCATTAATTAGCTCCCCATGAAACCAATTGTTCAGAAACTCCCCAAACAAGCCTCCAAATCATTTGTGTCCACCTCCTTTAGCACCCCCCTATTCGAAACACCATGGCACCGACATATTGAAAACGAAATTCTCTATATCAAAGAAGGGTACGGTACGGCTATCATTGGTGATTTTGTGGGAGAATTTACAGCAGGAGACCTATTTTATATAGGCTCCAATGTTCCTCATTGGTTTAGAAAAGATGAAGAAAAAGTCTTTTGCACCGTTGTGGTCATCCAGTTTGACAAAGGCATCTTTGGCAACACATTTCTGAACCTACCGGAACTAAGCAAAATCAATCAGCTTATTCACTTAAACCAGGCATTATCCATTGATTATTCAGGCCAAACTGACCTTATTCACTCCATTCAAAAATTGGAAAACACAAGCGGTTATGAGCATTTAGGCACTTTAATGAACCTCCTCAATACTTTCAGCGTCAAAACCCATAATACTGTTTTGACAAATGAACATATCAACTCCTTTGATGCCAAGGGGATAATTGACGAAATACTGGAATACACCTTTGAGCATTTTCATGAAAATATAAAACTTGAAGATGTGGCTTCAATAGCAAAAATGAGCGTTTCTAATTTTAGAAGGTTTTTCAAGTTGAATACAAAAAAATCCTATTCCGGATTTTTAAAGGAAATCCGGATTGCACATGCATGTAAATTATTAAAAGACAAAAACCTTTTTGTCTCTCAAATTTTCCACGAATGTGGCTACAGAAATATCACCAATTTCAACCGACAATTTAAAGCAGTGAAAGGCCTAACTCCTTCCGTATACCGCGCACAAATCTGGCAATCCTAAAAAAGCCCCTAATAGTGTTGAAAACAATCAGTTCTTCAACAACTATTAGAGGCTAGATGCTCAATTCAGTTAAATTTAATTAATCGCTTACCAGAACACTGTATACAATGCAGCGAGTATTCCACAAATCAATATCGCTCCGATTTTGAATTTGGTACTGGAAGCAAACAACTCCTTATCCACTACAATGGCTTTCTTACTGTCTTCCCCTTTCCCTTCTACCAAACTGATCACAATAATCAAAGCAGCAAGTACCAAGAAAACTACTCCCATCCTATCGATAAACGGCAGATTTGGAGTAATGAACTTAAAGGCCGCTGACAGAGGTATAGTCAACACAGCCGCTGTAAGTGCTGCATTTGAGGTGGTTTTCTTCCAAAAGAACCCAAAGATAAAAATGGCAAAAACACCTGGAGAAACGAAACCAGTATACTCTTGGATATACTGAAAAGCCTGATCAAGTTGCCTCAACTGAGGAGCTACTATAGCCGCTATGATAAAAGCCACTACAGCAGTGATCCTTCCGATAGTTACTTGCTTGGATTCAGACACTCCTTTATTGATGAATTCTTTATAAATATCGATGGTAAAAATAGTAGAAGTACTATTGGCCATTGAGGCCAAAGAAGATACAATAGCAGCCGTTAAAGCAGCAAAAGCCAAGCCCTTTAAACCTGGAGGTAATAGATGAAGCAGGGTAGGATAAGCCCTGTCCGATTTCGCTAAGCCAGTAACAGGATCTGTCATGGATTCAATAAAAGTGGTATCGGCTCCTTGCTGTACAATAACATAAGCAGCTATCCCTGGAATAACCACAATCAGGGGCATCAATAACTTCAAAAACCCGGCAAATACCATCCCATTTTGCGCTTCATTTAGACTTTTGGCAGCCAGGGCCCGCTGGGTAATATATTGATTACAGCCCCAATAATTAAGGTTAATAATCCACATTCCACCGATCAACACACTCAATCCTGGCAGATCCAAATAAGCATCTTTACTACCTCCTGTTCCATCAGGAATCATCATTTCTCCCTTTTCGATAATCATGGAAAAATGAGCAGGAGCCGCTTTTCGCAAAATCCCTATTCCTTCCCAAACATTGCCGTCACCAACTATTGATAATGCCAAATAGGTAGTGGCAAGCCCACCAGCAACTAAGAATACTACTTGTACCACATCTGTCCATGCCACCGCTTTAAGCCCACCATAAATCGAATAGATCATGGCAAAGGCCGCCAAGCCCATAATGCCATACTGCAAAGGCACCCCCATAATGGTCTCCAGACTCAGGGCCCCTAAATACAATACGGAAGTAAGGTTAACAAATACATAAATCAAAAGCCAAAAAACGGCCATCACGGTCCTTACCCTTCCATCATAACGCCTATTGAGAAATTGCGGCATGGTATAAATCCCCTCCTTCAAATAAATAGGCAAAAAGAAAATCGCAACCACAATAAGTGTAGCGGCCGCCATCCATTCATAGGTAGATATGGCAAGGCCCAATGCAAAGCCAGATCCTGACATCCCGATAAACTGCTCTGCAGAAATATTGGAAGCAATCAACGAAGCCCCTACAGCCCACCAAGGCAATGCTTTACTGGCTAGAAAATAATCTTTGGAATCCTTGACGTGGCCTTTCTTTTCCCTGGACACTACTAAGCCCATGGTAATAATTAAAAGACAGTAGGCCACAAAGACAACGAGGTCTAATGTGTTAAAGGTCATTTAAAATTCAGGTTTAATGGTTTTATCTAATTCAAATCGGCTCATAAGTTATAGTTTTTTTTGCAAAACATAATCATTGCCCTAAAAAGTAATACTCCATTTAACTACTACAGAAGATCACTAATCAATAGAAACCAAAATGCAAACGAAAAACCAAAAAACACCACACTACACTAATAATCAATCACTTAAACCCAATCAACAAACTTCAAAACCGGTAAAAAAACAAAAAGCCTAAACGAAAATTCATTCAGGCTTTCAGTACATTTATTTTAAACAATCCCATTAATTAATCCTGATTGATAAATTCCAAATGATAATTACCCTGAGCTACCTTAACAATCGTTCTGTAAACATATTCTGCAATCACTCTTTCTCCCTCAATATTAATCAGATCTGCGGTATCTTCTGGCCTATGATATTCGGGGTGTCCTCCCGTATGTAAGCCCATTGCTGAAATACCAGCCTTGTAAAAGGACACATGATCAGAACCTCCTACTTCACCTGCATTGACTACAGGATTCAATCCAAGCTCCAAACCTAGGTCCTTCATTAAATCAACACCTCCAGGAAAAGTCCCCGCTCCTCCCATATAAACTTGTTTATTCGCATTTAAACGCCCCACCATATCCATATTTATCATCAGTTTTACACTTTCCTTAGGAACTGGCAAATGCTCAACAAAATGTTTTGACCCTAACAAGCCTTGCTCCTCGGCTCCAAAAGCTACAAAAATCACACTCCTACTAAGCATAAACCTATTACCGGCCATTTTATGTGCAATTTCCAATAATGCAGACGTTCCACTGGCATTATCATCAGCTCCAGGATGGATTTCATCACTTTCCGGCTTTTTGGAAGAAGGCCCTCCATGACCTAAGTGATCATAATGAGCTCCCACAACAATATATTCATCTTTCAAGATCGGGTCAGTCCCCTCCACATAACCAATTACATTCCATGTTTTTACGGGAGACTTGGGAGATTCACCTTTTCTCACTCGTAATTCGGCTTCAAACTCCTGAAGATAATCACCCTCAAATGCCTGCAAACCATAATTTCCAAATTCAGAACGAATATATTTAACAACTCTCTTATTTCCTTTAGTGCCTGGATATCTCCCCTTGTTTTTAGCAGAGGTAAGAAATTCCAAATGCACTTTGATCTCACTTTCTGTAATTTTAATGTTCTCAACTTGGGCATATCCTATTACGTCAACATAGGTCAAAAAATAAATGCCCAACAATGCGGTTAGCAATATTTTACTCACTTTATTTACCATTTTGATGTTGGATTTACCTTAAATCAAGGCTTTGACTGCCGCAAATGTAGAAAAGTTCTTTTTCATAAACGGCAAAACTAGTTAGGAATTACCATTCCTTTACAAACCTCTACCTCATAAGCCATTAACCATCTACAATTTACATAAACATAAATTATTTTTAAACTACTTTTTATGCATGTCAACAACTTTGCCAAAAAAAACAGGCAGTATTTTTTTTATAATCTAAACCAAAATAGATCTCTTAACTATCAAGCAATAATAACTCTTTGGGATAAAGCGGAAAAGTTGGGGATCATGCTATACTTTTTTTTGTCTTTCACCACCCCACATTAGTTTGATCCACAGATGTTATGACTTTTTCAGGATAAATCTGTGTTTATCTTTTTATCTATGGATAATCATTAACCTCGATCCTATAGCCCTGCTTCAATTCCCCTCCACTAACGAGCTTTTCAGATTAACCCACATTTTTCTTTACAGACTAGCTAAAATCAATGCTTTCCCTCCAAAAAATTGAATCAAGGGGAAAAGCTGGGGAATAACAGTCTATTTTAGCTGTGATATGCGCTATTTATTCAATGCCGTTTATTTATAAAATCTGGACCAGAAAGGGAATTTATGAACAAAAAAGAGGGCTTAACCCAGCTTTGCCCCAGCTTTACCTCAGCTTTGATACAGCTTTGCCCCAGCTTTGGTATTACTTTGGTACTAGTTTGAGGTAAAGTTAGATCAAGCGGAAAAGCTGAGGATTAACAGTCTATTTTAGCTGTGATATGCACTATTTATTAACCACAGACGGATAAAGATGAACACGGATATTTATCTATAATACATCTGTGTTCATCCTTTTACGCAATTGACTGTCTAGGCAGGTCTGTGACTTAAACTCCGCTTAATCTGACAAGGATAGACAAAATTTAAGATTGAAATTATTCACCCCCAGAAATATTGCTTGCCCCCAACTTTTAGGACTGATCCGAAAAAATCCCTTAAATGGCTATAAAAACAAAAAGCCTGACGATAAAGCCAGGCTTTTGTGAACCCTATGGTACAGAATTCGAACCAATTAATAGAAGATTTAAAGCTTCTGGCCGATATGCTGGCTGCTTAATCACTAATGGGGCCTTTCAAAATAACTGATAATGAGGTCTTTATCTGTAATCGGCAAATTTATGACCCCATAATGGCCCGTTTGGCCCCTTTATGACCCCTTTGATCTTCGAGACGGAAAAACATAAGTCGTTCCTTTGCCAGTAGTTCCCTTTCTTTGAATGAATCCTTTGTCCATCAGCTCCTGTAAATCACGGGAAGCTGTCCTTTTTGAGATGTTTTCAAGTTGCTGGTATTCAGCATTATTAATTGAGCCATGCTGTCTGACATACAACAAAGCATTAATCTGTCTGGGAGGAAGGTTTAGTTTTCTAAGATAGTCCTCTGTATAAATATCCTTTAGAAAAGTAACGCTTATCCCGCCTTGCTCTTCCTCAATAATAGGCTCCGGCAACCCTACCTCTTTACAAGCATCAAGGATCTTATTAATTCCACGTCCCCAGGATTCAATATAGCCCGCTTTGAAAAATACATTAGCTATATTCCTATTTCTTGGGTATGAAGAATGTTCCTGCTTCAGCTTGTCAATTGTTAACTCTTCCGGTAAAGTTCCCGGATTCCATAGGTGCAATCGATCATCATAAATACGAAGGAAGATGTAAGTGCTGGAATAGTCTTTATGGATTATGGCATTCAATATGGCTTCCCTTAATGCCGTTTCCGGGTATTCCAAAGGTTCTATACGCTCCAGTCCTTCATAAGAGATTGGTCTGACCAGGTATTTTGTTTTCATGACTTCCATCACCTTGTCAGCCATATCAAAAATATTTGTCTCCACTACATCCTGAAACAAAAGGTCATGACTTGATTTTCCAAATCTTCCGATCTTGAAACTGGCCATCACCGACACTTTGATCAGGCTTTTACCAAACAACAAAACCGCTGCATTCGTCAACTGTCCCTGTTCTGTAAGAAGTCCAAGATTTTTGAACAGTGTTTCTTTACTGATTTTAAGGGTATTAGAAGGGATACGATCTTTCTCTATTGACTTAATGATGAACGTCTGGATACTTTCATCATTAAGGTCACAGAATGTAGCGCCTTCGACGGCCATGTCCTCCCATTTCTTCCCCATTTTACTGAGTAGCAGATTTTGCAAAGCAATTCCTTTTAGTTCTTGCTTGGTATTTCCACTCCGGTAATGATAAACTCCATGATAAGCAATTGGTACATTACTGACGGGGACAATAACTTCAAGATAATTTTTTCCTTCAACCGCATGTACATTTACATCAACAACGAGCCCTAAATGGTTGACGGATTTATTCGGAATATCTTCCATCAACTTTTTGTAATTATCTACACCACTTATATTCCCATTGTCATCAACACCAATATATATGCGTCCACCTTTTGCATTTGCAAAACCACAGATCCATTTCAGGTATTCATCTCTCCATGATTGCTTATATTCGGTGTTTTGAGTTTCTCCACGTTCTTCCATTCTCCATAAACCACTATTTTAAATACAAAACTACCTATAATATGATTCTACATCCTACTCAAAATATGTTGAGGATGCTATCATCAGAAAATTCTTGATCTAAATGCTCACAGATGTCGAAAAGATATTACAAGGACTAGGTTGATAGTCTAATTGATTATATCACTTTACTTCAACTTTCAAAAATGATTTTTTTTTACCTGTTCCGAAATCAATATAAACCTCCCCGTCAGAATTCGTTGTTAGCATTTTTCTAAGTACTAAATTTCCTCTATAATGTATTTTCCAGCCACGAGTAATGGCAGAATACGCTGAATTAGCGCTTGTATCACAAATTGACCCATCCGATACAATAGTAAGCCTCGGATTTGAAAGGCGAACAAAATCATTATGATAAGCAGATTGTCTACCATGATGAGGTGCTATAAGTATATCGCAATCTTTTATAGCCTTCTTAAAATCATCTTTTTTCGTCAATTCTTCAAGCGATTGGGACTCATTATCTCCGGGAATAATCACTTTTATACCTGCGTATTGAAGAATAGATATAATGCTAAGGTTGTTTATGTTCTCAGTCAAAGTCGGTGTACTAAAATGTTTAAAATCTACCCCTCCATAATTTTCAGGATTTGTGATCGTATCAGATGGACCAGCAGGAACAGAAAATCGATTGTGTAATTCAATATATTTTTGAAAAAGAGGCTTATCTGCTACTCTTGCATCTTCAAGGAGACTGTCTAAATCAACTAATTTAGGACGATGCAATGTTCTTGGTCCCAGGTCAAGTTTGTCAAGGTTCAAAATATCCTTTATGTGATCTTTATGAGGATGTGTTATCATCAAATAATCAATCTTATCTATCCCATAATGAGTTTTCAGAGTTTCCAAAGGGCTTCTTCCGTCTATCCCCTCTGAGTAGTCTCCCACACCAAGATCAAATACAAGGTGTTTATCATTAGGAGTTCTTATATAAATGGCATTACCGTGCTTTACATCCCAAACTCTCATTTTTACACTACCCATTGTACCTTAATAATATTTTGTTTTGTACGATTTACCATTAATTAAAAGCAAAATTGCTCATTCTTTTTTGCTAGGAACAAGATTCTATTGCCAAAACATTTGCAACAAATCTCCGCCCTCTATTTTGTGCACCAATGCTTACTACTAAATATTGCAGTATTAATCCAATAAAGTAATATAGGTTAATAGGCCAGCTCCCAATTATTAAAGCGGGTATTCCTAGGAATATCACAAACAGAACGGATAATGAAGTTAAATCTCGTGCCAATAAGAAGTCTCTATGGCTGTTCGCTACTATAATATTAGAACTAGTTTTCTTATAGATTTTATACCATAACTTATTCTGCTGTTTAGGGCTTTTAGGTAAGGAACCATGAATTTCTTTCAATTTGTCCCGGTCAATCCTATGGTCATTTTTGCTTAACTTAGTAAAAGCTTCTGAACCAGGTAACGGATGCTTAAATTTCCAAAAAACCAGAATAGCTTTTTGGTGGCTGGATATAAGTCCATTCAACAAGAATAATAATAAAGGGGCTATTGAGGCACCCAACACTTTAAGTATAAGAACAATATCAAAGTCTTTTGTCAGCTCTTTAAAATATGTGGGAAAAATCATCCCACATAGAAAAAGTATGTTTGCAGAAAGGAACACCCATAATTGTGGAGTGTTCTTTGCCTTAAGGTTTTTTTCTTTTTCCATATAATGATATTGTAGGGTTAAAACACAAATGGGAACAATCCATCTGGAGTGATAATTGACAAGAATACTGGAAGTGGCGGATTTAATTGTATAAACTCAGTTTTATGATTATGCACACTTTCCATATCCTGTTGGCTAAGTGCATTAGGCCCTTCAGGATGAGAGTGCCATTCCCCTATATACCCAATTTGCTCTCCAGAATTATGTTTAAATTTTGTAATTTCTTCAGATAAGCCTTTATGTCCCCTTACAAAATGGATTGGATTTGCTTTACTATCAATAGGTGCACTGATTGAATCTACAACATGAATTGTTTTTGTCTTATAATTACAAATTCCAACAAACACACCTCCTGTCTCATTTTCCCCGCCAATTACACATTCTTCATTTATTTTCTGGATAACTCCATCTTTAAATCGAATCATCCAACTAGGATTGTTTAAAGCTTTAAAAACTTCAAAAGGCATAACAGAGATTACTTGTGTTTCAATATTATAATCCTGACTATCCTCAATACGGCTTAGATAAATTTTGCCTCCCTCTGAAGGGGCTAATATTTCTCTCTTTAGATTACCTGAAAAATAAGAGGCATGGGCAGATATTTTATCGTCGGGGAGAATAGTTGTTTCTGAATTACAGCCGATTCCGACCCGAACAGTGACATTATGGTTGTCACTTATTTGCTGTTCTTTTTGAAGCCAGTTACTGATTTTTTTATCGTGAACAGACAAGCTATATAAATAAGCCTGTAGATCATCAATGCGTGGATTTCTGGATTCCCCTTCTTTATATAGTATCCCTAAGTTCCCAAAATCGGATATGGATGCACTAGCAACATTTCGTTTATCCATGCTTCTTACCATTGACAGCTTATTAAAAAAAGCTTCAGATGCAGTGAAATCTAAAACCCAATTATGAATTTCAAAAAAATCCTTTTTGTCTATTATGCCTTTTTTTAAACCCGCCAAACCAATGACATTGTTAGTTTGATGTGGATATATAGATTTTATTCTTTCCGCTAATGCAACAGCTTTATTTGCACCTTCATCTTCTCCAAATAAAGCATGGCGTACTAAATTATGTGGAGAAATGTGATCAGGATCTATAAGTGTCAAGTTTGTATGACCGGCTCTTGCTAAGTGCATAACTGCCTTCGACCCTAAAGCCCCACATCCAAAAACAACAGTTCTAATATCGAAACCTATATTACAATTAGACATTTGGCTCGCTTGTTTCCGAGTGAGTGGTTGATTGTGAGAAAAGAAATCTATAGATATGTTGTTGACGATTGTTCCATCTTTTACGTCATCAGTATTCACCCAAAAGCGGAAGTTTATAAACTCAATATCTGATGAATATCCTATAAGTGGACGGGGCCTTCTTATACCAACAATTACAGGAAAATGAACAAATGTATTTCCATCACAAGTTGCAATGAAATTCTCCAACTCATTGTAGTCAACTCCATAAAAATCACAGAACGATTTAAACTCTTTCCAATTTCTTGGAAGATTGACATAGTAATCGTTACTGATTGCTCCTTCCTTTCCCCATATTATATAGCCATAATGATAATTTCTTCGAGTGATATCTTCTTGATTTTTTTTGCGTTCCTCATCAACATCTTTGATTGTTTCTAAAGCATTTCCGGAGGTGAGCAGCTTAACTAGCTTGTATGTGCATCGTTCAGTTTGCTTAGGACGATCAAATAAGGCCATAGCAAGGTGTTTATCAGGAAGGAATGTTGTCTTTCCTGTAATTACACCAAGCATTGTATCATAATCATAAATTACCGTTCCGGAATAACCCTCTAGTCTAAGTGGATCAAACTGTTTCCCGTCTTCTGTAAGTTCACCGACAGCGGCATCTCTCAGCCAATTACTGATACGTACCACCAAATCCTCGACTCTTTTGTTCGCATACCATTCATCATTATTACCTCTTACATAGCAGAAGGCTGGGGGACGATTATTGACAGCGATGTATAAATGGGCAAGATTATTTTTGGGAAAATCAAGTCGATCTGTAAAAACCTGGGGGGCGGAAAAAGGATAATTCAACAAATCGAAAACCAAAATAATAGGTTCTACTTCCCTGATATCTAACCCTTCCAAATTACCTAGGCTGGGTAAGTCAACACTAACCTCCATGGGCACAGCAATCCTTCCATTTCCCCAATCCAATATTTTAACCTCGCCTACTATAAGTGCCTCCAGTGATTTTAGAGAATCCTGAAGCTCAAGATTCTCTATATCACCAGCAAAAACCGACAAACTTGTACTAAATAGCTCCATTTCCATATTTCGAAGCGGAGTTAACAACGCCTAATCCGGCACCACCTATCACTTTAGCAGAGCCCTCTGATTGCTTTGGTTTTACAATACCTTGTGACGTAACCTCAAATACTATAGGTTGTGGGATTTTATTCACCACTTTGTAAGTGGTAGTGTTAATAAAATTGCTTTCAGTAACTTTCTTAACGTACTCATGTTTTGCTTCATAATGTGGAGGGTTGTCATCATCATTTACTATCCTTTTGCTTGAAGCAATGACCTTTGCGTTCCTCCTTTTGTAATCGAGCACTTCCATGGAAGTTTTTTTAGGAACAGGGTTTTCCTCCTGAGGTCTGTCATTGAAGAACGACCAAGAGCAATGGTGAGGTGAAAGAAATAGATCCCAATACAACGCATGCTCATTTTTATACTTTTTGGTTTTTTCTAAAATAATGCACCAAGAGGTATGGTCAGAATCTCCTCCGAACATTGCAAGGGTTGAGAATCCCTCTTGATAAGAGGTGTTTTTGAATCTTGCTTGGAAAACGATGCTAGTAGAGTTCTTTTTGTCACTACCAAGAGCTTCAAGATGTTCCTTAAATGGAGCATGTATAAAAATTGAAAACAGAGGTTGATCTCGGTCACTGAAACGTGTAACAATATCTCCTGGTATCGCCCTTAGGTGATTTAAGTCCTTGTAGTCAGCACTTCCGTCATATCCGATAATCTTAATTCTGTTTCCTGGATTATCTTTCCTTGCATCGCCTTTCCTGTGAAGGGCAAGCCTACGTTCAGCCTCTTGTTGGTAAGCATCTTCATCTTCATTCGAATGCTGTTCTGCAATCATTGGCGAGAACCACATGGTATCGACACGGATTAGCCCTTCTTTTTTGTCTGCTTCCGAATATTTTTCTGGCGCTCCTTGGTAGAAATGCTTTTTAAAGCCTCTGCAATGGTCTTGGTCACCATGTGTTAGTATAAAAACATCAACATACGGAATACCATCATTATACTGAACGCTTTTTAATAAATCGGATTTTACATCATAGTTGTCCTCATTATCGCAGTTCCTGATGTTGCAATCAATTATAATTGTAGTTTTGTCCTCCAATGTGATTAGAGACGCGTCTCCATTACCCACTGGGTAATATTTAATAGTAGCATTATTAGCCATTTTCTTTATCCTTTTTATTTAATATTAACTTTTAATTAAATAGCGCCCTCGTCCCATTAATAAAGGACCAGTTCCAGCAGAAATATTAGTAAAGCCGGTGTTTATTGCTATGTGGTCGAGGTTAGAGAAAAGAAAATGATGACAATGCTTGCACAAAAATTAGATTTTCTTACTTTTGTGTTGTTCAAAGGTGTTTGTCATCACCAAACCTCCAACCTTGACAAAGAGTGATATGTTTAAGTACCTTTATATCACACCTAATATTTTTGACCTAGATTTGTCTGATTACCTCTTTCTCAAATATTCCACCTCCTTTTTTAAATCATTAATTGTTTCCGTTAACTCTCTACCGGCTTTTAAATATTCTGTAGGGAATTCATCCTTTAGTTCATCCATCAGTAAGTAATATACTGGCTTTAGCATCGTTTTGAAATCAGGTTTATCTGTACTTTCAAAAATATTTAAAGCCACATTGAGTTCTTTTTTTGCTATTAATAAGAGAAAATAATCCACCAATTCAGATAGTGCTTTTCGAAAATGCCTGTTGTTTTCTTCTTCATCAAAAGATTCAAAAATTTCCTTTGTTCTATTGTTAATGATTCTAATAGACTCTGATACATCTCCATTCCATAAGATTATTTTTGCATATAATAAATCATATTGAATGTTATTAGTATCTTTTCCATACTTTTCTAATAGTTTTTTTGCAAAAAGCTTTTTGTCTATTCTTTTTGAATCATAGATACCTTCTACCCAACATCCTACAATTGAGGAATCGCCTAATTCTATAGCTTTTTCAAACATTTTATCAGCAGCCTCATAGTCTTCCATCATATTATAGAGATGACCAAGATGGTGCGCCGATTCAGCATCGTCATTCAGTAAACCTTTCTTAAAAATTTCAATCGCTTGCTCAATATTTTTCTTTCTTATAAAAAGTTTACCAAGCTCACCGTATCCGTCAATTAATCCTTTCTTGATAGCTATTTTAAATTGCTCCTCTGCTTTTTTAAAGTTTGGTCTTTTTTGCATCAGATAAAATCTACCCATATTGATATTGGCGTCTTCTTCATTAGATGCAACTGCAGCTTGCAGTGCGAGCTCTGTCTCTTTTCTCTTCTTCTGTTCTGTAAAAACTTTAGCTAAGACAGTATTAGCTCCTTCAATTTTAGCATTTACAGCTTCTTTTAAGTACTTTTCCGCATTTTCAAGTTGGCCTATCTTGAGATAGATTTCTCCCAAAGACTTTAAAGATTGCTTAAAATTTTTTAGAGCAGCTTGTTTATGATATTCTATAGCGATTGTAAAATCTTCTTTATCTCTGTAGATATCTCCCAGTCTATTAGCAGCATAAGGATGTGGTTGAGGCAATTGCAAGCTTTTCTTATAAAATTGAATTGCTTTTTCTATGTCCCCAAAATAAAGCTCATACAATAAACCCATTGAAGTTGCAGCAAATGAATTTTTATTATCTAATTGCCAGGCTGCTTTTGCATATTCTAAAGCTTTATCTTGCTCTCGAAGCATCAAATAGATAGAGGTAGCCAACATGTAGAAATCAATATTTCTAGCTTCTACTTCTTCAAGACGTTTCTCGGCTTCATCTATCTTTCCTTCATTTACAAGCTTCTTGATTTTATCCAAGGCATCTTTCTGTTTTGTTTTTGTATTCTTCAAAAGCCTATCTGGAAGTATTGAATTTGTAGTTTTAATCAATTCTTCCTTTAAAGAGTCAGAAACATTTTCACATGATAAGAAAGTATTCCCCATATCAATAGCTGCAATGGCATCATACTTACCGGCTTTAAGGTTGTTGATATGCTTTTTTAACCTTTTAGTTAATTCACTCTCGTCACACCAAGCATCAAAAAAACGAACCAACCATATTACGTTTTCCTTATCATGCTTTCTTCCAAACCTCATCAGGTACCATATATTCATAAACCTTTCTTTAATCCGGTACAAATGATTTTTTGTTGAGGTCGGCACTTTCTCAACCTGTTGGTTTTTTTCTAAATACGATAGGATTGATGAAATATTTTTGCTTTCTAATCTCGTCCGTCTTGCGATTTCTTTCACTGATATTGCATCCCATTTTCTGGCTATGGCATCAATCACCTTTTGTTGCTGGGTTGATAACTGATCCAACTCCGATTTGTATAGTAATGTTAAAGTATCTATCAGAAGGTAGAGATCTTTAATAGCTTTGCCATTCTCATTGTCTAGGAAAATCTGGAAAAGATATGATATGGTTCTCGGCACACCACCGGTTAACCTTCTTAAAGCTTCCACTCTACCAGGAAAATTGTTGATCACTTCTCTAATTTGCTGCTCTTCTCCATACTGCTGCCCAATTTTAATCAATAGATTTCCACATTCTTCTTTAGTTAAGCCATCTAATTGTACAACTTCGAAAAATTTGTAAAAAGTATTTCCGAAATCAATAGTTCCATCGTTATAAGAAGTAGATGATCCGATTACTCGGAATGGCGAGTTAGATGTTAGAATTTTTTTTAATCGGTTTTTTTCGTCCTCGGAAAGCTTCTTCAGAAAAAAGTTTACATTTTCTATAAAAAGAATAGCTATCTTATTTTTTGAAACCAAAAAATCCTGTAGGAATTCGAAGGATTCTTTCTCATGCCCCCTATTTGATTCAATTATATCATCTATTTTTGCAACTAAGTTTTCTTTATAAAAATTGTCTTCAATCCCTACTGCTACGGCCTCCCATAAATTGGTTAAATCGGACAAATTATACTGCTCTTCTGAAAACAGAATTGGCAAATAGCGATTGGAGAGGGCTTCTTCGTCTAATATAGCATAGTTTAAGCGGTGCATTAAAGTTGTTTTACCTGCTCCTCTTAGGCCAATTATGATTGTATTTTGGACATCATTAATTGACTTTGCTTCTTTTAGCAAAGCTTTCGTGTGACTAAACTCATTGGTTCTTACCACGAATCCATCCACAATCGCGGACTTTGATTTGCTTCCAGTATTATTCCTTAAAAATATATCTTGCTGAGCTTCCATTCTTGTTAACGATAAAATTCTCGTCAAAGATACAAACGATTTTTTTATCGTCAAACATTTGGCGATTTTTTTATCGCTAAATGAATCCTGTTTCCTTATCAAGCTTTTTTTATGATCAAATGGCTCAGCCCCGGATCATTCAATAGCCGTTCCATTTCCGATTGGATAATATCCTGGATATCCTGTTTGATTTGCAGGTAGTTCCGTTGCACCATACTCGTATCCAGCTTACGGACAACTTCAATGTCCTGGTAGTTTTGCTCTTCCTTCTTTAAAGCCTGGTGATCGTTGATGATCTCACAATGGAAGGCTTTCAAGTCGATCCTGCAATCGGGATTATCGGCCACCATACCCACAAATTCACCGGAACTTAACCCTGATATCTTTGAAGGCGGTATGGCTGCTTCCAATTGTTTGGATCGGCTGATCGAAGTATCTCCACTGTTAATGGAATAGCTCTCCCTGTCCTGCATAATTTTCCCAAAACGCTCTGATAGCTGTTTAGCCGTATCACCTGTCACCTGGCCGCTAATGATATTCCCGGTAATATTCATGATAACATCGGCCTGCTCACGTCCATAATCTTTACGGAGTTGACTGAAATCCTGAACACCTAGACAGGTAGAAACTTTATTGCTGCGGGCAGTAGCGATCAGGCTGTCCATATTGTTCAGGTAAATGGTCGGAAACTCATCAAAAATGAGGCTGCTCTTTAATTTCCCTTTTTTGTTTACCAGCTTTATCAGCCGATTTACATAAAGCGATAACACGGCTCCATAGATCTGTATCTTTTGCGGGTTGTTTCCCACGCACACTATTTTGGGATCATCCGAATTGTTGATGTCCAGATTGAAATCGTTACCGGATAGCACATAGTATAATTGTGGAGATGAAAGCCTTGCCATCGCCACTTTTGCCGCAGCGATCTGGCCTTCCAATTGTTCCATCACATCGTTCAGATAAGCATTGACAAAAGGATTGATCAGCACTTCAATTTCCTTTTCGGTACGTAATAGGGTGAACAGGCTATCATAATCCACCTGCATCAGTTCAATGACGTGCGGGAGGGTGCAAAACTCTCCGTCCTTGTATTTTTTTAAATACCAGATAACTGCTGTCAGAAAGTTGATCGGGGACTCTACAAAGAAGTCTCCCTGACGTTTGATCCACTCCCGGTTTAACCCCATCAAAATGGTACGGGCACTCTCGGCAGCATCGGTAATGTCTGTCATAGCTGATGGTTCCAGGGGATTGCACTGGTGGCTCCGGGTCAGGTCATCGAAATTGATCACATAAAAGGCCGGTGGTTTCGCATACCCATGCTTGTTTTTCAGCCAAGTGTTATAGGCTATTTTAGAAAGGTCGTCAAATTTAAAGTCGTACACGAACATGGTAAATCCCTTTCGGATATGTTGGGTGATCACATGACGTATAACGAAGTAGGATTTTCCCGAACCAGGCGTTCCCAATACCATAATTGCCCGGAACGGATTAATGATGTTGACCCAACTGTTTCTCCGCTTATCCTTTAATTGATATCGGGCAGGAAGATTGACAGAATACTCGTTTTCCAGCAATCGTTCCTCCTGGGGGAAGGTCTCATTTTCTTTATTGAAAATATCCTTGTTGTTGAGCTTGTTCCTGATGATCCGGGAAAGCAAGGTGCCACCCGTCAACACCAGCAGAAAGCCAATTCCTGTGAGTGCCATATACAGGATAGCTATCGTCAGCATAGGTGTGTTCAACTTCATACACAAATAGCTGATAAAATAAATGAGCAGTCCCGTGATCAGGTAGGCAAAGGCCGTTTTGTGGTTCAGTTTTTCATTCTTTTTCCCTTTGGCTCCCAAAAGGGAAATACACAAAAAACCAAGAGCAATCAGCTTGGATTTATGAAAATTGCTGAACAATCCTGTTTTATAGATATTGCCTAATATACGGTCGCTAAAAGTGCTGCTCAATCCCCATACTTCAAATGCGCTGTAACAGTAATAATAGAAGTGGATGATTAAAATGGTAATGCTGATCAGCCTTGTCATATCCAAAATCTTCCTCAGCGCCTGTTCATTCTCTCCGGTATGCATTGCCATAGCTTTTAAATGTTACTGGTTATTATTCAGGTTCTTTCTTTTTTTCTTTTTCCGTTTCTTTTTAAGCTGGTGAGGCAAGTAGTCCAGTGTACTTTCAGCCTGTGTCAAAACCTCCAGCAGGTTTTCTTTTCCTGTTGACCTCGTAGCGGGCTGAAAGTCTTTATCAGTTCCTTTGGTTTCTGCCGCAGCAGTAGCCTGTGGCTGTAACCCAATCTTTTGTTTCAGGTCGGGATGCGCCAGCAAATCCTGTCCTGGAACACCTTCCGGCAGGCATCTTTCCTGAATAGCCTTGGCACTGTATGCTTTGCCCAAAGCACTTCCATTAAAGACGCATTTGGTTTGGTGGTCAACATAGGTGATCCCATACAGGATTCCGTTTGCATTTTGTCTCAACACCACATGAATGCCTTGCTTTTCCAATGCATTTATTAGTTCCTGCAACGATATCTTTTTTGACAACAATTCCTTGTCCACGGCATTTTTAACCCGGCTTCTGAAAGGCATTCGTTTAGCGGCATTTTCTTTGAATTTCTGCTCCAGGAATTTCAGTGTTGGCTTGTTGTAAAAGAGGCTAGCTTTGATGGGCACGCCTACAGGGTTTCCATCGGCATCCAGCACCCGATAAATAAGTCCTCCGGTCTGGTAAACTTTGGAATTTTCTGTTCCTCTTTCCGCCTTTACATTGTACTGGTTAAGTATGGCATTCAGTTCCGGAAGGCTGGTATATTTATAAGGAGTCAATACATTTTCCAAAATATTTTGAATAGCCATTTTGGTCTGTGATTTACCATACATGGCTTTGCTAACAGCTATGGGTTTTAGCTTATAATTTTCATCTTTCTTCTGGGCTTCGGCTTCTACCAAACCAAACTCTTTTTCCAGTGTTTTGCGGGCTGGTTCCGACTTGCGGATACCCAAATGATGCAGGTCAATCCGTTTGCCATCGGCTTCGATATTGGTGGTCACCAGATGAATGTGGGGGTGTCCCGCATCATGGTGTTGATAAACCAAATAGGGTTGTCGGCCAAAGCCAATTTTATCTAGGTAACTGTCCGCAATTTCAAGCAGTTTTTCTTTTGATAAATGGTTTTCGGAAACATCAAAATTGAGCGAAATATGTACGCTGTTCCGCTTTGTTTTTTCGTTTAATTCCATCTGTTTCAGGAAGCGGTTCAGCTTCATGGTAAAGCTCATTTTGTCCGGATCAACCGGGTAATTTCCTGCCCCGATACACTTGGCGACTCCCTGCTTCACTTTGTTCTCATTATAGTTCAAAATGCGGTGAATGGAGTGCCCCGTTTTGATTACTGCAACCATTTTTCAGCCATTTTTTGAATGTGTTTTTTGATCTCATCCACCTTATTGAACAGGGTCTTTTTTTCAACTTCGTAGGCGATCAACCAGCGTTTAAATTCCGCAATCCCATC
Organism: Echinicola marina; assembly: GCF_020463795.1. NCBI lineage: Bacteria > Pseudomonadati > Bacteroidota > Cytophagia > Cytophagales > Cyclobacteriaceae > Echinicola > Echinicola marina. Next base: position 2,261,328 of record NZ_CP080025.1, on the reverse strand, counting down.
AAGTGTATGCAGCTTTTTTACGGCTTGATTAAAGTTGTTGCCTACATGGTTGAGTTCCTGTCGTAACCTGGCCATCTCTGCCATAAAGTCATCGGCAGATTGGTTGCGATAAGTGGTTACAATTGGCTTTTCAAAGAGGCTATGGCGAACATATTCGCTTAGCTTTCGGCAGGTGCTGGCCTGCCATTTCTTTTCGATCTTTGCGTACTCTCCGGGCGTTAACCGTAGCCCGATGATGCGTGTCCTGTTTGATCTTTTTCCTTCCATCTCATTATCCTTTATCACGTTATCAAACTCAAAAATTCATTCAATACGCCCTGCCCACGAGTTCCGAGTGATAGGCAGCAAGATGTCGGTTGTTTAACAACCGTTCATCTTGCCGTTTGCAGGAACGTGGCAAACTCACAGTTTTTATCAATATCTCCCAGTGGTTTATCATTCACTTTTAAGCGTTTTTAGCAAATCGGTAAACAGAGGGGAGTGAGGTCAATCCTTACCTTGCCAAGAGCAGTACTTTTACAGTCTGTTGCCTAAACGTTTGCTTTGCTGCTTTGCGGAATGCACAGCCCAATCATTAAGGTCTTTATGATTTTGATAAAGCCTGCTTTCATCCACATACTTATCACTTAGCGACAATGCCTGTTGGGTAACTTTTTGTCCAGTGGCATCATTGTCCAGATAGAGGCGTGTGGTCTGATGTGATTCCAAAAAAGGACGGGCTTTTTCGAACAGGGAAAGGGAATTTAAAATCGTAAAATCGGAAGCGCTATGCACCTCATTTTTCTCAATACTTTTGAACGAAAGAAAATCCATAAACCCTTCGAACACAGCCACCTCATCAGAACCATTTTTGATAGTAGTGATGTCCTTTGGCGAACTGCTTGCCTTGAAGTAAGGATTGCGTATTTCAAATCCGCTGGAATCATTTTTAAACCCAATCCCGTAATAGGTTTTTGCATTTAATTCGTACCGAACTTCACGGCAATATTTAGCTGCTATTTCAATTGGGATTTTCCGTTGTTCCAAGTAACGGATCAGGGCATACGAACTGAGTTCAAAGTTATTCAAAATTTTAATTTTATGTTCCGATTCATTTTCGGTTTTGGAAAGGTTTTCAAATGGCTTATGAAGGGATAAATCGCCATTCAATTTGTTAAGAAATTCCCCGACTGAGCAACGGAAATATTCGATACCAAAATCCACTATATTACCGCCTTTCCCAATCCCATGATCGTACCACCGGTTCAGTCTTCGGTTGACTTTAAAAGAAGGTGTATGTTCCTGCCGTAAGGGAGAAACATACCAATAGTCATTGTTCCTGATCTTTGAGGCTTCATGGCCTAATGAGGACAGGTAATGAACCATGTCCATTTCTTTGGCTTCCGCAATGGAAAGCCTTTGTTTCCTGAAATCCATAACTACACATTTTCAACTTCACTATTCAGTTCACTGGAAGTAAAGTTAAACAAGTGGTAGGGCATTTGTCTATCCCCACCATATTATGATGTGGATGATCAGGAGTGTACTGATTACTTTTGTACTAAAGAATATGTTCGAATTTAAAACGTGTGATTATGTTGACGACAAATGATGTGGCCAAGGTTTATGATACGATTCTCAGTATCCCTGGCATGAATGACACAGTGAAGATTGATTTAAGGATCTCACGTAAAAATGTCCTTTTACTGACCCATGTGATAGAACGTGGATTGGCTTTGAAGGATGACGAGAAAAGTGAAGGACTTTTATCCAGTGTGCCTGAAGAAAGTCTGGAAGAATTGAAGACTATTGCGGACCAATATCTTGAAAAATCCGGGCTTATTGAGTTAAGTGAAAAACTGAATGGGCTGGGGAAAGGGAAGTAATTGTTAAGGCTGGTTATTCACTTATCCAGCCTTCTTCTTTTCTGATATTTTGGATATTGTTTGCAAGTAGCCACTGTTCAAACAAGAAGTCATCAACGGGAGTGAATTTAACGAACTCTCCAGATTTTAGCATCAAGGTATAATCCTTTGTTGCGGTAATATATTTGAGCAGTTCAGAAGCAGAATACTGAAATCCCGGAAAATAACTGGCGGTCTTTTTCATACCAATGCTGTTTTAGTTTTATATACCGCCTGAAAAAAAAGCGCAGGCAGCAACTTACAGCACTGAGGTCTTAGGAAACCCAACAACAATAAGTGCGCCCACGCCGTAGCATGAGCGTTCTTCACTTGTTGTCCTGCTGTTAATGAAAGTTCCTAAGTTTCAGTGCCGGACTCAAAGCAAAAACGCTTCAAGAATATCTTTGTGCAAAGATAGATTTTTCTTCCCGGAAGCAGAAACCATTATGATCTTGTTATTGATGAATATATATTCGTCAATAACAATAATAATATGCCATGTATATTTTTAGTTATATAAAAATCTATTAGCCACCAAATCAATCTATGGCGCTCATGATATAATAGAACCACACTACATGCTTCTTGGTATTCATCAACCTTCATTATTATCGTTATAAAATCCAATTGTCTAAGGTAAAGCACTAAGTACGATTATTAATTTGTGATTTGTCGTTGTGAATGTAGCCCCCAGCAGAATGAAAAACTAAGTAGTGTAACTTTGCAATGCCATTGCACTTGTCAATTTCGTATATTTGCATACAATGAAAATCGCATGCTACATATTAAGTTTTTATTTTATAGCCTTAACCGGGATAGCATGCGCTGATACTGTCCCTATAAATAGCGAGGGACAGACCGTGATAGTTGTAGATTCAAATCAAAATGGCCATAGTCAAAATCACTCTGATACTAACGACGGCTGTTCTCCTCTTTGTGTATGTCATTGTTGCCATATGCATTTTATTTCAACTGCAGGTATAGCCTTCACAGATTTTAAAAAGCTACCTGTACTTCACCAATTTTTTCACCAGGATTTCAACAGTATAGAAATCTTTGATTTTCTCAAACCCCCAAGGACATAATTTAAAGGTTGTAGGGTTCAGTATGCCTATTTGACAATGTTGTATGCATTGGCCTAAAAGGTATTTTTCAACCTATAACCCCCTTCTCTTTTGCCTTAATCCCTTAAGGTCACCTTTTCATTGGTTTCAGTGAAACATTGAAAATTTTGAAAAAATCCAATAAAAACGAAAAGAAAAAAAGGAAGAGAAGAAAAAGAAAGATCACCGTCAAATGGGCAATCAAGTGGTTTTTCATTGTGCTGTTCTGCCTCATTCTGCTCGTAGCGATGGTGGCTCGTGTTCATCACTTCTTCTCTGTCCATGTGAAATAATTTAATAAATGGTATGATCAATAAAATCATTTCTTTTTCAATAAAGAATAAATTCATAGTGGGCTTGCTGACGCTGGCCCTCATTGGGATAGGTATCTACTCCATGTCCACGGTCAACCTGGGATCCGTTCCGGACATTACAAATAATCAGGTGCAAGTGATGACCGTGTCCCAAAATCTGGCTACCGAAGATATAGAGCAATTTGTAACCTATCCGGTAGAGCTGGCCATGGGTAAGCCTTGGCATTGTCGCTTTGCTCATTCCACTGACCATTTCAGGAATTGCCACCATAGGCCCTGCGGTAATGGTACATGAAGGATCAACCCTACTGGTAGTGTTTAATGCCCTCAGACTGCTTGCCTTTAAGGATAAGGCTAACCCAGAGAACAAATAGTATAACCATGAAACGATTAAAATAAAGCAATGAATAAACTAGTAATCATTTTAATAATAGGTTCATCGATAATGTGGACACATAAGGGCTTAGCACAAAATGGGCTTTGGTCATCCAAAAGACCTGACGGACATGCTCCAATCGGAATCATGGGAGATCATTATCATTCTAAAGGAGAATGGATGTTTTCATACAGATTCATGTCTATGAATATGAATGGAAATATCTCCGGGAATAAGACTATTTCTGATGACGTCATCCTCAAAGATTATATGGTAGCTCCTCAAAAAATGTCAATGAACATGCATATGGTCGGAGCTATGTACGCTGTACATGATAGAATTACCCTAGTGACCATGTTGAACTACACAAACCAGGAAATGAGCTTGGTTAACCGAATGGGACAAGCATTCAATACTTCTTCCTCTGGTTTCAGTGATATTTCCATCTTCACACTTATCAAACTTTTAAATGCAAAACGTCAGTCACTTCACCTTAATGCAGGTATAAGTATTCCTACAGGTAGTATTTCACAACGAGGAAGTACTCCTTACTCCGAAAACACGAAGTTACCCTATTCTATGCAACTGGGAAGTGGCACATGGGAACCCCGGATCGGCATTACATACCAGGGACAATCCACAAATTTTTCATGGGGAGCTCAGCCATTAATTATTTTTAGAAATGGAGAAAACTCAGAAGGCTATGGTTTGGGTAATAGTATATCAATCAATGCATGGAGCAGCATAAAAACTAATAGTTGGCTTAGTTTTTCTTTTCGTAGCACCTACACCAAGACTTCAGCTTTTACAGGTTCTGATAGTGAGCTAAACCCTATGATGTCACCTGCTGCTAATAGTAATAATACTGGTGGAGAAAATATCACCTTCTGGGGAGGGGGAAACTTTTATATCCCCTCTGGTAAATTAAAAAACTGTCGTCTGGCGATAGAAGTGGGACTACCCGCTTATCAAAATGTCTCAGGAATCCAGATGAAGCAAACTTTATCCTTGGTTTCTGGGATCCAATACAATTTTGGTGGCAGTGTACATTAGCCCCATCTTTAATTGAATAATGAAGATTTTTCAAATAAGAACAAATCACCTAGCTATGCTCCAAATTCTCTCACTAACAAATGGTAACATCATCGCTACAAAAGCTGATAGCCAGCTTTCACAACAGGATATGGAAAAGATTCACCCAATCGCTCACAACATCCTGAATAACAATCAAAGAGTAAGATGGTATTTTGAAATAGAAGATTCTGACGGATGGGCCTCACAGGGACTGTGGCTGAATTCAAACATAGATATACAGCATGCTGCGGACTATGAGAAAATATCCATCGTGGTAAACCGAAAATGGCAAGAATGGATTGTCCCCTTTTTGAAACCATTTTGCAATGCCGAAATCAGATACTATGACTATGACAATCAAACCTTAGCCAAAGAATGGATTCATCAGTAGCTGAAAACAATAACGGCTATATTAAACAAACCGCAAAGAGATTTCTCGACAGGGAAACCACAGGCGGGCTATGCCTAATTGTAGCTACAATCATAGCACTTTTGCTAGGCAACTCCCAATGGGCTGAGGCATACCATCATTACCTATCAGATGAATTTATATTTGAGTTTTCAGAACATTTTAGCTTTGGACTCACCATTGAGGAATGGATCAATGATGGATTAATGGCCATCTTCTTTCTTGTAGCTGGCATGGAATTGAAAAGAGAAATACTGGTTGGAGAGCTGTCTTCCTTCAAGAAAGCTTCAATGCCACTATTTGCTGCATTCGGAGGAATGCTCTTTCCAGCATTGATTTTCACTGCTTTAAATCTGCAGCAAGAAAGTATCAACGGGTGGGGAATTCCCATGGCAACCGATATAGCCTATTCTCTAGGTATTATTGGCCTGCTTGGGTCTCGTGTGCCATCACAGTTAAAATTGTTTCTTATTGCTTTAGCTATTGCAGATGATCTGGGGGCTATTTTGGTAATTGCCCTGTTCTATACTGAACAAATAAATGGGCAGTTCTTAGCCACAGGATTGAGCATATTCTTGGTACTCATGCTAATCAATTATCTAGGTGTCAAGAATCTACTTTGGTTCATCATTGGAGGTATTGTGCTATGGTTTTGCTTTTTGAATTCAGGCATACACCCAACCATTGCAGGAGTCCTTTTTGCTATTACAATTCCAGTCAAGCCAAAATTGGATAGCAAGATATTAAAAGACAGAACAGCTCACCATGTAGCAGCTCTCGAACAAACCGAAATAGAAACCAAAGACCCTTTACAAGACATCCAACAAAGGAGAATATTAAAAGCGATCAAAAGGGATACAGAAAACTCGAGACCTCCGCTCCTAAAACTTGAAAACGCTTTAGTTGATTTCAATGCTTTTTTTATCATACCTGTTTTTGCCATTGCCAATGCAGGTGTCAAGCTCAACATTGGCATTTTACAGGTTCTCTCAAGCTCCCTCGGGCTTGGAATACTACTGGGACTTGCCCTTGGCAAAGTATTAGGGATCACTCTGTTTTCCTACTTAGGAGAAATGCTAGGCATTTCAGAGCGACATACATCTTTGCGTTGGCCGCATATTATCGGAATGGGAATGGTGGCAGGTGTAGGCTTTACAATGTCTCTATTCATTACCAATCTGGCATATGACAACGAACAATTGATCCAGGTAGCAAAGATCAGTATTCTTTTAGCTTCACTCATCGCTGCGCTAGGAGGTGCCGTTACATTATTCTTCACTAGGCCTAAGTACTGAATAAAGATCAACGAAATAGTGTTAATCAACTAAATAAATCAATTTGAAAAATGAATATAAATCATATCCTTTGGAATGGCTGGACTTATTAATTACAGTTACGCTCAACCCTGCAAAAACAAATGTAAGTGCAATAACTAACGAACAGTTAAACAATATCACTAAACGTCTCCCTGAAGAAACACTGCGTCTACAGTCGCTCATAAAAAGTCAGATTTTCTCCATCAATAAAGAAAGTGAAATAGCATTGCTGATCAAACAATACCATTCTTCGCTTATTGCATTACTTGATCAAACTCTGGCAAATCAAAACAAGGCTGCTACCAAAAAGGCTTCTTTAAAAAAGGTATATAAAGTTTTGGTAACAAATATTGATGAGCTTCTCTCTTTTATTGAGTCCCGGTTTTCTACTAACCTCAGTCTGGAAGAGCGGGTTCCAAAAACCTATCTTTCAGTAACCCGGAAGGAACTAAGGAAAAAGTTAGACAATCTGAAGTCAAACATCAAAGCGGAGATGGAGCAGAACCCGGCCATTGAGATCATGTTGAAGCGCCTATATTACTTTACAGACACCACTTGTATTCGGTATGAGGTAACATTCAGAGATATCCTTTACAAAAAAGAGCTTGTCCGTGGACTGGAGGAAATCGACTGGAGCAAAGAGCAGACGGATGGGTACTCTGCCCTTGATGAGTTACTAATTTACCTGAACTTCAATAGTAAAGCCTATATCAACTTACTAACAGACAACCTAGCCGGACAGATAAACCGTTTTGACAATACAATAGAAAAAATGGACAGACTGCTTTATTATTATAAAGCCTTCAATCAACTGCACCGAAAGCCAGGGATCATACTCAATCCTAAATACCACGACCTGGATACCATTTTGGGCAACTGGTTTGTACAGGAAATCTTCTACCTGGAAAAGAAACTACACTTATCAGTAGTCCCCTTGCAAGGCAAAACAGAAACCCCCAAAAACAAGCAATCCCCACCAAAGGAAAAACAGAAAGTGCTTTGTATGCTTTCAACCGACCAGATGGGACTTATACTCCGTGCTGCTGATGAGCTGCGGATACTGGTGGCTAAATCCATGAACCAGGTATTTAAGACCATAGTTCCTCATTTATCTACCCCTTACCGAGAAGATCTGTCATACGATGGGATGCGCAGTAAATCCTACGTGGCAGAAGAGCGGGACAAACAAATAGCTATTGAAACACTGGAGCGGATCATCAAAAGAATCAGGGATTATTAAAAAAAATAAAGTATCATGAAAAAGCTGTCTTTCTTATTCATCACCATTGGTCTTATAACCGGATGCAATACTACAACCACACCGGAAAAGGACACCGTATTGAAAATCATCAATGAAGAACTTCATTATCCACGCATTATTGATTATGAAATCTTTTGCAGTGACCCTGCGTATGCAAAAAAGTTACTGGACTTGGAGCTTGATAAGGCCGATATGGTAACCATTCAGAAAACACAAAAATTAAAAGACATAGGTTCTCCACTGATATCTTTCACGGAAACAGCCCGCCCGTACCTGATAGAGACGGGTGATCGTGAAAAGGAACTGGATATACAAAAAGTAAAGATTGCTGAAGAAACCATAAGCCATATCGACTTGGGTAGCATCAATGAAACTGATGGTAAAACCTCCATTCCTATAACCTATACAGTAACCTGTACCAACATTACCCCTTTTTCTGTTTTGATGAAACGTGATTTTTCAAAACCGAAAAGCCATTCGGCTACCCTGGTTTTTATAAACGGGAAATGGAGATTGACAAAGCCTTAACGGAAATTAGCTGTACAATATTGAAAGAGAGCTTCCTTCCGGGCTCTCTTTTTTTATGAATAACCCTATTTTACCAGGGTTCCAAGGGTTACAGAAAGGTTCCAACAAAAAGTTGGACTTGTAGCGCCCTCCCTGCATTCGTTCCTTTACTATCGAGATTGAAGTAGACGACCCGACATTGAGATGCCGAGTTGGATTTGTGGAACGATAAAATGAGAGGCGTATGTTTACCCAAATTTCATGGACAGACTACCTGTTGGCAGTCTCCATACTCTTAGTAGTTTATTACTTATTTGTGGGGGTACGGTATTTTTCCGGTGACCTCAAAGACCTGTTTGCAGGGAACCGTAAATTCAGTATAAGGTCATCCCCATCCGGCAGTTTCCCCCAGGAGCAACTCCTTCAAAATGAAATTTCAGAAGACCTTACTGTAACCACTGACGAAGAACAGGATGCTGAGTTTGCAGAAGTGGAACACCTCATTGAAAAAGTGAAGGTTGCAATTAACGATGCGCTCGGCAAACAACTCGTTAAACAGGAATTCAAACAATACCTGCGACTTCTATTACAAGAATTTCCCTCGGTAAAAACATCCATGCTCCGATCTTCGGTCAATGAACTGATCGTATCTGAGTGTGAAAAACAAGGGATTGTTGCCTTCAATGAAGAGGAAGTGGATGAATTGTGGAGTGAGGAACGGTAACAGTCCCGGCGGAACGTGTTTCCCCGCCCGACCCCGAGCGTGAGGGCAAAAGTGTGACAGGAATGGATGGGTGTGAGGCAGCGAAACCGTTCCGCTTTTTATTGCAAAAAGCTTTTGATTTTAAACTTTAATATGATGAGTTATGAGAATGTGCAGCAAGAAAACGACAAAGTTTAACCGCAAGAGGGCCATTACGGTTTGTACCGTTCTGGCACTACTGGCCATCTACTATGGTGCTTACGCACAGGATGGCATTCAGGGCATCAACGAAGCGAACACTAAGGTACGCAGCTACTTTGCCGCAGGTACGAACCTGATGTATGCCGTAGGTGCCATTCTGGGATTGATTGGAGCCGTCAAGGTCTATCAGAAATGGAACAATGGCGACCAGGACACCGGCAAGGTGGCAGCCGCATGGTTTGGCAGTTGTATTTTCCTGGTTGTGGTAGCCACCGTGATCCAGTCTTTCTTTGGTATTTAAATTCCGGTTATGCAGACAGTATTGAAAGAAAAGTTGTGGGCGTACATCGTCCACAACAACCCGGAATTGATGTTGAATCTACAGGAAGATTACTCAGTCACTACATATCTTGAAAGGAAGGTACAGGACATTATGCCTTTGGCGGAACAATTACTTTCCGATAACCAACCGGGGTACGCTATTGAAGAACTGTGCCTGGATCGGATGACCGAAGAACTCAGGCCGTCCCGGTACCACTACCTCCTTTCAGTACTCGAAGAAGAATTCAGTGCCGATTATGAGCAATTAAGAGAAAGCGGGGCACTCACCTTTGAGACAGTCAACCTTATTGAATTCTGCGAGAAAATTTTTGACGGATACGGATTTAGCGAAGAAAATGAAGAGGACAGGCATCTGCGATACGCTGTGATCGGACAGGTACAAGAGTATCTCAGTTAACTGCCGATAAGAAGATAAGCCGGTCATCATATTGAAGATGACGGTTTTCCCAGCCATAAAGGAATTGTGCAAATGAAAATGTGTGGATATGGCTTACAATATTTCAGAAAAACTACAGGATAATCTTAGGGCTATTCGTATTGCCCTGGCTCATCAGAACGGTAAGGCGACCAGCCCGGATGATGTAGCCAAGCTGAAAAAATTCTCCGGCTTTGGAGGAATCAAGACTGTCCTTTATCCTTATGGTACACAGGAAGAGTGGTCAGTCAACGGGGCCACCAAAGAGGATCTGAAGCACCATAAAGGTATCATGGAATTGCATGAATTGCTGAAGGAAAACTACAGCGATAAACAATACCGGGAAATTATTTCTTCCTTACGAAATAGTGCCCTGACGGCCTTTTATACACCACAAGTAGTCCCCGGAACGCTATATAATGCTCTCAAAGAGCAAAACCTGCAACCCAAACGGCTTTATGAGCCTTCTGCGGGTTCCGGTATTATTATCAGTGAAGCGGTAAGGGTCTTTCCTGGGTTGGAACAAATTACAGCCGTAGAGAAAGACAAACTTTCCGGACTTGTACTCTCTGCTATTAATAGTACGCTTCCAGTTCGAGCGACAACCCATATTACCGGTTTTGAGGAAGCTCCTGTAGCGGACAATTTCAGCTATGACCTTGTGGTCAGCAATATTCCCTTCGGGAATTTTTCAGTATATGATGAGGCGTATCCTGATAAAGAGCTTTCAGGGAAAATACACAATTACTTCTTTGCCAAAGGACTGGACAAACTGGCCAATGGCGGTTTGATGGCCTACATTACCACCGATGCCTTTCTAAATAGCCCTTCCAATCAAAAAGTAAGGGAATACCTATTTGGCAAAGCGGATTTTATCAGCCTTTCCATCATGCCCGATAACCTGATGAAGGATACCGGTAATACGGAAGCACCCAGCCATCTGCTCATTGTACAAAAGAATACGGCAAAAGAAGCCCTGTCCGAAAACGAGGAACTACTACTTGCTACCATACCGTTGGAAAACGAATACGGAACCTACCATAGTAACAGCTATATCCAACAGCATCGGGAAATCATTACAGGTAATACCGTAAGACCAGGCAAAAACCAATATGGACAGGCGCATGAAACGGTATGGCAGCAAGGAGACCTCAGTGCCATCCATAAAAAACTAGGACAGACTATTACCGAAGGTTTCAACACCCGTTTGAATCGGGAACGTTATTTCCAAAGTCAATCCATACCGAAAGAAAAACAGGAAATCAACGTCAGGAAGCTGACCTATCTTCCCATGCCCGAAAACAGATCCGAAACCGTTTCGGTGCAGTTAGGTCTCTTTGATACGGCACCGGCAGAACAGATCAACCGGGCAATGGCGTACATCAATCCTTTAGATGAAACGGTCATACGAAAGGAAAGTGCAAGGATCTTCAGTTCTATCCGTACCACCGACAAGCCTTTGCATGAAAGTGTCGTGCTATTGGCAGCTAAACAACAAAAGTCTAATCGCTACCTGTATAAACTGTATTCCAACATCAGGGAAATCGATCATTTTTCCGCCAACTGGATGGATGCAAGGCTATTGGGACATGAGCTGAAAAGCCTGTCCGGTCATTTGCAACAATTTGACCATGCCTTTACCTACGAAGGTGACCAAACCTTAGCAGGTATATTCCAATTAAACAGGCAGAGAGACCTGCCGTTTACCGATTTAAAGCCTTTCCATAAAGAAGGCACGCTGGTCGTTTATCAGGGACAGGTCGGTACCCTTTCCAAAATCGATGATGATTTTAAAAATGCCATATTTCAACCGTTGGGGATTCATGCGGATAGGCGTTTTTATGAACACTATACGCCTCTTCGGGATCAATATCTGGAGGTCTCCGAAAAGGAAACAGCGGGAACCCTGGTAACCCCAGCCGACAGGGAGCAGCTCAATAATCGGTACGATCAATTCATTTCCAGATACGGGCAGTTGAACAGTTCGGATAACCGCAGTCGGATCCTGGAAGATACTGCTTTCGGATTAGCCATACTATCCTCCCTGGAACGCAGGGAAGGTGAACGTTTTGTCAAAGCAGACATTCTATCCCATTCCATTCAGCAGGTAAAAGAGCGGTTTATCACCGATGATCCTATTGAAGCACTGGCGCATAGCCTGAACGATACCGGAAAGGTGGATATCGGTTTTATCAGTGCGGCAATGGGACTGGAAGAACCGGAAACCATTGCCCGTTTGGGCGACCATATTTATTTAAACCCGGTAAGTAATCATTGGGAGACCGCAGATCAGTTCCTAAGTGGTAACGTGGTAGAAAAGTTACGACAGGCAAAACAACAAGCGGAATCTCAGTCTGATCATCCGCAAGTACAGCGAAGCCTGAGTGCTTTGGAAAAGGTGCAGCCGGAACGTATCCCTTTTGAACTGCTGGATTTTAACCTTGGCGAACGCTGGATTCCCCTAAGCTATTACGAACGCTTTGCTGCGGAACTATTCGAGCAACATACGGACATCAACTATTTCCCTTCACTGGATGCTTTTAAGGTGACCACCGGGATGAATACTAAAGTAGCCAGGGAATTTGCCGTGACCCCAAAAAGTGGACGGACTACCTACGGCTATACCTTACTGGAACACGCCCTCGAAAATACCACCCCCTTTTTTACTTATGAGGTTTCTGTTGGTGATGGTAAAAGCATACGGGTTCCCGATAATGAGGCCATCCAACTGGCTCACCAAAAGATCGATCAGATACGCAATGGCTTTATAGACTGGCTGAAGGAGCTACCGGATACCGATAAAAAACATATCGAGAACCTGTACAACGATACCTTCAATTGTTATGTACTACGTGAGTTTGAAGGCAGTCATCTAAACTTTCCCGGACTGGACAAAAAAGCATTGGGCATTGAAGACCTGTACAGCAGCCAGAAGAATGCCGCCTGGCGCATCATTCAGAACCGCGGGGCGCTGATAGATCATGAAGTGGGATTGGGCAAAACCCTTACCATGATCGTTTCGGCACAGGAAATGAAACGGCTCGGTATCATACACAAACCTATGATCCTTGCCCTGAAAGCCAATGTCAACCAGATAGCGGAAACCTATAGAAAAGCCTATCCCAATGCCCGAATATTGTCGCCGGGGCAAAATGATTTTACCCCCGCTAAAAGGCTTCGGTTATTCCATGAAATAAAAAATAACAATTGGGATTGCATCATCCTTACCCATGACCAGTTTGGTAAAATTCCGCAGTCACCGGAGATACAGAAACAGATCTTCCAGACGGAATTGGATCATATTGAACGTGACCTGACTACCGTCAGGGATTTGGGCGGGGCTATTTCCAAAAAGATGCTGAAAGGCCTGGAAATACGCAAAAACAACCTGGAAGGGAAACTAAAAACAGTACTTAAGGACATCGAGGAAAAGAAAGATACCGGCATCAACTTTAAGGAAATGGGGGTTGACCATTTGTTTGTGGACGAATCCCATAAGTTCAAAAACCTGACCTTCACCACCCGCCATAACCGGGTGGCCGGACTGGGCAATATGGCCGGTAGCCAAAAGGCGCTCAATATGCTTTTTGCCGTACGCACGTTGCAGGAGCGTTTCAATTCCGATCTCTGTGTAACCTTCCTATCGGGTACGCCCATTTCCAATAGCCTGACGGAAATGTACCTGCTTTTCAAATACCTGCGCCCCAAAGAAATGGAACGTCAGAGTATTGAGAATTTTGACGGATGGGCAGCGGTATTTGCCCGCAAAACCACGGACTTTGAGTTCAGCGTGACCAATGAGATCATTGCCAAAGAACGCTTCCGACATTTCATCAAAGTACCCGAACTGGCCTTGTTCTATAATGAGATCACCGATTATAAAACAGCCAGGCACATCAACCTGGACAAACCGGAACTCAGCGAAACACTGGTCAATATCCAGCCTACACCGGAACAATCGGTCTTTATCAAAAACCTGATGCAATTCGCCAAAACCGGGAATGGAGAACTCATCGGGCGTGGCAAGCTGAACCCGGAAGAAGATAAAGGGCGTATGCTTATTGCCACCAATTACGCCAAGAAAATGGCAGCCGATATGCGGCTGGTCGATGCCTGGAAATACAGCGACCACCCGGATAACAAGGTGAACACCGCAGCGAGGAAGATCGCAGAAATCTATCGTGACACACTTCCGCACAAAGGCACCCAGATTGTTTTCTCGGATATAGGTACTCCCAAACCAGACAGCTTTAATGTGTATGATACCCTGAAGGAAAAACTGGTAAGGGATTTTAATATCCCGGCCCGTGAAGTCACTTTTATTCATGACTGGACAGACCGGCAAAAACCGGAACTGTTCCGGAAAATGAACCGTGGTGAAATCCGCATCCTGCTCGGAAGCACGGAAAAAGCGGGAACCGGTTTGAATGTGCAGGAGCGTGTGGTGGCAATGCACCACCTGGACATCCCCTGGAAGCCCTCGGAACTGGAACAGCGCAATGGCCGTGGGGCACGGCAGGGCAACCACATCGCCAAAGAACATTATGGTAATAAAGTACAGAATTACGTCTATGCCGTAGAGCAATCGCTGGACAATTACAAGTTCAACCTGCTTAAAAACAAGCAGACCTTCATTTCACAAATGAAGAACAGTGAACTCAATGTCCGTACCATAGATGAAGGAGCTGTGGATGAAAAAAGCGGCATGAACTTTTCCGAATACATCGCCATCCTTTCCGGGGATACTTCCCTTTTGGAGAAAAGCAAACTGGAAAAGAAAGTGGCCGTGATGGAAAGCCTGAAACACTCCCATTTCCGGGAAATCACCCGCCACAAATACCAGTTGGAAAAGCTGCAAAATGATCATGCTTCCACTCAAAAAACGCTTGGAAAGCTTTCTGCCGATGCAGCCTTATATAAAGAGCAACTTCAAATGACAAAAGAGGGTACCAAAGCCAACCCTATTCAATTGGACGGTGTGCAGAACGGAGATAGTGAAGCAATTGGCAAACACATTATCCAACTGTATCGCAATTGGAAACCACAAGCCGGGCAGCACGAACAAAAAATAGGAAACCTGTACGGTTTTCATTTGTACATCCGCAGGCAACAAGAAGCCTATGAAGAAAACGGGTTGTTTGAATACCGGTATTCCAACAGCTTTTATGCACAAAGGGAGGCAGATGGTATCAAATACACCTACAATAATGGTCTGCCCAATACGGATAATCCAAAGCTGGCATCAAGGCATTTTTTAAATGCCATTGACCGGGTGGAGAACCTCAAAGAACGATATGAACGTAACCTTTCCGATATAAATGTCGAGGTACCGAAACTTGAAAAGTTGACCACCAAACCCTTTACCCATGAAAGTGAATTACAGCAATTGAAAACGGAGCTTGCCAACCTGGAAAGGCAGATTGCCATTAAAATCCAGGAAAACCAATTAAAGCAGCATCAACCAAGTGATCCGGAGGAAGAACAAACGCCGGTGATTAAGCTTGCAGAACATAAAACAAACGGACATGTGATCAAGGAAACCGTGGTGGATGCCTCGGTTTCGGAACGTCCCCGTAGCAGAATGAGATTGTAAATATTAAAAATTGAGGTAATGGCAAACAGTGTATATCAAGTTAACAAAGGGATTAACCGCAGTATCGAATTTAAGGGCTTAAAAGCTCAGTACATCTGGTATCTGGGTGGTGGCATGGTGGGGTTACTCATTGTTTTTGCCATCATGTATATCATTGGCCTGCCCACCCTGGTGTGTATCGGCGTGATACTCGGAACGGGAACCTTGCTGGTGATGAAGATCTACCGGATGAGCCATCAATATGGGGAGCACGGGTTGATGAAAACCCTTGCCCGAAAACAGGTTCCCAAAGTGATCCGGTCAAGAAGCCGTCTGGCTTTTCTAAAGAGTTAAAAGATAAAAATTGATAACCCGGTAATAATAATGTGGAGATGGAAAAAGTGTTGGATGATATGTTACCGATCATGGATGTGGAACACGACTGCATCCTGAGCAAACAGGGCGATGTAACGGTCGCCTTTAAGGCAGACCTGCCGGAGGTCTTTACACTCTCCGATCAGGAATACGAGGCCTTTCACCAGGCTTGGGTAAAGGCCATTAAGGTATTGCCTAAATTCAGTGTACTGCATAAACAGGACTGGTTCCTGCAAAGCAGTCATCAGCCTGATTTCACCAAAGAAGACACCAGTTTTTTGAGCCGGGCAAGCGAGCGGTTTTTCAATGAACGCCCGTTTCTGGATCATAGCTGTTATATCCTGCTGACCAAAAAGCCGGGCAACAGGAAAACGGCAACTTCCATGTATTCCAGTTTGCTCCGTAAGAGCATGGTGCCGGAAGAAACCCTGAAGCCATCCCTCTTACAAGACTTCCTGGACAGTACCGGTCAGTTCAGGCGTATCATGGAAGATAGTGGCTTTGTAAAACTGACCCGGTTAAAGGAAAATGACCTTTGGAGTAGTAAAAGGACAATGGGCATTATAGAAAAATATTGCTACCTGTCCGAACGAAATGATCGTTACCTCTTGGGAGACATCAGCTTCCATGAAGGCTTACAGGTGGGAGCCAAACATTGTCAGCTTTATACTTTGGGGGATGCTGCCGACCTGCCTGCACTTTGCGGCAGCCGGATCAATTACGACAAGTACAGTACGGACAAAACCAAGTTTAGTATCGGTTTTGCCTCCACGCTGGGACAACTTCTGCCTTGTAACCATATTTACAATCAGTACCTTTTTATCGAGGATGCCCAGAAAACCATCTCAAAGCTGGAATCCAAAAGGTTAAGACTGCAATCCCTGTCCGCTTACAGCAGGGAAAACATGATTGCAAGAGATGCCACCAATGATTTTTTGAACGAAGCGATCAGTCAGCAACGCCTTCCGGTAAAAGCGCACTTTAATGTACTGGTATGGACAGATCAAAAAGAGGAACTCAAAGACCTGAAAAATAAAGTGTCGTCCGCATTGGCACAGATGGATGCGGTAGCCAAGCAGGAAACCATCGGAGCCCCACAAATATTCTGGGCGGGGATTCCGGGCAATGCCGCTGACTTTCCGATGAATGATACCTTCGACACTTTTGCAGAGCAGGCTACTTGCTTTCTCAATTTAGAGACTGGCTACCGCACTTCATTAAGCCCCGTTGGTATTCGTTTGGGTGACCGTATGACCGGCAAGCCCGTCCATGTGGATATCAGCGATGAACCTATGAAAATGGGTATTTGCACCAACCGCAACAAATTCATACTCGGCCCTTCCGGGAGCGGCAAATCCTTTTTTACCAATCACATGGTTCGTAGCTATTATGAGCAGGGAACGCATATCGTTTTGGTAGATGTGGGGCATAGCTACAAGGGACTCTGCGATATGGTAGAGGGCTACTATTTTACCTACAGCGAGGAAAACCCAATCCGTTTCAATCCTTTTTTCATTGGCGAGGGTGATAGCCTGGATACGGAAAAGAAGGAAAGTATCAAAACGCTGCTCCTGGCACTTTGGAAAAAAGATGATGAAGCCTTTAAACGTAGCGAGTATGTGGCTCTTTCCAATGCCATCACCGGGTATTACCAGCACCTCGAAAAAAACCCTAAAGTCTTCCCTTCCTTCAACAGCTTTTATGAGTTCCTGCGGGACGATTATGCAGCAGTGCTGAAAAACGACCGGGTAAAGGACAGGGATTTTGATATGGATAACTTTCTCTATGTGCTTCGGCCATACTACAAAGGTGGTGAATTTGACTACCTGCTCAACGCCACAGAAAACCTGAACCTTTTACAGGAAAGATTTATCGTTTTTGAGCTGGACAATATCAAAGACCATCCCATCCTCTTCCCTGTGGTCACCATCATTATCATGGAAGTTTTTATCAACAAGATGCGGAAGATGAAGGGCCTCCGTAAGATGATCCTGATCGAAGAAGCCTGGAAAGCCCTCATGAAAGAAGGTTTTGCAGAATATATCAAATACCTCTTTAAAACCGTCAGAAAGTTCTTTGGTGAGGCCATCGTGGTGACCCAGGAAGTGGAGGACATTATTTCCTCCCCCGTGGTAAAACAGGCCATCATCAATAACAGTGACTGTAAAATATTGCTCGACCAGAGCAAATACCAGAACAAGTTTGACCAGATACAGGAACTCTTGGGGTTAACGGAAAAAGAAAAAGCATTGGTGTTGTCGGTTAACAAAGCCAATGATCCTACCCGGAAATACAAAGAAGTCTTCATAAGCCTGGGCGGGATGCTCAGCAAGGTGTACCGTACAGAGGTCAGTGTGGAAGAATACCTGGCTTACACCACCGAGCAGACCGAAAAGGTAAAACTGATGGAGTATGCAGCAAAGTTTGGCGGGGATATACGCAAGGGCATAGCTGCAATGGCGGAAGATATGAGAACGAACACCTTAAAATGATGAACAATGAAAAAGTATGCAAAAATGTTACTGCTTGCCCTTTGCATTTCCTTTACGGTACTGCCGGTACAACAGGTCAATGCCACACCGATAGCCATATTGGAAATCATTAAAGCAGCAGTCAAGAAAGTGATCAAGGCCGTTGATTTGAAGATACAACGGTTGCAGAACAAAACCATCTGGCTACAGAATGCCCAGAAAACATTGGAAAACACGCTTTCCAAACTCAAACTGGATGAGATCTCAGAGTGGACGGAGAAGCAAAAAGAACAATACCGGGAATACTATGAAGAGCTGGCAAAAGTAAAGGCGATTATTTCTTATTACCAGCGCATCCGGGATATTACTCAAAAACAAGCACGCCTGGTCAATGAATACCAGCGGGCATGGC
The DNA here is from genome assembly GCF_020463795.1 of Echinicola marina. Lineage (NCBI taxonomy): Bacteria > Pseudomonadati > Bacteroidota > Cytophagia > Cytophagales > Cyclobacteriaceae > Echinicola > Echinicola marina. The sequence continues at coordinate 2,242,594 of NZ_CP080025.1, read as the reverse complement.
AGCTTATCCGGCAGGACGAGCACTTTATGGCAGATGAAATAGAATACATGGCCAAAGTGTATGCTGGTATTCTTGATGAAAGCCTTCAAAACATTGACCAGATCAACCTGATCATCCAGTCCTTTACCACTACCATGAGCGATGCCAAAAGGCTGGAACTTATTAATAATGCCGCAGATCAGGTCGATGCGAATTATGATGACCTGATGCGCTTCAATCAGCAAAATGTTTTGCTGAGCCTCTCCAGGGCAAAGACCTCCATAGAGGTACAGGCAGTGAAGAAATTATACGGACTTCCTTAAAGATGTGTAGTATGAAAAAGATGATTATGATAGGATTGGTAATGTTTTCGGCAGCCGGAACCCTACAGGCTCAGAATTTTTCGGAATGGTTTCGTCAGAAGAAAACACAAAAGAAATACCTGCTCCAGCAGATTGCCGCCCTACAGGTATATATCGAATATGCCCAGAAAGGTTATCGGATTGCCAGGGAAGGCCTGACGACCATAGGAGGTTTTACCAAAGGAGAATTTGACCTGCATAGTGATTTTATCCATTCCTTAAGTATGGTCAACCCGGAAATCAGACACTACGCCAAGGTGGCGGAGATCATCGCCCTTCAGGTAAACATTGTTCAGGATTACCAGCGAACGTACCGGCAGCTTAGAAATAGTGACGCTTTTTCTGCCGAAGAACTCAGTTATATACAGCGGGTTTTTACCCGGCTGTTGGATGACTGCGAGCAGGCTCTTGATGAACTCATTGCCATAACTACGGATGCCCAATTGCAGATGGAAGATAATGAGCGCATCAGCCGTATAGACCGGATCTACCTGCAAATGCAGGACAATTACACCTTCTCACAAAATTTCGGTAACGAAGCAAAGGTAATGGCAGCCGTTCGGATAAAAGAACAAAATGAGGTGCAGCTCAGCCGGACATTAATGAACATTCAAAACGAATAACGATGAAAAAGACAGGTATAATCATAAGTCTTGTGATCTGTGGACTGTTGCCAACGTTCAGGGCATCGGCTCAAGCCGCAGAGATACAGCAGCTACTGCTCAATGTAGAGAAACTGGCACAGTTCAAACAGATATTGAGCGATATGAAGAAAGGCTATCAGATATTGGAAGGTGGTTATAATACCATCAAGGATATATCCGAAGGTAATTTCAACCTGCACAAAGCCTTTCTTGAGGGCCTGCTGGAAGTAAGCCCCACCGTACGCAACTACAAGCGTGTGGGGGACATTGTGAATTACCAGCTTATACTGGTAAAGGAATATCGGAATGCGTACGACCGGTTTCAAAGTGATGGGAATTTCAATCCCGAGGAACTAGCCTATCTCGGACGGGTGTATGACAACCTGTTTGATGAAAGCCTTCGCAACCTGGATGAATTGCTGGTGATCATTACAGCAGGGAAATCCCGTATGAGTGATGATGAACGCTTGCAGGCCATTGACCGGATCTATGCCGATATGCAGGACAAATTGATGTTCCTACGGTACTTCAACAATAACATGACAATCCATGCGGTGCAAAGGGCTAAAGAAAGAAATGATGCCGAGACTATCCGCAGGGTATATGGGATAAACAACTAAAGATCAGGAAATATGACAAGGTATAAGAAATCCGCCTGGCTGGTAGTAATGGGATTGCTATTGCCCTTTGCAGGCAGCGCGCAGGGCATTGCCGATGAAATGAACGGCTTGCACGGGGTACTGGACCAGCTATATGATGAAATGATGCCCCTGTGCAGCCAACTCATCGGTGTGGGACAGGCGATAGCGGGATTTGCGGCCATGTGGTATATCGCATCAAGGGTATGGGGACATTTGTCAAGAGCAGAGCCCATTGACTTTTATCCGCTTTTCCGTCCGTTTGTGATTGGCTTTTGTGTATTGATGTTCCCTTCTGTTTTAGGATTGATCAATTGGGTGATGAAACCAACGGTTACCGCTACCGCTTCGATGGTCGAGGGCTCTGACAGGGCCATTGCTGTGTTGCTGGAAAAGAAGGAAGAAGCTATCAAGAAAACGAATGTATGGCAAATGTATGTTGGGGAAAGCGGCAATGGTGACCGGGATCGATGGTACAAATACACCCATGATAATGCCGATCCTTCCGATGAAGGCTTTTTTGAAAGCATTGGCAATGATATCAAGTTTGCCATGTCCAAGGCCTCCTACAATTTCCGCAATTCGGTAAAGGAATGGATGAGCGAAGTGCTTCGGGTACTTTTTGAAGCGGCGGCTTTGTGTATCGATACGCTACGAACATTCCAGTTGGTGGTACTGGCCATTTTGGGGCCGCTGGTATTTGGTATAGCCGTCTTTGACGGGTTTCAGCATACCCTCACCGTTTGGATCGCCCGCTACATCAATATTTTTCTCTGGCTGCCTGTGGCCAATATTTTCGGGAGCATCATCGGAAAAATCCAGGAGAAAATGCTGGAACTGGATATTGCCCAGGTGCAGAATTACGGAGATACATTTTTTAGCCGAACGGATATGGCCTACCTGGTATTTATGATCATTGGTATCGTGGGATACTTTACCGTGCCTTCGGTAGCTAATTATATCGTCCATGCAGGCGGTGGCAGTGCCTTGGGACATAAAGTGACCAGCCTTTTCAGCAGTTCATCCAGGGCGGTAGTAGGTGCAGCCACAGGCGGGGCAAGTATGGCGGCAGATGCGATGGGCAATGCCGCCAGCCGCCTCTCCCAAAGCATGGCGAGTAATGGTACTTCCAATCCCTATTTCACGGACAGTAGCAATAATGGAGGAAGCTCAGGCTATATGAACGAAAAACTGAAAGGCAATTCTTAACCGCAAAAAGAGGATTTATGTTTAGAAAGATGAAGAATATAGATACCGCCTTCCGGCATGTCAGAGGGTTTACCATGCTGGTTATCGTTGGCTGCGTAGTATTATCTTGTTTTGCCCTTTATAAAAGTTTCAGCCTGGTATCCGAGATGCAGGGCAGAATATACATTCTCGCCAATGGCCGGGCACTGGAAGCCTATTCTGCAAGCCGTAAGGATAACATTCCCGTGGAGGCAAGAGACCATGTAAAAACTTTCCATAGACTATTCTTTACCCTTGACCCGGATGATAAAGCGATACAGGCCAATATCACCAAAGCTTTGTACCTGGCTGACGGCAGTGCCAAACGCGTCTATGATGACCTGAAGGAGAACGGCTATTATGCCGGGTTGATCTCAGGCAATGTCAACCAGACCATTCAGGTGGACAGTGTTACGGTGGACATCAATGAATACCCATACGAATTCAGGTGCTATGCCACACAAAGTATCGTCCGTCCCACCAGTATCACGACCCGAAGTCTGATTACTGAAGGGGCTTTACGCAACGTATCCAGAAGTGATAACAATCCCCACGGCTTTCTGATAGAACGATGGACGACTATCGCCAACAAGGATCTGAAGACTACCGCCAGACGGTATTAATACCAGCAATATGAAACGGAATGTAAAACAGAAAAAGGATGCTCCTAAAAACGGACTGGTGATGCAGGGACTGCTTGCCCTATACAAACGCCTGCAAAAGGCATGGGCACAATGGATGTCCAACCGGACGAAGGGAATTTCACAAAGGATCCTAAAGATGGCACTGGCTGCTTTTGTGCTCTCCATAGGCAGTTACTGTATTTATCTCGGGGTACATGCGATTACCGGAAAAAGCAAGGATAACACCTTTACGGTTACCTCGATTAAACGTCCCAGGCATCTCACCCAAACAGGCGATGTAGGGCCAACAACTCCTCTGGTATCAATGCAGGAATACGAACGCATCAAAAAGTTCCGGCTGTACATGGACAGCCTGGCTCGTAGCCCCACGGGGAAAAAGGTATATGACAGCATAATGGTCTGCCGTCCGGGGCTGATGGATTCGGTACGGTATTTCGAAAAACAGTATCAAGACTCTAAAAAACGATAATGATGGAAAAACAAGTAAAAACACAGAAAATGATGAGACAACGCAAGTTCCTACTGGTGCTGCCGTTGCTCGTACTCCCATTTATAACCATGATCTTCTGGGTTTTGGGAGGTGGTCAGGTGCAGGAGATACAGGCACAGGAAATCAAACAGGAAGGGTTCAACATCCATCTGCCGGAAGCGAAACTGACGGATGATAAGCAAATGGATAAAATGAGCTACTACAACCGGGCAGAGCGGGATTCGGCAAAATTCAGGGAACTCCGTAAAAATGACCCGAACTATAGGAACAATATTCTCTCGGATACCAATGATGACCTGTTCCCTGAACAAGAAGTAAAACCTGGTCAACTATCTTCGGGGGGATTAAATACATCCCTTTACGGAAACGACAAGGGCAGCGATCCGAATGCCGATAAAATTTACCGGAAGCTGGAAGAATTGAACAGGGAATTAAATAAACCGGTAGAAAGCACTGGTCTTCCTGATGATGCGCCTGATCAAGAAGTCAAGGACAATTATGGCAATGCTAATGTGAGTTCCAGCGATGTGGACAGGCTGGAAGAAATGATGCATACGATGACCCAACCGGAAGCACCAGACCCGGAATTGGAACAACTCAACAGTATGTTGGAAAAGATCCTGGATGTTCAGCACCCGGAACGGGTTCAGGAGAAACTTAAACAACTATCGGACGCCCGCAGGGAGAAACTGTATTCAGTTTCAACCCAACAGGAAAGCGACCTTGTTTCCCTGATGGGTACAGGACAGTCATTGACCCAACCTTCTGTAAACGGATTTTATTCTTTGGATGATGAGGAAAACCCGGAGCAAATAGAAAATACCATACAGGCAGTCATTCACGAATCACAGACCGTGGTCAATGGATCTACCGTAAAGCTGCGTCTGGTAAATGATGTATTTATTGGTGGGGTACATATTCCCAAAGATAATTTTCTGTACGGTATTGCCTCCCTTAACGGGGAAAGACTTCATATCAAGATCAATAGCATCCGGGACGGCAATTCCCTGTTCCCGGTAGAACTGTCCGTGTACGATATGGATGGACTGGACGGGATTTATATACCGGGCGCCATTACAAGGGATGTCGCCAAACAATCGGCAGATCGCTCCCTGCAAACTGTCGGCCTTACCTCACTTGACCCTTCCTGGCAGGCACAGGCTGCCAGTGCAGGTATAGAAACGGCCAAATCACTTTTCAGCAAAAAGGTGAAGCTGGTGAAAGTGAACCTGAAAGCAGGCTATCAGGTGCTGCTCCGTGATGAAAAACAAAAGCAGATCAGTAATCAATAATTGTTAAACATTAAAATTCCATAAAGATGAAAAAGATTAGTGCAAGAATGGTAATGGGATTTTTCCTGTTCATTTTCGTTTTTAATGCAAACGCCCAAAAAGTAACCGGACTTCAACCCCGGACAATCGCTCCTTATCCTTTGGAGGTCACTTATTTCAAAACTACCAATATCATATTCCCAAGTGCCATTGTGGGTGTGGACAGGGGCAGTAAAGATGTATTGGCACAAAAGGCTAAAGGTGCGGCCAACATTCTACAACTGAAAGCGGCAAGGAACGGCTTTCCTGAGACCAACCTTACGGTAATAACATCAGACGGCAGGTTAAGCTCCTTTGTAGTGAATTATGCCCCTGAGCCGTCTATGCTGAATGTTTCATTGACCGGAACCGGTAACAAAAACGTTATTTTCCTTTCACCAGGATCAGTTAATGAAGCCGATGTAACTGCATATTCCAAACGTGCCCTCTATTCCAAATACAAGGGGCGCAAAATAAAAGATAAAAAATACGGCATACGATTCGGGATGAACGGGATATTTATCCACGATAACCTCCTGTACCTGCGGCTAAACATCGCAAACAAATCCAATATCAGTTATGATATTGACCAGTTACGTTTCTTTATCCGTGACCAGAAAAAAGCTAAAAGGACAGCTTCGCAGGAAATTGAGATCACACCCGTACATATACAGAACGATGTGATAAAAATTAAGGGTCAATCTTCACAGACCCTTGTGGTAGCCGTTCCCAAGTTTACCATACCTGATAAGAAATACTTCGCGATTCAACTATTTGAAGCAAATGGGGGAAGGCACATGGAACTCCATGTAAAAAACAGAACGATCATAAAGGCGACCGTACTTCCGGTATTACCTCAGTAGTGAAGTGTGGTCAATCAATAACTATTAAAATTAAAATATCATGAACCAGAAAAATTTTGAATACCTGAAAGACCAGGTAAAATATACAGGTTTTGGGGAAGGGTTGGAAGATACCCTGAAACAAAAGATTGAACAGGGACAGCCTGAATTCAAGCTACAACATCAGGCGCAATTCGGCAATGACAAAGTGGATACTACACTGAATTTCAGTAAGTCCAAGCAAACGGATATGTATTTCTTCAACTCATATCAAGTAAGTGTCCTGAAGGAAAACAATCCTGAACCGATGCAACAGACCATCTATATCAACAAGGGTAATAACCTCACCCTGAAAGAAGCCTATAACCTGATGGAAGGCAGATCGGTCAACAAGGATTTGACCAATAAGGAGGGGCAACTCTATACTGCCTGGCTACAGATGGACTTTAAACAAAGTGATGACAATGGGAACTTCAAAATGAAGCACTACCACCAGAATTATGGTTATGACCTGGAAGCTGTCTTGGCCAAACACCCGATCAAGGAACTGGCCCACGAGGAATACAGATCCAACCTGATCAATTCTTTGAAAAAGGGGAACCTGCAATCCGCTACGTTTCAGCGTGAGGGGTCAGAGCAGAAGCAATATATCGAAGCCAATCCCCGGTTCAAGACCATCAATATCTATGACAGCAATATGCAAAGGGTGGATAACCGCCAGTCTAAGAGTGAAAAACAATCGGAAGGACAAAGGCGCTCGGCTAAACAGGATAATAAAAGTCAGGAGCAGGCAATTTCCGATGATGCCCCGGACATACCGAAGGCTAAGATAAAAAGAAAGAGACAAACGATAACTTAAACATAATGGCATGGAACAGTTAAAGCCCTTGTCTGACTTTTTTACGGCTATTCAGCGGGATGCCCGTATCAGCATTACGCATATAGGGATTTATGCTGCCCTTTTGGAATACCGTACGCAGATGAGCTATGCAAATCCCATAGAGGTATTCAGTTATGACATTATGAAGATTGCAAAGATATCATCTGCCATGACCTACCATAAATGTGTGAAGGACTTGAATGAGTATGGCTATATACGGTACGAGCCCTCATTCAATAAGAACAGGGGAAGTAAGATATATTTCCCGGAAAGCGATGGGTAAAGTGAATTAGAATTCCGGTACAGGCCCGGCAAAGGGCCTTTGCTGTTTTAAAGCGGAGGTGTGAGATGGAGAATGAAGTGAAGAGGATACCACCGGAAAAAGCAGTAGCGCTATTGAAGGAAGATGGCATAGAAGTAACAGTGGAACAAGTGAAAGTCATACTGGATTTTATGTACCAGATGGCTGACATTGTAGTGGATCAATATCTGGCAAAAACCGCCTAAATTTTGTAAATTTATAGGTATAAACAGGCTGTTTAAATTGAACATCCTTAATAGGTTAGAGTGATGAAAATTGCAGATTTATATATACGTGTAAGTACCGATGAACAGGCAGATAAAGGTTATTCCCAACGGGATCAGGAAGAGCGTTTGCGCAAGTACTGCGAAATAAACCACATTCAGGTACGAAAGGTTATCTATGAAGACCATTCGGCCAAAACCTTTAAACGTCCTTCCTGGACAAAACTGCTGGGTGATCTACGGAAGTCGAGAGGTCAATCAGATCTGATACTGTTTACCAAATGGGACAGGTTTAGCAGGAATGCAGGTGATGCATACCAGATGATCGGCACCCTAAGACGATTGGGCGTGGAACCGCAGGCAGTAGAACAACCATTGGATCTGTCGATCCCTGAAAATAAAATGATGCTCGCCTTTTATCTGGCTGCGCCTGAAGTGGAAAATGATAGAAGGGCATTGAATGTCTTTCACGGAATGCGCCGGGCAAAAAAGGAAGGTCGGTGGATGGGAACTGCACCAATTGGTTATGTCAATAGAATAAGCGAAACAGGTAAAAAGTATATCGCCCAGAGGGAAGGCCAGAGTGAGATTATGAAATGGGTTTTCAAGGAGTTGGCAAAGAACAACTTCAATACTGAGCAGGTTTGGAAAATGGCCAAGGCAAAAGGCCTGAAATGCAGCAAGAATAACTTTTGGACAGCCATTCGCAACCCGATGTATTGCGGTAAAATATTTATCCCAAAATACAAGGACGAAGAAAGCCAACTTGTTACCGGGCAACATGAACCTTTGATATCCGAAGCTTTGTTCTACGAAGTTCAGGATATTCTTGATGGCCGTAAGAAGATCATGCGGGCTAAGATGACCGTAGATGAGAATTTTCCTTTGAGAGGGTTTGTCATCTGCCCTAAATGTGGCCGTATGCTTACTGGCAGTGCATCCAAGGGACGTTCCCAGTATTATCACTATTACCACTGTTCAGGCGGCTGCAAGTTCAGGCACAAGGCACCGGATATGAACGACAAGATCATTGCCGAAATTGGAAAGTACGTGCGTCCCTTGCCGAAACTCAAATTGTATAAAGAAGTTATTGCTTCGGTATATAAAGCGAAGACAAGAGACTGGATCGGGAACATCCAGCAACTGAAAGTCCGGCTCCAGGAAGAGAACAAAAAACTGAGCAAGGCCAGGGAATTACTTTTGTGCGGTGATATTGAAGCGGATGATTATCGTATGATGAAAGCGGATGCCGATAAAAAGATCAACAGGATCGAAGCAAAGCTGACAAACACCGTAGCCGATACACAGAACCTTGAACCCCTATGGGATAAGGCCATTAGCAATCTTTCTCAATTGGATTATCTATACAAATCAGGATCGGTCATACAAAAAAGAAAAATCGTTGGTTCGGTCTTTCCCGAAAATCTGACTTTTGACGGATTTGAATATCGAACCACCAGGGTCAACGAAGCGATTCAATATATCATGCTGATTGATAAGGACTTAGGAGGAAATAAAAATGGGACAAGTCGTTCATTTTCAAACTTGTCCCATCAAGTGATCCCGCTGGGGCTCGAACCCAGGACCCATACATTAAAAGTGTATTGCTCTACCAGCTGAGCTACGGAATCTTAAGAAATAAGAAGCAGAAATTGCTTTCTGCTTTGTGATCCTGAAAGGACTCGAACCTTTAACCTACTGCTTAGAAGGCAGTTGCTCTATCCAGTTGAGCTACAGGACCGTTCACTTTGAATAAACAAAGCTATTTGATCGTCGGGGTGGCAGGATTCGAACCTGCGACCTCCTCGTCCCAAACGAGGCGCGATAACCGGGCTACGCTACACCCCGGGAATACAAACACTTACAATAATAAATGCTTTCCCGAATTGGAGTTGCAAAGGTAAAACCTTCTGAGCAAATTATTCAAAAGAATTTACAATTTTATTTCCAATTTTGTGATCCCGCTGGGGCTCGAACCCAGGACCCATACATTAAAAGTGTATTGCTCTACCAGCTGAGCTACGGAATCATTTTTTTTTTACATTATAATATTTCCCATTCCGATAGTACAGTCATCTATCATGAACACAGAAATATTTTATAAATTATCTGCTTGAAAATTCTGGTACATTACATCAAAAGCGAAAGAACAAAATCTATATCCTCAGGCTCCGAAAGTCCTTTTAACTTCCTTTTTTTGTCAATTTCGACTTGCTTTTTGTTATATCTTTGTCGTAATTGGACTGCAAATTTAAGAGACCATTTCGAAAATGCCAAACATCAAACGAAACTTTATTGTATTATTTTTGATATTTATTCTAGTGTCAATACAAACCATTAATTGTCAAGCAGATACAAAACCGCTTTTTTTAGCAGACTCATTATTCAATGCAAAAAGCTACCAAGAAGCCTATAAACATTATGAAGACATCCTAAAAAACGAGGATGCTTACTCACCAGCAATGCTCCTAAAAATGGCATATATAACAGAAGGAATGGGAAAACACGAAGAAACTACCCTATATCTTTCCAAATATTACGACTTAAACCCAAACCCCAAAGTCATCAGTAAAATCAAAGCCATTACTGATCAAACAGACCTTAAAGGATATGAAATTTCTGACCAAGCACAGTTCTTTAAAATTCTAACAGACTACCAACAAGAGATCACAGGTGTTTTTGCTTTATTGCTAATTATCAGCTTAATCCTTGCCACTACTTCCAATAAAAGCAGGAAAATCCAATATTACATCCCCAGCATCATTCTACTGATGCTGGTCTTTATTAGCAACAATTTCCTCAAAGCCCCTGAAACAGGAGTAATCAAAGAAAGCCCCACTATCATCATGGAAGAACCAACTGCAGCAGGAAACCTCCTGGCAAAGGTAAATCCAGGCCACAGGGTCATTATCAAATCTTCAAAAGACATCTGGTACCAAATCGAATGGGAAGGCAAAAATGCCTTTGTCAAAAAAAGCAGTATTTCAAGGTTATAAAAAATTCTAAAAATCGAGCGGGTCGAGGGATTTAAAATGTCCATTCATTTTAATTTTCTCTTTCGCTTTTTCAATTTCTCTCATAACAGGAAGTATTCGCTTTAAATACTTAATAATATAATCCATCCTGTCATCCTCCTTTTCAATCAATAACAACTGATATTCCTCTTCTAGTTTCAGCCCTACTTTATGTGCATAAGTAAACGAATCTAAATTTGAGATATTCACCTCATCTCCTGCATGCAGGAGCCTCAACACCTCCTGTAGATAGAAGACAAACTCATTAAATAAGGCCTCAGAAACTAACTGATCATTGTCCAAAAGCTCCACCTCTCCCCCTGCATACATTCTTCCCAATAAAGGATTCTCAAAGCTCTTCAGCCTAAACGGACGTAAACCAATGGTCTTAACATCCATCCTCCCGTCATCATACTCTTTATAAACCTCAACCAACTTCACCACAGTACCATGCGTCATTAATCTATCTGTATATACACAAATGCCAAATTCAAGATCACCCTGCAAACAATCTTTAATCAGCTGCTTGTACCTAGGTTCAAAAATATGGAGGTTTAAATTTTCTCTAGGAAAAGCAACTAGTTTTAAGGGAAATAATGGTAATACAACGCTCATCAGCTCCATTTTTTTCAATACAATTCACCCATCCTCACTATTACAAACGTAAATTATTTCCCAAAGATACCAAGCCAGACAATCTCCCATCACGCCACCATTGCTTTAAGCACAATAAAGCTGCAAAAATTGGTTGACAAAATTAAAACCAAAATCATCAAAAGATGATTATCACGTCTTTAAAACAATTTGAAGCAGCTAAATTTAAAAAAATAGACAAAAAAAATCCGACCATAAAAATTTACAGCCGGATCACATTCGGTAAATATCAATCAAAACACCAATTTTTTCATATACAAGGCATTTTCTTTTGCTGCTTCCAAAGGAGTAGTTCCTTCAAATTTTTCCTGCTCCACCACATAATATTCCATTCCATTCTCCTTGGCAGTCTTTAGAATTTTCGCAAAGTCTATACTTCCCGTACCCAGAACCGTGGAAGCATTTCCCTCTCCACTCGCAGCACCTTTTTCCCTGTCTTTCACATGACAAAGACGGAAACGGTCCTTATACTTCTTAAAATAAGTTTCAGGATCCACACCTGCAGTCACGGCCCAGTAGATATCCAATTCAAAATCCACTAGTTCAGGGTCTGTATACTCTAAGAGGACATCTTGAGGCAATTGACCTTCCATTTCTTCAAATGTATAACCATGATTATGATAAGCAAACCTCAATCCATTTTGCTTACAGGCTTCCCCTACTTTGTTAAAACGATCAGCCATCTTCTTCCATGCTTCAATCGACTCCTGCTGACCAATATATGGACAAATCAAATGCTTCATCCCAATAGTTCCAGCCTCTTCTGCTAGTTGCTCAGTGTTCTCAAAAACATTAGCATGGGAAGAAATAAAATTCAATCCTAAATCACTCGTAAAGGATTTGAATTCTGTATTTTTCATTCCCCAGAAGATTCCCTTTCCACCATCATAACCTTCGATTTGATTATAACCAAATCCAGCTATCTTTTTAATGGTTTCTTGAGCATTTTCGGCCATGTCCTCTTTTACTGAATAAAGCTGAACACCAAAACTTTCCAAAGTCCCTTTTACCGCCTCAGATACTGCTTCTTCTATTACCTCTGACTCCTTCTTGGGAGACGAGCAAAACTGAAAAGGTAAAAAGGCCCCTGCTGCAAATGCAGCGCCCAACTTAATAAATTTTCTTCTTTCTTTCATACAGGGTTGGTATAGGTTAAAAAAGGGGGAAAATACTTCCCCCTTTATATCAAAATTTAAATCGCATAGGCTTTATCGCCTTTTTTATAGTCTATACATGGCTCCCATCTACCAGGAACCTCCACATAATTCAATGCCTGCGTTGCCCCAATTTCAGAACTAAAATAGCCCAACACGGTCAAATCCTTAAGCATTCTAAAATACTTCGGACCATTTTCATCATTTACAGTTGCATTAAGCTTGTTCAAATATTCCGTTCTTTCCTCTTGGCTTGCTTTCATGAAGTCTTTACCAACTTCACTTTTGAAACCTGACCTCAGGGCATTCAAACCATCAACAAACTCCTTTTGCTCCTCTTCCCAATAGGTATCCTTCACCATCATCACCATAAACGCCCCTATTCCGGTGGCCTTGGCACCAGGGGTATCTGTAGTTGGAATAATGGTATCTCCTATTTCATCTAAAAAGGCGATCTCTTCCGGAGAAAAGTCCAATCCTTCAATTTGCTTCTCCGGTGTACACCCTGTCAGGATGGCATTAGCGCCCACCATGGTTCCTCCCATCATGAGGACAACACTCTTTAATGCATCTCTTCTGTTCATTGCCATAGTCGTGTCTTGTTAGATTATAGGTTACCTTTTTTTAATTCCTCCACTGCAAAACTCGCTGCTCTGGCCGTCAGAGCCATATACGTCAAGGATGGATTCACCGCAGATGCAGAAGTCATTGCCGCACCATCAGTTACAAAAACATTTTTCGCATCCCAAACTTGATTATTACCATTCAAAACCGAACTCTTAGGATCTCTCCCCATCCTAGCAGTGCCCATTTCATGGATTCCCTGACCAAAGGTGTAACCCGAATCATAAGTATGGACATCCTTAACACCTGCAGCCTCAAGCATTTCAGCGGCATCGTTCATCATATCCTTCCTCATCTTCTCCTCATTTTCCTTGATTTCAGCATTCATCACCAAGGCATACATTCCCCACTTATCCTTTACTTCTTTACTCAATTTAATGGTATTTTCATGATATGGCAAAATCTCACCAAAAGCCATCATCCCCATGCTCCATGGTCCTGGCGCTGTCAAGGCCTCCTTAAGCGGACCGCCAATATTCATTTCTCCTACATTACGGCTCCACCCACTTCTACTGGCTCCTCCCTGATAGCCAAATCCACGAACGTAATCTCTCTTGTCATCCCCCACGTTACGGAACCTTGGCACATAAACACCTCCTGGTCTTCTGCCAAAATAATACTTATCATCATAGCCATCTACCCTTCCACTGGCTCCTAACCTGAAGTGGTGGTCCATCACATTATGACCGAGCTCACCAGAACTACTACCCAATCCTTCTGGCCAGATATCAGTGGCAGAACGCATTAGTATTTGAGTAGAATTAAAAGCAGAAGCACACAAGAACACTATCTTAGCCTTATACTCGATAGTCTCCATGGTCTCAGCATCAATCACCTCAACCCCTGTGGCTTTCTTGGCATCTTTGTCATAGATCACCCTGTTGGCAATGGAAAAAGGCCTTAAGGTCAAATTCCCAGTAGCCATTGCCGCAGGCAAAGTAGAAGACTGTGTACTAAAATATCCACCAAACGGACATCCCAACCAACACTTATTTCGGTATTGGCAACCCGGTCTCCCGGGAAGGGGTTCTGTGATATTGGCAATACGGGCATTGATCAGGTGACGTCTTCCTTCGAAACTTTTTTCGAGCCTCTCCTTTACATCCTTCTCCACGCAGTTCATGGCCATTGGAGGCATAAACTGCCCATCAGGCAAAACATCCAAACCATCCTTATTCCCTGCGATACCGGCATGCTTTTCTACATAATCATACCAGGGAGCAATATCCTTATATCTTATCGGCCAATCAACAGCAATCCCCTCTTTTAAATTGGCCTCAAAATCCAAATCAGACCAGCGATAGCTTTGCCTCCCCCATAACAAAGAACGACCTCCTACTTGGTATCCTCTGAACCAAGTAAAGGGCTTCTCTTCTACATAAGGACTATCATCCTCATGGGCCCACCAATCAAGGACCTGCTCATTGAGCACATAGTCCCGCTTCAAATTAGGGTGATTTTCCACCATCTCAGTGGTTCTTCTTCCCCTATGAGGGATTTCCCAAGGTGCCTTGGTGGCATTTTTATAGTCTTTGATGTGCTCTACATTTTGCCCTCTTTCTAGCAGCAAAACCTTCAAGCCTTTCTCAGTAAGCTCCTTGGCGGCCCAGCCACCACTTATTCCAGAGCCCACTACGATTGCATCGTACTCTTGATTAGCCATAATAAATTTAAAGGTTTATAGGTTTAAGTTAAATATCACATAGTGCTATGGCCTCCCTTAAGGAAGCGTTCTTATCTTTTGCCTTTGGAATAAATTCTTGGGCAATATATCCTTTGAAACCCGTCTGAGCTATAGCCTTGATAATCGCAGGATAATTTAGCTCTTGGGTATCATCTATTTCATTTCTTCCTGGATTACCAGCTGTATGGTAATGTCCATAATACTGATGGTTCTCTCCAATTGTCCTGATCACATCTCCCTCATCGATCTGCATATGATAAATATCATAAAGCAGTTTAAAATTATCTGAATCAAGGCGCTTACACAATTCCACGCCCCATACACTCTTATCACACATATAATCTGGGTGATCAATCTTACTGTTCAATAATTCCATCACCAAGGTCACTCCATGCTTTTCTGCCAAAGGCAATAATTGCTGTAAGCCTTTCACACTGTTCCGGAGTCCAGTCTCATCATCCATTCCGTTTCTGTTCCCGCTGAAACAGATAAGATTTTTATAACCATTTTTTGCTACCAGAGGAATCATTTCAGTATAATTCTTAATCAGCTCATCATGGAATTCAGTATGACTAAAACCTTCCTCAAGACTGATTTCAGCTCCATTACACATAGAACTGTACACCCCGTGTTTTTGGGCTATAGGCCAATCTTTTGGTCCCATTAAGTCTATTGCATTAAATCCAATATCCTTAATCAATACACATAATTCATCTAAGGATAAATGACCATAAGTCCATCTACAAACAGAATGGTTGATATTCCCTTTAAGCATTTTTTGGTTATTCTTTGCGTTTAAATTCAAATAGGGCATGCCGCTTATCGCAGCAGTGCCCATTATCATTTTCTTTAATGCGGATCTTCTCTCTGACATTTTCTAGACCTGTATTATGCCGTTACTGGTGCTGGTTTCTTTTCTTTGAATGCCAAAGCAAAAATCAAAGCTACCAAAACCGCAATACCAGACGGAATCAACCAAATAGTTTCCCAATTGTGCAATCCATCAGCACCTGTATTGGCATCGGTGATCATTCCGGCTACCCAGAAACCAATCAACATACCTACACCATAAGTAGCCAAAGTAATCATACCTTGAGCAGCACTTTTGAACTTCTCGCCCGCCTTGGAATCTGTATAGATTTGACCCGATACAAAGAAAAAATCATAGCAAATTCCATGAAGAGCAATCCCTATCAAAAGCATGAATGAAAGCTCATTTACATTGCCAAATGCAAATAATGCATACCGGACAACCCAGGCAATCATCCCCACCAATAAGGTTTTCTTGATTCCGAACTTACTAAAGAAAACTGGCAGAAGCAACATAAACAGCACCTCACTCACCTGACCCAGAGCCATTTTACTTGTTAAATTCGTCATTTCAATCTCTCCCAAAAACAAACTGGCATTCTGATAATAAAAGGCCAACGGAATACAAATCATGATCGAAGCAAGGAAAAATATCAAGTAGTTCTTATCCTTGAGTAAGGCAAAGGCATCCAATCCCAATATCTCTGAAACAGACTTTTTCTCTCCCTTAGAGATTTTAGGCGGTGTTTTTGGAAGGGCAAAGCTATAAATACCCAAAACACCAGAAGCAATGCAAGTCATCAAGAAGGTATTCCTTAGCAAGCCTTGGCCTGCTCCTTCGGCTGAATCCCAACCGAACACCAAACTGATCACCAATCCTGCTACAATCCAGCCAATGGTACCCCAAACCCTGATGGATCCAAATTCTTTTTCAGGATTGCTCATCTGGTTGAAGGAAACCGAATTGACCAATGCCAAGGTCGGCATATAGGCTACCATATAGGCAAACACATATGGGTAAAACGTGGAAAAATCTTCGGCATTGTACATCTGGAACATCAAGACCGCTCCGATGATGTGCAACACTCCCAAAATTCGCTCTGCGTTAAAGTATTTATCGGCAATTAAGCCTATAATAAAAGGAGCGATAATGGCTCCAAATGACTGGGTGGAAAATGCCGCAGCACTTTGCGCCCCCGTTGTGCTAAGGTTCTTCTCTAGGAACAATCCCAAAGTTACAAACCAACCGCCCCAGATGAAAAATTCAAGAAACATCATGAAGGACAGCTTAAACTTGGTGGTAAAATTCATAAGGTTTAATACGGGTTTTTGATTGTTGTTAAAATTTCATCATTAAAATGAAAAGCCAAACTACTTAAATATTAATTTAAATTTTAGCGTTTTTCATTTAATTTTAGTTTTTGTATCTCAAGGACGTAAGTATAAATTATCTATTCCTTAAAAACACAACCACTCGTAATACTATATTGCTTTTGGTCACTTTTGTCTGTAAAAAGACTAAAAATTAGACGAATTAATACTTAATTAATGAAAATTAATCCCAACATATAATCAATAAAACAAAAATGGATCAACGCAAACTTCGTATGGGCATGATCGGCGGGGGCCCCGGTTCCTTTATTGGAGCAGTCCACCGCATAGCTGCAAATATGGATGGTAAAATAGAATTGGTAGCAGGAGCTTTTAGTAGCAATGCTGAAAAATCTGCCCAAGCAGGAGCAGAACTTTGCTTGGAAAGCCATAGAATTTACCAATCCTATGATGAAATGTTCGAAAAGGAGAAACAACTCCCTGAAGACCAAAGAATCGACTTCGTCAGTATTGTCACCCCTAATCATGTCCATTTCGATCCAAGCATAAAAGCACTGAAAAACGGTTTCCATGTGGTCCTTGATAAACCAATGACCCTGACTTACGAAGAGGCCAAGGAGTTAAATAAGGTGATCGAAGAAACAGGATTGCTATTTTGCCTGACCCATACTTATACGGGATACCCCATGGTAAAAGAAGCCCGACAATTAGTAGCTAATGGCACCTTGGGAAATATCAGAAAGGTGTATGTAGAATACCCTCAGGGCTGGTTATGGAAAGACTTCTCGGAAGAAGAAAACAAACAGGCTGGCTGGAGAACTGACCCCAAGAGAAGTGGAGTAGCAGGATGTATGGGAGACATTGGTACCCATGCCATGAACTTAGCGGAATATGTAAGTGGACTTAAACTGGACAAGCTTTGTGCAGATTTAAACACCACCCTTCCGGGACGGGTCTTGGATGATGATGGAATAGTATTACTCAAATTTGACAATGGCGCTTCTGGCGTACTAATGGCAAGCCAGATCGCAACAGGAGCAGAAAACAACCTCAAAATCAGAATATACGGTGACAAGGCAGGTCTGGAATGGCAGCAAGAGGATGCCAATAGCCTCATCATTAGACACCCCGAGCAGCCTGACCAAATATATCGCGCAGGAGCCAATAATAGCTATCTTTCCTCCTATGCTTTGGCCAATAGCAGAACTCCTGCAGGACACCCAGAAGGATACCTTGAAGCATTTGCCAACCATTACAGAAATTTCGCTAGGACGCTTCTGGCCCAATCCAATGGACAGATACCTGAAAAAGAATGGCTTGACTTTCCTGGAACCGAAGATGGTCTAAGAGGAATGGCTTTTATAGAGCATGTAGTCAAAAGTGGACAATCCGAGCAAAAATGGACTAAATTTGAATTATAATGTTTTGGACAAAATCCTGTGATGAAGCATTTAGTCTTTTGAAGACAAAATGCTTCAGAAATGCTAAAAAATACTTCTAAAGAACTTAATTTGCAGGAACGACATTTGCTAAAACGATTAATGATATAAACTTATAAATACCTACCGTATGAAAACCATCAAAGGCCCTGCCTTATTTATAGCACAGTTTGCAGATGATAACGCCCCATTTAACAGCCTAAAAAGTATCAGCGAGTGGGCCAGCAGTATTGGATACAAAGCCATACAAATCCCTAGTTGGGATAGCAGGTTTATTGATCTGCAAAAGGCTGCTGAGGACCAGGCCTACGCTGATGAGATCAAGAGTACTGTTGAAAATGCGGGACTAGAGATTTCAGAACTGAGTACACACTTACAGGGACAACTGGTAGCAGTCAACCCCGCTTATAATGAATTATTTGATGCTTTTGCTCCTGAAGAACTAAAGGGAGACCTAGCCGGTAAATCTGCCTGGGCAAGTCAGCAACTAATGTATGCTGCCAGAGCATCCAAAAACCTTGGACTCACAGCCCATGCCACTTTTAGCGGTGCACTTATGTGGCACACCGTTTACCCTTGGCCGCAACGACCTGCAGGACTGGTAGAGGCTGGTTTTGAAGAACTGGCAAAAAGGTGGTTACCAATATTGGATGAATTTGATAAAAATGGTGTAGATTTATGCTATGAATTGCATCCCGGAGAAGATTTGCATGATGGAGTGACTTTCGAAATGTTCCTTGAAAAAGTAAATCACCATCCAAGAGCAAATATCCTTTACGATCCAAGTCACTTCCTTTTGCAATGCTTGGATTATGTGGAATTCATTGACTTCTATCATGACAGAATCAAAATGTTCCATGTCAAGGATGCTGAATTCAACCCAACCGGAAAACAAGGCGTCTACGGAGGTTATCAAAGTTGGATCAATAGGGCAGGCAGATTCCGTTCCCTTGGAGATGGGCAAGTCGACTTTAATGCCATTTTCAGTAAATTGTCCCAGTACGACTTTGACGGATGGGCAGTACTTGAGTGGGAATGCGCCATCAAGCACCCTGAAGCCGGTGCCATCGAAGGCGCTAAATTTATCAGTGAAAAGATCATCAGAGTAACAGAAAAAACCTTTGATGATTTTGCATCTGCCGGCACAGATGAAGCGCTGAACAAAAAAATATTAGGAATTTAATTACATACCAAATCAAACCTATAGAATCAATGAATATCAGCAAATTAGCTAGCGCAGGCGCAATAGCTCTTGCAGGATTTGCCTACGCATGTGGAGGTGGATCAGACACAAAAACAGAAACTACTTCCACTCCAGCTGCTACTGCACCTGAAAAGGAAATGAGTTTTGACGAAATGTACAAGGACAATCCTGCCTACCTTGAAGGACAGACGCTTGTTAAAGGATCTGATTGTATGAGCTGTCATATGGTTGAGCGAAAAATTGTAGGCCCTTCTTATAAGGATGTAGCAGCCAAGTATGAAAACACTGAAGAAAATATTGCTACCCTGGCCGAACACGTAGTCAAAGGAAACTCTGGCGTTTGGGGTGAGGTACCAATGCCTGCTCACCCCGGCCTGTCCGAAGATGATGCAAAAAAAATGGTGAAATACATTTTATTATTAAAAAAATAAACCCAATGAAGAGGGCTTAGTGCCCTCTTTTTTATCATTATCCCTATGAAAAAAACCTTATTATCCCTATCAGCCCTTGTTATGCTGGCCACTACCGCATGTGGATCTGGTCAGCATAACGAAAACACTTCCACCTCAGAAGAGGAAGTTAAAGCAGAAAGTACATCAGATAAAAGAGAAGGTGACTGGATCGTTCTCTTTGATGGCTCCAATACGGACAGCTGGAAAACTTATAATAAAGAAACCCTAGGTTCAGCCTGGAAAACAAAAGATGGTGTCTTATACCTAGACTCTTCTGAAAAGGAAGGCAGAGGAGACCTTGTAACCAAAGACGAATACAGCAATTTCCATCTTAAACTGGAATGGAAAATTTCTGATAATGGCAACTCCGGAATCATGTTTATGGTCCATGAAGAGGAGCAATTCAGACATCCTTATGTAACAGGACCTGAATACCAGTTATTGGATGATGAAGGCCACCCTGACGGCAAAAACCTAAAACACCGCACAGGAGATCTATACGACATGATCCAGGCAACTGAAGAAGCTTCCAATCCAGTAGGCGACTGGAATACCACTGAAATTATTGTCAATGACGGCAAACTGACCTTCAAACTGAATGGTGTAACTACCGTAGAAACCACCATGTGGGATGACAGCTGGAAAGCGCTTATCGCGGGAAGCAAATTCAAAAACGCAGAACATTTTGGTATTTACAAAAAAGGCAAAATCGCCCTCCAAGATCACGGGAACAATGTTTTCTTTAAAAACATCATGATCAAAGAGTTGTAATAATTAAGATCGATAAACTATGAAAAACTGGCATTTGCCGGCTTTTTTTATTTCCCTTGTCTATTTTCTGATCATTTAAAAAGAGGCTGTCTCAAAAGTAGATAGTTTAAAAGGCTAGTCGATTTCTCGGCTAGCCTTTCTTGTTTAACTCAAAAATGTTATTTTGAGGTGTGCAAAAACAAGACTTAAATGTAGCTTTTAAAGACTACAATCCCAACCAACTGATGTTTCTTCCTCCCAGTTTGGAGGAATTGATTCCCGTCCATCATCCAGGCCGTGTAGTTCACCAGATCATTGAGCGGATAGATCTGAGCGAGGTGTATGGTCGATACTCAGAGAACGGATCTAGCAGTTATCATCCCAAGCTGTTGTTAAAGGTGCTGGTTTATGGATATTTAGAGAACTGTTATTCTTCCCGCAAGCTTGAAAAAGCGGTCCGGGAGAATATTGTGTTCATGTGGCTTGCCGGAATGCAGCGTCCCGATCACCATACAATCAATCGGTTCCGTTCAGAACGTCTCCGAGATGTGATTGGTGATATTTTTGCCCAAGTGGTGCTGTTGCTGCATGAAGAAGGACTTTTGGACATCAAAGAAGTGTACACCGATGGGACCAAGATAGAAGCCAATGCCAACCGCTACACCTTTGTCTGGGGCAAGGCGATTAAAAAGAGCAAGGAACGGATCAGCTCCCAGCTTCAGGAACTTTGGAACTATGCCGGTTCGGTAGCCTCCGCTGAGTTGGGGACAGAAGAACCCGACTTTGTGAATCCGAGTGCAGAGAAAGTTTCCCGAACCATCGAAAAGATCAATCAGGCGCTGGAAGGGAAAGCCGTTGACAAGAAGGTGAAACAGAAGTTGGGTTATGCCCAAAAGAACTGGCCTGCCAAACTGGAAGAATATGCCCAGAAAGAGGAAGTACTGGCTGGACGGAACAGTTATTCCAAAACCGATCCGGATGCCACGTTCATGCGGATGAAGGAAGACCATATGAGAAATGGCCAGCTCAAACCTGCCTACAACCTTCAACTCAGCACCCATGGACGGTTCGTGGTCAACTATTCCCTGCATCCCAATCCCAATGATACCTTAACCCTGAAGCCTCATCTACAGCAGTACCATCAGCATTACGGATTCTACCCTTCCTGTTGTACAGCAGATGCTGGATACGGAAGTGAAGAGAACTATTGCTTTCTGGAGCAGAACCGGATCGAAGCTTACGTCAAGTACAACACCTTCCACAAAGAACTCCGTCAGGAATCCAAATCAAAGAAAGTCCATGGCTTGCTGGAAAACCTGTATTACGATCCACAGAAAGATCACTACATCTGTCCGATGGGACAGGCGATGAAACCCAGTGGGGAAAGTACCGGAAAAACCTCGACCGGTTTTGTCCAGCATTACCGGCACTATGCAGCCAAAAATTGCCAGGGGTGCCCACTGGCTGCTAGTTGTAGACCAGGGGCCGGTAACAAAACCCTCAGGGTAAACACCAGGTTACAGCAACAGAAGACAAGGGCAAAACAACGACTCACCTCTGAGCAGGGAGTCCAGAAACGAAGGCAACGGGCCACCGATGTGGAACCGGTATTTGCAGACTTCAAACACAACAAAGGGAGGGCAAGGTTTATGTTAAGAGGAGCCGAAAAAGTAGCAATTGAAACCGGATTGATTGCCATCGCCCACAACCTGGCAAAAATGGCCGGGTAAGAAGGAGCTGACGCCGTTTTTAAGTTCAAAAACCCTCTGATCCCCCAAGTTTAAACTGTCGCTTCAGAACAAAGAACCTAGAGCTGAATTGACCGTAAGTCAAAAAAAATAGAGGCCGATTAATGAAAATCGGCCTCTATTGGCTAAAATCGACTGTCCCACTTTTTTAACTCTTGTTTTGAGACAGCTCCTTTTACTATTTATGACTCGTCAACTAGTCATATCTTAAACACTTGCTGCTACCAGCTCCAAGATACCATTTAAGGTTTTACTTGGTCTCATAGCACTTGAAGTCTTTTCTTCATTTGGCTTATAATAACCTCCGATATCAACAGGACTTCCTTGTGCACCATTTAGCTCTGCAATGATCACTTCTTCTTTCTCCTCCATAGCTTTAGCTATCTTAGCGAAAACCTCTTTCAAGGCAGCATCTTGGTCCTGTGCAGCCAATGCTTCTGCCCAGTATAAAGCCAAATAGAAATGACTACCTCGATTGTCTAACTCATTCACCTTACGAGAAGGAGATTTACCATTTAACAAGAACTTAGTGGTGGCTTCATCCAAAGTCTTTCCAAGAACAATGGCCCTATCATTATTGAAGGTATTTCCAAGATGCTCCAAGGAAACAGCCAATGCCAAGAACTCACCCAAAGAATCCCATCTCAAGTGACCTTCCTCCACAAACTGCTGAACATGCTTAGGAGCAGAACCTCCAGCACCGGTCTCAAACAAACCTCCACCATTCATCAAAGGAACGATAGAAAGCATTTTGGCACTGGTACCCAATTCCAAAATAGGGAACAAATCAGTCAAATAATCCCTAAGAACATTTCCGGTTACAGAAATGGTATCTTTTCCTTCTTTGATTCTTTCCAAAGAGAAACGAGTCGCCTCCACAGGAGAGAGAATTTTGATTTCCAGTCCCTCAGTATTGTGCTCAGGAAGGTATTTATTTACTTTTTTGATCAACTCAGCATCATGCGCCCTATTGCTGTCCAACCAGAAAATAGCAGGTACACCTGTAGCTCTTGCGCGATTCACTGCCAATTTCACCCAGTCCTGGATTGGGGCATCTTTGGTCTGGCACATTCTCCAGATATCACCTTTTTCTACAGCATGCTCCATCAAGGTCTCCCCAGCAGCATTAAGTACTTTTACAGTACCTTCCGCAGGAATTTCAAAAGTCTTATCATGAGAGCCATATTCCTCAGCTTTCTGGGCCATCAAACCTACATTAGGCACACTTCCCATAGTAGTTGGATCAAAAGCACCATTTTTCTTACAAAAGTCAATGGTCTCATGATAAACACCTGCATAAGAACGGTCTGGAATAATTGCTTTTGTATCCTGCAAAGCATCATTTTTATTCCACATTTGACCAGAAGTCCTGATCATAGCTGGCATAGAAGCATCGATGATCACATCACTTGGCACATGAAGGTTGGTGATACCTTTATGAGAATTCACCATGGCTAAATCAGGTCCCTCGGCATAACAAGCCTCAATATCCGATTCGATTTCTTGACGTTTTTCGGCAGGAAGTTTATCCAAGGCACTGATCAAGTCTCCAAAACCATTGTTCACATCTACACCAACCTCTTCGATGGTTTCAGCATGCTTTTCAAATACTGGAGCGAAGAACACCTTAACAGCATGACCAAAGATGATAGGATCAGAAACCTTCATCATAGTTGCCTTCATGTGAAGTGAAAACAAAACCCCTTGCTTTTTCGCATCTTCTTTCTGTTCTGCAAGGAATTCAGCCAATTTCTTCACGCTCATTACAGAAGCGTCTATTACCTCACCTTCCTGAAGTTTCAACGCTTCCTTCAATACGGTTACTTCTCCATCTTTTCCTTCCAACTGGATTTTAATGGT
Source organism: Echinicola marina (assembly GCF_020463795.1). NCBI lineage: Bacteria > Pseudomonadati > Bacteroidota > Cytophagia > Cytophagales > Cyclobacteriaceae > Echinicola > Echinicola marina. The sequence goes on along the minus strand of NZ_CP080025.1, from coordinate 2,218,328 downwards.
GCCTTCGGCTGGCATGGTCAAGGACAGCTCACTACCATAAAAATCCCCCTCGGTCATACTGGCCACATGTGACTTAGAGTCTGCACTCCATGTACCCATACTATGAGGATTGTTTCTGGCGTATTGCTTCACTGCTTGAGGAGCTCTTCGATCAGAGTTCCCTTCTCTCAATACTGGGTTTACAGCACTCCCTTTAATTTTATCGTATTTGGCTTTGATACCTTTTTCTTCTTCGGTTTTTGGCTCATCAGGATAGTCAGGTAATGCATACCCTTGTGCCTGAAGTTCCTTGATCGCAGCCTTTAGCTGAGGAATGGAGGCACTGATGTTGGGAAGTTTTACAATATTAGCTTCTGGAGTCTTGGCAATTTCTCCCAATTCAGCCAAAGCATCACCTATACGCTGCTCTTCCTTCAAAAACTCCGGAAAATTAGCAATGATTCTTCCCGACAATGATATATCCCTTGTTTCCACTGCCACACCAGCTGAATCGGTAAAAGATTTGATAATCGGCAACAAAGAATAGGTTGCCAAAGCTGGCGCCTCATCGGTCAGCGTATAAAGGATCTTCGGTGTTTTTGTAGTGGTCATTTTATTAAAATTTGACACAGCAATGCGCAGTCCGAAACTGGCTTTGATGTATTGTAATGATTTATTAAATAATTTGGTTAAATGCCTGAGCACTCGAATTTGCCGCTAAATTACGCAAAATATCGCGTTTTCAAAGGTTTGACAGCGAATATGAACCCGCTTAAGACTATCCCATAGAAGCTGCCTGAAAGTATTAACAAAACTTCATTTCGATTTATTGGATATTCCACTTCTATTCCTCAATAATCCTCTTCCAACTAAAGATAAATAATATTTTAAACTATTAAATATTTAGTTATATTACGATAAACATTTTAATTATGAGACATTTACTTTTAGCTCTGTTAATCTGTCACTTACTATCCTGCGAGTCACATGTCACTCACAAAAGCATACCTATACAGCAAACAGATGTCAGCTATCCATTTAGTAAAATATTTAACGATATCAGACCTATAAAACTTGATGACCGTTCTATTCTGGGTAACATCGACAGACTTATCGTCACAGAGAAATCAATCATTATATTGGATTTTGACATGACGAAAACAATTAAAATTTTCGATATAACAACTGGCAAACTCATCGCCACTAAAAGTGATTTTGGAGAAGGAATTTTAGAAGGTAGCTATATAAATGATTTAGCCTTCCATAAAGACACCATCTATGCCTTAGACACTTACCAGAAAAAGCTTTTTCTGTTTGATCCATTCTTGAAAGACATTGGTGCTATCTCAATCTCACAACCATTTGAGGGCATAAGTATTCAAGGCAAAAGGATCATTGCTTATCTTAATAATTCCAATGGAGAAACAATCTATATATTAAATAAAAATGGAAAAACACTGTCCAAATGGATAACTAACGGCTCGGTGAGACCACACCTATCTGATGAAGATTATTTCATAAAAAATGACAGAAAATTGATCCACTACCATCCATTTATTGACACCCTATATTTGATTGAGAAAAATAAAATAAAAACTAGACACCTAGATTTTCATGGTCAATTTTATCCAATTGAAAAATATGGAAAATTGGATAATCCTTTGGAAAGGTTAAACTCCTTTAATTCATTCCAAGGGTACTCCAACTTGAGAAACGGCATTGAACTACCCTCTAATGAACTACTCTTTAATATAAGGTACCGCTTCGCCCAGCGATTTCTATTAATCGACTGGAAACACCAAAAGGGTTATCTACTTAAAGAATTACAGAACGATTTATTCCCTTCCCCATCAACGGTCAATTTTGCAGGAGCAAATGAAAATTTTGCATGGTATTACCATACTGCAGACGAACTTCAAAGATTCTATCAACTTAATCGAAATAAAATACCAGAGAAAGAACGATTATTTAATTCCAAGGACGAAATAAACCCAGTGGTATTTATAGCAACATTTAAAAAGTAAGCATAAAAAAATGGTCCAAAAACAAATTCCTGGACCATTCATATATTACAATATCAATAACTTTCCTTCTCATTCGGAAAATCATTGGATTTGACATCTTTAATATAGCCCTCAACAGCCTCAGTCATGATTCCTCGCAAATCGGCATACTGCCTAAGAAAACGCGGCTTAAACTCTTGGGTGATCCCCAACATATCATGCACGACCAATACCTGCCCATCCACATGTGGACCAGCTCCTATACCGATCACAGGAATGGAAACGGTCTCCGCTACTCGCTTGGCCAAAGCCGCAGGAATTTTCTCCAATACTATGGCAAAGCAACCGCATTCCTCTAAAACCTTGGCATCAGAAATCAGCTTTTCGGCTTCCTCCTCCTCTTTAGCACGCACCGTATAAGTCCCAAATTTATAAATAGACTGTGGGGTAAGTCCCAGATGCCCCATCACAGGTACTCCAGCACTTAAAATCCTCACCACCGACTCTTTTATTTCAGCCCCTCCCTCTACCTTTATAGCATGGGCTCCAGACTCCTTCATGATGCGAATGGTCGACCTAAGGGCCTCAGAAGAATTGCCCTGGTAGGAGCCAAAAGGAATGTCCACCACCACAAATGAGCGCTTAACAGCCCTTACCACCGAAGAAGCATGGTAAATCATCTGATCAAGTGTGATCGGAAGGGTAGTTTCATGCCCCGCCATTACATTGGAGGCGGAATCGCCCACTAAAATAATATCTATTCCCGCAGCATCTAAAATTCCTGCCATGGAAAAATCATATGCTGTCAACATGGAAATTTTCTCTCCACGATTTTTCATTTCCTGCAGCACATGAGTAGTTATTCTCTTAATATTCGAAGATTGATGGACAGACATAGCAGTGGGTTATTGTAAATAAACAGTCGAGCCTTCCTCGGAAAGGTTCACAACAATATTTTCGCTAAGCGTGGTAGCTAACTCATAACCAGTATAATCAGCAGCAATAGGAAAAAGCTTGTGACTTCTATTCACCAAAACCGCCACTTCTATTTTCTTGACCTCATATTTCAAAAACGGATCAATGGCATAGGTCAAAGTTCTCGCTGAATTAAGCACATCATCTACTACAATCAGGCACTTGTTTTTAAAATCAAGTTCTTCTGACAGCTGCACTGGAGGCTGCACTTTGGTAAATTTATCAATGGTAATCATCATCTTCTTCACCTCAATAGAAGAAATCTCTTTCACCTTATCAGCTAATACCCCTGCAAATACATAGCCCATTCCGGATATACCTGCAAAAATAATCTCTTCTTCCCCTACATTTCTCTCATATATCTCAAAAGCAATCCTGGTGATTTTCTGCTGGATCTGCTTGTGGTTCAATACCAATGTCTTGATTTCGCTCATGTTTGTTCCTTCAAACTGTTTGAAAGCTGAAAATTAGCTCAAATGCCAATGGATTCAAAGATTTGAATATGATAAAATCTCTGCCGATCACATCAATCCAAATTAAACGTATTTTACCACTGAACTAAATTTTATATTTATCAGCGATGAGAATCTTCCTCATGCATGATTTTCACGTAACTATCATAACGGTATGGATGGATATACCCTTCTTCCAATACTTCCAACACCTTACAGCCTGGTTCAGTAAGGTGCTTGCAGTTGTTATACTTGCATTGTCCAAGGTATTTTCTCATTTCCACAAAATAATGGGAGAGCTCCACTTCATCTATGTCCAATATCCCAAATTCCTTGATACCCGGAGTATCAATGAGATACCCGCCCCCTTTTACCGGAAACATTTCAGCAAAGGTGGTGGTATGAACACCTTTTGAGGTAAAATTAGAAATTTCCTTTGTAGACTGCTGTGCATCCGGAATCAATCTGTTCAATAAGGTGGATTTACCTACCCCGGAGTGACCGGAAAGCAAGGTGGTTTTCCCCTGAAGTTTGTCAAAAAAATCCCTTTGCAGTTCCTCATCTTTTAAAGCGGAAATCTCCAACACAGGGTATCCTAATGGCTCATATATTTCATGGATATCTTGTAAAAAAGCTTGATCCTTTGACTTAGAAACCAAATCCATTTTATTGACCACAATGGTCGTAGGAATCCTGAAACTTTCTGTACTGACAATAAACCGGTCAATAAACCCCAAAGAAGTCCGGGGCTGCCTCAATGTTACCACTAAAAACGCTTGATCGATATTGGAAGCCAGAATATGGGAGAAATTGGTCTTTCTGGTAGATTTCCTGATGATATAATTTTCACGCGGCAGTATTTCAGAAATTATTGCCGTTTCCTGATTTTCTTCCCTAGTCAAAGAAACATAATCCCCCACAGCTATTGGATTGGTCAACTTCAAATCATTTTGTTTGAATTTCCCCCTTAACCTGGCCTGAATATATTCACCATCCAGCGCCACGGTATACCAACTTCCCGTAGACCGAATTACCCTTCCTTTATTGTTCATTGTATGATTCTTTTCACACCATCGATGATTTTCTGGGCACTTCCCAGATTTTTCCTCACCAAAATATCTGCTGACTCTGCAGTTTTCTTATACACATTAGGCACTTCCAAAGCTACTATTATTTTCTCAAAAGCAGCCGCATCCTCCACTTCAAAACCACAGCCTGCTCCCTGACTGATTACTGCTTCAGGAAACTTGCTAACCCTTTTCAACTTCCCAAAAAGTACTGGAACCCTGAAAGCCAAAGGTTCCAAAATATTGTGCAAGCCCCTACCAAAAGCACCTCCCACATAAGCAATATGTGCAAATTGATACAGAGAAGACAGCATCCCCACATTGTCTATAAACAATACTTCTTGTTTATCATGGCGAACAGCTTCTTTAAGCGCTGAATACTTAATGCTTGATTTATTTATCGCCTTAGACCATGCTTGAATCATCGATTCATCTATATCATGTGGGGCAATGATATATTTATACTGATCATGCTTATTGATAAATGGGATAATCAAATCCATATCTTCTTGCCAAGCACTTCCCACTACAATAACCGGTGCTCCATCAACAAAACTTTCCACTTCCGGAAAAACTTTTGGATGTTCACAGATCGCCTGAACATTATCATAGCGTGTATCCCCGGCAATGGAAACCTGCTCTACACCAAACTTTCTCAGCAAATCTACAGTTTGCTGATTTTGGGTAAAAATATGGTCAAAAGACTTTAAAACCTTCCTAAAAAAACCACCATAAGATTGAAAATAAATTTGCTCCTTCCTCATGGAAGCCGAAAATAAAATCAGTGGAATCCCGCGCTTTTTAGCCGCTAAAATATAATTCGCCCATAAATCGTATTTCACAAAGAAAATCAACTCAGGTGCTACAATGTCCAAAAACTGTTGGACATTGGAATGAGTATCAAAGGGTAAATAGGTAATCAAATCTACATTGGGCTGAACTTTTTTTATCACATTATCATAGCCACTTGGACTAAAAAAAGTCACCAAGATGGCCTTATCCGCACATGCCTCTTTGAAAGCGGCTATGACAGGCTTAGCTTGCTCATACTCACCCAAAGATGCTACATGAAACCATACTAACTTACCTGAAAACCCAGCCCTAAAAGATTTGAGTTGATTGAAAACGCCTTCCCTTCCTTTTACTAATCTGGCCAACTTGGAATCTCCACTTTTAGTCAGTTGTAACATTCCCGACATCGCCCAAACAGAAAAATCATATAACACCTTCATGCCCAAAATTAACAAGATCAGAACAAACCACCTCTATTTTTCACCAAGAAAAAAGCCTCACAGTATTCCTGTAAGGCCCCATCATTATAATTATTGCTAATTCCTAATTCAATCCATCCATTCGATAATTTCCAGATTGAAACCAAAAAAACAATCATCGACACAGTTATCAGGCACATACCCACAGCTCTGCACAAGTCCATTGTCAAAGGCCGTAAAATAGATGGTATTTGTTTTAGGATCAACGGACAAATATTCTTCCTTACAAATATCATAAAGTTTATCCAAGGTAAGAGGGGCAGTTCCTTCCTCATTTACCCCTATTTCTTCTCCCTCCTCCACATAAAAGTCCACCAGTTCCTTTCCTCCTTCATTATCCACATTATAACTTTCAAACTCTCTTTTGGTGACGAAACCATCTTGGACAGTAATGGTGGTCAGTGAACTATAGCCTGTCCACGAGGAAGTACTTACCGTATAGCGGTATGACTCATTATTCTCGGACTTAAGGAGTCCCCATTTTTTCTCACTTCTCTCTAATTGGTTTTGGGTATCTTTTTGATCATCATTACAAGAAGAAAAGAATAGAGTAAGCAAGATTACGGCAGTATATTTAAAAGCATTCATATTGAAATAGTTTAGTTAAAAATAATATTCTCTGCCAAGACGGGACAAACTCAAAAATTGCGACAAAAAAAGCCCCGGAAATCTTACCGGGGCTTTCAATATTTCATTGAAGCTTCAATGATTAGTTTTTAGAAAGGTATTCAGATACACCTTCTTTAGTCGCTTTCATTGCTTCTTTTCCTTCTTCCCAGTTAGCAGGACAAACTTCTCCATACTTTTCTACGTGCTGAAGCGCATCCACCAATCTGATCATCTCATCGATGTTTCTTCCCAGAGGAAGATCGTTGATAGTTTCGTGTCTTACTACGCCTTCTTTGTCGATCAAGAAAGAACCTCTGAATGCTACTGGAGCACCTTCATAAGTAAGTTCACCTTCTTCGTTGTAATTCCACTCACCGGCCAAAACACCAAAGTTATGGGCAATGGTTTTAGCTGGATCAGCAACCAATGGATAAGTCACACCTTCAATACCACCGTTAGCTTTAGGAGTAGCTAACCATGCAAGGTGAGTTTCTTCTGTGTCGCAAGAAGCTCCTACAACCGCTACACCTCTTTTCTCGAACTCGGCCAATTTCTCTTGGAAAGCCAAGATCTCAGTAGGGCAAACAAAAGTGAAATCTTTTGGGTAAAAATAGAAGATAACTTCCTGCTTACCGATAAACTGCTCCAAAGAGAAGTTTTCAACGATTTCCTCTCCGTTAATCACTGCTGGTGCGCTAAATAAAGGGGCTTTTTTTCCTACTAATGACATACTTTTTAATTTTAATTGATTAGTTATGTTTAATTTATTTTCTATTTGTTGTGGCCTTTTAGAACCACTTCTATGTCTTCTACCTCAAAATCCTTGATTTTATTTTTCTCAAGAAACGCTTTAATCATCGCTTCTAATTCATGATTATAATAATCCCTGATTTCATTCGTCTCCTTATCATATAAATGACTATGTGCTTCCAATACTGCATCAAATCGCATGACACCATTGGTATCCATAAACTTCTGAATGATATTAGCATTGACAAAAGTCTCCAAAGTCTTATAGACCGTACCAAGCGAAATACTAGGATTATTTTCCTTGACCTGCTCATAAACCCATTCGGCAGTAGGATGATTATGTGCTTGCGAAACAGCTTCATATATCACCATGCGCTGATGGGTAAACTTCAGTCCACCACTTGAGATCTTATTTTTTACCGTTTCAATATTCATTCGGTATTAAGAATGATTCTTATCTAGTAATAGTTCCGCAAAACTATAAAAGATCTTTAATTTTTCAAAAATTATTTTTTTCAGGTACTTTTTACCCTAAAAGATTACTCTAAATTTCCTTACCTTTATCTTTTAAAACCACCATTATCAATGAAGAAAACATTACATTTTTGTTTAGTAGGCCTCATATTAGTGAGTTCCAAAGCTTTTGGACAGGGTGATGTAGATGTTGAGCAAATTCTCCGTGCAGGGGCGAAAGATCTGAATACCTATATGGGCTATTATGTAGAACCTGCCGCAAAAGGTTTTATATACAGCATGGGAAGTGGCTGGGCTCAAACTGCCAAACCTCATAGTACATTAGGCTTTGACATTAAATTTGGAGCAGGAGTAGCAGCCGTACCCAGCAAACACGAATCTTTCACCTTCGACCCCAACGAATACGATAAGCTTAGGATAGTCGGAGCCAGCGGCCCAGAAGAACTTCCAACCCTCTTTGGAGAAACCGAAACGGATGCCACTTTGGGAATCTATGAGGAAGGTGAATTAATTGCAGAAGTAGAAGTTCCTCCTGGATTAGATATCCCAGTAAAGTACGTACCTGCACCAACCATTCAGGCAGCATTGGGGCTTCCTGCAGGCTTTGAAATAATAGGAAGATTTATTCCTGAAATAAAAATAGATGATGCCAAAGTTTCACAATGGGGACTGGGCGTAAAACACGACATCAAACAACACATCCCTGGCTTCAACCTATTGCCTTTTGACCTATCCGGCTTGGTTGCCTACAATAATCTAAAAGCAAGCTATATCATTGATGAGACAGAAAATCAACATGGCAAAATGGATGTCGAATCTTGGACCTTCCAAGGCATCATCAGTAAAAAGCTATCCATTATTACCTTCTATGGCGCTTTTGGCTATAACACTGGCAAGTCTGCTTACAGCGTACTGGGAGACTATTATGTCGAAGGTGTATCTGAACCATTGACTGACCCTGTGGACCTGAAATATGAAGTAGCGGGAGCAATGGGCACCTTGGGAGCAAGATTTAAGTTTGGCCCAATATTCCTCAGTGGGGACTATACCTTCCAGGAATACAACACTATTAATGTAGGATTAGGAGTATCAATCAGATAATAATGATCAAAGTTTTATTCGTTTGCTTAGGAAATATTTGTAGGTCTCCTCTAGCGGAAGCCATCTTTAATCATCAAATCCAAAAATTGAATTTGCCACACAAATTCAAAAGTGACAGCTGCGGTACTTCTGATTACCATATTGGCGAGCTCCCTGATGAGCGAAGCCTTAAATGCGCCAACGATCATGGTATAAAAATTTCCCACAGAGGAAGGCAACTTTCCCATGTAGATATCCGTGATTTTGATTATATCATAGCCATGGACAAATCCAATAGGTCCAATATTTATAAATTAATGGACACTTACAGCCAAACTCACGACCAAATTCATCTCATGCGGGATTTCCAGCCCAATGCTGAATCCGACGAGGTTCCCGATCCTTACTATGGTGGTGAAGATGGATTTGAAAAAGTCTACCAAATCTTGGACGAATCCATCAAAGAATTAATTTCCCAACTACAAAAAGAACATCAAGTATATGCTTAGTAGGCAAAATTCTTTTTACAAAGAAGTCTTATATAATGCTATACATGAATCTACAAAAATAAACTCTGTCAGACTCATATCTGCAGGAACAATGAATCAAAGCGTACTTTTGGATACTGACAAGGGTGCGCTTTTTTTGAAATCAAACTATTTTGAATCTGCAAACATTTTTCACCAAGAACTGAAAGGACTTACCTTATTACACAAACACACTCCACTCCAAATCCCAAAGACTATAGGAGCAGGAAGAATAGACAACCAAAACTACCTGCTCATAGAATGGATCCCAGGAGGCTACCCTAATCCTCAATATTGGGAAACTTTGGGCCATGGACTAGCAGAACTGCACATGGCTACCTTCCCAAAATTTGGGTTTGATGAGGACAACTATATCGCCATACTCCCCCAAAACAATAAATACAGCAATAACTGGGCTCAGTTCTACGCCGAACAAAGACTGGAACCTATGCTGGGCAAAGCCTTCTATGACGGTTTGATCACTAAAGACTTTTACAAAAAGTCCCAAAAACTCTACCCAAAACTACCAGATCTGATCCCCAACGAAAAACCAGCATTACTTCATGGTGACTTATGGTCTGGGAACATCATTGTCAACCAACAAGGAGCCCCCTGCTTGATAGATCCTGCCGTTTATTATGGACACAGGGAAATCGACCTGGCTTTTTCAAAACTTTTCGGTGGATTCCAAAGCCGCTTTTATGAAGCCTACAATGACATCTTCCCCTTAGAACCCGACTTTGAAACCAGGGCCGACATCCATAATCTATATCCACTTTTAGTCCACCTCAACCTATTTGGTCAAAGCTACCTGCCTGGCATTAAAAAGGTACTCAAAAAATTCCTTTAACCCGGATTATGCATTAGCAATCGTAGTGAGGGCTGAAAATGCAAGAAAATCAGGCTGTTTGGAGACTGAGGCATAGCACCGCTATGGTGACGTCGAAAACAGCAGCAAAGCGACTGATTTTAAAGCATTTTCAGTCCGTAATAGATAAGCTAATGCATATTTCGGGTTTAAACATCGGGCTTGCACACCAGCTGTATAGTACTTCGTGTGGTCTGCTCTACCAATATCCCCTCTCGACCCAAAAACTGTTCTTTAGAAGCTTCATCGTAATTTTTAACCGTCAGCAATTGCAACCCCTCATTATACCTAATCTTAAAAGAATCTCCCATTTCCTCTAAAAGCTGTTCTACCTTAAATAACTCTTCATTGACACAAATAGAAATAGATATAGCAGAGGTCTGCAGCATATTTACCCCCAAACGTAACCTTTCCAGCTCCGCATAAACATGATGAATATGGGATTCATTAATAAAGGTATAATCAGTCACCTCAAAGGTCACTAACACCTGCCTGTCTTTCACCACAATAGTAGGAATAGTATGCCTTTCTTCAGGAAAATCCCCAATGATTGTCCCATTCCCTTCTGGATCAAGAAATGAGCGGACATTTAAAGGAATTTTTAAATTGGCCAATGGTTTAATGGTCTTTGGATGGATCACTGATGCCCCATAATAAGTCATTTCAGCAGCTTCCTTATAATCTATTCGGTCAAACTTGACCGTATCTGCGAAGCGCTTGGGATCCGCATTTAGAACCCCGGGGACATCCTTCCAAATAGTGACTGATTTGGCCTGTATACTATGAGCAATAATAGCAGCGGAAAAATCCGATCCTTCCCTACCCAATGTGGTCCACTTACCCGCAGGACTTGCTCCCAAGAACCCTTGAGTAATCACAGGAAATTTTTTCAACTTTTCCCCTAATTGCTTTGCACATTGCTTCGCCGTGAGTGACCAATCTATTTTGGCAGATCGAAAACTTTCATCTGTCGCGATTATTTCTTTGGCATCCTGCCAAACACAATACAAACCCATTGTACAGAGATATGCATGAATAATCTTACTGGACAAGATTTCTCCGTAACTCACTATACGATCATAATATTGGTCATAATTCTCCCTATTCAGTGGATGTTCCAAATCCCGCTCCAATTGCAAAAAAAGATTTTCCACAATAGAAAACACAGGGTTTTGTTCTTCAAAAAGCGCTGAGCATACTGCTAAATGGTTTTTTCTTAAAATTGCACAATTCGAATAATAATCATTTCCAGAAAATTTACACTTCAAAATCTCTTCCAAAGAATTTGTAGTCTTGCCCATCGCTGAAACAACTATCACCATTTTATTCTGCAATCGATTTAACAAAACAGTATGAAGGTTTTTAATCGCAGAAGCATCTTTAACAGAGGCTCCACCAAATTTATATACAATTGCTTTTGTCATAAAAATTTAAGTTGTATTTTTCAGTGGGTTATTCAATAAATTGTACTTTTCCAATAAACATGAAGACAAAACCATATCAACCAGACCACTCAGCATTGGGTTATTCAGTAGGGGTAACATTGGACCGTTTTATCAAAATCAAACAAGACGACTTCCCTTTTGCTTCAGGTGAACTATCTCAAATCCTCAGGGATATCGCCTTGGCTTCAAAGATAGTAAATCGTGAGATTAACAGGGCTGGACTCTCCAAAATAGGCGGAGCCTTTGGCAGCACCAATGTACAAGGCGAGGAACAGCAGAAACTAGATGTAATTGCCAATATCCGATTCACTAGGGCATTGACCAAAGGAGGTGAAGTATGTGCCATAGTTTCAGAAGAAGATGATGAGGTCATTGACCTACAAAACAGCCGAGGAAAATATGTGGTAGCCATGGATCCATTGGATGGCAGCTCGAATATAGACGTCAATATATCCATCGGAACCATCTTCTCTATTTACAGACGTGTCACGCCCATTGGCAGTCCGATTCAACCTGAGGACATCATGCAGCCCGGAAACAAACAAGTAGCAGCAGGCTATGTCCTTTACGGATCCTCCACCATGCTCGTCTACACCACTGGTAAGGGCGTAAATGGCTTCACTTACGAACAATCCTTGGGAGAATTTTTCTTGTCTCACCCCAATATGAAGGCTCCGGAAGACGGGAAAATTTACAGTATCAATGAAGGCCTTACCTCACAAATAAGCGAAGGTGACAAAAACTATATTGAATCGTGTAAAGTGAGAAATTTCAGTGCAAGGTATATAGGCAGTTTAGTCGCTGATTTTCACAGAAATCTACTGAAAGGAGGCATCTATATCTACCCTAAAACCAATAAAGCGCCTAAAGGCAAGCTAAGATTGCTGTATGAGGCCAATTCCCTGGCTTATATTGCCGAACAAGCTGGAGCTGCTGCCAGCAACGGCGAAAAAAGGATCTTGGATATATTGCCAACTGCCCTCCACGAAAGAACCCCTCTTTATATAGGCTCCAAAGCCATGGTAGAGGAAGCGCAGTTTTACCTCAATGAAAAACAACCTTCTCCTGTTCACAAATATTAAAACATTAAAAAACAATAGGTTTATTGATATCTCTTTCTGATTTCGATCTTCTGAATTTGGCGATTGACCAAAGCTTCACTCAGCTCTCTGCTCATTTGCTCTGGATTGGATTCATGGAGAATTTGTTTTAGACGTACTTCTCCCAAATCCACCCTGTAACAAATCTGAAGCAGTCGCTCAAAATCCCGATCCAATAACTGACGGACAACTGGCTCTAGCAACGCTATAAGCTCTTCTCTACTGATGGATTCATGAGGACTTGGTAGATCAAAATCCTTTTGCAGCAACTGAACACTTTCTAAGATATATTGATACTCCATAATAAAAAAGCTACCTAACGAGATAAGCAATCAACTCATTAGGTAGCTACATTTTTTCAATAAATTTTCTTATTAAGCTTCTTTTTTAGCTTCTTCACTTTCAGAGGCTTTTTCTTCTAATACCTCTGGAGCATGCTCACGAATAATCTTATACCAAGAAATCAATTTCTTGATATCAGAAGGGTAAACTCTTTCTTCATCAAATTCAGGAAGAATATGCTTCATAAAAGCCATGTACTCATCATTATCAGCTCCCTTGGCCAAGCCTGTGTCTCCAGCAAACTCCTTCTCAATAATCATCATTACATCTTGCAAAGGCTCAGATCCCTCCTCTGTCAGTGTGTAAATGGATATTTCACTAAGGATGGACACTCTATGGTTTGCTCCAACCACTAATTTAGATTTCTTGGCATCCATAGATTCCAAAATCACTCCACTTCTGCTCGGTTTAAGTACTTTATATAAGCCTGGTTTTCCGGCTACGGTAGCTATTTCATTAAATTCCATATCTCTTCTTTTTAATCAAGTTGCAAATATAGGATTTCACCTCAAAAGCTCAAGATGAATCATTGTTGTGCGTAAAATTCTTCACTTAACTCATCCATAAAATCGGAGAGTTCTTCCCTACCCACAGCTGTAGAAGAAGAAGTCACGAAATACAGAGGAGCCTCTTCAAATATAGCACTGGATGCTTTTAGGAATTTATTCACATTGCCTTTCACTTTGCTGACAGACAGTTTATCCGCTTTGGTGAATACCAAGACGATAGGCACATTATTCTGGGCACACCAAAGAATAAAGTCAAGATCTTTCTTCTGTGGATCAAGACGACTATCAATCAAAACAAAAGTGGCTTCCAGGTTTTCCCTGTTTGTAAGATAGCCTTTGATCATTTTTTCCCAGTCAGACTTAAGCGTTTTACTCACCTGGGCAAATCCATATCCTGGCAAATCCACTATATACCATTTATCATTGATCTCAAAATGATTGATCAGCTGGGTTTTACCAGGCTTTCCTGAAATCTTGGCCAGTCCCTTATTATTGGTCAACATATTAATTAAGGAGCTTTTGCCCACATTGGACCTCCCAATAAAAGCAAATTCAGGTTTATGATTAGATGGACACTTCCTATAGTCCGAATTACTGGTCAAAAATGTAGCCTTTTTAATCATTTTTCTTTCATTTTTTACAAAGGTAAGCCTTTCCTCTCAAAACCCTTGCACCAATTAATCTTTAACATTTTTCCATTGCTCATGTTTCCTTAGTAATATTGCGCATCTAAACAGTGAAACTCCATGTCAGTAGTACCCTACAAAAATCAAAATGATGGTAAAAAGGCTCAAGTAGCTAATATGTTCAATAATATCAGTAAGCGATATGATCTACTAAACCACGTTCTAAGCTTAGGAATTGATATTATTTGGCGAAAAACAGCCATTAAAATGCTCCAAAAAGACCAGCCTAAAATGATTTTGGACATTGCCACAGGTACTGGAGATTTTGCCATTGAGGCTTTGGCATTGAATCCTGACAAAGTCATCGGTGTAGATATTTCTGAAGGAATGCTTGCTGAGGGCAAGAAGAAAATCAAGAACAAGAAGCTGGACCACCTTATCGAATTACAAATGGGCGACTCTGAAAAGTTGCTTTTTGAAGATAATAAATTCGATGCTGTCATCGTTTCATTTGGCGTAAGGAACTTTGAAAACCTGGAAAAAGGTCTTGCTGATATGTACCGGGTGCTAAAACCTGGAGGAAAAACCGTCATTGTAGAATTTTCCAAACCAAAAAAGTTTCCTTTTAAACAAGCATATAATTTTTATTTCAAGTATATTCTACCGCAGATCGGCAAAGTGATTTCCAAAGACCAATCGGCTTATACCTATCTCCCTGAATCCGTTCAGGCTTTCCCAGATGGTGAAGACTTTCTGGCTGTATTAAAAAAAGTAGGCTTTACCCAGACAAAATGCAAACCGCTTACATTCGGCATCAGCTCAATTTACATTGGAGAAAAATAGGGTTTTCCCTATTTTTCATCATATTTTTGGCAGTTCAGGTTTTTGGACAACGTGCCACATATAGGCCTTTAAACAAATCTGGACAGGATGACCAATTTATGACCTACGGTTTTTTTCTAGCAGGTCACACTACTTCTCTTCGTCTTAAATACAGCGATGCCTATATGGATCCTAACCAAGGTCAATTTGGGCAAATCCAAAGTATAATGCCGGTTTTCTCTCCAGGGTTTTCTCTGGGCTTTTTATTGAAACTGAGACTTCATGATCAATTAAATTTCTTGGCCACTCCCAAAGTAGGTTTTTACGAATACCGCACAGATATCAACTACCTTGAAGATGATGAATTTGAGGAAACTGGTTTGGGGGTCAGAACAGAATCCTTGGTCACTGAAGCCACCATGATTGAGCTTCCACTTTTATTGAAATACAAATCCCAAAGGTTCAATAATACCAGAATGTTCTTTACAGGAGGTATCAACCCTATGTTCAGGACAAAATCACAAGATGAGGCCAACGCCGATCCACTGGTCATCAGCGGCAAGGATGTTGCCTTGGAAATGGGTATGGGCTTTGATTTTTATTTCAAATTTTTCAAATTTTCTCCTGAAATCAGGTTCTCTCATGGCTTGACAAATATTTATGAAGAAGCTGAAACCAATCCCGAGTTTGCAGGAGCCATCAAGGAGCTAAAGAGAAAATCCATCACCGTCTACCTTAACTTCCAATAGACCAACTCACTAGATCAAAATAAACTTGATTTCTTATCAGAAATTCAGGCTTGCTTTGTATATTGATAAAGTTCACTATTTCATTTAAACCTACTTTATCATGGCTACGAAAGAAAAATCCTCCTTTGAGGAAGTCGAAAATCTATTACAGGAAATTGGTCTCAAAATCGAGGAACTCATCAGCAAAGGCGCTGAAGTGAGCGGAGAAGCAAAGGTAGAAGTAGAAAAGAAAGTAAAAGAACTCAAAGAAGACAAAGCTTCCTTGGAAAAGGAATTCAATAAACGAAGACAGGAATTTGAAGAAAAATACGCTTCCCAGAAAAAGACCATTCAGCCAATGTTGGAAAAATCAAAAGAACATTTCAAAGCAGGCCTGAAGGAACTTTCCGCAGCCATTAAAACCCTATTCGATTGATAAGCGGCATCAAAATTGCCATAAGACAAGCTATCTTATTAGTAGCAATTTATTGTACAGGTGGAAATACCATTAGTGGCTATTTTTTATTTAATTTTGGACATGAATTACTTGTCAGTAGAAAATCTCTCCAAGGCTTATGGTGATAAGCCCCTTTTCAATAATATCTCATTCGGAATAGATCAAGGTCAAAAAGTCGCGCTTGTTGGGATCAATGGTGCCGGAAAATCCACCTTGATGAAAATAATCATGGGCCTTGAAGTAGCAGACGCGGGTGATATAGCTATCAATCAACAGGTCAAGCTAGCCTATGTTCATCAAAACCCCGTATTTGACGCAAACCTCAGTATTTACCAAACTGTTTTTTCTGATTCTTCCAACGAAACACTTCAGGTAATGGAAGCTTATCAAAAAGCCATGGTCAATGCCCAAGCCGGTAAAGACAATGTTGATGAACTCAACAATTTGATGGAAAAAATGGACGCTTTGCAGGCATGGGATTACGAATACCAAGTCAAAGAAGTACTGGGAAAATTAGGCCTTAATGACACCGACCTACCAGTAGGCAACCTTTCAGGTGGTCAAAGAAAAAGAGTAGCCCTGGCCAAAGCAATTTTGGAGAAGCCAGATTTACTCCTTTTGGATGAACCTACCAACCACTTGGATTTGGCCACCATAGAATGGTTGGAAGATTATCTTGCCAAAGCCAACCTTTCCATTTTCATGGTGACCCACGACAGGTATTTTCTGGAAAAAGTCACCAATGAAATCCTTGAATTGGACGCTGGTAAAATATTTCGCTACACAGGAAACTACAGCTATTTCCTGAACAAAAAGGCAGAAAGGAGGGAAATAGAAGCCACAGAACAAGAAAAAGCCAAAAGCCTCTATAAAAAGGAACTTGACTGGATCCGCAGGCAACCCAAAGCCAGGGGCACCAAAGCCAAATACCGTATCGATGCTTTTGAAGAAACCAAAGAAAAGGCCTTCCAGAAAAAAGAAGAACGGGAAATCGACCTACAGGTATCTTCCCAAAGACTAGGAAGCAAAATCATAGAAATCGAAAAACTTTCTAAAAGTTACGATGGACAAAAATTCATTGACAACTTCTCTTATACCTTCAAAAAAGGCGATAAAATAGGCATTGTCGGACCAAATGGTGCCGGAAAAACCACTTTCCTAAACTTGATTACGGGAATGCTTCAGCCGGACTCAGGGGAAATTGAAATTGGACAAACCACTGCTTTTGGCTATTATAGACAGGAGGAAGGTGCTTTTGACGAAGAAAAAAGACTTTTGGACATCGTCAAGGAGGTGGCTGAAGTAGTTACATTGGCAGGAGGCAGCACTATCACTGCTTCTCAATTTTTAAACAAATTCGGCTTTCCGCCAAAACAGCAACACACACCAATCGCTAAACTCAGTGGTGGGGAAAGACGTCGCCTGCAATTGCTGATGGTACTGATCAAAAACCCTAACTTCCTGATTCTCGATGAACCTACCAATGACCTGGATATCATGACATTGAATACTTTGGAAGAATTTTTAGATGGTTTTCCTGGCTGCCTGATCATTGTCTCCCATGATAGGTATTTTATGGACAGATTGGTAGACCATTTATTTGTATTCCAAGGAAAGGGACAGATCAAAGATTTCCCTGGTAATTACACTGATCTTAGAGAATGGGAAAAAGAACAAGAAGCCCTCGCTACTAGCCAAAAACAGCAAGAGAAAGAAAAGGCCATTCAAAAGCCAAAAGAGAGCAATAGTTCCAACCAAAAGGCTTCTTATAAACAAAAACAGGAATTCAAGCAGGTGCAAAAACAAATCGCAGAACTTGAAACACAAAAGTCTACCTTGGTGGAGAAGATCAACCAAGGCACTGAGGACCATGCAGCACTTTTGGAATGGTCCAATTCCATTCAGAACATCACCGAGGAATTGGAAGAATTGGAATTTAGATGGCTGGAATTGAGTGAACTTGATGACATTATGGACTAATATGAAAGAAACTGATTTTCTAATCATTGGGGCTGGGCAAAGTGGACTATCTGCTGCCCGCCACTTACAAAAAGCTGGCAAAGATTTCATTATCCTGGAAAAAGAGCAGGAAGTTGGAGATAACTGGAGAAATAGCTTCGAAACCATGAAGCTATTTACCCCAGCGGTTTTCTGTAGTCTCCCAGAACTACCTATGGCCTTATCGCCGACCAGTTTGCCCAATAAAAATCAGATTGCAGATTATTTTTCCAGATACGCTGCACACTTTGATTTCCCTTTGCATCCCAAAAATGAAGTTACTGAAATCACACAGGAGGGCAAGCGATTCCTCGTAGAATCTACCTTTGAGAAAATTACCACCAAAAATATCATCATTAGTCATGGATGTCTGCAAACCAAGTCCGTACCACAATGGGCAAAGAGCTTAAGCATTCCCTATATTCACAGTAATCAATATAGAAGTCCTGTATCTATAAAAGGCAAAAAAGTACTGGTAATTGGCTCGGGCAATACAGCTGCTCAGATTATAGCTGAACTAACCGCCTATTTTGAAGTCCATTGGTCCACTAATGAAAAACCTAAATTCAAGTCCTTGGACTCATTTGGTAAAAACAAATTCTTCTGGGAC
Source organism: Echinicola marina (assembly GCF_020463795.1). Lineage (NCBI taxonomy): Bacteria > Pseudomonadati > Bacteroidota > Cytophagia > Cytophagales > Cyclobacteriaceae > Echinicola > Echinicola marina. Next base: position 2,199,636 of record NZ_CP080025.1, on the reverse strand, counting down.
AAAAAATTCAATCGCTTAGAAAAACCACTCAGCGAGAAAAAAAGAAACAAAACAGCTCCAATTTATAATTTCAACGGTATTAAGAAAAAAGCTAAAAAAGCAATACTTCATCCAGAAATAATCGCAGCAGATGGGAACATAGTAACTTTTAAAAACCAACATAGCCAGGAGATTGACTTTGTGTTATTTGCAACGGGCAATGAAATCAATTTTGACTTCATCAATATTGATGGTTTCGAATATGACCTTGAAAAGCTAAAGGAAAACCAAGGGCTATCTATCATTGAAGGCATTTATTTCCTAGGCCTACCACATCAAAGATCAAGAAGCTCACACTTAATTTATGGATCGGCCAAAGATGCCGCTTTCATCATCTCCAGAGCAATTACCAAACAAAAAAATTAAAATTCCCCATCTTCATCTCCGCCTCCACTTTGACGGTCTCTTTCATTTCTTCTTTCCTTAAATCCACCAAACTTATAATTCAGAGAGAGCGTAACTATCCTAGTTTCTCTATTATAAACCCGGTCCTGAGAAAATCCTGGACCTTTGGTTTCAATTTTAAAGATCCTAGTATTAAAAACATCACTAAAGTTTAAACTTATAGTACCTTTCTTTTTCAACACGTCTCGACGAAAGCCAATGTTCATCCCCCAATAAGGTAGCAATTTACCTTGCAGCAAAACAATTGGACCTCGGTAATTACCTTGAACTTGCACATTGGCAACCTTGGGAATGATAATATTTGACAACAAACTGACGGTCCAGCTAAAATTGGAATTATTTGCTCCATCTTCCAAGTTATCTCCATTGATCTTGCTATGGAATAGATTACCTGTAAGGGTGGCATCTACCCAGTTCCCAAACTGAAACTGGTTGATCAACTCTAGCCCTGTACTACTTCGGTCATTTATATTTTCCCGGGTCTGGACAGTAACATTATTATCGTTTATTCGTGTGATCCTACTAATAATATCCGTCGAATAACGGTGATAAATGGTCGCATTCAGCAACCACCTTTCCCAAGCTTTCATATAGCCAAATTCATAGCTATTGGTATACTCTGGTTTCAGATAGGGATTCCCAGTTCGCACATTTAAAGGATCAGACACATAATATAAAGGCGCCAAATCCCAAATCCCTGGCCGAGATATCCTACGACTAAAGTTAATGGTCAATTCCTCCTCTTCCTGTAAAGAATAACTCAGGTAAACACTGGGAAAAAGATTGAAATAATCATTTACCACCTCTAAATCTTCTCTCTCCTGTACACCAAGGGTTCTGGTTGCCTCCCCTCTTAAACCAAGCTGATAACCAAAGTCCCCCATTTTATTTCTATAAATAAAATAAGCCGCATAGACATCCTCATTAAAAGTAAATTCATCACTTACGGTATCGTTCCTTACCAATTCAAATTCAGTATTTATATCACCCTGAAAAAATTCCTGTCCTCTATCCCAAGAGCCAAAAGTTCCTTTCAATCCCCCTTCAATTTTTGAAGTTTTACCTAGGGGCTTTTCATAGTCCATTTGGACAATATAGAGTTCGCTGGCCCTAGTCCTACCATTCAGTTGCTTTATCCATTTATGGGGCACCTCTTGCACTGCCTCATCATAAAATGTCTGTTCATAAGTATCCGTTTGATCCCTACTATCCTGTGCATAAGAGAAGCTCCCATAAAGCTTTTGGCCCAGTGTATCTATTTGCCAATTATAAGTGAATCCTGTTTCAAAATTATCTCCTTCTTCATCCTCAATGGCATCTCTAACCGACAAACTATCCAAGTCCCCCGCAGAATTGATACTCCTTTGGTTAAGGGTTTCTTCCTCCACTTCTTCATTGACATTAAACTGTGCATAAAAGCCCAGTACCTGTGTAGGGACAAGGTTCCAATCAAAGCCTCCCCTCATCAAATGGGATTTCTCCACCTCTTCATTATAGGAATCCTGGTCCAGTAAAGGGGAAGCATTGGACAGCTCATTATACCTTTTTTCATCACTTTTTCGGAATCTCCTCCTGTTTTGATAATTATAGGATGTAAAGAAGTTGATCTTTTCGGCACCATAATTTAATGTTAAGCCACCGGCATATTTATCCCTGGTTCCTACTGAGGTATTAACCTGCCCGTTTAATCCCTGAAAACTGTTTTTCTTCAAGACAATATTGATTATTCCTCCCACTCCTGCGGCATCATATCTAGAGGAGGGATTGGTGATCAATTCAACTTCTTTGATGCTATTGGCGGGAAATTGCGACAGGATGGCTTCTGTATTTTCCCCAGACAGGTTGGAGGGCCTGCCATTGATATAAATCAATACATTTCCACTGCCACGCATGCTTATACTTCCTTCTTCATCCACTTGAATAGAAGGCAAAGTTTCCAATAGCTCTGAGGCAGTGGCTCCCTCAGCTACAATGCTGTTTTCAACATTATATCTCCGCTTATCAATATCAGATTCAAACATGGATGTCACTCCCTCCACCAAAACCTCATCCAAATCGGATGTCTCAGACGCCAGTTTGATCAAGCCAAAATTCAGGTTTTTCTTATCACCAACACTAATGTTTTCATGATAACTTTTATAACCTATAAACCCCACACGAAAAATATAATCCCCTGAGGAAGCCTCAAATTCGAAATGCCCAGTCAAATCCGTCATTCCTCCGGTAACTACAGCGGAATCTACAGGATGAAGCAATGCGATATTCGCAAATTCCAATGCTTTTCCACTTTGTTCATCTTGCACCTTTCCCCTGAGTAGGCTGGACTGACCTAATGAAGGAAAGCCAATAAATAAAAATGCACAAATGAATAAAAAGAAATAAAGGCCTTTCATGAGACGAATATGCTGATTGTTAAAAACAAGCTTGTGCTATTCATTCTTCGGGTTAAAGCAAAGTTCCCGAGATGCTCCTAAAACAACTCCTATTTTACTTTAACTCAATAACTTAAACACTTGTTTCACCACTCATCAAAAAGGCTATGTATGATGGGATAATTCAGTAAACTCAATTATACATTTTCCAAGGTATGCAAAATCAGCTTTTCCATCACTTTGTCTGCATCTTCTACAAATTCCCGAGTGATCCTATTGGCAACAATGGCATTCAGGCTAAGTACTTCATGGCCCAGCATTTTCCCCATGGCATAATAACCAGCAGTTTCCATTTCAAAATTGGTCAATTGGACGCCTCCAGCAACTACTTTTGAGAGCCTCTCAATGATATCTGGAATAGCTGGCTTCAACCGAACTTCCCGCCCTTGAGGCCCAAAGAAACCTGGACAGGTTACTGTATTGCCCTCTATTACCTCTCCTTTGCACAATTTCCCCATCAAGGCACCTGAGCCTTTGAAACAGTATGGCCTAAATTGAAGACCAAGGGCCTTTTGAACTGCTTCAGCTATGGCCAACTCTTTGGAACTATAGGCGGCATTGTAATACTGCATCAAGGTATCCAGGCCTATCCCATAATCAGTAGCCAAAAGTGCCCCCGCAGGAATATCCTTTCTCATGCTTCCCGATGTACCTACCCTGATAATTTCCAAAGAACTGTGCTTGGGTTTTAATTTTCGAGTTTGCAGATCAATATTGACCAGAGCATCCAACTCTGTCATAAAGATTTCAATATTGTCCGTCCCCATGCCAGTGCTCATCACTGTCAGCCTCTTCCCTTTATAAGTACCTGTATGAGTGACAAATTCTCTTTTGGAAACTTTCAGCTCTACTTCATCAAAGTATTGGGTGATTTTAGACACACGCTCTGGATCTCCTACTGTAATAACAGTTGAAGCCAGAAATTCTGGCTTCAAGTTGAGATGGTAGATGCTACCATCTGGATTAATGATAAGTTCTGATGAAGGGATAACCTTAGTCATGGAGAATAGATTTTATTTTATCCTTATTCGGCTTTCTTTGCAATCCTTTATAAGGGTTATAGCCATTGGTATTTTTCTGGTAATATCCCGTCCCATTATATTCTCTCTTTTCGGGATGTGCTTTACACTCATCGGAGCAAGCCCCTTCATACTTCCACCCACATTCCTCACAGATCGGCACATGGATATTACATTCAGGATTGGCACAATTGACCATTCTGTCAGAAGGTGTTCCACAACAATGGCATTTTGAGATCACCGTTGGATTCACCTTGTTGACATCTACTGCTAGTCGGTTATCGAACACATAACATTTCCCTTCAAAATCCTCTCCGCCAGCTTCCATACCATATTTGATAATTCCACCGTGTAACTGGTAAACATCCTCAAAACCTTGATCCAACAAATAAGCGCTGGCTTTTTCACATTTGATGCCGCCAGTACAATAGGTCAATACTTTTTTGCCTTTTAAATGCTCAAGCTCCTTCACCTTTTCTGGAAAATCCCTGAAATTATCAATATCAAGGGTCAATGCATTCTTGAAGTGCCCTAATTCATGTTCATAGTTGGAACGCACATCCAAGATCACTACATCTTCCTGATCTTTTAATTTCTTAAACTCTTCCGGCTCCAGGTGCTTACCTGTTTTCTCCAGTGGATTAATATGCCTTAGGCTAGAGTGAACAATTTCAGGTTTCACACGGACATGGATCTTTGCGAAGGCATGACGGTCAAAATCATCAACTTTAAAGTCTGTCTTAGCAAACCTAGGATCAGACTTTACATAGGCCATGTATTTCTCACAGTCCTCCTTAAGGCCAGAAACCGTTCCATTCAGACCTTCTGACGAAATAATGATTCTCCCCCTGATATTGTTTTCAATACAGAATAGGTGATGCTCTTCCCTGTATGCCTCAGCATCTTTGATCTCTGCATAGCAATAATACAGAAGTACACTGTAATTTGAATTTTCCATAACTTTTGCCCTGATTCCAGCAGGGTGTTCTGGTTTTTTTATGATAATTAAATATAATAATCTAAGCCTTAATAGGAGCTGCAGGATTCCCAAAAACTGTACTTTCTTCTTCTACATCTGCCACCACAACCGATCCAGCGCCAATTCTGGCATTTCCACCAATTTTCACCCCAGATACTACAGTTACTCCAGAACCAATAAAAGCACCTTTTCCAATACTCACACCTGAATTAATTACTGCACCAGCGCCTATTTGGACAAAGTCTTCTGCTGTCACCTTATGATCTATAATAGCCCCAGAATGAATGATACAGTGGCTACCGAGTTTAGCCCCTGCTCCGATATTTACCTTTGCATTGATGAAATTCCCGTGGCCAATGCTAGCATCAGTAGAAATATAGGATGTTTTATGGATCGCATTGATAGGCTGAACCTTTCTGCGCTCATTCAATAACTTCACCAAAAACTGACGGTATTTATTATCATCCACAGCCACAAAAGCCTCACATTTCTTACCTACCAACTTTAAGTAACCATCGTCCTCAGGATCTCCCAATACCGGCACTACATTTATTTCTGTGCCATGCATTTCTTTATCCTCATCTAGGAAGCCATACACAACCACCTCATTGCTATTAAAGATTTCCAATGCGGGATGTGCGATTCCCTTTGCACCTAAAATGATTACCGGTTTTTCCATATCTATTTTTGGTTTAGTGCGCAAAATTACGCCAAAATCCCAAGCTAACCAAAATTCATTAATCACTTGCACTGAGCAAGTTTTGCCCCACCTTACAATTCAGGCACTTCTTTTGACTACAGTAAGCATGATGCAAACCTATCATGCCCTGGCTATCAAATGCATTCAAAGGCCTCCATCCCTCTACTATAAAGTCGGAAATAATATGGTTTTCTTCTGGCGGGATCTCTTGTAAAAGATCGAAACAACGCGCCCTCCACCTTTCATCATCCAAATATTTACCATAAGAAAACCAAAGTGGTACCAGATAGTTAATCGCCAATAAATGAATTGTCCTTTTGCTCAAAACCCTATTTTGGTGTTTTTTGCATTCCTTTCCAGGGAAATAGTGATATTCCCAATACGTAGAGGTGCCTCCAGAGAAGATTCCCTGCAAGGCCGAAACGCTATCAACTTCCTGAGTAATCAGGGAAAATAAATTCGGGCTTTGGGATAAAACGGTGGCCAACTGAGCTATTCTAACTGGAGGGTAGTTACTGGGACGAACCCGCATGAATTTCCATTCAGTAGGATAAACTGGTTCGGGCAATGAATATTTTCTATGATAAAAACCATGTTCTTTTTGGGCAAAGGCCGAATACTCATCCAGCTGATCTCCCGTTAGAAACCCTGCCTGTCCCATCAAAACAGCTTCTAAAACACCTCTTTTTCCTGAATGCTTTTTCAATACTTTATAAGGTACTGAATGGGCCAGTTTAAGCATTGGGACATTGTTCACCTTGAAGCCAAAACAATAAAACAGCCAGCGATAGGCCACTTCCTCCCAATCTCCCGCTGTGGAAATTATTTCTTGGTCCACCAACTTGCTTTTTTCTTCCAGTCTTTCCACCAAGGCTTTTTCTAAAGCGGAAAACTTGATAATCTCATTAATGCCTGGTAAAAATTCATGACACAGAATAGGATTCCTTGCTGACACCAGTCGCTCATAATTCCTTAAAACACTTAAAAACACCTTACCCTTTAGTTCCAAAGTAGGAATCAGTGTTCCGTCTGCTCTTTTTACCTCTGTATCATGTTCCCATACTACATGCAATATCACGGAATCGTAATGATGATCCCTGTCATGTGCATGCTGGTACCAATCTGAAGATTTTAAATGAACCTCCACATTGCCATGATGCTCCAACTGACCAATGCTCAAATGTGATTCCCTGAAATCAGGCCCCTCATGAAAATTATAATAGCCAATTTTCTTGACCTCCAAGCTCACGCCATGGCAGGTCCTCAAATCACGTTTATCAAAATACTGGTACTTCCATATTGCATGGATAAAATTCTCTTTAAAATTCATCTGCATAAAAAATTAAAGCCAAAAAAAACACAACCAACTGTACAACAGCAGGAAACATAATTTAAAAGTATTTATTGAAAACTAAAAATCAAGATGGCTTCACTAAAAAATAAAAGCCTGTCTTCTAATTAGAAACAGGCCATTAGGTTCTTTCTATGGTCAATTATTCGATCGCCCCAGATTATTTACAATACTGGTCCAATAATTGGGACATTTCTACTTGTAGTGCTCTTGCTGCTGTCCCAGCTTTCGCACCAAAATCCTCACCACCTGAAGCATAAATAATTCCTCGAGATGAATTAACCAACAAGCCACATTCTTTGTTCATCCCATATTGGGCCACTTCCTGAAGGCTTCCGCCTTGGGCACCTACACCTGGCACCAAGAAAAAATGATCAGGGGCATATTTTCTCACTTCTGCTATTTTCTCACCTCTAGTTGCTCCCACCACATACATTAAATTTTCATCACTACCCCATTCCTGGCTTTTTTCCAAAACCTGTTGAAATAACGGCTTTCCCCCTTCCGTCTCCAAAACTTGAAAATCCTTGCTTCCTTCATTTGAAGTCAGTGCCAAGAGAATCACCCACTTTCCTCCGAACTCCAAAAAAGGACTTACACTATCTTTTCCCATATATGGAGCGACAGTAACAGCATCAAAATTCATCTGTTCAAAAAAAGCCTTGGCGTACAATTTAGAGGTATTGCCTATATCTCCACGCTTGGCGTCAGAAATAGTAAAAATATCCTTAGGAATATATTCCAAGGTTCTCTGGAGGCTTTCCCAGCCCTTTGGCCCCAATGCCTCATAAAAAGCGATATTAGGTTTATAAGCCACTGCATAATCCGCTGTATGATCAATGATCTGTTTGTTGAACTCGAATATCGGATCTTTTTCCTTTAGTAAGTGTGAAGGGATTTTGGCAAGATCTGTATCTAACCCTACACACAGAAAAGAAGATTTACCTTGAATTTGCTTAAAGAGGCTTTGTTTGTCCATTTTTCAATTGTTTTGGCAAAAATAAAAAAAATAGCACGCACTAAACTTAAATTCGTTTAGTATCTGTGCTATTCTTATTTTTTCGTTCTAAAAAAGGGAACTTAACGCAGATCTATTACCTCTACATCAACATGAGCAGAAACATCAAAGGCAAAAAACGAATTCTTCAAATCCACATTCGTTTTCACATTTTTGAATTGATATTTGAAGCTTCCCCCATCTGCATCAGAAACTTCCCAGCCCATCAAATCCTTGTTCGCTTTGTCCACATACAAGATAATGGTACTAAACTGGGCATTTTGATTCTCAGCAGTAAGTTTGATTCTCTGAACCAATTTACCGCTTAGCTTTTCATCGCCGATAAGGACATAATCATAACCTTTTTTATAGAGGTTATAAATGCTCGAAGGAGTCAATTCATCAGGATCATCACTGACTGTATTGATGGTTACTTCCTTATAATCCCCTGTCTTGATATAAGTCCAGACGGTTTCACCATTATTGTATATCTCCTGATCATCCAAGACCAGCTTATATCTATTTCCTTTGACCGCGACTTCTCCAGTACTGGACTGACTGGCACCGTCAATATCATTATAATAATAATATTCAAAAGTAGCTTGAACGCCACTCAATGACTGATATCTTTCACTTACTTGATCAAGAACCAATTTGGCTTTGGGATCTTTTTGCCCCCAAACTAGCCCTTGAAAACCTATAATGAGTACTGTAAATAATAATATTCTCTTCAACATAATTAACCTTCTATTTTAGGCTTTTATAGCATTTTAGAGGTTACTCAATAACTGTTCCAAACTAACTTCATCCTGCACCAAGACCTCTCGGGCTTTACTTCCCTCAAAAGGCCCTACCACTCCCGCTGCCTCTAGCTGATCAATAATCCTTCCTGCACGGTTATAGCCTAGTTTAAGTTTTCTCTGGATCAATGAAGTACTTCCCTGTTGGTGCAATACAATCAACTTAGCTGCATCCTCAAATAGCGGATCTCTATCGGAAAGATCCACATCTCCGACACTGCTATCTCCATCCTCTCCTTCAAATTCCGGCAAGATATACGCATCACTGTATCCTCGCTGCTCACCAATCCATTCACAGACTGCTTCCACCTCTGGCGTATCCAAAAAGGCACATTGTATACGGATTACATCTGATCCTTGCGAAAGCAACATATCTCCCATTCCTATCAGCTGTTCTGCACCGCCGGCATCCAAAATGGTCCTACTGTCAACTTTTGAAGTAACCCTAAAGGAAAGCCTCGCGGGGAAATTGGCCTTAATAATACCGGTAATTACATTTACTGATGGTCGCTGAGTCGCTACCACCAAATGAATACCAATGGCCCTTGCCAACTGAGCTAATCTAGCAATAGGTGCTTCGATTTCCTTACCTGCCGTCATCATCAAATCTGCCAACTCATCTATGACCAACACTATATAAGGCATGAATTTGTGCCCTTTATCAGGATTGAGCTTTCTGGCCACAAATTTTGCATTGTATTCTTTCAGATTTCTACAGCCAGCATCCTTCAAAAGATCATATCGATTGTCCATCTCGATACATAGTGAATTCAGCGTATAGATCACTTTTTTGGTATCCGTAATAATAGCATCTTCCGCATTCGGCAATTTAGCCAAGAAGTGCCGCTCGATTTTATTGAAAAGCGTAAGTTCCACCTTTTTGGGATCCACCAAAACAAACTTAAGCTGAGCAGGATGTTTCTTATAAACCAATGAAGCCAAAATAACATTCAAGCCTACAGATTTACCTTGCCCCGTTGCACCGGCCATCAAAAGGTGGGGCATCTTGGCCAGATCCACGACGAAGACCTCATTGGAAATGGTTTTACCCAAGGCAACAGGAAGATCCTTATCGCTCTTCATGAACTTCTCGGTTCCTAAAACAGACCTTGCAGCTACTAACTCCCGATTCTTATTAGGTACCTCAATACCGATGGTGCCTTTTCCTGGAATCGGTGCAATGATCCTAATCCCTAATGCAGCCAAACTCAAGGCAATGTCATCTTCTAAGTTCTTGATCTTGGATATCTTCACTCCCGGATCAGGCACAATCTCATACAAAGTAACTGTGGGACCAATGGTCGCTTTGATTTCCTGAATTCCAATTTTGAAATTCACCAAAGTCTCTACGATCTTATTTTTATTTTCTTCCAGCTCTTGCCTGGACACTGTCACTTTTTGCTGATCATACTCATTGAGCAGATCTATATTGGGATACTGGTAAGAAGCTAAATCCAAAGTAGGGTCATACGGATCCAAATTTTCTACTTCACTTACAGTCTTTTCTTCCTTGGCCGCCTTCTCTACCGTAAACTTCTTTTCATCTTCTCTTTCATCCTCCACCATTTCCTCACTGACCAGATCCTGCCCTTCAATATTAAATGCAGGCTCTGGGGAATTTGGTTTATTCTTGGCAGGTTTTTCATTTTTGATGGTCCAACTTTGCCCATCGTCCTCCTCTTCTTCCAACTCGGAATCAGTAAGATCCTCACTTTTTCCTTCTTGCATATCTTCGGGAGTTGTCCTTGCTACTGTCGGAGTCCTTTCAGCTGGAGAAGTTGCAACGGCTAAATCAGCATCCATTTGGCTATCATTACTTTCACTTTTCCCATCTCCCTGTAACCATTCAATATGAGTAATATTAAAGAAAAACACGACAAAAATCAGCAAGGAACCAAATATCAAAATAAAGGTTCCCCAGCCCAAAAACTCATCTGAAAGCACCGCCATCTCATATCCAAACCCTCCACTTAGAAATTGAAGGTAATTAAAGCCATCAAGGATATGTACCACATAACCTAACAACAAACCAATCCAAAAAATAAAAAACAGCCCAAAAGCACTGTATTGGGTAAGAGGGATCAATGTCTTCTTAAAAGCCCATTTAAAGCCCAATATAAACAGGAACGGAGGCAGCAAAAATGCCGCCAGACCAAACCACCTGAATATCAGCCAATGTGAAATCCAGGCACCAGCATATCCCAACCAATTCCTTGCTTCAGCTGCATTTTCCCTAAAAGACCCCCCTTCTTCACTTACACTAGTGACCACGCTTTGATCCGAAGGTCCAGTGAATAAGTAACCTAAAAATGCAAAAAACAAAAACGCACCAACCATCATAAACAAAATACCGAAGGATAAAGCTATTTTTTTATCCTTAAAGGCATCTATGGAAAAATTAAAAGATCGTTTCTTCTTTTTGGCTTTTTCTTTCTTCCTGAAGGTATTTGATTTATATGTATTTGAAGCCATAATTCTTCAATGATCCACTTTTAATGAACAATAAGATAATTGTAATCTTGAAATATAGAAAATATCAGCGGCTGTAATACTTTTTTAAGCCTTTTTTAATTCTCTTCATGAGCGCTGGACCTTCATATATCATACCAGAATACACTTGTACTAAACTTGCGCCAGCCTCTAGCTTTTCTATGGCATCCTCTGGGCTGAAAATACCTCCCACACCAATGATAGGAAATGAATGATTGGACTTTTCCGCCAAATATTTAATCACTTCTGTGCTTCTTTTGCCCAAAATCTTTCCACTCACACCTCCAGCTCCAATGGCCTCCACTTTTTCCTGTGAAGTCTTCAGTTGACTCCTATCAATCGTGGTATTGGTCGCGATTACCCCATCTATCTTGCTTTCTTGAACAATTGTAATGATATCATCAAGCTGGCCATTTGTAAGATCAGGGGCAATTTTTAGCAGAATTGGTTTAGGATGATCCATTTTATCGTTTTCAGCCTTTATAGACATCAGAAGCTTTTTAAGCGGTTCTTTTTCCTGCAAATCCCTAAGATTTGGGGTATTTGGGGAACTCACATTGACCACAAAATAATCCACATAGGGATGAAGTGCCTTAAGGCAAATCAGGTAATCATCCTCGGCTTTATCATTTGGAGTCACCTTATTCTTTCCTATATTCCCTCCGATCAACACCTTGGACTTTCTGTTTTTCAGCCTGCTTATGGCTCCTTCCACGCCCCCATTATTGAAGCCCATTCTATTTACCAGCGATTCATCTTCAGGTAGGCGAAAAAGTCTTGGTTGTGGATTTCCATCCTGAGCCTTTGGGGTTAAAGTTCCTATTTCAATAAAGCCAAAACCCAACATGGACATTTCGTCAATTAACTTGGCGTCTTTGTCAAATCCAGCTGCTAGCCCCACTGGGTTTTTAAATTTCAAGCCAAACACCTCTTTTTCCAATGATGGATCTTCAAAATAAAACATGCGCTTGATAATCCCTTTAAAAAGAGGCAAATTGAAAGTCAACTTGGTCATAGAAAAGGTGAAATGGTGGGCATCTTCAGCCCCCTTTCTAAAAAGAAAGGGCTTCATTAAGGATTTATACACAGACATCATGAATTAATTTAACCGCTAAATTAATTGAATTCAATGAAAGCTGCACCTTATTTAAGAAGAGATCGGCAAATATTTCACCCCATGCATTCTAAAGGCTTTTATATCAAGTTTTAGCCTTCCCGTATCCCTAAAAATATAATATAAGGCAGAATGCCCCCAACTTTATAAAAAAACATCGCCCCCTAGGATCAGAAGGAGGCGATGAGATTACAGGGTTAATTAATCCACTTTTTCAATCTATATTAGTTTGCAAATGATACTTTTTCAACTTGGTTTTTTACTGGTTCCAGTGAATTCAAATATTTGTAAATGGCTCTCAAATCAGTACTGTCCATCCCGGCATACATTACCCAAGGCATAATGGTCTGAAATTCGCCCTGTTTTACGGCCATATTCTGGAAGGGTGCTGTATTGTACTTTTTGAAAAGTGCCACAAAAGTATCTTCGGTAAGATTTCCTATACCAGTCTCATCAGCGGTCAAGTTTGCAGAGCGGACCACCGTACCATCAGGAAAAGGAAACTCCCTTCCTCCTCCCAAACGTGGGCCTGTATATGCCCCATTCTCAAAATTGGTGTGACAATCAGCGCAAGCTCCTGCTGTCACTAAATATTCTCCATACTTTACCAAGTCTTCCTTGGGAGGCATTGGCTTCAGTGATGCTGCCTGGGGAATGGTATTCAATATCAAATTCATCGGAAAATCAGCCTTTGAGGAAGGCAATTCATTCTCCACAGGGGCTAATGTCCGGATATAGGCAATAACCGATTTTATATCTTCAGGATCCATTTTCCCATAACTTTGGTAGGGCATAACAGGAAAAATGGGGTCACCATCCTTCTTTACCCCTGTAGTTATTAGTCTAAAAAGCTCTCCATCTGTCCAGTCCCCTATTCCTGCCGGTGTTATATTAGGGGCAATAAAAACTCCCGGAAACCCCATAGAATGGTCAAACCTATCTCCCCCCGCTCCTAATGTATTGGGTTTTGGCGGGCCTGAGAATAAGGAAAAGTCCCTTTGCGCATGACAATCCATACACAACATGACATGATGAGCCAAATATTCCCCTCGAGCAATTTGATCGGCAGTTCCAGCAATTACTATTTCTTCAGGATCAGCCACATTGGGCAAGCCAAAGCCCACATAGGCTATCCCTACACCAATGACAACTATACATGCAGATAGGACGTAAAGAACAATCTTAAAAAACCTTTTCATATGCTGTTTGTTTACAAAATATGATAAAATATACATAAAATTAATTTACATACAAAAAAATACATTTTAAACACATTCTTCAGCCATATACTGAATCACTGCAATCCAGAAACCAGCAATAGCCTCCTTTCTAATTTCATTCTTAATCCTGCTATTCTGGTAATATTGCAGCCATGACGCCAATAAAATATTAAAAGTGAATCCAGATAACCATTTGATATAAACATCAACTTCTGAAAGCTTCCAGCTATTAGAGCAAGGAATTAAAATCCCCTTCCCCATTTCCTCCTTCGAATATCCATAAGTAAAACTGAAAATCACAACTATTCTAAAATAGACATACATATTATTGTATGAAACACATTTTTTTCATTTTTTTCTAACTAAAACCTTCTTCTATTTGAACACGAAACACCCAGCTATCCTTTGGTCTCAAAAAAATGGTTTTAAACCCTTCAGGGCAAACATTTCACATTTACAACAAACCCTTCGTTTCACTAACAAAACATTTCACACTCTTAAAAACAAGAAAAATAAGAAGTGTTTTGAAACTAAAAAACGGATATTATTTTATGTTTCGTAACTTATTCCTTATATTCAAAACCATAAAGATTAGTTAATGAAAGAACCTAATACTTACAAAAGACTGGAATTGTCGTAAGAATAGGATCAAAAATCAATCCAAGCTATCCAATAGTAACACCTAAACAACCTAGCACTATGGTATCTTAACCCGATGTTTTAATACGTGGCTTATGCTATTTTCTCAGTCAGAATTGAACCTATTTAATAAAACAACTAGGCTATTCTTTTTTTAATTGATTCACTTTTTAACAGTGTCATGGAGTGATTCAACTTAAAAAATCTGAAAAACAGAAAGCGGTCAATCCTATATAAAAGCAGCACGGATTAAGGTTTACTGAGAATAGAACAAAATGTTGTTATTCTTTATTTGAAAAATTTTAACAAAACTAAGACGACTAAACAATGTTAAAAACTCTACTAAGTTTTTTATTTATCATTTGCCTGAGCGGACTTGTTTCTGCCCAGACAATTTCAGTAAGCGGGACTGTCATCGATGCCGAGTCCCAGGAACCTATTCCAGGTGTTAATATTCTGGTAAAAGGTTCTACAAAAGGTATGGTTACCGACATCGATGGAAATTTTAAGATTGGCGTTGAGCAAGGTAAGACGTTAATATTTTCATTCATTGGTTACAAACCTCAAGAAAGGACAGTAAACAATGACCAAACCTTGAATATTTCTTTGGAAGCGGAAGAATCCGAACTCGAAGAATTCGTAGTAGTAGGTTACCAGTCCGTTATCAAAAGAGACGTAACCAGTGCCACGACCAGTATCAAAAGTGACCAGTTGGAAGACATTCCTGTGACTAACGTGGCTTCCCTAATAGGAACCCAAGGCACGGGTATCCAAACCGTCAACGTCAGTGGTGCTGCTGGTGCCAGAGGAGCCCTCATCATCAGAGGTAATGCCACTGTATCCGGAGGACTTGATGGAGGCGATAGATTTACAGCATTCAGTACTCCGCTATATGTAGTAGATGGTGTACAAACCTCACTTGAAGACCTTGCCGGCTATGGAGTTTCCAATACTGACTACCTGGCATCATTAAACCCAAATGACATAGAGAGTATAGACATTCTCAAGGATGCTTCTGCAGCCGCTATTTATGGTTCCCGTGGTGCAAACGGGGTTATCATCATCAAAACCAAGAGAGGAGCTGCTCTTGACAAACCACAATTTGATTTCACTACAAGTATAGGTTTTCAACCTATTCCTCAACAGGTTCCCATGCTTGTGGGGGCTGCTGAAAGAAGGGAAAAAATGGGAATGTTGGAAAAATGGTGGGATCATGACTTCTTGCTTTCCAACAATGTACCGATCATGTTAACAGACAGCCTTAACCCCGCATTCAACAACAATGTGGATTATCAAGGCCTGTTTTATCAAAAAGGTGTCTCTCAACGCTATAATTTAAGTATGAGAGGAGGAAGTGAATCATCCAACTACCGCATCTCTCTAGGTTATAATGATGACAAAGGCGTAATCAAAGCTACAGGCTTTAAAAGGTATACGCTTAATGCCAACCTTAACTCTAAGGTTGGGAAAAAGTTCAACAACCAGTTTATCATCAATTCTTCCATTACAGAAAACCAAACTGGACAAGGGAACCCAGGAGGAGGATCATTCAACTTGGACAACAGTCTTCCTACCAGTCCAAACAACCTGAATTCTTCGCTGTTTTATTTGCCACAAGCAAAAATTCTTTCCTTGCAGGGTGAGCTAAATGATAAATTAAACACAGACGAACAAACAAAGGTTACCTTCTCTAACTTTGCTCAGTTCAAGGTCACCAAGGACATAAGGCTCAATTCTCAATTGACCTATCAGTTTGATTTCAATAAGAAGAACTTCTATGAACCTTCTTCTATCAGGCCAAACGGAGACGGTTATGCTGCTTATTCTTTGTACACCAGAAAGAACAATGCCTCAGACCTGTACCTAGATTACCTCAAAAACTTTGGAGATCATGAAATCATCGCCATTGCAGGTAACCGTATTGACTACAACAAATACGAAGACATGGGCATCAATGCGGTTGGATTTGGTAGTGACGCCATCCAAGTTATCAACAGCAGATATGAGAAAGACAATATCGGAGGCTTCACTGATATCAGTGAAAACGCCCTCGTTTCTTTCTATGGCCGATTTAACTATAAATTCAAAAACAAGTATTTGGTCAGCGTAAATTATAGTAGGGACGCCTCTTCACGTTTCGGTGAAGATTCCCGTTGGGCCAACTTTGGATCAGCATCTATCGGTTGGGTATTCTCTGACGAGTCTTTTGTTCAGGAGATGGTCGGTGACATCCTTGACTTTGGTAAACTACGGGCCAGCTGGGGTATCAACGGTAAGCAGTTTAGTAACAACTACCTACGCTACGGCGCATATGATCTTGGCTACGGTGGACTTTCTGCTGGATACGGCTCTAATCAAATGAGCGTATCATCCTATGGAGGCATCACAGGCGTGGTACCCAATTACAACGCTATCGGAAATGACAAACTTTCTTGGGAGCAATCCAGACAATGGAACTTTGGTTTTGACCTTGCCTTTCTCAACCAACGTTTAAACATCACTTTTGATGCTTATAACAAAAACACCGACAGACTGTTTTTTGACATTGAATTCCCATCTTACTCTGGGTACAACAATGCCAAAGCCAATGTCGCAGGCGTGCTGAACTATGGATGGGAAGGACAGATTCGCTATGACCTACTTCCACGAGCGAGTGATTGGAAGATAGAATTGACTGCAGGTTTTGCAAGAAACCAAAACTTTGTCAGCGCATTGCCAAACGGAAACAGAGACTATTTGCTGGGAAGTTATGGTTATGTAGTGGGTAGACCACTCAACTTGTACTATGTATTCGTGAATGATTATATCATTGACAATTTGGAACAACTTCCTGTAAACCCTTATACAGGTGAACCTCTTACAGGAAAGTCCGCTTGGGCTTCCATCAGACCAGGGCTTCCAATCTGGGAGGATATTAACGGCGATTACTTATTAGATGAAGCAGGAGACCAGATCATGTCTCTGGATTATTCTCCAGTTCCTGATATCCAAGGAAACTTCAATATCAACATGAGATACAAGGGTTGGTACCTTCAAGCCTATAGCCAGTTCTCATTTGGTGCAGACATCAAGAACACTGTTCTAAACAGCTATATGGACAGATATGACAGAGGAGGAGATGGATGGGCCACTTCAGGGCTAGCAGACCTTAGCGAATACAGCTTCTGGGAACAGCCTGGTGATGGTGCTGCAGGCGTACGCTTCCCTGCCTTATTCCCTGCCGGTGGAGGAGAAAGTCCTTTCTATGCATTCAGAGGTAACCAAACTCTTTGGATCGAAAACGGTGATTATTGGAAAATAACCAACGCTTCTGTAGGCTACAATTTCAATAAGAACACCTTCATCGACAAAATGGGGCTAGACAGACTGAGAGTTTATTTCTCTGTACTAAACCCTTATCAGTGGCAAAGATCGAAAAGCATAGTAGATGCTTCTATGGTTGATGCAAGAGGTCACGTTTTAGGCAATGGTTATCCTCAGGCAAAAACGTTCTCCTTTGGTCTAAATGCAAGATTCTAAAAACCAACACCATGAGAAAACTAGGAAAATTAAACATATTTATAGCAACAATTATTTCAATTGTTTTTTTCGGCTGTTCAGACCTTCTTGATCGGGAACCTGTTAGTATCACCCATCCTGATGTCTACTGGAGCTCTCAAAGTGAAGCTGAGCAAGCTTTGGCAGGATCATACGCTTTATTCAAATATGCGATGACCTACCAAGCAAACTTTCTACACTGGGGTGAATTTCCAGGAAAAACCTTTATGGACAGTAAATTCTGGATCACCAACTATATCGAGGGAAATGGCAATTATGTTTTACCCTACAGGGAAAATACTCAGGAGTGGAAGTTCTTCTATAGAGCAGCCAACTGGGCATTTACGATTGAACAGTATGTAGAAGGAATGCCAGAGGAGCTTTTCAATACTCCTCAGGAAAAAAACAGAATTTTGGGTGAAGCTGCATTCGTAAGAGCCTTATCCTACTTCTATATGACCAGAGTATGGGGAGAAATTCCGATCGTACACGAATCCATCGAGAGTTCAGATCAGCTGATCACTGAAGACGGATATATCGTAGAAGTTGCTAGATCAGAAGAAAAAGAAGTGCTAGAGTATATCCTAGAAACCACTGAAAAATCAATTGGTCTTTTGGAATATGCCAGCCCTGGTTCTAACAATTGGGCGATCACTGCCAATAAAGCCAGTGCAGAAGCACTTAAGGCCCATGTTCTTCTTTGGTATGCCAGCAGGGAAGGGGGCAATAATGAGCTCATCCAACAAAGTATAGATGCCGCCACTTCTGTAATCAATAATAGCAATACTAGCCTTATTGATTATGTTGCGGAAGGCCAAGAAGGTTTTGAAAAAATGATCAAAGGCCAATCTAAAACCGGTCTTTTTGAAATCAACATCAATGCCAGTATGGATGAGTCTTTCAGGTTGGCAAAAGGTGGCGGAAACCATACAGGCATGACCTTGGATCAGCCTATATTAGACGGAAACAATGGTGCTGGCCCACAAGGCAATCCTGACTTCTACGGCTTTGAATTCATGATCGAACCAGAAAGAGAAAATGATGTAAGAAAAGAGTTGTTCTTTAATGAATTTGATAGAATGGGCGCCAGAACCTTCCCGCTCAAATATTCATTAAGCTCTGATGATCCTGCATCTGAAGATCCTTACGCAGTTTTCTCAGAATCTAACATTCTTATCTTCAGACTTGCGGACATATACCTATTGAGAGCCGAGGCCTATACGAAACTAGGAGAATATTCAGCAGCAATAGACGACCTCAACCTGATCCGAAGCAAAGCGGGTGTGCCAGATTATTCGGGAACACTTGATCAAAGCGGTCTTATCAAAGCTATTTTTGATGAAAGAGCCATTGAATTGGTAGCAGAGGCACACGTAGCTTATGACCGTATCAGAATGGATTATTTTGAAGGCGTTTCTTGGATGAACAGCGACAGAAAAGCCAAAAGCGGGCAATTCTGGCCAGTTTCCAAAGATGTAATTCTGAGGAATCCTTCAATAGTTCAAACTGAATATTGGCAAGGACGTTTGTAATCACCCTTTAAAATAAAGAATAATGAAAAAATATATTTATATCCTAGCTATATCACTTGGCTTCATTTCATGTATTGATGATGATTATCTGGTAGATGGAGGAGTCAGCAGCCCTTACGTAGGCACTGATACTTATACCTTCCTGCAGTCGCATTCACAATTGGACACGCTTGCGTTATTGATCGAAAGAGCAGGGCTAATCGACGAGGTAAATGGAGAAAACACCCTTTTTGCTCCTAATAATCTTTCTATCCAAAAATATGTGGATGCCGTTTTGGCTGACATGAGAGAAGACGACGCTGAGGCAGAATACACCGTAAATGACATACCCGTGGACACTTTACAAAAATATATGGGAGGTTATATCTTTCCTGGAAAAATCACCAGAGAAGATATGAGCAACCAAGGAGAAATCATGACGGCATTAAATGGTGAGCAGAAAAGAATTTCCTTAGAACCAAGGGAAGAATACACGAACCAATTGAGTAGCTTTCCTGAGTATGTGTTTTTCACCTATAAAAAGGGTGAGGAATGGGACGAATGGGACAACATCACAGATGACGACGTAATAATAGTCAGGACATCTAATTTATTGTCTACGAGCGGAGTAATACATGTATTACAAGGAACCCATACCCTGTTTAATTATGAAAGAGAGTAAATCATTATTCTACAAAAACACTTTGAAAATGAAAAAAGCATTATTTCAAATACTAGCGTTATCATTTTTGGGCGTGGTCTCTTGTACCCCTCCTGAAGTAGGTTATCTAAGCGACAACGTTCACGCTACACAAGACACTATAAGTGTCGATAGAGGGACCTTTGCTGTTTCTGCACGTCCAGCCATAGAAAACTCCACCGCACCATTGAAATGGGAAATTGTGGGTTTTACAGACTTGGACGGCAATCCAAACAACGAATTATTGGAAACCCATGAGATCCGAATTTGGAAAGAATCCTTTAACGGTGATACAGACACTACTTTAGCTCTTGCGGAAGCAAAATTGGAGCTTTCGGAAGAACCATCCATTATGATAAACGAAGTCAGTGGGGAATTTGCATTCACGCAAGCTACCAAGTTTGTTCAAAATGATCTATTCAAGGCAGACGTACAGGTTTCCAATATCAAAGGAGAAAAATTACTTCAGGATTTCACTATCATTAAATTGAAGCCTTTTCTAGCGGTAGAGTTTCCTACCGAAATGAGGTCTAGATTATTATTTGATTCAGATGAAGGTAGCTCCATAGCCCATACAGGAGTGATTACAGGATCTAGCGATGAGAATATCCCTAGTGTACTTGATGGAACCAATCCTTACTTTTCTGTTCAGAAAATAAGTAATGAACCTGCTAACTCTGTAAAGGTAGATATGATCATTCAAGACAGCTATGGCAATGCTGTAGATACTGACGAAATCACCTTTTACCCAAGCGGATCATCCTATCTTCAAAACTACCACGACAATTCTGTAGAAACTGTTGAAGGAGATAAGAAGACTTCTTTCTTCCTGCCTGCTCCTCCCTTCCCACAATTCGGGAGAAACTACAGTGGCAACAGCACTTATTTGATGTACTACCTTTCCAAAGGAAGTGCCTTTGTGGTAGATACAGAGGCTTATGAAGCTGACAAAGGCCCCAAAACAGCTGCAGAATGGGATGAGTTTTGGGCACCATACAGGGATCCTGAAACTGGCAAAATCAGAAACCACGCCTACATCAGATGGGGGGTTAAAATAAATGATACGGGTACCTGGGAATTGAAAATGAAAATCCCTTATACCAAATTGGATGAATAGTATTGATCTTTTCAATTGAGCATAAAAACCAGCCATTCTTGAAGTTTGGCTGGTTTTTTTCTTTTCAGTCTTTCCGTATTTTATTTCCTTGGATGAAACTCGGTCAGTACCTGCCTTAAATATTCCCTGTCCAAATGGGTATAAATTTCTGTCGTAGTAATACTTTCATGCCCTAGCATTTCTTGCACAGCCCTTAGATCTGCCCCCCCCTCTATCAAATGAGTGGCAAAGCTATGTCTAAAAGTATGTGGACTAACCTTTTTTTGAATCCCTACTTCAGCCACAATCTTTTTGATCATCAAAAACACCATTACCCTGGTTAGCTTTTTCCCCCGCCGATTCAGGAACACATATTCCTCATGACCTGCCGCTATTTTTTGGTGACGACGAATTTCTTTCATATAAATTTGAAGGTATTTTAATGCATCTCTGCCAACAGGCACTAGTCGCTCCTTATTCCCTTTTCCAATAACCCTTAAAAAGCCAATATCCGTGTAAACATTAGATAGCTTTAGTTCTATAAGTTCCGACACACGTAGCCCACTACTATAAAGCACCTCTAACATCGCCCTATTTCGGTGACCTTCTCCTTCTCCCAATTTGATCCCTTCCAAAATTTGACTGATTTCTTGATAGCTCAAGGTATCTGGCAATTTCCTTCCCAACTTAGGCGTCTCTAATAATACAGAAGGATCTTCAAAAATAATATCCTCATACATCAAGAATTTAAAAAATGCCTTTATTCCTGAAATCACCCTTGCCTGGGTATATGCTGAAACTTCCAAAGAGGCCAAGTCATGTACAAATGATCTTAAATGTACCAGCTGCACTCCTTGCAACTGCAAACCAGGATAATATTCATTAAAATGCTGGGTCAATCTTTTGATATCATGCTGATAGGCAATAATTGAATTTTGGCTCAGAGAGCGCTCTATCTTTAAATAATAGACAAACTGCTTGATATATTTCTCCCAATAGCCCTCCATAGACAAATATTTTGTATCAAAGATAAAATTTAAGCTGGGCTTTTTTGTCCAAATCAATCAGCATATCCTTAACTTTGCCCAATATTTGGATCTAAAAGCTAAAAACCATTTTATATTTTGAAAATACTGATAATAAACGGCCCAAACTTAAACCTTTTAGGCAAGAGAGAACCGGAAATTTATGGAAGCCAATCTTTTGAAGAATACTTCGAACAACTCAAAAGTACCTTCCCAGAAGTGGAATTATCCTATTACCAAAGCAATATTGAAGGAGAACTGGTGGATAAGATCCACGAAGTAGGGTTCAGTTATGATGGCGTATTGCTTAATGCGGGAGCCTATACCCATACTTCTGTGGCCATATCTGATGCCATTGCAGGCGTGACCACTCCTGTCCTCGAAATTCATATTTCCAATATTTACAAAAGAGAAGAATTTCGTCATAAAAGCATTATTTCCAAAGAATGTATAGGCATGATTTCTGGTCTAGGATTAAAAGGCTATGAATTAGGCATCCAGTATTTTCTTCAATCTTAACAAACCTCCCAAACCGATGATCACATTTTCACCAGGACCTTCTAAGGTCTATGACAAAGTAGCAGAATACTTACAGGATGCTTTCAATCAAGGCATCTTAAGCGCCAATCACCGTAGTGCTACATTTATGAACCTTTATCAGGAAACTGAAACTTTAATAAAAGAAAAGCTTCATGTTCCTGAGGATTATAAATTGCTTTTCACCTCTAGTGCGACAGAAAACTGGGAGATCCTTGCCCAGTCAATTGTGGAGCGTGCCAGTTTTCATATATATTCAGGTTCATTTGGAAAAAAATGGTTGAGCTTTGCTTCCCATTTAAATCCAGAAACGGAATCCTTAAAATTGGATACGGAAACAGAACTGGATGTAGCTTCTTTGGATATTGACGAGAAATTCGACCTAATCGCTATTACCCAAAACGAGACATCGAACGCCACAGAAGTGAGCAATGAATTGATTGCTGAGCTAGGACAAAAATACCCCAGTAAAATGATTGCGGTGGATACTACTTCTTCCATGGCGGGAATTGAATTGGATTTCTCATTGGCAGATATTTGGTATGCTTCTGTACAAAAATGCTTTGGACTTCCTGCTGGATTAGGACTATTGATCCTCTCCCCTAAGGCCATTGAAAAATGTCATCGTAAAGGAGAAGTTGGAAGATATAATTCTTTAAGCTTCATGTTGGAAAATGCTTCAAATTACCAGACGCATTATACTCCAAATGTTTTGGGTATTTATTTGCTAAAAAGAAGCTTGGAGGACAGACCAGAAATCCAGGAGACTGATCAATTACTTAGAGCAAGAATGAGACAACTGGAGAACACCATTGCTCAATCTGAAAAGCTCATGATGCTCGTTCAAAATCCGAAAACCAGAAGTAAGACTGTAATGGGAATTTCAGGTAAGGAAGAATTCATCAAGGAAATCAAGGCCGCAGCAGAAAAGGCAGGAATGCAAATGGGCAGCGGTTATGGACCTTTAAAGCCTACCAGCTTTAGAATAGCCAATTTCCCTGCCATCAGCGATGACGAATTTGATAAATTAATCAAATTCCTAAAAGAATATTAATCTAAAATTTGAGATTATTCAAAATTTTAATTTTACTTTTGCGGAAAAATTTAAACAATGTTTGATTTCAAAGAAATTCTATCGGTGACACTGATCTTGTTTTCAGTAATTGATATTTTGGGTTCCATCCCCATTATTATCAACCTACGCCGAAAATCGGGGCACATTCAGTCTGAAAAAGCGACCATTGTGGCAGGTATCCTTATGGTCCTTTTTCTACTGTTGGGCAAAAACATCCTCAATCTTTTCGGAATTGGGGTAGATGATTTTGCCATCGCAGGAGCACTGATCATTTTTGCACTGGGTGCGGAAATGATCTTGGGTATTGAAATTTTCAAACCCGATCCAGAAGCAGATGCTTCCAGTACTTCCATTGTCCCTATTGCTTTTCCTTTGATTGCTGGGGCTGGAACGATGACCACTATTTTGACCCTGAAGTCAGAATTTGCGCAGACCAATATTGCGATAGGTATTTTGATCAATTTGGTGATCGTCTATATCGTATTAAAGAGTACCAATTGGCTGGAAAAAAAGCTGGGCAAAACCGGCTTGGATGTACTGAGGAGGATTTTCGGTATCATTCTCTTATCCATTGCTATCAAAATATTCAAAACAAACTTATTTGAGGCACTGTAATCGACAGTTTATATTTAACGAATTAAAAATGTCAGCTAGAAATAGCTGACATTTTTAATACTTTTGAACATGATTTTAATTTACACTGACGGAGCAGCTAAGGGAAATCCTGGAAACGGGGGCTATGGCACCATTTTGAAATTTAAACAGCATGAAAAGGAGCTTTCTGAAGGATTTCGATTGACGACCAATAATCGAATGGAGCTGCTAGCAGTAATCAAGGGGCTTGAAGCCATCAAAGTAGAAGGAATCCCAGTAAAAGTCTACTCAGACAGTAAATATGTAGTGGATGCCATTACCAAAGGTTGGATATGGACTTGGCAAAAGAAGGGGTTCAAAGACAAAAAAAACGTAGACCTTTGGAAGCGTTATATCCCATTGCATAATAAATACAAGCCCCAATTTCAATGGGTGAAAGGTCATGCAGGCCACCCTGAAAATGAGCGATGTGATCAGTTAGCCGTAGATGCCGCAGAATCGAAAAACCTATTGATCGACGAAGTTTACGAACAGGAAAACAAATTGAACTAATTATAATGGCCAATAATTATTTCCAATTTAAACAGTTTACCATTTTTCAAGACCAATGCGCCATGAAGGTAAGCACCGATGCAGCGGTTTTGGGAGCATTGGCCAGCCAAGATCAACCTGAAAATATCCTAGACATTGGTACAGGCACTGGTGTCATCGCTTTGATGATGGCACAACGATTTGAAAAAGCCCAAATTAAGGCATTGGAAATTGATAGCAAGGCATTTACCCAAGCCAGCGAAAATATAGCCCAAAGCCCTTGGGCTGATCAGGTAAAAATAGAAAAGGGTTCCTTCCAAAATTTTTCAAAGAGCTGTTCTGAAAAATTCGATTTAATCGTCAGCAACCCTCCTTATTACACTAACCATAACAAATCCAAAGACAAACAACGCAACCTAGCCCTTCACAATGATGAATTACCCTTTGGCGATTTGATCAAGGGAGTCCTTAAATTACTGGAACCCAACAAGGGGAAATTCTGGGTAATCCTCCCTCCAAATCAAATGAAAGAACTGGAGAAAATCGCCAATTTTTTCGAACTATATTCCAATGCATTTTATGAACTGAGAGATCGGCCAAGTACAAAGGTGCTAAGACAAATCAAATCATTTTCATTTAGTAAACTGACTATTCCTGAGCCAACCTCCATATGCATTAAAGATGAGGATTTCAGCTACAGTCAAGCATATAAGCATTTATTAAAGGATTTTTTGACAATTTTTTAAATTTATGAAGCATACCATACCTCTTCTCTGAAAACAATTCCTCTTTCGGCCAATTTGTTTAAAATAGGTAAATAGATTTCTTTTTTGATGGGCAGGTGCAAGCCTTTCAGTTTAATTTCTCCTTGTAAAAACATATCCACTGCGATGCCTAACGGTAACCCCACTGTTTTTGCCATAGCGGTATAGGTTCTGTTTTCCCCTTTGATCACCAAGCTTGAATGAATATGCTTTTTGACTTCTTGGACAGTAATTGACTCAAATTGGTGCTGCATCACCACCATATCATGATCATTCTCTTGCATGGCCCACTTTTTCTCTAAAATCACTTGAAGGATTGCTGCAGGACTCCCCTCTAATAAGGGCAAAGGTTCATTACTAAAAAGTCCCAGCCATTCTAATTTACATAAAATCTCATCATCCACCCATGGAAGTAAGGTCTGCAGTTTTTCTTCCACTTTTTGAACAGGGTCAAATGGCAAGAAGGCATTAAAAAATGTCCTCATGGTAAAATCTTCTGGAAGCTCGACAGTAAACGTATTATCCGTCATTCCCAACTGGACCAGTACATCCCAGCTTTTACAAAAACCAGCTCTTCTTAGCGTCCCCCTAATTATCGTTGGGATATCCTCCAGGCCATACACTCCTCTATAACCTAAGGAATCCCTGTTGGCATAACCATCAAACTCTCCTACATCATCAAAACGCACTTTATCCGTTCTTCTAAAAAGCATATGATAGGGCACAAATTTATATTTCCCGTTTCGGATAAATCTGGAGACTCCCTGCCCTGCCAATACGACATTTCTTGGATTCCAAGTAAATTTATATTTCCATGGATTATCATTCTCACTCTCAGGAGAAAGTACTCCACCACAGTACGATTTAAAAAGGACAATTGAACTCCCCGCAGCTTTTTCCGAATCAATTATCTTCATGGCAGACATATGATCAATCCCAGGGTCCAAACCACATTCATTCAGAAAGAATAATCCCTTTTCAGCAACTTCATTTCCCAATGCACGCATCTCCTCAGATTCATAGGAAGCTGAGAAGAAATGTTTCCCAAGCGCAAGACAATCCCTTGCCACTAAGGGATGTAAAAAGGCCGGGAGCATAGAAACAACTACATCCGCCCTTACAATGGCCAATCGTCTATCAGCCTGATTCTCAACTTCCATTTGAATAGCCTCAGCATTTTCTCTGGACTGAAGCATCTTTTCAGCCAATTCGACTCTTGCATCTGCGAGGATTAGGTAATAGTCCTTTATAAAACCTTGTTCCAATAAATAATCCACCAATACATGGGAGGACTTTCCTGCGCCAATAACTAAAATCGTTTTCATTTTGCTAAAATTCTGGATTCTTCCAAGATGCCAAATAATTTCATATTGAAGAAATTTATTCTTTCAAATCCTCCAACTAAAGGTTAAATTATGTATCCATTTATCGCACAATTACAATCCTTCCATTACAATGGCTAAAAAAATAGCACAAAATATCTGCTTACATATCCTTGAACAAGGAGAGCTGGACAAGGACGAAATGGATTTGATGGCAATGGCTAAAAAATCCCTGCAAAACGCTTATGCGCCTTATTCTCAATTTGCTGTTGGAGCAGCCTTACTCTTAGAAAGTGGAGAAATGCTTTCCGCAAACAACCAGGAAAACGCGGCCTTTCCTGTAGGGATATGTGCAGAGCGCGTTTTACTATCATATGCCAATGCCAATTATCCCAACCAAGCGCCGCTAAAAATTGCCTTAGCAGCTAAGGCTTTAGGAAGTAAAAATTATTCCTCCATTTCTCCTTGTGGACTTTGTCGACAGACAATCAATGAATATGAGTTAAAATTCAATCAGGAGATTGCCATCTATATGCTAAACCCTTCAGGAGAAATATTCAAAGCTGATAATATCAGTCAGTTACTCCCTTTTAAATTCAATAATTTCAAATGAACCAAATGTACCAGGAAGTCAGTTTTAACAGCAAAGCTTCTTACCTCACTTCACATGAGCCCACAGGCTATGAAACAGAAATTTGGATAGTACTTCATGGGTATGGTCAGCTGGCTCCCTTCTTTTAAGAAAGTTTGAAACCATATTTAGCAAAAACCGACTGATCATAGCACCCGAAGCGATGAATCATACCTACTTAAAAGGTTTTTCTGGGAGAGTAGGTGCAAACTGGATGACTAAACACCAAAGGGAACTGGCCATAGAAAACAACAATCGATTTTTAAATGCTGTCTTAGATAAAATACTAAAAGATTTCAAAAAAATGCCCCCGATCAATATCCTAGGATTCTCTCAAGGAAGCACCACTTCCACCAGATGGGCCGCACAACTGACTATTCCTGTTAATAAATTAGTGCTTTGGGGAGGCGGATTCGCCCATGACTTAGACCTCAGTCAGGTTCATAATACCTTGATCCACACCCCAATATTATTGGTCTGGGGCAAACAGGACCCTTCCTCAATGAAGAACGGATCAATGAGCAGAAAACACTATTGAAAAAGATAAAACTCAAAAAAGAAAAAATCTCCTACAACGGAGGACATGATATATATCCGGCCGTATTGAGGGAGATTTTATGATTCAATAATAAGGATTAATCAAGAGGGTATCCTTTGGCTGCCCACCAAATACCACCATACAGGTGATTAAGAAAGTCCGGATCCTCATAAGCAGCTTCTACGTGCCCTAATCCAGTATAAAAAACCCTTCCTCCATCATATTCATGATACCAAGCGATGGGGTGAACATCACCCATCCCCATCTTTTTACCATTTCTACTTCCAACATCATAAGTACTTTCATCCAACTGCAATAAAACATTTACATCATCATTGAAGTTTTGATATTCATATAACTCATCTGTCCACAACCAATATTTATTGCCCAGGTGATATGTAGATGGATGATTAGAGTCCATCACTTTAATCCTTACTGTTTGCTGAGCTGGATGGTGTTTAAACTGTCCTCCTATCATTTTGGTATACCATTCCCAATCATACTCCGTATCAGTAGCACTGTGGATCCCTACTACACCTTTACCACTTTGGACAAATTTTATAAATGCTGCCTTTTGCTCGTCATTTAAAATATTACCTGTTGTACTTGCCAAAATAATCAAATCATATTTTGCTAAAGATTCATCAGTAAAAACTGCTGCATCTTCCGTAGTGTAAACACTGAACACCCTTTTCTGGGCCATGTCCTTAATTGCCTTAACCGCATTTGGTATAGACTGATGTCTAAACCCCTGTGTCTTGCTAAACACCAAAGCTCTGAACTGTCCTTGGGCAAAAGAACTGCTGACACTTACAAATAAAATAAAACTCAACATTAATAAGGCCTTATACAGCCCCTTACTTTTTAATAGGTTCATTGCATGAATTTATTGTTACTAAAATATATTAAGGTACTATTTCAAATTTAGATTTTGCTTCATCCAAGCTAAAGGCATTAAAATGCCACCATTCCGAACCAATACCAGTAAATCCACCCTTTTTCATCGCTTGGCGAAGAACACGTCTTCTTTCAATATGATCTGTATTAATTTTTCCCGCTGCCAACATTTCAGCTTCACGATCCGGATATGCCGGATAGCCAAAAAAATCATAATGCGTTCCTAAATCCAACGCCTCACCTGTCGCCCTATAAGCAAGAGTAAGATCAATGGCCACACCATAGTTATGTAAGCTACCTTTTTGCGGATTGGCCACATACAAAGGCTTAATGCTGTCTGGTTTGTCCAAATTATCCCATAGGATTTGCTGAACCGATCTAGGCCTTACACCATCATATATCAAAAAAATCAATTCAGGATAATTAGCCTTCAAATAATCCAATGAAAGCTTTAGCTTCTCCACCGTTTCCTTTTGTAAATAACAGTTAGTCAATGCGCCATAAACATCCCTACCGAAAAAATTATCAGTAGTACTATACTTCAATTCCACCAACACCTCTGGCAATACACTTTTAACATTAACCAGTCCCGCATCTATAAGTCCTTGCTCAAAATCACTTATAGAATCAGCTTTGGATTCATCAGCTATAACAATAGTTTTGTTCTCTCCCTCAAGAAAGTATTCAGCGCCACTGCCTTCCCCATTACCTCCAGGCTTACAGCTAAAAGCCCCCCATAAAAATCCTAGAACAAAAAATCTATACAACATGAACATACTATTTCCTATATACCGTATTACTATTTGCTTGCCCCCCAGCCAACACAGTAATATCAGTCATCACTACATGATTAGGCCTAGTAACGGCAAACCTTACAATATCTGCTATATCATGAGCCTTCAAAGGTTCAAATCCTTCATAAACTTTTTTAGCCTTTTCCTCATCACCTTTAAATCTCACCTTTGAAAATTCCGTTTCCACAAGACCAGGATGTATCCCTGTTACTTTTATACCATGCTGTGTCAAATCTAACCTCATCCCATTTGTAATGGCATCGACCGCATGTTTGGAAGCACAGTATACATTACCGTTAGGATACACTTCTTTTGCAGCAATGGAACCGATATTAACAATATGCCCTGCCCTTCTTTCTTTCATCAAAGGCATAATTTGTTTCGAAACATACAATAGTCCTTTTACATTAATATCCATCATCGCATCCCAATCATCGATACTTCCCTTATCTATCGGGTCTAGTCCATGTGCATTACCTGCGTTATTAATTAGTACGTCTATCTCTTTCCAATCATCATCCAATGCCCCTATGGCAGCTTCTACTGCTTCCCTATCACTCACATCAAAAACCAAATAGTGATACGCGACATTTTTTGCCAATTCACTTTTCAATTCCTTAAGACGGTTTTCTCTTCTACCAGTAGCTATAATACTATAACCTTCTTTGGATAAACTAATGGCACAAGCTTTACCGATTCCGGAGGTCGCTCCAGTAATCAATGCTATTCTACTCATAATAAAATGTAATACGTTTAAGAGGTAATTTAAAAAAGAATCTGTTTAGAACAGGTAGAAAAAACAAAAATCTAAAGCCGTTTTTATAACTATTGAAAAAAGGCGCATATAGTATTAACTGATACAACTAAACCAGCGATATTTAAATTACTCCTTCCATAAAGCCCTGTATAATTATTGAAAGGACGAGGGCATAAAAAAAGGCCACTTTGACATTTCTGTAAAAGGGGCCTGATAGGTGAGGGCGGCGACCTACTCTCCCGGGTGTAACCCCAGTACCATCGGCGCGACAGGGCTTAACTTCTCTGTTCGGGATGGGAAGAGGTGGATCCCCTGCGCCGTACCGCCCAAATTCTTCTGGCTAGGTCGCCTAAGTTCTTGCTATTTATGTTTTTAAAGTACCAATGACTACTTAAAGATAATACAACATTTCCACAGGTAAGCTTTCGGGCTATTAGTACTGCTCAGCTATGCCGTCTCCGGCTTTACACCTGCAGCCTATCAACGTCATCGTCTATGACAACCCTGTACGGAAACCTCATCTCGAGGTGGGTTTCGCACTTAGATGCTTTCAGCGCTTATCCCTTCCGGACGTAGCTACCCGGCAGTGCAGTTGGCACCACAACCGGTACACCAGCGGTCCGTCCAACCCGGTCCTCTCGTACTAAGGTCAGATCCTCTCAAGTTTCCCACGCCCGCAACAGATAGGGACCGAACTGTCTCACGACGTTCTGAACCCAGCTCGCGTGCCACTTTAATGGGCGAACAGCCCAACCCTTGGGACCTTCTCCAGCCCCAGGATGTGACGAGCCGACATCGAGGTGCCAAACCTCCCCGTCGATATGAGCTCTTGGGGGAGATCAGCCTGTTATCCCCAGAGTACCTTTTATCCTTTGAGCGACGGCCCTTCCATACGGTACCGCCGGATCACTATACCCGTGTTTCCACCCTGCTCGGCTTGTCGGCCTCGCAGTCAAGCTCCCTTATGCTATTGCACTCCGCGCACGGTTACCAAGCGTGCTGAGGGAACCTTTGGAAGCCTCCGTTACTCTTTTGGAGGCGACCACCCCAGTCAAACTACCCACCAAACAATGTCTCCCTTGTACAGGGATTAGACACCAAGCAAACAAAGGGCCGTATTTCAACAGTGGCTCCAAAACGCCTGGCGACGCCCCTTCATAGCCTCCGGCCTATCCTACACATCGTTTACCCAATGCCAATGTTAAGCTGCAGTAAAGGTTCATGGGGTCTTTCCGTCCCGTTGCGGGTACGCGGCATCTTCACCGCGACTACAATTTCACCGAGCTCATGGCCGAGACAGTGCCCAGATCGTTACACCATTCGTGCAGGTCGGAACTTACCCGACAAGGAATTTCGCTACCTTAGGACCGTTATAGTTACGGCCGCCGTTTACCGGGGCTTCAGTTCAGCGCTTCTCTTACGATAACGCCCCCCCTTAACCTTCCGGCACCGGGCAGGTGTCAGGCCTTATACTTTGTGTTGCCACTTCGCAAAGCCATGTGTTTTTGATAAACAGTCGCCTGGGCCTTTTCACTGCGGCCTCTCATCTTGCGATGAGTAGGCGCCCCTTCTCCCGAAGTTACAGGGCCATTTTGCCGAGTTCCTTAGCCATGATTCACTCGAGCACCTCAGGATTCTCTCC